>CAWKIR010000017.1:0-211852 GCA_963849815.1 uncultured Acidobacteriaceae bacterium | reverse complement strand
GGGAGAGGAAAAGACGCGGGTGCTGATGGCCATCGCCGGGATCGCCTGGCACGAGGCCACGGAGGCTCAGCACCAGCCACGGCCACGCGGCCGGTGGTTCACGGGAGAAGTTGATTGGGAACGCAGGGATCGAAGGATCGAGGATGGGCGCGAGCCGAGATGAGCGGCGCCCGAGGACGGGGCGCCGGGACGATCAGTCTCCGATCAGACGGGACTGGAGGAGCGGAAACTCCAGCCTCGACGCCGCCGGCAAGACTCTCGTGCACTCGGGGTTGCAGCACGTCGGCCACAGCTCCGGATGGTAGGGGAACCGCTCTCCACAGTGAGGGCATTCAGCCAGGTAGGGCTTGATGACCCTCGGTTTCATATCGTTGTCGAACAGACGGTCGAACGAATCGTGCTTGCTGGGAGTGACGCTGCCGAAACTGTCGTAGATCATGACCCCCTCCCTAAGCTGACCAACTGGTGGCTCATCTACTAATTGAAGGCTCAGCGACTTGATCGATCACACCAAGTAATACGGATGGTCGTTACGAATACGGGATCGAGTCGATCTTCCACAAAGACGGGGAATTGGTCACGTCGCTTGGACGATCCTTCGTGTCTGACCTTGGGCAAGGTTGTCGAATTCTCCGCTCTTCTGATGAAACGAACAGGGGCTGGAGGAGGTCAAGCCTCCCCCAGCCCCGATACGACCCGGAACAAGTCTTCCGTGAGTCACACTACTAGGCGATTCGCTCCGGCTGCTCGTCTTGGCATGGGATGCTGATTCGCCAGATCTGGGAGCCGTCCCACCTCCAGGCCGCATCCTGTCGGCTATTGATGCCGCGCCTCCCCTCGAATCCAGCGATCGGAGCAATCTTGATCTTGATGGTCGAGAGCGAACGATCCGGTCGACCGTCCTTGATGGCCCGGATGATCAGGGCCGTCTGGCCCGCCTGGAATGGGCCAAAGGCCTGTTGCTCCCCGCGAGCGATCGCCCACGAGAAAGTGCCCAAATCGATGTGGATATCGTCCGTCGAATCGTTGATGATCGTCAGGATTTCCCCGGGGGCAAAGTGCTGAGTCGCCAAGATCGGGATCTGCACGAAATCGGTGCCGTCCGAATCGCTCGCCCAGCTCGTCGCTGCCTGTCGCCCTGGTTGCCGGCCGTTGCTGGAGGAGGTCATTGACGCCTGGATTGATCGCTTCGACATCTCATATTCCCCTTTTTTTGGCTTGGGTTTGTTGTGCGTACCTCACGATCACCTAAATCGCAATTCGCTGGTTGCCGGCGGACTCTTCGTTGTTTTGTGTCTCGGTCGTGTCCGCCGCATTCATCAAGTATTACGACGAGCTGTTACAGGGCCGCGAATAATTCCCGTCTACTCAGCATCTCGGTAGTAGCGGGTCGATCTCCGGAAGGGCCGGACCACCGCCGCACGCTCGACAAGCCGCCGCAGTCGTCGAATGACCACGCTGGGGCCCGATGGCTGCACGCGGTCAAGGATGCCGCCCAATGGGCGGTCTCGTCATATTCGCGGCACACACTCGAGCGGATCCCGATCGATCCGGAGTGCGACGGAGGGTTGGACAGCGAGCAGGGGACGCATCCTCGCCGCCGGGGCAGACGACGCATCGCCGTCACATCGTGGAGATGATCGGCGAAAGATATTGCTCCCGGGAATCGACGCGTCGCAAGAGAGGTCGAAAATCGAAGTGAGAGATGACTAACAATCGCGTTGTTTCCGAATCATCGAAGCCACGGGCCGGTGGTGCCGACGATCAAGGGCGCCATCGAAGTCATGGATCGCCTCACCGCTGAGATGGTGCCAGGCCAGACCGTCCCAACCCCAGTGGAGGCTGCTCCCTACCTCTGAGGGAACCGCGAGTTTGCAGCGTTCGATCGAGCTCTTCCCTAGTTCGTTGAGACTAAGCTCGAAGCTGTATCGACCGAGGACCCAAGTCGCGATGATCAGGGTGGTACCCCGACGGACTTCCCGGGACACCCAGCATCTCGGCCAGAGGATAAATGGTGAATCGGTGCCCTCTTCCTCGATTCGGATCATCTGATCGCTTCGGTTGAATAGGAAGATCTCGGTACAAGGGAAAATGGTCGGCCTCGCGGGATTGGGCATTGTGCTCATCATCCATCTCCGTCTCGGCTGAGCAATCAAGAGGATCCTAATAATCATCCCACTTCAATTACGCCAGGCCGTTACGCATGATTGCGTCGGACGGAGCGGTCGAACCGGAGGATGAGATCATCCAGTTCACGGTCTTCGACATCATCCGTGCTGGCTTCATGCCGTGGCGCTGCGCGTTGGCCGGGGCCGGTCGGGGCCGGGCTCGATCCTTGCAGATCAGGTCGATGGCATTGATGTACGCCTGGGCCGAAGCAAAGATGGAATCCTGTGAGAGGGCACGCCCCTGATAGGACATTACACGATCATCCAGCTCGTCTTCCAACTCCAAGATCACCTCTGCCTGTTGCGAGGCGTCGGCAGTCGTATGGGACCGGTAACCGCGCAACCGGGCCAGCACACCGGTCGCGCGGTCGATGGCCTTAAACACCGCCGTGATGGGCCCTGTCCCCGTAGCAGCCTCTTCGATGATGCGGTTGTCGTGCATGTACTTGAGTGTGACGCTCGCCACCGATGGGCAATCGACGCCCGAGGTGGTCGCGGTGATTTTGACCAGTTCCCACGCAAAGCGCGGCGATTCCTCTCAGGATCGGGATCGGCGAGCAGGGCGATGACGTCATCTCGGTTGACCTGTTTGGTCCGGCCAGATTCCTCAATCTCCGGTACAATTCATTGATCGTCATGTGCGGTGGGGGCGACAATTTTTCTCTCTTCAGCCAGTCCTCCAAATCCTGACGTCCAAATTGTGGACCGAGGACATGACGGGACCTTGTGCCCACCGATTCTGGCTCGTATGCCCGCATGTTTTCCGAACACTCATCACCTCCAGTCACCTCGGTGGCGGCATTGCGGCCAACGATTGGCTTATTTATGGGGACCGGTAGCCCCGTCTTGAGGGCAACGAGCTGGCTGAGCTGGGTCAAGAGCTCTGTCTGTACGCCTGGATTCTTCTGCTCACGGCGGTTCTTCTCTCGTTCGCCTGGCTCACCAGGGGCCTTCCTCGCACCTGGGGTCAGCCCGATCAGGGCATGGCGGACCTTGATCGCCATGACAACTTCTTCCAAGGCGGCATTGCCGCCACGCGGCCCGATCCCGTTGATCGTGCACTCGACTTGGCGGTCGCCGGCCTCGCATGCCGCCACGCAATTAGCCGTGGCCATGCCGAGTGTATTATGGCAGTGCACACTTATGATCACTTGTCCATTCATAACTTCCGGCAGTTCGGCACGCAACCGCCGCACCAAACGGCTCAACGACGTTGGAGTCGCCCACCCCGCGGTATCGGCCAGGTTAAGACTGTCGCCCCCTGGTCAATCGCAGCGCGGAATACTTCCCGCACCAGGGAAAAATTGTGGGTGCGAGTCGCGTCCATAGCACTGAGTTGGATGTCCGTAAAGCCGACCTTCCGCGTAGCCGACGCAGCGGCTAGCCAGTTCGACCACTTCGCCGTCATTCAGCTTCGAGTCGCCTCCCGCAGGGCGGCCGACATCTCAATGAAGAAGTGAATCCGAGGCGCAAAATCTTCCGATTCCTTCACATCCGACCGCCGGGAAAACGTGCCGGCGCGATCAAACGCGGCCCGAAGCCGATCGATGACCTTCCGTGTCTCTTTCCACTTAGGATCACAGCGGACCAAGCCACGATCGTGACGCTCCGACCGAGTTCCTTGGCGACCTGGGGGATGACTTTCAGGTCGTCGGCTTCCCAGGCGACACCAACCTCAATGGCATCGACATTGAGGCTCTTGATCTGCCGTCAGCCAGACCTTCTCCTCCAACGACAGTGCCCCCTGGAGCGAAGCGATCCCATCCCGGAGGCTGCAATCCACGATTCGCACCGCCTTCCGATGCTTGTCATCGCGTAGGGCGGTCAACTGTCGAGTGACCCTGGCCGACTCGAGGCGACACTCACGCTCGATCTCCCCTTTGAGCGGCGGATCAGGCTCGGGAAGATGGGGCGGAGCATTCCTTTCCCTCCGAGTCTTAATCTTGTCAGCCTCGCTCCGGGCGATCCCCTCCTTGACCTTCCGGAGGATCTCCGGACGGCGGGCCTCAAAAATCTTCATCTCCATGTCGTATTTGCCGGCGGCGTATTCGGCACAAGCCTCGTCGAGATCGCTTCGGCCTCAAGCAGCTCCTCGTCGCTGAAGATGAACTCGGATTCGGTATCCCGTACTGCGGTTTCGTCGTCCCGATCGCCATCGGGACCGGTGCTTTCTCCGGAAGATCCAGATCGTCCCAAATTTTTCATCGATATCCCACATGTACTTGGTTGACTCATCGGTCGGAGAAACGTACGAGCGATCGCGCGGGTTGCAGAGTAAACGAAAATGCCCTCCCCCGAAAGACAGAGGTTCGAGGAAGTCATCGACCGAAAGTCGGTTTCGAAAAGGAGCCGAATTTTGGAATGAGCCCCGTCGATACAGTGTACGAGTGATGGTGCAGTAGAGAGCAACGACTTTAGCGAATGCATCGGACATCCACCCACAAATGCTCGAGATCGCCTGGGTTCAAGCACCCCAACGCCAAGCCAATCTGTCTGATATTGTACACCTTGTCCAGGAAAAAATCCCTGATGCGACACTAATCGGCAGGCTCCGGCGATTCATCGTGAGGCTCCAGCGACCTGCGGAGCCTCTTCAGAAGCCGACATCGCTTCACCTTCAGAGCGTTTACCGTTATCCCTAGTTCGGCGGCTAGATCGTTATTAAAAAAAGGGTCGCACGTAATAATTTGTTTTTCTACCTCGGACAATTGGACAATTCGGTATCGATATTCCTTCGTCGAGGGGTGCCGCCGCTCTCGGAATTCATAGGAATCCCATCTGCCCGTTCCGAGGATTCCCTGTCTTCAATGTCTTCAATGCTCTTGTTAACTCTTGGTCCCAAATATTTACGTTCTAGTTTTTCACGTCTCTTTATATCTATCATGCATCTGTTAACTATCACAGTAATCCATGTAGAAAGAGGCCTTATATTTGAATTAAAATTTGATATATAATTATTAATTTTAATAGATGCATCACTAGTGATATCATCTGCATCCCCCAAAGGCCTCTCTCCCATACGCTTCACAACACTGATGGCCACGACGTGGACGACGTCCAAAAGACACGCCGCCGCCTCGTTCTTATCGGATAAATTGTCGGATTTGAGCCGTGCCAACAACCATGCCTCAGCTCGCTTCACCTCTTCTAATGGCGGCACGACGTTCCTCGACGGCGTGAGCAGATAGCGGATCCGTTCAGGCGTGAATTCTGGCTCGTCAGTGGGCTGCAAAGCCTCTTGGTTGTCCATGAGGTGTCCCCGTATCCGGATCAAGGCAAAGAACTGCCCCTTGAACCGATCATCGCGCTCGAAGCGTGTCGGCCAGATTGCTGGTCATAAAGGGATTACGTACCGCCGTTACAATTCTGATCAAATGATCACTGTGCTGTTTGCGCAGCAATAAGGGCCGATGCCAGGATCCGCCCCATGACGATCAAGGCATGCGCGGCCGCAAACTTCCCTAAGTCACACTGGTTCGGATCATAGGCGCCTAGAGAATTCAGCGTCCGGGCCAGGGTCTCCCCTGGCGAGATCCTCAAGAACGTCACTGCGGTGTTGAAGCCAACGAGATTGCGTTTGGCGATCGGGTTCCACCCGCTTCGCAATCCTACACACAATCACACAGGTAACCTGGGAGAGACAATCGATTCCGATGTCCCTCTCCCGGTCATCTACAGATTGCAATAGTCGGGTTACCTCCCGACTAGCGGCGTTGCGTTCATTCAGATCTTTGGACAGAAGCCGTTCGAACGCAATGTTGTAATCCTCGCCGTTCACGGTCCCTCCATTGCTCGATGTCGAGCCGCCGGCTCCCTTTGAATGCCGGCATCCGGAGCGGCTCTCCCTGCCAAGACGTCCCCACGCTACGGTAGCGCATACGGACGATCCGTACCGAATTTTCAAGCCCTTAGTTAGTCCTGGCTCGGGGCGAAGCTGATGATTTCTTTTGGATGCTATCCTGTGGCGCACTTGGAGAGGATAAGTGTGCGCGGGGATCGGAGAGAACATGCGTGCAATTGCGTGCACGGTTGATCATAACCGTTTTCAAAGTCCTAATGAATTAGTTGGTTCTAACTCGGTGAAGCTGATGGTTTCTTTGGATGCTATCCCGTGGCGCACTCGCGAGAGGACGGGCGTGCGCAGGGATCATAGTAGCTTGCCCAGGAATTGTAGGAGGGCTGAGATCAAGTTCAAGTCGGGACCAATGAATTCACCTATTCGGCCGACGTTTCTTCGCGGACCTTTGTCAGGAATATCTCCACGGGCGTCTCACCACCCACCCCTTGAAACTCATGGAACGAACTCGTGTCAGGCAGTGAGCGGTCTTGTGAGACGCCCGAAATCCTCGGAACGAATGGCCAAGACCCAATTGGTTCGGGACGAGGCGAATCATCCTGTCTGCACTCTAAACCCTGTCCAATAGATACGCTGCTCCGCATCCGCGACCACGGCGATGGTTTCCCTGTGCAGGCAGTGCCCCAAGGGACCGCGGCCGTTGGAGTTCCAAATGGAGAATGTCTGTTTCTTCTCGGCGATCGACTGAATCGTCTCTGCCTGGCCGGTAGGGATGATGAACGGGATCGCCGAGCCATCCTGGGCGATGTAAATTGGGATGCCACTCCCATTTATGATGGAGATTGTTCCAGTCTGGTCAATCGCCCGGGTCGCGGGGATGACCGACGATCGCAACCCATCATCGATCCGGGACGGGCGTATCGGAGTTGAAATCGGTTGAGCCAGCATATCAGGCGTCCCTCGCGTTGTTCGATGTCGTGGTTGATGCAGCCGGAAGTGGTCTGGCGTACAGAAAACTCGTGCCGACTATCACGCTGTCCGTTCCTCTTCCATCCGATCTTACGCTAGGGCGTTACAAGAAACTGGCACGGGGGCTCGGTTCCGGCCGGTCGCGGGGACCGGGTCGCACCACCTCAGCCCAGACGTCGCCAGCGGTGCGGTCGACGGTCAGGTCGAGCGCGGACTCACCGAGGGCCAGCCAGGCGGCCGCAGGGCAGCACGGCGGCCCGGTCGGCTGAGGCTTGTCTGGCGTCAACAGAGCGATCGCTGGTCGCTAATTTTCGTACGATCGAGCGAGTATCCGCTCGGATGGTCCCAGCCCTCCCCTGCTCCGTTACCGACCCTTGCGCTCGGAGGCAGCGTTGACGGCCAAACGGATTCCTTACCGTAGGTTTTCGCACGGCCGGGGCCGGGACACCCGACGTCCAGACTGCGCACCATCGGAATTGCCAGGATGCTGGGCGTCCTGGTCGTCAACGATCCTGGTGTCCAAGTTGCTCGACGTCTGGAATGCCAGCCACCTGGGAGGTCGGACGTCCCGGTGTCCAAATTGCTTGACGTCCGGAATGCCAACCACCAGGGTTGTCAACAGTCCTGGTGTCCAAGATGCTCGATACTCTGGAACGCCAACCACCAGATTGCCGACCGTCCTGGTGTCCAGGTTGCCCGACGTCCGGATTGCCAACCACCCTGCAATCGAAACGCTCTGGTGGTTGGCAATCCCGGTCCTTGGCGGCTCCGAAGGCTGGCACCTCAAGTGTCTGGACGTTTCGGCCGATATCCCTCGGAGGAAAGGGGCATTCCATGCGACGAATCGCACTGGTTTCACTCAAGGGGGGCGTCGGGAAAACGGCCAGCGCCACGGCCCTTGCCGTCGGGCTGGCACGACGCGGCCAGCGAACCTTACTGATCGACGCCGATCAACAAAGCAACGCCACATGGACGATCTTGGGAGGGCAGGGGAGTGACCCGCCGACGTTGGCCTCGGTCCTGACCCGGCAAGTGTCCGCGGTCGACGCGATCCGCGAGACGTCGACGCCGGGCCTCGATCTCCTTCCGGCCGATGCTGCGCTCGGAGGGGTCAACGTCGAGCTGGCGCAGGTCGTGGGCCGAGATACCCGGTTGCGGTCCGCGCTGGCCTCGATCGAAGGGCGTTACGATTTCGTCCTGATCGACACGGGCCCGCAGCTCACGACCGTCCTGGTCAACGTCCTGGTCTACGTCGACGAAGTGATCGCGCCTCGTCGACGCGGGCGTCTATGCGATGCTCGGCCTGGTGCAGCTCGAGGAGGCGATCGCCGAGGTCCGGGAAGCGTACGGGAACGACGCCTTGCGCTTGGCGGGTCTGTTACGTGACCAAGGTGTCCAGGAACAATGTCGCGCGCGACGTCGAGGCGGAACTCCGGGCGCGGTTCGGCGACCTCGTCTATCAAGGCCGTGGTCCCTCTATCCGCCAAGATCGAGGAAGCCCATTCGCGGGGCACAACCGTCTTAACCCATGCTCCGAAGTCCACCGGGGCGCTGGCGTACGATCAGTTCGTCGAGGAGGTCATCGATGGCGGCCGAACGCAGAAACGGGGCCGGTCCAAGGCTGTCGGGAATCCTGGAACGGGGGCGGTCGACGCCGCCTAACCACACCAGGCGGAAGTCGAGCCGGACGGCCCGCCCGATGGCGAGTCGACCGCGACGACGAAGGGCAGGGGGGCGGCCGCCAAGAAGAGCAAGTTGGGCCCGGGCCGGACCATCCACCTTCAAGACGATCTCTTCGAGCGAATCATGGTGCACGCCCATCGCCGCGGCAAGAACATCAGCGAGTATGTCGCGTGGATCCTTGAACGGCAGGTCCCGGACCTGGACCCCAGCAAAAGCAAACCAGCCAGGGAGACACGGCCGGAAGTCGACGGCGACGTCGAGGCGGAACGATCCGCGGCCGGCGGGGCGGGGGAGTAGAAGTAGGCGGAGACGTGCGTCGACGCTCAGCGCTTTCGTCGCCTGGGGGTTCGTGCCTTGGACTTGCGGAGGCGTGTGACCGTGAACCTGTCCGATGACCTATCACGCCATCGGATGACGAACTTCCTGCTCGGCCCGTCGAACGTCACGCGGAAGTAGTTGAGGAATCCGCATCCTCCCCACACCGCGTCCGTCCTGTCGCGGCTGAAGGCGACGATCGCCGGCCACCGGATCCTTTCCTTCTCGAGCTCGATTTGAAGGGTCACTTTCCCATATTCCATTTCATGCGTCCGCCCGCTGAAATCGGCTATGGTCCCCTTCTCGTCGCATGGGATTGCCTTGATCACCCCGGCCACGTCGTGGGGGAGGATGCATTCGGCGGCGCCGGTGTCGACCAGCCCCCAGATCGGGACCTCGGCCGCTGTTCCGATGACCAAAACCTCGAGCATCGGGCACCAGACGATATCCGATTCGTCGGCCGGAGACGGCGAAGTCCTGTAAGCATGGTAGGAGAACGGCATGCTCAGCGACCGCGCACGGAAAGGGGTAAGGGCTCATAAGACGCGCCCTTGATCTTCCGCGAAGCGACCAGGGCCATGACTTCTTCGAGCGTCTCACCCGAGGCGACCATACGCCCGTCCCTGGACCATGCGATCCACTTTCCCGCCAACTCGGGCGGAGGCGGGGTGTACGACGGGACGGCTCCCTTGAGCTTTTTCCCTCGGAGGAGTGCATGCTTTCCGGGGACCAGTTTTCTCGGTTCCATCTTGGCACCCATCACGACACCTCTTCCCGCGAACGCGACATCATCCAATCAGGTAACCGCGCATTTTGAGCGGTTAACCAATCTTACCTGATACGCCAATCGCGGCAACAGCGTCGTTGTTTCTGTTCTCCGTATCGACACTTCGTTTCAATGCACCCCAGGTCGTACCGTCGACCGAAGTGCCTCATTTTTTGGAGGCTGAAGGTCGCGATCCAGTGTTTTTGATCCGGACTCGTGGCTGGTGGGCCGTACCGGTGGCGGGACCTGTATGGGGTAATTTTGGCGTTTCATCCTATGTAGACAGACTTTGCGCCGAAATCCGGTGATTCCTGTTGGGTAATCAAAACGGGGACTCGGGGACTACGGGGACTGTTTCCCACTATCGCGGGCGAAATTGGAACACCAATAACTACATGATGACATCAACCAGGAATACCTAAAATTACCTGGAATGGTGGGAAATAGTCCCCGTAGTCCCCGAGTCCCCGTTTACACGGTTGCAACCATCCAGAGCACGGCATGGTTCTTGTCACCGCATTTCCGGAATCGGAGCCCGCCGATAGGCTGGCTCTTCATGGCCGCGATCCGAATGCCGATCTGTTGCGGCGTTGGCATCTTGCCGTCCCTCGACATCCGCAAAAGGACCGAACGGAGCATCGAATAATGATCCGGATAGTCGGCCACTTCCTGTAAAGCCTCCTGGACGGTGAGACCGCCGTCCCTTTCCCTGAGAAGTTCCCTCCAGCCTTCCAGCAAGGCCAGCTTGTCTTGTCGATCCTGAGATTCCTCGGCGGCGGCCCGCTGAGTCGCCAGGCAGTCGTCGCCGGTCGCGAACCAGACGGCCCCGCGGACGGCCTTATCCCAGTCTTCGAAGGAACCGAGAGTCGCCCAGCGCCCTTTGGGCCGACCTGCGATCGCGTACGCTTTGAGAACGACCAGGGCGTCGTTGAGCAGCTCGAGGCGATTGTCGCGGATGTGGCCGCGAAGGTTCCCCTCCTTGATGTCGTCGCGTTCGTGGGGTGATTCCAGGTCAGTCTGGAGATTGCACGGAAGCCAACGGCGGTACGCGTCTTTCGACGGACTGACGTTGTTGCCGGAGATGAACCAGCAGGGCCGGAGAGACAAAGGACCGCTTTCGCGACTCTGGCCGAGGATGCGGCCTTCGACCTCGGTCGAGGTGAGGGCGGAGTCCAGTTCCGAGTTGCCGAAGAACCCCCCCTCGGGCAAGTTGTCGAAGTGAACGGCCGAGATCCCGGACATCGCCAGGCTCAGCTTCACCTTGCCGGCTTCGATCGGATCGGCCGGGTACGTGCGGGTTGGGATCGAGTGTCCCCACGCGATCAGCCCGATCGTATCGACCAGGAGCCCCTTGCCGACTCCGGCCTTGTTGCCGTTGAAGACGACCCCGGGTACGGGGCCGTCGATCGCGGGCCGCTGGATCGCCGTCAGCAACCCGGCGAGAAAGACCGACCGGTCCGCTCCGGTCGCGAACGGGAATTGATCCACCAGGCCCAAGAGCCGATCCGCGGCGTCCCTGGCGTCTTGCTGATTGGGATGGCTTGGGATCGCCGGAGTCTTGCCGATCGGACGATACAGAGTGCCGGTCGCCTGGTCAAAGCCTGGATTCGGGATCGATCCGTCCGGATTCACATACGGACAGCCTGTGATCGAGCGAAGCGTCCGTATACCGGGCCAATACTCCATTGTGGCGACATTCTTGATCAGCCAGTCGGGAGGATTGACGTTGACGGCGACATCTTCGCCGTTTTGATCCTTGCGCCATTTAAAGAACTGAGCGTTCCGCGTGAGGCATCTCCCGATGGCGGGATCGGAATGGCCAATGAAACGACTGGTGCCATGAGCGTTTCGAAGCTCGACGCCTTGGGAAAGTCTCAATGTAGGTTCCTCTTCCACGACGACATGGCCGAGGGTACTTCCACGCCGGAAGAGATCGGGATCGCGAGCCAGCGCCTGGACGGCCTGGTCAACGACGATGTGCCACTCGGTGGTGATCTCGATCGCAGGCCGATCGCCCGCCCCCGTGACGCCGTTATTGCCAGCATGCATGGTCGTCGATACCACTGGCACGAATTCAGGTGTCGGCGCTGGCATCCATTCGGAGGTTTCCCGGAGCAGCTCGCGGAGTCGCTCCACCGTTCCACCAGCATCGAGCCAGTCGCTCACATCGCCTTTCTGCGGCAAGCCGGGCAATTCCACAACCTTGACCGAAACCGCCTTGCCTTGAAGCGACTGGGCCACTTCCCGGGCATGCTTACGGCCGGGTTCATCGTTGTCGGGGAGGATGGCGACGGCACGGCCGCAGAGAGTCTCCGAGTACTCGTCACGCCACTTTCCCGCACCCATCGGGTTCGTCGTCGTCACCAGGTCGTAGGACCCGAGCCGATCGGCGTCCTTCTCACCCTCGCACACCCAGACCGTCACACTCGGGTCGGTTGTCTTCAATACGGGAAGGTTGTAGAGGACCGGCATACACCCCCGAGGCCATTGACTGGCTTGCCGTTCGGTCCGGGGCGTCGTTGATAGAAGCCCTTGGGGTTCTTGGTGCGGACTACTTCAAAGACGACCTTCCCATCCTGGTCGCGATATTTGTAGACGTGGTCGCGAGCATTCCGCGGGTCGACGGCGGGCTCACCTGGAGCATGTTCCTTCCCGCAAGGACACGGCCCCTTGCCAACGTGAAGGTATGTTTTGGATTTCTCCAGGTAGCGGGCCTTGCCGGCATGTTCCTCGCGAGAGCAATGGATCCACTTGCCGGAGATGAAGCCGAAGCATCGCGTGCCTTGCCCGCGGACGTCCTGATCACCGCCTCCGCAAATCGGGCACGGCTTGGCCTTGGTGTGCCGGGTGATCTGTCCGTTCAGTGCTGACACTGGTCCACCTCCTGGCTCACGGCGAGCTTGGCGGACCGATGGGCGTACAAAGATCCAGTACCCCTGGCAAGGGGCGTCGACAGCGGGTATACTTTCACCGGGGCGATTCCTTTGGTGCAAAAGGTTTCGCACATCGCGGGATCGGCCGTAACGGGGCCGTCCATCGCATTCGAGCCGTCGGAAGTTTGCGGCTTCCGGCGGCTCTTTTTTTGTGCCGACTCATCTTCACATGTCTGGCCGTTCCCCACAATGGGTTCGCGGTCGAATCCGGTACGGAACATCGGCTTGGGACACTGACTCTTGACCGGGCAATCGCTGGGTTCGCCATTGGCCACTTTGCACGGTTGCCAGTGTCATCTCATTACTCCGTCCGATCTTAGTCTGCTTTTTTTAGCTCTGCCCTTGAGTAAAACCCTCGCGTTCTAGCGGGACAATCACGGAATGCTCGCTATATTCGGCGTTCTCACTTTCGGATCGGGGTGGCCTTCGAGGGCGCGGGGGCAGCGTTGACCGGCTGGATCCGCGTACCGACATGTACAACGTGGTGTGCAGTCATACGTCCAGCTCGGCCGGCGGCGGGGGTGCCTGGCGGCGTTTGTCACAGCGCCTGCGGGTGGGTGGGGTAGTCCACCATCCGGCCCAGCTCGGCCGCGTCCTGGTCAGCGTCTCGCCGTGAACGTCCAGCCGCCGGCGGCTCGGGAGTGTCGTCGGGATCGGCGGCAAGGCAGGCTTGCCATGGTCGAGCAGATTGGCTGGCGGCCGCGGCGTTAGGAGCGTGGGTCGATCATTCCAGCCCTAGTTCCTCCTTGGCTTCCTCCCAAGGGATTGCCCCTTTCTCGGCGATTTCCGCGAGGGCTCGTCGTGCGGCCTCCAGGTCGTGCCGGTTTTCGATGGCTTCCAAAAGCGCAAATCCTCTACCGAGACGATTGCCGCGACCCCCTTGTCGTGCTTCTCAAGTAGAAAACGCTTGCCCTGCTGGACCTTACGGAGAACAGCAGCGAACTCCTGGCGGGCTGTGCTAGCAGCAACCTTAATCATAATAAATGCTCCGTTTATAGTATTTCAGCAATATGTATATTGTAGTAAATCTGATTATCACGATAATCAAGGTTAATAATCTTCTAAGATACTAGGCATTTCGTACAATTTAGTCAAGACCTGGTCAAGACCTGGCCAAGGTATGGTCAAGACCTAGTCAATAGATCGTTTTTGGAAATGTCCCTTGTTTTAAACAACAAAACTTCCAAAATCCCCTTGGTATTGTGCGATGCGGCTCGGCCGATTCCGTGGCATACCTCTGGACGACGCACGCTGGATATCGTACAATTTGTGGACGTACGCGATCGCTGTATAGTCTGGATATGAACAATAATTGATGTATATAAAGATCAGAAAGGAAAGGTTAGAGATGAAGCCAAGCCGACCCAGTAAAAGCTATGCCATTAACATCGCGCCAGCCGTATTAGCTTACCTTCGAGGGCTTGAGGATAGTCTGAAGAAGCGAATCGGTCAAAAGATCAGCGGCCTCTCCGTAGATCCTCGCCCCCGCGGATCGATAAAGCTAGAAGGCGAGAAAAATCTATACCGCGTACGGGTTGGCAAATACAGAATCATATACACAATCGATGATATAGAAGCAGCCGTGCTGATTCTCCGTGTGGGACACCGCCGCGAGATCTATGGCCGCGACTAGGGAATTATGCGCGGTTGCTCGGCGTGATGTGAATCGGAGCCGAGCAACCCATCAGTCCTATTGCCGGCCTCCGGTCAATGGTGCCAGGCGAAGCCATCAAGGCGGTCGCCGATCGGTCGGGGCGTCGTCGTCGGGATCATCGAGGCGGTCGAGGGCCATCAACATCGACCGCCTGGTCAGGCTTTCCGGGCGGTTCGGTCGACTACTCGCTTGACTTGGCTCGGCGTCCACCGCTTCCCTCGCGGAGTTTTGCGGTGTTTGGCGTTGAGTCGATCCGCAATCACCTGCAGGGTCAAACCGGGTTCGGCTTGCTTCCAGGCGGTCAGCAGGCGGCCGATGACTTCGGCCGATTTCAACGCTCTAGCCTTCCTCGATTCCGCCGATCGATCGAGCCCCTTGGCGCGGGCCTCGGTCGTCAAGGTCCGGCATTGAGGCAGCGAGCCTCCGAGCTTACCGGCGGTCATCTCGACCACATCTGCGGGAACCCCCTCCGGATACATCGCGCGGATTCGCTTCGACACCATCCGGTTGTCCCGATAAGCTTTGAGTGCATCCTTGGTGCGCTTGCTGATCATTCTGGCCTCGTTAGCGGCGACGGCGACCAGAACGTCGATCGTCAGCTCGCTCGCATAAGGTTGATCGCATGCGACGAATCGGACTTTGCTGTCCTTGAGGTATTGCATTACCGACGTCGAGCGGACCAGGCGATCGAGCCTGGCGATAACCAAAGTGCCATCCACTTCGAGAGTATGTTCGACGGCTGCGATCAGCATCGGTCGACTCTTAATATCGTCATGCGTTCCTGATTCTATCTCTTCATATGTTTCGAGAACATCACCGTTGATTCGTGATCGATGGTTGTCGATATCGGCGTACTGGGCGGCCAGTCCCAAGCCGGAGTCGGCTTGCTTCTCGGTGGAGACCCTGACCAGTCCGATCAGTAATGGTTGATCGTCGCCCATGCCGGGATCCTCGATGACAACATTGTGGGAGAACCGCATGCATCATAGCGTCATTTTGCGTTTGGTGCAACGTTCGTTCCACCAAATGCGAACGCGAGATCCCGGTGATAACGTCAGTTCCGATTACAGGGGCGTCGTCGACACCTAACCGGCCGCCGGACCAGGTCGGTCGGAATCAACCAGGTCGCCAAATAGATCGGCCACGCGGTCCCGTCAAGGGGGTTCCGGTCCGATCGGGGCATGCATAATCGGATCGTTTCCCACAATGGGAATAACCGTCCGCGAATCCGCGAAATTAGTCATAAACGTTCGTCGATATAGAGGGGGTTCGATGGTATAATATATAGTGTAGGATTGCGCTCCGTGCCGGCAGCCCCTCGAGCTTTTTCTTGGGGGGCTTTGGGGGCGCGGTGCGGGCGGTGGTTGCCGCGGACGATGAAACATCTCCTGAATCCCATTCCCAGGTGCCCCGATGATCGTGACCCTGGACCAAGCGCGTAATGCTCGCCCGGCGACGGCCGACGCTCTCCACGACTGGGTCTTGGCCCACTTGGGCGTCACCATCCCCCGTGTCGCGGTCTGCGCCGGCCACGCGGCTCCGTTCGACCTGTTCGCGCGCCAGGTGCTGGAGCGGCCGAGCCTGGCACTCTGGCACGGGCCGCGCGGATCGGGCAAGAGCTTTCTGTCGGCGATCGACACGCACCTGGCCAGCCGGTTCAATCCACACCATGGCACGCGGATCCTCGGCGGGTCACTGTCCCAGTCGCGCCAAATCTACACCGCCCTTCAGGAAGTGGTTCGCGACGGCCGCGGCTGTCTCGGCGGTGACGGGTCCACGCTGGAATCCCTACTGAAGACCGAGGCCCGCTACCGCAACGGCTCAACGATCGAGATGCTGGCCGCCAGCCCGACCTCGGTCCGCGGCCCGCACGTCGCCAGCTTGAAGCTCGACGAAGTGGACGAGATCGACCCGGAGATCCGCGAGTCGGCGGCCGGCGTATGCATGGAGAAGGACGGGTGCCAGGCCAGCATCTTGATGACCTCGACCCGGCACCGCGTGGGCGGCCCGATGGCCGAGCTGATGGAGCTGGGCAGGGCCGGCGCGTTCCCGGTCGACACCTACTGCATGTTCGAGGTGCTGGAGCGGTGCCCGGAGTCGCGGAGCGGGTCCAACCTGGAGAAGTGCCCCGAGTGCCCTTTGGTCAAGTGGTGCCACGCGGACCGCGACAGCCGTCCCGACCGGCTCCCCAAGGCAAAGCGGTCGAACGGCCATTACACGATCAACGCTCTGATCCAGAAGGTCAAGCTGGTCAGCGCACGCGTCTTCGGCAGCGACTACCTCTGCCTGGATCCGGTGGCCGGCGGCGTCTGGTTTGACCAGTTTGATCCCCAGTTGGAAGGAATTCACGTAACGGCCAAGGCCGAGTACCATCCCCATTTCCCGGTTCACATTGCAGTGGACTCAGGCGTTTATACCGGGGCGGTCTGGTTTCAAGTGAGGAACCGAATGGACGGGACCGGGATCACGATCACCGTTTTCGCCGACTACCTCTCGGAAGGCTTGAGTGCCGAGAAGAGTGCGGGCGACATCCGAAGGCAGTCGGAGAGCTTGTGCGGGATCGGCTGGGATCGCGCCCGAGTGAGTACCGACCCGGCCGGCGACGACAGGACGGCGATCGGCCCGACGGTTCGAGCCGAATACCTGCGCCAGGGGCTCAAAGGGCGCAATGGCCTCGAGGCCTGGCCACGCTCTGGGTCGAAAGCGGACGGCCTGCAGTTTCTCGAGGCGTTGCTCATGTCGGCCGATGGGACCGTGACTCTCACAGTTCATCCTCGCTGTCGGCACCTGATCCAGGCGTTCCAGTGTTATGTCCGTGCGAAGCGAGGCAGCCAGTGGATGGACTATGCCAAAGATCCCCAACACCCGCATGAGGACCTGATTGACCCGTTGGCCGGCGGTTTGAAATTGGAGTTCCCCGAGGGCCGGGCGCCGGCGCCAAACCTCAGTCGCGTCAGTGCCCGGAATGTCTAGGACCGACAGTCCTCCATGAAGTAGGCACCTTCGATGCGGTCGAAAGATCTGGAAGCTAAGCTCGCGGAGCGCGCTCTCCGCCATGGCTGGGACGTCCCCGAGGAACTCAAGGGACCACTCATCGCCAAACTCAATGAACTGGCCATGTCCACGGATCCGGCTATCGGCGCGAGAGAAGATCTCGGCGGCGAAGGTCCTCTTGCTTGCCGACAAGCTCGGCCTGGAGTCAATCCGGACGGCGATCGTCGCCGACAACCACGACGGTGTGGTGGAACGTCTCCAGGCGATCGAGAGGCAACTCGACGCGAAAGATGAAGGCCAAGACGAAAACGAGGACCTCGATTGAGCGGCTCCAAGCGGCAAACGATCGAGACGTGGCTCGCGGCACTCGAGGCGCGCCTTCCCAAGCCCACACTGGAGCCGATCGCGCCCGAGGTGGCCGCGGCAGTTTCACGACTCCGCCCTTGCCGTGCACAAGCGCACGGGTTCCACCAAGCTCGCGAGACGTGCCGGACTGCTCTGGGCGGCCGCCGTCGCGGCCGACCTCGCGGCGGGCTTGCCGGCTCGGCCGCGGTTCGCGATCGGCGGCGAGCCGACGGTCGAGGGGCGCGAGGCGCTCGACCGGCTGCTGGTTGAGGTGGGGTGGGACCCAGCGGACGCCCACCCGGCCGATACTCACCTACATCCTGTCACGGGACCGGCTTAGCAAAAACCCGGCCTACATGTTGAAATACCGACCTACCAATTCAGAGAATGCACTCCATAAAAGTCAAGCCAGGTGCAACTTGAGGTAATCGTTTGCCTTATACGATGCCGAACGCATAATAAATCAGTGTTACTTGTACTTTGATCGCCCTGTGAACACGGGTGCTTACAATGGATTGGCAAATCCAAACCACTTCCGTCGTCATTCTCGGAGCGGGCTTCTCCGTCGCGGCTACGGACGGCAAGCTACCGCTGATGCGAACGTTCTTCGATCATCTTGAGGCGGACACATTTCCTCTGCTCTATGATTTCGTCGCTGGGGTGGTCGGTGATCCAAAGGAAGCAAATGTCGAGTCCGTTTTGCTTACACTCGATCAGATTCGTACGTCTCCCATGGAAGTTCTGGCAGGCTGGGCTGATCGCTGGAAGGACAATGCGGCTGAGATCAATCGTCAACTCGCCGGATACACATTGAGTCGTCTCAAGCCCTGCCTCAACATCGCGGAGGATAATTGGGCGGCCAACTTCCTGGCCGATTGCGGTCCCAACACCACTGTGGTCTCTATGAACTACGACAATATCGCTGAACGGATCATGTCGAATCGCCACGACATGATCCACGGAGTCCACGGCACTCCGAATCTAACGTGTCCGCACTGTAAGATGCGGATTATCTTGTCCAAAGGCTGCTCCTGCCTCGGGAAGCTGGAGCTCCTTGAGTCGGACTGGCGCGGTGCATTGGTCAAACCGCATGGATCAATCGCGTGGAAGCGATGCCTCAATCCAATATGCTGCTCCTACGAATGCCTAGTCGCTGACGCCCAATGCATGCCTTTCGAACCGTGCGACTGTCCTTCGTGCCATGAAAAATGCGGTCCGGTCTTAGTCATGCCTACAATGAGCAAGAATCTTGGGGATACGCCAGAGATCGGTGTGATGTGGCAGGCTGCCAGGAAAGCCATCTCCGATGCTGAGAGCATCCTCCTGTTCGGCTTCTCGATGCCTGCCAGCGATGAGTTGCTCATGCAGATGATCCGCTCGTCGGTCTTCGGCAATAGGAAGCTACGCCGCGTCGCATCGATTGACCTCGATCCTAACGGCGTGATGGAACGCTTTAAACGGTGCATACCCAGGGACATTGATGTGGAAATCAAGCATTATCCAGTTGTTCCAGGTGTTTTGCCTGTGTGGCTCGCGTAATGAAGAAGGCGGAGGGGCATCCTGCCCGCCCGTGTTGACTCGCTGGCGTCGTGCCCGCTGGTTTGAGTCGCGGTCGCTGCGCTCCGGCTTCGCTGAGCTGGCATCCCTGCCAACCCGCCCGCGGCCGTCCGGGCCGCGGTGCCGAGGACGCCGCCGGTGCCAGCCGCCCCGCGGACCTGGTCTCGGTGGCCGAGGGAGGATCCCGCGGCCTGGACGGTGTCGGTGACGACTTGGTAAACGACCTCAGCCAGCTCGGAGCGGACTGCGGCGGCGTCCGGGCCGATGGCGAAACCGGCGACCTGGTGGTCATCCTTGAGCTCGATCAGCTCGTGAAGGATCGTGGTCACACCTTGACCTGGGTACGCGCTGATCTATTGCGCCTTGCCCACTCCGAAAGTGCTCCTCGGGATGGTGGCCGGTCCCAGCTCGGCGGCGATCGTCGCCAGGTTTCCACCATCGGCCGGCAGGATCGACGCTAACATTAGCCAGTTCCTTTCTACTGCCTACTGCCTGCTCGGATGTTTTGGGCGGGGAATCGCATCCTGCTCAGACCGCCGGACCCTCGCTTGTGGTAGCGCCGTCGCTTGCGGTATGTCCAGCGCCCGGTCGGCCGTCGTGGCCGCCCTTGTGAGCCTCGGCGTGGCCCCGCTACCGCACCCCGCCCGCCGCGGCCCGCCGTGGCTTGTGGTAGCACCTTGGTCGGCCTGGTGGGCCGCGTCATGCGGGGTGCGGTGTCCGCTGTCATCGGCCTGGGCGTCGTGCCCGGGTTGGTCGGGCGTCCTGCCCGCCCCGACTCGTTGCGCCCCCCAAATGACTTCGGGGGGGCTCACTTCGTCTCCTGGAAGAAAAAAGAGAAAGGATGGTCGCTGCGCTCCCGCACGTGTTGTGGGAGGGTTGAAGAGAGAGGAGAAAGGCATGCTGGACTGGCGCGTGTGTCGGCGCTGGTCTCGGGAGGCGGCCGCCGGGTTTGCATCCCCGGCGGCCGCGGCGGGTGCCTGTTAGCCTCTCTGGGCTTGGCGGTAGGTCTGGTAGGCTGTCTGTACTTGCTTGGGCGTCCAGTCGAGGATCCGGTTCGGATATCGCATCCTCTTGCCCAGGCCGACGAGCCATCCCTTGGCGTCGCCGGGTTGATTGCGGGCCCAGCCGAGGAGATGATTGCCGTCTGTCGGCGGGTCGTCCTCCTGGTCCTGGTCGGGCTCGAAGGCGTCGCCATACTCCTCGGCGACCGGCTCCGCTGCTGGTCGTGGCGGCGGCGGAACGACCGACCGGCTCCTCGGCCGAGGGGTGGCCTGAGGGCGGGGGCCCGTGTCCGCAGCGGGGCTTGCCGCGGTGGGCCTGGTGCCGTTGGCTGCCTGGATCCGCAGCCGTTGAAGTTGGTCGTTCATAGCGATCTCGCAAAAGCCATAGTGCTCCTGGGCCTTGGCAAGCAGGGCGGTCGGGTCGGCCAGGAGGGAGCCGTCGAGCTCGAGCTCCAGGCCGCACTCCGCGCCGAACGAGCTGAACGACCCGGCGGGGCTCTCTTTCCTGCAAACCGAGATATGTAAGCGGATGCTCATTGATCACCTCCATCGTTATTCGTCACTTTGTCGGGCGGGCAATAGCCGAGGGGGTAGTCGCCGTAACGGTCCTTGCACCGTTGCGCGGCCCGAGAGGGTGGATATCCCCAGCGTGCCTCGTACTCCTGTGGGTTTTGCGGGGCGGCCGCGTGTTGTTCGCGCTCCCATTCGGCCATCCGTCGGGCCATGGCGGCCCAATCGGCAAGCTGTTCGTGATAGGTGGGGCGGCGGTTGCAGTGCCAGAGCCGAAGCGGGTGGTCGCGCAGCTCATCGCCCAGGCGGGTCTCGTCCATACGATCATCGTCGGTGGGATTGCTCATGATGGTGTCTCCGGAAGTGGTGTGAGAAGTGGGGTGCCGTTGGCGGGCGGCGGTGTGCCGCGGACGGCGGCGGGCAGGAGCCCGCCGGGTGGGCATCGGCGGATGGATCCGCCGCGCCCACCTTCCGGCCGGGGCATGCCGCTGCCCCAGCCGGCGGCCGGTCAATTCGCAGACGGCACCGGCGGCGAGGCCGCGGTCCGCACCACTTCCGAGAGATCGAGATTGAGATACTCGGCGGGGATGTCCACCGTGCCGGCTTCCATCTCGAGGCAGACCGTGCGGGCGAGCTCCATGTCCATGGCGCGCTCGTATCCCTTGCAATAAAGCTGGCCGCAATTCTCTTCCCAGTTGATGCGGCAGTGTGAGCACCAAGAGTCGATGTTCCAGCCGCGGAAGTGCATGCAGTGAAGCGCGTGGGGATGTTTCAAAGCGCACCTCCCTTCGCCGACGTGGTGGCGAGGTGGGCGCGAACGGCGTCGTTCCAGCCGGCGGCGAATCCCGAGGCATCAGCGGCGGGAAGCGCGGGCTGATGGAGGCGGCGGGCTTTCACCGACACCGGGGCGGCGGCGGCCGGCGCAGGCGATTCCGCCGCGGGCGGGCCCGGGAACGGCGGCTTGGCGCGGCGGGGCTGGATGTTTCGCCAGGCGATCATGATGGAGGGAGTGGCGCTCTTGGCGACCATGCCAAGGGCCTGCAGGGCGCGGATGTGCTTGCACACGGCAAAATTGACCGTGCTATCGGGGCAGGTGCAATCGACGTGCGAACGGAACGAGCACACGGAATACATGGTGCCGGCGCGCTGCTGGCCGGGGCATGCCCGCAGCCGCCAGATTTTGGATCCTCGACAGGTCGGCTCTCCGGGAGTGATCCGATACCGACGACCCTCGATGACCAGGATGAGAGAACACGTGCCTTTGCGAACGGCTGGCTTTTCCAGTAGCATGGCCATGGGAAGCTTCCTCCTCTAAAGGAAACGACCTCGGTCCGCGGTGGTCTGATACACCGCCGCGGACCACATTTTTTGAAGGGGCCCGATGCCCATTCAGTGATCACTAGTATACCATAAAAGACCCAATCGAAACAATGGCAAAAGCGGTGTTTTTGGCTATTTTCAAGGCATTTTCCTCATGATAATCAGAGAAATATAAAAGGATATGTAATTATAAGGATGCGATAATATGTATTACTAAGCGGTCGCTTAACTAAGATGCCGAAATTCGCGCGCACCTCCGGCGGCGGCGTGGCCGCCGGGCAGGCCGATGCTAGCCGGCAGGCCCCGGGGGGGCCTTTCTCCTCCCTTTAACCTCCCCGTGCACCACGTGCGGGAGCGTAGCGACCATCCTTTCTCTCTTCCCGGAGACGAAGTGAGCCCCCCCGAAGTCATTTGGGGGCGCAACGAGTCGGGGCGGGGCTGGATGCCCCGACCAATCCGGCCCGGGATGGGCCAGGCCAATGACAGCGGACACCGCAACCCGCATGACGCGGCCCACCAGGCCGACCGAGGCGCAACCACACGCCACGGCGGGCCGCGGCGGGCGGGGTGCGGTAGCGGGGCCGCGCGGAGTCCTGAGGCGGGCACGATGCCCGCCGTGCCGTGGCCGCCCTGCAAGCGAAGGCGCTACCGCAAGCGAAGGTCCGTCGGTCTGAGCAGGACGCGATTACCTTCAAACCACGTCAGTTGTATCCGTACGGATGGAATCAGTCTGATTCTCAACGCCAAGGAGGAAAGCGGCATGCCCGGAATCGAGGTCGTCGCGGGCACAGTCGTCGTCGTTGCCGGGAGCGGCGCACGGCGCTTCGGGTTTCAGTTCATCGTCAAGGAGCTCACAGACCCGGAGGCGAATCGAGTGCCAGGGGATGGCGACGCACAGTCCGACCCGCCGCGGCGGTCCGGCGGCCGATCAACACGGATCTGCGGCCGGCGGTCGGAGTCGGGGGGCCGCCGCCGAGTGATTGAGAACGGCGGTCGTCGTCAGGCGGTCTGGGGAACCGGCAAGGGTGAGGCTATGGCCGTCAACCAGAAGCGCGGCGGCACCGCGGCCCGGACGGCCGCGGGCAGGCGGCAGGATGCCACTAGCCGCCACGATGGCGGCGAACCACGGGCGGGCATGGATGCCACTTCTCCGTCCGCCGATCCGAGCAACGGCATGAGCGAAACGGCCGGGCCCTGAGCTGGAGCGCCGGCCGTCTGTCTGAATCAGTGGCGATCTTACTTATCGCCCGGCTGCCCAAACCATAGTCTACCAGACCAATCCCAACAAGAGGTTCCGATAGCAACGAAGAAAAACACAACGATCTTCATCGGAACAAATGGTCATTATTCTCGTTGGGGCACGAGAACATAAACTTCCTGGGGAGATATTCATTCGCGCTGTCGAAGCCCGTTGCCCGAGGCGAGTTGCGACCGTTGCACAACCCGGCGGCCCCGGGTAGCCAGGCCGGGTGGAACGAGGATTAACCCGACTTTCTGCTCCAATGATTGTCGGATCCCTCAGGCTCTTCGGAGCCGATCCAGCCCGGTGGTCATGACGGCGTGGCGCACGGCAGCCCGGAAGCAGGGGGAGCGACTCCGGGCCGATGCGCAAAAGCTCGACGTGGTCGAGGGCGCGGCAGGTGAATACGCGCGAAGTCGGGAGGTCTCCCGTGCGGACGTCCAGGAGGTCGGAGAGCAGGGCGACCTCGCCGAAGAACTCCAGGGGGCCGGCGTAAGCCACGGTCGCCTCGCCGCCGGGTCGGCGGATGGAGACTCTCACGTGCCCCGTGTGGATCGAATAGAGGCCGTCGGCCCGTGTGCCCTGGGCGAAAATTACCTCGTCGGGGCCATGGCGCACGACCTCGACGGCGCGGCGCGCAACCAGGTCGGCGATGACGGCCTCGCGCTGATCGGGCGACTCGCGCAGCGGTGCCAGAAGGTTGCTGCGGCAGAGGGCGTTGGGCACGACGTGCTCGCGGTAGAGCGTCTCGATCGCCTCACGAAAGCGGCCGACCGGGAGGTGGTCCAGGACCACGCGCGCCACCTCCAGGACCACGCAGTCCTCCAGCGCCAGCGCCGACTCGGTATGGGGATAGAAGTTCATGCAGGCCATCTCGGCTGCGACCTCGCCAGGGCCCGCCATGCGCACCATCCGGCCTCCGAGCGGCAGCGAACGCGGCGGATCGCCACCGGAGACTCCGAACAGCCGTCTCAGGCCGGAGGCGCATCGCCGGAGCAATCCGCTCCGCCGCCTGATGATCGGGGTGAAGCCGCCCTCGTAGAGGCCAAGAGTACCGCTCTCGATCAGGTAGAAGCTCGATGTGAACTCGCCGTCGCGGAACAGCACCTGGCCGGCCGCAAGTCGCCTCCGTCGGACGGGCGGGTTCGGAAGAGACTCCAATACTTTCGGGCCGATGTCCCGCGCGAGTTGCTGGATCAGCAGGTGCGGCGATTGCTCCATCTGGGCGAACGAGACGTCAGAGCTCGTCGGCGACTCGTCGACGACGCGGTCGTTGCGAAGTGATGCGGTGGATGCGGTGTTCATGTGGCGATCTCCTTGATCGGGTCTGGGGAAGTGGGTTTGCGGAAGGTTATCGCCCCCGTGGGACACGCGAACGCGCAGCGCGCCGCAGCCCACGCAGGCGGAGAAGGCCATCGGGTCGCCGTAGCCGAAGACGATCCGCGTCTCCGCCCCCTTGCCGGCCCGGTGGACGACGTCGTGCTCGACGACCGCGCAGGCCCGGGAGCAGCGATCGCACAGGATGCAGGCGGCCCGGTCCAGCCGGAAGCGCGGCGAGGACAGGTCGAATCGCAGCGAATCGTCCATCGTCGTGTCCCTCACGAGCTGGCCGGCATGAAGGGGTTGGTTTCGGGGGAAACCTCGAACCGCTGCGCCAGCGCCTCCAACTCACACGCGGGGGTTCCGCCCGCCACCGGCGGCATGCAGGGGGTGGGGTGATCGGCCATCAGGAGGTTCAGGAGCATCGTGACGGAGGCGCGGATCCGCTCGCGAATCTTCGGGTCGGGCGACGCGAGTGTGTGGATCTCCAATCCCGGCTCGACCGGGAGGCAACACGCTGGCTGGAGCTTGCTGCGCCCGCGCGGTCCGCGGCCGCCGCCCGTCTCGACGGCGACCATGCAGAGGCGGCACATCCCCACAGGCGGCAGCCCCGGCCTGTGGCAGAGCGTCGGGATGACCGCCTCTTTGACGCCCGCATGGACCGCCTCCAGGACCGTGGTCGGCCTCGTCCGGGGCCGGCCCTCGCGATCGCGCACGGGGAAGCCACGGAGGTCGACCTCGGGCCGCATGCCATCGACCTCCCGCGCCTCGCCGTCTACATAGAGCGAGATCGGCCGTCGCCCTGCATGTCTTTCTTCGGTTTGCATGGAAGTCTCCTCGTTCATACAGTGACGTTTGAATTATTAATACGTCACAATCTGTTCTGGAAAATACTTCATCACAGACGCGAGCGGGGCCGCGGCGACCGCTCCAAGGCCGCAGATCGAGGCGGCGCCCAGGACGTCGAGCATCTCGTCGACGAGATCGCGGTAGCCGTTCAAGGCGGCGGCATCGATAGGCGCCTGGCGGAGGCGGGTCGCGATCTTGACGAGTTGCTGCGTCCCGAGCCGGCAGGGTACGCACTTGCCGCAACTCTCGTCGCGGAAGAACAGCGAGGCCGACGCGGCCTGCTCGAGCATGTCGGCGCTGTCGTCGTAGGCGACGATCCCGGCGCCCAGCGCCAGGTCGAGGGCGCGGAAGACCTCCAGGTTCAGCTCCAGCGCCAACGCATCAAGGTGCGAGGCGCCGGGCGTGAGGCGGCGCCGGACGAATCCCTCCGGCAGCCGTGACCGATGGTCGGCCGGGAGGCGATCGAGCGGGAGAGAAACGGGGAGGAAGCCACCAGACGGGCCCGAGAGTGCGAGTGCCTTGAGTGTGTGCCCCGGGCGCGGGCCGCCCGCGCGGCCGAGGATCAGGTCGCCGAGGGGCGTGCCGTTGGGCACCTCGAACACCCCGGGCCGACGCACGTCGCCGCTCACGGAGAACAGCCTTCGCCCATAGGCCCCGTTGACGCCAAGGTCGTGATACCACCGCGGCGCCGTAGAGCGCGATGCGCGAGACCCAGGCCAGCGTCTCGACGTTAGTCACTAGGCTCGGCATCCCGCAAGCCGCGCGTCTCTGGCTCGGGCGGACGGATGCGCGGCTCGGCACGCCGCCCCTCCAGTGCCTCGATCATCGCCGTAAGCTCGCCGCAGATATACCCGCCTGCGGAGCAAAAGACCTCGACCCTCACCGCTCGCCCCGAGCCGAGGAGCGATGGGCCGTTGATGCCGAGGAGCAGTGCGGCGTGCGCCACCTCGGCCCTCATCGCCTCGATCGCGGCGCCGTACTCGCGGCGGATGTAGATGTAGACCTGCTCGGCGCCGACGGTCAGCGCCGCGAGGATCGCCCCCGCGACGACGTGCCAGGGCGACCGCTCCATCAGGGCCTTGTCCTTGAAGGTGCACGGCTCACTTTCGTCCCCGTTCCCGATTACGACCTTCGACGGGCCGGGCGCCTTGCGCACGGCCGCCATCTTCTTACCGATCCGCGCGCCCGGCCCGCCACACCCCGTGGCGTAGGACTGTTTGTACTCCGCGAGCATTACCTCAGCGGTGGCGTCCGGATCGCTCTCCGACGCCCCGACGTATTTCCGGACCGAGTCGTAATCCCTCGCCCCGTCGTCGCGATCCAGGAGGATGCTCCGCTCGAAAACGTTAACGTTCGTCGTCATGGTCCAGCTCCCGGACAAGTCCATCGATAGAGTCGGCATTCGACCTCCCACTGGCATTCGCCCGATCGCAGGCCGCAGCACGGCTCGCCGTCGAGTGTCAGCGCGGGCACGCCCTCCTCGACACGGTCGCAGAGCCCCAGGCACGAGACCGGCCGGATCGCCACCGTCCCGGCGCGGACCTGGAGTTCCAGGTGGCGCGGAGCCGCCAGAGGAACTCGACCGAGCCGTTGCGGCAGCAGACGAGGTCGCGGCACACACCGACCTCGACCACCGCCTCCGCCTCCGCGAGCCGGAGCCCCGGGTACGAAGAGGCGACCGCATGCACTGTCCCGATCGGAAGGTCGTGGTCGGCCGAGAGCGCCTCCACCTTCGCGCGGGGGAGGTACCCGTGCGTCTTCTGGATCTCCTCCAAATGGAGCAGGATGTTCGTGTCGGCCGGCTTCAGCCCCGGCGCGGGCCCGACTCGGTCGGCCCGGAGGCGTCTCGTGCTTTCATCGAGATGGCTCCCTCGTGAAGGGCACGCTTCGGAAGAAACAGTTTGCTATTGGCAATCGGCTCGCGAGGCTTGGGATCGGGACGGGTGTCTGTTAACCAGGCTGCCGCGGCGCCATTTCCCGGGTATGTCGCAGTCTTGGATCTTGCAGAGATAGGCCAGTCCGACCGACCATCGCCTACGGTACCGTGCGATTTTTCATGTAAGGTATTCATGTTAGTCAAATCTCTATTCAAGCGATCCACAGGCATAGATCGGCGTCCGGAAGCCGGTATACCTTGATAAGGTTTAGGGCGTCTGCATCGCTCAGGACTACCTCGACCGGCGTAGGGAGTTCCTGACCGGGCGAATAGGCGATTGCCGGATAGTCGATGTCGATGATGAGTCGGGGAAGGTGCCCCTGAACGGTCAAAAATATCGCGACAATGCACAGTTCCATATGGGACCTCGGGAGAGGAAAAGACGCGGGTGCTGAGCAATACGCCGCAACGAAGAAACGACACAACATCGCCAGCAGTATGACCGCACGCCGGCAAGTTGCGAGCGCAATTGGGACGGCCGACCTCCGGGCGATTCCGGTGCGCGGAATTCGCGACGTCTTCGCTGGCGACTCCATCGCCGACCTCGTGGTGGATGCCCTGGCCCTGGGCGGGCTGCGGCTGCACGAAGGCGATATCCTGGTCCTCAAACACAAGATTGTCTCCAAGGCGGAAGATCGCCGCGTCGCTCTGGATTCGGTCAAGCCGTCTGTTGCCGCGCGGCAATTCGCCGCCAGAAATGGCGCTGACCCTCGCGTGGTGGAGTTGGCGCTACGCGAAGCGAAGCGGGTAGTCCGCAAAAAACACGTTCTGATTACCGAGACGCAGCACGGATTCGTCTGCGCCAATAGCGGTGTCGATGTCTCCAACGTCGACGGCGGCAAGACGGCAGTCCTTCTGCCAGCCGATCCCGATTTATCTGCTGCGCAAATTCATCGCACATTGAAGAAGCGGACGGGACTGCATATTCCCGTGATCATTGCCGACAGCTTTGGACGGCCATGGCGCGAAGGCTTGTGTGAAGTAGCAATCGGCGTCGCCGGAATGAAAGTGATTCACGACTATCGCGGGAGGGTTGATCCCTACGGCTACAAAATGCACGCGACGGAGGAAGCCGTAGCCGATGAGCTGGCTTGTGTTGCGGGCCTGGTTTGCGGGAAAAACTCCCGCATTCCAGCCTGTATAATTCGGGGTTGCCCGTATCGCCGCGGAACGGCAGCGCAAGTCGCGCGGGCAGTTAGTGCGGGCGGCAGCAGAAGGCAGATTTGTTTCGACTCACGCCTGGACGGCCCTAGCAAACGTTATGCTATAACGAGGAAGTGATGCAAGGGCTAAGTTGGTGCAATCAGCAGACGCTTCAAGGTACATCGCTGGGAGGATGTTCAGCGCCGCGTTTCTGCTCCGGTGCGGGCCGCGATCGACAAGGTGATGACCGCGCTCGATGGAGGCGGCTCAGCCGCGACGAATGTCTGCTGCTGGCCAACTGCGACGGTGATGATCTCTTCGGCTTGGTGGTGGCGGCCAATCAACTGCGACACTTGTTGGTGGGCGATACGATCAGCTACGTTGTGACCCGCAATATCAATTTCACCAATGTGTGCTTTGTGGGATGCAAGTTTTGCGCATTCAGCGTGGGCCCGCATCACGAGACGGCGTATTTCCTGTCGCTGGACGAAGTGGCGCAGAAGTGCCGCGAAGCGGAAGAATGGGGCGCGACCGAGGTCTGCATTCAGGGCGGACTGCCGCGCAATTTGCCGCCGTTCTACTATCGCGACATTCTGCGCGCGGTGAAGTCGGCGACGCCGAAAATGCATGCGCATGCCTTTTCGCCCATGGAGATGGTGTATGGCGTCGAGCTGACGGGCATGCCGGTGCGCGAATACCTGCTGATGCTGAAGGACAACGGTCTCGACACGTTACCGGGCACGGCAGCGGAGATCCTGGACGACAGTGTGCGTCATGTGCTGTCGCGCAACAAATTGACCACCGCGCAGTGGTGCGAGGTGATCGAGACGGCGCATGAATGCGGCATTCGCAGCACTTCGACCATGATGTATGGCCACAGCGAGACGCCGGAACACTGGGTAAACCACATGCTGCTGCTCCGCGAGATCCAGTCGCGCACCGGCGGCTTCACCGAATTTGTGCCGCTGGGATTCATTCACGACAACACCTTGCTGTTTGCGCAAGGCCTGGCCCGCAACGGCGGCACGATGGCAGAGCACATGAAAGTTCACGCCCTGGCGCGCCTGATGCTTGCCGGATCGATCGATCACATTCAGGTTTCGTGGGTGAAGCTGGGCCGCGAGGTCTCGCAGCTTTCGCTGCTGGCCGGGGCCGACGATTACGGGGGCACGCTGTTTGAAGAGAACATCTCGCGGCTGGCGGGATCAACCGCGGGTCAGTACACCTCGGCGGCGGAGTTTCAGGAGCGAATCATCGAACTGGGCCGCGTTCCCGCGCAGCGCAACACCCTATACACGAACTATTTTGACGTTGTGCGGGCAAAGTTGTTACCTCAGCGGCTGACGCCGGACGGATTTTCGACCGCATTCGACAAGGCTGAAGTCGTGCCCTTTCAAAACGCTACGCCACTGGGCGGCAACGCATGATCGCGGTCATCGGAGGCACCGGTCCTGAAGGCTCGGGACTGGCCCAGCGCTGGGCGCGAGCCGGCGAATCGGTGGTCATCGGCTCGCGCGACGGCGATCGCGCCAAAGCCGCGGCCCTCAGATCGCAGAGAAAGCCGGCGTGCTGGGCAACGTGGAAGGCGTGGAGAATCCGTCGCTGTAAAGATGTGCGACATTGTGGTACTGACAGTTCCCTTCGCCGGACAAGCCGAATTGCTGAAGCAGCTGAAACCCGTCGTTTCGCCCGGGCACAGTGCTGATCGACGCTACTGTTCCGCTGGCGGCGGCCGTGGGCGGACGCCCGACGCGCGTGCTCGGCGTGTGGCAGGGATCGGCAGCCGAGCAGGCACAGGAGATCGTGGGCAAGAACGTCGTGGTGGCTGCGGCCTTTCACAGCCTGTCGGCTACGGTGCTGGACGGCGATGGCGAAGTCGATTGCGACGTGATCGTTTGCAGCGATGATGACCATGCCCGGCAGGTTGCATCGGAACTGGCGACGAAGATTCCCGGCGTGCGGGCCATCGACGGCGGCAAGCTGGAAAACGCGCGCATCGTGGAAGCGATGACCGCGCTGCTCATCACTCTGAACATCCGGCACAAGGTGCATGGCGCGGGATGGCGGGTGACGGGGCTGGGAATTTAGAGGCAGTGGCCAGTGATCAGTTGCCAGGTAAGAGTTTCATTTGTTCCAAGCAGGTAGCGCTTAGCGGCTGGCCAGTCCTCCGGCCGTCTCACCGCCGTCAATCACGTAGACCTGGCCGGTAAGGTACGCGGCATCCTCAGAGGCGAGGAATGCGAACAGCGCAGCTACTTCTTCCGGCTGCGCATGGCGGCCCAGCGGGATCTTCTGGTTGACGGCCTCCAGCATCTCGTCGGAGTATTCGGCACGCTGCATTGGGGTGAGCACGTAACCTGGGGCGACCGCATTCACTCGCACCTTGGGAGCCAGCTCCAGTGCCATCGAGCGCGTCAGCTCGATCACACCCGCTTTGGTGGCGTTGTAGTCAGCGTAGTAAGGATGTCCCGACCATGCCATTCGTCGAAGCCATGTTCAGAATGACGCCGCCGGAGCGCTCCATCATGTAGCGCGCAGCGGTCTGCGCAACATAAAAGACGCCGCTCAGATTGACGGCAAGAACTTTGCTCCCACTCCTCCGGCGTGATGTCGAGAAACTGTGGCGAATGCTGATGCCCGCATTGTTAATGACGACGTCGAGGCCGCCCAATCCGACCATGATGTTGCCGAAGGCATGCTGCACCGCTTGAGATCGGCGACATCGGCGCGAAAGGCGCCCACAAGTCCCGGCAATTCGCGGCCAATGCTGTCGCACCCGTCCGCATCGCGATCCAGGACTGCGACCTTCGCGCCTTCTTCAACGAAGCGGGCAGCCGTGGCCGCGCCGATGCCGCTGGCGCCGCCGGTGATGACAACGCACTTCCCTTTCAATCCTCGCATGGTGGTGAAGGTAACAGCCTGGCCCACAACATAACAAACGGCGCCGATTCCCGCATCAGCAGAAAGCAGCGGCACACCGCGCTAACCTGATAAACTTCTGCGCACCATCTATGGGGCGCTCACCTGCACCGTTACGAACGCAGCTCTTCGCCGATCCAGCGGGCAGGTTTGTGCATGATGTTGTGCTGGACTCCTGCCGGCGACATGCGTCGAAGATCGCAATTGTCGACGTGTCCTGCATACCCGCACAGCGCATCACTTATGCCGAGTATGGAGCGATGGTGGAGAGCGCCGCGCGGGGACTGGTGGCGGCCGGAATTCGTCCGGGCGAGGTGGTTGCCATCTTCCTGCCCAACTGCTGGGAGTTCGGCGTGGCTTATCATGCGGCCACCCTGGCCGGCGCCGTTCCAACCACGCTGAACCCCACCTACCGCGACCGCGAGGTCCGCTATCAGCTGGAAAATTCTGAAGCGGTTGCTCTCATCAGCGATGGCGCACTGCTCACAGGAATCGATCTTGCCGGTCTGCCGGCGCTGCGGCAGGTGTATACCGCGCGCGCCCCCGGACCGAGCGGCTCCGCAGCCCTTCGACTCGCTATTCGAAGCGGCGGAGAGCGTGCATTGGCCGGCGCCGGAGCAGGACTCGCGACTGGCGCTGGCCACGCTTCCCTACTCCAGCGGCACCACGGGCCTGCCCAAGGGCGTGATGCTGTCGCACTACAACCTTGTGGCCAATGTCTATCAGACGCTCATTCCGGGCGAGGCCGGGGCGATCAGCGATGACGATGTCATGCTGTGCTTTCTCCCGCTGTACCACATTTACGGACTGACGGTCGGCCTTAACCTCGCGCTGATGCGGGGCAGCACCCTCGTACTGATGCCGCGCTTCGAGTGCGAGAGTTCGCTGCGGCTGGTCGCCGACGAAGGCGTCACCATTGTCTTGTGCGTGCCGCCCACTCTGCTGGCGTATTGCCAGGCTGCGGAGCAGGGAAAGTTTCCGCGCTCGCATCGGCTGAGTTGGGTAAAGTCGGGTGCCGCACCGCTGGCGCCGGAATTGGCGCGCCGCTTCACCGCCGGCACCGGCGTCCCCATTCGCCAGGGCTATGGAATGACGGAAGCCTCGCCGGTGACCCATCTCGGCTTCCTGGAGAAGGAGCTGTACAAGCCGGAATCGATTGGCATGCCGGTGGCTGAGACCGCTTGCCGCGTAGTGGATGAGAAGGAGCAGGATGTTGTTGCGGGCGAAATCGGTGAGTTGGTCATGCGCGGGCCGCAGTTCATGCTGGGTTACTGGAAATCGCCCGACGCCACGGCCGCGGTCTTGCGCGACGGCTGGTATTGGACAGGCGACATTGTGCGCGTCGATGAGGACGGTTTTTACTACGTGGTCGATCGCCGCAAGGAGATGATGAAGTACAAAGGATTCTCCATCGCGCCCGCCGAGGTGGAGAGTGTGCTGCTCGAACATCCCGCGGTGCGCGATTGCGGCGTGGTCTCGCGCATAGATGCCGCCGGAGAAGAAATCCCTTGCGCCTTCGTGGTCGTGAGCGAGGAAAAGCCGGCCAATCAACAGACCGCGGAAGAGCTTCAGGCCTTCGTGGCCGAGCGCCTCACCCGTTACAAAATGCCGCGCGAGATTTACTTTGTGCAGAAGGTGCCACGCACCGCGTCGGGCAAGATCCTGCGGCGTGAGCTGCGGAAATTGGTTTGAACTTGGGGATGGATCGCGCTTCGAGTCCCTAACCCGCTTCTCCCTTACCAAGGTCTTGCAACAGGAAAGGGAGCTTGCGCTCCCTTCTCAATCTGCTCAAAGGTTGTTAGCTGTTACTGCCCGGAACTGGACATAGCTGTTCCGGAATCGAACGTCACGCCAGTCTTGCTGTTGCTGAAATCGATCTCGCTGATGGTTGAGCTTCCATTACCATCCTGCGTGACAACCTGGTTGTGGTCGGGTGTGTTGGCGAGTTGCTTGACTTGGCCGGTTGCGGAGGCCATTTCCTTGCCGTTCTTCACGAACTTCACTTGCGCCGTAGAGCCTGTGGTTTCACACTTCACCGTATAGTCGCCGGCAGGTAGCGTCTTGCCGTTCAGTTGCGCATCGTGGAACAGCGTGACTTCCTGAGACTTGGAGGCGGCAAAGGCGCCGATAGACATGGTGAGCGCGAAAACAATTAGAGTTACGCGAGCCAGTGTACGTGTCATGGTTCTAGTCTCCTTACTTTTTGACTATCGTTCTGGCAGCCCATGCGGCGATAGCAACGCCCCAAGCTCAGTTGGCCGGGGCGGGATCGGCTTGCATTTCCCACCCCTTCGCATAGAATGTGAGGCCGGGGTTAAACAGCACGGGGACGCCTTCAAGTTTCCCTCGAGTTTGTTCCGCCTGGGCCGCCAAACCGCTGGCGAAACACACTGTTTGACCCCATCTTTTTGTTGATGCAACTGGAGTGCCAGCAGAGACGACACTCTTACTTCCAGTATCCTTCACTGACATATACGGCGACGCGAGTGAAAAGTTCACTCGTGTGAACCTTTCTCCCCTCGTGGTTTGGACGAATTGTCTCCCGCGACGTGAGCGGCGCGCGCCCCCTGCGACAGCGATTCACTTCACGTTCAAAGATCGGGCCTGCATGACTCGCGACTTACAAAAATCGCAACGGTGAGAATGGCTCTATGTCGAATTCTGGGAGTCGTCCTTTCAGCAGTTGGGTCATGATTTGTGCGGTCACCGGTGCCAGCATGATGCCGTCGCGATAGTGTCCGGTGGCCGCGTAGTATCCCGGCAAAGAGGTTGCGCCAAGAATTGGAAGTCCGTCCGGAGAACCCGGACGCAGTCCTGCCCAGGCGTCATGAATGCGCATCTGGCCAATCTCCGGCACGACATTGGCCGCCGCTCGCTGCAAGCTCTGGACGGTATCGGCATCCACGCGCTTATCAAACCCGGCTTCCTCGACCGTCGCCCCCAGCAGCAATCGACCGTCGCTGCGCGGAATGATGTACACCTCCGGCGTGCGCACCACATGCCGAAGCAGTGGACCGACAGCGTGAGCGCCGGCCTGCGGCACCAGGCAAACCATCTGTCCTTTCACCGGACGCGTCGGCATGCCAAACGGTTTGATTAGCGACGCCCATGCTCCTGCACAGTTCACCACTGCGGCCGCCATATAGAATGCCTTCGCGGTGCGCGCGCCCGTCACTCGCCCGCCCAGTACGGCGATCTCGGTTACGGCTGAGCCGGTCACGAACTCGACCCCCAGCTTCCGTGCGGCCTTTTCCAGGGCACTGGCCAGCTTGCGCGGATCGACAGTGCATTCGGGCAGAACGCAGGCGCGTCCGCGTAAGGCAATCAGCGGCTCCAGGTGCAGCAACTCGGCATCGTCATGCAGCCTTCGCACGCCTTCGCACGCTGGCAGTTCGCCGTCTGCCGGGAACGCGATCGTCCCGTCCTGGCGCAGGTCAGGCGACTCGAATGCCTCGGCCCGCAGTGCGGCAACAAACCGCGGATACATACGCCCACTGGCCGCGATCATTGGGGCCATCGCGGGAGGATTTTCCGGATCGCAGTGCGCGATCATGCCGCCAGCGGCGTGCGTAGCTTCGCGGGCAGGTTCAGACTTCTCCACCACGAGAACGCTGGCGCCGCCGTGCCGCAAGCTCCGTGCCAGCGTGAGCCCAATTACACCTCCGCCAATGATGACAACATCCCAAGTCTTCACCCTTCGATTGTAGAGGAAGGAGGATTCGACAAACCAAGGCCTCTTGAATCGTAACGCTGCCCATCGCGTGAGTTTGACTAGGATGTCCGGGTGGGAGAAAATAGTTGAGGCGCTGGATTGTCAGCGCCATCTTTCGCAAGTGGGCCTGTGGCGCAGCTGGGAGCGCGCTTCCATGGCATGGAAGAGGTCGCCGGTTCGATCCCGGCCAGGTCCACCAAATCCTCCCAACCTGACCGTCCCTCTCCGGCCTTTGTCTGCTCTTGTCGTCCACCATCGGCATGAGCTTGCGACGCGGCCTGCTATGCTCTTCAAACGGATGGAACCTGGCGGCCAAGAGTCGCCGCGAGCTACGCAAAAGCAGGTTGTGGTACCTTTTCAGATATTCTGAGTTTCAACCCGATAAGCGGGCCCTGATTAGCGGCTGTATCGCCTTTCGGCAGATCAGTTTGCCTTCGAGAGGTTCGGATGAGACGCATGCTTGTTCGCTGTATCGCGATTCTGTTCGTTATAGCTGCCGTGATCTGCGGTGAGGCGCAGGAGACGCCGGACACCTACGAGCAAACTCCGACTCGTAAGTCCGCGAAGAAGGTTGTTGCCGAGGCGCCACCCTACATGGATTGCTTCGGCGAGGTGCCCAAGTGGAGCATACAGTTCGTCTCTTGGGGCGCGCGGTATCTTGGGGGCGTCAATCAGCCGGATCAAGACTTTCCAGGCGGCTTTTTCTGGCTGGCGGACCAAAAGACCTGGTTGTGGCAGATGAGCAGCGGAAATGCGCTGTCGGCCAAAATCCGGAAGGCCGACTGCACCGAAGCCGGGGAGAAACCAACGCTCCCGTACGCAGCCACGGTCTACTTGCCGAATGGTGACATATTAGGTGGCTGCTGCCGCAAATTGAAAGCAGGGGAAGGTCCGGCCTCGCCGCAGAACCCGCCCGCCATCAACGCTCCGCGGAAGTGACGAGAGCCGCGCCAATAACCTTGCTAATCGCGTTTTCCTGGCAATTGCGCGCCGGAGATGGAAGCGTCCAGCAGTTCCATGTAGTGCAGAACCGGTAACGGGTGCCCCGCTTCGTTCAGCAGTGCCCCGATTTGCAACTGGCATCCGGGATTACCGGTCGCCACTGCCTCAGCCGGGGTTGCGACAATCATCTCCACCTTCCTCTGGCCCAGGTAGTGGGCCGTCTCCGGCTGAATCAGACCATAGAGACCGGCCGAGCCACAACAGCGTGCGGCGTCGGAAAGCTCCAGCAACTCCAGTCCGGGAATGGTGCGCAACATGGCCCGCGGCTGCTCGCGCAACCCCTGAGCATGTTGCAGGTGACAGGGATCGTGGAAAGCAACTTTTAAGACTATCGGGTGCCGTGGAGCACGGGGTTGCAATTCCGCCAGCACCTCCGATACGTCTTTGCACTTGGCGGAAAATGCGATGGCGCGATCACGATACTTGGGATCGCCGCGCAACAAGTATCCATAGTCCTTGAGCGCTGCTCCGCAACCGGCGGCGTTCACCACAACGGTATCGACGGGCAGAGGCTCGAACAGGTCGATCACTTTGCGCGCGTCGTTTATCGCGTCCTGTTCACGGCCCAGGTCTTTCTGAAGGGCTCCGCAACAGCCCTGGTTCGGCGGGACCAGCACTTCACAGCCCTCGGCTGCCAGCACCCGCGCGGTGGCCGCGTTTACCTGACCCAGGAAGACGCTCTGCACGCAGCCCGTCAGCAAGGCAACGCTGCGGCGCTTCTTACTTTGCGCCGCGATGCGCGGTGGCAGGGTCACCGACGGGTCGCGATGACGCAAATCAGGCAGCATCTGCTCCATGGCGCGCAGGCTCGGTGGCAGCAGCGCCATGAGGCCGATGGCGTGCGCGAGCTTTTGTAAACCCAACCGCTGATAGGCGCGCAGGGGCAAGATCAGCTTACGCATGCGCCCCGGCCGGCTGAACACTGCGGCGATCATTCTCCGCAGCGCCCGCTCATGCAGCGGCCGGCGGTATTGCTGCTCCACCTGGGCGCGCATGGCTTCAATCAGGCGTCCGTACTGGATCCCAGACGGACAGGAACTGGCACACGCCAGGCATCCCAGGCAATGGTCGAAGTGCGAGACGTAAAGCTCGGTTACGCCCACTTCGCCCGCAATCGCCATGTTCATCAGATGAATGCGGCCACGCGGCGAGTCCTGCTCCTTTCCCCAGAGCGCATGGGTCGAGCATGTTTGCAGGCAAAAGCCGCAATGGACGCAGGCATTCAGAAGCTCCGCGTCCGGAAAATGGTACTCATCGAGTGTCCTGCCGCTGGCGTTCGCCGGCGTTGCGAGCTGCGATGTCATATGCCCCCCACGAAACGACCCGGATTCAGAACCTGACTCGGATCGAACTTCTGCTTGATTCTGAGCATGAGCGGAAGCGTATCTTTTATGCTGCCCCACACATCCATTTCGCGCTTCATTGCTGCCGGGCACTGCGCCACAATCAACGTCCCGGCAAGACGATCAACTTCACCACGCAGAGCACGCAGCACCGTTGTCAGCGGCTGCGGACCGTCGGCATCCAATCGCACTTCGGCCAGCCCCGTTCCTTGTGCTACCAAAATAAAGGCAACTTCAGCCTTCTTGGCGTGCAGGGACAGCACCTCGCAGAGCGCGCCAATCTGCGAAGGCAGCACAGAACACTTGCAGATCACGGAGCTGGTGGCGTTGACGAACAGTTTCTGCCGCGACCTCCAGACATCGCCGGCGCAATCCACAAACTGATGAGCGCCCGCGAGGCAGCCCAGCTTTATATATAGGTCCTGGAGCGATTCGGGAATGCCTTCGAATCGTATGTGGACAAAAATCTGGTCGTCGCAACGGGCGCGAATCTGCAGCCCGGTGTAAACAAGATGTGAATCCAGAATCGCGAGCAGCAGTGTTTCCGCCTCCGACGCGGTAGGCAGCATGGCGGCAAAGGTGGCCGTGGCCACGGGCACGGGATGCAGGCGGAACACCGCTCGGGTGATGACGCCCAGGGTTCCCAGCGAACCGATGGCCAGTTTGGTGAGGTCATAGCCGGCAACGTTCTTAACTACCTTGCCTCCGGCTTTAATTACGCTGCCGTCCGGCAGAGCCATTTCCACCCCGAGCACCAGGTCGCGAACAGCCCCATAACGGATACGCAGGGTTCCACTCTCCGCCGTCGCCAGCAGGCCGCCAACGGTGGCCTGCTCCGGTTGCATGGGATCGGCAGCCAACTGCTGACCATGTTCACGGACCACGCTCTGCAACCTGGCGATGGTGCAGCCTGCTTCCACCGTAACCGTCATGTCGCCCCAGGCGTGTTCAATCACCTGATTGAGCCGCTCCAGCGAGAGGACAAAATCTGCCCGGTGAGGACGATTTCCCAGCCCCAACTGCGTGCCTCCACCGCGGGGAATGATGGCGAGGCCGGCGGAAGCACTGTAACGCAGTACCTGCGCCACTTCCTGCGCTGTGCCGGGTGCAATCACGCCGGCGGGTTGCACTGCGTCCACGGCATCCTCTGGCGTCGCTGGGCGCACATGTTCCGGGCCCACGATCGCACTTAGTTGGATCCATGCTTCGTTGTTCTCTACTCGAGTTTGGCTCATGATTTAACTCCCGTTCGGGTCCCTGGCTAGTACCGCTGTGCCAGTCCCGCTAACTCGATCGGATGTGGTTCGTAGGCGACCGGCCTTTGCAGCTTCGCGTCGGCTCCGGGAAACATCTTCGTCGGATTGCAGAGGTCGTACGGATCGAAAGCCGAGCGCAGGCGCTGCATGGCGTCCAGGTCCGCCGGGGAAAACATGACCGGCATGAACATCTTCTTCTCTTCTCCGATTCCATGTTCCCCGGTGATGGATCCGCCCGCTTCCACGCAGAGCCGCAAAATGTCTTCCGCCAGCGTCATGGCTCGTTCCTCTTGTCCGGCGATGCGGCGATCGTACAGCACCAGGGGGTGGAGATTTCCGTCTCCGGCATGAAAGACGTTGGCGACGCGCAGCCCGGCATCGGCGCTGAGCCGGTCAATCTCTCCCAGGACTCTCGGCAATGCGGTACGGGGGATAACGCCGTCCTGCACCAGGTAATTCGGGGAAATTCGCCCAACAGCGGCAAATGCGGCCTTGCGTCCTTTCCAAACCGCCATACGTTCCGGCTCGGACTTCGCCAGACGTATCTCCCAGGCGCCGCAGGATTTGCAGATCGGACCAACCTGCTCCATCAGAAGCTCGACCTCGCGGGCGGAGCCGTCGAGTTCCACCAGCAGCAACGCCTGGCAATTCGGATAGTTGGCATGGACCGCCGCTTCGGCGGCCTCCAGGGCCAGCCGGTCCATAATTTCCATGGCTGCGGGAAACATTCCGGAAGCGATGATGTTGCTGACTGCAGCTCCGGCTTCGCTGCTGGAATTGAACGCTGCCATCAATACCTGTGTGGTTTCAGGCTTCTTGATGATTCTTAGCGTGACCCTGGTAATGATGCCGAACGTTCCCTCCGAACCGACGAAAGCTCCCACCAGGTCGTAGCCGGGCTGGTCCAAAGTAGTGCCGCCCAGATTAAGCAGAGTGCCGTCGGAGAGCACCACCTCGAGCCCGAGGATGTACGTCGTAGTTACTCCGTACTTGAAGCAATGCGCACCGCCTGAATTCTCCGCCACGTTGCCGGCGACGGTGCAGACTACCTGCGACGACGGGTCCGGGGCATAAAAGTAGCCGCGGGGAGAAACCGCGGCGGTGATGGCGGAGTTCGTCACGCCCGGCTCAACCACCACCCGGGCGTTGGGCAGATCAACCTCCAGAATGCGATTCATCCGGGTGACGCCGATCACCACGCCTCCCTTCACCGGCAGCGCTCCCCCGCTCAGTCCTGTGCCCGAGCCGCGTGCGACCATCGGGATTTTCTCCCGGCAACACACCTTCACGATGGCCTGCATTTCTTCCGCGCTCGCAGGCAGCAGAACCAGGTCAGGAACTACCCTGAACAGGGTCAAGCCATCGCATTCGTAGGTCCGGAGCTGCTCGGGCCCGCTTACCAGGCCGGCATCTCCAACGATGGAACGAAATTCACTTACCAGTCGAGCGTTCATTGCAACACCTCGAGGATGGCGCTATGCGGCCATTAAGATGGAGGATTGAGGTACCCAACGAAAACCCCCGGACGGGGAGACCGGTTTGTTTTTAGCACCACCAACTTGGAGCGTCGGTGATGGCGGTCACACTACAGGAGGTCAGAACGTTGCTTGAATCCGAGAGCCCGCGCTTGCTTGACGCAAAGGTCTTTAGCATGGTCTGCTCCTTGAAGGATCCGTATGACGTCAATGTGCAGCTTAAGGCTGCGGCGGCAACGAGTCCAGGCTGTTCCCGACCATTCAATCATCTGAGGCAATCATGGACATAAGAACCGTAGGAGTGATCGGAGCGGGCACGATGGGCAATGGCATTGCTCACGTCTTCGCCAAGAGTGGGTACAAGATCATCCTGGTTGATGTGGAGCAGCGCTTCGTCGATCGCGGACTGGAAACCATCCGCAAGAACCTGGAGCGCGAAGTCTCGAAGGCCAAGCTTACGGCCGAGCAGCGCGACCAGGCGCTGGGCCGCCTCACCGCCGTGACCGACCGCAAGAAGCTCGCAAGCTGCGACTTCATCGTCGAGGCCGCCAGCGAACGCTTCGAGATCAAGGCCGAGCTGTTCCGCGATCTCGATGCCATGTGCCGGCCGGAAGTCATTCTGGCCTCCAACACGTCATCCATTTCGATTACCAAGCTGGCAGCGGTGACCAAGCGGCCCGACAAGGTTATCGGGATGCATTTCTTCAACCCCGTGCCCGTCATGAAACTGGTGGAGGTGATTCGCGGACTGGCGACCTCGGATGAGACCTACGCCGCAGTCAAGGCCCTGTCCGAGAAGCTGGAGAAAACTCCGGTTGAGGTGAACGACGCTCCGGGATTCGTTTCAAACCGGGTGCTGATGCCGTTGCTAAACGAAGCCATGTACGCGGTGATGGAAGGCGTCGCCACGCCTGAAGCCGTGGACGAGGTCTTTAAGCTGGGGATGGCGCATCCCATGGGCCCGCTCACGCTGGCCGATTTCATCGGCCTCGACGTCTGCCTCGATATCATGCGCGTGATGCAGTCCGGCCTCGGCGATCCCAAGTACCGGCCGTGTCCGCTGCTTATCAAGATGGTGGATGCTGGATGGCTGGGCCGTAAGTCGGGACGCGGCTTTTACAAATACTGAGCAGTAAGACACTCTCCATGTCGATGGTGGCGCGAACGCCGTAGGATGAGCTCATGACGGAAAACGGACTGCCCTGCCTGGACTTGCTGGAGGCCACTCCTGGAATTCTTCGCGGCCTGATGACGGAGCTGACCGAAGCGGATGCCCGCTGGAAGCCGGCACCCGAACGCTTCTCGGTCGCCGAGGTGCTGGCCCACCTGTCGCACTCCGAAAGCCACTGCTACCGCATGCGCCTCGACCGTTTCATGGCGGAGACCCGTCCCCAGTTCGAGCCCGACGACGCGCAGATGTATCTCGACCTCTATCGTGATGCCGACCCCGAGGATGCCTTCGATCACTTCGAGGAGCAGCGCGAGATCAACGTCGAGTTCCTCCGCAGCCTCCCCGCCGGTGCAGGTGATCGCCTCGCCCTGCATAAGGAATATGGCGAGATCACCATGTCGCAGATGTTGAATGAATGGGCGCTCCACGACCTCGGCCACATCCGGCAGATCGCCGAACTGGCCCGCGCCCGCAAGTACCAGGCCGACGCCGGCCCGATGGCCGCCTCCTACAACCTGAAACCCTGATGGACCAATGAAACCGATGCTCTTTAGTTTTACTTTCGCTTTTGCGGCCCTGCTTCCGCTTTGCCCAAAGGATCAGCCGGCTGGTACTGCATTTCAGCCGACAGAATCTTCACCAGCTTCGCCAAAACCTTGGTCCGCGCCCAGTATTTGTCATTGCCTTCAATGAGCGTCCAGGGTGCGGTGGGGGTGCTGGTTTTCACCAGCATCTGCTCCACTGCTTCTTCGTAAGCCGCCCACTTCTCGCGATTGCGCCAGTCTTCCTCGGTCAGCTTCCACGCCTTGTACCCGATAGCTTTGCGCTCATCGAAGCGGCGAAGCTGCTCCTCGCGCGAGATGTGGATCCAGAACTTCACCAGGATTACGCCAAAATCGCGCAGTTGCCGTTCGAAGGAGTTGATCTCTTTGTACGCGCGCTTCCATTCGGCTTCGCTGGCAAAGCCTTCCACGCGCTCCACCAGAACGCGGCCGTACCAGGAGCGATCGAAGATGGCGATCTGTCCACGTTCCGGCAGCCGTCTCCAGAATCGGTACAGATAATGCCGGGTCCGATCCTCGCCATGCGGTGAGCTGATGGGATAAACGACATAGCCACGCGGGTCGAGTTTCTCAGTGATGCGCTTAATCGCGCCGCCCTTGCCCGCCGCATCCCAGCCTTCGAACGCGATGATGACCGGACGCTTCTGGAGGTAGACCTGATATCCCAGCTCGCGCAGCTGAATTTGCCGGCGCGTCACTTCGCGCACATACGACTGCCGGTCCAGAGTGTGAGTAAGATCTACCGACTCCAGCATCAGTGGCCGCCTTCCGTCAACGAGTCCATGGCGGCACGCAATTCGGCATCTTTGGAGGACTCCGTGGAAACAGCGGCGGACGGCGCCTTGACGCCCAGGTTCTTTTCGATCGCGCTGATTACAGTTTCCAGCACCCGCTTCCGGGTGTACCACTTGGAAGTGGCTTCGACGATCGCACCAGGGCGCGAATTCTGACTCGGTCAGCTCCAGCATTTCCTCGGTTGCCGCCAGATACTGGCCGTATTTCTTGTGCCGGGTCCAGTCGGCCTTGGTTACTCGCCATGCTTCCATCGGATTTTCCTGGATCAATTCGAAGCGTCTGCTTTGCTCCTTCCTGCTGATGTGCAGAAAGAACTTCAGGATCACCGTCCCATCGTCGGCCAGCATGCGCTCAAATTCGATGATGTCGCGGAACGCCTGCTTCCACGACTTCTCCGGGACCGTTCCCTCCACCCGCTCCTCGAGGACGCGACCGTACCAGCTGTGGTCGAAGATGACCATCTCGCCGCGGTCCGGCGCCTTCAGCCAGAACCGCCACAGCCACGGACGTTGCTGCTCGTAGGTGCGCGGAGCGGTGATGGGATACAGTTTGAAGCCCCGTGGATCCAGGCGCTGGGTTAGCGCCGCTATCGTGCTTCCCTTCCCCGACGCGTCCCAGCCCTCGAAAACAATGAGCGTGGGCACACCGTTGTCCCAGCACGCTTTCTCCAAGTCATACAAGCGCAACTGTAGGCCGGGGACAACGCGCTTATATTCTTCCCGCGAAAGCTTCTTCTTCAAGTTAATGTTTTCGAGCATGGTGGAGAAGTAATTCTACTCACCTCTACCATGGGTTTGCCGCCGGATAACCGAAAGCGGGCAACCTGAGGACCCCCGGACTTGCGGAGCGAACCAAAAGCAGATAATGAGGAATGCTCATGTCACTCCTGTACAGCTATCTTTTCCCAGCAATGTGGGTCAGTTATTCGGCGTATTGGCGGGCGATGTCGAGAAATGTCAAAGAAACTGAGCGTCAGGAGCCGGCGTCGTCACGGATTACGCGGCTGGTTTTGATTATTTGCGCGTTCGCGCTTCTTTGGCTGCCAAGCGTTCCCCTTCCACTGCTAAATGAGCGATTTCTTCCGCCGGGGGGCTGGTGCTTCTGGAGTGGCGCGGCAATTACCGCCGCTGGTCTACTCTTTTCGGTCTGGGCGCGTCGTCATCTTGGAAAAAACTGGAGTCAGGCCGTCACCCTGAAGGAAGATCATGAACTCATTACGAGCGGACCCTTCGCACTGGTTCGCCATCCCATCTACACCGGGCTTCTGCTGGGATTCATTGGTTGTGCGGTGGCCCGTGGCGAATGGCGCGGCCTACTCGCCGTTGCCCTTGTTTTCGTCGCGCTATGGCACAAACTTAGGCTCGAGGAAAAATGGATGCGGGCGCAATTCGGCGTCTCGTATGAAACCTACTCTCGACAAGTGGCGGCGCTAGTGCCATATATCGTCTGACCAAAAGGCACTCAATGAGGAAGAAACGGGCATTGTAACTAGATTGTCATGCTTCTTGTATATGCTCTTGATCGCGCCGGAAGGCATCAAGCGGGCGGAGTGAAGCTCTGCGGTTAGGACGCAGTCTAAATTCATCCTCGAGGCCCTCTCATAATCGGTCATGAGTTGTATCCGGGCACGACTTCAGTCGTGCCGCAAGAAACCGCGATGGAACGTCGGGCTTTAGCCCCGGCAAAATCCGCCCTCAGGGGCTAAAGCCCCAAGCATTACTGAGCCCATTACGGCACGGCTGAAGCCGTGCCCTGATACAAATCGACTTATGAGGTAGGTTAGAAATTACCCGTATGCTCTTGACCAAACTCGCTGCCGTCTTGCTCTGCTCCGCAACCACGCTGGCCGCCCAAAACCTTCCCGCCGGGACAGCGCTTCCCGTTATGCTGAATTCGACCCTGAAATCTAGTGACGCCAAGGCGGGTGACAAGCTCGAGGGGAAACTCATGCAGCAGGTGTTGTTGCCGTCCGGCGGAAAAATCAAGTCGGGATCGCACGTCACCGGACACGTGGTTTCGGCCGGCCTGACCGGATCCGTCTCGCACCTCACCGTAATGTTCGACAGCCTCCAGGACCAGGGACGCACGATTCCCCTGAACGTCGGCGTGCTCGCCATAGCTGCCACAGAGAATGTTTTCCAGGCGAAAACTCCCATCGACGCCATCTCGACCTACGAATCCTCCTACGGGTGGACCACGAAACAAGTGGGTGGCGATGTGGTATTCCGCGGTCGCGGATATATTGCCTCGCCCGAAGGAAAAGTCGGACGCTGGAACGGGAACGGAGCCTGGGGCAAGTTGACGCCTGCCGCCGATTGCCCGCCTGCGGACGTCAACGATCAAGTGCAGGCGCTGTGGGTGTTTTCGACTACCGCGTGCGGGATCTACGGCCTTGAGAATCTGAAGCTTGCTCAGGCGGGAAGCACTTCTCCCATGGGACAAATCACGCTGGAATCGCCGAAGCAGATCCTTGTCCGAGAAGGCAGCGGTTGGCTCTTGGTGGTAAATGCAACCTCTGCCAATCCGGCGAGCTCAAAGTAGCTCCGCTGCTCCCGTCAGAACCGCTAACGGGCCAGCCCGTGGCGAGAGCCGGCATCGTTGTTGGGCCGGTGGAGCTACCAGTAGCCCTCATCACTCCCCGGTTTACAAGGTTACAGGCCTCCCTTGCAGCCAGGCCTGTTGGTGCGGGACAAGCCCTGGCCAAGAAACAACAATAGTGGAAATTGACTGGGAAGAAGACTTGCTTTGGTGCTACTGGGAAAAGCCCCTTGAGTGGTCTGTACAAGAGCACTCGTCGGCAAGTACCTTGAACCTAGCTCCCAGCGACAATAAAAGCCACAAAGAACCCTTTATGAACAACTCTGTCTCTCATCCAGTGGAAAGGAAACGTAAGCGGAGCTGCCGCTTACTTCGATAGTATGGCTGACCATCCGTTTATGCCCGCAGAGATAGAGGCTGCTCTAGGTGGCCGGTACATCATTGGGCCCGAAATCGCCGTCGGCGGTCAGGGGGTAGTTTTTAGGGCAAGCAGAATTTCTCAGCTGGACGGCACGCCGGCTGACGACCTTGTCGCTCTGAAGTTAAACCTCTATCCCCATCAGGAGGGTCGTGTACAACGCGAGATCACTGCGATCGAGAACCTCTCAGATCCAGGCTTGGCCCGGCTGATCGAACATGGCTATTGTGACGTGGCCGGTAGACGCACGCGATATGTCGCATGGGAATTCGTGGAAGGACAAGCCTTGAGTAGTCGGCTGAGAATCGGCGGCCGGCTGCTGGACACCGAAGTGCTGCCGATAGGGCGCGATGTCGCGGCTGCAATTTCAGCCATCTGGTCGCGCCGAATCGTTCATGGGGACATAAAGCCCTCGAACATTATGCTTAAAGATTCCGGTGGGGCCGTTCTCATCGACCTCGGTGCTGCCCGCGATTCAGAGCACGACAATACTATGGCCGCACGCAAGCCTTTTGGAACGTTAGGCTACTTTTCGCCCGAGCAGGCCAGAGGCGAGATGGTGTCCTGCGCTTCGGACATTTTTTCGCTTGGCGTAGTAATGCTGGAATGCTTACTTGGACGGCATCCTACGGCCTACAACCAGAGCGGCTTGGAAGAAGGCTTCCGGGCGACTAACTTCAGGCTGGGAGCGAACCCAGGCTTGCTAGGCATGTTAGATAGGATGCTGTCGGTTCGTCAGTTGTTTAGGCCGATTCCTGCCGACCTTAGCCGTTATTTCGAAAAGCTGGAGCTGAGGATGGAAGCGGAGTCTACGGCAGGCGCTCGCGCACCTCAGAGAGCTCAGGGCATAGCGTAAGCAATCCCTGCCACCACGCCTCGGTTGTGAGACAGCTCTTATCGAAATGAAGTACCACCAGCCTTGACCCTCTGAATAGCCCATCCATAAGTTGCTGCGCGGTTGCAGCGATCCACCCCTTCCGTGCGAGCCGCGTTGCAGGGGGAAAACTGTGGTGCTCAATAAACCAGCACCCCGAATTGGGCACGACTCCGGATGCCTGTGACGACAGAAACCAGAGGGCCATGCGAGGGTCTCCAGAAAATCCCCACCATGAAAACAAAGCCCACCAGTCATGGAGAGCATTTGCTGAAAACAAAAGAAGTTAGTGGAGCCGACGATCGGACTTGAACCGATGACCTGTCGATTACGAATCGACTGCTCTACCAACTGAGCTACGTCGGCTTGGCTTGATTGTAAATGTGGCGAGAGGTTACCGTAAAGGGACATCCGGGCCGGTTTTCCACTGTTTTCAGGGATTTCCACTTGCTTCGCAACTGCTGTCTTCGGATAATGAATACAAGCTCAGCTGGCGACTCCGAGCTTACATGAATCGATATTGTCGAGCGGACGTCCTTCGGATCCTGCACATCACGGCCCAGCAACTTGCGGGCTGGCAACGGGCAGGACTCGTTCCTATTTCCGAGACGTTTACCTTTTACGACCTTCTCCAGCTTAAAAAGATTCGCGACCTCCGCGCCAAGCGGGTGCGTCCGGCGGTAATCCTGGAATCACTGCAAGCGATGCAGAAGCAAGTGGCTGGAATGGAAAATCCCCTGATTGAGGCGAGCGCCTTCAGCGTTGGTTCGCGTGTGGCCTATCGCCACCAGGGGCGTGTGGTAGAGCCGATCGCAGGACAGTTTGTTCTGGAATTTGGCCCGGTGGGGACGGTGGTATCCACGAATTCGGCAGTCTCGAACGGCAAAGTGAAGCCCATCGTCAACTACGACGACGTAATTGAGCTGTTCACCCGCGGGGTGGCGATGGAAGAGCATCCCAGCACCCACGACGAAGCCATTCGCACCTATCGGCGGGTACTGGAAATTGAGCCTGACCACGCCGCCACTCATATCAACCTGGGCACTCTTTATTACAACCGGCAGGATTTTGTCTCCGCCGAAAAACATTATCGGGCCGCAGTCGCGGCCGACGCGCGCTACGCTCTAGCCTACTTCGACCTCGGCAATGTGCTGGACGAAACTGAGCGGGTCGAGGACGCGGTCATCGCCTATCGCAGCGCCATCCAGCTTGCTCCCACCTACGCCGACGCACATTACAACCTGGCCCTGGCTTACGAACGTCTGGGGCAAGCCCGGCGCGCTCTGTCCCATTGGAAGGCCTACCTCAAGCTCGACAGCAGTGGCCCTTGGGCGGTCCACGCCCGAAACCAGGTCGCCCGCATCCTGGAAACGGACCCGCTGAAGATCGTCTACAAACAACAGAAGTAAGAACCCGCTCAAACCATCACCAATCATTCTGCCGGAAGCCGCTTCTCATACTCTCCCTTGGCCTTGGTGTAGATCGCCCAGAAGGCTTCCGGTTCGCGGCCTTCCAGACGATCGACGAGCACCGTAAGATGAGAGTGCCAGCCCGGACCGACTGCGAGCATCGCTTTGCGATCGCGCAGGCGGCGATGGGTAACAACCAGCCGCACTTTGTCGCTTTGCGGAGTCAATTCAAACGTGACCTCCGAAGGTCCATCCTTGCCACTTCCCCAGGTAAGACTCAGCCGCCGCGGCGGTTCGAAGCGGGTCACCGTGTGTTGCGTTGTCTGACCCTCCTCGGCGCCTTTGAACTGTTCGGGGATCGGAGCGGTATTTCGCGACAAGCTCGAATGCCGGAACGTCAGCTCGACCGTCCCGCCCACGCGCGGCTCCATCTCGCCTGAGGCCAGCCACTTCGCGCGCTTGTCCGACTCCGTCAGATAGGCCCAAACGCGCTCGATAGGGCCGGGCAATATCCGCTCAAAGCGAAGCGTGCCCGGCTCGACAAGGGCGGCGTAGTCGTCGCTCGCGCTCTGCAACCAGGCCGCCAGCCCGTCGAGGATCATCGTCCACCCCTGACGCGTGCGATCGATCCACTCGGGCAGCACAGCTTCATGCGTCAAAGTCAGATCGCAGCCCCCGGCAGAAGGGACAATGTCGACGGTCACGCGAGTATTTTCGGAAGAGTATTTCGGAACTTTGAACATGAAGAGCAGCCGTCGAGGCCGATCAAGCTCGACATATTCGCCGAAATGCTCGACGTCGTCTCCGTCATGCCGAATCAGCAGGAACTTGCCACCCACGCGCGCGTCAATTTGTACGCTCGTCATTTGCCCTGTGGGCGTGGCGAACAACCACTTCCCCGCGGTATCAGGATCGAGCCAGGCATCAAACACCCGCTCGGGCGAAGCCTCGAAGTGCCGGGTAATGCGCAGCACGCGCTCAGAATCGACGGTCATTTCAAGTGTCCTTTCCTGTCTTCGTCTTCGGCCTTAAGCAGAGCTTCCAGAGCATCCAGCCGCTGGTTCCAGAAGCGGTCGTAGTAGCGCAGCCATTTGTCGGCGGCCATCAGCGGCGCCGGCGCAATGCGGCAGATGTGCCTGCGTCCCACCACCCGGCGGCGTACCAGCCCGGCCGATTCCAGCACTCTTACGTGCTTGGAGGCCGCAGCAAATGACATCTTGCAGGGCGCCGCGAGCTCGCCGATGTTGCGCTCTCCCGCGGCCAGGGAGCGCAGCATCGCGCGCCGCGTAGGATCGGCCAGGGCATGAAAAACGCTGTCGAGGGATGCCGCGCGTTGTGCAACCATGTGGTTGAATATATAACTGGCGGCAACGATTTGTCAACCACCTGGTTTAATAATGTTTCTTGCAACCGTCGTTGGCCTAAGGCAGCTCGTGACCGGGCCCGCCAAGCTGCCAGCGCCAAGTAAGCCCTGGCGAACGTCTGCCTAAGCGAGATTGCGGTAAAATCAAGGGTTTCCTATCTTATTCTATAAGGATTGCCATCATGTCCGAAGCTACCGTCGTCGCCCATCCGCCCGCTCCTCTGGTCGCCCTCACCGAGGACGAAATGCTTTTCCGCGATACCGTTCGCCAATTTGCCGATGAGAGCCTTCGGCCACACGTGAAAGAGATGGACGAAAAAGGCGTCTTCGAGCACTCCCTCATCGAACAGTTCTTCCAACTGGGCCTGATGGGCATTGAAGTCCCCGAGGAATACGGCGGCGGAGCGGGCACATTTTTCGAAGCCATTCTGGCCGTCGAGGAGCTGTCGCGCGTCGATCCCTCAGCTGGCGTCATCGTCGATGTGCAGAACACGCTGGTCAACAATGCCCTGCTGCGCTGGACTACCGCCGATCAGAAGAAACGCTACCTGCCGCGTATGTGTAAAGACACGGTGGGCGCATACGCCTTGAGCGAAGCGAGTTCGGGGTCGGATGCGTTTGCGCTACAGACGCGCGCGGAACTCAAGGGCAGCGAGTATGTGCTGAACGGCCAGAAGCTGTGGATCACGAATGCCAAGGAAGCCGGCGTTTTCATCCTGCTGGCCACCGTCGATCCCACAGCGGGGTACAAGGGCATCACGGCGTTTATCGTGGAGAAGAGTTTTCCCGGCTTCACCGTCGGCAAGAAGGAAGACAAGCTCGGCATTCGCGCTTCCAGTACTTGCGAGCTGATCCTGGACGACTGCCGCGTGCCCAAGGACAACGTGCTGGGCGAGGTGGGCAAGGGCTACAAGATCGCCATTGAGACGCTGAACGAAGGCCGCATCGGCATTGGTGCGCAGATGCTGGGGCTGGCGCGCGGCGCCTGGGAGTTTGCCGTCAAGTACGCGCAGGAGCGCAAACAGTTTGGCCGCGCTATCGCCGAATTTCAGGGTATCCAATTCCAGATTGCGCAGATGGCGACGGAGATTGAAGCCGCTCGCATGCTGCTCTACAACTGTGCCCGCATGAAGGACGCTGGCATGAGCTTTCTGAAGGAAGCCGCGATGACCAAGCTGTACACCTCGCAGGTGGCCGAGCGCGTGGCCTCGCTGTGCGTTGAGATCTACGGCGGCTACGGCTTCACCAAAGATTATCCGGTGGAGAAATTCTTCCGCGACTCCAAGATCGGCAAGATCTACGAAGGCACGTCAAACATGCAACTGCAGACCATCGCCAAACTCGTGATGAAATAGTTGTCGGTTTTCAGTGAGCCCAAAAGCCCCGCCCTAGCCAAAGGACGGCTAGAACGGGGCACCCAATTCCGCCTGCAATCCTTCCCCCTATAGCACCTAAGAGGCCCACACCAACAGCTGCAGCTCTCACTTTTTTCCCACATATTATGCACTAAAGTCGCGCTGGCGATGATATGCTTCGCGGGAACAGCGTGTCCCGCTCTCTCTCTACTGTAGGGATGGAAAAGCAAAGGAGAACCGCAATGCACCGAAAATCACTAAGCTATCTGCTGCTGACCGCCGCCTTGCTGCTAGCCACCAGCTTTGCATTCGCGCAGAACAACCCTTGCAACGGAATCACCCTGGGGCCAATGGGCAGCTTCAACGGCTTCGTTCCCTTCCCTTCCAGCAGCCTGTGGAACACCAACATCGCTAATGCGCCAGTCGACCCCAACTCGGCTGCGATCATCAACTTCATCGGCAACAATGTTGGGTTGCATCCCGACTTCGGGGCCGGGCTTTATGACGGTCAGACGATCGGCATCCCCTACATTGTGGTACCCAGCACCCAGCCGCTGCTCAAGATTATTTACACCTTGTACGGCGACGAGAGCGATCCCGGCCCCATGCCGATCCCCTCCAATGCGCTGATTGAAGGCTTCCCCGAACCGGGCAATGGCGACCGGCATGTGCTGATATTAGACAAAGGCAATTGCTGGCTCTACGAGCTGTACTACGCGTTCAATGCAGGCCCATTGGGATGGAACGCCGGCTCGGGCGCGGTGTGGGATTTGGAAGCAAATGAGATGCGGCCATATACCTGGACCTCAGCCGATGCAGCAGGCCTGCCCATTTTGCCGGGTCTGGTCCGCTTTGACGAGGTGCAGGCCGGGGCCATCAACCATGCCATTCGCGTGACACTGCAGAACAGCCTGGAGGCATTCACGCCGCCCGCTTCGCATTGGGCAGCCAATTCCAGCAATCAGTACGCCGCCCCCATGGGGATGCGGATGCGCCTGAAAGCGAGCTTCAACATCTCCGGCTTCTCGCCCCACAACCAGGTGATTCTGACCGCGCTGAAGCAGTACGGCATGATCATGGCCGATAACGGATCGTCAATGTTCATCACCGGCACCACCGATATGCGCTGGAATAACAGTGATCTTGGCGACCTGCACGGAGTAACGGCCTCCGATTTCGAGGTGGTGCTGATTTCACCGCTGTATACACCGCAGAATGTTCCGACGGGATCGAATCCCACCATCAACAGCTTCACGGCCACCTCGTCTGGTGGCTCGGGGCAACCTGTTACTTTGAGTTGGACGGTGACAAACGGGGAGTACTACATTGTTTCACCCGGGGTGGGAGCGATTCGTGGCAATAGCGTCACCGTATACCCCACGGCGACGACCACTTACACGCTGTATGCCACAAATCAGTACGGGCGATCGACGGGACAGGTTACGGTGACGGTGCCGTAAGTAGTTTGCCTCATCACTCAACCGAACGAAGATTAGAACAAAGCACCCGAGCCGGTGTCGGCAGCAGAAAACTGTGGCGCCGTCTAAAGCCCGCTCAGATCTCGAATATCGGCTTGTAAGGCGCGGCTAAAGCTGCGCCCCTTCAAAACCCGGAAGGAACGCTTCCCTTACCGCACCACGCCTTCCAACGGCGAGCTGGCCGTTGCGTACAGCTTCCTGGTCATGCGGCCGGCAAGATACGCCTGGCGGCCGGCGATCACCGCATTCTTCATCGCCTCGGCCATCAGCACGGGGTCTTGCGCTCCTGCGATACCGGTATTCATCAGCACGCCATCGACGCCAAGCTCCAGGGCAATGGTCGCATCCGACGCGGTGCCCACTCCGGCATCGACGATCAGTGGTACGTCCGTGATGATCTCGCGCAGGATGCGGATGCTGGCGCGGTTCTGGATGCCCATGCCGCTGCCGATGGGCGCGCCCAAGGGCATGACGGCGGCCGCTCCGGCGTCAATGAGCCGCTTGGCAACCACAATGTCGTCAGATGTATATGGCAAAACAGTGAAGCCTTCCTTCACCAGCACGCGGGTGGCTTCGATGGTCGCTTGCACGTCGGGAAACAACGTCTGCTGATCGCCGATGACTTCGACCTTGACCCAGTCAGACAGGCCAACCTCACGGCCCAGTCGTGCGGCGCGGATGGCCTCGTCGGCGGTGTAGCAGCCGGCGGTATTGGGCAGCAGAAAATATTGCTGGGGATCAATGAAGTCGAGCAGCGACTCCTTGCTGCGATCCAGGTTGACGCGCCGCACCGCGACGGTGACCATCTCAGCGCCGCTGGCGGCGATGGCGCGCGCCGTCTCCTGGCCTGATTTGTACTTGCCCGTGCCAACGATCAGACGCGAGCGGAACTGCCTGCCTGCAATAGTGAATGAGTCCATACCCGTATTGTAAATCGCAGAGGCAGAAAGGGCGGTGACGTAAGCAACGATGGGCTCATTCGAAGATCCCATCTCTGTCGCGAAGCTTGGTCACGACAGAGTGGGACTGAGCGCTCCATTACTGAGGATTGGTGGTGGTGGTAGTGGTCGAAGTGGAGTTGGACTGCGGCGGCGGATTGGTTGTAGTCGTGGTGGTCGAACTGGTCGGCGGCGGAGTGGTAGTGGTAGTTGTCGAATCGGTTTCCGTCTTCTGATGATGCCGCTTCGTTTTGGTCTGGGTGTGGGTAGTCTGCGTCGTCTGCGGCTGGCCTTCTGTAGTTGTGGTCGTGCTTTGCGAGGTCTGTGGCATGGGGTCTGGGCTGGTGGTCGTAGTGGTCGTGCTCTGCTGAGACTGCGTCATGGGGTCTTGACTCGTGGTGGTGGTCGTGCTCTGCGTGGCCTGCGACGGGTTCTGAGTCGTGGTGGTGGTCGTGCTCTGGCTCTGCGCGATTGCCGACAGCGTAAGCCCCAACACCAAAGCCACTCCGGCCAAAAGCGTTCCTATTGTTTTAGCGAACATTTTTTCTCCTTTCATCGGTCGAGCGCGCCTCAGGGGTGTTGCCAACGCTCCCAGTGTTGAGATGCCGTTTGTCGCATTTTGCGATGCCTCTCGCAAATCACACAGTAGTCGACTCTGGCGCGTCCCGGTAAACGAAACGCGCCGTTGCAGTTGACCCTCTTTCTCGCACTTCCCTACAATCGAAGATTCCGTACTCACTTAGGAAGAATTCATGGCGCTTGAGCTTTTCAATACCCTGTCCGGCAAGATCGAAGAGTTTCACCCCCTGGAAGACAACCTGGTCCGCATGTACGCCTGCGGGCCCACGGTCTACGACTACGGCCACATCGGCAATTTCCGAACCTTCATCGTGGTCGACACTCTGCGCCGTTTCCTTAAGCAGAGTGGCTTCAAACTGAAGCACGTGATGAACATCACCGACGTGGATGACAAGATCATCCGCAACGCCGCGCGCGACGGCGTGACGGTACAGAACTACACGAAGAAATATCGTGAGGCGTTTCTGGAAGACGCCGACGCGCTGAACATCCAGCATCCCGAGCTGATCGTGAACGCCACCGACCACATTCAAGAGATGGCGCACTTCATTGCGGTGCTGGTGGACAAAGGCTACGCGTACCGCACCGATGACGGCTCGTATTACTTCCGCATCGCCAAGTTTCCCGAGTACGGCAAGCTCTCGAAGAAAGATTTCGCCGGGATGGCGGACGGCGCGCGCGTGGATGTAGATGAGTACGACAAAGACAATGCTCGCGACTTCGCGCTGTGGAAGGCGCCGAAGCCGGGCGAGGCGCAGTGGGACACCGAGATTGGGCCAGGACGCCCGGGCTGGCATATTGAGTGCTCGACCATGTCGATGAAATATCTGGGCGAGACCTTCGATATCCATCTCGGCGGCGAGGACCTGATCTTTCCGCATCACGAGAATGAGATTGCGCAGTCCGAGGCGGAAACGGGCAAGCAGTTCGTGAAGGTCTGGGTGCACTCGCGCTTTCTGCTGGTGGAAGGCGAGAAGATGGCCAAGAGCGCGGGAAATTTCTTCACCGTGCGCGACTTGATCCTGATGGGACACAAGCCCTCGTCGATCCGCTTTCTGCTCATGTCGGTTCCTTACACCAAGCAGCTCAACTTCACCTTCGATGGCTTGACCCAGGCCGCGAACTCGGTGGAGCGGCTGCGCAATTTCAAACTGCGGCTGGAGACTTCACAATTCCCGGAAGGCGCGAATGCCGCGATGGCGGAGATCGCAAAGAAGGCTTCCGCGGAGATGACTGCCGGGTTGAACGACGATCTGAACACGGCGCAAGCGTTGGGCGCCGTGTTCGATATGGTGCGCGATGTGAACGCCGCGGCGGATGCGGGCGATGTCCACCAAGACGATGTGCCGGCGTTGCTCAAGGTGCTGGAGCAGTTCGAAGAGATTTTCGCGGTGTTGAAGGACGACGATGCCGCCAAGGTACGAGCGACGATCGAGTGGGCAAAAGCCGAAGGGCTCGAGGACAAGATCAGCCCGGCGACGGCCGAGCTGGCAAAGGCGGCAACGCTGGCGGATGAAGAAATCGAGAAGCTGGTCGCCGAGCATTCGCAGGCACGCAAAGCGCGTGACTTTGCCCGCTCGGATGCGATTCGCGCGCAACTAGCGGAGAACGGCGTGATCCTGGAGAACACGAAAGATGGCGTGCGGTGGAAGAGGAAGTGAGCGGGGATCAGGGACTAGGGTATAGAAGAGCGGGCATAAGTCAAATGAAACTCGTGGGTATACCAATGACCCGAAGGCTCCTGACCGTACTGCTGCGTAATGTTGCTGCCATTGTGGTCATAGTGGTAGGAGTGAACTGTTTCATTCATGGCGTATTGGTTCGATGGAGCGCAACGGCTAAAGGGCCGATCGATTGGCGGCGGGTTTTGGTGGGGATAGAGTTATTGATCCTTGGCACCGTTGTCTATCGCGAATCTTCGAAGTAGTCCCGCAGTCCTTGGCGTGTCGGCCACGGCAGATCCTTCAACTCGTGCACGTCGGCTGGTCACGTCATTAAAGCGCTTTGTATCAGGGCACGGCTTCAGCCGTGCCGTAGCGGAGCCAATAACGACTCGGGCTTCAGCCCTTGCGAGAGGTTGTCTCTTGCAGGGGCTAAAGCCCAGTCTCTTGCAGGCTCGTTCGGCACGACTAAAGTCGTGCCCTGACACAAACCAGAATCATGTATGCGATTGTGGATGAGCTTGAGGACTTGCAAACTGGGTACTGGCCACTGGCCACTGATCACTGGCCACTGGTCTTAAACGCCTTGATCACGATGTCGTTGGGTTGGTTGCCGACGGGAATCAGCGTTACCAGGGCGCGGTCGGCGCTGATCTTCGAGTTGTCGCGGGTCTTCACCGTCCGCACGACGGCGACGTCGCCCGATCCCGAATCTACCACCAACAAATGCGCTTCGTCGGGGGTAAGCGCCAGCGCGTCAGGATGGTTGCCGACCTGTACGGCGCCAATGACGCGGCCTTCATCGATGGCATAGACGCTCACCGTACCCGATCCAAAGTTGCTCGTGTAGAGCAGCGTGTTGTCAGACGTAACAATGCCGTGCGAAGGATTGTTGCCGATAAGGTAGCTGCCACCAACCTCGTTCGTGCCCGTCTCGATAATCGAAAAGTTGTTGCTGTTGAAGTTGCTGACGAACAGCTCGCCGCCATCGGGTTTGAGGGCGAGCTGGACGGGCAGCTGACCGACGTCGAGATAGGCCAGCAGCCGGCTGGACTTGAGATCGACGGCCGCGACCTGGTTCGATCCCGGGCAAGCCACGAAGACTTTGCTGTTGTCGGGCACGATCGCCAAGTCCTGCGGCTGGCTACAGACCTTGACGGTAGTGCGCACACCAAGCTTTTCCGCGTCGATGATGGAGATCGAATCGTCGGCGCGATTGCTGGATACGACGAGCTTGCCATCCGTTGAAACCTTCGCCATTCCCGGCGCGCCACCGACGCGAATGGTGGCGATGACGGCTCGCTTTGCCAGATCGATTACGGAAACGTTCGCCGAACCCGAGTTGGCGACGTAGGCGCGCCTGCCGTCGGGAGAGACCGAAACGTAATACGGCTTGGCGTGAACGCCAATGGTCGCGATCACCTGATTGCGTTCGGCATCGATGATGCTGACGTTGTTGGAATCGGCGTTAGCAACGTAGATTTCGTTGCGCGTGAGGTTGGCGGCGACCCCGGTGGGAGCGCCACCAACAGAGATCGTCTTTACGTTGCGAAGCTGCAACAGATCGATGACGCTGACCGAGTTGCTCTTCCCGTTGCTGACGTAAGCGTATTCGTGATAGCCGGGCGCGACGGTTTTGTCCTGATGGCAGGCGGCAATCGCTGTGACGACCAGCAGCAGCGACAGCAGTGAGGTGAATCGGACACGGCTGCGCCACGGCGTTCTCGCAGGCATTATCGAGCGGCGGTTCCGGCGCTTGCCGCAACCGAAGCGGGACGGCGGGCCTCGGGATTCGCGACGGTGTCGGCCACGCTCCGGCCAAGCACTTTGGCGATCTGGCGAATTTCGACCATCAACTCGTCGAACTGATCGGGATACAGCGACTGCTTGCCGTCGCTCAGCGCGCGATCAGGATCGGGGTGAACTTCGATGATCAGGCCATCGGCGCCCACCGCAACCGCAGCGCGCGAGAGCGGCGTTACCTTGTTGCGTTTACCGGTGCCGTGGCTGGGATCGACGATGATAGGCAGATGGCTCAGGCGCTGCACCGCCGGCACCACGCTGAGGTCGAGCGTGTTGCGGGTGTGATCGGCGAAGGTACGAACGCCGCGCTCGCAGAGCACGACGTTGTAGTTGCCCTCGCTCATGATGTACTCAGCTGCCATCAGGAATTCTTCCAGCGTGGCGGACATGCCACGCTTCAGCATCACCGGCTTGTGGGCCCGTCCGGCGCGCTTCAGCAGCGAGAAGTTCTGCATGTTGCGGGCCCCAATCTGGATCATGTCAGCATACTTTTCCACCAGATCGAGCGACTCGTTGTCCACCGCCTCGGTAACGATCAGCAGGCCAAACTGGTCACGAATGTCGGCCAGGATCTTCAGGCCCTCTTCCGCCAGACCCTGGAAGGCGTAGGGCGAAGTGCGAGGCTTATAAGCGCCGCCGCGGAAGAATCGGGCGCCGGCCCGGGCAACGTGTCCGGCGGTGGTAAAGGCCTGCTGGCGGCTCTCGACGGCGCAAGGGCCAGCCATCACGGCTACTTCATCGCCGCCGATGGTCGCATCGGAGTTCGGGAAGCGTAAGACCGTGTCGTCTTCTTTCAGGTCGCGACTGACGAGCTTGTAAGGCTTGCTGACACGGATGACCTCCTGCACGCCGACCATCTCGTCGAAGCTGCCGGGATCGATCTCGGTCTCGTTACCGGTGATGCCGATGGCGGTGCGCTGCGCACCCGGCATGGAATGAGCGCGAAAGCCCAGAGTTTCGATTCGTTCGCAGACCCGCCGCACATCCTCTTCGGTGGCGTGCGCCTTCATGACGATAAGCATTGGGAGACCCCTTGTTAGAGGTCTAGTGTACCGTTCGCGGACGGGCGGGGCAATTCGTGCGGCTATGACCCGCGAGCTTACAGGCCTGGAACTTTAAGGCGCTGGTTCGACTCAACTTCTCGACGAAGAAGTCTGCGGTCGGGCTCGGGGCTCGAAGCTCCAGGCTCAGCTCATCATCTCCAGAAGCTTCAGAACTGTGTTCCAATTTCTGGCCGTACAAACCGTTTTAAGTCTGGAGTCGAAGTAGGCGTTGGTCAACTTGGTGCGACCCATTCCGTTAGGGAGGTGTAAATAGATTTCGCGACCGGAAACATGAAACACGTCAGGCGCAGACCGCTGCGGATCGAGAGACTTGACGGCAACAGCGGCTGGCAAGTCAGCGAGAAAGTAGACGTGCAGCGTGGGATGCGGCAACCCGGCCTTCATAAATGGGTTGAGGCGTGCGACCTCGGCAAGTTCCTCACGAGTACGCAAGACTACGGGAACGGAAAATCCAAAGCGCTCTTCAATCTTCTTCGCCAGAAGTGCAGGAAGAGCTTCTTTCGCAACCTTCGGCGCAGCAGTAAAGACAACGTTGCCACTCTGGATGTAGGTGCGCACGTTGCCGCACCTGGCGCCGATGAAAACCTCGGCCAGCTGCTGCATGGGAACAATGCGCTGTCCGGCGACGTTGATGCCGCGCAGCAATGCGACGTAGGTTTCTACCTGCTCCACGATGTGCCGTTGTCCCAACTGATGGTGTTGCCGTCGGGGCTGATGGTGCCGCCAATTTGCTGGCCAGACCAGTTAGTGGTGATGTGACGCGAGTCGTCGAAGGATCCGCTCGCGGTTTGGCCGCTCTCGTTCTTCAGTTGCAGATTGCCCTTCTTCTGCCGGATGGAGCAAGCCTGCGAGCGCTTGCCGTCGCGATACCAGGTGCCATCGAGATTGGGACGGTGTCCGCCTCCGCCGCCGGAGCTGCACCGCAACCAATAGGTGCCGTTGGACCAATCAATGCGAAGGCCGTCCGGGCTGAGCGTTCCCTTAACGAATTGCCATTCGTCGGCGCTGAAAACCGTCTGTTGCGTATTTACGAAATGGCCTACCGAGGTGCTTCCGCTTTCGTTGGTGAAGGTCAGGAAGGCCCCATGGCTACTGATCGAGCAGCGCTTGGTTTTGTCTCCCTGGGCACACCAGTCGCCGGTGATGCGCCCAGCTTGTCCGAAGTCCTGCGCCAGCGCCATCCGACCATGCAGATGGACAATACCCAGCATGACGACGGCGATCAAGATGACCGCGCCCAAGAGTTTGGCGGTCCTGAACACCGCCAAAGAATATCAAAGAATTGCAAGTCGGCAACAAACCCGTCACAATCAGATGGGTCCAATAGCCATAATTTGCAGCTGGGTTGCGCAACGGGCATTGCTCACGCCAAAGACATGCCACTTCTTGACAGCACGCGGGTCAAAAATCCTTTCTGGACAGCGCCCAACCAGATCACACTGCTGCGGCTGATCTTCATCCCTTTCGTGATTATTGCGGTGTTCGATGCTCACTGGCCGTGGGCCCTGGGGCTGTTGCTTGCCGCCGCGCTGAGCGACGCGCTTGATGGTCTGCTGGCCCGCGCCCTGCATCAGCAGACTCTGTTGGGGCAATATCTGGATCCGCTGGCCGACAAGCTGCTGTTGAGCTCGTTGTTTCTGGTGCTCTCGTTCGTCAAGAAGATCCCCTGGAAGTTCACGATCGTAGTTTTCAGCCGCGACCTGTGTATTGTAGCTACCGCCGTTGTGCTGTACGCCACCGTGGGCTTTCGCGATTTCCGTCCCAGCATCTGGGGCAAACTGAATACCGCCTGCCAGATCTCTGCGGTGTTCTTCGTTGTCCTCTCGCAAGTGGTGGACGCGCACTGGGTCAAATTGCTGATCAAGTTTTTCCTTTATGCGACTTTCACCTTCGCTACTATTTCCGGAGTGCACTACGTCCTGATAACGGGACACCGGCTGCGCAAAGAGCAGGAGAAAACAAGTGGCTAGTGGCTGGTTTTCAATCCTGCTCATGCATTGGATTGCCCCGCTTCTTCGGTTTGCCTGGCCACTGACCACTAGCCACTGACCACTTTCTTCATGCCCCCCGATCGCCATCATCGCCTGCAAGTGATCTTCGCGTTCGCCCTGGTGTACATCTTTTGGGGCTCGACCTATCTGGCCATCGGCATTGCCGATCAGGAGGGACTGCCGCCGGCAGTAATGTGCGCCATGCGCTTTGCTATCGCCGGGTCGCTGATGCTGGCGGTCCGCGCCCTCATTGGCCGCAGCATTCGGATCACGCTGAATGAAGCGGTGCGCCTGGCCACCATTGGTTGCCTCCTGCTGGTGGGCGGAAACTTTGGCCTGGCGTGGGCTGAGCAGTGGGTGCCAACCGGCTTTGCCGCGCTGATCATCGCAGTGACGCCCATCTGGTTCCTCCTGCTGGAGACATTTGTGTTTCGCGGAGACCGCCTCTCGGGCCGCGGTCTGGTTGGCGTAGGGCTGGGCATCGCAGGTGTCGCCGTTTTGTTCTGGCCCAGGTTTGAGCACCGCGCCACGCTGGGCATCATGCCGCTGGTGGGAGCCAGTACGTTGCTCCTCTCGTCGTTCAGTTGGTCGCTGGGTTCGGTGCTGTCGCGAAAGTGGCGGATGACGGTCGATCCCTTCACGGCGACTGGCTGGGAAATGCTGTTTGCGGCGGTTGGCAATGCGCTCGTCGCCGTCATCACCGGAGAGGTACATCATGTCGCGATCACGCGTCGCGGAATGTTGGCCGTGCTCTATCTGGTGGTCTTCGGATCGTGGGTGGGATACACGGCATACATCTGGTTGCTAAAGCACGTGCCGACGCCGAAGGTAGCGACCTACGCGTATGTCAATCCGCTGGTGGCGCTTTCTTTGGGATGGCTGGTGCTAAACGAGCAGCTCGACACATTCGTGCTGGCTGGAACAGTCGTCATTGTTGCCGGAGTGGCGCTGGTCACCACCGCTAAAGTGCGATATGGCAGCAATGCGGCAGCGATGCTGACAGAGATCGAACCAGACGCATAGGTCTATCGAAAAACATGAGTCGAAAGCCTGTAGCTTGCGGGTATAATCACCGCACTTATGTCGCCGTGGGTCATGTTGTGGTGGGAGTGGTTTTTGCTTGCTGCTGTCCTGTTTGTCGTGCGACAAATCATCTATAGCGAGCGGCCCGCGGGGTACGCTATTCGCGTTGGCCTTCTTGTAGGGATTCTCCTATCCGTCTTGATGGGCGTAATTCGATTAACCAACTCCTTGTGAGGCGCTAGTCGCTGCGCCTTGGCCAGCATGACTGCCGATATGTGGCAATCGATGCTGCCGCGCTCCTTTCAACCTGGTTCATGGGGATGGCGGTCGAGGCTCTCGTCTTCCCACTGGAGAAAGGCGCGGAAGGCAGCCCCGCGATGACTGTAGCCCGCCTTCTCTTGTGCTGTAAGCTCTGCAAAGGTTTTGCCAATCTCTGGAAAGTAAAACAACGGATCGTAGCCGAAGCCGTTGGTGCCGCGGTAAGCGTGCAGGATGATTCCTTCGGCTTGGCCGTGAAATGTCGCCAGAGTATGGCCGTTGCGCGCCGCGGCGATCACGCAAACGAACCGGCCGGTCCGGAATTCGTCGGGCACGTCGTGCAGTTCGCGTAGCAGGCGAGCATTGTTAGCTTCGTCGTCGGAGTTACCCGCGTGCTCGGCGGCATTGTGCTCGTCGGCGGCGTAACGCGCGGAGTGTACGCCAGGCGCTCCTCCCAGAGCATCTACCTCCAGTCCTGAGTCGTCGGCGATGACGAGTTCGCCTTCCGCGTACTGGCTGTAGTGCTCAGCTTTCTTGCGGGCATTGGCCTCAAAGGTGGCGCCATCTTCGATGACGGATGGCAGCAACGCGAAGCCCGGCAACACCTCGATCTGCACGTTGTGAGCGATGGCCGCGCCGACGAGGTCGCGAATCTTGCCAGGATTTGAGGTGCCTACGAGTGCACGTTTCATGAAGATCCTACTTCGTCAAAAAGCTCTTTTATCACGAACGCTTCTGTTTTGTTACAAGCGGCATTTTCTACGTTCACCGTACCAGAGCGTGCACAGAAAGATGAGGGCTCCGAAGCTGAGGACATTGCCCAGCCAGCGGTCCGGGGTGCGGGTGAACCGAACATCCACTTCGTTGCGGCCGGCGGGAAGAGCAATCACCATGCGTCCTGTGGGATCGTCCGCTTGCGGAGAAATTCGCTTGCCATTCACTTCCACGCGCCAAGCGGGATAGTTTAGCAGGCGGAGGATGAGGTCGACGGGCAGAGCTGCCTCCACGGTGAAATCCTTGCGATACACGCCGCCGTCGAATTGCGTCACCTGAACATTCGCGCCCGGGGCCTGGCCCGCCTGGGTGCGGACCGCAAACTCAGGAAAGTCCGGCTTGATCTCGTAATTGTCAGCGCCTGCAGGAGTGTATTCGTCGGTCCCCATGTAGCCGTAGCCCGCGTGGAACAAGCTGGAGAGCATGAAGGGCGTATCTTCAGGATCGCACTGCGGTTGCAGCGTCAGGTTGCAGACCGCGATCAGTGCGACAAACAAGACAGCGTAGAGCGATGCTTTGCGGCGAAAGCCTGGCATAGCCGCGACGACAAATACGGCATAGGCGATGCCGGTCACCATCAGCCAGCGCCAGGGAAACTGTAGGAAGCGAAGATCGGGCATGAAGCGGTAGGCCACGCGGGTGACAGGCAACATCAAGGCGAGCGACACGCCGGCCAGGAGAACCAGCGACCACCCAAGCATGGGATTGCGCCTGCACCATTTACGGGCCACGAGCACGGCCACGGCGGCCAGCGCGAATTCCCCAACCGCGAGCCACGACAGGGTTCTGAGGAAAGTGTCGTGCTCGGGTTCGCCGATGCGCGTGAACAGGAAATTCTCCGCCGGCCGCACACCTGCTGACAGTACCTGCCCCAGTGTTATCCAATTCTTCTCGAACAGGACAGGCACGATGTAGAAGGAGGCCAGCAACATTCCCATCGCCATCGCAGCCACGCCATATAGAAACACGCGCGAGTTGCGGCGATAGATGGTGACGACAGCCAGCAGCAACCCCGCGACATAGGACGCGATGATTGCCGCCGGAACGTTGGTGAGCCAGACTCCGGCAATGGTCAGCGCCAAGGGGACAACGATCGCACGCGGGGGACGTTCGCGAACAATCCACAGCGCCAGCAGCGGCAGGAACGAAGCGGCCAGCAGCTCAGCGAAAGCGCTGCGGACGTAAATCGTCAACAGCAGGTAGGGGTTCACGGCATAAGCCACGGCGATCAGGGTGGCGTCAGGCTCGGTGAACCACTCGGCCGCCATCTTGTGCATCGCCAGCCCGGCGAGAAAAACCGCAAAAACGGCGAAAGCCGCCGGGACGAGGGTCCACGGCAGGAAGCTGCCGAGCACAGCACCCAGAATCCATGAGAGCGCGGGATAGAAAAGGAAGCGCGGCTCACCGCTGCCGTAGTTGGCGGATGCGGCCCAGCGGGGGAAAACGACCCCTCCGCGCCATTGGTGCGCCACCTCCATCCAGCTATTCATGTGGAAGGTGAGATCGTGCCCGCAGGCGGTGCCACGCACGCTAAACGGCGCGACCACGGCGAGGGCAGCGAGCGCCAAGGCGCAGACGGTTGATCTCTTCATCGTCGATGTGACCGGGGGCATGTGAGTGTTATCTTAACCGTCCGGCGACCGAGCTCATGGCGCTGGGAGAATTGCTGTCTGTAGCACAAGGCTGTCCAATTCCGGTTTCCTTTCTGTCGTTCATCAAAATTTAATATGCGGTTCAACTGAGATTGATCTGCACCAGCTATGAAAGTAGAGCCTCAGAATCCATGCCTGAGGAGTGGAAAGGGTGAGGAAAACTATGCGTCAAGTACTTGCGACGACGTTAATGGCGGTCATGATGTTGGGACCGCTGGTGAATGCGAACGCTGCGCCCGCAAAACCGGCTAGCAAAACGATAGCCGTTCATGCGCCTGCGGCAACTCCCATCACACATATCGTGGTGATCTTTGGCGAGAACATCTCCTTCGATCACTACTTCGGCACATATCCCACTGCCACGAACCCCTCGGGTGAGCCGCCGTTTATGCCCATCCCGGGAACGCCCAACCCTAACGGTATTCAAGGTCTGCTCAGCACGCTCAATCCGAATCTCAACCCGGCGAACGGGGCTGGTGCAACCAACCCCTTCCGTCTTGATCGCTCGCAGGCGGCCACTGCCGATCAGGATCACGACTACACGCCCGAGCAAGCGGCTTTCGATAAGGGGTTGATGGACCTGTTCCCGGCCAACACCGGCACGGCTGGTCCGCCTCCCAGCGGCGGCGGCGTTGTCGATACCACAGGCTTGGTGATGGGCTACTACGACGGCAACACCGTCACCGCCATGTGGAACTACGCGCAGTACTTTGCGTTGAATGACAATGCCTACGGCACCAACTTTGGCCCCTCCACGGTAGGCGCGATCAATCTGATCTCCGGTCAGACCAACGGTGTCATCAACAACGTCCGCGGCACCGGCGCCGTCATCGCTGACGGCACAGGCGGCCTCACCCTGATCGGCGATTCCGATCCCAACGGCGATATGTGCTCTACCACCTCGGGCGAAAATCTCAACATGAGCGGCCAGAACATCGGCAATCTGCTCACCAACGCCGGCGTCAGCTGGGGCTGGTTCGAAGGCGGATTTGACCTGACCATCACCAACCCGAACGGCACTACGGGTTGCAACCGCTCCACCCTGTCCACGGTCACCGGGGCGACTGAGAAAGACTACATTCCTCATCACTCGCCGTTCCAGTACTACGCCTCGACGGCCAACTGGCCGCACACCCGCCCGACCAATGTCAACACGATTGGCCAGAATGGTGATGCTGGCAACCACATTTACGACACTCACGACTTCTTTGACGCCATCAACGCCGGCAACTTCCCGGCCGTGAGCTTCCTGAAGGCCCCGGGCTATCAGGATGCGCACCCCGGCTACTCCGATCCGCTGGATGAGCAGACCTTCGTGGTCGACACCATAAACTTCCTGATGCAGAGCCAATACTGGGCCACTACCCTGGTTGTGCTCAACTATGACGACTCCGACGGCTGGTACGACCACCAGATCGCCCCCATCATCGAAACTTCGCAGACCTCTGCCGATGCCCTTACCGGTGCCGGTACCTGCGGAATCGTGACGCCCGTGCTGGGCGGACCCAATGGCCCGGTTGTCCAGGGACGCTGCGGCTACGGTCCGCGTATCCCCATCATGGTGGTTTCCCCCTATGCCCGGCAGAATCAGATCGATCACACCTTGCTGGATCAGGCTTCGACCATTCACTTTATCGAAGATAACTGGCTCAACGGCCAGCGAATCGGATCTGGCTCGTTCGACTCCGTCAACAACTCTATCGCCTCCATGCTGCAAGTTCAGCCGACGAGTTGTTACCGCTACTTGTTGCTGAACGACCAAACCGGCGAGGTCACAGGTAAAGGTTGCGCCCGTCCGTAGGACTGGAGTGCGACACTCTGTAACCGCGCGTTAACCCCGCAATGGATGCAGCACCGCCTGCATCCATTGCTGCTTTATCATCTATTACTTGTTGGGAAAGGCCTGCGTTGACCTCTCGTCGAAACTTCTTGCGGCAATCCTCCATGTTCGCCGGCGGTATGTTGCTGGACGGATCCAAAGTGGCTTCAGCCATGATGCATGCCATGCCGGCGCAGCCCAACACCCTCAACGCCAGCACCCTGGCAAACTTCGTCGATCCCTTGCCAATTCCACCTGTCGCCAAAGCGAGCGGAACCCGGGCGCTGGCTTCCTCAGCCAAAGCAAAAGCTCCTTATTATCGTTTCGCTGCGCAACCCGTCACGGTCAAGATTCACCGCGATCTCCAGCCAACCCGCTTCTGGTCCTTCGGGCCTTCGGTCCCTGGCCCGACATTAGAAATGCGCAGCAACGAAGACGTGCTGGTGGAATGGGCTAACGAACTCCCGCAACAGCATTTCCTGCCCATCGACTATCGGCTGCACGGAGCCGAAGGCAATCCGCAGGTGCGCATTGTCTCCCACCTGCATGGGGCGCGGGTTCCCGCCGATAGCGACGGTTTTCCCGAAGACTGGTTCGTGCCCGGCAAGTCCGTTCTCTACCACTATCCCAACCAGCAGGACCCGGCGATGCTCTGGTATCACGATCACGCCATGGGCATCAATCGCCTGAATATTTATGCAGGCTTGTTCGGCGTTGCCATCATCAGAGACCAGTTCGAAGACGGTCTGAATCTGCCCAGCGGCAAGTATGAAATTCCACTGACGATTTTCGACCGTCTGATTACGCCTGAAGGCCAGCTCTACTACCCAATTTCCGACAAGCCGAAAGCTCCCTGGGTTCCTGAGGTTTTTGGCGATGCGGTCCTGATCAATGGCAAGCTGTTTCCTTATTTCGAAGTCGAGCCCCGCAAGTATCGCTTTCGGGTGCTCAATGCCTCGAATTCGCGTTTCTATTCTCTTTCCCTGCACAACGGGCTTCCGCTTCATCAGATCGGCACGGACCAGGGACTGCTGCCGGAACCGGCCTCACTCAAGGGCACTCAGCTGGCCCCGGGTGAGCGCGCTGACATCGTCATCGACTTTAGCGACAGCCGCGGCGAGCAGATTGTCCTCAAGAATGACACGATCGGCATCATGCAATTCCGGGTCTCGGCCAACAAGATCAGCGACAGCAGTTCCCTGCCCAAGCAGCTGCGTGTCGTTCCGAAGATTCCAGAATCGGCGGCGGTGAATACCCGTCTCCTCACCCTCGACGAATATCGCAGCTTCACCGGCGAATCGACACAGCTGTTGCTGAACGGAAGTTATTGGCACGATCCCATCAGCGAGAAGCCGGCCGTCAACAGCACCGAGATCTGGAGCTTCATCAATCCCACCGACGACACCCACCCCATTCACATTCACACCGTGCGCTTCCAGATTCTTGATCGCCAGCACTACGAACCCTTTACCTACCAGACGAAGAAGGAATTCCGCTGGCTCGGACCGCGCGTTCCGCCGGAGCCCTTTGAGGCCGGATGGAAGGACACCGTTGCCGCCCATTCCAAGATGGTGACCCGCATCATCGTGCCCTTCAATACCTATCCCGGAAAATATGTCTGGCATTGCCACATCCTGGAGCACGAAGACAACGAGATGATGCGACCCTACGAGATCGTCGCCGGCGCGTGACGGTTGGCTTCGCAGTACAATGGCCGAACCTCGTAAAGGTTCGCTTATGACCATTGCCGATGTCCGTAAGGAGTTTCCTGCGCTGGAGCGGCAGACGTTTCTCGATTCCGCCTGCGTCAGCCTCGCACCCCAGCGGTCAGTTGAGAAGCTGCGCGCCTTTCTGGACATGGCTGCATCTTGCCCCTCAGGCTCCGCCACCCAGCAGCATCTCGATATGGATGCAATGCGCAGCGCGGCGCGAGCCCCACTGGCCAAACTGATCAACGCCGGCGAGAACGACATCGCGCTGATGGAGAGCACAACGCAAGGCATGAACCTGGTAGCAAACGCGATTCCGCTCAAGCGCGGCGATCGCGTTGTGGTCTGCGATCTGGAGTTTGTCGCGGTCGCCCTGCCCTGGGTCCAGAAGCGCGCGGAAACAGGCATCGAGATCGATATTGTGCCCAATCGCGATGGGCAGATCCTGATCGAAGACATCGCGGCGGCAATCACTGCCAACACCCGCGTGGTTGCCATCAGCTCGGTGCAATGGAGCAACGGATTTCTCTGCGATCTCGACGCGCTGTCGCGCCTCTGCCACGAGCGCGATGTATTTCTGATTGTCGACGCGATCCAGCAGATTGGCGCCATTCCGCTCGACGTGCGCAAGACGCCCATCGACGCCATTGCCTGCGGCGGCCACAAGTGGCTGCTGGCGCCCTTTGGCTGCGGCTTTTTGTACCTGAGCAAAGAATTTCGCGCTCGGGTCAAGCCGCCGCTTGCCGGATATCTTTCGGAGGTCGAGCCGCAAGGCGGTTGGGGAGCATACTTCCAGACGCCGACGATCAAGCCGGTTCGCGAATACGATTTCGTGGACAGTGCCCGTCGCTGGGAAACCGGCGGCACCGCGAACTATCCCGGCGCGATTGCATTAGCGGAGTCAGTTGGGCTCATCAACGAGATCGGCATCGAGAAAGTCGGCGAGCACGTGCTCTGCCTCACCGACTATCTGATTGATTCGTTGCAACAGCAAAGGCTGGAGATTGTTACGCCGCTTAATCGCCAGCATCGCTCCAGCATCGTGACCTTCACGGTCGGCCACGTCGATCAGAATGTCGCGCTGGTGGATTATCTTCGGCAACACAAGGTCCTGGTCTCGTTGCGGTACACATCGGGCGTTGGCGGCGTGCGGATCGCGTGCCACCTGTTCAACAAGCGCGAAGACATTGGGCGCCTGGTTGAGGTGACTGGCGAATTCGTTCGCCGCCACGCAAAGGCCACCGCCTGATGGCTGCCGATCCGCTCCCCGTACCCGAACATCACGCGCAGGCCATCGCCAACGAGCAAGGCCTGGCGCGCCAGCTCAGCGAGCGCCAACTGGGCATGATTGCCATTGGGGGCGCGATTGGCACCGGATTATTTCTGGGCAGCGCGCTCTCCGTTCGTACCGCTGGGCCGGCGGTCATTCTCAGCTACATCTTCGTGTCAGGAATTGCCCTGCTGCTGATGTACTGCCTGTCGGAGATGGCAGTTGCTCATCCCACGGCCGGCTCCTTCGGCGTCTACGCTGACCTGTATCTTTCGCCGTGGGCGGGCTTCGTGGTGCGCTATACCTATTGGGCGGCGCAATCCATCGCCGCCGGCGGCGAAGCGGTCGCCGCAGCCATCTACACCCGATGGTGGTTTCCCAACACTCCAGTCTGGGCCTGGGTGATTTTCTATTCAGCACTGCTGATTTATGTGAACGCGCACAGCGTCGGCGCCTTCGGCAGCTTCGAGTATTGGTTCTCGACCATCAAGGTGAGCGCGATCGTGGTGTTCATCCTGATGGGCGGCAGCATTCTGCTCGGCATACATCAGCAGCGTCCCATCGGGCTGGAAAACTTTCACGCCAATGGCGGCTTTCTGCCGCGCGGCTGGACTGGCGTTTGGCTGGCGACGGCCTTCGTCATCTTCAGCTTCATCGGAACTGAAATCGTGGCGGTCACCGCCGGAGAGGCGAAGGATCCGGAGCGGGCGGTGCCGCGCGCTCTGCGCACCATGCTGCTGCGCCTGGTCATCTTTTATGTGGGCGCCATCACCATCCTGGTTGGCGTAATTCCGTGGACGCAGATCGAGCCCGGGCAAAGCATCACCGTCAGTCCCTTCGTGCGCGTCTTTGAGTTAATGCACGTGCCGATTGCCGCCGACATCCTCAACTTCGTGGTCTTGACCGCGGCGCTCTCCGGCATGAATTGCTGCCTTTATCTGTGCACGCGAATGGTCTTCTCGCTGGCACGCGGCGGCTATGCCCCCGCGGCCCTGGGCGGCGTATCGAAGAAAGGTACGCCGATTCCGGCTCTGATTGTTTCCGCAGCAGGCCTCGGCGTAGCGACGCTGTTCGCCATTTCGTTTCCCAACTCGGCGTATGTCTACATGTTCGGAATTGCGCTCTTCGGCGGGCTTTTCGTCTGGCTGATGATCTTCGTAACCCATCTCAGTTTTCGCCGGCACTGGGACGCGCAGAAAATCTTACCAGCAAGATTGGGGGCTTCCGTGTTGCCAGTAAGAATGGAGCAGCGAATCCTGCCAGTAAGAATGCCGGGATTCCCATTCACCACGATCCTGGGCGGAGCGGCGGTGTTGGCGATCATCATCTCGACGTGGTGGGTTGAAGGAATGAGGGTAACGCTGGAGTCAGGTATTCCGTGGCTGGTGGTGCTCAGCCTCTGCTATTTCGTCTGGGGACGGAAGCGTGTGAGGGGAGTTAGCTGAGAGGCGCCGCCGCTCTGATGTCGTTGCAATTGGGTTTTGAAAGGGCACGGCTTTAGCCGTGCCGTCAGGGCGAGCAAAGGAATTGGCCTTTAGGCCCTGAGGGCGAATCCCCTCAGCGGCTAAAGCCCGTTCGTTGATCAGGCCTAACGGCACGCCTAAAGGCGTGCCCCTTCAAAGCACGACGAGTTGCTCCAAGCAGACATCACCTTGTCCGATTGTGCCGGTGGGGCGTGGTAATCAGTCGCAGTCTGTGAAGAATTGTAAAATCGCGCTGAGTTGGCAATCTGGGCTGAACTTTTTCGCTTGCTCCGCGTCTATAGCTATAACCCAAATCCAAGGTGGGCGCTCGAACCCCAACAGTACGAATCGGGCGCCCACCGCGCTTTTTGGGTGGCCGTTGGCCGGAACAGCTTCCTCAGGGGTAAAGCCCGAGTTTGTGGCTGCTGGGCGGCACGGCTAAAGCCGTGCCCTGACACAAAACAGTTCCTGCGATAACTTCGTGGTTGGCATCTCCACCCGGCAGGCCGTTCCCTCTACTCCGTCGCGTACATGCCAATAATCCGCTCGATGGCTCGCCGGCAGACGGCGCAAAATCTGTCGTAGCGGCTGAACATGATGCAGTTTTCCTGCGGACGATAGAAGCCGTGCGCCTCGTAGTTTGCGCCCTCAAAGGCTCCCACTCGGTCGGAATACTTGTCGGTCCCCAGCAGCTCGTCTTCGTGTTTCTTCTCTTTTTCGAAGAGCGCGTTCATCTCCGCTTCCGGACGGTTCTCCTTGCGGATTTTCCGCCGCTCCGCCTGGATGTCCTTCTCGTACGCCTCGAATTCGGCTTTGCGCCACGGCGTCGGCACCGGCGTTCCGGCCACGACCAGGTCCTTCCACTTCAGCATCGCCGGATCCAGCAGCGCGGTAACGTTCGGCTCCCACGGCTCAATGCGCTTCTCTGCCGATTCCACGGCCACGTCAGAGGTGAAGTACTCGTCGGCCAATCCGGCAAAGTGGTGCCCGAACTCGTGGACGAAGACGTACGGCCCCCACTCGCTGTTGATGGCGACCGTGGCGTAGAGGTTGAAGATCCCACCGCCGCCGTAGGTTTGCGAGTTGGTGAGAATTTCGATGAACTCGTAGGGCGCATAGGACGCCACATCGCGCAGCGCGCGATTGTCGGTGGTCATGATGTAGCGCTCGCTGCCGAAGGTGTCGTACGAGGTGCCCAGCGGCGGGTGGCGATACACGCCGGTCGAGGGCCGTGAGATACCGGGCTCATGCGCAGGCGGGCACAGGCCCCACACGTTGAAGTCTTTGCGATGTTCCTTGAACGGCGATCGCGAGAACAGGATTTCCGTGGCGCGTTTGGCGTCGGCCTCGAACTTACCCCGCTCGGCAGCGGTATAGCCATCGCCCAGGATCAGCAGATCGACCTTGGTCTCGGGCTCACCCATCTTCTGGATGGTCAGCAGCGGGCCTGGCGACGGCGGGTTTGTCGCGGTCAATGAATTGATCCTTGGGATCGATGGTCGTCGTCCAGACTTCGTGGAAGTCAACGTCTTTGCCCTCCCTGCGCTCCTTCAGCACGATCTTCACGGGCGCGGAGGGCGCGGGAAAGCGCAGCGACTCAGAGAAGGTGCGATTGAGCGTCTTGGCCTCGTCGGTCTCTGACCACTCGCTGAAGAGCGTGCCAAAGCCGCGCGAGTACAGCAGCTTGCCACTGGCCTGGTCGCGCACCTCGAAGAAATAATTGCCCAGGTTGGTGTCATCGATGGTCTTCGCCATGTCGCCCGGCCACGGCAGAGGCTCGTACACCACGCGATCGAAGCTGAACATCTCCTGGGTAGCGTTGCCGGTGTGGTAGTAGTCCAGGCGCATGGTAGGAGGATTGGCTGCGTAGGCGGCGGGCAATGTGAAGGCTGCGGCGGCAATCAAGAAGGAAAGGCTAAGAATCCGAAATGGCATGAGCTTTCTCCTGGCTTTGGCAAGCAAATGGCCAACGAGCAAGACTGCTTGAGCGCGGAGCCGCAGTCAAGTGCCGCTTGGCACGGCAAAGGAACCAAACTGTACCACTGGCGAATTTCGAATAGAGTTGCGCTTCATGCATTACAATTTCGCCAGAATCCACGAGAGGACGCGCATCTCTCGGAAAATTCGCCGGAGGGTCCGATGGCGTTTACAGAGTCCGAAGAAAGCGCGCCGATGGTTGAGCCGGAAATGTACAAGCGCAGCCCGGGTGAAGGCAGTGGCGTGAAGGAAAAACTCAGCATGTGGTTGGCGCTGCTGCTCGCCGTGTTCCTGGGCGTGCAGGGCGTCAGGTGTGTTCTGCTGGCGCTGGATGAACCTCGAACCGCCTGGAAAAGTGTTTGTTTCGCCGGAGCGGCAATCTGCGCCTTTGCTGCCTACGCCTTGTGGCGAAAGTTCGATGCCATACGCAAGTCCGGAAATGAAGACGACTAAGACATTGGGACGCGCTCTTCGGCTCTCGCTCTTCGCTTTTCGCTCTTCGCTTTTCGCTTTTCGCCGGGTGCCTCCAGACCTGGCTCATAGGTCGCAGCTGCGGCTCCGAACTTACTGGCCCATAGCGCCACAACCCTGCTGCCGGAAATCCAAGAGCGAAAAGCGAATGGCGAAAAGCGAATAACGACCTCATCCCACCGGCGTTACAATAGACCTAGAGCAGTAACCATGCAGTTAACAGTCTTACAGCCTGAAGTTCATGAAGCCAGCTGGTGGGAGACCATGGCCGATGGCCGCCTCCACTGCTATCTTTGCCCGCGCCATTGCCACATCGGAGAAGGCCAGCACGGCTTCTGCTTTATCCGCAAGAATGACGGCGGGCGGCTGATTCAGCTCGGCTACGGACGGCCTGCCGCGCTGGCGATGGACCCGGTCGAGAAGAAGCCGCTCAATCATTTTTTCCCCGGAACGAAGATTCTCTCGATGGGCACCGCCGGCTGCAACATGGGCTGCCTGTTCTGCCAGAACTGGGACATTTCGAAGGCGAAGTCGGATCAGGTGAATTCGCTGGCGCTAAGTCCTGAGCAGGTAGTCGAGGTCGCGCTGGAGCATGGCGCGCCGCACCTCGCCTTCACCTACAACGAGCCCACGATCTGGGGCGAGTACGTCATCGACATTGCGCGCGAAGCGCACAGCGCGGGGCTCAACAACGTGATGGTCTCCAACGGCTACATCACGCGCGAGGCGTTCTTCGATATCTACCGTCACATCGACGCCGCCAATATCGATCTGAAGGCCTTCACCGAAGGCTTCTACGGCAAGATCACCATGACGCACCTTCAGCCGGTGCTGGACGCGCTGAAGTGGCTGCGACACGAGACGGGCGTCTGGTTCGAGATCACCAACCTCATCATTCCTGAGTTGAACGACGGCGACTCCGAGTTCAAGGAACTCTGCGACTGGGTGCTGGAGAATTTGGGCGATGATGTGCCGCTGCACTTCACCGCGTTTCACCCCGACTTCAAGTTGCAGGACAAGCCGGCAACTCCGCCGGAGACGCTGCACCGCGCGCGGGGGATCGCGCTCCAGATGGGCCTGAAATATGTTTATGAGGGCAACATTTACTCGGACGGTGCGAACACGGTCTGCCCTGGCTGCAAGCAGGTGGTAATCACGCGGTCGTGGCATTCGGTGATGTCGAACAAGCTGAAGAACGGCCTTTGCGCAGGATGCGGGACGAAGATCGCGGGCGTATTCACGAAGGGCGAAGCGGTAAAGCGAAGAGAGTGGGGGGCGGAGAACGCCTAACCGCAGAGGCAGCCGAGGAATTCGTGTCATCCTGAGTGGAGGCGCGCCGCGTTTGCGCGCCGGAGTCGAAGGACCCCTATAGTCGCCAGTCAAAACTCATCCTAACTGGTTTGCCATACCATCCTCGGCTCAAATCCTTCCATTGCGGATTCGCTTTCTCGATTAACCCGATCTTCTTATCGCGCCGCCAGCCCTTCAATTGTTTTTCGCGAGCGATCGCGTTCGTCACCTCGCCATATGTCTCGAAGTAGAGCAGGCGGTTGACTTCGTAGGTCGCAGTATAGCCGCGGAACGTGTGGTTTCTGTGCTGCTGTAACCGGAAATGCAAGTTGCTGGTGATTCCCACGTAGAGCGTTCCGCTGCGGCTGCCAAGAATATAAACCGTGTAGCAGTGCTGACGTTGCGAGTGCATGAATTCTGGCGGGTATGGGGTCCTTCGACTCCGGCGGCCAAAATCGGGCCGCCTCCGCTCAGGATGACACTACAGGAGGGGCTTTGGTGTGATGGGTAACCGGGAACGTCGTGACGATAGGGGGTCTTCGACCCGTCCGCGACGGCGCGCTCGCCCAGATGTCACTCACCAAAAACAAACAGGCATCCGGCGGGGAGCTGTTTCCAGCCGGATGCCTTCATGCGAGCAATTCAAGACTACTGCTGGGGAGGCGCTTGCTGCGGCGGAGCTTGCATCCCGCCCTCGCCATGCATCCCGCCTTGGCCCATATGCCGGTCCTGCATCTGCACGAACTTCTGCTGCTGATCGGCAGTCAGGACTGACTTGATCTGGTTATTGGTGCCCTGGCGGAGCTCTTGCATTTTGCTCATCCGGTCCGGCTGGGACATTGACGTGTCCCCGTGCAAGGTTTGCATCTGCTGCTGCTCCTGCTCCAGGATCGGCTTGATCTTCTGCTGCTGATCGGCGGTGAGGTTAAGCTGCTGCGTCAGGCGCTGTAGCCGCTGGTCGGGAGACATAGGCCCGTGATGCATCCCACCAGGGCCACCCTGGCCCATGCCTTGCCCCTGGCTCATGCTGTCCTGCGCGTAAAGTGCGGTGCCGAGGCAGGCCATAGCGATGGCCAGCAGGGCGCAAATCAAGACTTTCTTCATTCTGTAAAACTCCTTGGAGACTCGCCGCCAGGCAGTAGCAGCCACAAACGTCGCAGCCGTCGAAACCGGTGCGTTCGATGTGGTCATCAGCACCGCCATCGCGTGCAGCCTTTGAAATATCCGTGCTGGATTCATGTCCCGGCAGTTCGAGTGAATTTTGCTTCGTCCGTGTGCTGAAACCCCGCTACCTGGGGGAAGTTTCCAGCGTCACGTGTAAAGAAGTGTTGTAACGATTATAGAGGCGAAGCGGGAATACCAAGGCAAGAGGCGCGATGTTTTCGCACCCCTTGTCGTGGATTAACTCCCGAATTCCGCTACTGGCCGCGGCTGGCAGGCGGAACGATGTTGTTCATGCGCAGGTATTCCACCATCTGGCCGTAGTGATCGAAGGGATGGCCCAGCGCAATTACCGTCAGGCCCAGCCGCGTCGTCTTGTTGGAGCCGAACGGACTCTGGATTTTTTCCAGAACGTTGGTTTCGTCGATGCTGTTCAGCGCCTTGTGAAGATAGGCGAACGAGTCCTTCAGGAACTTTACGACGTCGGCTTTTGAGGTGAGGTTGTCGGGACCATTCTCGCTCCCCACATTCACCGGCGGCTTTACGCCCAGGATCGCGGCTCCCAGCATGTAATTGACGGCGGCAACATGCTTAATCTGTTGCGCGAAGGTGCGCACGCCTTTGAAGTCGCCCTGAGTAGGCGCAAAGTTGAACTTATCGTCGGGCATCGCTTCGGCGGCCGAGACGAATTCCTTCTCTACTCCGCTGAGCGAGTGATCGAACACCGCCGCGAACGTCGCTTTCTCTTCTGTTTTGCCTTGCGCATGGGCTGCCGGCGATGTCCCTGCCGCACCCAATGCCAACAGCACAATTGCCATCACAACTTCTTTCCTCATCAAAAGCCTCCACTGAGAGTTGTCACGTAATGCGGGCCGCGCCCGGGCCTTTGCCCGGGCGAATGGTGTATCCGAATTCTAGTCCATCCCCACGATAGTTGGCTGCAAATCGGCGGGATGGAGCTTGAACCACGCAGCCGCAACCATCCCGATCAGCAGGCCGATGGCGGCGTATGACAGAGAGCGCGACATGCCCACGCGTTCCGCGATTTCTCCCCACAGCGCCGCGCCGCCGGCCAGTCCACCTTGCAGTACGAGCAGGTACATCGAAATTGCGCGCGCCCGCATGTGTCCCGGACACATCGTTTGCGCGGAAACGTTCAGGCTGGCAAGAATCTGTATCCACGCGAATCCGGCAACCAGCATCGTAACCGACAGCATCGGGAAGCTCTGCCAGCGCGCTCCCGCGAAGGTGGTGAAGGCGAAGACAGCGGTCGCAATCGAGACCAGTGCGTCGGTGGAGAGCCTTCTGCGGAAGAACGGCATGGAGGCAGCGCCGCCGAATGCGCCTAGCCCGAAGAATCCCAGGAGCAGCCCGTAGCCCTGCGAGCCAAAGGGATGAGCCAGCAGCGGCAGCAGCGCGGGCAAGGCGCTGGCGGAGATGCTGAAGACCGCACTGCGCACCAGGACAGCCTTCACCGATTGCGAGCCGCGCATGTGACGGACGCCGTCGAACATGGCGCGCATCATGTGAGCGGCGCGAAATGAAGTGCGCCCCGGTCGCCGTCGCCAGCGGTATAAGAAATAGATCACCCCGAAAAACGAGGCCGCGTTTAGCAGAAATGCGATTCCCGAGCCGGCGGCGGCAATCACAAGGCCGCCAAGCGCCGGGCCAATCGCGCGCGCGACGTTGAATCCGGCGGAGTTCAGGGCAATGCCCGCAGTGAAATTCTGGTGGGAGACGATCTCCGGCGTAATGGCCTGCCAGGCAGGATCGTTCAGCACCGCGCCGAATCCCATCAGCAGCGTGAGTAACAGGAGCAGTGTGGGAGTTATTTTTCCGGCCAGCGTTAGCACGCCCAGGGCCGCCGCGGCCAATACCATCCAGCTCTGAGTGAACAGCAGCAACTTGCGGCGGTCCACCATGTCGGCAATGGCCCCCGCCGGCAGCACGACCAGAAAGACTGCGATGCTGCCCGCGGCCTGCACCAGCCCCACCATCAGGGGCGACATGGTGAGCGAGGTCATCAGCCATGCGGCGCCCACGTTTTGCATCCAGGTGCCGGTGTAGCTAATGACGGCGGCGATCCAAAGGGTGCGAAAGAGTGGCTCATGCAATGGCCCCAGCACGCCGCCCTGCGGCGCGGTAGGCACGTCTGGAATCGGGCGCAGCTCGGTGTCAAGTCCTGGCGCACGATCCGGCGGGCGCGGGTCTTGCGCTGCTGATGGGGGAACACTCGGCTGGTGCCATGCTCCGCTGGTCGCCATTGGTCGTCAGACTCTGACGATGGGCAAAAGTGAGCGGGCCGGCGGCGGCGCTTGTGGCGGACGTTCCGAGGGGCTGGGGATTCGTGACCAGTGGCGTGGGAATTCGTTGGTGTCCTGGGGCCGAAAAGCAGATCCCTCGCGGGCTGGAGCCCGCTCGGGATGACAATACTTAAAGAAGCCGGCAACGGCACGGCTGAAGCCGATGCCCTTTCAAATCGAAACCACAGGGGCTAAAGCCCGGGCTCTCTGACACCTTGGCCGCACGGCTGAAAGCCGTGCCCTGACACAAACCGGGAGCCATTTATAAAATGTCTTTGTGGCTCCTGGCCTTATGACATGACTTGGTAATTTCTAGCCCTCTGCTGCGAACGGCCACTCGTGCCGCCGCCACGAGCGGACAAGGTAGATCGCCAATCCTGCAATCAAAATTGCCACTGCGTAGCGAATCTCGCGCAGAAAGTTCTTGCGCGCCAGCAGAATGAAGGTGAATCCCGCAATCGCCATCAGCGCGGGCAAGGGATACAGCCACATACGAAATGGCCGCGGCATATCCGGGCGGCGATGCCGCAGCACCATCACTCCCACGGCCTGCACGATGAATTGCAGCAGAATGCGTATGACCACCAGCGCCGCAATCACGTCAGCCAACCGTAGAAAGCAGAACAGCATGGCGACGCCACCGAGCGCCAGCAGCGACACGGTGGGGAAACGCCGTTTGGGATCAACACGGGCGAAGGCACGGAAGTAATTGCCGTCGAGCGCCGCCGCATAGGGCACACGCGAATATCCCAGCAGCGTGGAAAACACCGAGGCAAATGCCGTCCACATGATGAGCCAGGTGATCAGCCGTCCCGCCCAGTTGCCGTAAATGCGCTGCATGAAGACGGAGATGATGTGGTTGTTCTCGCCGCCGGAATGCGACACCATCTCGCGCCACGGGATGACGCCGAGCACGGCGACGTTCATGGTCAGGTAGAGAGCGGCGACGACGAGGATGGAAATGATTAATGCCCGCGGAATCGTTCGCCCCGGGTCCTTCACTTCCCCGCCCAGAAAACACACGTTGTAGTAGCCCCAATAGTCATAGGTGGCGATCAGCATTGCCGAACCCATGCCCATGAAGAACGCGGGCGACAACGTGAACGCACCCGGCGGAAAGTCGAAGGCGCGCGCGGCGCTGAAATGCGTCAGCCCGGCAACGATGACCCAGCCGACAGCCAGCGCGACGCCGATCCACAGCAACTCCGCCAGCTTGCCCAGCACGGTGATGCGGCGATAGAGCAGGAAGACCACGACCGCCGCAGTCGCAATGGCGACCCAGGTTGCGGGCATCACCAGGATGCTGACCTCCAGCGTGCCGAAGTGAATCGTGTGAGCCAGGATGACGCGCTCAAGGCCGGGCCAGAGATATCCCGCATAGTGCGCCAGACCGATGCAGCCTGACGCGATGGACAACGGCGCGCTGAACGAGAGCTGCCAGATGAAGAGAAAGGACAGCAGGCGGCCGAGCGAATCGGGGCCGTAGATTTCCTTGAGATAACGATAGGAGCCACCGGCGTTGGGCATGGCCGCGCCCAACTCGGCCCACACCAGGCCGTCGCACAGTGCGAAGACCGCACCCAGAATCCAGCCGAGCATGGCTTGTGGACCACCGGCGGCGGCTATGACCAGCGGCAGGGTGATGAACGGCCCCACGCCGATCATGTCGATCATGTTCAGCGAGGTCGCTTCGGTCAGGCCGATGCCGCGGACCAGCTCCGGTTGCTCGAACGAGTTAGTGGGGCTCATGTCCTACGCTCAGCAGGTTCACGTAGAGACGAATGGCGCCGGGCACGCCGAAGGGCAACTGCCGGAAGAACGCATATCCGGTGTAGATGTAATAGCCCTTGCCATACTGGGCCAGCAGCAGTCCACCTTTTTGCGGCTGCTCGCCGGGATCGTTCGAGGCCAGCAGCGGCGTGTAGTGCTGGTCCCACTGGTCCATGAAGTACAGGCCGCGCTCCTGCACCCAGCCATCGAAGTCGCGGTCGGTGATCGGGTTGGGATAATGAAACATCGCGTTCTGAGGATCGAGAATCGTCACCGGCGCTTGTTCGACGGTAACGCGGTCGCGGCTCAACTGCGCTGGATATGGCGTGTAATGGCCGTCGTTGAAGTCGCTGGGCGAGGTGTTGTACTGCACGACGAGCGTCCCGCCGTTGCGCGCGTAGTCCAGAAGCCGCTGATTGTTCTTCTTCACATCGTCGCGCGTATCGTAGGCGCGAATGCCGAGCACGATGGTCCCGAAGCGGCTGAGATCGCCGCTTGCCAGATCGTCAGGAGTAAGCAGCGTCACGTCGAGGCCGAGTTCGCGCAGCACCTCGGGAATATCATCGCCCGCTCCCATGATGTAGCCGATCTTGAGACCTTGCGGAACTTTGACCTGGACGACGCTGGCGCGCTGGAGCGCAGGCTGATAGTAGAAGAAGCCGCCAATATCAGGCCGCGCGACCAGGCTGTAGCCCTCGCTGTAATCGCGGCTGCCGGCACTGAGCAGCGCACGAACCTCGTAGCGCGATTCTTTTGCTCCGTCAGGAGACTCTTTGAAGTTAGCCGCGTGCTGGCCGGGCTCTGTGAACGCAACATCTTCCGAGCCCGGCTCGATTTTCCATCCCTGTGGCAAGTCAGGATGCACGGTGCCGCTCTCGCGATCCGCGGTAGTGCGGACCACCACGCTGAGTCCCGCGGAAGGATTCCCTCCTGCCGGAATGATCTGGGTCGCCGGCGACGCCTCGACAGAAAACGGCGGCACGACCGCCAGCGGCATCGACCATTTATCGCCCTTATCGTCATGCATGGGGGTGCGGGCCACGCTGCTGATAACTCCTTCAGCGCCGTTGATGCTGTACACCACGCGCGCCGAAACTGGCGGCGGCGGCAGCGCCAGCGTGAGGTATTTCGGATTGTCGATCTTGTAGATGGTGTCAGTGTCGGGATCGTCGCGGTGGAAGTACGCTTTCGTCGCCCGCGCGTCGATGGGCGGCGTCACACGAAAGGTCAGCGCGCAGCCGTCGCCGGGAGCGATCTTCGCCGGCACCTTGTCCATGAAGAGTTCGTACTTCCAGCCTTCAGGAACGTCGAGGGCAAACTGCTTGACGTCCATGGGTACAGCGCTGCCATTGTGCAGCGTCGCCCGCAGCAGGAAGGTCTTGCCCGCGGTGATCACCGCCGCCAGAACATCGCCCTCGCCGGTGGGAAAACTGGCTGCCATGGGGCGGCCATCAGGAGTGCCTGGACCAAGCTCCAGATCCATTCCCAAAGCAAGGTTGGCCGCTTGCTCGAACTGCTGCTGCTTGGTGCGCAGGCTGGCGAGCAGATCGTATTTCTCCGCGCCCGACAAGTTTGCCGCGTCAACCTTGATGATTAACGCGCGCGTTAGATCCAATCCGCGTAGCAGCGGCGCACCAGCCGATTGCGTATCTCTGTCGGCGGCGGCTGTCGCCTCATCCACCGTCTTGGCAATCGCCTGCAATTGGGAACGCAGCCACGGGACCTTCGATTGGTCCGCTCCGAGGCGCGCTGCGAGACCTGGCAACGAAGTGTCGATGCCATCGAAGAAATCTGTCTCATGCGCCTCGGCGGTTTCATGAGTCCCGGCGGCTTCGTGCGCGCCGGCGGCGAGCTTGCCGGGGAGTGCGGAGTCGATGAGCGTGTAGTAGCTGAAGCGCTGGCCTTCAGGCGGATTCCACGCGCCCGCGCCCTGCGATAGCTGGTGCTTCAGACCCTTCCAGCCAAACTGCACATAGGTCTCGCCCAGCAAAGGATCGGATTGCGAGGTTTCCAGCTTGATGGTCCAGTCTTCGTTGCTGTGGACGTTGTCCATGTACAGCTTTTTCGCCTGCCAGGGTTGCAGGCCCTCGCGAATCTGCTCAGGAAAACGCGTGGGATCGGCAGCGGCGCGAAAGGCCTCGCGGGTCAGGATTCCCGAGGCCTGGTGATGGCCGTGGCCATCGCGAGGAGCGCCCTGGAACCGAGTGCAGATAACATCGGGGCGAAAAGTGCGAATCACCCGCACCATGTCGCCAAGAGGAATGTCGTGCCCGCCCCACTTCTGGAAGGTCTCCTCGGGCGTCTTGGAAAAACCGAAATCGGCGACGCGGGTAAAGCGCTGCTCCACGCCGTAGTAGCGGTCGGCGGCCAGCAACTCAAGCGTGCGAATGATGCCCAACTCGTCGAAAAGATTGCTGCCAACTTTGTTTTGCCCGCCCTCACCGCGGTTCAGGGTGAGCTGCAACACGGTAACGCCATGACCGCGCGACTCCAGGGTGAGCATGCCACCGTCCTCGTCGTCGGGATGGGCGACGGTGTGCATCAGCCGCGCCGTAGTGTGCAGGCGGCGCAGGGTCAGCTTCAGGCCGGTGGTTCCGGTGTCGACGGAGAGTGGCTTGGTATCGACCCAAGGCGACGCGATCTGCGCCGATACGGAAGTGCAGAGTAGCGCCAGCAGTAGAGACAGGCGCAGGATGATGCGACAGCTTAGACGTGCGGTGCGTTTATCGAGGGACATTCGTTGTCGGAGTATGGCCAATCCATACAGAGTACACAAAGAGGCCGCTATTCGCTCTTCGCCTTTCGCCAGAGTGCGGATTGAACAGGTGGGTAGGGCTTAGTACGCCAAGAGCCGCCCTTTTACTTATCTACAGGACGACCGTTGGCACGAATTATCTGAAGCCCTTGCGAATAGCGAAAGGCGCATAGCGAAAGGCGCTCAAACGTACGCCTCGTGCACGTAGCACCACTTCCATTCGCCGGACTGGAAGGCCTGCATCACCGGATGTCCGGTCTCGCGGAAGTGCTGGTTGGCGTGCTGACCGGGCGAGGAATCGCAGCAGCCAACGTGCCCGCAGACCAGACATTTTCGCAACTGCACCCAGCGCTGGCCTTCCTTGAGGCATTTCTCACAGCCGTCATGACTGGGCTGGACAGTCGGGTCGGCTAATTTCACGTGATCACAACTTGCCATTCGACCTCCTGGAAGTAAATTGTTTGGATGACTGGCGACGCGCGGCGGATTCTCTGGCATACGCCGCGATAAGTACGGTCGAATGCGGTGCTGCAAGTGTCTATAATGAGATTTCGTAAGAACCGCAGCCTGAGGATTCAATTCCCGGCTCCTAGTTTGGGGATTGCGGCCTTGAAGGGGCACGGCTTGAGCCGTGCCGTTCAATGCCATAGAGAATTGGGCTTCAGCCCCTGAGGAGAATCGCATTTCCTGGCACAGCGAAATCCCTCCGTGGCTAAAGCCACGAAACGAAAGCCATCCTTACGGCACGGCTGAAGCCGTGCCCCTTCAAATGTGCGAGTACGGCGAATGATCCACCTTAAGGCCGGTGGCGCAATTCTGTTGCAATTGCCTGGTTTTCGCTTCTCGCGACGGACTCATTCATGATTCAAACTTTGTTCGGCAACACCGAGGAAAAACCCAGCTTCCTGCAACGCATGAAAGAGGCGGTCACGCGCACGCGCGAAAGCCTCAGCGAGCGGATTGACGATGTCGTTGCCTTCCGCAAAGAAATTGACCGCGAGACCCTCGACGATCTGGAAGCTACGCTCATCTCCGCCGACCTGGGCACGGCAACCACGGCGACCATTCTGGCGGCGCTACGCGAGAAGGTCGATCGTAAGCAGGTAGCGAACGTCGAGGAACTCAAACGCGTGTTGAAAGATGAGCTGCTGGCGATCCTGAACGCCGCCGAGCAACGACCCGTGCAGAAGGTTGAGGGTGAGCCGGAGGTAATCCTGGTGGTTGGCGTGAATGGCACCGGCAAGACGACCTCGATCGGCAAGCTGACGCACCTGCTGCGCACGCAGGGCAAGACGGTTTTGCTGGCCGCGGCTGACACTTTTCGTGCCGCCGCCATCGAGCAACTGGAAGTCTGGGGCGAGCGCACTGGAACTGAAGTAATCAAGAACAAGCCCGGCGGCGATCCCGCGGCAGTGTTGTTTGACGCGTTGCAAGCGGCCAAAGCGCGCAACACGGATTACCTTATCGTCGACACCGCGGGCCGTCTGCATACCAAAACCAGCCTGATGGCCGAGCTGGAAAAGATGCGCCGCACCGCGCAGCGCTTCAGCGCCAATGCGCCGCATGAAACCCTGCTGGTGATGGACGCCACGACCGGCCAGAACGGACTGCAACAGGCGCGGCTGTTCACGCAGTCGGCTGGAGTGACCGGGATCGTGCTGACCAAACTGGACGGGACAGCCAAAGGCGGAGTAGTGGTTGCCATCTGCAAGGAGCTGGGTCTGCCGGTGCGCTATGTCGGCGTAGGCGAGAAGGTGGGAGATCTGCTGCCGTTCAATGCACAGGACTTTGTGAATTCACTCTTCGACTAATGAGCCACCGGCGTAACGACGAGCAGTTCATGCAGCAGGCGCTGGAGCTCGCGCGCAAAGGCGTGGCGCTGGCTTCGCCCAATCCTTGTGTGGGCGCGGTGCTGGTGGCTCCCGTTGGCGAGATTGTTGGCCGGGGCACGCACACTTACGAAGGCGGCAAACATGCCGAAGTGCTGGCCACCGAGCAGGCGGGCGAGCGGGCCCGGGGCGCGGATCTCTACCTGAACCTGGAGCCTTGCAGCCATGTGGGACGCACCGGCCCTTGCGCCGACGCCATCATTGCAGCCGGGATCAAACGCGTCTACGCCGCCATGCGCGACCCCAATCCGCAGGTGGCGGGCCGCGGCTTCGCTAAATTGCGCGCTGCCGGTACCGAGGTGCATGAAGGCCTTTGCGAGGCCGAAGCCCGGAAGCTGAACGAGGCTTTCGCCAAGTACATTCGTCACAAGACTCCCTTCGTTACGCTCAAGACCGCGATGACGCTGGACGGCAAGATCGCACCGCCTCCGGGCGAGCCCGACGCGGCCTCCGGTTTGGCGCCCAGCGGCGGCTGGATCACCAGCGAAATGGCGCGGGCGCATGTGCACGAGATGCGTCACGCCAATGATGCCATCATGGTGGGCGTGGGTACGGTGATTGCCGACGACCCTCTATTGACTGACCGGACCGGGCTGGCGCGTCGCCGGCCGCTGCTGCGGGTCATCCTCGATTCGCGCTTGCGGCTACCGCTGGACTCGCGCGTGGTGAAGACCGCGCGGGAAGACCTCATCGTCTACTGTTGCTTTGCCGAGGAAAACAAGCGCCGCGAACTGGAAGCGCGTGGCGTGGTGGTTGAGCAGGTGCCCATGCGGCGCTCGGCGGACGATGGTACCCTGCTTTTCCCCAGCGCTACGCCCGCGGCCGATGGCCGTCCCGAACTTGATAGGGTGATGCGCAATCTGGGCGAGCGCGAGATCAGCAGCCTGATCATCGAAGGCGGCGCCATGGTCAACTGGGCCGCGCTGGCTGAGGGCATCGTGGACAAGATTTTTTTCTACTATGCGCCAAAGATTCTGGCCGGCACGGGCTCAATTCCGTTCGCCCTGGGAGCCGGCTACCGGCGCATGAACGAAGCTGCATGGGTGCAGACGCTCACCTTGCATCGCTTTGGAGAAGACTTTGCCGTGGAAGGATATCTGCGCGATCCGTACGAAGAAGAAGTAACTAGCAATTAGCAACTAGCGAGTGGCTCCAGCCTTTGTCGTAGTCCAGCCCCATGAGCTTATCGCGATAGGAACAACCGATATGCGTAAGCTGGCGGAAACCATCGCGATTCTCGGGCTGATTGTGATGTTTGGCTCCGCAGGAATTTTATGGTCGCAGCTGCCGGCGCTGGTTCCCACGCACTTTGGTACGTCAGGCTCACCCAACAGCTACGGGTCGAAAATCAGCGTCTGGGCGTTGCCGATCGTCGCATTCCTGCTCTATTGCTTCCTGACGCTCATCAGCCGTATTCCTATGCGCTTCACCTACCCGTTGCGAACGACGGACAAGCAGAAGACTGGGCTGGGGCTGCAACCTCTGACGCTGGAGTTGGTGGGCTGGCTGAAAGCGGAAGTGGTGTGGACTTTCGCGTGGCTGAATTGGACCATACTGCAAATTTCGTTAGGCCGAAGTGCTGGGCTCAGCCCGGCATTTCCCGTGGTGACGTTGGGGGCGGTCGCCGTCACACTGGCGGTGTTTGTGTTTCGAGTGATCAAATTGTTGAGACGAGGCGCGTCGCGATAGAGGAAATGGTAGGCCCGGCTGGAATCGAACCAGCAACCCTCAGCTTAGAAGGCTGATGCTCTATCCACTTGAGCTACGGGCCCACGCGCGAGCGCGAGAACGCGCTGAACCATTATCGCAAAAGCGAAGTCGATTGCCGAGACGGAAGTACGCCAGCGATTGCGCCGCCGGCTGAAGCCGGCTCTTGATGACAAAATAAACAGCTTATCGGCACGACTAAAGTCGTGCCCTGATACAAAGCGATATTGGCGGTCACAACCGGCAACTGGCAACTGACAACTGATCTTCACGGCTGAATTTTCAACGGCGCCAGTTCCGCCGCCTCAAATTGGGTCCACTGCTCAATCAATGACGCAGTTGATTCATGCAGCTTGGGCAGCGCCTGTGCCGCCTGGGTGGTGGGCGCCAGATCGACTTCCTGAAGCATGTGAGCATCTTGAGCAAGGAGTCGCGGACACCGCTCAGGCTGTCGGTGTGCGGACCGCGCCGGCGTCTTCCTTCGCCTCCCGCAACTTCGTCCAGCTTCTTGCTCACCTCGTCGAGTTTCGCTGCCAGCGCTCCCCGGACGCATTGCTCGCGCATTTCCTTCAGTTGCTCGCGGGCCGCATTCGGCCTTTCAACACGACGGGCTGAAGCGCCAGCACGTCTTGATAAACCTGAAACGACGCATCGAACTGCTTCTGGAAATCGGCAAGCGAGGTTTTCACCCGCGGATCCATCTCCACTGTCGAGCGGCACTGGCGTACCTCTGGCCATCCACGGTCAGCATGACGGTGTATCTTGCCCGGCATGATCCATGGCGAGGTCGGCTGGGGCGCGGTGTTATCAGGCACGGCGGCGATGGGATACTCCGGCTTGATTCCCGGCACCGGCGCGAGATGCATGTCCCAGATGAAGCGATGGAAGCCGGCGGCGCTCGACAACGGTTCCGGCGGACGGAGCCAGTACGCCGGAATGGCCAGCTCTGGATCGGGCGCCGGCAGCGGGTCGGCACTGGAGACGCGGCGAAACAGCCGACCCAGGCTGTTCCATAATCTCCAAGGGTCACGGGGCCGGAAGCATGGAGACTTCAAGTAATAGTTGAAGATTGCGCCGTCGGGAGGATTCTGCCCCGCCGGATAATCCGGCGGCAGCGGCGTGTCAGTATTCGTGTTCCGAACGAACGCGCAGGGCGGGCTCGGGAGCGAACAGATAGGCATCCTCGGCCAGGACTCCTGGCCGTCCATCTGACGCAGCGGCGTGATGTCGTCGAGAATCCAGAAGCCGCGGCCATGCGTCGCCACGGCCAGGTCGTCGTCCTTGATCAGCAGATCGCGCACCGAAGTTGCGGGCATGTTGAGCCGCAGCGACTGCCAGTGGTCGCCATCGTCGAAGGAAACGTAAACGGCGCGCTCGGTTCCGGCGAACAGCAGGCCCTTGCGCTTGGGATCTTCGCGAACCGAGTTACGTTCTCATTCGCGGGGATGCCGTCGACGATCTCCGTCCAGGTCTTGCCGGAGTCGCGCGTGCGATAGATATGCGGGCGCAGGTCGTCGAGGCGCAGCGTGTTGATGGCTGCGTAGGCGCGTCTGGGATCGGTGTGGCTCGCCTCCAGCACAGAAACTTTTTGCCACGGGGAAAGCTGCGGCGGAGTGATGTTGTTCCAGTGCGCGCCGCCGTCGGTGGTGAGCCAGATGAGGCCGTCATCGGTTCCCGCCCACATGATGTTCTTGTCCATCTGCGACAGCGCAAGCGCATAGATCACGCCTCGCTGCTTGGGCTGAGCCGCCGGATCGTTGCTATAGATGCCGACCGTCGCAGGGGTCTCGAAGGTCTTGCGCGTCAGGTCGGGGCTAACCTGCTTCCAGCTCTGGCCGCCGTCGCGCGTTGCCCACAGCGTGTTGGCGGCGAAGTACATCAGGTGCGGATCGAAGGGCGAGAAAGCGATCGGCTCGGTGCGGATCACGCGAAAATCGGGCGCGCCCAGCGGCATGGGCACGATGTTCTGCGCCTGCGCCGTGCGGCGGTCGTAGCGCGTTAGCTTGCCGCCGTAGACGATGTCGGGATCGAGCGGATCGGGCACGACGTAGCCGTATTCCTCGGCGGCGACCGGATGCCAGTCGCGGAAGGTGATCTCGCCGTCATTGCCGCGGCTGGAGATGCAAACCGAGCCGCTCTCCTGCTGTCCGCTGCACAGGCGGTACGGAAAGGCATTGTCGGCGTTGACGTGGTAAAGCTGCGCGGTCGGCTGGTTATACCAGGAGCTCCACGTCTGCCCGCCGTTCACGGTGACGATCGCGCCCTGGTCGCTGCCCAGGATGATGGTCTGGGGATCGTTGGGATTGATCCAGATGTTCTGGTAGTCGTCGCCGCCGGGCGCGCCGCGAAAGCCCGTCCAGGTCTTGCCGCCATCGGTGGACTTCCAGGTCACGGTGCTGGTCACGTACACGACGCTGGGATTCTTGGGATCAATCGCAGCGATCGGCAGGTCGCCGCCGCCGATGCGCATCCTGGGGCGGGGATCGGTGGTCACCGTCGACCAGGTCGCACCCGCGTCGGCGGAGCGATAGAATTCCACGCCGCCTTTGATCGCCACCACCGCAAACAACTGTTTCGGATCGCTGCGCGCGATGGTGATGTACGCCTGGATGATGCGCGCTGGGCAGGCCGCCGGTTAGCTGGCGCCAGCTCTTGCCGCCATCGGTGGATTTGAAGATTCCGGCGTTGCTGCCGCTGAATTCGCCGTTCTCCCACGGGCCTTCGCGCGCCTCCCACAATGTGGCATAGACGATGTTGGGGTCGGAGGGATCGATCTCGACATCGTTGCCGCCGATGTTCTCGTCCTTGTAGAGGACCTTGTCGAAGCTCTGGCCGCCATCGGTTGAGCGGTAAATGCCGCGCTCCGGGTTTGGTCCATAAGGATGTCCAGCGACGGCGACAAAGAGCCGGTTAGGATCGCGCGGGTCGACCGCTATCGCGGAAATCTGCTGGCCATCGCGCAGGCCAAGATGCGTCCAGGTCGCGCCCGCGTCGGTGGATTTGTAGATTCCGTCGCCGACGGACAGATCGGGGCGATGCAGCCCTTCGCCGCTGCCGACGTAAACGATTTTCGGGTCGGAGGGCGCAACCGCGATGGCGCCGATGGAGCCGGTCGGCTGCGATCGAAGATGGGGTTCCAGGTACGGCCGTAGTCGGTGGTCTTCCAGACGCCGCCGTTCACTGCCGCGGCGTAAAAAACATTGGGCTGGCTAGCGACACCACAAACGGCGCTGGTGCGTCCGCCGCGAAACGGGCCAACATTGCGCCAGCGCATCTCGGTGAGGATCGAGGTGTCGACCTGCTTGGCGGACACTTGAACACCAGACAGTGAGAATGGCGAGTAGAGAGAGCAGACAAGCTGTAAATCGATTTTGCATCATCAGTTAGTTCCCGAAATCCAATAACTTTCAACGCGCAAAGGCGCCGCCAATAACAGCTAATCCTTGACTGAATCCGGCTAGCCTCGTCAAAAACCACCTTCCGATTTCTCTTGGTGTCGTCGAGTCGTGGAGTGCAACGCGCCAGTGTAATCTAAACTATTCGCACAGAACTTTGCAGGGTTAGAGGACTCTCGATTTGATTCAACGTGTAAGACGTGTCTGCTGTTCCACCGTTATTGTTCTAGCTATTTTATTTCTTGCCATCAGCGTTGCCGCTCAGACGGTCTCTCCCGATGTGCTCGGCGGCTTGCAATGGCGACTGATCGGCCCCTACCGTGGAGGCCGCGCCGTGGCTGTGACGGGTGTTCCCGGCGGCGGAGCTGTATTTTACTTCGGCTCGGTTGATGGCGGCGTGTGGAAAACCAGCGACGCCGGTATAACCTGGAATCCCGTTTTCGATGGACAGCCCATCGCTTCGATCGGTGCGGTGGAAGTTGCGCCCTCGAATCCCAACGTTCTTTACGCCGGCACGGGCGAGTCGGACATCCGTTCTGCGCTCAGCTCCGGCGATGGCATCTACAAGTCCACCGACGGCGGACAGAGCTGGAAGAATATAGGGTTGCGCGATACGCGGCAGATCAGCCGCATCGTCATCGATCCGCGCAATCCTGACATCGTCTACGTTGGCGCGCTGGGTCACGCCTACGCGCCCAACGCCGAGCGCGGCGTCTTCAAGTCAATCGACGGGGGCGCTACCTGGACACATGTGCTGGATAAAGGCGCGAACGTCGGCGTCTCCGATCTCGCCATCGCCACTGCGAACCCTAACATTCTTTACGCGGGCACCTGGAACGCGCGCCGTCCGCCCTGGAGTACGTATCCGCCAATCAATGGCGCGGGCGGCGGCATCTATCGCTCCACCGACAGCGGCGCGACGTGGACGCAACTATCGGGCAACGGGCTTCCCGACGGCGATTGGGGTCGCGTGGGCGTGGCCGTCGCGCCCGGTGGCAAGCGGGTGTATGCGTTGATCGACGCGGAAAAAAAGTCGGGTCTCTACCGCTCTGACGACGGCGGCAACACCTGGACGCTGGCCAATGGCGATCCTCGCATCACCAGCCGCGGCGTGGTATTTCATGGGCGTCACGATTGATCCCAACCATCCCGATGTCGTCTACATGCCGAACATCGCGCTGTATAAGTCGGAGGACGGCGGCAAGACGATTACGATTGTGCGCGGCGCGCCGGGCGGCGACGACTATCACCAGATTTGGGTCGATCCCAAGGATTCGTCGCACCTGGTCCTCGGCACCGACCAGGGCACGACGGTCAGCGTCAATCGCGGCGAGACGTGGTCCTCGTGGTTCAACCAGCCGACGGCGCAGCTCTACCACGTCGTCACCGACAACGAATTTCCTTACCACGTGTACGGCGCGCAGCAGGACACGGGCTCCGTCGCGCGTTCCCAATCGCACCGACCACGGCAACATCACCGGACGCGACTGGTTCATGGTAGGCGGCGGCGAAAGCGGCTGGATTGCCGTTGATCCCAACGACTCCAACATTCTCTACGCCAGCGGCGTTTACGGGAGCGTAGTGCGCTTCGATCGCCGAACTTCGTTCAGCCAGGACATCACGCCGTGGCCGATGCAGAGCTTTGGCAGCGATATCAATCAGCGCAAGTATCGCGACCCGTGGACTCCGGTGCTGGTGCTGTCGGCGGCGGAGAAGAACGCGCTGTATCTGGGAACGCAGTTCGTGATGAAGACGACTGACGGTGGATTGCACTGGCAGCAGATCAGCCCCGATCTGACCGGAGCGGAGGCGAGTGCAGCCGAAAGGCCGTCGGGACCGACGACGGTGCAGAACGCCAAGCAGCGCGGCTATGGGGTTGTGTTCAGCATCGCGCCATCGCCGGTGAAGGCCGATGAGGTCTGGGCGGGCAGCGATACCGGACTGCTGCACCTGACGCGCGACGGCGGCAAGAGCTGGCAGAATGTTACGCCGCCGGGGCTGAGCGACTGGAGCAAGATTGCGATGATCGAGGCCTCGCGCTTCGATCCGGCCATGGCGTACGTTGCGGTTGATCGTCACCGGCTCGATGACCAGACGCCCTACATCTACCGCACGCGCGATTATGGGAAGAGCTGGCAGCCGATAGTGAATGGCATTGCGGCCAACTCGTTCGTGAATGCGATCCGCGAGGACACTGAAAGAAAGGGATTGCTGTTTGCCGGAACTGAGCTTGGAATTTACGTTTCGTTCGACGATGGCGATCACTGGCAGCGGTTGCAGTTGAACCTGCCGGTCACGTCGATCCGTGACCTCACGATTCATGGTGACGATCTGGCTATCGCGACCTTCGGGCGCTCCTTCTGGATCCTGGACGACATCACGCTGCTGCGGCAGATGAATCCGCAATCGCAGGTAGCGAGCTCTCGGCTTTATAAACCTGCCACTGCAATTCGCGTCGATAACGATGTTTTCCTCGGTAGTCCGCTACCGCCTGAAGAACCGATAGCCAAGAACCCTGTCGACGGGGCGATCGTCGATTACTACCTGCCGGCGGCGGCAAAGTTGGTGACGCTGGAGATCTCCGATTCGACTGGCAAGCTGGTGCGCCGATACAGCTCCGGGCAAAAGAAGGAGCAACCGCATCCTCCCCTGGCCATCGCCGAGCGCTGGCTTGCGAAGCCGGTAGTGCTGGAGAACACCGCCGGCGCGCATCGCTTTGTCTGGGACCTGCGCTGGGGCAGCTCGGGTGGAAACCCCGAGATCGAGGAGGAGGAAGGTTTTGGCGCGCCGCGTGGGCCGCGCGCGGCCCCGGGAAGTTATCAGCTGAAGCTGACGGTGGACGGCAATGCGCTGACGCAGCCGCTGAAGGTGGAAATGGATCCGCGCTCGCAGGCGACCCGGGCCGAACTGGAGGAGCAGCTTCGTCTCGCACTGGAGTTTTTCGCCGAGGTGCGAAGCAGCCGTAAGGCGCTGGCTGAAATCGCTGCCGTGAAGAAGCGGCTGAGCGAGATTGAGGCGGGAAGCTTGAAGCAGCATGAGGAGCTTCTCGCTCAGGTGACGGAGCTGAACTTGATCATCGGGAAGATCGAGAAAGGCGAGAGAACGAGCCCGGGGGCGATCGGCGGGCTGGAGTCGGCAAGCTCTGGTCTGGGAGCAGCGCTGCGGGTGGTGGAGAGCAGCGATCGCACGGTGCCGTCACAGGCGGTCGAGCTTTATCGCGAGTCGGAGCAGGCGGCAAAGGACAGCATCGACGCGTGGACGCAGCTAAAGAGCGCGCAGCTGGCTAAGCTGAATGAAGCGCTGACGAAGGCGGGGGTTGCGGTCATACAGATTTCCGCGATCGAGCGCGAAGAGGAGTATCAGGTTTCAGAGTGATGTTCGCTCCTTCAGCAGCTAAAGCCGGGATTTTTGTCTGGCTTAACGGCACGCCTGAAGGCGTGCCCCTTCAAAACGGGGGTACGGTAGTCTCGGAAAGGAAAGCAGGTCCCTCCACTCGGACTGAAGTGCTCGGTCGGGATGACACGAAGATTGTCGGGATGACACAAAGTATAAGAATTCACCCTCTGCTCGGACGGAAGGGATGACATCAGGTTAAGGATTCATCGCTCCAGCAGGCCTTCCAAATCCTGGAAGAAGCTGGGATAGGAAATGGCGACGCAGCCGGCGCTGTGGATAAGCGTCTCGCCGTCGGCGCGCAGTGCCGCGACGGCGAACGCCATCGCAATGCGGTGATCGTGGTAGCTTTCGATTTCGGCGCCGTGCAGGTGCTGGCCGCCGGGAATGCGCCAGCCATCGGCGGTCTGCTCCACTTGCGCGCCCATCGCCTGAAGATTGCGAGTCACCGCACTCAGGCGGTCGGATTCTTTCACGCGCAGCTCGCCCGCATCGCGAACCTCCAGCCCACCGGCAGTAAACGGCGCGATAGCCGCAAGCACAGGAAGCTCGTCGATCAGCAACGCAGTCAGAGGGCCTTCGATCCGCACATGTCTTCCCTGCCCCGGCACCAGCGCGATGGTCCCCACCAGTTCGCCGTGGCTCTCTTCGACGCGCACCATGGAGATGCGACTGCCCATCGCGGCGAGCACGTCCAGCAGCGCCGAGCGCGTGGGGTTCAGCAGCACGCCGTCGATTACGAGGTTGGAGTCGGGAAAAATCGTCGCGGCACACAGGAAGAAAGCCGCGGAGGAAATGTCGCCCGGCACGAATGCTTCCAAGGGATGCAGCGTTTGCCCGCCAACGATGCTGACTGCGTTTTGCCTGCGCTCGACTTCCGCGCCGAAGGCGCGCAGAGCCAGTTCGCCGTGGTCGCGGGTGCGGGCCGGCTCGGATACCGTAGTCTGACCTTGCGCCAATAATCCCGCGAACAATACTGAAGTCTTGACCTGCGCGCTGGCCACCGGCGGTGCGTAGTTGATGCCGTGCAGCTTGGCGCCATGGATGCGCAGTGGTGCGCGGTCGTCATTGGCGTGAATCTGGGCTCCCATCTGCGTCAGGGGCTCGATAACGCGTTTCATGGGGCGGCGTGAGAGCGATTCGTCGCCAATCAACTCGCTGGCGAATGGCTGCGCGGCCAGGATGCCGGACATCATGCGCATGGTCGAACCGGAGTTTCCGCAATCGAGTGGCGAGTGCGGCGCGTGGAGCTGTGGACCCAGGCCGTCGATGACGACCGCTCCCTTGTCATCGCGCTCGACCTTGCAGCCCACAGCGCGAACGCAGCCCAGAGTGCTGGCGCAGTCGGCGCCGGGAGCAAAGTTGTCGAGGCGCGAGCGTCCAGCGGCGAGCGCGGCCAGCATGGCATAGCGGTGGGAAATGGATTTGTCGCCGGGCACGCGCAGGCTTCCCAGAATGTTGCGCGCAGGCTTGATCGAGACTGAATGCTTTTCCGGCATGATGGTCGTACGCCAGGTTGGAGGCTGCCCGCGAAACAGGGGAAAGCAGATCCCTCGTCGGCCTAAAGGCCTCCTCGTGATGACAAAATAAAAGGCTGGCACCGGCGCAGCCAAAAAGCTGCGCCCCTCCAAAGCAAATCGAAAACGACGTTTTCCAAAGCCGGCCGAGCCGCCTCGTGATGACAAGGATAAACCACCCGCAAGCACACGCTGGAAAGGCTCAAGGCCTCCTGAAGCTGCGCCGCTTCAAAACAGCTCGGAATAACCAGCCCCCGACACGATACAATTTCGCACGGGTATCTTTCGCTTGGAAAACAAGGCCATCGCGCAGATCTTCTATGAGACCGCCGACCTGATGGAGGTCAATGGCGACGACTCGTTCCGCATTCGCTCGTATCGCCGGGCCGCCGAAGCGCTGGAGGGACATTCGCAACAGGTTTCTGAACTGCTGGACGAGCCGAAAAAGTTGCTGGAGATCCCCGGCATCGGCAAAGGCATGGCCGCCAACATTCAGGAGCTGAGTCGCGAGGGGAAGCTTTCGTCTCATCAAGAGTTACTTCAGAAATATCGGCCCAGCATGTTGGAATTGCTGAAGATACAGGGACTAGGGCCGAAGACGATTGCCTTGCTGTGGAGTGCCTTCCAGGTGAGCGACCTGGCGGCCGTGGAGAAGCTGGCGCGCGAAGGCAAACTGCGCGAGCTGCCGCGGCTAAGCGAAAAGAGCGAGCAGAAAATCCTGAAGGCGATCGAGGATTATCGCCGCATCTCCGGGACGATTCCTGCTGGACGAAGCTGACCGCACGGCGGAGAAGCTCACCGAACACCTGAAGCACATTAAGGGCATCGAGAAGATTACGCCTGCGGGATCGTTGCGGCGGGGCCGCGAGACGGTTGGCGATCTGGATGTGCTGATCACCGGGCCGTGTTGCGTTGACGAGGGACAACGCGCCGAGTTGATCGAGGAGATCCTGCGCTTTCCCGGCATTCAACAAGTTCTGGCCAAAGGCGAGAACAAAGTCAGCTTCAAACTACGCAATGGAATGCAGGTGGACGTGCGGCTGCTGCCGGCGGAATCCTACGGCGCGGCGATGCAGTACTTCACCGGCTCGAAAAACCATAACGTCAGCCTGCGGCAGCGGGCGCTGAAGATGGGCTACACGCTGAATGAGTACGGGCTGTTTCGTCTGGACAACGAGAAGCTGGTGGCGAGCGCGACGGAGGACGAGATTTATGGCGCGCTCAAGCTGGACACGATTCCGCCGGAGATGCGCGAGGCCTGCGGCGAAATTGAAGCTGCGGCCGAGCACAAGCTGCCCCGGCTGATCACGGTGAAAGACTTGCGAGGCGAGGTCCACATGCACACGGTCGAAACCGACGGCAAGTGCACCATTGACGAGATGGCCGAGGCGGCCAAGCAGCGCGGCTACAAGTACATCGCCATCACCGACCACTCGAAGAACCTGGCGTTTGCCAATGGGCTGGACGACAAACGCGCGGTGGAGCACATCGCGCGCATTCGCGCCGCCAACGACCAAATGGGCGGCATCACCATCATGGCGGGAATTGAAGTCGACATTCTGGCGGACGGTGAGCTCGACCTGTCCGATGAGGTGCTGGAGCAGATGGATGTGGTCGTCGCCAGCGTACACTCGGCCTTCAATCAGGAGCCGCAGCAGATGACCGACCGGCTGCTGCGTGCATTGGACAATAAGAATGTTTCGATCCTGGGGCATCCGACGGGAAGGCTGTTGTTGCGGCGCGATGCCTACGGCTTCGATATGAGCGCGATCCTGAAATCCGCACTGCAAAATAAAGTTGCGATGGAACTGAATGCTTATCCTGACCGGCTGGATTTGAACGACGTGCATTTGCGCATGGCGCGCGAACGCGGCGTGAAGATCGTGATTAACACCGATGCGCACCATACTTCGCACTTCGGGAAGATCAAGTACGGTATTCTGCAAGCGCGGCGCGCGTGGCTGACGCCGGCGGACGTGCTGAACACGCTGCCGGAGAAGGAATTTCGCAAGGCGATGAGAAAACAGTGGCCAGTGGCTAGTGACCAGTAGCCAGTTGTCGGTTGTCAGTTGTCAGTTGTCGGTGTCAGGGGCTGGGGATTGGGGACCTTGTTAGGGACTGGGGAGATGATCTATGGCTGAGAACGAAATTCCGGCCAACGCCGGCACGCCGGAGTATGCACCAATGCCGGCCAATGCCGGGGAACGAAACTCCGCCGGAAGCCGTTGCGCCGGAAATCGCACCGCCGCAGCCTTCCGCTTACGACGAGTTTGGCACGGCGAAGCGCAGCCTTCCGCCCATAGCTCCGGTGGCGATCGCGATTGTGCTGGTCGCCAGTTGTGGTCGCTATCATCGCTTACACCCAGCGGGCCAAGCCGGTCGCGCAGGGCAACATTGACGGCGTGTGGTTCAGCCAGCCCGCCAATATGCCGAGCCCGATGATTCTGGTGGCATTCACGCTTGCGGAATGTCAGCGACAAGACGCTGTACGTGAAAGACATCAGCGCGGCGGTGAAGACGGACCAGGGCGAGCAGTCGGACGAGGCGGCCTCGGCCAGCGACTATGACCGGTACCTCACGGCGTATCCCGATCTGGCGGGACATGGCCGGCCGTTGCAGGTCGAGACCAAGATCCAGCCCGGCGGAGAGCAGAAAGCGACGGTGATGGTGACCCTGCCCATCACGCAACAGCAATTCGATTCGCGCAAAGATCTGACGGTGACCATTGACCCGTATGACCAGAAGCCTATCGTGCTGCACGACCAGAGCGGCGCGGCGAAGTAAGTAAGTCGGCGGCACGGAATTGAAAGGGCACAGCTTCACAGGCTGCTGAAAAACTCGAAAGCAGATCCCTCGTCGGCCTGAAGGCCTCCTCGTGATGACAAGTTTAAGGGACTTGTGACGGCACGCCTGGAGGCGTGCCCCTTCAAAACGCGCCGACAACAATTTTGTCAGCAGCGCGTGAAGGTGTGCCCCTTCAAGGCACCTGCCAACCGGCGCTGGACGACAGCACCCGAGAATAGTATCGTTTGCAACGTGCACGCGTGGTAGCCTCATCGTGCAGCAATCAATCCCATCTGTTTGGAGCCGGATTATATGAAGACGCGAGTATTGGCGGCCGCCGCCTTGTGCCTGATGGTTTCCACGTTGGCTTTCGCGCAAAAGGTCAGCATCGATGCGGACCGCAGCGCGAATTTTTCCAGCTATCACACTTACATGTGGGAGGCGAGCCCAAATCCCGCGCACGGGCTGTGGGACCAGCGCATTGTGGACGCGGTTGACAAGCAGTTGCAAGCCAAAGGCCTGAGCAAAGTCACCTCCAACCCTGACCTGTGGGTGGTCTACAGCAACAGCATCAAGGATGAGAAGAGCGTGGCGGGTGCGGGCTATGGCCTGGGCCCGACCTGGGGTTGGGGAAACGCAGGAGCAAATGCCGCGGTGAATACGACTTTTGTTTTCAAAATCGGTACCCTGGTGGTGGAGATGGCGGACACCAAGGATAAGCAGCTGGTGTGGCGCGGTTCGGTAAGCGATACCATCAACGACAATTCGAACAAGAACATCAAGAACCTCGACAAGGCTGTCGCCAAACTGTTTAAGGGCTATCCGCCGAAAGCGAAGAAGTAGCAGACGGAGCGAGATGGGATAGGTTGCGCACGAGGTTGCTAATTCGTGCTCCTTCGCTATAATGCTGTCGCATTTCCATTCTTTGAAAGGGCGAGGAGATGATGACTATGACGAAGAGATCTGTGGTATCGATCTTGAGTTTTGCTTTGGTGCTCTCGGCGGTTTCGCTGCAAGCGCAATCGAAAGATGCAGTAGAGAAGGCACTGCAAAGCAAAGAGCAGGCTGGCTGGCAGGCGTGGAAAGATAATAATTCGAAGGCCTTCAACGATATTTTGCCTGACAATGCAGTTAACATCGCCGGCGGCATGATGGACACCGGCAAGAGCAACATCATAAAAGACATGGCTTCGGACAACTGTGCGGTGGCCAGTTTCAGCCTGTCTGATTTTGCCTACATGTGGCTGGACAAAGATACGGTGCTCATGACCTACAAGGCGAGCCAGGACGGAACCTGTGGAGGCAAGAAGATCGCTCCGAAGGTGATTGCCAGTTCCATCTGGCAGAAGCAGGGCGGCAAGTGGGTTTCGCCCTTCCATCAGGAAACCATCGCTTCAGCCATGTAAGCGAACGGTTCAAGAGTTCTGCTCAAGCGCTAACGATCTGCCTAAGCCGGGTGCCCCGGGTCTCGCGGTTTCGAGACCCGGTTGAGTGCCCAGGCATAAACGTACTTGTTATCCTCGTGCTGTGACTGCGAGAATATCGGCCATGGGATCGGCGATTCGACCTCCCAGGTCTCGAACAGCGCGAGACCTGGGGCACCCGCAGATACACTCCCGTCTATCTCGCGAAGAACCCGAGCACGCCGCCGAGGGCATCTTGCAGCCCGTGGGCCAGCATTCCGGGACGCAGGCTCTTGCGCCAGTAGGCCAGCAGTCCCAACAGACATCCATGGACCATGATGGCCAGCATGGCGACGCCGTAATATCCGTGACCTAGCCCAAAAGCCACGCCTTGCAGGACGATGGCGACGCCGCGGCTGCCCGTCCACGCGCTGAACTGCCGCGTGAGATATCCGCGAAAGATCAGCTCTTCGCAATAGCCGCCGGTGAAGGACAGTCCCAGCCATACCACGAGTTCGAAAACGGTGTGAGGAATAATCGCAGCCAAAGTGCTATTGGTGTGGACGCGCAGAAGATGAATCAGGCCGCTTGCCACCGGCACGGCGACGACGATGAGTCCGGCGCCAAGTCCCAGATCGCGGAAGAAGCTTTTCAGCGATTGCCACTGCCCTGAGACCAGGCTGCCAAGCGAGAGCCCGCGGCGTTGGAGTGCGAGCCAGATCATCCATACCACAAACCACTCAACCGCAATCACGGTGAAGTAGCCTGAGAGCCGCGAGCTCATGCCCGGCAGATTGGCATTGGGAAGCCCGTGCTGGTAGGCGCCGGCGACCGACATCATCGCGATCGGCAGCAGCACCAGAACGGTGTGCCACCAGGGCGCGATGGGCTGGGTTGGAGTATCGGGGGGCGCGGCTGGGGAAAGTTGCCGGGAAGGTACAGTCGCCGTCAGGGTCGCGTGCATGTTGTCTCTCCGCGTCTGATACGGGCGACTGCGGAAGAAGGTTTCAGCGGGGCGGGCTGCAATGGCTGAGGAAGCTTCTGATTAAGTCAAGGCGAAGTCCCTCAGCGGCTAAAGCCGCGGTGATTATGCGGCTCTAACGGACGGCCTAAAGGCCGTCCCCTTCAAGGCGTGAACTCAATCGCCGTCCCCTTCAAAGCCAGAACGTAATCGCCACGCCTTCAAGGCCAGAACGTAATCGCCACGCCTTCAAGGCAGAACTCAATCGCCCTCCCCTTCAAGGCCGGAACTCAAGCAGAGTTTCCTTATCCCAGCCGGATATTGTTTTCGCCGATGATGGTCAATACCGAGATGAGATGCGTGACGCCAAGAAGATAGCGAACGGGTTTACCGATGTTGGCGAGCTCCAAAGCGCAGCCCGCGGATTTGGCGGAAGCGTACAGACGAACCACCGTCCCCAGGCCCGAGCTGTCCATGTGAGTGGTCTCCTGCAAATCCAGCACGATGCGTTTGCACTCTGGGATGAGTTGCTTAACCTGGAGGTAGAGCAGGTCGTTCGGCCCCGACACCAACCGGCCGCTGCATCGCACCACGGCGGCATCGCCGTCGCGATCAACGGAAAGCGTCAGGGGGCTGGGGGCTGCATTGTCGGGCATCGGAGGCTACCTTGTTGAACGCCGTAGAAATGTTTATGCGACATCGCGCCGCGAGTCAAGAATTACCCTGGGAGGCGTCAAGGGAAGGCGATTACTTCTGCGCTGGCGATTTCCGGGCCGAACTGCCTGAGACCGCCCCTTGCGCCTTCTTTGCCTTGGTCATAGCGGGATATTGAGGCGTCATTCCGCCCAACTTATTTCCCGCTATTACTCCGGCCGATACAGCGATCTTTTTCCCGGTCTTGGCTTTGGTGGGCTTCGATGGTTTAGCGATCGGCTTCTTGTTCATGCCGACATGGTCTCACGACCGAACGGTTCTTAACAGACTTGACGGCAAGGAATCGTCGCTGGGCTTGCGCTTACAAGAAAGATTGATGCCACGTCCGCGGGACAGCCGATGTACAATAGCCGCCGCTCCGGAGGTCTCGAAGAAATTGACCAGCGGAAAAACGGACACTCCAGGTATGAAGACCACACCAAAACCTGCACCTGTTTCCCCGGAAATATCGGCAGCCGACCTTGCATTCGGGGGACGGGGCTGGCATAGAAAGACACTCAATCTTTGTGTTGATTTGACGGGGCCACCAGCTCTGGTCGCGGTAATTGCGAACATTTTCACCTCGAACCCGGCCAAAGTCGGAATGTGGGCGGGGATCGCATTGCTGGTCGCGATAGGTTTGAGGTTCTTTCCCAATATTACCGAGGCACACGCCCTTTCCCTGGTGCTGCCCTGGCTCATCGTAGTGGGCCTGGTTGCAGTTCTGTTTCTGGTTTTGGTGTGGTCTCCCAAGCGCAACGCAGACCTGGCAGAGAAATGGCTGAAATGGCAAAAGTCAGTCGAGACCTCCGCGGCCCGATGTAAGGACAAGAAGAGTCCGGAGGTGGAAGCCTGCATCACCCAGGTGCTGGATCCCGTGCTGGGCGATCGCCCGGGCAAGTCTGCCGATACGGCGCTGACCCGCTTGACCAGTGGAGTCATGGCCGGACAAGTGTTGCTGGCCAATCCCACGGTTCGCGCCGTACTCAAGGACCGCCTGAGTGTGGACGAGAGATTTATCGGAACCGGGACCTCCGAACCGGTCAATAACACGAACTCAGCCGAGGCCAAGGTGCCCGAGTTTCTGGTGCCGAACGTGAATATTTCCGACAACAAGCAAGTCTGGATGTGGAGGCTGAATCCCGAAGATTTGTTGGATGGTCAACCGCTGCTGGATCTGCCACTGCGAGACGTACTGCTGCGGAAATCGCAGGAGCTCCACGGTGGCCAGGATGACTTCAAAACTGCCTGGGACAAATGGGTCGAGAAGGGACATCTTTTCAGTAACGACTCTCCCGTGCTGGTCCGGTTCGCCTCGCTGGATCCCGACAATAGTCCGAAAGACTTCCCACCACCTCCTTCGGGATGTCTAGGCAAGCCGCGGGCGACGCGCGTCTTCATGAATACGCTGGCTCCCCTGCTGGACGAGCCGCTGCGCCTGGCGGCCCGGAACTCCGGCTACTCCGAAGTGGTGCAGAAGAATCCCAAGGTCCAGCTGTTTGTGTGGGTGTGGGTCCCCGATGAGGAGATTACGCAGGCGACCTGGGAAAATGTGCTGAACAAGATGACGACGTGGATAGGAGCACGGGCTTGCGAGCCGACGCCCGGCACCGCCCCTCCCCACCCCGCGGTCGCAGGCTCACCCGCTATCTAACCTGGATCTAACCGGCGGCAGCGCAGATGGCGCATACTACTTTCGGCTAACCGGTCATCGCCAGCCCTGCGTGTAGCACTAAAATGTACATACTCGCACTATACATGCACAGGCTTATGTGCAAACTCTTGCGCAATGTGCCCGAGGACGAGCGCGGAATCCCTCGGACGGCCTTCAAGCCGTCCAGCGAGATACAGGCTGTGTAGCAGGCCTATCTGCGCGATTGCGGGGCATTCTACGGAATGGCCAGATGCCTTAAATCCGGGAGATCTTCGGCTAAGCCATTTATATAGCACTAACATGCTACAACGACCCGATTATTTCCCGTTATGGAACCCCTAGGGAAACCCTGATTTAAGTCAAGGCGAAGTTCTTCGGCGGCTGAAGCCGCATCGCCATTTGCCGCATCAACGGAGGGCCCGAACCCTGGGTGAGAGCCAGTGTCGTCCCCGGGGGACTCGGCTACACTTGCTACTCCACCCAGCGCTTCCGCGCTGGGCTATTCTACTTTCGCCCTTCGGGATGAGATTCCGTTTTATCCGAGACTCTAGCCTCCCAACATTGAGTTCTCACCCAGACCCTGAAGGCCGTTCCCTTCCAAACCCAGGCTCTATCTCAGCTCTTCTCTACGGCGTTACCGGCACTGGCGCGTTCTTCGGCGTCGCCAGATACCCGCTGATGCTGTTCTTGCCCGCCGAGAAGATCACCAGCTCATACAGCATGTGATCGCGCCCGGTATAGAACTGCAACGGCTCGGCCACGGTCTTGTCCTTCTTCTCGATGGTGCGATCGTCGGCCATCACGTCGAGGGTAAAGCGGCCCTTCTTTGCGTCCACCTTCTTCAACTGAAGGCTCACGGTGCCCACCGGGGTGCGCGCGTTCTTTTGCAGGGTGAAGTCGTAGTAATTGCGCTCGCCTTTGCGCTTCAGCATCTCCAGTTCGGAAGAGTTGTGGGCCACCAGGCCGCTCTGCACGCCGAGATCGCCAATGGTCTTCTCCAGCTTGGCATTGGTTGCGGCCAGGTCGGTCTGGGTCTTCTGGATATCGGTCTTGGCCGCACCCACGTCGGTCTTCACGCCACTGACCTCGCCGTTGACGGCGGCGATCTGCTGGCTCTGTTGGCTCTGCTGGGCAGCCAGCCTGGCGGCGGCCGCAGCCGTCGCTTTCTGCTCCTTTTGCAGTTCGGCGGCACGATCCGCCAGCTCCTGCTTGGTCATGCCGACTTCCGTGCTGAGGGTCTGCCTTAATTCCGACGACGTCGCGTGCATGCGCTTGACCAGATCGGTCTGCGCGGTTTCCAGAGCGGCCTGCTTCTGTTGCAACGCCACCATTTGCGTCTTCATGCCGAACATCAGATACAGGGTCGCGATCACGTAGAGGACCGCGGCCGCCAGTAATACATACTTCAGGACGTCGCTGGAGCCAAAGGCGCTCCATCGCGATTCAGGAGGAGCGCTCTGTTCTTCTTGAAACATTGTGAGTCCTTTCCTGCTATCCCCGATTCTCACGGAGCGGGAAACCGCTGTCAATGCACCATATGTGGCTGGTGAACCCAAGAGTCACCCGCGGCGATTACCTCGCGTCACTGACCCAACCTGAACTTGTGAATCAAAATAGTCAGCGAAATCTGTGGCCGGGTCGCTCTTGCCAGGGTAGCAACACTACTTCGGCCGCGTGGTTACGGTCGCGCTCTCAGGCAGCATGTCTGAAAAGCACACTAATTCTTGGCGGGGGCGGTATCATGATCGGCCTCGAAAGCTGGTGACTGAGCGGTTTGTAACAGGGCACGACTTTCAGTCGTGCCGAAGAGCGTATCAAGAAAGTGTATGGGGCTTTAGCCCCTGCCAGGCAGAACCTCAGGGGCTGAAGCCCCACGTATCCCTGGCCATTTCGGCACGGCTGAAGCCGTGCCCCGTTACAAACCATCGAGAAAGGCACTTTTGATACGTCCGGGATTGTCTGAACGTGAAATTAGCTGCCCAGAAAGCCGCGAATCGGCGCCAGCGCAAACGTCAGCACCAGCATCAGCACCGCCAGCAGCGCCAGTGCCTGGCGATTTCTGTCGAGCGGCGGCCACTTGGGAACATTCGGGTGCCGCAGGCCGGTGAATCCCAGGATGACCGCCCAGACCAGCCAGCCCGGCCAGAAGTGAATGCCCAGCGGTATCAGCACAGCAATACTGGCCCACGTCACCCACCGGTGCGCTCGCGGCGCCACGGCGTACGTGATGTGGCCGCCGTCCAGTTGCCCGCCGGGCAAAAGGTTCAGCGCGGTGGCCAGCATGCCCACCCAGGCTGCAACTCCCACCGGATGCAGATACAGGCTGCCCAGCGAGACGGGATGCGCCATAAGCGGCGCCACCGCTCGATAGACGATAGCGAAAATCGGCGGATAGCCGAGGAGTAGCGAAGAATCAACCGCAGTGGGAGGCATGGGCTTGGAGAGCGCCAGTCCCCAGAACAGCACCGGAACCGCAACCAGAAATCCCGCAATCGGTCCCGCGATGCCGATGTCGAACAGCGCCTGCCGCGAGCGAATTGGCGACTTGATGCGAATGACCGCGCCAAACGTTCCAATCAATGTTGGGGCGGGAATGAAGAACGGCAGGGTCGCATCAACTCCATTTTTCCTGGCGACGAAGAAATGTCCAAGCTCGTGCGCCAGCAGAATGCCCATCAGCGTCAATGAAAACGGCAGGCCCAGCAGGATGTCTGCGGGATGGCGGACCAGCCACTTCAGGTGAAACAGCGGCAGCACGACGGAATCGTCGGTAAAGGCCGGCTGATTGTGCAGAAAATTACTTTCCAAGCGCGCTCCCACCACCAGCGTCGTGAACAGCGTGATCAGCAGCAGCAAAATGTGCAGCCAGTATCGCCGGCGGCTCACCGGCGCGGGCGCAAAGACCTGCGGATAGGACGAGACTTCGAAGGTGTAAGAGACGGGCGGCGTGGAGTTAGACATCGTGGAAAACAGTTGTCAGTTGTCGGTTATCAGTTGCTGCGACTCCCTGATGTGGTGCTGGAGAGTGTGGTTCACCGTCAGCTGCCAGCGCCTCAGTTGCTGGTTGCCAGCGACGTTTCAGCCAGCAAGTGGCAATTGCGAGCTGACAACTGGCAACTGGCAACTGCTTTACTCGATCGACTGCAACTCCTTGCCCGGCTTGAAGCGGACCGCCTTGCCGGGGGGAATATTGACTTCCGCGCCGGTGCGCGGGTTACGGCCGATGCCGGTCTTGCGCGGCCGCACGGTGAAGACGCCAAAGCCGCGCAATTCGATGCGCTCGCCCTTCGCCAGCGATTTCTTCATGCTTTCAAAGACGGTCTCGACGGCCATTTCCGCTTTGGTTTTGGTGACGCCAGTCTTGGTGACAACTTCGTTGATCAGGTCCAGTTTGATCACAAGGGGCTCCACAAGTTGACGCTCGCCGGGGCGCAATGGCCTGCACCGCTGACGCAACTGTGATTCTATCCGACTTCACAGCTTCGCGTAAGTTACTTTTATACTTCGACTTTCGAGCGGATGGGCGAATCCTAGTGAAGCCCGGGGGGATTGTCAATATTTCAGTTATGCGTCAGGCGCATCGGGTCTATTCCCCGCGCAGGCAGTACTCGCCCAGCGGCTCTTCCTTGGAACGGTCGGCGCCAACCCGGTAGATATCGACATTCGGGCAACCCTTGTAAGCACCCTCCTCGCCCACAATCAGCCTGTCGATTTCGTACTGCCCTCGAGGCAGCTCCTTGCAATCGGCATGCGCCAGCACGCATTGCAGCACCACCGAGTGGCCTTCGAGTTCGCCATAAAGAAAAGCGCGGTCGCCCCCAGAGCTCTTGCTCCCGCGCGAGTGGCCCTTGATGGTGATCATCTCGTGCTGGGCGCAGAGCAGCGCCGGGATGGCCAGAAATCCGAGCAGTAAAATGATCTTCCTGCGTAACACCGTCACCTCAGCGGCCCTGTTCGGCACATACTTTTTTTAACATATCGGCTTTGTCAATTGGCTCCGCATTCCGTAAGATGACGTTTTGCAGACGAGCGGGTTGGCATGAGGACATTGACTTCAGGCTGCATAAAATTCGTTATCGCTGGTTTTGAAGGGGCGCAGCTTTAGCTGCGCCGTTGCGGCTCTTTATTCGATGTGTCATCCCGAGCGCAGTAAGTCCGCTCGCGCGAGCGAGCGGACGAACGAAGTCGAGGGACCTGCTTTTCGCAGGCAGTGCGCCGGAGATCCGACAGACAACGCGTCCCTCGACTGCTCGCCCGAAGCGGCTCGTCGCTTGGGATGACACGTCACAGATGGCAATCGGTAATCTAAGGAGAACGATGGCAATCAAGAGCGACCGCTGGATCCGCAAAATGGCCAACGAGTACGATATGATCAACCCCTTCTCGGAGAAGCAGGTCCGCGAAGGCGTCATCTCCTACGGTCTGTCGTCCTACGGATACGATCTGCGCGTCGCCGACGAGTTCAAGATCTTCACCAACGTCAACAGCACCATCGTCGATCCCAAGAAGTTCGACGAGCGCTCCTTCGTCAGCCTGCAAACCGATGTCTGCATCGTCCCGCCGAACTCGTTTGCCCTGGCGCGCTCGGTGGAGTACTTCAAGATCCCGCGCGACGTGTTGACCATCTGCGTCGGCAAGTCGACCTACGCGCGCTGCGGCATCATCGTCAACGTCACCCCGTTTGAGCCGGAGTGGGAAGGCTTCGTCACCCTCGAGATTTCGAACTCGACGCCGCTGCCCGCGCGCATCTACGCCAATGAAGGCCTCTGCCAGATCCTGTTCTTCCAGGCCGACGAGATCTGCGAAATCAGCTACAAGGACAAGCACGGCAAGTATCAGGGACAGAAAGGCATCGTGCTGCCGAAGCTGTGAGAGCCAGTGGCTAGTGGTCAGTGGCTAGGGGGCAGTGGCTAGTGGTCGGTGGCTAGTGGTCGGTTGTCAGTCGTCAGCTGTTTCAACCAACCTTGCTTTTCGCAGCGAGATAAGAAGCGCGAAAAACCAGTGCCGTAGGCACGGCATAACATAGCCCAGCGCTTCAGCGCTGGGTGGGTGCATTATCAAGATTGAGCCCCTCGGGGGCGGCACGTCTATCAAAATGCGCCATCCATATGCCGGCGTAGAGCGTCGTTATCAGGCTTCGATAATTGCCATCGCCAGTCCGATTCCTAGCTGCAAGCTCCGTTAGATCGAAAAACGATTGGACCGCGAAGATCGAGCCCGCAGGGCGAAAGCGCATTGAGCCCAGGGCGCGAGCCCTGGGTAAGCTGGCCACAAGAACCCGGGAGCCGGCTTCAGCCGGCGGCACTCTTCCCATACCGCACGACGGCCTTATGTATAGGGATCCTTCGACTTCGTTCGTCCGCCGCGGCGGACTCACTACGCTCAGGATGACGCCACGTGGTGTGGTTACGAAATGCTCGGGGCTCGGAGGCTCGCGGCCCGCCGCCCTTCTACTTTTCGCTTTCCTTGTACAGATACTTGATGCTGGGCTTGTAGATCAGCAGATTCGACGCGCCGGTGCGATTTACCTTCAGGCAGTACTTGTCGTACCACTCGATCATGCCGTGAATCTCCTCGCCGTCCTGAAGCACCAGCACCATCGGTGTTTTGGCCTGCATCTGCTTCTGATAATAGAAATTCTCGGCGTGGGTCTGTTCCGGCGGCGGCGTTTTCTTGCCGTTGGAGTTGGAGCGGTCAGGGCGATCAGCCCGTTCGCGGCGCTCAACCTCCGGGCGGGGATGGTCGGTGCGGTTCAGTGCGGGGCGGATCAGCTTGCGGTTGGCAAACCCTTCCGGGTCAATAGCTCGCCCTACGGCGGTGGCATCCATGGACTCTTTCATGGTGATTGGCTCCTGTGGTCTGCACACCAGCCTTTCGGCGATGGTGAACTCGGGACGCCGTAACTGGCACGGCAAGCGTGGCGAGCGTTGGCGTTGGGTTGACCCCGAGGTTTTCCTAGGTGTGAACTTAGCGATACCCTAACACAGGCGTTCGGCCAAGACAATCATTTGAATGCTACTTTGGTGTCATCTCCAGCGAGGTGGCGAAGGTGTCCAGGGCCAGCGAACGCAGCAGATTGCGGCGCATTCCGCTCTCCAACTCGCCCAGCCGCTGGACCGCGGTGACAATCCAGGGAAAGTCCACGCTCTCGGCCATTCGCGCCAGCTCTGGCTGGATGTCCTGGTTGCGCACCAGCTCCGCCGTACCCGACCGCAGGAAAAGCATGTCTTCCAGCAGCGAATACAGTGTCCGAATCAGTTGCTCGGTCTTGGCTTTGCCCTCGGCGCCGGAGCGATAAGTGTCGGTGACGCGAAACAGGTCGCTGTGGTCACGCGCGCCCATAGCTGGCCCCAGCAGCTTCAGCGCGTCCTGGCGTGCCGCCAGATATCCCGCCAGATCGAAGCTGCGCGCCCGGCCCAGTCCGCCGCCACAAACTCGCGCCACCACCGCCCGCTCCTGCGGCTTCCACTCCGGCCGCACCTCAGCGAGGTATTCTTGCACCTCCGCCGCCGCGACCGGCGACAACCGCAAATGCATGCAGCGCGAGCGAATCGTCGGCAGCAGCGCGGAAGGATTGTCCGTCAGCAGGAAGATCGTGGCGAACTCCGGCGGCTCTTCCAGGATCTTCAGCAGCGAGTTGGCCGCCTCTTTCATGAAGTCGGCATCGCTAAAGATGTAGACCCGTTCGCGGCCTTCCACCGGCTTGTAGTAAATCTCGTGGATAACGTGCCGCACCTGGTCAACTTTCACCAGCATCTGCGGCGGATCGGGCGGGATGATCAGCACGTCGGGATGCGTCTGGACAAAGATGCGGGTCTCGCGCTTGTCGGCGTCGCGCAGGCTCTCGCGCGCTTCCACCGCTTCGGCAAAGCGATCTTCCAAGGCATCAGCTTCGGCGATGCGAACGCAGTTCGAGCACTGGCCGCAGGAATCCGGGAGTCCGCCGGTCACCGGACGCTCCAGGCAGTTCATCGCCTTCGCGACCATCTGCGCGAGCGTGAATTTCCCGGCTCCTTGCGGCCCGGAAAGAATCAGCGCATGAGGAAAGTGCTGGTGCGCCAGCATCTCGCGCAGCGTGTGCACCGTCTCGGCATTGCCATGAAAATCAGAAAAAGGCATTACGGTTGTCGATCCCTGTCACACTTTCGGATCGTATCGAAATACAACTATACGATCTGGTACAGGCCCTAACCTTAGCTGCTCACGCAGCTCAGAACGGAGGTCCGGGATAAGTGGATCTAGTGCTGCCGTTCGATCTCTGGCCATAGACACTGCGAAGTCATGAGCTAGTTGAACTTGGCGTTCGGTTCCGAGGAGCTGAATGTCCGTTAAAGCCGATTCAAGATCACGCGCATATTCCGCGAGATCGCGACGATGCGCAGCACTCTCAAGTCTTCGTTAGGCCTCGAGAAGGTACTGAATCCTAAGTTCTCGACGTTTGTTGGCTTGATCACGATTCATGGAAAGGCGATGCACGACATACCAGCCCCGATTGCCAATGCCGTCGTTACACTAGAGGCAGGAAGAGTTGAAGATTCATAACTCACCGTTTCCTCTCACCTTCGCTGGTGCAAAGCCTCGGAACTTGCATGGTTTTGAAAGGGCACGGCTTCAGCCGTGCCGCACTCTTGCTCCGCCCTTAGCGGCTTTAGCCACTGAGGGACCTCGGCTTTCAAACTCTCTAAGAAGGCGGGCACCTCAGGGGCTAAAGCCCATTTTGAATACTAACTTTACGGCGCACCTAAAGGTGCGCCCCTTCAAAACGCTCCTGCAAACTCAGCGCAGCTAAAGCTGCGGCCCTTCAAATGCCAATCTTTCCCTCACCACCCGCACAATCTCCCGATGCACCACCTCGATCGGCGGTCTCGCATCAATCACCACCACGCGCTGCGGCTCGCGCCGCGCGATCTCCAAAAACGTCTCATGCACCCGCGTAAAAAACGCGCCACTCTCTTTCTCGAAGCGGTTCTCATCCTGCTCGGCGGCTTTGTTGCGGCGCCGCGCCCGGCTTACGCTGGAGCTCACATCCGAATCCATCAGGATGGTCAGGTCGGGCCAAACGCCGCGGCACAGAACTTCATGCAGCCTCAGCACCGGCTCCGTTCCCAGCTGCCGGCCGCCGCCTTGATACGCTTCTGTGGAATCGGTAAAGCGGTCGCACACCACCCACTTCCCTGCTTCCAGCGCCGGCAAGATCACTTCCGCGATCAACTGCGCGCGAGACGCGAACATCAGCGCCATTTCGGCATGGGGATCGAGCCCGGCAGTGCACGAACTCAGCAGCACCGCGCGAATGCGCTCGCCAATCTCCGTCCCGCCAGGCTCGCGCGTGGTTACGACCTCGATTCCCTGCTGGCGCAGTGCATCGGCAAGCTTCTCCAGTTGCGTGCTCTTGCCGCATCCGTCGAGCCCTTCGAATGTGATGAACTTCCCGCGCTGCAGTTGTCTTGCCACGGGCCAATGATATCAGCGGCTAAAGCTCTTCCATCAAGCGAACACCGAAGCTGACCTTACGGCAGTGACCGCACAACTTCGAATCCACCGTCAGGACAACGGGGCTCTCGCTTTGATGGCGTCTAGCCAATTCGATCAGACTCGCGTCCACCGGGCCGAAGCGCGTCACCATATCGACATCCACGTCAACAAGCTGCACCGCTTCTTCATACAGGCTCATGTCTCTGAACTCTTCATAAGCTCGATTCCACAACTTCGCCTGACCCTGCTCTTCCGTCTTTCGAATCCAATAGTCCAGCTCTGATACAACTGAGGCGCTGGTCATCTTCCGTCTGAAGGAGGCTACGAATCTAGAGCAGCGATCATACGAGGCTTGCGTTGCCAGCCACCGCAAATCGCGGCGGAGCTTCTCGAAGCCAAAATGGAACACAGCATGATGCAGGATGATCTCGCGTATAGGGCCGGTATCCAGGATTAACAGCTCGCGCCTATCGTCATCCCGAAGAGGAGACATGGCAGCTATCAGGCGCCAATCGCTTGCTCGTTCGGAACGGGAGCGGCGGGTATATCGAACCTTGTACAGAGGCGGCGGCGGTGCTCCTTGAGACGACCCAAGAGATTCTTAGAGTTCTCCAATACCTCTTTCACCGCATGACGGAAGGATTCGCGTTGTTCATGGAACTCGACACTTTCAGCCGAATGCTGGAATCTTTCTCTGTTTCGCGACCAAAATTCGTGCAGGCCATAGTGTTGCTCCAAATCCTGAACATGATTAATCAGGTACTCTCCCACAAATTTCGCTACAGCCTCATTTGTCATAGTCGTTGAGTAAGATTGAGAGCTATGCGCACCGGTCGCGTAGTCTCGAAGGGCGCTCCCAACTTCCTCGAAAAACAACGTGGAGTTTATTAACCCATCAAAAAACCTGTTGGTACTTAACACCAGTTCTTCCACACTGTGATCGTGCTCGTTAAATTCCTCTGCAAATCCCGAATTCTCGGGGTCAGCAAGAAAGTCTTCGAGATTCGGCACCTGCGACGGGTCGAGGTATTGTTCGAGGGGTCTTATGTACTCGCAACTTCTTGAGTACGAACGCCAGCTCAGGTTCCCGCGCTGAAGCAGAAATTGTTCCCGGCCTAATCCCTCTATAACGGGATTCAGCACGGAATGGACCCAAGCCTCTACACGCCTGGAATGAAGAGGGGGGACTGTCGCATTGGCTGCCATGGCCATAGGTTATCGTATCCGCGCTCCGGTGTCCGCCATTTTCTGCGCAGTACATTCTGCTGCGTCAAGTCCAAGCTGCACCGTCCCGCGGCCTACCGCGACGTAATCGAGTACCGCACCACCACGCCATCCACATACGTCATTTCCACGCGATAGTCATTGGGAAGGTACTCGAAGATCTGCGTCTTCAATCCCTCTTCCGACGTCGACTCCGACAGCATCCTTCCCAGTCCCAGCAGCTGGCTGATCTCGCCTATCTGCATGCCGCGCTTCAGTTGGGTGATGGGCGAATTCGGCACATTGGCCGGCGCGTTGGGGGCCGCAGGATTCTGCGCCACCGGCTCCAGAATCGCCTTCTGCCCCGCCAGGTCGCCGAAGTTGATGTAGCCATCGAGCAGCTTCATCACCGCCTCCGGCGTGAGCTGGTCCTGCGGAATGCTGCCCGCCCAGCGCAGGTTAAAGCGCGATCCGCCGCGCATGCGCTTGTCCGACACCTCCTGCGCTTTCAACTGGCTGGCAATCTGGGCCGCGCGGTCATCGGCCCGCTGCTCCCGTTCGCGCCGTTGCCGGACGCGGTCCAGTTCACGCTGCAAGTCACGTTTCTTCTGCGGATCGCTGGTGTTGCGGATGTCGTTCTCCAGCTGCCGTTCGTAGCTGCTTTTCTCTATCTGATATGGATTGACCGTGGTGCGAGTGTCGTCCCAGAAGGTGCCAAAGCCGCCGCCGTCGAGCTGAAACTCGATGAGGTTCTTCTTCACGACGAGGGTGGTGACAGTGGCGCGGTCGCCGCTGCGGAGGGCCGGGCCAAACTGCTTCAGCCGGCTGGAATAATTCCTCCAGTCCATGGGATCGTCGCGCTCCATCCGCAAGTCCACGCCCTGCTGGGTGCCCGGCATGTTGATCTCGACCCTGACCTGCCGGCCGACGAAGTAGTTCTGCAATGAAGATTGGGCGCCGCCTTGCGCCAGGCAAGGCAAACTGATGGCTGCTGCAAAAACAACGACGCTGCAAGCACGTCGAAGCATTTCGAGGCGCTCCTGGGATTATCTGGTGTGAACGACGATCAGGCGCTGCGAGTCTAGCACAGCGGTGCGGCCACAGAAATATTCGAACCCTTTGGTTTGTGTCAGGGCACGGCTTTCAGCCGTGCCGCATCAAGCACAAAAAGAAGTGGGGCTTTAGCCCCTGAAGCCATTTCACAGGGGCTAAAGCCCGGATTCGTTATTGCGTCTGTGCGGCACGGCTGTAGTCGTGCCCTGACACAAACCCAGCTCCGTCAGAAGCGCAGCTTGGGCACGATCGCGCCCGTGTTCCGGCTGTAGTCGATATATTCCGCGCCGAAGGTGTTGATCATGGTGTGCTCTTCAATCTTGCTCTTCATCTTGAAGCCGATATACACCAGGAGAACGGCAATCAGCCCGCGAACCTGCCGGCGCTCCAGCGCCGTTCCCAGCAGGGCCAGAATTAATCCCGTGTAGATGGGATGGCGCACCCAGCGATACGGGCCAGTGCGCACCAGTTCATGTCCCACCTTGACCGTAACCGTGCCGCTCCAATTGCCGCCAAGGTAGACCCGGGCCCAAAAGGCAAAGCCGATTCCAGCGGCGGTCATCACCACCCCAAGTATTTCGGTAGCCCGGCTGGCGGGAAACAGATGGACGCGCATCCAGGGCTGGACCGTACCCACAGAGAAGACGGCATAGAACCCGACCGCGACCAGCGACATGTAGGAAAGCCGTGACGACACGCTCTCCCGCTGCTGTACCGGCTTGTTCTTGAACGCCGAGATCACCCATACCACGCAAAATACGGCCCAGATCCAGCTGCAAATCTGCATTCCGTCCATTGGCATCTCCTCAGCACGTTACGTTAGGGTAGCCGAAATGGTTCCCGGAAGCTGCTTCCGGGCGCAAAGAGAGCAATTCACTGTCGGCCCCTTTTGGGGGAGTGTAGCTTTATCTGCGGTGCGCCAAGGCACTTGAGCTGATTTCATATACGAGTTTTTGCCATTTCATATACGAGCTTGTGTCAGGGCACGACTTCAGTCGTGCCGAATGAGGCGCAAAAATAGGGCTTTAGCCCCTGCTCGGCTTGTTTCGCAGAGGCTAAAGCCCAAGCCCATTTGCGATGCCGCGTACGGCACGACTGAACAGGCCGATGAAAAGTCGAACCAGGCGTGGTGTCGCCGGCTCGGGGAAGAATAATAAAAGGCTTATCGGCACGACCAAGGTCGTGCCCTGACACGAAGCCGCCCAGCCGACTTTTCCATCGCCCTGCGAAGTCGTGCCCTGACACAATGCAGAACCAATCTATTGCGATAACCTTTCACATTTGCCGCACACCCGCCATTCCCTCCACTGGACGCACGCCAACCCGGAATAGTATCTTTGCGATGCGACGATGCCCCGCGCATCGCGACCGCAATCCGTCCTAAAGGGAGCCGTTCTCCATGATGAAACGCGTATTCTCGGTTGCACTCCTCAGCCTTCTGCTTTCCACGATGGCCCTGGCGCAAAAAATCAATACCGATTGGGACCGCAGCGCTAACTTCTCCACCTACCACACCTACATGTGGGAGACCAGCCCCCGTCCCGCCCATGGTCTTTGGCACCAGCGCATCATCGACGCCATCGACAAGCAACTGCAGGCCAAAGGTCTCACCAAAGTCGATTCCAATCCCGACATGTGGGTGGTCTACAGCAACACCATTCACGATCAGAAGGAAGTGGTCGGCAACAACTACGGATTCGGACCCGGCTGGGGATGGGGTTACTGGGGACCGAGTCAGGTGACCTACAACACCTACGTCACCAAGCAGGGAACCCTGGTGGTGGAACTGGCTGACGCCAAGGACAAGCAGATACTGTGGCGCGGCTCCGCTACCGACACCATCTCCGACAACAGCAACAAGAACATCAACACTCTGGACAAAGCGGTCGTCAAACTGTTCAAAGGCTATCCGCCAAAACAGAAATAAGTTCGCGTGAAACGCCGCAAGGGGCGCAGCTTCGGCTGCGCCGTACAGCTTCCCATTGTTCTTTATTCGCTTTGTATCAGGGCAGGGCTTCAGAGGCCGCCTGACAAAGTCGGCTATGGAAGGCCTCGTGTCAGGGCACGACCTTGGTCGTGCCGATAAGCCCCCTTTGAATTTGTCATCACGAGGAGGCCTTTAGGCCGACGAGGGATCTGCTTTTCCCCTGCGGGGCGGCTCAGCTCAGCCTCGAGCTTGCCCTGAGCGCAGTCGAAGGGACGAAGTCCCCACACAACTCAGGCTAACTTGGCCTTCTAACAACAGATCCCTCGTCGGCCTGAAGGCCTCCTCGTGATGACAAAATATAGTTACTTATGACGCGTGCCTGAAGCTGTTCAAACCGCGAAGCCTACCCCTTCACCTTAACCACGTCCCCATCCTTCAGCTTCTGCGGCGGATTGTTCACAATCGTCTCTCCACCCGCCAATCCCTGCTTCACGATCACCTGTCCATGCAGATCGGCGCCCGTCGTGATCGGCATCGCGTGCGCCTTGTTGTCCTCGATGGCAAACACCGCGGGCTTGCCGTCACGCGTGATCACTGCATCTTTGGGGACGGTGATGACCCGTTGCGGCGTCGCCTCGGCGCTCTGCGTCTTCTTCTGCGGCTCCAGGAAGGTCACGTTGCAGCTCATCTCCGGACGCAGGTATTTGTCCTTGTCCAGGATTGAGACCTTGACCGTCACCGTCGCCTTCGTCCGGTCGGCGGTGGGAATAATCTGCCGCAGCACGCCTTTGTAAGTGTGGTTCGGAATCGCCTGCACCGTAATTTCCGCCGGCTGATTGGGGCCGAGTTGCGAGACGTTAGACTCATTCACGTCCACCTCAGCCTCCAGCGAATTCATATCGGCGATGGCAACAATCGCACCCGACGACGTGGAGATGTTCACCCCCGGCGGAATTGGAGCCACGCTCTCGCCCATCTCGGTCATCTTCTTCACCACAATTCCCGCGAAGGGGGCGCGTACGGTCGTGAAATCCAGATACGCCTGCTGAAGTTGCAGCGTGGCCTTGTCCTGCTCGATGGCTGCCGCTGCCAGGTTCACCTTGGACTTGGCCGCGTCCAGAGCATCCTGCGAGCTCACTTTGCTGCGATAAAGATCTTCCTGCAAGCGCTCCTGGCGTTGGGCTTCGGCCAGATCGGCCTTGGCATACTCGATGTCGGCTTTGGCTTTGGTAATCGCGGCCAGCGCGTCGGCGTTGTCCAGCGTCGCCAGCACGTCGCCTTCTTTCACCACGCTTCCCTCTTCCACGCGCAGCGAAGAGATGCGGCCCTGGATCTTGGACGACACTACTGACTGCCGTCGCGCCACCAGATACCCTGACGCGGTAAGAATCGGCGCGCCGGCGTTGGCGCCGCTGCCGCTTTCCACCTTCGCCTGCACGGTCTCGACTTCAATCACGCCGAAAACCGGATGCGCCTTAGCGAAATACCAGCCTCCCGCCACGGCCACGCCGAGCAGAACGATCAGGATGAGCGGAAGCCGCCATCGCGCAGTAGGCGGCGTGTCGCGATCAATCCGCAACGACGCCAGGTCATCCTTCAATTCGGGCATAAGAAAAGCCTGGTCTTACAGGAACAATATCTCTAGCATCGCATTCTTGCCGCAAGTTTCCAAGACTTGATACCCAAAACCAAGAGGGCTACGTCCTTTACAAGCCAGTGCTGAGGGTCCAAGATTAAGAGTTCTAGCTAACCCGGCGCTCCTCAGAGTTCCGGGGCTCATAACTCGGAGGCAATCTTAATGGTAAGCATTCCCAAACAAGTTCAGGACTTTCTGCCCGGCAAGCTGGCCTGGGTGGCCACCGCTTCGCGCGACGGTGAGCCGAACGTTACACCCAAAGGCACTCTCAAACTGCTCGACGAGAACCATGTGGTTTTCGCCGACTTATTCTCGTTGAAGACCAGAAAGAACTTGCTGGAGAACAACAAAGTTGCGGTCACGGTAGCCGATACCAATGCGGCCAAGGGCTATCAGATCAAGGGCACGGCGGAAGTGGTCGACTCCGGTCCGCTTTACGATACCACCAGCCAGCAGATCGAAAGCCTGCAGAAAGGCCTGCCTGCCGTACACCACGTGGTTAAAATCACAGTGGAGGCGGTCTTCGATCAATCGGTCGGTCCTGAGGCGGGCAAGCAGATCGCCTGAGAACCGGCCGCTAGAAAACTTTATATTGCAAACCAAAAGGGCCATCCCTGGATGGCCCTTTTTCCTGCTTCGCTGCGTCGTGCGTGCACCGATCAACTGTCTCTCCGCGTCCCTGGCAATCGCGCTAGAACCGTCGCTTTAGAGATGACACATCATCTTTTGCTTACTCCCCTGCAAACTGTCGCAACCGTAAGTCAGCCAAGTAACGATCTGAACTACTTTCCGGTCACCTCGATGTAAGCCGAAGACCACACCCAGGAGCGGGCAGTCGAGCCATAGGGTGGGCCACTCGGAGTGCATGAAAGCGCAGGCGGTCCTTCTATTTGCGGATTTCCCACCTGATTGGGACCGTCGAAAGTCGGGCAGGTGCACGTGGCGAGATTAAGTCCGGTCAACGGGTCTATCTTGCCGGTATCGGTGCAGGGGGCCGTCATGCACCCCGCGTAGATGTTTCCCGTCGGTGGTGGGTTGGTTGGACACATGTACGGCTTCTTAAGCGGAGGCGGTACCCCGGGACTGTTTGGGCTGTCCCCAATATCGCTGAAGTCGGAGATCAGACCTGCACCAGGGAACATTCCGTTGGGTTGGCTGCTGAGCGCCGCGCATAGATGCGGAGCCTGCATTACCGTGGTGTTCCCATTCCTTACATCCCCGTAAGTCAGGCAGTTGATAGTGCCGTCACTGCCGACACAATCTGCGAGAGTTTGGTTGTAAATATCCTGGTTCAGAATGCTGGTAAGCTCTACGTAAGAGTAGCTGTACTCCCCCGTTGCGCCGGGAGTGTTCACATTGATTTCGTAGCAGCCGCATACAGCGGCATTCCCGCCCTGCGACAACGTACAGCCTAGAGTGTTCTCTGGGGCTCCCGGAACTCCGGAATAATAGCAAAGCGCAATTGATTTTCCATTTGCCGGCAGGCTGCAGGCAAGGAAGTAGTTTTCCGCGTCAGACTCGTTAGGCACCATGACCGCATCAGCCCACGCACAGGAAGTTGAATTTGGATCGATACATTGATTGATGGTTATTTTTTGGCCCCCGTAGTAAGCACTAAGATTGAACAGGGGGTTCTCGCAGCTCGGACTGGGCGTGCAACTTTGAGCGCCTACGGGTACAGCCAGCATGCAAAGAACGCCAAGGGCGAGGCAATAATAGCGCCAGTCTTTTCTGTTAGCGGAATTTGCTTTGGTGGGGGAGCGAATCGGGCGGGTAGGCATGGGGTGCCCTCTTTTCAATCAAAGTTTTCATTCTAGGGGCCGGTAGACAAGGACTATATACCCTTTCTGAGCGTCCTGCGGGTGACTATCCTTTTAGCCTAAGGCGCTGAAATCCGCTCGGTACTATCCTCATCTCGCTACCACCTGGCGCGCCAGGGCCGCAGGGGAAGTTCTAGCTCTGGCATACGAGATTCCAACTGAGATAGCCGAGTTGGGGGCATTACGCAAAACAAGAGGGCCATCCCTGGATGGCCCTTTTTTTCGACCCTTCTCGCCGATCATCAGCTTCGATGCGGCTCGCGCAGCGGGTCTTACGACACCGTCTGCAATACTTGCTCGCGAACTTCAGCGTCTTGCTTGACCTCGTCGCGCGTGCTGGGCAGAGCGATGTCCAGCAGCCCTTCGATGGTCTTTACGTAGTGCAGACTTAAACCCTGCAACTGCTCGGGCGTCAGATCTTCCTGCACGTTCTGCTGGTTTTCAGCCGGCAGGATGATGTCAGTCACCCCGGCGCGTTTGGCAGCCAACGCCTTCTCTTTTATGCCGCCGATCGGCAGGACGTTGCCGCTCAGGGTAATCTCGCCGGTCATCGCGGTCAGGGGACGCACCGGTCGATCGGTCAGCAGCGACACCAGCGCCGTCACCATGGTCACACCCGCGGAGGGCCCGTCTTTCGGAATCGCTCCCGCCGGAACGTGAATGTGGATATCGTGGTCGGCAAAGAACCCTTCGTCAATGCCCAGCTCTTTCGCGTGGGAACGTACCCAGGTCAGCGCAGCCTGCATCGACTCCTGCATCACCTGGCCCAACTGCCCGGTCATGGTGAAACCGCCCTTGCCCTTCATCTTGTTGGCTTCGACGAAGAGCACGTCACCGCCGGTCGGCGTCCACGCCAGGCCAACGGCCACGCCCGCGCGTTTGGTGCGCTCGGCAATTTCGCCTTCGGTGCGGATCTTGATCCCGCCCAGCATGTCATGGTGCTGAATCAGCTCCGGCGTGACCTTTAGCTTGTCAGTCTTGCCTTCGGCAATACGGCGCGCCTGCTTGCGGCAGATGGTGCCGATGGTCCGCTCCAGGTTGCGCACGCCCGCTTCGCGCGTGTAATGACGAATCAAAAAGCGGATGCTTTCCTCCGGAAATTCAATCTGATCGCCGGTGACGCCGTTCTCTTCAATCTGCCGCGGCACCAGGTACTGAAACGCGATGTGGACCTTTTCCTCTTCGGTGTAGCCTTGCAGCTCGATGATCTCCATGCGGTCGCGCAGCGGCTCGGCAATGGGATCGAGCATGTTGGCCGTGGTGATGAACAGTACCTTCGACAGATCGAAGGGCACATCAAGATAGTTATCGCGGAAGCTGAAGTTCTGCTCCGGATCCAGCGCTTCCAGCAAGGCCGATCCCGGATCGCCGCGGAAGTCGCGGCCCACTTTGTCGATTTCGTCGAGCATGAAGACCGGATCGTTCGTCTCCGCCCGGCGAATGCCCTGCATGATCTGCCCGGGCAATGCGCCGATGTAGGTGCGGCGATGTCCGCGAACTTCGGCTTCGTCGTGCACGCCGCCTAATGACAGGCGCACAAACTTGCGGCCCAGGGCGCGAGCTATCGACTTGCCCAATGATGTCTTGCCCACTCCGGGAGGTCCTACGAAGCACAGAATTGGCCCCTTCATGTTCGGCTTCAGCCGCCGCACCGAAAGGTAGTCCAGAATGCGGTTCTTCACCTTCTCCAGATCGTAGTGATCGGAGTCGAGGATCTCCTTCGCCTTCAGGATGTCGACTTCAACGCCCGAAGACTTCTGCCACGGCAACACCGCCAGCCACTCGATGTAGTTGCGCGTGAGGCCGTAATCTGCGGCCATGGGCGACATGCGCGCCAGCCGGCCGAGCTCCTTCAAGGCTTCTTTCTTCACCTCGTCAGGCATTCCGGCAGCTTCAATCTTCTGCCGCAACTCTTCGGCGTCGCGCGTGGTCTCGTCCTGCTCACCCAGTTCTTTCTGGATGGCTTTCATCTGCTCGCGCAGGTAGTACTCGCGCTGCGTCTGCTGCACCCGGTCCTGCACTTCACTCTGTATCTTGTTGCGCAGTTGCTGGACTTCCAGCTCCTTGGCCAGGTGCTGATTGATTTTTTCCAGGCGGACGTGAACGTCGGGGGTTTCCAGCACGTCCTGCTTGTCGCGGGTTGAGAGCGACGGCAACGAGGACGCGATGAAGTCCACCATCCGGCCGGGATCTTCAATATTTCCGGCGACGGTCGACAGCTCGTCGGACAACGTCGGCGAGCCCGCGACGATCTGCTGGAACAACGTCAGCACGTTGCGCTGGAGGGCCTCAATCTCCGAGTTCTTCGGCGCCGTCACTTCGGGGATCGATTCCACGGTCGCGTGCATGAACGGCGTCAGCTGGGTGTACTCGGTCACCTTGACGCGCTCTAGGCCCTCGGCAAAGACGAACAGGCTCTGGTTGGGCATGCGCACCACTTTGTGCACCACCGCCAGGCTGCCAACCGCGAACAGGTCAGTAGGCTGCGGCGCGTCCACGCGCGCCTCGCGCTGGGCCACCACAACAATGGTCTTGTCCTCACCCAGCGAATTGATCAATTGCACCGAACTCTCGCGTCCCACGGTCAGTGGCAGCACCGCATGAGGGAACAGCACGGTGTCACGAACGGGCAGAACCGGAAGGGTGCGGGCTCCTTCGGAATCGTTGCGAAGTTCAGGGTCTGTACTAGCTAAATCTTTAGTTTCCTTTGACATATGACTCCATGAGTCAACTACACTCAACCTTTAGATGCCTGCGTTTTCTAAAAGATGCACGCCCGATTTGCCGGGAGCGTGCGATCCCTTCAGGCGCGAGGCGGCCCTTCGATTTCCCCGCTCGCCCTGCTCGTCCTATCGGCAAGTCTCCCGGCCACTGCAGCAGCGACAGCAATTACTAGTTCGCAATTAGCCGCTAAGGAGGCTCTGATAGTTCCTGGTTTTGAAAGGGCACGGCTTCAGGCGTGCCCCAAGCGCAGCAAAATCAACGTGGGCTTTAGCCTCTGAGGGCGATCAGCCGCCTGTTCAGAGTCTCCTTAGCAATTAGCACTTCGCCACAGCGACGCAAAAACCAGCGCTCTTCAGCGGCGACAGGATTCTAATCAACCGGCGTGTCGCTAACAACCGGAATTGCTTCCCCAGTCCACTTTTTGTCCCGGATGTCCCGAATGCGGACCGGAGCGCGAACCCGCCAGGGCCACGCGCAAAACCGTTTTGTGTCAGGGCACGACTTTGAGTCGTGCCGAACACGGTATAAAAAGGCCCGGGCTTTAGCCCCTGCCGCAGGATCGTTGCAGGGGCTAAAGCCCGGATCAAGATTCATCTCGTTGCGGCACGTCTGAAGGCCGTGCCCTGACACGAACCGCTTAACATGCGCTATCTGCTCGTAGCTCGCGGCGAGTGGCTAATTGCTAGTGGCTAATTGCTTCTTCTTCACATCGCCGGCGAGGGCGTAGGCCGGAAGTCGGCCGTGTTCTGCTCGCCGCTCACATCGGCAAAGCTGAAGCGCTTGCTGGTGCCGTCATAGGCTTTGCCGTCGATTTCGACATACGGATACACGAAGTAATTGAGCGGCGGACCATCTTGTTTGGGAGACAAAGTGATGTCGCGCCCGGTGGTGAACTGCATGCGATTGGCGTCCACGCTGCCGAAGAAATAATCCGCTCTCTCCTTCGCCTGCCATGCCTCGGAAATGTCCAGCGGCACCCAACCGATGTTGCGGGCAAAGAACTCGGCCCAGCAGTGATAGCCTGCGATGTCGCCGTTGTTCTTGCTTTCCGGCAGCGGAAAACCGATATCGAAGCGCGCCGGAATATCGTCGGCCCGCATCATGCCAATAAACGGTGAGTGGAAGTCGGTGCAGTTCCCATGTTTGGCGTCGCACGCCCATATCGCATCGCCGCGGCCCCAGCCGGTGCCCGTCTTGTCATAACGCATCGTCGAAAAAAGATAGTCGTAGGCGGCCTTGGCTTTGGCGACCGTTCCCTGCTGGCTGCCCGTCACCTGTTCGGCAAGCTCTTTGATCTTGCCATCCGTCGGAATGAGTTTGTCGGGAGCGAGGTAGCGGTCCATCGAAGCCGCCACCACGCCGGGCTTGGTGTCCTTGCTCTCAAGTTGCGCGTAGTCGCCTCGGGAATACTCGCGCCGCGTCACTTCGTACTCCAGCGTGAAATCAACGGAGGTTTGCGCCGGGTTCCGGATTTCGGCATATAGAATGTGATTGCCGTACTCCGGCTCCTCGCTCATGTGCGTCTCCACCGGAGCCTTCACGTTCACCAGCCGGACCGTCTGGTGCTCGTCGGTATGCGCCACCGGGACCCACACCCGCACCAGCTTGCTTCCGGCGGGAATGTCTTTCACCGTGAACCCGTAGGTGAAATGAAACTTGCGCGAGGCCGGGCTGGACTTCTGCTTGTCAGGTGCGGACGTCTGCGCCGGCAACAGTGAAACCGCGCACCCAAGAAACAGTAGAGACGAAACGAGGCGAGCTCTCATGGTGGAGACTCCTGCGCGTATTGGATGTATGTCAGCGACGCGCGGCGCGATTATTTTAGCGCCCGGACGGCTTTGGCATGTCTTGCAGGGGCGCAGCTTTAGCTGCGCCGTTGCAGGCCCTTTATTTCTCGGCCCGCGTCGGCTTCAGCCGACGGAAGCGGGCCCTGTTTCCGACTTTTTTCCCTGGCCGGTGAAGCCGCGCCCAGACACAAACCTTCGCCTCACGGCAGCGCACCTACCGTGACGCAGCCGCCATCTTCCCGGCAACAAAGAATCCTGCCGCCACCGCCACAAACACCAGTCCACATCCCAACGTAATCAGCGGCACCGCAAAAAAACGCCGGTTCCACCCGGCGCCGATACGCGCCTGTGCCGGATTGTGGGGATCATAACGAATGGCCTGCCGGCTGCCAACTGGAAACTCCGCCGCGCGGCGAACGGTTTCTTCGTAGTTACTGCTCTGGAAGCTGGTGAGCTCGGCGGTAACCGGCTGGCCATTGGCCACGTAAACAATCTGGATAGTAGCGGCGTAGAGCTGGTCGTGTTTCGCCGCGGGCTGGGTCACCACCTGGCTGCGGAGCACCTGTGCCTGCCGCACCGGCCAGGAGCGCAGCACCTGAATCTGTCCCCAGAAAAATGGCAGGCTAAGGACCACAAACAGCCCGCCGACGATAAGACAGGCTACGCCGAGGAATGGGAGGACGCCGCGTCGTTCAGAGCTCAAAGCTTTTCACCACAGTGACACGCGACACAGAGGATAACCGATCCGAGGTCGACGGTGGCGGGTCCTGATGTCCGAATATTCAGCTGGAAATACCGCGACGTGCGATATCGGCCCTCGAGCGCGCCCTCAGCTTCCTGAGTCCAGCCACATTTGCCCGCTGTTTGCCGACAGAACAACTGGTTTCGAGCTTGCATTTTCCATCAACTCCCTTCATGATTTCGGGGCGCCACACAGGAGCCAATGAATGCATACTTTCCGCAAAGACTTCCAGATTGTAATGTTAACGATGTTTGCAGTTGTCTTGTTTGCCAGTGCAGCCCTTTGCCCAGCATCGGCACAAGCCCGCTACGAGTCCGTTTACAACGGACACAGGATTATCTATCCGGCATCCAGCATCCCCCAGCCCGGCCGCCCACATACGAATTACTTTTTTGTCGACTCAGACCAGCCGCAACCGAATCCCGACCCGAGTGATGAAACCCCAGGCTCAGTAGCCTGCGTATACAAGTTCGTAACTGGACCAGCTGGCTGCCCGATTGCCACCAGCACAACCGTGCCCAACGGTGGTATTGGCGCCATTGCCATCGTGGACGCCGGTTACTACCCCACCGCGCAGTCCGACTTGGACGCCTTTGACTCCTACTTCGGCATTCCGGCTACGACCATTACGCAGGTCTGGCCCGGCCCCATACGCCCACCCGTTTACGGGGATTGGGAGGTCGAGGAAGCCTTAGATATCGAGTGGGCCCACGCCATGGCGCCGCAGGCCAAGCTGTTCCTGGTGGTATCGGCCCTGTGTGAAATCCCGGCCTGCGCCACCGATCCCACTTGGCAAGCGGTGCAGTACGCCGGAACCCTGGTGGCCCAGAACGGCGGCGGCGTGGTGAGCATGAGCTTTGCCGATGCCGAGATTCCTCAGGAAACTGGCTTTGATCAATACTTCACTTCCCCGGGAGTCGTCTACTTTGCCGCCGCCGGCGACGGCGGACTTGGGGTCAGCGCCTATCCGGCAGCGTCACCGAACGTGGTGGCGGTTGGAGGTACTTATTTTAACCGCGACAGCAACGGAAACTTCACCTACGAGCAGTACTACACGGGCGGCGGAGGGGGAGACATCAGTCCCTACGAGCCGCGGCCCAGCTATCAGAACGGCATTGCCAGCATCGTAGGAACCCAGCGCGGCTATCCTGACGTAGCTTCCGACTTTTGTTGCACGGCCATTTACCTTCAGGGCTGGGGTTCCGTCGGAGGCACCAGTTGGGCGTCGCCTACCTTTGCTGGCATCGTGAACGCGGCCGGCAGCCGGCAACAGTCGACCGCCGCTGAGCTCACCATGATGTACAACGAGCTGTCCAGTCCCATCAAGTACCATGCTGATTTCAACGACATCACGCAGGGTGATCCACATTGCAAAGTTGGTTGGGACCTGTGCACCGGCATCGGTTCCCCCCATACTTACGCTGGCAAGTAACCAACCAGGCTCCCCGGATTGCCGGTTCGATCTGGTCAAGACGGGGGGTCTTTGCCCCCAGGGTGCCACACACAACGCGCTTTTCGTTGTGTGGGACTGGATATCGACCCTCTCGCAGGCCCACTCATCGTCTCGCTCTAGTCTCCCACTCAACCACTTCATTTCCCCCGCTCCAGTTCCTTCGTCTCTTCTTCCACCCGCTTCATGCGCAGCAGAATGCGCCCCAGATATCCCACATAAACCACCCACGCCACGATGTAGGCTGCGTGCAAGAACGGAATTGGATTCATTGCGAGACTCCTCTCAGCGCCGCCTGCGCGTGGGCTGACTCTAGCGCCTGTTCCTGCATCTGCAACTTGTAGCGCAGCCAGACGAACAGGATTCCCATCACCGTGAACAACGCCAGGTTGGTGAGGAAGACGTGCAGCATCGCCGGATCGAGTCCGGAGTTTTCTCCGCCGCCCATTACCGGCGAGGGATGCTGGGTGCGAAACCAGCGGATCGACATGTAAACGATGGGCACATCGGCGAAGCCGAAGATAGCGAATGCCGCTGCGAGCACCTGCGTCTGGCCTCCGGCGGCGAAGCGCCGCAGCACCAGATAACTGACGTAGATGAGCCACAGCACCAGCGTGGTCGTCAGGCGAGCGTCCCAGGTCCACCAGATGCCCCAGACCGGGCGCGCCCACAGCGGCCCGGTGATGAGCAGCACAGTGCAGAACACTACGCCCACCTCGGCTGACGCTGCCGCCATCGCATCGCTGGCTTCGCTGCGCTTCCACAGATAAATCGCCGACGCCAGGAAGTTAAGGAAGAAGCAGAGACCCGCTACCCATCCCGAGGGCACGTGATAGTAGAAGATGCGCTGCACGTCGCCCATGGTGCGCTCGGTGGGAGCGACCGCCAGCGCCAGATAGCTGGTGAAAGCCAGCAAGGCAAGGGTGAGAGGAATCGAAATCAGTGCCAGTTTTTTCATTGTGCGTTCCGCAACGCCATTCGCTTTTCGCCTTTCGCTCTTCGCCAGAAACTGTCTGATGAATTGCTTTGTGTCAGGGCACGACTTCAGTCGTGCCGATAAGCCTTTTAATTGTTTCTTCCCGAGCCGGCTTTAGCCGGCGGCACGGCAATGCCAGAAGCTAAAGCCCGCATCTACTGGCGGTCTTCTTGCCTTCACGACTGAAGTCGTGCCCTGTTACAAGGCTCTCCGATACCAGTTTGGCTGCCTTCTCTCCGCAATCTATTCGAGTCACCTCTGGCGAACAGCGAAAGCGTTCTATTCCGCATTCAACACCACTTCAAACAGCAGCAGGCAGATCAACGTGAACACGATATCGTAAACCGCCAGCAGCTTGATCCAGAAAATCGGCGAGGCGTCGCCAGTCAATATCGAAGTGGTCGCGTCCACCATGCCCAGCAATGCCGGGATGGATATTGGAAACAGGATGAGCGGCAGCATGATCTCACGGCTGCGGGTGCGAATCGAAAGCGCCGCAAAGAAGGTCCCATTCACCACCAGCGCCCAAGTTCCCAGCAAGGCCACGACGACTAGCTGCCACACTGGTCCCACGGAGCGCAGTTCGTAGAAAACCACGAACAGCGGCGTCATCAGGCACTCCAAGATGACTACGAAGAGAAAGTTGCCAAACGCCTTAGCCAGGAACAGCGCATTGGGCGGCGCCGGCGATACCCGGTACGCGTCCAGCACCTGGTTGCGCAATTCGCGCGCCCATGTCTGGTTCAGCGCGACCACCGCGGCAAACAGAAATGACACCCAGATGAGCCCGCCGGCGATGTGCCGCGACTCTTCCGCTGTGGGATTGAAGGCGAAGCTGAAGATCACGACGACGAGCAGCGCGAAGAACAGCATGGAGTTGATGGCGTCCTTGGAGCGCCACTCCATGCGGAGGTCTTTCATCAGGGTCGCGCGGGTCATGCCGAGTGTGGTCATCAATCCTTCCCTGGATCCCTCGCGGACTAAAGTCCGCTCGGTAGTAAAGAAACAGCTCTATCGGTACGGCTGAAGTCGTGCCCTGATACAAAGCATTTCAATGTCTGAGGCTTCCTTCAACCTCGGTGGGATTCCCGGTGCGCAAGACCTCTTCCCGACGGACAATCTGCCCCGCCGCCATGTGGACAAACTCGTCGGCCACACCTTCCATCAGCGCGGCCTGGTGAGTCACCACAAAGATCGTCTTGCCCTGATCGCGCACCCGGCCCAGCACAGCAGCCATCTCGCGCGCCGAGCGAACGTCCACATTGGAGAACGGTTCATCCAGCAGCATCAGCTCCGGATCGTGAAGCACCGCCCGAGCCAGCGAAAGCCGCTGGCGCATTCCCTGCGAATACTGACCTACCCGCCGCGACAGTTCGGGATCGAGCCCGACCATCCGCATCGCGTTACGACCAACCTCGTCGTCATGAATGCCATAGAGTCCGGCGAAGTAGCGCAGATTCTCCATGCCGCTCAGCTCGTCATACAGCAGGGGCGCGTGTCCCATGTAGCCGACGCGGTGGGCCACGTCGCGAATGCGCAGAGCGCCCAGCAAGGTGAAACTGCCTTGGCTGGGCTCCATAAGCCCGGCGACAACGCGCAACAGCGTGCTCTTCCCTGCTCCGTTGTCGCCCAGAACGACGTAGAGACGGCCGGGCGCGAAGCTAGCCGAGATGCCGCGAATGGCGGCAAAGCGGCCAAAGAATTTCACCAGATTTTCCAGGACGATAACTGACGGAGAGGATGGCGGGGTTGCGATCAACTGTTCCTTGAATGAGGGCGGCGAATAGATTAGAGCTTGAGCCGTTCTTCTACGCGGATGAGGCGGTTGTCGACGTCGACCACCTTGCTGGTTAAGTCGTCAAACCTTTGATCGAAGCGGACGAAACGCACGTTCATATCGGACCGCAGGTCGCCTAGTTCAGAGCGCAGATCGCGAATGCCCGTATTCTGAAAATAGAAGCCCACCAGAAAAACAATCAACGGCAGACCCAAGGCGGTAAAGAATTGGGTATTCGTCATACGGTCATTCTACTCCCAGTTTGAAAACTCGACTGCACCACCCGTGCTCATAACGAGGCTTTTTGCGCGGGCATCTGTCCCGCCGCTGCGGCTCCGGGTTGGCCGGGCTGTTTGGGAGCGTACTTGGACGCGCACTTGGCCTGAATATTAGTCGCGTGGAAGATGCCGTCGCGGCCGAAGCGGCCTTCGGCCAAAGCTTGCGCGTTGTCCTTGAAGGTATCGGGCGGAGCCTCGGTGCCGGCGTAAACCACGGGCAGCGTGCGGTCCTGCTCCACCAGTTGGAACTCAAGGTGGGTGCCCTGGCGCTTGATGGAGCCGGGTTCTACATTGCCGGCCACTCGCAAGCGTTTGCTGTAGGCGCTGTTGCCCATCCCATTCAGTTCCTTGATGGTGACGTAGTAGCTCTTGCTGTCCTGCACGCCGGTGTAAGCGAGATAGCCCAGGGCCATGAGAATCACGGCCATCACTGCGCCAAAACGCATGTAGCGGCGTCCCTGCTCAGACATTGAACAATACCTCTTCCAATCTTCCATCTGCGGCGGCCACGGGGCCGCAGCGGTTGGACTAAGCATACCGCTTAGGGGCGCACAACGCTATGTGACTTTAGTCACACAAGGAAGGTGCTTGGCTTGGGAGGGTGGAAATAGAGCCAACTGCTGGTCTAGGCGGCGCCGCGGCGGGCGCTGCGGTCCAGGCTGGAGCGCACCAGTTCGATCAGTTCGAGAGGAGGAAACGGCTTGGCCCGGAAGAATACGTCCAGCCCCTGGTACTCGGATTCCGCCTCCGGCAAACCGCTCAACACAATCACCGGAAGCCAATTCTCGCCGGCACGAATTTGCCGCACCAAACCCAGGCCGCCGCTTCCCGGCATCACGTGATCGGTTACCACGACGCCGACGCGTTCCTGCAAAGCCCACAGCGTGGCCAGCGCACTCTCAGCCGTGGTAGCGACGCAGACTTGGAACCCCGCATTTCGCAATACGGCTTCGCGGATCTTCAGTTGCGAAGAATTGTCGTCGACCAGTAGAACTTGGCTCAAGGTATTCGGCCTTTGATTTCCTTTAGCCCAGCGTGGCGCAGCCCGTGACGCATTCGACGGCGGTTATGGTAGTTCATCCGCCGCTCACGCGCAAGACACAAAGTGCAATATATCTGAAGATGCACAATTGCGAGTGCAGGTTGCCCACCTCGCCTTAATTCCGCTCTAGTTCCGAGTTGCTTCTCCCCGGCCGCAGATTTCTTCTTTTGCACGCAGCCAATCCTGCTCCGGAGAGCCGCCATGCCCATTGCGCTGCTGATAAAGCTCGTAGGCACGCTGGCGGATCTGCTCCTCAAGACTGGCGGCAACGCGAGTCTCGTGGGCGACTTCAGGCGAGACGGTTACAGACTGCGCTGAGGCAATCTTTCCCGGCTCCGCATGAGCGCCATTAGCGGGCGGGGGACTGGTCTTGCGGGCACGTTTCTTGGGCGTTGCGCTATCGTTCTCCCGTGGTACTTTCGGCATCTTAACTTAACTCCTGAAACCCTGAAAAAATTACACTCACTGCTAGCAGCTGGTGTTAGTTCCACTATAAACAATCTCACCGTTTTTTGGGGCGCTACCTTGCCGATTCCCACGATTTTCATCAGCTCTGAATCCAGTAAATCTGCGCTCATCTCTAACTTGCTATCGTTTCGTAACTTAGCGATGTCCAATAGCTGGTCATTCCATCTTTGGTGGAACCAAGATAGCCACAGGCACGTAAATCAGATTAGAAGCCGTCTCATGAATGGCTATGATTTGTCTCAGGCAACGGAGTCCCGCACGTCATGATGTTTCTTGAGATTCTCCGGCAGATGTTGCGCACCCTGTGGGCGCACAAGCTGCGTTCCTTCCTCACCATGTTCGGCATCGCCTGGGGCGTGGGATCGCTGCTGCTGCTGGTGGGACTCGGTGAGGGCTTCCGTTCCGGCAATCGCCGCGAGTTGAACTCGCTGGGCGAAGACATCATGTTCGTCTTTCCCGGACGCGCTCCCGCGGTCGCCGGCAACATGAGCTCGGGCCGCAACTACAACCTCACCGACGAGGACTATCAGGACATCCTGAAGGAAGCGCCGCACGTGCGCGCCGCTGCCCCGGTGCTGTCGCGGCTGGATATCCGCGAGGTCAGCGCCTACAACAACACCAACGGCGAGGTCAGCGGAGTTCCGCCGCACTACGATGTTGTCCGTTATCTACCGATGGCCGAGGGCCGCTGGTTCAATCAGGACGACGAATCGCAAAAGCGCCTGGTCGCCGTAGTCGGCGACGAGATGCTGAAGAACCTTTACTCTGGCCGGCAGGCGGTTGGCACCACGATCCTGCTCAACGGTATTCGCTTTGAAGTGATTGGGGTGGTCCAGCGGGTGGGCCATGGCGACGACAACTCCACCAACAACCGGGTGTTCATGCCCTTCAGCACCATGCGGGAATATTTTCCCTTGACCAAAGATGGGCAGGAAAAAGCGATTTCGTTCATCAACTATCGCCCGCGGGTCCGCCAGGAGCATGCCGAGGCCCGCGAGGAAGTGCGCAAGATCATCGCCCGCAATCACGGTTTCGACTGGCACGATGAAGACGCCTTCGAGGATTGGGATACGATCAAGAACTCGGAAACCGTAGGCAAGATTTTCGACGCCATGGACCTCTTCCTCGGCGGCGTGGGGCTGGTTACGCTGACGCTCGGCGCCATCGGCATCATCAACATCATGCTGGTTGCGGTCAGTGAGCGCACCCGCGAGATCGGGCTGCGCAAAGCGCTGGGCGCAACCAATCGCAGCATCCTGCTGCAGTTTTTTCTGGAAGGCGCATTCCTCACCTTGATGAGCGGCAGCATTGGAATGGCGGGCGCAGGCTTGCTGATGTTCATGATGCGCGGGGTGGGCGAAGTGCCGGGATTCGATCCGCCAACTATGTCGTATATGTCGGCCGCCCTGGCGATTGGGACGCTGGCCGCCGCCGGCATCATTGCGGGTATTTATCCCGCTCGCAAGGCTGCCATGTTGCAACCGGTGGACGCGTTGCGGCAGGAGTGAGAAAAGCCGCTGTTCGCTGTTCGCAGAAAACGCTCTTCGCTTTTCGCCAAAGGTGATTCGGTCAGACTTCTGGCGAAGAGGCGAACAGCGAAAGGCTAATACGGGGGTAAACGAGGCTGTTTCAAGTACGCCTCTCGCTCGTGGCCAGAAGATCCGAGGTGTGCGATCTGGCGAGAAGCGAAGAGCGAATGGCGAATAGCGAGAGGGTAAGCAACTATGACACGCGATCTACTAACCCAAGCTTACGCAGCCATGCGCTACAACCGCCGCCGCACCGCGCTCACCATGCTGGGCATGGCCTGGGGAATTGCCACCGTGGTCCTGCTGCTGGCCTATGGCGCTGGATTTGGCCGCGCCATCGAAGTGATCTTTGCCAACTGGGGCACGCGCATTATCGGCGTCTTTCCCGGCCGCACCTCGCAACAGGCGGGCGGACAGAAGGCCGGCACGCAAATCAAGCTCACCATTGAAGACCTCGATCGCATCGCAGCTGCTGCGCCGCTGGTCAACCGCATCACGCCCGAGGCGGACAAGACAGTCAGCGTGCAGCGCGACGTTCGCACCTACGATCTTCCCATTCAGGGCGTCTACCCCAACATGTTTCAGATCCTGGCCCTGCACCTCGCCGAAGGCCGGCTGCTGAATCCTGAGGACGAAGGTTCCCGTGGACGGGTTGCGGTCATCAGCTCCGAAGCCAAGCTCAAACTGTTCTCGGGAGAGTATGCGCTGGGCCAGCAGATCCGGATCGGCGGCATCAGCTATCAAGTGGTCGGGGTGCTTGCGCCGCACATGCAGGAAGGCGATGACAGCGTCAATAAAACCATCTACATCCCGTTCAGCACCATGAGCGACTTCAAAGACACCCACTATCTCGATGGGATCTGGATGTCGTATGAAGGCAACGAGTCCGAGCTGGTCGAAAAGCAAGTGCGCGGCGCGCTGGCCCACCAGTACAACTTCAATCCTGACGACAAGCGCGCGGTCCACATCTACAACATGATGAAGCAGCTGAAACAGTTCGAGATCATTACCGCAGGACTGAAGGTCCTGCTGGGCTTCATCGGAACGCTGACCCTCGGCATCGGCGGCGTAGGTCTGATGAACATCATGCTCGTCTCCGTTACGCAGCGCACGCGTGAGATTGGCGTGGAAAAAGCGCTGGGCGGCCGCCGCCGCGACATCCTCTTCCAGTTCCTGGCGGAGGCCCTGGCCATCACGTTTGTCGGCGGCATCGCGGGAATTGTGCTGGCCTATGCGGTGTCGATTGGAGTGGGGCGAATTACGTTCTATAGCGCCGTGGCCAAGAACGCGGAAGCCGCCGATATTCGCCTCATCATCGATCCCTCTACGGTCGTCGTGGCCACAGTGATTCTGATCTTTGTGGGACTCGTCAGCGGAATGTTGCCCGCCATCAAAGCCTCGCGCCTCGATCCGATAGAGGCGCTGCGGTACGAGTGAAGTGGTCGGTGGTCGGTCGGGTGCCCCAGAGCCTGCCCTGAGCTTGCCGAAGGGTCTCGCGGGGTTCGAGACGTGGGACTTCGTGCGAATAAACCATCCCTGCGGTGTCCTCAACCACAGCCGGAGCCAAGGTTTTATTTCTACTCTGTTGGCATGCCTTGGGGCTTAGAGCGCTGGCACGGCGGACACGACCTCCACTTCATCACGATTAGCTGCTACCGTCGGCACCAATGTTCTCGGACGGTTCGCGAACGAGTAGGAAAACGCGTTGGGTTACCAGCGGGAAGCAGCGCGAGCCTCCGCAGGAGGCGGAAGCTGATAGCCCCGCCCTTCAGGGCTGGGTAGCCATCGCCTTTTTTCCAAGTGCCCCGGGCACGACACATCCGCCTGTGCGGATCATCACCGACGAAGCCAGTCCAAAGAAATAGCCTCGGTGTGATGCATACGTTGGCGGCCAACCTGGTTCATTGCGTTTTCAGCACCAAGGATCGCGCCAACCTTATCCCGGATCCCGAACGCGCGTGGCAATACCTGTCGGGCATTGCCCGAATCAAAAAGATTCCATTGGTGGCAATAGGCGGGACGCGTAATCACATTCACCTGCTTCTTGCTCTCCCACCGGCGATGCCATTGGCCAAGGCCGTGCAGGATCTCAAGGGCAATTCGTCGCGCTGGCTAGGGGAAATCTCCCGTGGTTTCGCGTGGCAGCAAGGTTATGGCGCTTTCAGTGTCAGTGAATCGAGGAGGCAGGCTCTGATCGATTACATTGGCGGACAGGAGCAGCATCATCGCAAGTGGAGTTTCGAGCAGGAGTTTTTAACGCTGCTACGAAATTCAAAGATTGATTTCGATTTCCGAAATATATTTTAGTGAGAATCTGCCGTGCCCGTGGGCACTCGAATTCACGATGGTGGCCCACCCCGCCCTGAAGGGCGGGGCTATCGGCTTCCGCCTCCTGCGGAGGCTCATTTTTGCCGATCCCCGACGCCCGCGCAAGTTCTCCTGCTCACTCTCCTTGAGCCGGATGTTCGGCTTTGTGTCAGCGGCGAGATCTTCGCGGAGTATGAAGAGGTGCTGCGCCGGCCAAAATTCAGCCGAACTCGCAGCGAGGTTGACGGCGCGCTTCGCAGTATTCGGGAGAATGGTTTCTGGGTGAAGCCTACGGACACAGTGCGTGCCTGCTCCGATCCAGACGCCGATATTTTCCTTGAATGCTCCCAAACCGCCGGTGCGCATTACTTGGTGACTGGGAACAGAAACCACTTTCCCAGCACATGGGCCAGCACGCGAGTCGTAACGCCACGCCAGTTTCTTGAGTGCTTGGGATGATGGCGCTGTGGCCGACCCGTCCGCGTGACAGCCGCTGCCCCCGGTGTATAGTCATATCCGCTCAAACCCCACGGTAGATCCGGCCCCAGGACCATAGGATTCCCAAGAACACTGGAGGACAACTGTGTCTGTATTCGCCACTCGTCTGTCAAAGTATCTCCTCATCGCCACCGTCTTACTGTTTCTGGCACAACTGGCCGTTCCTGCTCAGGCGCAAACCCAGATCACAACTTGCGGGACTAATATCAAGCTGGCAGGAGCTTACATTTTGGCGAACGATCTGTTGAATTGTCACGGCGACGGCATTGACATCACCTTCGGCCACGTAGCGCTGGAACTGGGAAATCATCAGATAACGGGGTCGGCACGGGCACCGGCATACGAGTCGCCCGCGCCAGCGGCCTGGCACGGAACGTGATCATCCATGGACCGGCTACCATCTCGAACTTCGACAAGTGTCTCGAATTGGTCGACTCCCAAACGGGAGAGGTTAGCCGGGTCACCTGCACCGGCAACAACACCGGCTTTACCGTCGACCTGCGCGAGGATTCCTGGGACAACCAGATTCACGACAACATCGCAACCATGAACCACGGGGCCGGATTCGTAATTAACGACGAGTGGAGTCATTACGATCACAATCAATCCAGTCAGAACGGAGGCAGTGGCTTTGTGTTGACCGCGATCGACGGCCGAAACAATTTCGTGAACAACAACACTGCCGACCAGAATGCCAACGACGGCATCGAGGCGCAATCCGGGGCGGTGCAGAATCTTATTTATGAGAACCACGCCACTGGCAATTCCAACCTTGACCTGGCCGACGACAACCCCGCGGGCTGCCCCAACACCTGGTATCACAACACCTTCGGCACTTCCAACAAGAGGTGCATTCAATGAACATTTGCCTGGGGTGAGCGACCGTTAGAAATGCCCGAACACTGAAGGCCGTAAGACCCGGGCCACCCATCCGAATGCCGCTCATTCGAGACCGCGAACGAGTGGGGCACCCACCTTAATTCTTCGTTACATTTTGTTAAGTCGCTTATTGCCAGCGCATCTCCGCCGCAGCGGCGGGTTTGTACCTACATCTAATGAAGTAAGTATTGGAGGTAGGAATACATGATTAAACGGCTGCTGCCATTTACGTTGGTGATAGCTATGGGTGTGGGAGCGGCGGCCCAGACCTCAACGGCGTCGCAGGCCAACTCGGTCTCGCCCGCCAATCGGGCTGCGGAGCCGGCGTTGACCAGCAATGGCCCCGTCACTCTGGATTACAAGGTGGTGCCCACGCCATCAGCCGACCCGGCTGAGGCCGCTATCGCCAAGAAGGTCCGCGACCAGGTGCTCAAGCTGCCCGTACTACTCGATGTTCGACGATCTGGAGTACAGCGTGCAGGGCCGCACCGTGACTTTGAGTGGCGCCGTCACCAGCCTTCACTCGCAGACGCAGCAAGGATGCTGAGAAGGCCGTGAAGCGCATTGAGGGCGTCGACAAGGTGGTGAACAACATTCGGGTGCTGCCGCCAGCTTCGTTTGACGAGCAGGCTCGCCAGCAGGTCTATCGCGCGCTGCTGCGGGCCGGCGGCTTGTCGCAGTACTTCTGGGCTGCGTCGCCCAGCATCCACATCATCGTTGCCAATCAGCGGGTCACGCTCAAGGGCTACGTGAACAATGAAGGCGACAAGAACCTGGCCACCATCGCCACCAATCAGGTGCGCGACGTTTTTCAGGTGACCAACAATTTGCATGTCGTAAGGTAACCCTCCTTTACCAACCGACACGGGAGCCGGACTTCACTCTCCGGCTCCGTATGTCCGACGAACCTGGCTTCTGGGAATTGCGGCGCAAATCGTCGCGCGAGTCGACGAATTCGGCGGATGTCCAGATTCTGGACACCTGTTCAAATTCTGGACGAATCAGCAACAAACCCGAACTGCCGCCCTGTGACCGCCGTCACACTCTTTGAGGACATTGGATCCTTACTATTGTGCTTGAGGAAGTCCGCCTTGCGCCGGGTGGGACTTCCCGCTTCTTCGCATGTTCAAGACGTCCCACTTCGTCAAAGCATTTTGGTTTGCTCTGGCTGCGATGATCGCCTCCGCAGCCTACGAAATCACCGCGTCGATCTTCCCTCGTCTTTCCCGCTCGCATGTCGATGAAATTGCGCTTTGCACCGGAGCCGCGTTCATCCTTGGCCCTGGTTACTCTGCGCCGCCGCGATGCGGATTTGCTGAAGCTTGAAAAAGCGAATTTCGACGCCTTGATCGAGCACCTTCCCGGATTGGCTTGCATTGTCGGCCCGAAACAGAAGCTGGTGCGCTGGAACTCGCGCTTCCAGAACTGTTCTTGGGCTACTCCGCCGCCGCATTGGGTGCGATGCCCGCAGTCCAATGCCTGGCCGAAGACTATCGCGAGCTGGTTCCGGCAGTCATGGGACGGGCATGGGAGGCCGGTCATGCGGAGATGGAAGCCGCCTGGCTCACCCAGAGCGGCGTGCGCATTCCCTGTTACATAACCGGCATACGCGTTCTGGCCAGCAATCAGCCCTGCATTCTCAGTGTTGGTATCGACATCAGCGACAAGAAGCGCGCCGAGGAAGCTCTCCGCAAAAGCGAGCAGCAATATCGCAGACTCCTGACCAACCTTCCTGATGTCGCCTGGACCTCCGATCTCACCGGCCAAATCATCTACGTCAGCCCCAACGTGCACCAGGTCTTTGGCCAGACCGCGAGCAAGTTTGCCGCGGCGGAACCGAGGCCCTGCTCCAGCGTATTCATCTTGACGATCGCGCATCCGTGCATCTCAGCTACCGCAAGTTTTTCGAGGAGAACGAAGTCTTCGATGTCGAATACCGTCTCCAGCGGGGCGATGGCCAATGGCGATGGGTGCATGATCGCGCGATTCGTACCCATGTACAGGATGGCGTCCTGTTCGCCGACGGCGTTCTCAGCGATGTCACCGAGCGCAAGCAAGCCGAGGCGGAGCTGCGCAAGAGCCAGGAGCGATACAGCAGGCTGCTGGCCAACCTTCCTGATGTTACCTGGACCACTCCTCCGAGGGGAAGATCCTGTACATGAGCGCCAATGTGGAAGAAATGCTGGGCTATACCCTGCACGACGTACTTGGCGGCGAGCTTAGACTTGCGGCTGGCGCGTATCCACCCCGAAGACGTGATAAAGCCGCGAAGCATTTTCGCGCCCTATTTCGCGAAAACAAGATCTTCGACCTGGAATATCGCTTGCGCCATAAGGACGGCCGCTGGATCTGGGTCCGTAACCGTGCTTTGCGCACCTTCCAGCAGGACGGCCTGCTCTTCGCCGACGGCATCCTCACCGACATTACCGAACGCAAGCAAGCCGAAAAAGTCGATTCCCAACTGGCTGCGATTGTCATGTCCACCAGCAACGCCGTCATCAGTAACGATGCTGATGGGACCATCGTCTCCTGGAATCCCGCGGCGGAGCGCATGTATGGGTACTCGGCTCAGGAAGCCATTGGCAAGCACATCTCCATGCTGGTTCCTCCCGAGCGGCTGCATGAGGTTCCCGACATTCTCAGCCGGGTCGCGCGCGGCGAACAGCTTCAGCTTTTCGACTCCGTCTGTCTGCGAAAAGACGGCTCACGCTTCGATGTTTCCCTCGCCGTGACGGTTATCCGGGACAAGAACGGCGGGGCCCTGGGCATCTCAACCATCGCCCACGATATTACGGTGCGCAAACAGGCCGAAGATGCTCTCCGCCGCTCCGAGCAAAGCCTTGCCCTGCGCAACCAGATCTTCAACGTCTTTCTCACCGCCTCCGATCAACAGATGTATCAAGAGGTCCTCCAGATTGCCGTGGATGCCACCAAGAGTAGATATGGTCTGTTCGGCTACATTGCGGACGACGGTGCTCTGGTGGTGCCCTCGATGACCTCCGAAGTATGGCAAGCTTGTGAGGTCAGCGATAAGCAAGCGCGTTTTCCTCACGATGTCTGGGCAGGTATCTGGGGCCGCGCCCTCGACCAGAAACAAGCGTTCTGTAGCAACCATCAAGGGCGTGTTCCCGATGGCCACGTACCCATCGAACGCGCCATGGCCGTTCCTGTCGTCTATCAGGATGTCGCCATTGGCCTGCTCGTGGTGGCCAATAAGGAAACTGACTACCAGGAAAACGACCGCCAACTGCTGGAACGCGTCGCCGTCTACGTGGCCTCCGTCTTATCGGCCCGCCTTCAGCGCGACACCCAGGAGCGCGCCCGGCAGCGCACGGAAGCTGAACTCATCAAGGCCAGGGACCTCGCGGAAGAAGGCAATCGCGCTAAAACTCAATTCCTGGCCAACGTGAGCCACGAACTTCGCACCCCCATGAACGGCATCCTGGGCATGGCGGAGTTGGCCTTGGATACCCAGCTGGACGCCGAACAGCGTGAGTCACTTCTGGTTATTCAGTCGTCGGGAGCTGCTTTGCTGCACCTTATCGACGATCTTCTGGACTTTACCCGGACCGAATCCGGCGGCCTCGTCCTCGATAGCATCGCCTTCAATCTCCCCGAAACCGTACGCCGCACTCTACGTCCCTTGCGTTTTCAGGCCCAGCAAGTCGGCCTGGAGTTCGTGTGTCAGATGGATCCCCAGCTCCCGGAGATGGTCATCGGCGATCCCCAGCGGTTGCGGCAAGTTCTTGTCAACATCGTGGGAAATGCCATCAAATTCACCCACCAGGGCAAGGTAGCGGTGCACGCTGCCTGCAAATCGGTCAGCGAAAATTGTACGGAAGTTCTGTTCGAGATATCGGATACCGGGATTGGAGTGCCTCCCGAGAAGCACGCCACCATCTTCGAAAGCTTTACTCAAAGCGATGGCAGTTCAACGCGAAAGTACGGCGGCACCGGACTGGGCCTGGCGATTTCCTCACACCTCGTCCAACTGATGAACGGAAGAATCTGGGTGGAGAGCAACCTTGGCCAGGGCAGTATCTTCCGCTTCACTCTTCAGCTGCCGGTCTCTGAAAATGGCGCCAGCGTATTTCATCCCGAATCGCAGGAAGTACACTTCTAGCCGCGACGCGCCGGGCCCGCCCAAGTCCCGATTGGATTCCCGGATAGCCGTTATCTCCCGACGTTCTCCACGGTTTGACTTTGAACCACTCCCCGTTCACAATGCCCACCTGTGCCTTTTTCCGTCGCACGCAATAAAATCATTAGGAATCAACAAGGAGACTACGATGGCAGAAAACGAAGCCAAAACCTGTGCCCACGAACCGTGTCTATGCACGGTTGCAGCTCATGAAAAGTACTGTAGCGATATTTGCCGCGAGGCGGGATCCAGAGAAGTGGAAATTGCCTGCCAATGCCAGCATCCGGCTTGCCTGGACAGCGTGTAGAAACGGTAGTTGCCGCCCTGGCCCCCGCGGTGTTCTCGACCCTGCTGGGGCGCACGGCTTCCGCCGTCGAAAGACGCGTCCCCGCCCCCTCAAATGCCGGCCGCTGTTTTTCGACATGGCACGCTCCGGCCTCAAACCAATTGACACGAGCTTTGTAGTTGGCGGACAATCCTGTCAATTGTTTCCCGGGCTCGCACGGGTTGCTGTCGCTCCTCAACAGAGTTTCCAGCATTAACATCCTGCGCCAACGCTTAGAGTCGCTGCTCGGAACGGGTTCACCAACAAATTCTTGGAATGACTGTGGCTCGTGACTTCATCAATCTCACGAAGAAAAGGACTGCGCTTTGACAAAGAAATCCCTGTTTGCTGTGGCCTTGCTATCGCTCGCTTGCTGCGTGATGCAGGCCCAGACCCTGACCAACCTTACCCACCAGCCTCCGGACGGAGCTGGCATTGACTTTCTGCTCACCGACGGCACCGTCCTGGCTCAAGGCAATCAAGGCCAGGACTGGTGGAAGCTGACTCCTGACATCAACGGAAGCTACATCAACGGTACCTGGACGCAGGTCGCGAGCCTGGCTGCCGGTTACGATCCCTATGCCATGGCTTCGGCGACCTTGTCCGATGGCCGCGTCCTGATTGAAGGTGGCGAATACAATTTCGGCTCGTTTTCCTTTACCAACATGGGAGCGGTTTACGATCCTGTAGCCAACACCTGGACCAATCTCACTCCCCCCGCGGGATGGGAATACATTGGCGATTCGCCGTCGGCGATCCTGCCCAATGGACATTTCCTGATCGGACGCAAGTTCGACATGCAGATGGCGGAATTGGATCCCACCACCATGGTCTGGACGGCCATGGGATCCACCGGCAAGGCCGACTGGAACGCCGAAGAGGGTTGGACCCTGATGCCGGATGGCACCATTCTCACCTGGGATGTGCTGGATAATCCCAACTCCGAGCGCTACATTCCTTCCCAGCAGATGTGGGTCTCTGACGGCAGCACCATCGCCAACCTGCAAGGTCCGCCGGAAGTCGGCTGTATTCCCTACGGTGGCGGCGACTACTGTCCTCCGGGCGAAACCGGCCCCGGCATCCTCCGGATCAATGGCACGGTGTTCGCCACTGGCGCCACTCATCAAGGCGCGAATTCCGGCAACACCTCGCTCTATACTCCTGGAGCCAGCCCCACCGATCCTGGCACTTGGACGCCGGGTCCGTCCTTCCCCAATGGCGACGATGCCGGCGACAACTTCGCCGTCTTGCTGACCAACGGCAGGGTGTTGGTGGAGGGCAATACGGGAAGACTTTACGAGTATGACGGCACCCATCTGACCCCAACCCTAAGCACCTTCGGCGGAAGCATGATCGTGCTGCCTACTGGACAAGTCCTGTTCAATGGATCGCAGGTTTATACCTCGACCGGCAGTTTCGAGCAACCCTGGGCGCCTTTCGTTCTCCATTGTCCTTCCACCGTACAGCGTGGCAATACCTACACTGTCTTCGGGCGTCAGTTCAACGGATGGTCGCAAGCCGACAACTTTGGCGATGAGTTTGAAACCGCAACTAACTACCCTCTGGTGCGGATCACCAACAACTCGACGAACCATGTCTTCTACGCCAAGACGCACAACCATAGCACCATGGCAGTAGCCACTCACGGTATTCCCACTTATACCTATTTCGACGTACCCGCCGGAATGGAGACAGGCGCGAGCACCCTGGTGGTGGTCGCCAATGGGATTCCGTCTAACCCCATCACCATCACGGTAGAGTAGAGCTTCAAGCAAGAGTCGCCAAAGAACGCTCGCGGGCCAAAAACCCGCGAGCGTTCTTGTCTTGCGCGATGGAATCAGCGATGCTAGAGCGTAGCCGGTTCCCCGGCCCTCACAAAGGTAGCGCTGGAATCATCTTGATCGACATCCTCAAGCAACTTTTCGATCAGCACTTTGGATCGCCCGCCGCAACCGCGACCCCGCAGCCGGCCTTGCTTGGCGCCTCAGGCCGAAAGATTATCAGGCTCAGTAACCAGCAACACCGCGCCATCGGCATCCTGTACGGCGTGCGCGAAGAGAACGTCGCCTTCCTGGAATTCTCCCGGCATTTTCGGCGGCACGCCCTGCCGGCGCCGGAAATCTACGCCGCGGACCTCGACCACGGCGCCTATCTGGAAGAGGACCTGGGAGACACCACGCTCTTCGACCTTCTCTCGCAGAATCGCTCGGGCGAGAACATTGCTCCGCCGGTCGTCGAAGCCTACCGCAAAGTGGTCGCCTTTCTCCCGCGCTTTCAAGTCGAGGCAGGCCGCGATTTGAACTACGGTGTCTGCTACCCTAGCGCCGCCTTTGACCGCCAATCCATTGCCTGGGACCTGAATTACTTCAAGTACTATTTTCTCCAGTTGGCCGGCATTCCCTTCAACGAGCAGTCGCTGGAAGAGGATTTCACCCGTTTGACCACGTTCCTGCTGGACGCCGGCTGCGAATACTTTCTCTATCGCGACTTTCAGTCCCGCAATGTGATGCTGCGCCAGGGCAACCCTTTCTTCCTGGATTACCAGGGCGGCCGCAAAGGCGCTCTGCAATATGACATCGCTTCCCTGCTGTTCGATGCCAAGGCAGACCTGCCCCCGCCGCTGCGGCAACAGTTGCTCGACTGTTATCTGGATGGCCTCGCCGGGCACATCCATCTCGACCGCGAGGCCTTCCTGCGGCATTACTATGCCTACGTTTATGTCCGCATCATGCAGGCGCTGGGAGCCTACGGCTTTCGCGGATTCTATCAGCGCAAAACTTTCTTCCTGCAAAGCGTTCCCTATGCCCTGAAGAATCTGCGCTGGCTGCTGCACAACGTCGAACTTCCCATACCTCTGCCCGCGCTGATGGATACTTTCAGAAACATGTTGGGCTCGAAGAAACTACACGGCGCAACTCCGGAGTCCGGCAAGTTGACGGTGCAGGTGCTGAGTTTTTCTTTTCATCGCGGGGTTCCCGATGATCAGACCGGGCATGGCGGGGGATTCGTCTTCGACGCTCGCAGCCTCCCCAATCCAGGACGCGAGGAGCGCTTCAAGTCGGTCACGGGGAAGGACGCGCCGGTCACCGAATATCTCGATCAACAAGACAGCGTTCGCCAGTTTCTTGCCGGCACGACTTCGCTGATCGACGCCGCTGTGGACAACTACCAGCAGCGGGGTTTCAAGAACCTGATGGTCTCCTTCGGATGCACCGGCGGCCAGCATCGATCCGTGTATCTGGCCGAGCAATTGGCCAAACACCTTCGCCTCCGCAACGACTTGGAAGTTGTCGTCAGGCACCGCGAACTGGAGAGCCTCGACTGATGCGAGCCATGATTCTTGCCGCCGGTCTGGGAACTAGACTGCGCCCACTCACCATCGATCGTCCCAAAGCTCTGGTGGAAATTAATGGCCGTACCCTGCTGGAGATCGCCCTTACTGGCTTGCGTAGCTTTGGCATCTCTGACGTCATCATCAACGTGCATTACCTCGCCGACCGCATCGTCGAGTACTTGAAGACCAATGCCAACTTCGGCATGAGAATTGAAATCTCCCGTGAGGATGTGCTCCTCGACACCGGCGGTGCCCTCAAAAACGCCGCCCATTTCTTTCTCCAAGACCAGTCCGATGGGCCGTTCCTTCTTCACAATGTCGACGTCATCAGCAACATTGATTTTCACAAAATGCTTCAATTCCATATCGCAAACCACGCCTTCGCTACCCTGGCAGTACAAAAACGAGAAACTTCTCGTTACCTGCTCTTCGATAACCAGCATCAGCTTTGCGGGCGACGCTCCAGCGGCGATCAGGAGGACGAACTGGTGCTACCCGCGTCACCGTTGCGGGCGCTGGCTTTCTGCGGTATCCATGTGCTTTCGCGCCAGATCTTTCCCCGGTTGACCGAAGAAGGAGTTTTTCCCATCATCCCCGCCTACCTGCGGCTCGCAGGTCACGGAGAAAAGATCCTGGGCTTTCGCGCCGATGAATACGACTGGCACGATCTGGGTACGCCGGAGAGCCTGACAGCCGCTGCCGGTGCGAAAATCAAAGTCTTCCCGCAGTAGCAGCAGTCCGCCAGGCAGCCGCCTTCTTCAGCACCGTCACCCCTGACGGGCGGGACTTCATCATCCGAAAGAAATCCGCAAAAAAAGAGGGCAACTCTTCGTTGCCCTCGGTAAAACAGCGGTTGTGTAACTGAGTTTAGGGTTCGGTCGGGCTGGCATACTCTACGTTCTGCACCTGAATGCCGCCAATCGCAACGCGGCCGTCGGTCCAGGTTATGTAGGCATTGCCGTTCAACGCCGTGGAGTAGTCATAGTCGCCCGCGTAGCAGCTCTGAATCTCCGGATCATCCTGGGCTGGCTGGGGAATGATCTGATCGCTGACCGCGAAGTTCGATCCCCAAGTATTGCCGTTGTCCGACGACTGGATGCCGTAGCGCTGGTAGCTGCATCCCGGATCGGTGGTGTTGTTGCAGGCGGTGGTGGCCTGACGGCGGTCATACCAGGAAACCGTTACGTCCTCTGGCTGCGTGAAAGCACCCGGGCTGTAGTTGACGTTGAGCGACGGCATCCAGTGGCTCTGGTACTGGTTGGTCTCCGGATCGTTCAGCACGATCGGACTGGACCAGGTGTTCCCGTTGTCCGTGGAACGGACGTAGGCGATGTCGCCAGTCGAGATCGCACCCTTTTGCGCGTAGGCATAGTGGACCACGCCGTTAGGACCAACTCCAGGCTGCCCCCATCCCATGTGCCGCCAAATAGGATTCATCTTGGCGAAGTAGCCACAGGTACCATCGCCCGGCGGGTTGAAGCGCGGTCCCGTCGTGCTGGAGGTCCAGGTCTGGCCACCGTCGACCGACCGGTAAATGATGTTTTGACGGGTGTCCAGTCCGCCGCTGCCTTCATCCATGGTAGCCAGGAACACCGTGCTGGTGTAGCCGGCGTTTGGCGCTGGCGGCCCCGGAGGCGTGCCCGTGAGCTGCACGTCACGCAGGAATTCGGTGGTCAGCTGTACGGGAGAGCTCCAGCTCTGGCCGTCATCGGAATGGCTGACGAAGATGGCTCCATCGTCTATGGCAAAGTTATTGAACGAGACATACATACGCCCGTACTTCGCGCTGAAGGGATTGTTATCCACCCACATGGACGGACGGTCATCGTCGTCGCCATTGCTGGGGCAGCCAGCGGCAGTCCAGGTGATGCCGTCGACCGAACTCCATACCCCGATGCCGAAACCACCGCAGCCCGTCACCAGGTCGCCGCCAAAGAACTTGCCTAACCTCTGGTTGTAAACCACCAGCGGGTCGCCATAGTTGGTGCCGTGTCCTGAGGAGAATGGCGCCGGCAAGATCTCCGTGAAGGTCGAACCGTCATTGGTGGAGTACGACGTGCCCGAATAGTTGCTGCCATTGCCGTTGGTGTCGTCGTTGTAGTTGACCACCACAGTCTGACTGCCGGCCGCGGTGCTGTGCCACACCATGCTCTCGCTGTGGGTGCAGGCGTCGGGTCCGGTACAGGTCCTGCTGCTGACGAGAACATTAGGGGGTTGCATCTGCGGCGGTTCGTTATCCTTGTCGGAGGTGCGAGGGCCGCCACCCTGGACCACTCCGCATTGAATCAGGGTCAGTCCGGCGCGCATGTTGTCCTGCTTCAGTAGATGGCGCGAAGCAATCTCCGAGCACGGGATACCTGTGGTTGTCGTCTGGGCCTGGGCCGGGTGCTGAAGGACGCACACTGCCACTAGAAGGGCTGGTAGCGCTATGTACCACAGCGCTTTACCTCTGTCGTTCGTCTTCATGTTTCTTCCTCTCTACTTGTTTGACTTGCTTTGGCCCGAAGCTTCAGGCTCCGCGTTAGGATTTGGCATTGGAGAGTGCGAAGCAAAGTACTCCTCATCCATCCAGATACCAGTGTTCTTCTTCAGACTGTCCAACTCTTGCCGTAACGTCTGGGCTTGCAGTTTCTTCTCGATTTGCGGTGTCACTTCCGTCAAGGTCCGTCGGCTGCGGGAAACCAGCTGTATCAGGACTAGCGTGTCGGGGTCATTCGCCAACTCCACCCACTCGCCATCTTTCTGCATGGCGAAAGCGACCTTTTCCATCTCTGCCGGCATCTCTCCACGCTGAAACCTGAGCGGCTTTTCGTCGAAGACCACAGTTTCCGGGTCCTTCACCAATTTCTTAGGATCGCTGCCTGCCGCATAAGCCTGCCGAATCGCGGCCGCCAGCGGCTTCGCCTCCTCTGGAGCAACGCCCTTCTCGTGTCCAGGCCCACTCTTGTAAATGAACACCCGGCGCAACTGCACGACATCGTAATCATCCAGGTGCGCGTCGTAGTAATTGCTGATCTGGGCCGGGACCGGTTTGGCCTCCGCCTTCAACCGGGTGAATTCCGCATTGGACAGGATCTGGGTGCGATCGATGGCCAACTGGCGGATCACCTCGGGCGAGGCGTCCAGGTGGTTGGCAACCGCCTGCTGGGACAGCATCAGCAGCGACGCGTAGTTGTCGCCCAACTTCTTGCGGCTAAGGTCCGCCGGACCCTGCTGTGCCTCCAGATCGCCTATGTAGGTCTCGAACTGTTCCTGCGTGATTTGCACGTCTCCGACTTTCAGGATCACTCGCTGATTAGGAGACTGGTCGACATTCGCTGAAGCAGACGCCGGACCGGAAGAAGTTGCCGAGGAGCCGCTGGGCGCAGCTTGCGCCAGGCAGTCGGCAACGGAGAAGCTGGCGGCAAACAGGAAAACGATTACAACTCGAATCAGTGCACGGACATCCCGCAACAATTAGTCAGCCTTTCGCCAAGTATGCGAATCGGCCTGCATATCCTATTGCTAGCAAGGAAGAGCCAATTCCCCTGGAAGATATTTATCAGTTGCTAAATTGCCCACAGATGCGGTTTCGACTTTGGGGAGTTTGAGGGTAATGACCTCAAACCAATCGAAACTATAGGGGATAGTAGACCACCTCGCGGCTTCCCGCAAGACTAATCTGGGGCCGAAATTGTAAAAACTTGGTCACAATGTGGAGAGTCCCGCTGCTGGCCGGGTGCGGGTTTGTGCGATTCGGGGAATCTCTTTGATCATCTCCCTGTCTTCGTCCACTCGTCTACCCAGCCGTTCACCGTCTGCCACCACAGCCGGCTGTTTTGCGGCTTCAGCACCCAATGGCCTTCATCGGGGAAGTACAGCATCTTCGATGGGACCTTTAGCCGTTGCAACGTAGTAAATAACTGGAAGCCCTCCGACACGTCGAGCCGGTAATCGAGCTGGCCGTGTACAACCAGCATGGGCGTCTTGAAATTCGTCGCGAACATGTGCGGCGACCACTTGTTATAGAGTTCGCGATTCGTCCACGGCGTGCCTTTGAATTCCCACTCGTTGAACCACAGCTCCTCGGTGGTGCCGTACGCCGACTGCGTGTTGAACATGCCATCATGCGAAACCAGACACTTGAAACGCGCGGTGTGGCCCTCGATCCAGTTGATGGCGTAGCCGCCGTAGCTGGCGCCCAGCGCGCATTCGCGGTCCTTGTCGATGTAGGAGTACGTCTTCTCGGCGTAGTCGAGACCCCGCATGAGGTCTTGATAGGGCGCGCCACCCCAATCGCCGTTGATGGCGTCAATGAACTTCTGCCCGTAGCCGGTTGAGCCGTGGAAGTTTACCATGACGATTACGTAGCCATTCGCGGCGAACAGCTCCGGGTTCCAGCGGTATGACCAGTCGTCACCCCACGCACCCTCGGGTCCGCCGTGGATCAGGTACTTCACCGGATATTTCTTGTTGGGATCAAAGTTCGGCGGCTTGACGACGAAGCCCTGGACTTTTTCCTTCGCAGCACCTTCGAACCAGAAGGATTCGAGCGGCTGCATCTGGACTTGCGAAAGAACCCGATCATTCAGATGAGTCAGCGGCACAGCCACATGGCGTGTGTCGACGTCTCCGCCTTCACCGCCTAATCCGTGTGTCAGTCCTATGTTGTCAATTGGTCGGATGAAGATCTCATTTGGAAACTGCACCGACATGCGATCAAAGATGATGAACTTACCATCTGGCGTCACGACTGGGCTGTCGTTAAATCCGTCCTCAATCCCGACGGGTTGTTTGAATATTGATCGCAACCATTCCTGTGGAAATTTGCTCGGGTCGACAACCAGCCGGTATATCGGAGACTGCCCTTCATTTTCAGCAGTGAAGTAGATATTATTCGAGTCCGGGGACCAAGCCATCGAGTCGACCCAGCGATCGAAGTTTGGCGTCATGTCGGTGATCTTGCCGGTCGCGCGCTCGTACAACATCAATCGGAAGCGGTCGCTCTCGTATCCGCCGCGAAGCTGCGAGCGATAGGCGATGTACTTGCCATCGGGTGAATAGATGGGCGTGCTGTCGCTGCCGGGATTGGTGGTAATCTTCCTCGGCGTTCCGCCCGCCGTCGGGACGATGAAGATGTCACTGTTGGTGCTGGTCGCCTGCACTTCGTCAATGTTGCTGGAGTAGGCGATCTCTTTGCCATCAGGCGAAAACGCGTACTGGTCCTGCCCGCCCAGCGAGAACGGCGGAACATCGTGCGCGCCGGGCGTCAGATCGCGAGGCGTGCAGGCAGCACTCCTCCAGGAGGTCGACGGCATCGACCCGCAGGACGCGTCGATGACGAACAGGTGGCTGTACTTGCCGTCGAAGTAGCTTGTCCAGTGGCGGAACATGAGTTGGGTGAAGACCTTCGCCTTGACCTTCGACTTGGCCTTATCGTCATCTCGTTGCTTGTTGCAGCCATCATCATTGCAATCGGGATAGACGGATGAGACGAATAGGATGTTCTTGCCGTCGGGCGACCAGATTGTTCCGGAAGCTTCCGTGTAGATCTCGGTAAGCCGGTATGGTTTGCCGGTCAGGGTGCCAGTTTCGGCGTCAAAATCCTGCATCCATATTTGCGACCCGTAGTCGCGCGACGACTCGAAGAGCACGCGCTTTCCATCGGGCGAAAAGCGGATGCGGTCCTCGCCTGAGCCGTTCTCCGGTGTCAGCCGTCGCGCCTCGCCGCCTCCGATCGGCACAATCCACAAATGCGTTGTCTTCGTATTGGCGTCGAGATTGACGTCGACGGCGCTGAACGCAACCCACTTGTTATCGGGCGAGACGCTCGGCTCCCCGATGCGCTTGAGCTGCATCATGTCTTCGAAAGTAAAAGGATGTTTGCTCTGGGCGAAACCACAGAGCGAGCAGCAGATCATAAGTAGCAGAATGCGGCGTAGCATGAAGCCTCCGAATCCGGCCCTAGCCCAAAACAAGGGCTAGAACGGGGCACCAACGTAGAGAGGGAGACGCGTCTGGCGCGCGGAAAACTGGTTAGTTTAACAGGCCGCAGCGGCAGGCGATACTCCTGCCGCAGTAGTTGTCCCAAGTACATCGGGTTTTGAAAGGGCACGGATTCATCCGTGCCGTAAGCGCCTTCCCAGTAAAGCGGCTTTAGCCGCTGAGGACTGTCTTATCGAAATTAGGACACTACCCGCGACCATATCGCAGGCAGCCGACGTTCACCGCAGCAGCGCCGCCATATGTTGCGAGCCCGTGGCTATGCCCAGCGACCAGTTCACTGCGTTGATGAAGAAGTTCGGGAACAGGCCGATGCCGACCGTCCCGACCGCGGTAATCGTCAGCGCCAGCCGCATGGCCGAAGTGATTCGCACCGGCTCGGTTTCCACCGGCTGCCGCATCAGCATCGCGTTAGCAATCCGCATGTAGTAGTACATGCTGATGACCGCGTAGAGCACGGCGACCGACGCCAGCCCATAGTGCCCGGTCTGGATAAGGCTGAGGAAGATGAAGTACTTGCCCCAGAAGCCCGCCAGCGGCGGAATTCCGGCCAGCGACAGCAGGAACACCAGCATCAGGATGGCTTCGGTTGGCGCCTTGAAGTAGAGCCCGGCGATATCATCGATCTCGTCGCCAATGATGTTGCGACGGCGCAGCGAGGTGATTACCGCAAACGCGCCGAGATTCATGAAGGTATAGACCAGCAGGTAAATCAGGATCGCCATGATCCCGGTGGAGTTTGTCTGGCCATCGCTGGCGATCAGGCCCAGCAGCATGTAGCCAACGTGCGCGATGGACGAATACGCCAGCAGCCGCTTCAGATTGGTCTGCGTCATGGCGGCAAGGTTGCCGCCGGTCATGGTGGCGATGGCGACGAAGATCAGCAGCGGCACGTACATCGAGCGCAGCGGATACAGGCCGAACAGGAAGACACGCAGCAGCATCGCCCAGCCCGCAGCCTTGACCGCGACCGACATGAATCCGGTAATGCTGGTGGGCGCGCCTTCGTAGGCGTCGGGCGCCCACTGGTGGAACGGTACGGCGGCAATCTTGAAGAGCAGGCCAGTTGTCGTGGCCAGCAGCGCGAAGATGACAATGGGATCGTTGGGCCGGGTGGCGATGATCTGTTGCAAGCCTTGCGCAATCTTGCCCAGGTTAGTGCTGCCGGTCAATCCATAGAACAGCGACAGGCCGTAGGCAAAGATGCCCGACGAGAATGCGCCGAGCAGCAAATACTTCAGCGCGGCTTCATTGGAGCGCTTGTCGCGCCGCAGAAATCCGACCAGCACATAGGTCGAGATGGCCATCAGCTCCAGGCCGATGAAGATCAGCACAATGTCATAGCCGGCAGCCATGCACATCATGCCGACCACCGAGAACAGCATCAAGGCGTAAAATTCGCCGTGGTTCTCGTGCTCAACTTCCAGATAGTGCATCGACATGAGGACCGCGATCGCCGCGCCGGCCAGGAACAGATAGAAGAAGTAAAGCGCGAAAGGATCGACCAGCAGTGTTCCCATGAAGCCGGTATCGATAAAGCTGAGCCCTTTTTGCTGCGCGACGTGATAGGCCCAGTGCAGCTTGCCGACCGCCGCGGCCGAAAATGCCAAGCCGACGAGCGCAGTGTAAGCGTTGACCTGCTTCCACTGCTTGGGCAGCATGAGGTCGATCATCAGGATGCCGAGCGCAAATAGCGCGAGCAGCAGCATGGGCAGAGCGAGCAGGTAGTCCGTGCTGGAGAAATATTGTGTGAGCGAGGTAGTCACAAGTTCCTCACTTCGTAGCGGCGAGTGCCAGTTGAGCGGTCGCCGTGGTTACAGGTGTTGCAGCGTGAACCTTCATCGAAATGTCATCCTCAGCGGAGCGCCCGCCTTGCCTTTGCGACTCGCGGCTTTCGCGAGTCGCGCGGGCGCGGAGTCGAAGGACCTGCTTTTCCGACGCGCCTCGATGAGCTGCAGGCATACAGCAGGTCCCTCCGCTCAGGGCCGAAGGCCCTTCGGTCGGGATGACACTTTCTTGATGTTTCGAAAGAGGTTGTGGGCGGGCCTGCTTGCGGCGTACTCGCAGGTTGCGTCGCCAGCACCGGCTTGTTTTCAGTCCTGGATAATCCGGCCGCACCGTTGCCACCAGATTATTGATCGGCGTCGAGAGTATCTGGAAGAACGGCTTCGGATACAAACCGATCCAGAACGCGATGGCCACCAGCGGGATGAACGTCGCCAGCTCGCGCGGCGACAGGTCCAGCAGCTTCTCGTTCTTGGGATTATTCACCGGCCCGAAGAACACTCGCTGATACAGCCACAGCAGATACGCTGCGGCCAGAATCACGCCCGGCACCGCCCATGCGGCCCACGCTTTGTTCTCCATGAACGTGCCTTGCAGGATCGTGAACTCGCCGACGAAGCCGTTCAGCAGCGGCAGCCCCATCGACGACATGAACATGATCAGCGTGATGGTGGCGTACACCGGCATGACGTTGGAGATGCCGCCGTACTCGGATATTTCGCGCGTGTGACGCCGCTCGTACAGAATGCCGACGATCAAGAACAGCGCGCCGGTAGAGATGCCGTGGTTGATCTGCTGAATAACCGAGCCGCTGAGGCCCAGCGGGCTGAGGGCGAAGATGCCGAGCGTGCAGAAGCCCAGGTGGCTGACGGACGAGTACGCCACCAGCTTCTTCATGTCCTTCTGCATCAGCGAGACCAGCGCGCCGTAGATGATGCCGATCAGCGACAGGGTGATCATGAACTGGCGCACCCAGGGCGTCATGGCGACGGCCGGGAAGAACGGCAGCGAGAAGCGGATCAGCCCGTACGTTCCCATCTTCAGCAGAACGCCGGCCAGGATAACGGAACCAGCGGTCGGCGCCTCGACGTGCGCATCCGGCAGCCAGGTGTGGAACGGAAACATCGGCACCTTGATGGCAAAGCCGAGGAAGAACGCGAAGAACAGCCAGATGGCCGCGTGCCCGCCGATCTTCGGCGCGGTCGCGTAAAGATCGGGCAGGTAGAACGTGTACACGCCAGTCAGAGTGTGGTGATGGAAGTACAGGAACAGGATGCCCAGCAGCATCAGCACCGAGCCGAACAGGGTGTACAGGAAAAACTTGATGGCCGCATAGAGCTTGCGCGGACCGCCCCAGATGCCGATCAGCAGATACATCGGCACCAGCATGGCCTCCCAGAATACGAAGAAGAGGAACATGTCGTTGGCCATGAAGACGCCCAACATGCCGGTCTGGAGCGCGAGGAACCAGATGTAATACTCTTTCACGCGGTCCTGGATGGCGTTCCACGACGACAGGATGGAGATGGCGCCCAGCAGCGTGGTCAGCATGATCAGCAAGAAGGAAATGCCGTCGATGCCGATGACATAGCCCGCGCCAATCGTGGGGATCCAGTTGTTGGGTGCGCCCTCGACGAACTGGAAGCCGGCGCGCTCCTTCAGGGCCCAGAACCACGGAATCAGCGGCAGTGAAACTGCGAAGCCGAGGAAAGCGAAGATGTTGGCGATCCAGCGGATCGCGTACTTGTTTTCCTTGGGCACCAGCAGCAGGATTGCAGCTCCTACCAGCGGCGTGAATAAGATGATCGAAAGAATATGGTTGTACATTTTTTGAAACCAGCAATTAGCAGTTAGCAATTAGCCAAATCAAAAACCCATCGTTCGGCAGTCATTCCTGGCGCGCCGGTTCTAACAGACAACTGACAACTGGCAACTGACAACTGTTCTCTCACCAGCGCACCACGTAATAACAAACAAATCCCACCAGACCCGCGACCATCACCAGCGCGTACCACTGCACCAGGCCCCACTGCACCAGGCGTACGGGATACGAGGCCAGCCGCGTCACAATTCCAACTCCATTCACGAACAGGCCGTCGATGATCCACTTGTCCCACAGGTTCGACAGCGTGCCACTCATGCGCGTCGTCCAACCAGCGCCATTTACCGCGCCGTCGATAACGTCAGCGTCAAACTTCCACAGGGCATCGCCCGAGGCCCATCGCGCCCAGCCGCACGTCGCCAACTTTCTTCCGCCCGCTGAAGACCCAGTCGTAGATCTCGTCCACGTACCACTTGCGGTAGAGCGTCTTATACCATCGCGGAGCAAACTCCTGAATCGGCTCCTTGTAGTCTTTGTCGGCATTCTTGTAAGCGCGCTGCGCCAGCCACCAGCCCAGCACCGCTGCACCGACAGAAGCGAACATCAGCGCGTATTCCAGCGGATCGGTGTGCTCCACCTGCTGCTCCCCGGCGGCGACCTGCGCTGCCTTGCCGCTCTCCACCAGCACAACCGCTTCTTTCGCGAACACCGGCTCGAGGAACTTCTCAAAGCGATTCGATCCTCCGAGACTGTGCGGCAGCCCGAGAAATCCTGCGCCGATGGAGCAGATGGCGAGGATCACCAGCGGCACGGTCATTGTCTTGGGCGACTCGTGGATGTGGTGCTCGACTTCGTGAGTCATGCGCGGCTTGCCGAAGAACGTCAGGTAGATCAGCCGGAACATGTAGAACGAGGTCATCAGCGCGGTGAAAAATGCGATGTACCACAGGTAGCGATACGCGCCGCCTTCGCGCGACCACGTCTCCCACAGGATGGCGTCTTTCGAGAAGAAGCCGGCGAAGCCGGGGATGCCGCTGATGGCCAGCGTCGCAATCAGCATGGTGCCGAAGGTCGTCTTGATCTTGCCGTGCAGCGCGCCCATGTGCTGCATCTCCTGCTGGCCGCCCATGGCGTGAATCACCGAGCCGGCTCCGAGGAAGAGCAGCGCCTTGAAGAACGCGTGGGTGAAGACGTGGAAGACACCGGCGGCAAATGCGCCAACGCCGAGCGCCAGGAACATGTAGCCGAGTTGCGAAACGGTCGAGTACGCCAGCACGCGCTTGATGTCGTTTTGCACCAGGGCGATCGTCGCGGCGAAGATCGCGGTCAGCGCGCCGATGATGGCGACCGTCTTCATCGCGTTGGGCGCCAGCACGAACAACGCATTCGAGCGCGCCACCATGTAGACGCCGGCGGTGACCATCGTCGCTGCGTGGATCAGGGCGGAGACCGGCGTGGGACCTTCCATCGCGTCCGGCAGCCAGACATACAGCGGGAAATTGCGCCGACTTGCCGCAAGCGCCGACGAACAGCAACAGGCAGGCGGCGGTGATCACGGGATCGCCGATCATGAAGCGTCCGCTGCGCGCCAGGTGATTGACAGCGGTGTACTGCACCGAGCCGAAGTACCAGGCGATGGTGAACATGCCCAGCAGGAATCCGGCGTCACCGACGCGGTTGACGATGAATGCCTTGTTCGCGGCGGTCGAGGCCGAGTGGCGCTGGAAGTAGAAACCGATCAGCAGGTACGAGCACAGGCCCACGCCCTCCCAGCCAACGAACATCAGCGCGTAATTGTTGGCCAGGATCAGCGTCAGCATGGAAAACATGAACAGGTTCAGATAGCCGAAGAAGCGGTAGTAACCGCCCTCGTGCGCCATGTAGCCCATCGAGTAAATGTGGATGAGCATGCCCACGCCGGTAACGAACAGCAGCCAGATCGAGGACAGCGGGATCGAGCAGGAAGCCGGCATCGGCGCGGAACTGCGCGGCGCCGCCGTGCGTCGGATACATGAGCGAGTCGGTGCCGGTGCCAAGCCAGGTGTACATCACCTTCTCGAAGGGCTTGCCGGGATTGGCGGCGGAGTAGCCGGTGTATTGCCATACCGCGAGACAGGCCCACAGCGAACGCCAGCACAATCACGCCGACGCAGACGCCGTTCACCGCCGATTTCGACAGCTTGCGTCCGAAGAAGAACATGCAAGCCGCACCGAAGGCGGGGAACAGCGGAATTATCCAGATATGATCTAAGAAAGAACATGTTTAGCTCTCAGCCTAACTATCAGCCTTAGCAGACCGTGATTCGCTTTTCGCCTTCGCTAGAACCAAAAAACGTGTCGTCCGGAGCACAGGGTCGCGTTCGGATCGATCGAAGGACCCCTATCGTCGAAAATCCTCAACTCATCCCGACCGAGACTTCAGTCCGAGCGGAGGAACTGCCGGTGCTACAGCCCCAATTCTTACTTCGCCTACCACGCACCTGCAGGGTCGCGCTATCATTTCGTGCCGATCAGCGTCGCTAAAGCGCCGCACTTCTCACCACTTCAGCAAATCGATCTCGTCCACGTTCACCGTCTCCTTATTGCGGAAGAAGGCGATGATGATGCCCAGGCCGACCGCGGCCTCGGCGGCGGCGTCGGTGATGACGAAGATGGCGAACACCTGCCCGTGCAATCCGTAGAGCCGCGAGAACGCCACCAGGTTCAGGTTGACGGCGTTCAGGATCAGCTCAATCGACATCAGGATGATGACCACGTTGCGGCGCGTCAGCACGCCTATGGTGCCGATCATGAACAGCGCCGCCGCAACAACCAGGTAATGCAATGTGGTGATCTCAGTCATAAGAACCAGCAATTAGCAATTAGCCGTTAGCAATTAGCCAAATCAAAATCTTTCGTTCGCTCAAACTAGCCACTGACCACTGGTCACTGGCCCTGCTTTCAAATCCTCTTCTTCGCCATGACCACCGCGCCTACGATGGCCACCAGCAGCAGCAGCGAAGCAATCTCAAACGGCAGCATGTATTGTCCGTACAGAGCGAGGCCGATCTGCTGCGTGTTGTCGGCCTCCAGCCCGCGATAGCCCTGGTAAAACACCGAAGGAAACGTTCCGCGGCCAGCGCGAAAGACGAACAGCAGCAATGCACCCAGCGCGAGCGACGCAATCAGCCCCACCAGCCACTGCTTGTTGAACTGATACTCGCGGATGTTCTGCTCCAGGTTCACCAGCATGATGACGAACAGGAACAGCACCATGATGCCGCCGGCATAGAGCACGATCTGCACGCCAGCGACGAACGGCGCGTAAAGCATCAGATAGAAGCCGGCCAGCGACAGCAGCGTCACGATCAGCGCCAGCGCCGCATGCACCGGATTGCGCCGGGTGATCACCGCAATCGCCGAGACGATGGCCATGATCGCCAGAAAGTAGAAGAAAAATGTTGTGGCAACAGGTGTCATAAAAATCAGCAATTAGCAATTAGCCGTTAGCAATTAGCTTTGAAAGGGCATGGCTTCAGCCGTGCCGTCGAGGACCCCGCATCGGAGCGGCTTTAGCCTCCGCGGTACCTCGCCTTTCGTCCCTTCGTGCATATTCCCTCAGGGGCTAAAGCCCCTTTTCTTATCGCTTGCTACGGCACGCCTAAAGGCGTGCCCTTTCAAAGCTACTTCGCGTACTTCTCCGGCTCCTGGCCGCGCTCCAGCGCTGCCTGGTCCAGCACCATGCCTTCGCGGCTGTAGAGCGCCATCTCGTAATCCTGGGTCAGCTCCAGCGCGTCGGTCGAGCAGGCTTCGGCGCACAGGCCGCAGAACATGCAGCGGCTCAGGTCGTAGGTGTAGGAGACCGGCTCCTTGCGCTTGGTCACCGGGTTACGCTCGCCCTTCACGACGATCAACTGCTCTGGGCAGGCCAGCGCGCACAGGTTGCAGACGATGCACATCGAGGCGCCGCTTTCCGGGTCTACCTTCAGCCGCGGCTGGCCGCGAAAGCGCTCGAAAATTACCGGACGCTCCAGCGGATACTGCTCTGTGATTGCCTCACTTGGCGCCTGATAGTTAAACGTAATCTTGAGGCCCTTGAACAGGTCAACCAGAGAACATCTTGCGAAGCAGCGGTTTCAGACTCACGGCAGCATCCCCCCGACTCTCGACACTCCAAAGATCGCCGACGAGATTTGCGGCAACAGTCCCCAGATCGCGGTTGCGATCAGGACGCCCAGCCCAGTCGGCAGCAGCACCTTCCAGCCCACTTTCATGAGCTGGTCAAAGCGGTAGCGCGGAAACGTTCCGCGATACCAGATGTACATGTACATAAAGAATGCGACCTTGACGACGAACCAGTAAATGTCCTGCACGCGATCGCGCACGGGCGTGATGCAGCAACACCAGGCCGATGAAGCCGAGCAGCAGTCCGAAGATTCCCAGGCCGACGGTCTGGATCTTCATCTGCGGAATCTTGGGCATGCGCACAGTTCCTAGCAAGCACAGCCCGGCGAGCACAAACAATGTCAGCGCCGGGAAGAACGAGAACGCCGTGTTCCAAGTCGCGCCGCTCAGCCAGTTCGGGAAGGGCCGCATCCATCCGCCCAGCCACAATGTGACCGCGATGGAAGAGACCGCCAGCATCGCCGCGTATTCCGCCAGAAAGAAGAGCGACCAGCGAAAGCCGCTGTACTCGGTGTGGAAGCCGGCAACCAGCTCCGACTCGGCTTCCGGCAGATCGAAGGGCGCGCGATTGGTTTCAGCCACCATCGCAATCGCGAAGACGCCGAACGCCAGAAATCCGAGCGGGAAGAACTTGAAGATGAACCAGGTGTGCTGCGACGCCTGCGACTGGACGATGCCGATCATGCTCAGCGTGCCAGTGCCGGTTTCGAGGCTGGTCATGAGCACGGCACAGATGATTGCCAGGCCCATCGCAATTTCGTATGAGACCATCTGCGCGCTGGAACGCAGCGAGCCCATCAGCGGGTAATGCGAGTTCGACGACCAGCCCGCCATGATGATGCCCAGCACGCCCAGCGACGACACGCCCAGCATGAAGAGGATGCCGATGTTCATGTCGGTGACGGCGTGAGTGGGGCCAAAGGGCACGACCAGGAACGTGGTGAACGCGGTCATCGTCACGACGACGGGCGCGCTCCAGAAGACGAACTTGTCGGCCTCCTGCGGAATGATGTCTTCCTTGATCAGCAGCTTCAGCGCGTCAGCGAAAGGCTGTAGCAAGCCGTGCGGGCCCACGCGCATGGGGCCGAGGCGAATCTGCATGTGCGCGAGAATTTTGCGCTCCAGCCAGTTCATCGCGATGACGGACAGCGAAATCCCGACGGTGATCATAGGATGTAGATGGTCGCCCACAACATGCTGCCGGCTTCGCCGGGGGTCAAGCTCGAGTTCAGATATTTTGTGATTGCGTCGAACATTGTTTTGAAAAGGCACGGGTTCAGCCGTGCCGCCCTAATCCTTACCTGCCTTGAAAGGGCACGGCTTCAGCCGTGCCGCTCGAGATCTCACCGTGCTCTGGCTTTAGCCACTGAGGGACCTCGTCTTTAACGATGCCGGGGAAAGCTGAGCAATAAGGGTAATCCTTAGCTCTCTCAACCAACTTTCTTCCCACCGGATTTCGGAAAATGTAATCCACGTGAATCTCGAAGTCCTTCCAGTCGCGAATGCGATGGTCCGAAAACCCGCGCTGCCAGATTTCCATCGAGCTGCCTAGTTCCTTCTTCGCGCGGAAGGAAAAACCGCCCTTGATAAACTGGACCGCGCGTTCGAGCGTCACCGCTGGCGTAATCAGCACATGAATAGTGGTCGGGCATGAGTACGTATTCGTGCAGCAGATAACTCCTGTCCTCGATACGAGTGCAGAGTTTCAAGAAAGAGTTCCGCCCATCGCGGGTTGTTGAAAAGCGCGCGGCGCTGCCAGGTAGACGCAGTAACGAAGTACGTCTGCTCGTTGTTGGTGGCGTGCTCACGCGTTGGCTTCACGACTCGATTCCCTCAGGGGCTAAAGCCCGCTTCTTCTTGTCTTGCTACGGCACGCCTAAAGGCGTGCCCTTTCAAAACTCTCCATCCTTACGGCACGCCTAAAGGCGTGCCCTTTCAAAACTCTCCATCCTTACGGCACGCCTAAAGGCGTGCCCTTTCAAAACTCTCCATCCTTACGGCACGCCTAAAGGCGGGCCCTTTCAAAACTCTCCATCCTTACGGCACGCCTGAAGGCGTGCCCTCTCAAAACTCTCCATCCTTAAGGCTCGCCTGAAGGCGGGCCCTTTCAAACCTCTCCATCCTTGCGGCACGCCTGAAGGCGGGCCCTTTCAAACCTCATCGGTCCACTTCCCCCAGCACGATGTCGAGCGTGCCGATGACGGCGACCACATCAGCCACCAGCAGGCCGCGCACCATCTTGTCGAGGGCTTGCAAATTGACGAACGACGGCGGCCGCACGCGCACACGATAGGGCTGCGTCGAGCCGTCGCTGACGATGAAATATCCCAGCTCGCCTTTGGGCGCTTCGATGGAGTGATAGATCTCGCCCACCGGCGGCTTCAGGACTTTCGGAATCTTGGCCATGATCGGCCCTTGCGGCAGGCCTTCGACGGCCTGGCGGATGATCTTCACCGACTGGCGCATCTCCTCGATGCGCACCAGGTACCGGTCATAGGTGTCGCCGTTGAGCCCGGTCGGAATCTCGAAGTCGAAGTTCTTGTAGCACTCGTACGGTTGCGCCTTGCGCAGGTCCCACTTCACGCCGCTGGCGCGAGCACTGGCCCGGTCACGCCCAGCGCGATGCAGTCTTCCGGATTCAAAATGCCGACGCCCTGGGTGCGCCGCACCCAGATGCGGTTGGTGGTCAGCAGCTCTTCGTATTCGTCAAGCTTGGGAAGGAAGGCGGTGCAGAATTTCAGGCAATCCTGCTCGAAGCCGTCATAGGCCTCGTAGATGCAGCCGCCGATGCGGAATGCGTGCGTGGTCAGGCGCGCGCCGCAATATTTTTCGAAGATCTTCAGGATCTCTTCGCGATCGCGGAAGCAGTAGAACAGCGGCGTCAACGCGCCGATATCGAGCGCGTGCGTGCCCAGCCAAACCTGGTGGCTGGCGATGCGGCACAGCTCGGTGAGGATGACGCGAATGTACTGCGCGCGCGGCGGAGCTTCCACGTTCTGCAGCTTCTCGACCGCCTCGCAGTAGCCCAACCCGTTAGAGACCGAGGCCACGTAATCCATGCGATCGACGTAAGGATTGAACATCGCATAGGTGCGGTTCTCGGCAATCTTCTCTACCCCGCGATGGAGGTAGCCGATAACGCACTCGGTGCCCAGAACTTTTTCGCCATCGAGCTTGAGAATGACGCGCAGCACGCCGTGGGTCGAAGGATGCTGCGGCCCCATGTTGAGGACGAGCTCGTTCGCGTCAAGAAAGGTTTCGTCCTTGGTATCGAGGTCGAGTAGGTCCGGGGTCCCCGAGCCGCGCCGGTTTTGCGCGGATTGGGGTGGGAGATAGTCGGTGCGGTCGCTCATTGTCCACTCTCGATGCCGAGGTTGATCTTCACCCACTCCTGGTCCTGCTGAAGAATCGGGTAGTCCTTGCGCAAAGGATGGCCCTTCCAGCCATCGGGCAGAAGAATGCGCTTCAGGTCGGGATGTCCGTCGAACGAGATGCCGAACATGTCGAAAACTTCGCGCTCCAGCCAGTTGGCCGTCTCCCAGATGCCGACCACGCTGCGCAGCGTCTCGCCGTCCTTGATTTGCGTTTTCACGCGCACGCGCTCGTTGTGATGGAACGAGTACAGGATGTAGATAATGTCGAACTGGTCTTCGCGCTTGGGATAGTGCACGGCGGTGATGTCGACGCAGTAGTTGAAGAGCTCGTGCGTCCCTCATGCGCAGCAGGATTTCGTAGACGATCGTGCTATCCACGACAAGATACTTCTGGCCGAGATAGGTGCTGGCTTCGCGAATACCCGATCCGTATTGGCTCTTCAGGCTGCGCGCCAGATCCGAGTCCCACGGCTCTGGCTTCGGGCCTTCGGGCTTTGGCGGCGCCTTGGCAACTGGAGCGGCAGGCTTGGCGGCGGCAGGCGGAGTCACGGGAGCAGCATCGGCCGGCTTTGCCGTCTCGGCAGGCTTTGCCGCTGCTTCCGGCTTTGCCGTCTCGGCGGGCGTTGTCACGGAAGCAGCCGCTGGTGGCGCCGCTGGTTCGGATGTCCCGGCCGGAGTGGGCTTGGCGATCGCTGGAGCGGATGGGGCAGCCTCCATGCCCGGTTTGGGGGGCTCTGGGGGCTTGGATTCAGGCAAGACTGGATTCGGGTCTTTGGTCTCGTCGGGCATTGCCTTGCTGCTCTCTTCTACAGATCCCGGTTTCTCTCTGGGACCCTTTACTTGTATCAGTTTGAGGCGGTCACCTTCTGGTGTGAGAGTCACTTGGCACTGTGATCTCGGTCACATTGGCGCACAAACCCGCGACAGGGGCACGCGTCAGCACATCCAGCCCGATAAACAGAAAACCCCATTCGCGCGATACGCCGCGAACGGGGCCGGTTCGTTTTACGCTGGGCGCCACGCTGGCTATACCCATTCCAACGCGCCCTTCTTCCAGATCCAGATGTATCCCACGATCAGGATGCCGAGGAAGATCATCATCTCGAGCAGCCCGAATAAGCCCAGCAGCTTAAACTGCACTGCCCAGGGAAACAGGAAGACCGTCTCCACATCGAAGACCACAAACAGAATGGCCACGATATAGAAGCGGACGGTGTAGCGGCCGCGCGCGTTATCGAAGGGCGTGATGCCGCATTCGTAAGGCATCAGCTTGGTCTTGAACGGGTTCTTGGGGCGGATCAGGGTGCAAATGGCAACCGTTCCGGCGGCAACAAGGAATGCGACCAGCGCAAAAATGAAGATCGGTACGTAGTTTTGCGGCATAAATGAATCGTCTCGCTGGTCGCAGCCAACCGCGACCGGATTAGGAAGAACGCGCCAATATACCCCGGCGCGGGGCGGGATTCAATGACATGCGTCACAAAAACAGCAATTAGCAGTTAGCAACTAGCCGGGGACAACGCCCAAGCTTCCATCATCCTGAACGGAGAATCGCCGCTTCTGCGATCTGGAGGCTAAGTGATACCCTGATGGCCGCGTTCTTCCCTGCCCTCGGTTGCAAAGGTGAAGAACGGCAGCTCCCAATATGACCATCCAGAAGGTCCACGAGCCATTATGGCCGGCAATCGTCGCTATGCTGGCCGATGCGCTCATCAACTTCGCGCTGCCGGACCGACTTTCAGTCGGCCCTCGTTGGCTCTTGATCGCCGTCATTTTTGTTCTGCTGATTCCCCTCGTCTTCAACCACCGGCGCGGCCGCCACGACATCACTCGCATATTGAGCTTTGCGGCCCTGGGGATCATCACGGTGGCCTTGATCGGGTCGTTGGGACTGCTGATTGAAGGCCTGCCAGGTCACAAAGACCCGCCGCGGACACTTTTGGCTTCGGCTGCCTTGCTTTGGCTCACCAATGTTCTGGTATTTGCCCTGTGGTACTGGAAGCTGGACGCCGGCGGTCCAATAGGCCGGGCGGAGCCGGACGCCAGGAGCGCGTTCCTGTTTCCCCAGATGATGGGACATCCGGAGGAAGACCCAGCTTGGTCTCCCATGTTTCTGGATTATCTTTTTCTGGCGTTCAACACCAGCACGGCGTTTTCGCCCACCGACACGGCGGTCCTGGCGCGCTGGGCCAAGGTGCTGATGATGCTCCAGTCTGCGATCTCGCTGACGACTATTGCACTGCTGGCGGCACGGGCGGTAAATATCCTGTAGGTTACGGTTTCGTCAGCAAGGTAGACTTATTCAGCCCTCAGCGCCTGCATGGGGTCCAACTTGGCTGCGCGGCGCGCCGGCAGATAGCACGCCAGCAGCGCGACCACGCACAGCAGAACTGCGACTGAGGCAAACGTGATGACGTCGGTAGGCTTCACCCCGAACAGCATGGCCGACATCAGCCGCGTTAATCCCAGCGCCACCACCAAGCCAATTCCAACTCCCGGCAAGGTCATGCCGGCTCCGTCGCGCAGGACGGCCCATACCACATCGCCTTTCTGGGCCCCCAGGGCCATGCGGATGCCGACCTCACGCGTACGCTGTCCCACAATGTAAGACAGAACGCCGTAGATGCCGATGCCGGCGAGCAGCAGCGCGCCCGCCGCGAAGATGGAAAACAGCATCATGGCGAAGCGCTGGCGCGCAATGGAATCGGCGACCGCTTGCTCCATCGGCCGCATACCGTCAACCACCATGTCGCCGTCGAGCTGCCGCAAAGCGCGCCGTATGCTGGGAAAAACGGATTCCGGTGCGAGGCCCTCACGTACGCGGACGAAAACGTCGGAGCCCTGGCCGACTGTGGACATCATCCCATCCCGAAGCTGCTGGAAAGGCTCGTAATATTCTGCTTCCACGTTATTGGACTTGTCCGGCGCCAGGCCGAACTGTTTTACGTGTCCCACCACGCCTACAATTTCGTCGGTGCGCTCGCCGTCCGTGCTCTCCGGCGGAAAGTGAATATGCCTGCCGATAGGATCCTGTCCGGGGAAGTGGCGTTGCGCGAAGCTATCGTCGATCACAATTACGCGCGCCGCGTGTTCGTTGTCTGCGTCGCTGAAGAAACGTCCCTCAAGCAGTGGGATATGCATGAGTTTCAGATAGTCCGGACTCACCGCGTAGCGCAAGGCCAGCGGGGCGTTGGCCACATGTTCGGGCCGGATCATGCCGTCGGTCCAGAACGGTTCCTCATCATCTCCCATCATGGGGACGGCCCCAAAATCGAATGAGGCAGTCTCCACCCCCGGCACCGAGCGCAGGGTCGCTTCATACTGTCGATAGGCCGCACGAATTGCGTCAGGCGGCTGCTTGGAAAGTGACGTCGAAGGCGCTATGTTGAAGTCGATTACACCGCGAGGATAGAAGCCTGGATTTACGTTCCACAGCCGCACCAGGGTGTGCACCATCAGTCCCGCGCCCACCAGCAGAATGAGCGCCATCGCCATCTCGAGGGTGACAAAGACGGCCTGGGCGCGGGGGCGTGTGCCCACCAGAGAGCGTCCACTTTGATTGAGCGTCGAGTTCACATCAGTGCGCGATGTCCTAAGCGCCGGCGCTAAGCCAAAAATTACTCCTGCGAAAATCGAGATGAAGAGCGTGAAGAACAGAACCCGGCCATCGAGGCCAACATTCTCCGCGCGCGGGAGCATATCGGGGATCGCCGCGACCGCCGCCTTGCTTCCCCAGTAGGCGAGGAGTAAGCCGAGAGCGCCGCCCAGCAGCGAAAGGGCGAGGCTTTCGGTCAGCACCTGCCGGACGAGGCGGGTTTGTTTGGCGCCCAACGCGACGCGTACCGCGAACTCGCGCTGGCGCGCGGTCGCTCGCGCCAGTTGCAGATTGGCGACATTGACGCACGAGATGAGCAGCACGAAGAATACCGCGCCCATGAGCACCCAGAGGATGGGGCGCACGTCGCCCACAATCTGGTCTTTCATGGGAACCATCGTGGTCTTGATCGCGGCGTCAACGTCGGGATAAGCGGCTGCCAATCCGCGGTTCACGCGTTCCATGTCCTGCCCCGCCTGCGCCAGCGTTACCCCTGGCTTCAGGCGCGCGAGAGCATTCAAGCCCCATGATGCCTGGCGATCGCGAAAGTGCGGGTCAGTATATTCGCCCACCGGTGTGTACATGTCGGATGGACGGAAGTTATGCTGCCGCAATTGAAAGCTGGCGGGAATGATGCCGATGATGGTCCGCGGTCTTCCGTCAAGGACGATGGCCTGTCCCAGAACTTGGGGATTGGAGGCGAACTTCCGCTTCCACAGTCCCTCTGAGATCATCACCGTGGGATTAGCACCCAGGCGATCTTCGTCAGCCGTGAAGGTACGTCCCAGCATCGGTTTCACCCCGAGGATCTCGAAGAAACCCGACGACACCATTTGCCCGGTGAGGTTCTCAGGCTCGCCTGATCCGGTGAGCGTCGCGTTACCCCAGCGATACGCAGCCATCACGTCGAAGCTGCGGTTGTCGCGCTGCCAGTCGAGAAAGTTCAGGTAGGAGATCGAGCCTCTTACAAAGTTCGGTTTGTGATGGAAAAGCACAACGAGGCGGTCGGACTGGGGATACGGCAGCGGATTGAGCAAAACGCCGTTGACCACGGAAAAGATGGTGGTGTTGGCTCCGATGCCTAACGCCAGAGTCAGAATGGCGACGATGGCGAAACCCGGCGATTTCCGCATCTGACGGACGGCGTATTGGAGATCTTGGAGCAAGGTGCGCATGTATTCCCACAACTAGCACCTGAAGGGCCGTGGCTGCCCGACCGATAACTCCTTATCCACGTTTGTGATGAAGCCGCAACAGGCTCAACCTCTGTCCGCTCCCGAACCCCCTCGTTCGGTGGTGGACATCCAGTTGGTTCCGTCTATGGCCATGTTAATATGTCCATATGAAGGAAATAGCCGCTGGTCAGTTTAAGAATCAATGCCTGGCATTGATGGACGAGGTGCAGCAAACGGGTGAACCGCTGGTTGTTACTAAGCGTGGCAAGCCCGTGGTCAAGCTCGTTCCGATAATTCGCGACGATGACAACTTCTTCGACTCCATGAAAGGGAGAGTGACCGTTACCGGAGACATCATCAACACGGTGCCCTTGGAAGATTGGGAGACGCGCTAGTGTTGGTGCTGGATACGCATGTCCTGATCTGGATGCTGAGCGATTCCGCGAAACTCTCGGCGAACGCGCATCGGGCCATTCAGGAAGCACGGCGAAATGGCGTCATTGCCATCGCAAACATCAGCTTGTGGGAATTGGCGTGGATGGCGGAGAACAGGCGAATACAGATATCGGGAACGGTAGAAGGGTTTGTACGCGAGGCTACTGCCCGTCTCGTGGTTAAACCCGTTACGCCGGAGATCGCGGCGTTAGCCGCCCGCCTGCCTGCTCCCTATCCGCGAGATCCCATGGATCGGTTGATTGGCGCGACCGCAGTGGTCGAGGGAGCGTTTCTAGTTACCGCCGACCAGCGCATTCGCGATGCCCAGGTCGTCCCGACCATCTGGTAGCCAGGCCTGGCGCAGATCGTCACATCAGGCTGCTGGGAACGCCTGATTTCTGATAGGCTGCTGGATTGCAATTCTCTCTTCGACTGGAGTCCCGCCTGATGCTAGTCCGATATTTGCGTGTTCCCGCCGCGCTGTTAATCAGCTTCGTTCTTCCGCTCGCCGCCGCCGACAAGTCGAAAACCACGTCGGCGGACGCCAACCAGCCGTCGTACGATCAGCCGCAGCCGCAAGTGGAGACGCTGGACCTCAATATGTATCAACGTATCCGCACGGAAGGCCTGAACCACTCGCACGCGATGGAGTACGCCTCCGCGCTGTTCGACAACATTGGGCCGCGCCTGACCGGCTCGCAGAACCTGAAGCATGCCAACGAGTGGACGCGCGATCAGTTCACCGCCATGGGTTGCAGCAACGCGCATCTGGAGGACTGGGGCGAGTTCGGGATGGGCTGGCAGCAGCTCAATACCTGGGTCCGCATGACTTCGCCTGACATGGCGGTATTCATTGCGCAGGCTGGGCCGTGGTCGCCGGCGACCACAGGCGCCGTCACCGGTGCGGCGGTTTGGATCGATGTCAGCGAGGAGAAGGACCTCGACAAGTACAAAGGCAAGCTGGCGGGAAAGATCGTACTCTACGGTGCCATGCGCGACGTGCCACCGGTCGACAAACCATTCTGGACACAGCTGGATGACAAAGAACTCAAAGAGCTGACGGAGTGGCCAATCAAGCCCCGTAACCGGGGGGACTTCATGCAGCAATTCATGAAACGTCTGGCACTGCGTCAGGCGGTGGGAAAGTTTCTGGCCGATGAGCACGCGCTGGCGGTCATCACGCCCAGCCGCGACGGCAAGAACGGCGGGGGCTCCGGCGGCACCATCTTCGACGACAGCAGTGTTGGCTTTGGCTGGGAAGTCTACAAACGCGAGAGCGCCAATCCCCTTCCCGTGGTGGTGATGGCCATCGAAAACTATGGGCGCGTCTACCGGCTGCTGAAGGCGAATGTCCCGGTCACCATGGAGATGAACGTCGACACCAAGTTTACCGGCGATCACGAGCACGGTTACGACACCATAGCCGAGATTCCCGGCACCGATCCCAAGCTGAAAGATGAAGTCGTGATGGTTGGCGGCCATCTCGATTCGTGGGCCTCCGGAACTGGCGCCACCGACAACGGCGCGGGCACGGTCGTCGCCCTGGAAGTAATGCGCATTCTCAACACGCTGCAAGTGAAGCCGCGGCGCACCATTCGCGTCGCCTTGTGGACGGGCGAAGAGCAAGGCGAGTTCGGCTCGTACGGGTATGTGCGCCAACATTTCGGCCAAGTGCCGCTTTCGACCGCACCCGACCAGCTTAAGATGCCGGAATGGGTTCGCAAGCCCGGCGGTCCGGTGCAGCTTAAACCTGAGTCCCAGAAGATCTCCGGCTATTTCAACCTCGACAACGGCAGCGGCAAGGTTCGGGGCGTGTACCTACAGGAGAACGCCGCCATGGCGCCGATCTTCGCGCAGTGGATCGAGCCGCTGAAGGACCTCGGCGTCACCACCCTCACTTTGCGCAATACCGGCGGCACCGATCATGAAGCCTTCGATGCCATTGGCATTCCCGGATTCCAGTTCATCCAGGACCCGCTCGACTACGAATCGCGTACCCACCACTCCAATATGGACGTCTATGAGGAGCTGTCGCCCTCAGACCTGGCGCAGGCTGCGGTGGTGGAAGCGACCTTCGTCTACAACGCCGCCATGCGCGACCAGATGCTGCCGCGCAAACCGCTGCCTCATCCCGAATTGGAAGAGCAACTGAAAGCGCCGCTGAGAAATATCATGCCCGGCGCCGATGCGGGAGAGGCACACTAGAGAAGGCCGTACCGGCATCATTGGTGACATTTATTTTGCCGGGGAAAGACTCGAGCGAGGAAAGCACTCCATTTTCGTTTAGAATTTCTGGACTGAGAATGTGTCCTTGGGGTGGGCGTTTCCTTCATGCAGCCTTTCTACAGACGCTTCAGTGTCATCACGGGCTTCTTCTTCCTGTCAGTCCTTCTTGTCATCAACGGCATCGTCATTCGGCGGCAACTGGGCGTGCAAGTGGCGAACCAGGCGTGGATGTCGCACACGCAGCAGGTGCTGTTGGAGTTGTCGGAGACGGAATCTCTGGTGAAGGATGCTGAGACGGGCCAGCGCGGCTATCTCTACACCGGCAACCTGAGATATCTGGCACCTTACAGCGCCGCCATCGGAGAGGTGGCTCCCCATATTCAAAAGCTGAAGGAGTTGATCGCGGACAATCCTGACGAGTTGGTCAATGCCGTACGGCTGGGCGTGCTGGCGCAGCAGAAACTAGACGAATTGGCGCAGACGATTGCGCTCTACCAGGCTGGCAATCCCGACGCCGCCCGGCAACTGGTGTTGAGCAACGCCGGATTGTTCACCATGGAAAAGATCCGGGCGCTGGTGAAGGAGATGCAGCACCAGGAGGCCTCGGTGGAGGCTGTCCGCACGCAGGAATACATCCGGAGCGTACGGCTCACCGTCGCCTGTATCTATCTGGCCAGCTCTCTGGCAGCCATCGGGCTGATCCTGTTGGCGTATTTCATTTTGCGCGAGATGAGCCTGCGGGAGAGACATGCTGCCCAGATCAGGCAGCGGGAGGAGTGGTTCCGGGTCACGCTAACCAGCCTGGGCGATGCCGTGATCGCCACCGATGAACACGGAGTTACGACCTTCATGAATCCGGTGGCAGAACGGCTGACCGGAAGAAGCGTGGCACAAACCAAAGGGAAAGCGATTGCCGAGGTCTTCCCCATCTTCAACGAGGTAACGCGGCAACCGGTGAGCAATCCGGTAAGTAAGGTAATGGAGTTAGGCGGGATTGTCGGGCTGGCGAACCACACCGTACTACAGCACAGCGATGGGAGGCTGATCCCGATTGAGGACAGCGCGGCGCCGATTCACGATGACCACGGGCGACTGGTCGGCGTGGTCCTGGTGTTCCGCGACGCGACACACGAGCGGGAATCGCAGGAGGTTCTGCGCAAGGCCGAAAAACTGGCTGCCGCCGCTCGTCTGGCCGCGACCGTCGCGCACGAAATCAACAATCCCCTGGAGGCGGTTGTCAACCTCATTTATCTGGCGAAAGCCAGGACCGACGTTCCACCCGATGTTGCCTGCGACCTGGAACTTGCCGAGCGGGAACTGGGGCGAGTGGCGCACATCACGCGGCAGACCCTGGGGTTTTACCGTGAATCGAAGGCCCCGGCCGCCGTCGACGTTCCCGCGCTTCTGGATTCGGTTTTGAAACTCTATTCCAATAAGCTCAAGAGCAAGAACATCAGCCTGTTGCTTCAACTGGATGATTGCCCGCCAATCCAGGGCTGGCCCGGTGAATTGCAGCAACTGATAGCGAACCTGGTTTCCAACGCAGCCGACGCTCTGGACGCGCGGGGCACCCTCAAAATCGAGGCCCACTGTGTTGAACAGGAGGATGGCCAGGCGGTCAGGATCAGAGTAGAAGATGACGGACCGGGCATCGCACCGGAACACAGAAATCGCATCTTCGAACCGTTCTTCACCACCAAAAAAGACGTGGGCACAGGACTGGGATTGTGGGTGGCAAAAGAGATTGCCGGGCGGCACGGCGGCACAATCGAGGTTGAATCCCGCTACGGAGGCGAGCTCCACGGCACGGTATTCAGCGTTCTGCTGCCCTGCTCCGCCGATCAGCAAGATCTTGCGGCGAAGGTTTGAACGCTACTGGCTGTCGGCGGCTCCGCCGGGTTGGGTTGGGCTGTCTACGCCTAGCTCATGCGGCGATGGGATATTCGCAGTCTCGGGGTTCAGCAGGCCCTTGTGATCGGGACCAAGTCCGAGTTTGATGAGGGCGCGGGAATCAGGGGTAATCTTTGTCTGCCAGCCATTGGCGGCCTGGTAGCGCAGCATCGCATCCTTGGAGGACTGGTCCCAAACTCCGGTAGGCTCGCCGGTCATAAAATGCTCGCGGATCAGGGCGCTCTGGATGGCGACCGTCCGCTCTTCATCGATGCTGTGCTGGCCGTGGGAGTGCACAGCAGCTTTCGTGACTGGCGGTGAGGAATGATGGCTTGTCGAACTATGATGCGTGGTGGAAACGTGTGCGTGCTTCGCTTTGGTCTTTGTACTGGTCGTAGTGGTTGTGCTCGCCGATGTCCATCCGGCCAAGGCCAGCAGTGCAAACAGCACGCCGGCGATTTGCAGGGAACGATGTCCGATAGGCAACGAGCACCTCTCTAAATTTGTATGAACAGCAAATGAACGCCCCATTGTAATTAAGGCGCGTCCGCTTAGGAAACAATAAAACGAGCCAGGTTCCCAGAATGATACAGGCCGGCGCTGGGCATCGTTTTGTCCACGATGCCCAGTCCACGGTCCAGATTGCCGATGAGTTAATACTTCCCTGCAAACTCGGGGTCTTTTTGGCGTTACGGCAGAGTGCCTCCCATGAAGACCGTCGAGTTGTCCTTGGTGCCGCGGGGGCGCACCAGGAAGACCACATCCTGACCGCTCTTGACCTGCGATTCGATACGGCGGAAGTCTTCCTCGCTGTTCACCGGCTGCTTGTTGATTTCGAGGACGATGTCGCCGCGACTCAGACCCGCGGTATCGCCGAAGCTGTCGGGCTTCACTTCCTGCACGATTACGCCTTTGGTGTTTGGCAACTGATAACGGTTGGCCAAATCCTGGGTGATGCCGCGGACGGTGACGCCGAACTTGCTCTCCTGCGGCTGGCCTTCTTCACCCTCTTCCTGCTCGCCGCTCAGACGATTGGCGAACAGTTTGGCGCGATCGGCAATGGTGACCTCGACAGTTGATTCTTTGCCGTTGCGGACGTAGCCGATCTTGGCGGTCGATCCTGGCTTGATGGCGGAGATGTTGGCCACCAGTTCGTCGCCATTCTTTACCGGCTTGCCGTTCACCGAGATGATGGTGTCGCCGGTCTGGAGGCCGGCTTTCTGCGCCGGTCCATTAGGAGTAATGCTGGCGATGGTCACGCCGGTGTTGACACCGTAGACGCGGGCGACGGCGGGATTCGGTATGGCATTGAAGGAGACGCCGATGGAGCCGCGCGAAACTTTGTGGTCCGGACTGATGAGCTGGTTGTAGACACCGGCGACGGTGTTGGACGGCATGGCAAATCCGACACCCTGGTAACCGCCGCCGCTGGTGTAGATGGCAGTGTTAATGCCGATGACTTCGCCGTTCATGTTGACCAGCGGACCGCCTGAATTGCCGGGATTGATGGCGGCATCGGTCTGGATGAACGATTCAAACTGGCGGCCAGGAACGATGTTGCGGCCGATGGCGGAAACGATGCCGGCAGTGACCGTCTCGTTCAAACCGAAAGGACTACCGATGGCCAGCACCCAGTCGCCGACGTTCATGGCCTCGGAGTTACCCAGCTTGGCTGCGGGCAACGGCTTCTTGGCGTCGATCTTGATCACCGCCAGATCGGTTTCCGAATCGGTGCCGATCACGGTCGCAGTGTAGGTGACGGTCTCGGGATCGCCCATCAGGTTGACGCGAATTTTGTCAGCCTTCTCTACGACGTGGTTGTTGGTGACGATGTAGCCTTTGGAATCGACGATGACGCCCGAGCCAAGAGAACGCTCGTGCATATCGGAGCCACCCTGACCGCGGCCCTGACCACCTTGACCGGGCTGTCCACCGAAGAAGCGGTTAAAGAAGTCCTGGAAGGGATTGTCTTCATCGCCACCGCCACCGCCGGCGCCCGGCCCTTCGTCCTGCGGGTTCCCCGGCATCATGCGCTGGTGCGGGCTCTTGATGGTGGTCTCGGTACTGATATTGACCACCGAAGGTTCGAGCTCGCGGGCGATGGTAGAAAATTGATTCGACATCTGGACGGGATTGGGAACTTTCAGCGGCGTAGCGTCGGCCGATGTGTTCTGCTGATTGCCCTTGACGGCCCCAGAAACGACCGTGCCAATCAGGATGCCCAGCGAAAGTGTCGCCAGGATAACCGTTGTTGAGGCAAAGCGATTGGCCTTGAATCTTTGCCCAATACGTGAAGCTTGCGAATCCATTCCCTGTCCTCCGGACTAATGAACCAAATGGAAATTATACAGTTGCCGCGACTTGACTGCGGTTGTGAGGGGAATCACTCGGGGTTCTCAGGCCATTAGACGGCGATTGAACACGATTGGTCACCAACATGCCACAGCTGAACCTGCGCCGCTCAGAACTATCGTTGGGCAGCTTACCTACCGGCTTCATAGACTGTTTTTCCTCCCACAACCGTACGCAAGACTTGCGTCTTCAAGATCTCGGGCGGATCAACTTTAGTCAGGTCGCGATCCAGAACGACGAAGTCAGCCAACATGCCAGGCGCGAGCGTTCCCTTCTCTTTCTCTGCAAACTGAGCGTAGGCTGCGCCGGTGGTGTAGGCGGCGAGTGCCTGCTCGATCGTTACCTTCTGCTCCGGAAAATACTCCTTCGTGCCGGCTTCATTCTTGCGCGTCACGGCAGCATAGACTCCGCGAAAGGGGTTGATCGGCTCGACCGGATAATCTGTTCCGAAAGCCAGTCGCACGCCGTTGTCGAGGAATTCCTTCCAGGGATACGAAGTCTTGCGCGCGTTGCGGCCCAATGCGTTCCATCGCCCAATGCATGTCGGTTAGCAAATGACTGGGCTGGACGGAAGCGATGACGCCGAGTTTGCGAAACTGAGCGAACTGATCGGGCGCGATGACCTGGTCGTGCTCGATGCGAAAGCGGAAGTCGCGTGAGCGATTATTCTCGCGGGCGTCGCGTTCGGCCTCGGCAAAGGCGTCCAGCGCCATCTGCGCGGCGCGATCGCCGATAGCGTGAAATCCCAACTGGAATCCGGCAGCGGAGCGCTCGACCGCCATGCGATTCAGCGTGGCCTGATCGTACTGCGGTAAACCGGAATTGCCGGGATCGTCGGAATACGGGGCCAGCAGCGCAGCAGTGCGCGAGCCCAGCGAGCCGTCCATAAAGCCCTTGAGCATCGCCGTGTGCAGCATGGGATCGTCGGCGGGATGTTGCGCGCGGTGCTTTTGCAGCAGGTCGAGCGAATCGTTGAACGCAATCCATTCGCTGATGCGAAGCGTCAGCTTCCCTTCCCGCTCCAAATCTTCGTAGACAAGGAAATCTTCCCAATCCGAATAATCCTGGACGGAGGTCACGCCCCGGCGAGCGCCCTCGGCGAGCGCCAACTCGATTCCGCGGCGACGCAGCGACAGCGAGGGACGAGGAGCTTTGGCAATCAACATCGCGCGCGCCGTTTCGCGGACGATGCCGGTAGCATCGCCGTTGCTCTCACGATCAATTTTGCCGCCGGGAGGATCGGGGATTTTCGCAAACATTCCCGCAGCCTTGAGGGCGGCGGTGTTGGCGACGGCAATGTGGCCATCAACCCGGGAAAACACGGCCGGATGGTCGCCGGTGACAACGTCGATGTCCTGCCGCGTCGGCAGTTTTTCGCCGGCCCAAAGCGTATGGTCCCAGCCGCCGCCAACGATCCAGTCAGCGGACGTCATCGTTTTGGCAGGTTCGGCGATGCGCTGCTGCATCTCGGCGAGAGACTTCACGCCGATGAGATCGACCTGCAACATCTCCCGGCCGCCGTAGGCCAGATGCACGTGCGCATCGTTGAAGCCGGGCATGACGAACTGCCCGCCGAGATCGACTACCTGCGTGTGTTCGCCCTTCAGCTTGCGAATGTCGTCATTCGAGCCGACCGAGATGATGCGACCCTCGCGAATCGCCATGGCTTGGGCTTGGGCAGGATTTGACTGTGAGTAGATGTCGCCGTTGAGGAAGATGATGTCGGGCGGCATTCCTGTCTCGGAATTGACCGTTACCGGTTTGCCTGACGTGACCAGGGACAAGATCATCGCTGCTGTTAACAGACTCCTCATGACGTTGGTTGCGGGTTCAAACAGTAAAGCCTGTTCTCCGTTAAGACCCAGCCGCGGAGCGGCGGCAGGGTTTTCGCGCACGCTCTCCTCTGCTGCCGCTGACAACCGACAACTGCCCCACCCCCTCCCTCACCTGGTTTTCAGCATCAAGGCGCGTAATGAGTAAAGACAAGGTCGCTCGCTTTCGCCTTCTCGTGGCAGGGGAAACAGGTTTTCATAAATGCCGCGTCGCCAGGTTTGCCGTCGGCGAAGTGACCGAACCCCCAGCCGCCGGTTGCGGCATATTTTTTTGAGTCCTTGACCATAAATTGAATGTTTGTGGGAGGCCCGGGAACAAAAGATTGGGCTTGGCCAAAGACTTTGTTGTTTTCCGCTGATGGGACGTTACGGTAATGCAACGCAACAATGATTGTGCCGTCCGGGTACGGAAGCTTCCCTTCCCGGAAGGCCTTGAACGCTACATCGTTGCCTAGTACGGCACCTAAACTGTTGAGGTTGCCTGCTTCATGGGCTGAGGAGATCCACTTCCAGTCGCGGTAGCCCTGAGGGATTTCACTAAGGAAGATCGGCGAGGGTTGCCCATCCGCGCGTCCTGATGCAGGGGCAATGAGGGCAGCAAGGCCGGCTATTGTTGCAACGGCAACCAGGAAAAATGTGAAGTGTTTCATAAAGACTCCTCCATTCGGCACGCATTTTACCTCGAAATCCAATATGTGTGGCAGGAATGACTGGGGAATTGTTGGTTGTTGGCGGGTTGATGGTTAGTCGGCGACTCCGCTGAGCGCCAGCGTGAGCAGCAGAATGCGCTTTAGCCCCAGATCGCGGCCGGTGGGATCGTACCACTCGTGAATGGTGTGGGCGCCGCCGCCGCTGCCGCCGGCCCCGATGGCGATGGCTTCTCTTCCCAACGAAAGCGGGATGTTGGCATCGGTGGAAGCGCGCTGAATCCGGGCAGTGTTGCCGAGTTGAGCGTCCACCGCGCGAATCACTTTCAGCAGTTGTGACTCGGTTGGCAGGTCCGCTGCCGGTCGATTGCCGATAACGCGAACCTCCGCCGTCAGCAGCTCCTGCTTCTTGCGGGCGGTGATCTCGGGAATCACATGGTCGACGGCTTCATGCAGGGCGCGCTCCAGCCGGTCAAGCTCGTCCACTGACGCCGAGCGCGTGTCCACGCGCATGGTCGCCGACTCCGGAATGGAGTTCACCGACGTTCCGCCGTTGATGATCCCGATGTTGTAGGTTGTCTTGGGCGAAACCGGGACCGGCGTGCGACTGAAGCGATCGATAACGCGCGCCAGAGCGACGATAGGGTTGGCCACGCCAAAGTCGCTCCAAGAGTGACCGCCAAGTCCGCGGACCGAGACCTCGTAGCGGCGGCTGCCCAGGCCTTCGGCAATGATGGTATCGGTGCCCGCGCCGTCGAGTACCAGCAGCGACGCAATGGTCGCCGACCAGCGGGGCTGCTGGTAGATGTGCCGGATGCCGCGCAGGTCGCCTTCGCCTTCCTCGCCAACATCGCCGATAAACAGGATGGGCGCGACGTTCGCGATTTTCGCGGCTTCGAGCGCGCCCGCAATGGCCAGCAGAGCGACCACACCCGATGAGTTGTCGGAGATACCGGGACCGTAGAGCTTGCCGCCGTCGCGGCGCACGTCGATGGGCGTGCCTGCGGGAAAGACTGTATCGATGTGAGCGCTGAGCGCGATGAACGGAGCGGCGGGATCGCTGCCGGGACGAATGGCCAGGACGTTGCCCAGCTCGTCACTATGAGCGTCGGACAACCCTAGAGCTTTGAAGTGCTCTGCCAGCCACGCGCTGCGCGCGGCTTCGCCCCACGGGGGAGCCGGAATAGAAGTGAGTTCGAGCTGAAGCTCTTCCAGTTCACGAGCGTGCGCGCGGAACCAGGCAAAGGCTTCATGCACGCGACGAAGCTCGGCCATGCGCGCGACCTGCTGCTGCGCAGAACGCGCGCCACGAGACTCACTTGGCGGAAACGGCTCTGTGGAGGCACTGCGAACTGGCGGGAGCGGGGCCATGGAGGATGTCCCATGGTAATACGGCGAGGGGCCCGCAGGCGTCTCTTTAATTTCTTGTCATCACGAGGCGGCTTGGCCGCCGAGGGATCTGCTGTTCGCCAATTCGCAGCCGGACGTCAGGGAAAGTCGAGCTCGGAGTAGAAAAGCCTTCACAGCTGAACGGTGATGCACACCGATTTCTGCTGCATGCTGTCACTGTTTCACAACCTGAGGTACACTTTTGGGCGCGGAGATGACTCATGAAAGATGCCATTATTGGTATCTCCTTGGCGAACGCACTCCGATCGGCCGTGGACGCAATGAACCTTAGGGTGCCAGAGGGCGATCTTGGATTTCTTTGCCCCAAGTGCCGTCAGCCGGTTAAACCTCACAAAGATGGAATGCAGGGACCGCACTTCGAGCATCTACAGCGAAATTCAGAATGCTTGCTTAGCGATGTGTAGAACCTAGTTGAGGAGGACAGTCTCATGCCCGCGAAGCGCTTAACCCGAATTTCGTTTATTGAGATTCGGACGCCCAACGCGAAGACCATCTCCGCTATGAAGGCGGCCCGCGGCGGAGAACTGGTAACGGTGGGCAGTCCGGCGAAGCTACTGGCGAGTCTAAAGAAGGACAACTATAGGCAGGTTACAGGCGTCGGCGCCATGTTGCCGCCTGTAGCCTACGACGCCAGCTCTTCCTTAACGCCGTTCGCCGACTGAACGCACTCCATGATCTCCTCGTCGGTCAGCATGCGCTCGGATTCCTTGGCGCGCTGGAAAATGCGATCGACCAACTCGTCGGTGGCGGGAATTTTGTGGCGCTCCAGCCAGAACTGCACGTTGGATTTGCCGCTCATCGGCCCGACTTCGATGATCTGCTCCATGCCGAAGAAGTGCGATGGCACGCCGGAGTAAATGCTGTTGGCCAGCATCAGATCGTTCTTGCGATAAGCCTTGATGACGGCGGCGGCGTGAACGCCGGTGCCGGTGCGAAAAGCGTCGTCGCCGACCACGGGATAGTTCTTGGGAATCGGAACGCCCGTCGCCTTCGAGACTGCATCGCAGTACTCCTTCAGCTTGGTCAGGTCCTGGCTCTTCCACGGCTCAATGCCCAGCAGTTTCAGGTTGACCAGCATCTGGTCCATCTGGGTGTTGCCGACGCGCTCGCCAATGCCGCATGCGGTCGCATGGACGACTTCCGCGCCGGCCACCAGCGCCGCAATCGAGTTGGCGACCGCGAGCCCGCGATCGCAATGGCCGTGCCACTCCACGCGAATGTTCTCGCCGGATGGCTTCACCACCTCTTCGATGACGAAGTGCATCAGCGCGACCACGCCCATCGGCGTGGCATGGCCGCAGGTATCGCAAATCACGATGGCCTTGGCGCCATGACTGATCGCGGTGCTGTAGAGGCGCTTGATGGTTTCCGGATCGCAACGCGTGGTGTCCTCGGTCACGTACATCACGTCGAGACCGAGCGAGACCGCATACTTGACGGCGTTCTCGGTAGTGCGGAGGAGGAAGTCGTCGGTCCAGTCTTCGGTGTAGCGGCGGATGGGACTCGATCCAATGAACGTGGCCACTTCGATGGGGACGCCGGTGCGCTCCACGATCTCAGCGACGGGACGAATGTCGTTCTGATGAGTGCGGGCCGCGCAGTTGGGCTTGATCTTCATCTTGGCGCGGCCAATCTCACGGGCCAGCGCCTCGCAGTGGGCCACGGCGCGCGGGCCAGCGCCGGGCAGCCCGATGTCGAGCATGTTGATGCCGACGGCTTCCATCAGATGAAGGATCTCGATCTTCTCTTCGATGGAAGGATCGCGCACCGAGGGCGACTGAAGGCCGTCGCGCAGCGATTCGTCATTCAGCAAGACACGGCCAGCCGGGACCATCGAGCGGGCGTAGATCGTGTTCCAGTCGTAAATCAGTTCAGAAATATTGGCAGTCACGTAATTGGCACCCCATCAACCGACGCCCCACAGCGGCGGCCCACCCAGCATCATAAACAGCATGCGCAAAGAATCGGAACAGCATATCCCTGGCGGCCTGAAGGCCGCTCGGGATGACGAAACCAACGGCTTATCGGCACGACTGAAGTCGTGCCCTGTTACAAAGCACTCCAGAATCGATTTTTCAGCAGCCGGTAAAGCCACGCCGGTTTATTAAGGTATTGATGCCGCGCAGAAGCGGTTGCACTACCCTTCACGTCCTGAATTATCGCCGAAAGCGGCCTTATTGCTTTTCTTTTTCTTGCTCGCCGGGTTTCGAGGTCAGGGTCAATCCGAAGACCGACGGCTGGCCCAGGCCGGCGACATTGCGGCCTCGCGGCTCCTCTTCGCTGGGCAGATACAGCGTCCGGCAATGCTCGCAGCGATAGATTTCCGCCTTGTCGCCGAAGGCCTGGCGAACGTCGCCGCAAGTTTGCTCCAGCACGTCGACCCAGTAGGACCAGCGCTTCAGGTGCCCGCCGCACAGCTTGCTCTTTCTCGTCCAGCTCGTTGCAGGCCCGCTGAAACGCCTTCTTGTACTTCACCTTGTGTTTGGGAAGCTGGGGAGCTTCGCTCTGAGTAGCCTCGGACATGTTGGACAGTATCCCCTGTTGCCGGGAATATCGCAATATCGGAAGAGTCGGTGCCGGCAACTGTCGAATTGTCATTACGAGCGCCCGTTTTGGGCGCGAGGAATCTGCTTTTCTGTGACTTCGGCAAACAGCAGATCCCTCCCTGCGCTCGTGATGACAATTCGCAGGGAGTAGGTTTCTTCCACCGTCTGTCAGATTCTGGTCGAGCGCCGGAACAGGCCTGCGGACGTGAGAGCGCCTTTCAACTTCTTGGCCCAGCTGCTGGCGAAGAGCAGGTCAATAAATCCGTTCATCTGCTGCCTGATATTGCTTGCCATAGCCGAACCACCAGACTTTGCGAATCCCAGGAATCAGGTCGACATCCACGTACTTCGTCTGCACCATCTCCTGGAGTCCCATTTCGCCGTGGGTGCGGCCAATGCCGCTCTGCTTGAAGCCGCCGTGCGGCGCTTCCGCGATGCCGAAGCAGGAGATCATGTCATTGAGCATTACCGTCCCGGCCTTGATCCTCGCGGCCATCGCCTCGCCGCGCCGTCGGCTGCCGGTCCAGACACTGGCGGCCAGACCAAACTCGCTGTCGTTGGCCAGCCGGATCGCGTCCTCGTCGCTATCGAACGGCGCGACCGGCAGCACCGGGCCGAAGGTTTCCTCCTGCATCAGGCGCATGTCGTTGGTCACGTCGGCCAGCAAGGTGGGAGCGTAGAAGTTCGGGCCAAGTTCGCGTGAGCCGCTTACCACCGGCCAGCAGGCGTGCGCCACGCTGCACCGCATCGTTCACCTGCTCCTCAACAATCTTCAACTGGCGCTCGTGAATCATGGGACCGATTTCGACTTCGGAATCGATTCCATTGCCTACGCGCAGTTTGGCAATCTTCTCCCGACACCTGGTGAGAAATGGCTCGTAGAGGCTGCGATGCACGTAGCAGCGTTCCAGCGACAGGCAGGTCTGACCAGCGTTCATGAAAGCCGCCCAAAGAGCGCCGCTGGTGGCAACTTCCAGATCGGCATCGTCGAGCACGATCATGGGATCTTTGCCGCCCAGTTCCAGCACCACCGGCAACAGGCGGCGCGCGGCGGCTTCGCCTACCCGTTTTCCAGTGGCAACGCTTCCGGTGAACATCAGCTTGTCGATGGCAGACTCGACCAGCGCTGCTCCGGCCGGGCCCTCGCCGACGACGACCTGCATCAAGATCGGGAGGCAAGCCAGCAGCCAGCAGCAGACGTTGCAATTCCAGCGCGACCAAGCGGCGTGAGCTCCGAAGGCTTCAGCACGACAGCATTGCCGGTGACGAGCGCGCCCAGCGTCTCGATGGCCGGAATGGAGAACGGATAGTTCCACGGCGCGATGATGCCGATGACGCCGTACGGTTCGTGCACCAGCTTGCCGCGCTTGGTCTTCATGGCGAGGTTGGCGTGAGGCAGTGGCTGATCGCGAAGAAACCGGTACGCGTTGCCAATGCAGAACTGCGCCGCGTCGAGCACGACCAGGACTTCGGTCGCCGAGCGCCTCCGCGGTGGGCTTGCCGGCCTCGCGGCAAATCAGTTGCGCGATGTCGTTGCGGCGCTCGTTCAGGAGCTGCTGAAATCGTCGCAGCACGGCGATGCGCGCGGATACCGGCAGTTGCCTGCCATTGCGGCTGGGCGGCGTTCGCGCGTGCGACAGCGGCGTGAACGTCTTCGGGCGTCGCGCAAGCCAGTTCGCCGAGGACTTCGCCGGTTGCGGGATTGGTGCTGACGAGGGTGGTGCCGGCGATTTTCGTTTCCGTTGCCATATGATAGAGGTGTCCTTCAGGTCAGCGCCCAGGCGTGATTCGGCCGTCGAGCCGGCGTCAGCATGACTGCTGGCGTAGGAAAGCAGATCCCTCGTCGGCCTGAAGGCCTCCTCGTGATGACAATCAAGTATAAATAGCGCCAGAGCGGGCCCGAAGCCCGGCTCCGCCTAATATTCGACGCTGACCAGATACAGGCCGCAAGCGGCAGCCGTGGGTCCGGCGGCACTGCGATTGCGGGCTTCCAGGATGGCTGGCACGTCGCGATCTTCAGCGAACCTTTGCCCACGAGGAGAAATGTCCCTACCAGATTCCGCACCATGTGGTGCAGAAATCCGTCTCCTCGCACAGTGTAGATCAACTCCTCCCTGGTGCGCACCCACTGCGAAGAATGAATGGTGCGGACATTGCTACGCTCACCGGAAGGGGAAGGCTCACGTTCTTCTTCCGCTGCTGCTTCCGCCATCCGCGCGCTGCGGTCGGGATCGGAGGCGGCGAACGATGTGAAGTCGTGCTTGCCGACGATGTGATCGGAGGCGCGCATCAGCGCTTCCTCATCCATGGGATAGGGATCGTGAAAAACATAGCGCGCCAGAAACGGCGGACAAATATCGCCGCGATAGATGCGATAGCGATAGGTCTTGCCTTGGCGGAGTGGCGCGCGTGAAAGTCGTCGGGCACAACCTCCACCGAATTCACGCGCACCGACGCAGGCAGCATGTCGTTGAAGGCGATCACCAGATTGCGTTCCGGGATCGGGCTTTCCAGTTGCACGGACGCCACCTGCGCCAGAGCGTGAACGCCGGCATCGGTGCGTCCCGAACCTTGCGGCAGGACGTCTTCGCCGGTCAGCCGCTTCAGGCATTCGGCGAGCGTGCCCTGCACCGTTGGCAGTCCCGGCTGCACCTGCCATCCGTGAAATTCGGAGCCGTCATACGCCAGCGTGATTTTCAGATTGCGGCCCACATTCCCCAGTGCCCTCAGAGTTCGGCGCAGTCTTGCTTGGAAAGGGCACGCCTTCAGGCGTGCCGAAAATGTCACAACAGAGAATCCGGCTTTAGCCGCCGAGGGAATGCGCCCTCAGGGCCTAAAGGCCGAACCTTGTGTGCAGCTGACGGCACGGCTGAAGCCGTGCCCTTTCAAGTCGGCCTCAGGTCCGTACCCCTTCAAGCTCGCGCCCCTTCAGGTCCGTACCCCTTCAAGCTCGCGCCCCTTCAAGTCCGTACCCCTTCAAGTCCGTACCCCTTCAGGTCCGTACCCCTTCAAGCTCGCGCCCTTCAAATCCGCAAATACCAACAAGGGGCTGCCCTCACTATAGCGATTCCCTACTCAAGCTTTTCGATCTGTTAAGCAGTGTAAAGGTATGTAAAGCATCCATTTGCCGCGGTTGTGCGTCAGCTATACTAAATTTCTGCGAACGTGAGGTTGAGATCAATTTCCATCCCCCTGCGACGTCAGCTTGAGAGCGAATCGCCGCCAACTGTTCCGCCACTTACGTCAGGCGAGCGAAAAGTGCCGCAAAGGCAGATAGAACTCTTGGCGTCCTTCTAGGAGAAGCAAAGAATGTCTGTTTCCAATCCGACTTCGAATCGTGCCTTTGTGCCAGCGTGTCTATTCCCGCTGTTGTTGATCGGCACGCTTGCTATTTCGAGTTTCGCCCAGGATGCGGCGCCGCAACAGAGTACCGCGCCGGCGCAGCAGAGCGCGCCGGGCTCAAGTGCAGCGTCGCAATCGGCCACCGCGCCAGCAACCGCAGGACGCAGCCGACGTCGCGCCGGAGTCGCCGCTGACGCCGCTGCCGCAAGCGCCGCGCCGCAGCGCAATGCCCATCCCTATTCGGAGCAGGATTACACCCGCGGACGCCGGCAGTGGCCCAATCCGTTCATCATCTATGCCCCGCGCGCCGTCGGCCCGCTGCGCGTGCAAAACTCCCCGCGGGTGGATCAGATCATCCGCGACGGCAAGATGTATCTGTCGATCAACGACGCCGTGGCGATGGCTCTGGAGAACAATCTCGACATCGGCATTCAGCGCTATAACCTGTCGATTGCCGACACCGACATCCTGCGCACTTCATCGGGCGCGGTCGCGCTGGGCGTGAATGCCGGCCTGCTGCAGGGAACGCCCGGCGGTCACAACGGGCACGACGGCGGCTGGCGGCACGGGAACCTCGACCACCGGCGCAACCGGCGGCGGTGTGGGTGGCACGACGATCGGTGTGGGCGGAGCCGGCAGCGGGCGCGGCCGGTCTGGTCACCTCCACCCAGGGCGAAGGACCGCCGCTCGACAGCTACGATCCGGTCATCACCGGAACGGGCTCGATAGGTCACTCGGTTACGCCGGAATCCAACACGGTTTTCACCGGAACCAACGAGTTGTACGAGAACACCACGACCGCAAACTTTACCTACACCCAGGGATTTCCTACGGGCACGCTGATGACCGTGGGCTTCGACAACACCCGCCTGTGGCAAAACTCCATCTACAACACCCTCAATCCCACGCTGACGCCGAGTTTCAGCTTTCAGGTGCGGCAGCATCTGCTACAGGGTTTTGGCTACGATCCCAACCTGCGTTATCTGCGCATCGCCCGCAATAACAAGCTGATTACGGAAATCACCTTTCGTGACCAACTGATCACCACGGTCTCGCAGATCGAAAACATTTACTGGGACCTGGTCAATGCCTACGAAAACGTGACCGTGCAGCAACGCGCGCTTGGACCTGGCCAACAAGACGCTCTCCGATAATCAAAAGCAGGTTGCCCAAGGGACGTTGGCGCCGCTTACCGTCGTGCAGTCGCAGAGTGCGGTGGCCACCGCCAAGCAGAACCTGATTGCGGCCCAGGTGGCCCTTCAGCTGGAACAGTTGCTGATGAAGAATGCGGTCACGCGCAATATGGCCGATCCCATCCTCGCGGTCGCGCCGGTGATTCCTACCGACACCCTCAACACCACGTCGGAATATGAGATAGGTACGGTGGACGAACTGATCGCGCAAGCCATGAAAGAACGGCCGGAGATCGCGACCGCCCGTCTGACCCTGACCAACAACATCATCACCAAGAAATCGCTTCGCAATGAATTGCTGCCGACGCTCGACTTGTACGCCTTCTACGGCGCCACGGCGCTGGCCGGACCTGCGAGTGCTTTATGTACGGACCCCGCCCGCTGCGCCTTGCCCGGATTCCCAACCAGCTACGCCGGCGCGTTCAGTAACCTGTTCAACGGCAGCGCTCCAGACAAGGGCGTAGGCGTGAATCTCAGCATCCCGCTGCGCAACCGGCAGGTGCAAGCCGACCAGGTGCGCAACGATCTGGAGTATCGCCAGGCGCAACTGAGTCTGCTGCAAACCGAGAACACCATCCAGCTACAGGTGCGCCAGGCGCAGTTTGCCTTAACGCAAAATTGGGTCGCGCTGCAAGCGGCGATTTCGGCCCGCGATTATGCTGCCGAAGCCCTCGACGCCGAGCAGAAGAAGCTGGTGATGGGAGCGTCCACCGGCACGCTGGTCCTACAGGCCTCGAGCAGCTTGACCCAGGCCGAGTCCAACGTACTTGCCGCCGCCACCAACTACGAGAAGTCTAAAGTCCAGCTTGATCTCTCTACCGCAGACACCCTCAGCAAGCTCGGCATCGATGTACTCGACGCGGAAGCCAGTCAAGTGAAACAGCAGCCCAAGGTGCCGGGCGTGGTTCCGGCGGATGCGCCCAACGAATTGACGACGCCTCACCTGGTACCCCTGGGTCCAGGAGGAGTTGGCACCGGGCCAACCATGGCGCCGCAGCCGCCGCCGCAGCAACCGGCGTCGCCGCCCCACCAGTGAAGCCGGCGGACGTCGGTCCGGAGATCAACCGCCCGGCTTGGAAGTGCTTGGCGGCCCCGTTTGCCCGACGGCCCGGAGGTTCCTAGGAGGTGGGCTTCGGATTAGAATCGGGGGCGCGGGTGTGATTTACTGTGTTGTCTGGTATCGGACACTGATATCCGCGTACTTGCGGCGGGGGGGCGCGACCGGATTGGCCCACCGCACCCGAGGGGTGGAAACCGCAGCGCGAAAAGCTTACTGCGGTTTTCTGAACCGCATCCGATGGGTCTCATTGGGTTGCGAATAGTACGTCGACTCGCGAGAGGCACGTGATGGCAATGGAATGGTCGAGGCGGCAACCCTCGGGCCGGGCCCTCGTCATTACGGACCATGCCGGCGATGCAGAAAACATCCGGGCGGCTTTGCTGAGTGCCCAACCGGGCCCATTGCTGGTGGACTGGGTCAACACCCTGTCCGAGGCCGTGGACCGGCTGCAACGGCTGAGCATCGAAGTTATCATTCTGGATCTTTCCCTGCCGGACAGCCACGGGATTGAGACCTTCGACAAGGTATCAAGCTGCGCACTGGGAGTGCCCATCCTGGTCTTAAGCGACCCGTCCGCGGAAGAGGTCGCCAAAGAAGCGGTGCGCCGCGGCGCGCAGGATTACCTTCCCAAAGATCGTCTGGATGCCTACTCGCTTCCCCGCGCGGTGCAGACCGTGATGGCGTTAAAGATCGCCGCCGAGATGCTGGGCGACGACCGGGAGCGGGCTGAGGCCACACTCAACTCAATTGGCGATGCCATACTCAGCACGGACGCCGAGGGAAAGATCACCTATCTGAATGCAGTGGCGGAAAAAATGATGGGTTGGACGCTCTCCGAAGCGGTGGGACAGCGTTTGGATGACGTATTCCGTATTGTTGACCGGGAGACTCGCGAGGCGGCCGCTAATCCCCTGGAGTTCGCGATTGAACAGGAGCAGATGGTGGGGCTGACAGCAGACTGCCTGCTCATCCGGCGCGACGGATCGGAGCTGGCCATTGAGGATTCTGCCGCGCCCATCCGCGATCATGACGGCCGGGTGGTGGGCGCGGTGCTGGTATTTCGCGATGTGGGCCGGGCGCAGGCGCTGGCGCATAAAATGTTTCACCTGGCGCTGCATGACTCGCTCACCGAATTGCCCAACCGCGTTCTGCTGAATGACCGGCTCATCCAGGCCGTCCGGATGGGAGAGCGCCACCAGAAGAAACTTGCCGTGCTCTTTGTTGACCTGGACCACTTCAAAGCGATCAACGATTCCCTGGGTCACGCGGCCGGCGATGCTGTCCTTAAGTCGGTGGCCAAGCGCATGCGCGAGGCCTTACGCGAGATGGACACCGTCAGCCGCCACGGCGGGGACGAATTTGTGATTCTGCTGCCGGAGATCGAAGAGGCCAGCGACGCCGCCCTGGTGGCGGAGAAGATCCTAAGCAGCCTGGCGGCGCCGCACCTGGTCGAGGGCCGCGAGCTGCACGTCAGCGCCAGCATAGGAATCAGCATCTATCCCGACCACGGCCACGCGGCGGAGTTGCTGGTGAACCGCGCCGACCTCGCCATGTACGAGGCCAAGAAGAGCGGCGGCAGGTATCGGTTTTTTGAGTAACGGACGCCGTGGGTTCCCGCCTCACCCACGGCTGGGCTGAGCGGCAGCAAACTTCGGTCGCAAGAATGTAGCCGCGCAGCGGCGGAAGCGCATTGAGCCCGGCGTGTTAACGCCGGGTAACGGTGGGGTTATGAAGACTGAGCCGCACCAGCGGCGGCAGCACATCTGCTGGTGATGTCTCTCACATCATTTCTGCGGTCATTCTCGAAAGAATCTGACGGGATGCCGCACACCTTCACGCTACAGCTCATTCACTGTGTCTTCAGCACCAAGCAACGCTCTGCTCTGATCACCGATCCCTCGCGCTTGTGGACCTACATGCGCGCCATCGCCAAAAACTGCGACGTGAACGTGATCGCAATAGGCGGGACCGCAAATCACGTCCACATTTTGTTGAAAGTTCCTCCAACGGCCCGCACCGCGGACCTCGTGCGCACGCTCAAGGCGAATTCGTCGCGCTGGATGAACGAAATTGGGCACGGGTTCGCGTGGCAGGACGGCTACGCCGCCATCAGTGTCAGCCCATCGCAAATTCCCACGGTTGTGCGATATATCGAGAACCAGGCCGAGCATCATCGCGGGCGAGGTTTCGAACAGGAGTACGTGGCATTGCTGCAGAAATCGGGGATCGACTTCGACCCCAATCAGGTGTTTTGATCTGCCGGCACCAAGCCTGCCGCCGCTGACGCGGCTCTTCTCCTCATTTGAGATTCGCAACCCCGGGGTTGACACCCCGGGCTCACAGCGCTTTCGCCGCAAGCGGCTGGATTCTGCACGCTGACGAATGTATCGGCTCATTGTTGGCTTCTGTTTCTTCGGACTCGTCTGGGCATGCCACGAGCCGCAGTGGCGGCGCCCTGGCAGGGAAATCCTCTCCCGCAAAGATGCCGTTCTCGGTAAAGACCGAGCCGCGCCAGCGGCGGCAGCGCCTCGAGCCCGGCGCGTGAGCGCCGGGTAACAATGGTGGGACAAAGGACCGAGCCGCGCCAGCGGCGGCAGCGCATTGAGCCCGGCGCGTGAGCGCCGGGTAACAATGGTGGGACAAAGGACGAGCCGCGTCAGCGGCGGCAGACTGCGCCTTGCTCGCATCCGGCGCATCTACTAGCATGTAAGGTTCGTCCTACTGTGGGGTAGCTCATGGCCAACAGCCGCAAGTCCAACGGGAAAGTTCTGTCCGAATCGCCAGTCACCGATCTGTTCGAAGCCGGCCGTCATCCTTCCGAGTCCGAGAAGCATTGGGCGGAGAAGACGCTCGCGCCCACGCTGGAGAAAAATCCCGAGAAGCCCATTGGCGAGCCCACTGGCATCAATCTCGACGAGCACGGCGACGCCCGCTTCACCACCATTTCCGGCGTGCCCATTCGCCGTCTCTATACGCAGGCCGATCTTCCCGAAGACTGGAGCTACGACCAGTATCTGAACTATCCCGGCCAGCCGCCGTACACGCGCGGCATTCACGCCTCCGGCTATCGCGGCAAGATGTGGACCATGCGCCAGTTCTCCGGCTTCGCCTCGCCCGAGGAGACCAACCAGCGCTACAAATATCTGCTGGCGCACGGCGGTCAGGGCCTCTCCGTCGCGTTCGATCTGCCGACGCTGATGGGCTACGACAGCGATCATCCCTTCAGCGAAGGCGAGGTCGGCAAGTGCGGCGTCGCCATCGATTCGCTCGAAGACATGGAGATCCTCTTCGACGGCATCGACCTGGAGAAGACCACCGTCTCGATGACCATCAACTCGCCCGCATCGATCCTGTGGGCAATGTATCTGGCGGTCGCAGAAAAGCAGGGCGCGGACTGGAAGAAAATTTCCGGCACGATCCAGAACGACATCCTGAAGGAATACATCGCGCAGAAGGAATACATCTATCCGCCGGCGCCGTCGATGCGGCTGGTGATCGACACTTTCGAGTTCGGCTCGATTGTTCACGCCGCGCTTCAACACCATTTCCATCTGCGGCTACCACATTCGCGAGGCCGGCTCGACCGCGCTGCAGGAACTGGCGTTCACCGTCTACGACGGCGTCGAGTATGTCGAGTGGGCGCGCCGTCGCGGCCTCGATGTCGACGAGTTTGGGCCGCGTCTCAGCTTCTTCTTCAACGCGCACAACGACTTCTTCGAGGAGATCGCCAAGTACCGCGCCGCGCGCAAAATCTGGTATCGGCTGATGAAGGACCGCTTCGGCGCGAAGAACCAGCGCACCTGGCTGATGCGCTTCCACACGCAGACCGCGGGCGTCTCGCTGACCGCGCAGCAGCCGATGAACAACATCGCTCGCGTGGCGCATCCAGGCGTTGGCCGGCGTGCTGGGCGGGACGCAGTCGCTGCACACCGACAGCTACGACGAAGCTCTGGCGCTGCCGACGGAAGAAGCGGTGCGTATCGCGCTGCGCACCCAGCAGATCATCGCGTACGAGTCGGGCGTGGCGCAGACGGTCGATCCGCTGGGCGGCTCGTACTTTGTCGAGCGCTTCACCCTCGACATGGAGAACGGCGCGTTCGATTACTTCAACAAGCTCGATGCTATGGGCGGCATGGTTGCGGCGATCGAGAAGGGCTATCCGCAGAAGGAAATTGCCGAAGCCAGCTACCAGTTCCAGCGCGCCACCGAAGCGCGCGAAAAAATCACCGTCGGCGCCAACGAGTTCGTGGTCGACGAGCCATCGCCGAACATCCTCTACATTGGCGAAGAGGTAGCGCAGGCGCAAACCAAAAAGCTGAATGCGCTGCGTGCGCGCCGCTCGAATGACGAAGTTCGCCGCCGCCTCGACGCGCTGAAGAACGCCGCCGCCCAGGAGCCGAAGGCCGGCGACAACGGCCAGATCTCACCCGCCAACACCATGCCGTTCATCGTCGAAGCGGTGAAGGCCTACGCGACGGTCGGAGAGATTTGCGAAGCGCTTGCGCGAGGTCTACGGCGACGTACACGGAAACGGCGTTTGCGTGAGGAAGCAGCTGTCAGCTCTCAGCCACGTACTTTAGACGAGTGCCACGGTTCGTGCTTCTCACCTCACTCGAGGCCATAGCAAGGCGACTCACGGGGAGACCCGAAATAGATAGCACTTTAATGTCGTATTTTCCAAATAAAACTGGTGCTTATATCCCAGGCGTTAAATAGCACCTTTGAGCGCCGCCAGAGATGCCCCTAGATTGCGCGGAAACCACCCTAGAATCGATTTCTAACCGGCCGGATGACCTGAACATCCTCCCAGCGTTTCAAGGCCCCTAGAATCGCCTCTAAACGCAAAGTGCCAATTCGGAACTAATTGAAGGCGAAGGAGTTAGTTTCCCGATTCGGGAATTCTCAGTCCGCGCCCATGGCTATTCCACCGGCAGCACGAACTGGAAGCTCTCACCGCCAACCGGAACGGTCACCCGCACCAGTCTGGCTTTCTTGCCATGGTTCGGCAAGGCTGCGCCTTCCGCCAGCTTGCCCAGCGGAAAATACAGAACGCCGGCAACATTGGCCCGCGGCGGAATGGTATTGGCCAACAGGGCGCACTGCTCCACGAATTCCGGCGAGTTTTGCCGCTGTAATTGCGCCAGCACATCTGCACCCTGGCCCTCGCGGGTGCGAAGGCGGCATACCAGGTCGCATTCCTCTGTTGATGGGCCGTCTCCTCGTCCGACTCCAAAGCACCGGGCGTATCGGTGTAGAGCAGATTGTTTCCCGCGACCCCACCACTATTAGCTCGCGCGGCCATGGCCCGCATCATCTGCAGGAATTGCGGGCTGGTCATCTCGCTGGTGATGGGAGTGTCCGGTGAATCGCTGCCAGCCATGACATTTACGCCAAAGCGGGCCATGTTGTACGATTTGCGCATTCTCCTGGCGAGGTCGGCGCCCGCGATTGCAGCTCCACCGCATGCCCGCCGACAACGTCTTCCACCGATATATCTTCCGGCTTCACCGTGACCGACCGCTGGCCGGCGTTATACACCCGCACTTTCACTGCCAGGAATTTGTGGTTGATGACGGATGGGCCGCGGCCACTACCGTCTGGCCGGCTCCGCGCTCGTACTGATACAAAATTCCGTCGACGTAGAACGCTCCCTTGCAGCTCCAGCGGACGGGGAGCCGCGGCTTCGCTTTGGTTCTGGGCAAACAGTGAGCAGCTGAACAACGAGAGCACAGACTAAATAGCGCATGAAGCCTCCAATTCGCAGACAGGGACGCGACAATCTGCATAGCAGATCGGCAAATGCGCGCTGAATCATAAGCGCCTGGGATTCTCCGATTTCTCGCCATGCAGGCAAAAGGCGCCTGACCGGAAGTGAGGCACGCATGTCGCGCTGTAGACGTCCCTCGACTCGTTTGCTTCGTCCCCAGCGACGTCACTGTGCCCGGGATGTCGGAGCAAGAAAGAACACCAATGGAACCGTGCACAAACGGGAATATGGGAACCGTTTGTCGATGAATGCTCGCAGTGCCGCCTGTGCTGGAGTGCTACACTGGCTCGTGGTACAAGGCGATGCAGAATTCGGAAGCCAATACGGAGAGCGATCCCACTTCTCCGGGAACGCTGTACTTAGTGGGAACACCGATCGGCAATCTGGAAGACATTACGCTGCGCGCCCTTCAGACCTTGAAGGAAGTTGACCTGATCGCCTGCGAGGACACGCGGCACACCGCCAAGTTGCTGAATCATTACGGCATCGAAAAGCCCACGCTCAGCTACCACGAGCACAATGAATTGACCCGCGCGGCTGAAGTGGTGGTGCATCTGGAACGTGGGGATAACGTCGCCGTGGTCAGCGACGCGGGCATGCCCGGTGTCAGCGATCCTGGATACAGGCTGGTGGCGTTGGCATTCGGCATCATATTCGCGTCGTGCCGATTCCGGGAGCATCAGCTTTGCTCTCTGCCCTGGTCGCCAGCGGCCTGCCCACCGACTCTTTCCACTTCGGAGGATTTCTGCCCGCCAAGTCCGGCGCGCGACGAACTGCGCTGGAGGCTGTCCGCAATTCTCCCCGGACGCAAATTTTCTACGAGGCCCCGCATCGCATTGTAGAGAGCGTTGCGCGATGTGGTGGACATCCTCGGCCCGGAACGTCACATTGTGATGGCGCGCGAGGTAACCAAGCTGCATGAGGAGTTCCTGCGCGGCCGCGCCGAAGACGTACTGGCGCAACTGGAAAAGCGCGACGATATTCGAGGTGAAATTACGCTGCTGATCGGCAAGGCGGAGGAGATGGCCCACGCGCCGAGTTCCAGCGATACGGTCGCGAAGCGCGTCAAGGAATTGGTCGGTCTGGAAAAACTCGAGGAAAAGGCTGCTCTGAAACAGGTAGCCAAGGAATTCGGGCTCTCCAAAAGCGAAGCCTATCGCAAATTGCAGAGAGCCAAGCTTTAGCCCGGCGCCAATTCGGTAACCGGCGCAGGTCTTGGAAACACTAACGGGCAAGTAGGAAGTGGTTGGGCCGCAACGACCTGTATCTGCTTGCTGGCCGGAACCTCCAGCCTCTCGCTCCCAGGAGACACAACGAGATGGCCAGAATCCTTTGCGTGGATGACGAGCCGAGTACCGTGACCCTCAAGTGTGCCATTCTTCAGGCGGCCGGGCATGAAGTAACTCCCTCGACTTCGGCCCGCGATGCCATCGAAAAACTTGAGCAGAACACCTACGACGCCGTGGTCACTGACTGGCGCCTGGGGGATGCCGATGGCCGCGCCGTCGTGCAAGCCGCCAAAACCCGCTCCACCATGCCGGTGGTCGTGGTATCCGGATACGTCGCCGAAGCCTTTCAGGCCGCCGAACCGCTTGCCGACCTCTATCTGGAGAAGCCGGTCAATCCTGAGGAACTGGTTATGATCGTTAATGAGCTGCTGAAGACGGGCGGCCGCGCCTCGACCGTAGCTTCCCCATCTTGATCGTGGGACGATCAGTCAGACAGTTAGTTAACAGAGGAAGCAGGATAGCCGATCTCTGGCTCGCTGACCAGCCGAGCCGCCGCCACAGCTATTCGCGAGGGGGCGGATCAAGCGCCACCGACGCGGTAGCCTGCGCCAGAATCCGGTGATGCACGACGAAGAGGGCCAGCTCCAGACGGTCCGAGACCCCGATCTTGTCGAAGATGTTGCGCAGAGCGTTCTTGACTACCTGCTCGCTGGTGTAAAGCTGGGCCGCGATCTCCCGGTTCTTATAGCCTTGAACGATAGCCGCGATGATTCGCAATTCGCTGTCTGAGAGCCGCTTGCGTACCCGCGCTCCTACCAGGTCATCGTTGACCTCGACTTCGGCGGAGTTCGGACTCTGCAGGAAGGCTTGCCCTTGCGCCAGCCGCCGCACAGCTTCCACCACCATACAGCCGCTGGCCGAACGATAAATTACACCCTGCACGCCCATGCGCATGAAGTCGGAAGCGTCTTCGCTGTTATCGCAGATCACCAGCACGGCAATGCTGCCTCCTGTGGGCAATTTCCTGGACCGCAGGCAGGAAGGACAGGAAGCCGGTCGATAAGATGACTACTGCTGGCCGCAGTTTCTCCAGCGCGTTGAGTATCTGCTCGGGTGACGGCGGTTGCCCAACGATCCGGAGGTCTTCTTCCACAGCCAAGAGCTTGGCGACCCCGGCACGAAAGATTGCCTGATTGTCGGCGATGATAACGTTAATCATGATGGACACTGGGAAGCTTTCTTAATTACTTTACTTAATTGTTGTCAATTGCTTCCGTGGCTACAGAACCCGCCTTCGCGTTCCAGACAGAGTACCAGGCTTAACCCTGACTGGCCATCTGTTAACAAGGTTCTACACCACGGAAGGACAAATACAAATAGCTCTTTAGTGTTGTTGATCCAGAAAATGTACCTGCTGAGCGAAGCTACCCCCGTCCCGCTCCGCAGCACGCCTCAACTTAGCCCAGGACGAAAGTCCTGGGTAGGCCACGAAAAGACATCTCAGTCCTGTAGGGACGACAGGCTCACGTCGCGCGTTGAATCGGCAGTTCCTCCCCTGTTGCCTCCGCCGCGTTCGGGCTGTTCCTCTCGGCTGGTCCCGCATCGTTTGGCTGCTCCTCTCGCTTGCTCGGAATTCCGGCGTTCGCGACACTACGTCGACAACGCTGCCCCCGTCCACTCTGCGGGACGACTCGCTCAGCCCAGGACAAGTCCCGGGGAGCCCGGTAAAAAGACCCGAGTCCCGTAGGGACGGCAGGCCTTCCGCAAATTCTCCCTCGGCAAGATTTCCGTTTACAACGGTTTCCGGCCTCTCGTAATCCATCGTCCGCAACTTGTATCATCGAATTCTTGGCGACCACCTTCACATCCTCCCGCATCGAGACCCGGCCCAACTGGGCTGAAGTTTCCCTTTCCGCTTTGCGCCACAATTTTCGCGTTGTGCAAAAGCATGTCGGCGATGACGTCACCATTTGCGCTGTGGTGAAGTGCAATGCCTACGGCCACGGCGTGGAGGAATGTGCGCCCGCGTTGGAGCAAGCCGGCGCCAAGTGGTTTGGTGTCACTTCAACCGACGAAGGCGTTGTGCTGCGCGAGTGCGACGTTCACGGCCGCATCCTGGTCATGTGCGGCCTCTATCCCGGCGAGGAAGAAGAAGCCATTCGCCATTCCCTGACTCCGGCCGTCTTCCGTTTGCAGCAGGCCGAAGATTTGGCGCGCGCGGCCGCACGTCTCGGTGTCGCAGCCCGGTAGCGCATCCATCTCAAGATCGATACCGGCATGGCCCGCCTGGGACTGCCGCTGGCGGAAGTGGATGTCGTTTGCCGAAGGCGTCGAAGCGCCTGCCGCAAATTGAACTCGAAGGTGTCTTCAGTCATCTGGCCTCTTCTGAAGTTCTGGATGATGTGGACACGGCGCAGCAGATCGAGCGCTATGACGCGGCATTACGCACGCTGGCGAATCATGGACTGCATCCGCCGTTGCGCCATCTGGCCAACAGCGGCGCTGTCGCCGCCCGGCCCAACACTTGGCACAATTTCGTGCGGCCCGGGACTCCTGCTCTATGGATACGAGTATGCGCCGTCTCGCGCACGACGGCTCGCTCCGGTAACCGATTTTCCCGCCCTGCCGCTCAAACCAGTGCTTTCCTGGAAGACCCATATTCTGGGTCTGCGCGATGTGCCCGCCGGACAGCCGTTGGGATATGGCGGCGCTTATGTCACTCCTCGCCCTCGCGCATTGCTGTGGTGTCGGTGGGATATGGCGATGGATTGTCGCGCAAAATTTCCGTTCGCAACGGCACGATCCAGCTTTGTGCCACATTCATCCCTCCGTCGGTCACGGCGAAGTGCTGATTCGCGGACAGCGTGCTCCCATCGTAGGTCGCGTCTCGATGGACCTGACGCTGATCGACGTAACGCGAATCGCCGCAGCCGCCATCGAAGACGAAGTGGTGTTGATTGGCCGCAGCGGCCAGGAGCAGATCAGTGCCTGGGACATGGCACGCTGCTCCGACACGGTGGTCTACGAGACGCTGTGCAATCTCTCCAAACGCGTGCCCCGCCGCCACGCGGAGTAGGCAGCGCTAGGTCTATACTTGCTGTTCGATCGTTCGCGAGGAATACCAATGAAGAAATGTCTGCTTGCTGTGTCGTGCTGCGTCACCCTGGCTGCTGCGATGCTCGCCTTTGCGCAAAGCGGGGACGAAGGCTATCAGCCGGCCACGGTTGTATCCATCGAGAAGGTCGCTGTCAGCGCACAGCATCCGGAAAATGGCGATGAGTACAAGATCTTCATGCGCATGGCTGGTGCGCTCTACGGTTGCCGGGCTAACGCTCCCGCTTCGGTTTTCATCGACTGGAGCCCCGGCAAGGAATATCCTGCCAAGCTAAACGACAAGGTTCTGCTGGTGAAAGGTCCAGGCGGCCCAGTGGAACTGAACATCTTCAAGAAAAACCCAAAGTAGATTTTGATAAGACCCTCAGACTCGACAGGTGCCCCGTTCCGTCATCCTGAGCGCAGCGGGAGTCCTTTGGCTAGGGGCGGGCAGCCTGACAACTGCATACTGGCTACTGAATCTGGCTACTGAACACTGCTTACTCGTCCATCTCGTACGCCGTTCGCATCCAGCGCTTGGCCTCGTCGTCGAACTCCTCGACACTGGTTATCTCGATGCGATGAGTGATGCGGTCTCTCTTGGCCAGGCCTCCGGTGTCGATCAACCGCTTCGGCGTCTTCGTGTCCTTCAGCGCAAGGCCCAGGTCGAATCCTTGTTCGCGTCGTCGGCTTGATCTGCGCGATCACGTGCTTGCGGTAAATCGGAACCATGGTCGAACACGGCGACACGCCGACATCCTTGCCCAGCGTCTTGGCGAAGGTAAGAATCGCGTCATAGATCGGCCGCAGGTGCGCCTTCGGCCCGTCGTACATCTTGTCGACATAATCTTGCGCCTGTTCCAGATACTCATTGGCATCTTCGAAGGCGTTGCTCGCGCCCGCCGACTTGGCCGCAATCCACGATGCATAGTTTGCGCCCAGCCTGTGTTCCTTCTTCAACCACGCAGCGCGCGCTCTTTCCGCGGACGGACCGTTCTTCTTGACGTGTCGCACCCACTCGTCGAGCGAGCGCCCCGTCTTCTCCTTCATCCCGGCAATCACCGAGTGCGCCATCGCCACGCTGGGGTGCAGATCGTACTTCCATCGTTTGTGTGGGCCGGGTATCGCCATGCGCCGCTCCTTTGCCCAACGAATTCAACCGGCCGCGAACCACGTCCGGTGCCTCCACTCATTCGCGGCTTCCGCATGAGTGGGAACAGCATCCGAGTGCAACAACGGCGCGCGGCGGCACTATCGGGGAGATTACGCCGATGTTCTCCGCCGACCGCGCAGCGCAACGGTCAGTCGCTTGCCGGTTGGACATTCTGGTTGAGATGGAATACGTTTCCCGGGTCCCACTGCGCCTTGACCCTCGCCAACCGTGCATAATTCGCGCCGAAGGGTCCGGCCAGGTCGCCCGCGTCATCGTGATCCATATAATTCACGTACCGGGCTCCAGCGGAGAAAGGTTCCAACCGGGCAAAGCCCTGGCGCGCCCACGCAATGTTTTCTTCCCTCGCCGCAGCATCTTGCCATTGCGAAAGGATCAGCAAATTGTGGCCTTCCCTACGATGGTGAAAGGCGGTGTGGTCGTGGGGCACGCGAGCCGCGGCCCCATGCCAGTGCTCCACGAAGATGCCGCTGTATTTCGAAGGACAATGTTCCAGCATGTCGACCATGATGTTGATAACGTCATCGTCCAGCGTGGTCAGGAAATTCGATTTCCAGTAGTTCAGCATGCCTTTCGGATATCCGGCGTCGAAGATACTGTTCAGGTCACAGTAGCTCGTCGGCTGAATCATATCGAACAGCGGCGATCCCAACTGCTTGATGGGGCGCAGCATCCGTTCCCCATCCGTCATGGCTCCGAAATACGCGGCCCCGATGATGGCTACCTTCGCGCCGGAACCATCCGGCGCATGCCCAACTCCCGCAATGCAGGTGAGTTCATCGCCGGCCGACGCGGTGAACTCCCGATAAAAGTGCAATACCTCACGCGCCTGGGACGACGGCCATGCAATCGCGCCGGCCATGACCATGGGCCCCACCGGATGAAGGCTGTACTCGAGTGATGAGACCACGCCGAAGTTGCCGCCGCCGCCCCGAAGCGCCCAATGGAGCTCGGGATTTTCGGAGTCGCAGGCGCGTACGACCTTACCCTCCGCGGTGACAACCGTTGCGGCAACCAGATTATCGGCAGCTAAGCCATGCTTCCCAGCTAGGTAGCCGTATCCGCCGCCGAGGGTCAGTCCGGCGATGCCCGTGGTGGAGATCACTCCGCCGGTGGTGGCCAGGCCATGCTCCTGAGTGGCGCGATTGAACTCGCCCCAGGTGACGCCGCCCTGGGCCACCGCGCGCCTTGCCGCGGCATCCACCGATATCGCCTTCATCAGGGAAAGATCAATCATCATCCCGCCCTCGACGCTGGCGCGTCCGCTGACGTTGTGACCGCCGCCACGAACGGCGATCTCCAGGCCATGCTCCCGCGCGAATGCAATGCTGGCTGCTATGTCGGCGTCGTTGCGGCAGCGAGCGATAACGGCAGGGTGCTTGTCGATCAAGCCGTTGTGCAAAGCGCGGACGACATCGTAGTCCGGATCGCCGGGCTGAAGAATGGTACCCGCAAAACTGCCGCGGAGCTTGGCTATAGCAGAGAGTGCGATCTGAGGGTGCGCCATTTGTTTTCTTGTGAGCGAAGCGCAGATTGTACTGCGCTCCATACGCTGTACACAACACGCCCGATGCCCCGGAGCCTGCCATGAGCCGAGGGCGAGAAGATCCTGGATTCTGACAACCGACACCAACAACTAACAACTATCCCAGCTTGTAAAAACTCAGCGCCGCGTCACCCTGATCCAGCCGGCGATACCGTACCAGCGCTCCGAAGCGCTCGTCGGGATCGAACTTCTTTTCGTGCTCCGCGATGATGATGCTGGAGGGCTGGAGCAACCGCGACTGTGACAGATAGCCGAGCGTCTGTTCGTAAGTGCCGCGCATCCGGTAGGGCGGATCGAGAAAACAGTAATCGCAAACCACGCCTGTCGTCTCCAACAGTGGCAGCGCCTTCGAGACCTCGCGCTCGTGGAGTTCGTAACCGGTCTCAATTCCCAGTGCCGCAAGATTTTCGCGCAGCAGCCGGGCATGTTTCTTCGCCGACTCCACGAAGTACACCTCGCGCGCTCCGCGACTCAGCGCCTCGATTCCAACCGCGCCCGTCCCGGCGTAGAGATCCAGCCAGACGCTGTCCGTCAGGCTGCGCGCCGCAGCGAGAATATCGAATAAAGTTTCCCGCAGACGATCGCTGGTGGGCCGCAAATCCAGTCCCGGCAACGACCGCAAAGGGCGGCTGCGATATTGTCCCGCGATAACGCGCATAGAAGAAGCAGTTAGCAGTCAGCAGTTAGCAATTGGACGTCGGCTTTTGGCCGTTTGGTCCTGGTCGAAGAAAAATCAATCAGCGACCGCTAGAGACTAAATGCCAAGTGCTAAATGCTAAGTGCCAGACGCTAAATGCCAACTGCCAAACGCCATCCTGTATAGAATGTATCAAGGAGCAGCCTTCGCGCATGAGAAGTTGGTCGATCCCGGCAGGACGCTTATTTGGCGTGGATATCCGCATCCACCTTACCTTCCTGTTTCTGCTGGTATTTGTGTGGTTCACGCAATCGGTGGCGCTGGGCACGGCGGGCGCCATGCGCGGCTTGGCGCTGGTCGCCATCATCTTCGGATGCGTCGTACTGCATGAACTGGGACACGCGCTGGTGGCCCGGCGCAGCGGCGTAGCTGTGCGCTCCATCATCCTGCTGCCCATCGGCGGTGTCACCCTGATGGAAGACATGGGCCAGCGCACACCCGATCCTGCGCGCGACATCCGCATCTCCATCGCCGGTCCACTGGTGAACCTGGCCATTGCTATCGCGTCGGGAGTGGTCATTCTTCTCTTTCTCCCGCAGGTCAACCTCTGGGCCCGTCCGCTGGTCAACGCCGGCAATCTGCCGCGAGCGCTGTTCTGGGGCAATGTGTTTCTTGGCGGCTTCAACCTGCTGCCTGCCTATCCCATGGACGGCGGCCGCGTGTTGCGCGCCCTCTTTGCCGAGCGCATGGAGTACGTCCGCGCCACCCGCCTGGCCGTCACCATCGGCCAGGGATTCGCCATGCTGTTCATCTTTCTCGGCGTGTGGAACCCCTGGCTGATGCTGATCGGCTTCTTCCTGTTCGTCGGGGCGCAGCTTGAAGACCGCTCCGTCGTCTTTCAGTCGGTGCTGGAAAGCGTGCGCATGGAAGATGTGATGCTCACCGGCTTCTCCACCCTGTCGCCGGCCGACACGCTGGAGGACGCGCTGCACAAAGCCGTGCACACGCTGCAAGACGACTTTCCGGTGGTTCGCGGCAGCGACATGGTAGGCATCATCAGCAAGCAACGCATTGTGGACGCGCTGCGCCGCAGCGGCAACGGCTATGTGCAGTCGGCCATGGTGAGGGCCTTCGACATTGCGCAGAGCACCGACTCGCTGGCCTCCGCGTTCCGCAAGCTCGGGCGGCAAGGCCTCAACATGATTCCCGTAGTCGATCAGCAACGCCTGGTGGGGATTGTCACCATGCAGAACCTGATGCACAGCATGACCCTGCTGGCCGAAACCAGAAGGCTGCGACGACAGCAGGAGAGCGGATAGAAAGAAGCAACTAGCAACCAGCAATTCGCGACAAGGCTCAAGCGCTTTGTATCAGGGCACGGCTTTCAGCCGCGCCATAAATGTGCCAAAATGAATTGGGCTTCAGCCCCTGTCCATGCAGGGGCTGAAGCCCTGTTTTTATTTCCGTTCACGTTCGGCACGACTAAAAGTCGTGCCCTGTTACAGATCAGTGGCTAATAGGTCCCCGCACTCTGCCGGTTTCCATTCCTTTACGCCGCCGAGCTCGCCACATTCCGGATCGCCAGCGACACCATCAGCCGGGTTATGCCGGAGATGAAGATGCTGATGCCGAAGAGGGTCCCGACTACCCACTCCGAGTTAATCGGCCAGTGCTTCCAGATCAGGGCTCCCAGCAGGATGGTGATAATGCCATCGCAGAGCACCCATCCCCAGCCCGTGTGCGGTCGCATCCTGAAAGCCAGCACCAGTGCGAAGATTCCATAGACCAGCAGGAATGAAGCCAGCAACAACGTCAAGGCCAGCAATCCTCCTACCGGATGCATCAGCAGGTAAATGCCCGCGATGATGTAGATGACTCCGAGAATGACTTCCAGAAACACATGCGCTCCGCCGTGAGTGCGGAAACCGTAAACGATCTGGGCGAAGCCGTTGAAGATGGCGGACCACCCTATGACCAGTGCGATAAACAGCCCGAAAACGCCTGGTTCCACCATGGCGATAAGACCCGCCAGGATCATCAGAATGCCCAGCGCGATGGACCAGCCCGAGGCCTTCTTCAAACCGGTAAGAACTGCTTCAGCCATAATTCCTCCATTTGTGTTTTGGGCGCAGGCGGACACAAATTGCCGGCGCTGAAGCTAGAACAATCGATTCACCACGGAAACATTGAGAACACCGAGTCTTTTTTTGCGTTTTTCCCGTGCCCTCCGTGCTTCCGTGGTACTTAATGTCACAGATAACCGTGTTCGACATTGTGCGCGAGCCACCCGCGATATTCAACCGTTTAATCGCTCGGGAACCGGTTCGATAATGTCGAACAAGCGCATATCGACGGCCACCTTTCCCTTGCGAGATTTCTTGGCGAAGAGCGCTGCCGCATCGGCCATGAAGGCGTTGGCAAAACGAGCTCCCCACACCACGTCGTCAGCAGCGTACGAGGTGCGGGTCTGGACGATAGTGGAAAAAGTTTCGTCGAAGGCCTTGAGCAGGACCAGGACCTCGGCGCTGGCTTTGTGCAGCGATTCCGGGCTCTCCCCGTGCAGCGGACTCTGCTCATCGACGGGATGCACCACGGTCCAGGTCAAGGGCAGGAAGACCACGCCGTCGCGTTCCAGCGTGAGCGGATAGTAGCGCCGGGTATGCACGCCATCGACTTGCTCAAAACGGCTCAAGATCACCTTGGCGGTGACTTCGATCAGTTCGTTGGAGCGGGCGTTCGCCACGCGAAATTCCAGCGCCTTGATGCTCTGATACGGCGCAACCACCGCATGGCTGCTGAACACAATATTCGCCATGGGACGGGAAAAGCGCGCGAACACCAGTCCGGTTGCGATGGCAAACCCCATCAAGCCGGTAAGCGCCTCCACCGTAACCACCAGGTTGGCGCCGATACCGATAGGCACGACGTTGCCGTATCCGATGGTGGAAATGGTCTCCACACTGAAAAAGAAAGCGCGCAGAAAGGGCGGCAGGTCCATGCCGGGCGCGGTGGTGATCAGCGACCTGGGGCCGCACGCCATATAGGCAAGCGCGAAAATCGCGTTCGCCAGAAGGTAGCTGCCAATGCCCAGCAGGGCGAATTGTCCCCAGGGCATGGTGAGCAAGGCGTGATAGAGGTTCAGCGAAGCGCGGACGCCCAGCCCGCGACGTTCCACGTTGAAGCTGCCGTCGCGATTCAACAGGCGCTGATGGCTCTCGCGCGAGACGACCGCGCCAAAACCAAGATCGCGCAGGTCCTGCTCGTTGATGGGTTGTGGCCGCGAAACCATGGATGTTCGATGCCACCGCTCAGGGGGCGTTGCAGCAGTATAACCGGACATTGGACTGGGGTGGGGCTTTCGCCGGGCCGCCGCTTCCCTGCCGCCTGCCCACCGGGAGCCAAACCTGATCGACGGGACGCGCCGGCAACGTCAGTGATAGGCTGTTACACCGTCAACCCTCCGCGTGGGTGAGGCACAACATCGATGACCAACATCTTCATCATTCTCGCCAGCGTCAGCGCCTCTGTGCTCTTTCTGTTCCTGGTGACCCGCACTTCCACCGTGCCTTCGCGCAAGGAATCGAACGACTTCACGGGCGCCGTGGTCGCGGTCATCGGCACCACCTACGCGGTGATCCTGGCCTTTACCCTGGCCGGAGTATGGAACATGTTTCAGCAGGCGCAAAACAACGAAGAGGCGGAGGCGAACTCGCTGGTGAATGTTTTCCGCATCGCCAGCCAGTTGCAGGACGCGAATGCACGGCCGATCCAGCAGCTGTGTGCGCGCTATGCAGAGAACGCGGTAAACCGTGAGTGGCCGGCGATGTTGAAGCGCGAGATGCCGCCCCAAGGCGGCGAGATGATCGACGAGTTCTGGACGCTTGCCGGACAAGCCCAGGCGCACGCTCAGCCTGACGCCATTGCGGCCTACCAGCTGATGGAGGAATTGCGCGGGCTGACCCAGTACCGTCGTATTCGGGCCACGCAGAATCGCGAGACCCTGCCCTACATCCTGTGGGCCGTACTCATCACAGGCGGCATCATTACCGTGGTTTCCGCCTGTTTCTTTGGCGTGGCTAACTTCCGCATTCACCTGCTTCAGGTTTTTATGCTGAGCTTCCTCATCTCGCTGGTGCTGGTGGCCATCGCCAATATCGACCGTCCCTACCAGGGGCCGGTAAGAGTGGCTCCGGAAGGCTTTCGGAACGCAATTCGTACCCTGGACCGGCAGCCTGGCCCGTAGGACCATAAACCAGGAAGACTCCGATCAGATTCGGGTTTTGAAAGGGACGGCCTTCAGGGTCTGCGTGAGAACTCAATTTTGGAGCTCGCGGTGGGAGGCTAGAGTCTCGGAGATACCGGAATCTGAGCCCCAAAGGGCGAAACTAAAATAGCCCAGCGCGGAAGCGCTGGGTGGAGCAGCACGCTTTCCGTCTATTGCAGCAAGCCAACCTTCAAAATCGAGGTCGTGGCTGCGGGATTCAATGCCATCTTCAAAGCGCCACTACCGCTCAGCTGCATCTGGTCAGTTATCACGTTGCCCCAGATCAGGGTCCCCGTGGTGGTACCGCCCGGTATCTGGAAGATAGTGGCATAGCTGGTGGAGTGAAAATACAGCGTGCCGGTATAAGCCAGCGATCCCGAGCCTTGCAGCTGGGGCGAGCCGCTGTCGGCGTGGTCCATAAACATCAGCAGGCCGCGTATGGTACCCAGAGAATCGCCGGTGTCGCCCGCGCTGTCGTAATACGTGCCCTGCGCCGTGCACTGCGCCAGCATGATGTTGGTATCCAGCGCGCTCGGCAGGTTGAGATAGCCAGGAGGCGTGCTGCCATTGCAGGTCAAGTCGGTGGCCGGCGTCTTGTCGACCCGGGGAGAGTCAGGCGCTCCCGATGCGCCGCTGATGATGGGCACGGCGCTGCCGTGAAAGTAGAACATGACGCCGTCGGTCTGATGCCACGTCCAGGGACCTCCGCCACCATTGCCGTTAGCGCCCGCCGTCTGGGTCACAGGGCTACAGTTGCCGGTGGTGGGCGTGCTGTTCACCACCCCTTGCGAGTTGGCGCAGGCCTTGGCCATGCGGATCGTGTCGCTGCCCCCGATCGCCAGATTGCCATCCATGTAATACACGCCCGGCAGGAAGGTGATCACGTCGTTGCCATTTTCGCTGATGCCGTTGGGATAGTATCCCGGAGCGTATTCATGGCAGCCGCGGCAATACCAGCTCTTGCTTCCATAAAGGCCCAGATTGCACGTCCACCAGGTGCTGTCGTTATAGTTTCCATAGTTGGTGGGCGCGGTGTCGGGACATCCATCCATCTCCGGCGCCGCCAGATTGTAGTAGTAGGTACCATTGCCGTGGGCTACCTTGGTAAGCGGTGTAACCGTTTTGATTCCGGCTGCCGCAGGCACGGCGGCGTAGGGATCGGGGACGGGACTGGCAGGCCAGTCCCAATGTCCAGTTGTTCCTCCATTAAAGCCTGCCGTCAACCCCGTGTTGCTGTTGGTCCCATTGCAGCCGGTCGAGGGACCCGGCGCCGTATGCGGACCTCCATAGGTACCTACCTCGGAACCCGTGAAATTTGGACCGCCCTTGCTGGTATCGATCACACCGCTCGACCCGCACGACACCGCAGTGACGCTGCTGGAGTTCACGACAATGCTGCGCGGCGGGCCGCCCACGATGGTCAACGACGCGCCACCGGAATAGGACAGCGACCCTGACAGGCTGGGGTGCAAAATCATGATGGGAGCGCCTTGCATGATCGCTGTCAGCCCGCAAGTGGAACTGGCCGCAACCAATTGGGTTTGGCTGGCCGTCAGCAGCGTGCTGAAATACGTCTTCACCGGCAACGACACCGAGACCTGGAGAAATGGATAAGCGGCAATCGATGAAGGCGGAGCGGTGACGCCTGGGACCGAACTGGGGAAGGTCCACGCGACGGTCGCCGCGCCGCTCGTGTATCCATTGAACCCGTTCTTGTTGGCGTACCAGCACATGGTTGGGCCGTTCGAACTATAGGAATTGCAGTTGCCGGCAGTACCAAGAACGAAGCCCATGTTGGGCAGCGTCTGCCCACTGGCCAGCTGATAGACATCCATGGCGCCAGCCTGGCAGGCGGCATCGGCTGCGGTTTGCATCTGCTGCCGTTGAAACCAGATGTTGGTGTAGTCCACGGCGAACGCCAACACCGCCAGCAGAAACAAGCTCAACATCAGGACCACCAGAATGCTGGCCTGACCTGCTTGATGGCGTAAGCGTTTCGGCTTGCCCGCACTTTGCTTCTCATCTGACTTCATGGCACACCCCTCGTCAAAAAACAATCCGCCCTTCGGCGGTGGCTTGCATGGTTGGAGCATTGAATCCCGGCAAATTCAGATAGGGCACGTAGGGATAGCTGATGGTCACCATCACACGACTGGCCGGCGTGGAAGTCCCATCGGGCCAACTGGGCGTCACGGTCATGCCGGTGAGGTCATGAAAACTGACGCTGGCGTAGCCTTTGACGACATTGCTGACATTAGCGCCAGTACTGTCACTACAGCCGGTGCTGGGCCCGCTGCACGTCGCGTTGTCGGTGCCATGAGCGATGGCATAGCGAACCCCTTCGCGCGCGGCATTGTTCAGCACGCTGTAGGTGTAAATCGTCATGCAGAATTCGAAGATCAGAAAGGTCAGCAGAAACAGTGTCCATACCGACAACGCAAACTCAATCAGCATCGAGCCGCGCTCGTCGCCGAAGCCGCCGGCTCGACATGTTTTGAAAGGGCACAGCTTTAGCTGTGCCGCTACAGGCCCATTATTCCTGTCATCCCGAGCGGCCTTCAGGCCGCGAGGGATCTGCTGTTTCGACTCTTTCGGCAGGTTGTTGGCCCTGGTCATCAGTCGACCGCCCGCATCTCCGCCGCCCAATGTAGGGTCAGCGGCGGCATGGTGAAGGTGAAAAAATTAACGGGGATGGGAAGATTGACGGTATAGACCACATCCACGCGCTGGGTCAGCATTCCGCTGTTCGATTCCGGGTCCTGGTCCGGCGTAAACGTCAACGAGCCCGAAGGGTAAGTACTGCAATTCGTGATATAGCCATTGGAGGTCTGGGTGACGCCAATTTCTTTCGAGCAAACTTCCACCGTCGTTTTCGTCAGCATGTTGGCCAGGCCGGACATGTCGCCGCCGGCCAGCCCAGCCACTCCCGCGGTGTCGGAAAGCGAGCCCGAGGTCCCCGGCGAAGGCAGCTGTTGCTGGGCGGGCGATGCGAAACCTTGTCCGGAATACTGCACAGCATTGCGTGACGACGACACCAGATTTGCCGCGACGATAAAGAAGTAGCCAATGTCGATGGCGAAGCAAAGCATCAGCACCAGGATTGGCACTACCATCGCCGTCTCCACCAGACTCGACGCCTGACGGTCTGTCGTAAGCAAACGTGCGGCTCGTATCGACTTACTCATTTGGCAGGAGACTCATCCAATAGATACATTCGGCATGTATCCGGGCATGACTTGAGGGCTGCCAGCATTGGCAAACAACCTGGGCTTTAGAGTGCGCAGGTGAACTAGTGTTTCGAGCTAGCGGCGGGAGGCCGGGCTCGCGGAGATACCGAAATCTGGGCCCGAAGGGCGAAACTACCATAGCCCAGCGCGGAAGCGCTGGGTGGTGCGGAAGAGATGCCTGAGTCCCACGGGGACGACACTGCTTCTCACTCCGACCCTTTAGCCTCCGCACAACTCGCCCGACAGGGATAACGCTAGAATTCCTTTCGTCGGCGAACGCCGCGCCTAAACGCCCCGACTTACAAGATCGCTGCAACTCAACTCTCCTGTAAAAATGCTACGGCGAAGCGAATGCCGACACCAAGGCTTATGTGAGCGAACAGGCACAAGGCTTTTCCTATTCGGCACGATGTCAGAATGGGCCTTCATGCTTATAACTTCGGCGAAAACGCGCAGGTATTTATAGCGATCAAGTCCGCGCCGCGCTAGCCTGATCTGTGCAGGCAGAACTAGCCACCATGCCGGAACTTGCAGCTTCCCGACTGGCCGTTCCAGTCGCGGCCCCCGAGCTAACAACCAACCTGTGGAAGAAGGTTTTTTCTTTTCCGGTGCTGCTCGTCATGGGCTTAGGCGCCGCGATCTTTCTACTCGACAGCGGCAGCATCGCCGATCCCGATATCTGGTGGCACCTGCGGAATGCAGAGGTGCTGGTACAAACCCACTCGGTCGTGAATCACGACTTTTATTCCTTCACGGCGACGGGCTCGCGCTGGATCAACGAAGCCTGGCTTAGCGAGCTGCCTTACTACCTGGGATGGCGATGGCTTGGTATCCGGGGCATCTATCTGGTCATGCTGGGCGAGGTGGAGCTGATACTGCTCGGCGTCTTTGGCCTGGCGTACCTTAGCTCCAGAAATGTAAAAGCGACGTTTGTCGCTTCCTGGCTTGCGGTATGGCTGGCAACGGTATCCTTCGGCCCGCGAACCTTACTGGCAGGCTGGATGTGCCTGGTCGCAGAACTCTTCATTCTGGCGCAGTTCAAGCAGGGTAAAGACCGCGCCTGGCTGCTGCCCCCGCTCTTCGTTCTATGGGCCAACCTGCATGGTTCCTGGCTGATCGGCATGGTACTGCTGGGCATATTCTGTGCCTCTGGATTATTACAGGGAACATGGGGCCGTCTTCAGGCCACGCGATGGACTCCTCCGCAAATGCGCAAGCTCGTGCTCACAGGCAGCTTGAGCGTCGCAGGACTATTTCTTAATCCCTACACCTACCATCTGGTGTTCTACCCATTCAATTTTGCCTTCAGGCAGAGGCTCAACGTAAATCATGTTGACGAATGGATGAGCCTCGACTTTCACAGCGTGCGCGGCAAAATCATCTTCCTGATGCTGGCGGCGACGATTGTGCTGGCGCTGGTGCGCAAGCGGCGCTGGGCGCTGGACGAGCTAGCCTTCCTGCTCCTCGGCTTCTATGCGGCCATGACCTATAGCCGCTTCCTGTTCCTTGCCGCCATCGTGTTGACTCCGATGCTGGCCAGGGCCTTGGACTTCTTTCCGCCCTACTGCGCCGAAAACGACAAACCGTGGCTGAATGTGGTTCTCATGGCAGTTCTTCTGGGCCTTTGCATCTGGCGGTTTCCGTCACGCGATCAGCTGATGCACGACACCATCCAGAGCTATCCCGTGAAGGCCTTGAACTATCTACAGCACTTCCAGCCGCAGGGCCGCGTCTTTAACGATTGCCTGTGGGGTGGCTACCTGATCTGGAACGTCCGGAACATTCCCGTCTTTATCGACTCACGCATCGACATCTACGAATACAACGGGGTCTTCGCCGACTACCTGGATGCGATGGGCGTGAAGAACACGCTGGAAATCCTGGACAAATACCACGTCCGCTACGTCTTGTACCGACAGGAGAGCGGCGTTGCCTACCTGTTGCTGCACAACTCCGGATGGAAGACTCGATATCAGGATGGAACCACGGTCCTGCTGGAGCGGGCTGCTATAGCCAAATAGCCAGCCAAACGGGACCGAGGCATCCTGGCGTTGCCCTTGATTGTGGCGGGAGCATAAGAGTTGGCACCAGATGCCTTGGGGTCAGATATTCCGCAACAGACGCTTGAAGATCAGGCCCTGATACTCACGCAGGGTCTTGACGGGATTCATCTTGCTCTGGCTCTTTTTCAGTCCGTAGTCGTACCGCAGTGGCACCTCGCTGAAATGGCTGCTATAGGGCAGCACACGGAGCAGCACTTCAAGGTTAGCGGCAAAGGATTTTGTGGTGACGTAACCGCTTCCATAGCGCTGCAACGCGCGCTGCACCACCTCGGCCCTGAAAGCGCGATAGAAAATCGTATAGTCGGTAATTCCCCGGACATGAAAGAAGATCGAAAGGACAACATTGACCAGGTAGCTGCCCCAGGTTCGCTGCCACGGAAAGTTAACGTATCCGCCTCCCTGAACATAACGTGAGGCAATGACGACATCGTCGCCTGCATAAACTCGGCGCGCCATTTCCGGCATCACCTTCAGGTCGCTCGTCCCATCTCCCTCGATGATGAAGATGCAATCGCCGGGTTCAGCGCGGGCGGCCGCCGCCACCAGGCCGTCATAGAACGTCATAGGCACGCCCAGATTCACCGTATGGGTAACGATCTGAAGATCCAGCGTGTCGCGGAAGCGCTCTGCTTCCTCACCGGTGTTGTCGCGACTGCCGTCGTTCACCACGATGACAGCCAGTGTCATCGTCGAGGCTAACTGCTGCAAGTCATGCAGCACCGTGCCGAGATTGGGACCCTCGTTGTAGGCGGGAATGATGACGTAGCTTTTGGCCATGGATCAGGTTGCGCAGTCAGCCCACTCAGAAGGTCGCCACCACGCGCTCCACGTCGGCGCGATTTTGACAGATCCAATCGAACAGCCGATCGATCCCGGGCAGAGGATCGATGGAAGGGTGCCAATCCAATTCGCGCTCTGCCTTACGAATATCGGCAACGAACACGGGTTGATCACCGGCGCGGGGTTCGGCAAAGGCCACCGGGATTTTCTTCCCCAACCGCTGTTCCAGAAACGCCAGCAGTTCCAGCAGCGACAGGGTACGCTTAGGGCCGCCGCCCATGTTGAAGATCTTCCCTGCGGCCCGCGTGGCATCGGAGGCGGCGCAGCGGTAGACCGCAACCAGGTCGTCCACATGCAGCAGATCGCGCACCTGCAAGCCATCGCCGTAAATCGTGATAGGCCGCTCCAGCAGGGCCGCGATGGTGAACCATGCCACCCATCCCTGGTCCTCGATGCCAAATTGCCGCTGGCCGTAAATACACGATTGGCGAAACACCACTGTAGGGATGCCGTAGATGCGGCCGTAGTCGTGAACGTACTGGTCGGCCGAACCTTTGCTACAGCCGTAGGGCGAATGGAAGTCGAGGGGACGATCTTCCGCGATGCCGTCGGGAAAATCGCGGAAACTATATCGCGTGGCGCTCTTCACACAGACAACGTCCGGCATTCCCCCGTACACCTTGTTGGTGGAGGAATAAATCACCAGCGGCTTATTGCCCGACTGGCGAACCGCCTCCAGCACATTGAAGCTCCCCCGGGCGTTAATTTCGAAATCCTCAATCGGGTGAACAATGGAGGTGGTAACCGCAACCTGGGCGGCCAGGTGCAGCACCACTTGGGCGCGCGCCACGGTGTGCAACAGTGAGAAGTAGTCGTAACGGACATCGCCTAAAACAAACTCGCATTCCGCGGGATACTTCTGCCGCAGATAACGCAAATTCAGGTCGGTGCCCTTGCGGGAGAGATTGTCGAACACAATCACCCGCCAGCCTTCGCGGATAAAAGCTTCGGCGGCGTTCACGCCGATAAAACCGGCGCCTCCTGTGATTACGATTGTTCCGGCGCCCAAGGCTCACTCCCGGGGTTGAACAAATAAGGTGAAGGGATAACGAGTTTGGTCACCGCGGAAAAGAAGCGCCGCCGGAAGCGCTCGCCGGACCCGGCCGGTGAAGCGCAACGTGCGATCAAGCGACTGGCGTGAAAACCGTTCCTGGTCGAAGCTATTGAGCGCATGTCCATGAAAGGTTGCGATTGGGAAACCATTCCTCGCCGGTTTCCAATCTACCACAGCCGTGGGAGAACGAAGGCTGCGTGGATTGTGGCGCGCTAGCCGCGGGCTGCGAAGGCAGTGGGCTGCGATAGAATCGAGCCACGTATGCTCAAATTCGATGACACGGTGAGCCAGCGCAGCTCGCCGACGCCGGCGAGCGCGTCCCGGCAACCATGGGCCTGGCTGGCACGGCATTGGGACTTCCTCGCGGCGCTGCTGCTGATGACCGCCTCCCTGCCGTTGGCCTGGGTGTCGCCGCATACCGTCGTTGTGATTCAACACCCGGGCGCGTTCGACGACCATTGGGTGCTGGATGCCGTTTACAAGGTAACGCGTGGCCTCTACTTCGGCCGTGACGTCTCCTTTCTCTACGGGCCGCTGGCCCATTGGCTGATGGCCGCGCCCCCGCGCTGGGCCGGCCTGTCTCTGGGATCCATCTACACCAGCTATCGCACCCTGTTGCTCTGGTGCGCGATTCTGTTCAGCTACCTGGCGCTGCGGCTGTTGCTCCCGGAGCAACCGGCGTGGAAGCGCTTCCTGCTTCTCCTCCTCCTAGGGGTCTATTGGACGTCATGGGATGGACGCACCGCCCTGGGCATTTTTCTCTTTGCGCTATTTCTACGTGGTTGGTACGCCGTTCGCGACCAGCGCCTGGGGCCCTTGCCCTTCGCCTGCGGCTCCGCGCTGCTGACCGCCCTGGCGTTCTGGTATTCGGCCGATACGGGGGTGTATAGCATCGCCGCATGGCTGCTTGGGCTTGGGGGAGTGGCTTGGGAAGGCCGGCGCGAGCTGCGGAAGTTTCGACTTTACATAATCGCGGCGGCCGGGTTTGCGATCTCCTGCCTCTTACTCGTCTTCGTCATCAACACCATTATCGCCAGCCCATGGGACTTTCATTTCTGGAGGACCTCGCTCGCGCTGGTCGCCGTCCATCGCTGGAATGAGCCCGCTGCCATGTCGGAGACCGGAGCGATTCACCTCGCGGTGCCATTACTGATAGGCGCGGCTTTGTTTGTCCTGCGCCTCGCCGTCCCCGCCGACCGCTCCGTAGTTTTCACGGCGCGTACCGGATTTCTCCTCAGCGCCTTCGTCTTTGCCGTGCTGTCCATGCAGAGTGGGCTGGTCCGCTCCGATTACAACCACATCGTGGCCGGCGTATTTCCCATGGTATTCTTCGCCGGCGTCATTCTTTTTTCCTTCGCTTCGCCGGTGGGCTCGGCACTCGCAGCCCTGGCCGCCGTCGCCTGCTCCCTGCTGTTCGCTCAGCCCCCTGCCATATTCCAGCCTGCGAGCATCCGCTTTCGCCTGGCGCGAATGCGCCATCCCATCGCTACATGTCCCGGCGGTTATCGCGAATTCGATCACGTTTGCTATCCCAGCGAGTTTGCCGGCACTCTGAACACGACCGTCGGCTATCTTCAGCAGTACAGTCGCGCGAACGATTCGGTGCTGATCTTCCCCTATCAATACATGTTCGGAATCGCTGCGCGCCGGAGTGTGGCCGGCAACGTGGAGCAGTCGTTCCTGGCCAACGGCGCCTACCTGTCGCAATTCCATATTGCCGGCCTGGAGCGCGCCCAGGCGCCCGTTGGCCTGTATTTTCGTGACGCCGGTCCCACTGAGCTCACCAGTCCCATCCTGAGCTTGCCTATCGACGAGGTCAGCAACTTCACCCGCACGCCCGCTCTTTGGTTCTGGATTTTCCGCCACTACCGCGGCGATGGCGAGCCGGCTCCTGGAATCCTGGCTTTGCAGCAGGACCATTCCCGGCAGTCCCGAATCTCGATGCAGGAATATCCGTTGACTGTGGCCGCGCGTGACTTCCCGGTCCATGAGCCGAGCACAACCCTGGATCTGGGTGCGCCCGATTGGCCTACCGGTGGAGCGGACTTTCTACGGCTAAGAATCATCGTTCGCTACAGCCCGCTGTGGAAGCTGCGCAAACCGGAGCGGCTGCAACTGGAGATCACTCTGGCCGACGGCAGCCGTTCGGTCAGGACTTTTGTGGTCGAGCCGAATGTCACGACCGACGTTTGGTTTTATCCCTGGAACGAATCTGATCTGGCGCGTTACTTCGACTCAGACGAAAGCCGCTGGCGCGCTGCGTACCGTCCGGCAGTCACCGATCTTCGCTTGCTGATCACGCCCTTGGACTGGTTTTCGCAGAAGCCGGAAGCGGTTGCGATCGAGTCCGCTGACGCCGTGCGGCTCAGCCTCGGGCGGTGAGCCTCGCCGTCACCGCTTTGCAGAGCCTTCCGGGCTCAATGCGCCGGCAAGCCTTCCGCCTTTTGCTTGAGGGCCCGCTGCTCTACCGCCAATTTGTACGCGATGTAGTACTTGTAGATGTTGGCGACGTAGGTGACCGTTTCCTGGCCGATGTCCTTCGCCGCAACCAGTTCTACATTGTTGAACCAGACATTGGGGTCAAGCCCCTGAGCGGCCGCCTCTTTGCGCAGGCGGGCAATGCGATTCGGTCCGGCGTTGTAACTGGCGAAGACGAACAAGGTTTTGTTCAAGGAATCGATCTTCGGATCGTTGAAATAGGTGTCATCGATGTTGCGCAGCATCTTGACCCCGGCATGAATGTTGCCGTCGGCGTTCCCCACGTTCGAGATATTGATGGGAGAAGCCGCCGCATACTTCGGGATCACCTGCATGATGCCCACCGCGCCGCTGGGGTTCTTCTTGCTCTGGTCCAATAGAGATTCCTGATAGCCCTGGGCCGCGATCATCAGATAATCGAAGCTGTACTCGCCAGAGTACTTCTGGAAGAGCTCGAGGTTTGTCTGGAACTTCTTCATCTCCTCCGCCGAGGTTGAATTCTTCACCCACTTGGTGTTTTGCAGATAGCGGCGCAGCAGGGTGCTGCCGAACGACGTTCCCACTGCGTGGGATGACACAAACTCGTCGACCAATTGCTTGAATTGCGGGTTGTCTTTGCGCATGACCCACGCCAGTTGCTGGCCGCTGGCTATCACCAGGTCCGGTTGCGGTTGAATGTGATCGAGCACTTGCGCCCACAGCGCTGCCCGGAGTTTGGTGGTGACCGTCGCCGGGATCAATCCGGCGTTCACCATCTGCACCAGATCGTCGTCCATCAGGTTCTTGTCCGCCGCCTTGATTACGATTGGCGTCTTGCCTTCCTTCTGGAGCGCCTCATTCGACTTTTTGAAGGTTCTGGTAGTAGGTAGTAAGCGGACTGACGTAGACCTCTTTTCCACCCAGATCCGCGAGGCTGGAGACCGTGCCGAAATCCTTGTTCGTCACGATGATCTGGCTGACGTCTTTCTGTATCGGCGTCGAGAAGGCGACTCGCTGTTCACGCTCCGGCGTCACTACAATTCCGTGGGCGATGATGTCTCCCACACCTTGCGACAGGGCGGCCTCAATCTGGTCAACCCGCATGGGAAGGAACGTAACTTTCACCTGTAGCTTGCCCGTCTTCAGCTTCTGATTGGCGAACTTCTGGAATTCTTCCAGCGCTTCATACATCACGCCGCGGGGCTGCCCTTTGTCGTAGAAGAAACTGATGGGGTTGAGGATTACGAGGGCGCGAATGTTGCGGGCCTTGACCATCTCATCGAGGTCACCGGTGCGGCGTCCGAAGGCCGGCGGAAACGTCATGCCGCTGGAGGGCGCAGGCGGCTGGTCGGGCGAAGATACTGCGACTGCCGGAGAGGTTGGCTGCTTTGCAGTTTCGGTACTGGCCGGGGCCTCAGCTTTCTTGCCGCAGGCAATCAATAAAAGTACGGCACTGAGTGATAGAGCAAGAATAGAAGTTCGCCGACACGACGCCGAGGCTTTAGACATACGTCTTCTCCGGCCTACATCTTAGCGGCGGGCGTGCGCTTGTGCACGCCCATCGCTGTCGATTTTATCTCGCAGCCTCCAGCAGGTCCTTCAGCAAGTGCCGTCACCTAATACGGCCTTGGCGGCCCGATCAGCGGCACCTTGACGGGCTTCGCCATGCCATAGAAGACAACCACGCCCTGCCCCGCGCCTTGCGTTTGTAATGCTTCATCAACCTTGCCCAGGGCATCCTGATACACCTGCCAGTTGTTGGTCACCCAGACATCTCCGGCGGGACCGATGCCAACGTCAACCATCAACTGCAATCCACCGCCGACGTAGCCGCCTGGAGGCGAAATGGCGTCGCCCGTCTTCGCGCCCGGCGGGCAATGCTCGGTGCGGAAGCCGCACAATTCCACGATTCCGGCCGCCATCGTGCTGAAGTTGGAGATCCAGATGTTGTCGTTGCCATCCACCGACGCCGCCCACGGTCCAGTGATGCCCTTGCCATACACCGG
>CAWKIR010000016.1:0-169172 GCA_963849815.1 uncultured Acidobacteriaceae bacterium | reverse complement strand
GATTCACGATGTCGCTGCTGCGCGTCGGCTCGCCTGTCTCGGCCGTGCCGATTCCGATATACATTTTGTGCGGCAGCTGCTTTGCCGCCTGTGCGTCCTTCAGCAGTTGGTTCTTGCCGATCCACAACTCCGGGCTTTCAACCAGCACGTGGCCGAAGACACCGGGATGCTCCAGCGCAGTGTACAGCGCAATGTCGCCGCCGTAGGACGATCCGCCAATCCCGGTATTCATCGCCCCGCGCGTTATGCGGTATCGCTTCTCGATGAAAGGCATTACTTCGCTCGTCAGGAAGTGCGCGTACTCTTTGCCGCGAAGGTTTTTTTCGTCAGCGACGCCGTCCTTGCCGTTGAGCGGATCGGGATAAGGCAGATATTCGGAGCTGCTGGTGTCGCCGGCGTTGTCGATGCCGACCACGAACATAGGCGGAATTTTGAAGCCTCCCACCAGATGCTCCACGGTTTCGTCCACATGCCACTCCCCGCGTGGGCTGGTCGCCTCGTCGAAAAGATTCTGGCCGTCTTGTAAGTACAGCACCGGATAGCTACGGTGCGCATTGTGCGGCGAAAAATAGTTTGCAGGCACCAGCACGCGCAACATCCGCTGGTTATGAAAAATCTTGCTCTCGAAGGGAACGATCTCCAGCCAGCCAATGACAGTGTGGTCCTTGTCGAACGAGGTGATGGTGGTGACGCCGGGCGTGTTGGCCGTCGCTTGCGTCTCGGATTTCGACGTTGCCTTCTGGGCTGTCAGCGGAGCAACGACAGCGAGAGACGATGCGAGAAGCATGGCGATCCAGAGTCTCGACATTGGATCAGCTTAGCAGGGGCGCTGATGGTCTGGCGGCGCGACGTGAAGACGAAGATGTCTCACCAAAATACGGCGATTGCTTACCTGACGCCGCTTATCCCTTCAGCTTCAAGTTTACCAACTGCATTTCGGGATAGCTCTGGTTCCAGTCGGCCGAGATGTGCTCCAGCGTCATGCGGACGGTCTTACTCTGGCCTGGTCCGATAGGGAAGCGCCCCAGATCAACCAGATCGGGATAGCCGCCCATTTGGTTCTCCACCAGAACGTGAAGCGGAATGGTTTCGGTCTGCACTACCTGGTCCATGGCGTTCGTGAAGGTCAATTTCATGTCGGCGCCGGTCAGGGCCTGGTCGCCGGTGTTAGCGATGTTTACGTCGAGGTAAGTCACCGTTCCACCGACGTAATTCTCCGCCGCGCTGAGTTTGGGATTCGAAATCTGTAGCTTGGCCATATAGGGATTTGGCTGCGTCGCCGTCCCGCCTTTACTGCGCGTCAGAACGATGATGGTGCCGACCACGACGACGACCGCCAATAATCCGATGACAAAGGGCGTCCAGTTGCGCGCTTGCGTCTGCGGCTTCGAAGGTTCGAATAGATCAGCCATAGCTGTGACGATTTTACTCCGCCGCGGAACGGCGCGGGCGTGATTCCAGAGCAACGATACCTGTAAAAAGGCGTGTACCACATTGGGAGTACCCGCATACTTTTCACCTGCTGGAGCGCTGATGGTGGCGTTATAATGAATGCATGGCGCGTGGCTGGGAAAGTAAATCTGTAGAATCTCAAATAGAAGAAGCTGATTCCGGACCCTCAACAAACCAAGATCAATTGTTCTCCGCTGCGGAGCGGCAAACAACCATCAAGAAAAGCGATTTGCTGCTCTCTCGCAAGCGTATTTTGCAGGAGTTGGAAGTCAGCGGCAGCGAACGCTACTCGGAATTGCTGCGGCGCACTCTCGCCGGTCTGGATGCGCAGATCGCCGCGCTGAACTAGGTTGGACTTCGCTTAAGCTTCTGTGGTCTCGCGGATTCGCCTCTGCGAGCAGATGCTGAGTTGTGTTGACCGACAGGAATCCCCAACGGCCTGAGAGTGGCGCCGCCTGGCGGGTGGAAGCCGCCACGTTCTACCTCCACGTACAACCTCACACCCACGTGTGATTGCAATCACGGAAGCAAGTTTATTCGTGCTGCACAATGCCTTCAGAGGTGCGGTATGCCAGTGCTCGTGATTGCGGTGGTTTTCTTTGCGATCTTCCTGGTGATGGGCGTAATGGCCGTGACGGCGATGGTAGCCGAGCATCGTGGCCATCTCTTCAGTGGACGATGGAGCGACGAGCCCAAGCCCAGCAAACGGTGATCAGGTGTTTCTGGGTGAGGATCTGGGCGCGTGACGGCGGGCCCTGAAGCTCGCCCTAAACCGTCTCCAGCACTCGCGCAAGGCAATCCTCGCAGAAGCCGCTGTCCTTGATGTCGATCCACTCCACTGCGTGAGAAGGCGCCATGGCGCACTGATAGTCATGGCAATGGGTGAGGCGCAAAGTGTGTCCCAACTCGTGTACCGCTTCGACCAGAAGACGATTCGCCAGTAGGTCCGGATCCGGCGGCAGCCCGTAGAATCCCTGTTGCAAACGATGATAGGAAACAACCGCAGACGTCCCGCCTAACTGCGCCTCGCCAAAAACGAAAGTCAAAATCGGAATATACAAGTCCAGTTGCGTGATCCCAAGCAGCCGCCAGGTGTTGCTGTTGACGTAGCGCTGCATGGCAGCCAGGATCTCGGACGAGTGATACTGCTGGCGCTCAGAGTGCAGCGCAAAAGCGGGATCGAGCGCCGGCGAAAGTATCTCCGACCGCACCCGAAACTTCTCGGCGAGCGTTTGCGCGAGCCACTCCAGCAGTTGGGGGTCGATGGAGCCGATCGGGAGTAGTTGGAGGCGTTTCATGGAAGCCGAGAAGCGGCGAGCCACGAGCTACGGGCTACTAGCTCTCGCTTATGGTTTTGTTTTAGCCCGGGTATTCGCAACTGTTCGTAGTAGGCCCGAAAGCATCCGTTGTACCTCGACCGTCTGTGTCTGGCGGTCGTTGTAAACGTCAGTCGTGAGCATTCCCAAGTCTTTAGCCAATAAAAGGAAGTATTCCAATTCGATTGCTGAGTCTGCAGCTGTGTTCAGGAAATGGTGAAACTTCCCGTCTCCGCCACGACCGTATCCCTCCGCGATGTTTGCGGCCACTGAGGCACTTGCCCGGCGCATCTGGCCGGTAATGCCATAAAGTTCTTCGCGCGGAAAGGCGCCGGTATGTCGGTATATGGCCAACGTTAGCACATGCGCCTTCTCCCATACTTTCAGTTTTCTGAAGTCCTTCATTGCAGTCCTTTAGCTTTGAGCTCCGAGCCCATTGCTGCTAGTTCCTGCCTTCAGGGTTTGACCCTTCGTTCACTGGGCAGCTTCTAACCTGCATTCCGCAGCTCGCGGATCGTAGCTCGCGGCTAGTTGCTCGCAGCTAGCTGCTCTTTTTCTTTCCGGTTCCATCCATACTTCTTCAACTTGTGATGGAGTGTCACGCGGTCAATGCCCAGAACTTCCGCGGTGCGCGTCTGATTGCCGCTGCATTCATCCAGTACCCGCAGGATGTGCGCGCGTTCCACATCTTCCAAATTGCGAACCTCGCCGATGCCCAGTCCGGCGCAGTTCTTTGCCTTCAAGGTGAAGTCCGGCTCGCGCAGCTCCGGCTCTTGGGCCACCACCATCGCCCGCTCCACCGCATTTTCCAACTCGCGCACATTGCCAGGCCAGTTGTATTGTTGCAAGCCGTTCATGGCTGCGGGTGAGACGCTGGTGATTCGCTTGCCCATCTCTCGCGAGAATTTGCGGACAAAGTAGTCCACCAGCGCCGGAATATCTTCCCGGCGGTCGCGCAGCGGGGGAATCTCGATGTGAAAAACATTCAGGCGGTAGTAAAGATCAGGGCGGAATTTGCCTTCCTCAATCAGTAGCTCCAGGTCTTTATTGGTCGCCGCCACCACACGAAAATCAACCTTGATGGTCTGATTGCCGCCCACGCGGACAATCTCACGCTCCTGAAGGACGCGCAACAGGTCGGTCTGGGTCTTCAGGCTGATATCGCCGATCTCGTCGAGAAAAACCGTGCCTCCTTCGGCAATTTCGAACTTGCCCTTCTTGCGATACTGCGCGCCGGTGAATGCGCCCTTCTCATGCCCGAAGAGTTCGCTCTCCAGCAGGGTCTCGGTCAGCGCACCGCAATGAATGACTACCAGGGGATGGAAACGCCGCGGGCTGCCCGAATGCACCGCCCGCGCCACCAACTCTTTGCCGGTGCCGCTCTCGCCCGTGACCAAAACCGTCGCGTCGGTGGGAGCCACGGTTTCGATGGCGTCGAACACCCGCTTCATGGCCGTGCTCTGCCCAATGATGTCCGAAGGGCGCGCGATCTCGGCGACCGTCTCCTTCAAGCGCACATTCTCCTGCTGGGTGCGGCGATGCGACACTGCCTTGGCGATGATGTGGGCAATCTCGTCCGGATCGAGGGGCTTATTGACATAGTCGTACGCGCCGTTCTTGAGCGCGGCGACCGCCGTTTCCACCGAGGCATAACCGGTCATAATAATCACCAGCATGTCGGGGTGAATTTCGTGCAGCCGCCGCTGCAACTCGATGCCATCGGTACCGCGCATCTTGATATCGACCAGCGCGACATCGAAGGTCTGCTCGGCGACACGCGTCAGCGCCTCGTTCGCATTCTCCGCCGTGGCCACGTCGTAACCCTCTTCCGCAAACCACTTGGCCAGCGAATCCCGAACACTCAGTTCGTCGTCAACGATTAATAGTTTGCCTTGCGTCATTCTTCTACCTCACCTCAACCGGCGTGCGATCGTCTTGCGCGACGACCGCCGGTCTCTGGCTGTCTATTGGCAGCACGATCTTGAATGTTGTTCCTTCTCCTACAACCGATTTCAGCTCGATGTGCCCGCCGTGGCGTTCCACGATGTTCTGGCTGATGGCCAGCCCCAGCCCGGAGCCGCCCGCTTCCTTCGTCGTGTAGAAAGGCTCGAAAATGTGGGCGAGGTGTTCTTCCGGGATCCCGATGCCATCGTCGCGAATTACCAGCTCCAGCGCACCGCCGCTGACCCGCGTGCCGATCCACAGATTCCCCCCCTGCGGCAGGGCATCGACGGCATTGATTATCATCGCGAGCACCACCTGCTCGACCTGGGCAGGATCGCAGTGCGCGGTGGGCAAGTCCGTGATCAAGTCGAGGTTCACCTGGATGCCCCCGAGATCCAGCTTGTGTTGCACCAGTCGCAGACAGCGGTCGACGACCTGGTTCAGATCGCACCAAGCCAGGTTCATGGGCGACACGCGCGAGAAGCTGAGTAGATTTTTCACCAACTCTCCGCAGCGTTTGCTCTCACTGGCCACCAGATCGAGCGATCCCCTCATCTCTTCCTGCTTAGGCGAAACGGTGGTGTTTTTCTCGATCCAGCGCTTCACCAGCTTGGAATAGGTCAGGATCCCCGACAGCGGGTTGTTGATCTCATGGGCCACAACGGCCGCCATTTTGCCGATGGTGGCCATCTTTTCCACGTGTAACATGCGTTGGTGTGCCTGTTTCAGCTCGAGCGTTTTTTCGTCGACGCGATCTTCCAGCGTGTGGGCCCAGGCGGTGATTTCCGCCTGCGCCACCTGCAGTCGGTTGCTCATATCGTTGAATGATTGCGCCAGTTCGCCGACTTCATCGTGCGAGCGGACAGGAATCTGGTAGCCCAGTTTGCCGCTGGCGATGCGCTCGGTACCTGTTTCCAGCTCCCGCAGAGGATTGTGCACAACGATCCAGACGAAAAGACCACTCAAGGAGACGACGCCCAGCAAGGCCAACGCGGTATAGATCAACATCACGTGACTCTCATGCGCCAGGCCCTGATCGACTTTAGCGAGTGAGAGATTGGTGTCGAGCACGCCCAGAATCTGCGTGCCTGCCGGATGAGCGTGGCAAGCCGCATTGGAGCACGCCGGCTCATTTTCCAGAGGTGTAATGACGCCCAGGACGCGCGAACCTTCGGCGCGGTAAACCCGGAAGCGATCAGAGCGGTTCAGGACGGCCAAGGGCTTGGATTTTTCATGGCAGGCGTAGCAGGCCTCGGCGTTCTTGTTCACCATGGTGCCCACTTCGGCGGGTGCCGTGGAGTAGCTGATGACGCCTTGCGGATTCATGATGCGGACGCGGACCATGCCCGGCTGATCGGCCATGTTCAACATCATTTCGTAGAGACCGATGCGGTCGTTGTTCAGCATGTACCGCGAGGCGCTGCGCCGCAGCACCTCACTTTGCTGCTCAGCGCTGACCAGGGCTGCATCTTCCAGATGCTTGCGCTGATCGCGAATACTGAAGTAGCCGAACAGGGAGAAGATGATGATGAGGACGACAAAGATCGAGACCATCAGCTTGGCGCTGATGCTTTGTCCCAAACGCCGCAACCAGCGGGAGGGCGTCGAAACGGGATTTCCCTGCTTCTTTGCGCTGGGAATCCCGCTCGAATTGTCAGTCACCAGCATGGACAGGCACCGCAAATTCATCCGCAACTATTTCCGGTTCGCGGACCGGTTGGCGCAGTGCCGGAAGGTGCGCCTTCTCCTCGGGGAAGATAGGCAGGTATTTTGCTGCGAAGCCGAAGATGGCGAATCCCAACGCAACGAACATGGCCGTGATCACAACCTCCGTCCACTTCGGGGTGTAACGGCCGCCCACCGCGTTTTCCACTCCCGTAATGGCGACGTTCAGACGATTGGTCACGAAGCCGAGCAAGCACAGCACTGCCGCGAGATATAAGCCTTGCGCATTCTCGCGAATCTTCGGCACCAGTAGCATGCCGAGCGGGATCAGCACTGAGAGAAATATCTCCAGCAGAAAGAAGCGTTGCTCATAGCCTGATACGAAGACCAGGCCCAGCACGTGACGGTGATACAAGTCTTCGAACTTCAGGATTCCGTAGAGCGCCAACACGACAACCAGCACCCGTCCTAGATCGCGCAGGATGGGCATCTCAATCTCACGGCCAAAGTACTTCGAGCTCATCGACGATTCGAAGATCGTCATGGCCAGGCCAACCGAAATGGCTGAGAGGAAGAAGAACACCGGCAGGAGCGGGCTGTACCAGAATGGGTGCAGCTTATTGGGCATGATGAGATACAGCGTGCCCAGCGACGACTGGTGCAGCGTGGAAAGCAACACGCCCAGGATGACGAACACCACCATGACGCTGCGGACGATCTTCAGCGCTCTGTGGAGGTGGAAGTGCTCCAGCACAATCGGCGAGAACTCCAGCGCCAGCACCGTGGTGTAGAGCATCACACAGTAGGCGACCTCGAACATCACCGAGTGGGGATTGCGCATGATCAGCGGGTGCCAGATGTTCCAGGGCAGGCCGAGGTCGTACATCAGCGCCGCGCAAACCAGCAGGTAGCCCAAGAATGCGGTCAGAATTGTGGGGCGGATGATGGAGTGGAAGCGCTTGATGTTGAAGATCTCGACTGCGGCGGTCAGGGTGAAGCCCCCGGCCGCCAGCATCACGCCGCACATCACGTCGAAGCCGATCCAAAGTCCCCAAGGGAACTGATCGCTAAGGTTTGTGGAGGCGCCCAGTCCGCGGAAGAAGCGGATGAAGGTGCAGTAGATTCCGGCCACCATAATGACGGCGAACACAGCCTTCCAGAAGGTGAATCGCACGCGGGGAACTGTCATTGGACACCGCCTTTGAATTCGTTTTCTTTTTCCTGGGCTTCAGCCTCGGCCACATCCTGGCGGCGATGCGTGATCCAGTAAATGCCGCCCAGCATCGTTCCGAAGAGCGGAACGAAGTCGGGAATGCGCGACAGCACCTGGTAGGTGTAAAGCGGAAGTGCGCGCTCGGTGAGATCCGGGCGGAAGCCGAAGTTGTTGAAGCCGATCGACGACAGCAACATCACGGAAGTCCCGCCGACTTCGGTCTCGCCAAAGATGTGGTGCAGGTAGGTGCCCGGATTGTCGTGGACGCGCTTCTTGGCTTCTTCCAGCAGGGCGTCGCGATCGCCAAACAGGGTTGCGCCAGTAGGGCAGATCTCGGCGCAAGCGGTTTGCTTGCCGGCTACCACGCGCTTGTTGCACATGATGCACTTGCGCACGCCAGGAATCGCCTTTTCCCATTCGTATTTGGGCACGCCAAAAGGGCAGGCTGCCATGCAATAGCGGCATCCCATGCACTTACTTTTGTCGTAGGTAACGGGGCCCAGCGCGGTCTTCTGCAGCGCGCCCACAGGACAAACCGAGGCGCAGGCCGGGTCCTCGCAGTGCATGCAAAGCCGGCGCATGAACTTATCGTCTTTGGCCAGGACGGTGGTGTACTTGTGTGCCGACGTTACCGGTTGGGCTGCGATCTTGTCGTCGTAGGGAAGTCCGTTTTCCGTGGCACAGGCCTGCTCACACTGCTTACAGCCGATGCACTTGGTTGCATCGTAGAGAATTCCTTTGCTCATGACTTTCTCCAAGGCCTCAACGAGCACGGGATGCGGGGGTTGAGGCCAGATCGCCCAGGCGGCCCGGTCGGGCCTCTAGATTGGCGCGGTTGACGGCGCCGTCGGGCGATTGCTAGTCGGAAACCACTCCAAACCGGTCAGTGTCGGCCGGCTTGGGATGGATTGAGCCGTACGCGAAGCCTACTTCAGGGTCTTCACGTAAGTAGCCAGCTTGCCAGCCTCGTCAGCGTTGACGCCCTTATTGGCGAAAGCGTGCATGGCTTTCTTCTGTGGGCCGCCGTTCTCGATGTAGTCGACCAGTTGGGCGTCCGTAGCTTTTTGCACGGCTGGGGATGAGAACGCTGGAGCTCCCATTTTCAAGCCGGCCGGGCTGCCTTTACCGTCGGCACCGTGGCACGCGGCGCATTTTGCTTTGTAAACGTCCTCTTGCGCCCAGGAGAGGTTGGGTAGCGCGAAAAACAGACCAATTGCAATAACCAGAACAGCCAGAATGACTTTTTTCATGATTTCTCCCGATTGACGTTATGAACGCATATGAGAATGAATCTGCGTACCGCAGGGTACGATTTCAGTGTCAGACATATGGTTGGGGGAATCTGTGACGGGAGTCACTCCCGCGAGTGATGGATTTCGCAACACTGCGGGTCGAGTGAACATAAGGAGGTGCGGAGGTTTGCTACAGGCGCGTAGGAATTACCAGAGAAATCGCAAAGAATCTCAGCAGAGCATATAGATGGTGATCGGACTGGCTGATAAGAGTTGCATCAATCGACAGGACCCCAAGCAAGCGCGCGGCTATGTCTGAAGGGTTTGGGATGCGAGGTGATGGGGCTGGAGCGGCTAGGAATTAATCGCCGCTGGTTGTGGGAGCGAGCTCGGTTGCTCTGGCTGGCTTATTGCGGCTGCGGCGCGGATTCATGAGGTTGAGAAATCCGCAGATCACCCAGTATCCGGCTGCGACCCCGAACGCAAAGGCGGCCACGATGGTGAGCAGAAGCAGGCTGGAGAAGAATAAAGTCGTCATAATCCGTCAGTCATCTTTTCCGATGCGCCGCCAGTCACGGGCGGTTGTTTCGTCAGATTCATCTAAGTCGTCGGCATTCTTAGCGGCCAGCGCTAACTGTGATGTTTTACTTTACCTCGCATTGACGCTTGGCGGTGTTGACAACTAAGATACGTCAGTAGAACTGTACCTACACCCTTCCGAACCTTTCAGAGCCGTCATCACCCTGAAACATGGGTTCGGGCCGCTCCAAAAGCGCGCTCCGGTGTCGCTGCCGGAACAGGTGGCAGGCGGGTTCGAAGCAGAATTGTCCATGGGCATCAGCAGCATCAGTGTCCGCGGGGCCCGGCAGCACAACCTGAAGAACATTCACGTCGAGATTCCACGCAACACCTTGACAGTGATCACCGGCCTCAGCGGTTCAGGCAAGTCGTCACTCGCCTTTGACACGATCTATGCCGAGGGCCAGCGCCGCTACGTGGAAACGCTCTCGGCCTATGCTCGCCAGTTCCTCGACCAGATGGAGCGGCCCGACGTGGACAGCATCGACGGCCTGAGCCCGTCGATCGCCATCGAGCAGAAGACTACCAGCCGCAGCCCGCGCTCGACTGTGGGCACCATCACCGAGATTTATGACTACTTACGCTTGCTGTATTCGTCGATTGGCGTTCCGCATTGCCCGCAATGTGGCCGGCAAATCTCGCGGCAGTCGGCGGACCAGATTGTGCAGACAGGTGATGGCGCTGAAGCCCGACGAACGCGTCATGGTGCTGGCGCCCATCGTGCGCGGGCGCAAAGGCGAGTTCAAAAAGGAGCTCGACAGGCTGGCGGCAGCAGGGCTACACCCGCGCGCGCATCGACGGCGAGCTGCGCAACATTGCCGACGAGGAGATCAAGCTCGACAAACGCAAGAACCACACCATCGAGTTGGTGGTCGATCGGCTGCTGGTGAAGCCGGGAATCGAGGGCCGGCTGGCGAAGTCGGTGGAACTGGCGATGAAGGAGGCCAACGGACTGGTGCAGGTCGCCGTGGTCGGCGGCGACGAGCGGCTGTATTCCTCCAAGCTGGCGTGTCCGGAGTGCGGCATCAACGTTCCGATGCTGGAGCCGCGCTCGTTCTCCTTCAACAGCATGTACGGCGCTTGCCCGGAGTGCAACGGGCTGGGCAGCAAGTACGACTTCGATCCGGCCAAGGTCATCAACGACTGGTCAAAGCCGCTGCTGGATGGCGGATTAGGGCCCGGTTCGGCGTCGCAATACCTGATTCGCATCGTGCAACTGGCCGCGCAGGCGTATGGCTTCGACCTGAACGACGCCGTTCGAGCAGCTTCCGCGTAAGACGCAGAACCTGATTCTCTATGGGCCGGAGCAGGCAGAGAAGAAGCGTGGCGGCTTTCTGGGCGTCTTTGCCTATCTGCGGCAGGGGATGGAGGACAGCTCGTCGGAGGGTTATCGCGAATGGCTGCTGGACCACATGTCGGCGACCACGTGTCCTGCGTGTCAAGGCAAGCGGCTGCGTCCGGAAAGTCTGGCGGTGAAGGTAAACGGCATGTCCATTGCCGATTTCACGGCGCTGCCGGTTTCGCGCGCGGTCGAGGCCGCGGCGCAGATCAAGCTCTCCGAGCGGGAAGAAAAGATCGCCGGCCGGATTCTGAAGGAAATTGCCGAGCGGCTGGGATTTCTAAATGCGGTCGGGCTGGGCTATATCTCGCTGAACCGTTCGGCGGCGACGTTGAGCGGCGGTGAAGGGCAGCGCATTCGTCTGGCAACGCAGATCGGATCGAAGTTGCGCGGCGTGTTGTATGTGCTGGACGAGCCCTCGATCGGACTGCACCATCGCGATAATGATCGCCTGTTGCAGGCGCTGGAATCGCTGCGCGACCTGGGCAATACCGTGCTGGTGGTCGAGCACGACGAAGACACGATTCGCCGCGCCGACTATGTCATCGATCTGGGTCCCGGGGCCGGCCGGCACGGAGGAGAACTCGTTGCCAGCGGCACGCCTGAGCAGATCGAAGCGGTACCGCGATCGCTCACGGGGCAATACATTTCGGGGCAGAAGCGGGTCACGGACCGTCACCAGCGGCGGTCGCCTAATGGTAACGCCATCACAATCCTGGGCGCGCGCGAGAACAATCTGAAGAACCTCGATGTGACGTTCCCGCTCGGGGTGATGACGGTGGTGACCGGCGTTTCGGGCTCCGGCAAATCGACACTGGTCAACGACATTCTGTATCGCGCGCTGGCCAAAGCGTTGTACCGCTCGCGCGAGGAGCCCGGCGAGCACAAATCGATCACGGGAACCGAGAACATCGATAAGGTCATTCGCATCGACCAGTCGCCGATCGGCCGCACACCGCGCTCGAATCCGGCGACCTACACTGGCGTATTCACGCAGATTCGCGACCTTTATGCCATGCTGCCGGAGTCGCGCGAGCGCGGCTACAAGGCGGGACGATTTTCGTTCAACGTTGCCGGCGGACGCTGCGAAGCCTGCCAGGGCGAAGGCCAGCGCCGCATCGAGATGAACTTTCTGCCCGATGTGTATGTGCTATGCGAGGTCTGCGGCGGCAAGCGCTACAATCATGAGACGCTGGCGGTGAAGTACAAGGGACATTCCATCGCTGACTTGCTGGAGACGCCGGTTGCCGACGCTCTGCCCGTGCTGGAAAACATCCCGCAGATCAAGCAGAAATTGCAAACGCTGGTCGATGTTGGGCTGGGCTATATCCATCTCGGACAATCGGCGGTCACGCTGTCCGGCGGCGAAGCGCAACGCATCAAACTGGCGCGCGAGCTCAGCAAGCGGCAGACGGGCAAAACACTCTACCTGCTGGATGAGCCGACAACCGGGTTGCACTTTGAAGATGTGAGCAAGCTGCTGGAGGTGTTGCACCGGCTGACCGATCTGGGGAACAGCATTATCATCATCGAGCACAACATGGACGTGATCCGTAATGCAGACTGGATCATCGACCTGGGCCCGGAGGGCGGTGAAGAGGGCGGCCGCATGGTCGCGCAAGGCACGCCGGAGCAGGTCGCGCGTACCAGAAAGTCGTATACCGGACAAACATTAGCCAAACTGCTTCCAGCGGCGTCCAATAACAAGGGAAACGGAGAGGCGATGGCCGCTGCACCGATCATCGACGGCAGCTAAAGCCAAGGCCGAGCCTCTGCGACCGGATACAGCAACATCACGAATACTCATGTCATTACCATCGAACCCGCTGCCTGAGTACGTCGAGGGCGCACCATTGGCTCCGCCCGTACCGGAGCAACCCCTTGATACCATCCCCACAGTCATCGTCGGCCCAGTGGAAAAGGCGTTTCCCACGTGGTCGGGGTGGGATGTGCTGGCGATCCTGGTGTTCACGCTGGTGGCCATTCTCGTCTTCACGCATTGCGGCAATGTTTGTTACCCACGCTCTTCCGCAGTATCGCAACGCGACATTTACGGACTTGGCGACGAACGCGGCGGTTGTGATTGGAGCACAGACGGCGGCTTATCCCGTTGTCTTGCTGTTCATCTTTCTGATGGTGCGTACGCGCTCCCATCAAGACTTCGGGAGAGCAATCCAGTGGAATTGGCCGGGAATGCTGGCGCCGGCGTTTCTGGTTGGCGGCGTGATTCTGGCGCTTGCGGTCGAGGGCCTGGCGCGGTTCCTGCCCATTCCGAAGTCGCTGCCGATTGACGCATACTTTCACGACGCGACCAGCGCTTACATGATGGCCGCTTTCGGCATCACGCTGGCGCCGCTGCTGGAAGAACTGTTCTTTCGCGGGACTGTTGTATCCGTTGCTGCGACGCGGATTTGGGCTGATTGCGGCCGTGCTGCTGACCGCGGCAGCATTCGCTGCAATCCATGGTGCTCAGCTTGGCTTAGCCTGGGCGCCGGTGTTGAGCATCTTCATCGTCGGGCGTGGCCTTCACCCTGGTCCGCGTGCGCACCAACTCCGTGGCCGCGGCCTTCCTCATGCACTGCGGATACAACTTCGCGCTGTTCTCAGCGCTATGGTTGGCCAGCGATCATTATCGCCATCTGGAGAAGGTGACCGGCTGAAGATGGTATCGTGAAACTATGGCGGCAAGCGCGCGCGAACAACTTTTAGCTCTGCTGGCGGAGAAGTCGTTTCGCCTGGGTCAATTCACGCTTTCCAGCGGCGCCACCAGCGATTACTACATCGATTGCCGCCTGACTACCCTCGACGCGAATGGCGCGCTGTGACCGGACAAGACTGTCCTGCACGAAATCGAGAGTCGCGGCTGGCGTCCCGATGCGATTGGCGGCCTGACCATGGGCGCCGATCCGATCGTGGTCGCGACCTCCGTGATCAGCGCGCAGCAGGGAAGACCAATCCACGGATTTCTGGTACGCAAAGCCGAAAAGACCCACGGAACCGGGCAGCGGATCGAGGGCTTTCGTCAGAAAGCGGCGCGAGTGGTGATTGTCGACGACGTTTGTACCACTGGCGCGTCGACCGTGCAGGCCATCGAGGCGGCGCGCGAATACGGCTTCGAAGTCGTGGGCGTGATGTGCCTGGTGGACCGCCAGGAGGCCGATGGCCGCGCGAATGTCGAGAAGGCTGCGGCGCCAGCACCATTCGTGGCGCTGTTCACCGCGAACGATGTTCGAGCCGAGCATGTGAGGCAGGCCGAGCACCTGAAATCTGGCGCGCCTCCGATATTTGCTGTCAGTGCGAAGTGCGACTTCTGTGATCGCCCGGCGGTGACGAATGTGCCAGGCAATCGCTGCGATGCTCATCGGGCGTGAGAATCACATTGTCAGGAATAGCGAACTTCGGCTTAGTCTGGTGCGAGCTAATTGCTAATCGCTAGTTGCTATCTTCAAACATGATCAAGACCTTGGAATGGACTGATGCGGGTGTGCGCTTCATCGATCAGACGAAGCTGCCCACCGAAGAGACCTACGTCACCTGCACGACCTACGAGGAAGTAGCGGACGCTATCCGCACCATGATCGTCCGTGGTGCTCCGGCGATAGGCGTGACGGCGGCAATGGGAATTGCACTCGGTGTTCGTGACTCAAGAGCAACAGACCACGCCGAACTAAACCGGGACTTCGACCGCATCTGCGAGGTTCTGGGCTCGACCCGGCCGACAGCCGTGAATCTCTTCTGGGCAATCCGCCGGATGCGAGACAAGTTCGACCGAGTCAAAACACAGCCGCTCGCGAATATCCGCCAGACCCTAATTTCTGAGGCGCAACAAATGCTGGTGGAGGATATTGCCACCAACCAGGCAATGGGAAAGCACGGCGCGGTGCTGCTACCGGCGAGCGGCGGCGTGCTGACTCACTGCAATGCGGGCGCGCTATGCGCGTGCGGCTATGGTACCGCGCTGGGCGTCATCCGCGCCGCGATTGACTCAGGGAAAAAGCTCCATGTGTTTGCCGACGAAACCCGGCCGTTCCTGCAAGGCTCCCGTCTGACAGCGTGGGAATTGATGAAGGACGGCATTCCCACCACCGTTATCTCCGACAACATGGCAGGCGCCATCATGCGTCAGGGAAAAATCGCCGCCGTCATTGTGGGAGCGGACCGCATTGCTGCCAATGGTGACGTGGCCAACAAGATCGGTACCTACACTGTGGCCGTGCTGGCTAAGGAGCATGGCATTCCGTTCTACGTCGCCGCGCCCTTGTCGACGATTGATCTGAACACTTCCGATGGCACGCAAATTCCGATCGAGCAACGCTCTTCGAGAGAAGTGACTCACATGGCGGGCAAACAGATTACTCCCGACGGCGTACTGGTGGAGAATCCGGCGTTTGACGTGACGCCGCATCAGTACGTGTCTGCGATCATCACTGAGCGCGGAATTCTGCGAGAGCCCTATGTTGAGAGCCTGCGCGCGGCGATGAGAAGTACTACATAAGAGCGATTTCCGCGGCTACTGCGGCTGGGGATTCTGGTTGGCGGGATTCAGTTGCTGCTGGTATTGCTGCTGTTGCTGTTGCTGTTCCTGCATCTGTTGCATCAACTGTTCGGGCGTCTTCGCTCCGTTCTGATCGCCATTTCCAAACCCCGCTCCGGGATTGACCTGCCCCCCTGGAGGCATCATGGGGTGGCGAAACCCACCGGGAGGAGGCGGCGGAGGCGCCTGGTCAGGGTTCTGAAAATCGTTTTCCGCCGTATCGGCGACGGGGGCGCTTTCTTCTTGCGACTCGTCGTCCTGCACCGCCGGGCGGGTAGTATTGCCTTGCGCAGTAATCGTTGCCCCACCTTGCCGCGGCGTCAAAATCACTTTCTCGACCGCACCCGGATTGCCGGTCACGCCCAGGATGACATAGTCGAACTTCGATCCATTCAGTAGAGTGTTCAGCACATCGCGTGGCAGCCCTGGGCCTAGTTGCCCCACTACCCGCTCACTTGCAGCTCCGCCGGGGATATCGATCGACGCGCCGGTCCGCGATTGCACGGCGCGCAGCACCTGCGCCAGAGTGGAATTCGTGGCATCGATTGTCAGCTGGCCGTTCTGGTAACTGACCCGAGGTGGCGTGGGAGCGGTCTGCTCCAACGTGGGAGGGGGCGGCGGCGTTGCGGGCGCTTCCGCTACGGGAGCCGCTTTCTTGTGACGCGCATGGACGTTGGGCGAAGGCGCTGACGCGGCCGGCGCAGTGTTGGCCGGTGCCGGTGCTTGCGGCATGGTGGCCTGGGGCGTACGCATTGCCGGGGACGCAGGCGCCTGAGCACCGGCCGGCGCAGTTGCCAGCATCAGCCATGCCGACACCAGCACCACACATCCCAAACTTTTTGCAAGGCGTAACATAGAGGGTTAGACGGCGAGCCCTATCGATGGTTTCGCCGCTGGCTCTATTCTAAACTGCGATCGACCAGCTGGTTTAACTCGATGTGCAAATTTTGTTGGGCGGATCAGCGCTTGAGCGGCTGCTGTGCGGCGAATCCGCATCCCAGGATTCAGGCCGCAGGAAGCCGCCGCGGTGACCCGGGGGCGCCATGACTCGAATGTTTCAGGTCCATCTTCAAATGCATCGTTTCCTTGTTCGATTTGTAGTGTCGGTGGTAGCCGTTTTGGCCTTGTCCTGCACCGTGATCGGGCAGACTTGTTCTTCGGGACCCGAGCTGGACGCCGCTACTAAAGGCGCAATCGAGGGGGCCGCGAAGCAGTATCGGGATATGTCCAAGAACGGCGATGTGGCGGGGATCAAGGCCAACTCTATTCCGCAGATCACCGGCGATTTCAGCGCCATCGAGCAGGCCGTAGTCACCAACAAAACATACCTGGCGGAAGGAGAGGCGACGATCGTGGGGACGTACCTGCTGGATGCATCGCAGGCCAAGGCGCCGCTGGCGCGCGCCGAGTTTTATTGCGGTATCTACAATTCGCCCGACCGGCTCGCGTTCTTTATCCCAAATCTGCCGCCGGGCCGCTATGCGATTGTCATTCAGAAGGTCGCCGGCAAAGATCCTATTACCCTGACGCTGGTTCTGGAAAACGTTGGGAGCGCGTGGAAACTGGCGGGCTATTATCCGCGGCTGGATGAAATTGGCGGTCATGACGGTCAGTGGTATCTGGCCAAGGCGCGAGAATATAAAGCCAAAGGGCAATCGCACAACGCGTGGTTCTATTATCTGACAGCGTGGGACTTGACCGCGCCGGTCGAGTTCATGAGCACGCCGCAACTCGACAAGATTGCCGATGAAATGCAGAGCGCGCGGCCCAGCGACCTGCCCAGCGAGACTTCTCCGTTGAGCCTTTCGGTCGGCGGCAAGGCGTACAAGGTGACCGAACTGGTGGCAGTTCCGGTGGACAACAATCTGGACCTGCGCGTTCGCTACCAGAATGCCGAGGCGGCGAATTCGGAAACCGCCTTCCAGGATAATATGGCCGTGATCAAAGCCATCGTCGCAAAGTATCCCGAACTGCGCGATGGATTCACCGCGGTCATCGCCCGCGCTGTGGACAGCAGCGGACACGAGTACGGCTCGGTGCTGCCGATGAAAGATGTGAAGTGAAGAAGAATGCAAGACTGAAAGAACCCGAAAAAGATCAGTACGAGAAGGCGCCCCGACGAGCCCTCGCACGCAAGCCCTTCTTACGGTCGCATGGCCAGTGCCTGTCGCGCGATGAGGCTCACGATAGGGGTCGGTGACGGTATCGTGTTTGCCCCGCCTCGGCCTTGCGCACCTCGGCTTCAGTGCTCGCTACTCGTTCAAACCTGCACTCCTTTGCCTTCTTGTCCAGGCGCAGTCCTTGAAACACGGGCGCACGCATTTTGACGCCGCCGCTCTGTCCTTCATGCGTCCACTCCGTGAACTTGATTTCGGCCACTAGCTCGGGCTTAACGTAGTGCACGGGGCGGTCGCTCTCCACTTTGCCGAAGAAGGGATTGCGGCTGGTTTCGAGCGCGTGCAGACGCTTCCACATCTGGGCGTGAGTCTGTTCCGTGAATCCGCTACCCGCCTGGCCCACTGGAATCAAGCGGCCCTTATCGTCGTAGAGCCCCAACACAAGCGAACCAAAGTTTTCGCGTGAGCCGCGGGGCTCGGTGTAGCCGCCGATGACACATTCCTGCCGCTTCACGATCTTGATCTTCAACCAATCGCGGCTGCGCTTCTGTTCGTAACCACTGCGCCGGCGCTTGGCGACGATGCCTTCCAGGCCGCGCCGCGCCGCAGCTTCGAACAGTGCTGTACCGCGGCCCGATGTAGTCATCGGAATAGCGCAGGAGATCGTTGCGCGGACAAGGATCGCGGCCAGCAAGCGCTTGCGAGCTTCGAGGTCGGCCTGCATCAGGTCATAGCCATCCAGGTACAGCAGATCGAAAGCGTAATACGACAACGGGGATGTCATCGCGGGTGCGGCGAATTCGCCGGCCACCTTCGCCGACTCCAGTGCGCTGCTGCATCAGGCTGAACGACGGGCGGCCTTCGTCGTCGAGGGCGACAATTTCGCCGTCGAGAATTGCCCTGCTCGCCTTGATGTGGCCAGCGATTTCGTGCAGTTCGGGATAGGCGTCCGTCAGGTCGTTCTGATTACGCGAGACCAGTCGCAGGGAGTTGCCGTCGAGGAACACCACGGCGCGATAGCCATCCCATTTGATCTCGTAAAGCCAGGCGTCATCGTCGAAAGGTTTGTCGACCATGGTGGCCAGCATGGGATGGATGGCGCCAGGCATCGGCGCTTTGCGGCCAATGCCCGCGGCGCTGGGGGTTAAGCTCTCTTCTTCTTTAGTTTGAGTGCGGAGTTTTTTTTTACTGCGCTGGAAGTTTTGGCCATCGCACGGCTTGGCCGAGCTCTTTGCGGAAACCGGGGCCGCTTTGACGCCGGCTGATTTCTTCTCCGCTTTCGCTCGCTTGGCGTCAGCTTTTGCAATCGAATCGGCCAGCCAGTCGTTCTTGCTGGAGCCTCCTCGTATCGAGGCCTTACGGCTGCTTTTCCACGCGGCTGAACCTTCGTCGCCCGCGATTTCCCTCAGCGACCGCCTGGTCAGCACCGAGTAGTCGTACTTGTCGATGTCATAGCCCGGCTGATCGTAGGCGTCACGATGCTTGATCAGCAGCCATTCGGTTCCCTTGCTGTCTGGGCGCCGTGACTTGATGTGGACCAGCGCGAAGTCGCCTTTCAACTTCTGTCCGTTAAGGCGGAACTTCAGATCGCCCTTTGCGCAGCATCTCGTGCGCGTCGCCCTGCGGCTCCCACGTGCCCAAGTCCCAGACCATTACTGTGCCTGCGCCGTAGTTGCCGGCGGGGATGATGCCCTCAAAGTCGAAATAGGAAACGGGATGATCTTCCACCTGCATGGCCAGGCGCTTGTCGGCGGGATCGAGCGATGGCCCTTTGGGGACGGCCCAGGATTTCAGCACTCCATCCATTTCCAGGCGGAAGTCGTAATGCAGGCGCGTGGCGCTGTGCTTTTGCACCACGAAGCGGCTCTGCCCGCCCTTCGCCACCTTCGGCGGAGGCTCGGGGGTCTGTTTGAAGTCACGCTTTCGTTTGTATTCCTCGAGGCCCATGAGCAGTTAGATGAACACAGAACGGTGGGAAGCCGCAAGTTCCAGGGGCGGAACAGAGGAGGAGCTTTAATGCCGCTCCTGCCAGCCTCTTGGCTATTTATGACACGACACCTGGCTATCGCAAGTGCTCTCCAACTCTGCCAAGAGGCGTTTAGCCAGGGTCTCCGCCTGCGACCGAATTTCGGGCACCGCGGTTGTTTCCCACAACGCAGCTTTTCGCGGCGGGCCAATTGTGAACAGACTCCGCGAAGGGGCTCCCGACCGGTCGATCAGCGCTCCGTCTGGTGCGACGTCAAGTCCGAGCGATAGGGGGTCGGGACGCGCCAATGCCTGCCCGATCAGCGACTGAATAAGCGGGTCTCGCAGATCCCGAAGAACGGCATCTGGCCCAGTACAGTTCACGATTCGGCAAACCCTGACCTTTGATTCCTCACCTGTTTTCCGAAGCCGGTACCTTACCAGCACCGCGCCGGACTCTTGACTGCAGTCCAGGACACGCCCCGCGATCACAGTCAGCCGCTTCACGGCCCGCAAGTTATCCAGTAACCGTTGTACCTCCGGCGCATAGCGATGCCGATGCACCTCCCAATAAGGCCGAACATGTCGCAGAAATCTTCTCTTTTCCTCCAAAGGAAAGCCTTGCCAGATATTTTGAGAAGTAGGCCGAAGTGAGTCGATGACATCCCGCCAATCGTTGCCGTTCTGGGCTGCTTGACCAGCTTCACGGCGAACTGCCCGCAGAACTCCCCGAACGGTGTTCGGCAAGCTCTTGGTCCACTCCGTTGGCCAGTAACCGCGATTACAGTGCACGTGGGGCAGTATGCCCCGGCGGGATAGCATGTAGATGTGTCCACGAAAACCGGCAGCATGAAAAGCCAGCGCATGATCGATGGCAGTCAGTCCCGAACCAAGCAATAGAACAGCTTCCCCGAAGGGGATCGCCTCGAGGGCTTCTTCTGACCAGGGTCGCAAGGCATAGATGGGTTTTTCGCCCTGCTTTGATATAAGCGGTTCGGCAGGGGGAAAGTTACCTGTAGCAAGCACGATGTACTTTGCTGACAGTCTTATCCCAGAAACACACTCGGCAGTATTCAGACTCCCGTTTCGGTGTATCGAAATCACAGAGTCCTTTATCCACTTCAAATTTACAGAGGTATCGGCGCAAGCTCGGCTTAAGGTTTCACCTACATACTGGCCAAAGACACGCCGCGGAGGAAAAGAATTGGAGCGGGCCAGGTCTTTGAAGTTTTCTCTGAGCCAATCTACAAAATGGTTGGGGCTCTCAGGAAAAGCGCTCATACCGTCAGCGGTAACGTTCAGCAGGTGATGTTCATATGCAGTTCCGTATGCGACACCCCGGCCAGGCTCCCCCTTGCGTTCTACCACTCCCACCGTTAGGTCGTGTGTGCAATATCGCGCAAGCTGACATGCCAGGATTGTCCCAGAGAATCCGCCGCCAATAATCAAGACGTCGTAAGTTTCGTGCATGATGAGATGCCGGGGCAAGTCCGGCGAGTCACAAAGTCTAGTTTGTGCGGCCAGGGAATACGGAGATGCTTGCTCCGGCGCCAACACGCTCTGGCGTGCAGTCTACCACCATTCGGCCGTCGTCCTGGGATCGGAAGAAATTGTGCACGCGGTTAAGATTCGCGGTCCTTCGAGGGGTACATTGACCCGCGGCACGAATCTACGTTGCTTCTAACGAGATTGTCTGGCCATTCTTCTTCCGCAGGTCTTGGTTGAGTTCGTATCCGAACTCCTTGAGAAACTCGCCGAAGACCTGTTCGCACAGGAGCTGTGAGCTGGAGTCGAGATCGTGGCGCCAGCGCCCGATCAACGCCCGTGCCGTTCCCGCGGTGCGGTGTGCCGCCAACTCCGGCGTGTCGACCAGCGCCCTTCGAAGCACGTCTTCGAGAAGTGAGCTATCCGCTTCAATGGCAAGATAGCGGGAAATTTTGCTGAGACTTTCGATCGGCCGCAACACCAAGTCTTCATACCGCACAAGACAGGCGCGGTTGCCGCGGGCCTTCCAGCCCCCGAGCAGTTGCTGCCCATCCCTGCCCAGGCGAAGGATATATTCTTCTTCGCTGGCAACCGTATCGCGACTGAAGTTTAGAGTGCCGCGCTTAGCATTAAACGCTCGTATCGAGCACAGCATGTCGCGCGGATCACGGACCACGAAGATCTCGCGGCACTTGGGGTAGAGCTCCCAGAGTATTCCAGGCACGTCGTCGGGAAGGTGCTTTTCGGCGAAGTAGATCGGGGTTCGCTGATCCTGGGTGGCGGCGATTTCCCGATAGCAGTCTTCCAAACTGCGCTGACACAGCAGGGCGACCTGCTCCACGAAACGAGCATTGAACCATTGCTGCAGCGCCGGGTTCTGGGAGAGCGAACCTCGCTGCAGCGGGTCCTGCCCCGCCCACCACTCGTCGTCAAAGATACCCAGCTTGCTGCGCGCTTGCGCCGGGTAGGCAGGCTCAGCCATCCCTCCCACCAACTGCATCCAGTATCTTCCCGGCCGGCACTCGTAGGGGTAAATCCGCAACGTAGTAATCGCTGGATGCTCCAGGAGGAGGCGCATCATCCAGGTAGTGCCGGTGCGCGCCAGGCTCGTTACCAACAAGGGCTGAATCGAGGGCTGGAAGCGCGAGGGAAGCGGCCGATGTCGCCCGCGGATGCGGGCGATTGGCACACGCTCCGTATTTTCAAGCACCACCCGCACCAGCAACTCGAACTCCGGTGTCATCCCAATCACGCTAACGGGAGCCCAGAATCCAACTTTGGTGTTCTCTGCGCGCTGCGGATAGCAGCGAGCAACATCGGAGCGCGGAAAAACGATCGGAATCCTTCGCGGAGCACCGTCGTTGGCGATTAGCTCGATTTGGACTGCGGCCGAGTGTCCTCCCAATACCCACCCCGCAAACTCGAAGGAGTAAGCTTCTGCGGCAGTTCCGGCGACCGGTAGCTCAATCGAGAATCCCAGTAATGCGTCAGAATCCGGCTCGAGGCGCTCGACATTGGTTATTTCCGTGGTGCTCATTTGACCTCAGGGTGCCGGTGGAACTGGCCTGGAATTTCGCAAACGACTCTTGGATGTTCTAACCAAAAATCCGCCCTTCTTCAAGTCGACCGCCTGAGGCAACGATAGGTGATAACCGCGAATTCTTCGGGGACTTCCAGAGCCGAATGTACGCAGCCCCTGTAATAAGGCTGGAAGGCCAGTTAGCACGCCCGTGTAGAATTCACCCCAAAAAGCTCATGCCATAGCGCACAATAGAAGAGAGAAAAGAGGCGTTCTTGCCCAGCAGCACGTTACCACATCTGGACGTATTGGAAGCGGAGAGCATACATATCCTGCGAGAGGTTGTGGCAGAGTCGTCGCGGCCGGCGATGTTGTATTCCGTCGGGAAGGACTCGTCGGTTATGTTGCGGCTCGCCCAGAAGGCCTTCCACCCGGGCAGAATCCCGTTCCCTCTGCTGCACGTCGACACCGGCTTCAAGTTTCGGGAGATGCTCGAGTTTCGTGACCGGACGTGCCGGGAAGTGGGTGTGGAATTGATCGTCCACACCAACCAGGAAGCTAAACGGGACGGCGCCAATCCCTTCCAACTCGGCACCGGCAAGTGCTGCGCTCTGCTAAAAACCAGGGCATTGTTGGATGCGTTAGCAGCGAACCGCATCGACACCGCCATCGGCGGCGCCCGCCGAGACGAGGAAAAGTCACGCGCAAAAGAACGGGTCTTTTCGCTTCGCGATTCCCTCGGACAATGGGACCCCAAGAATCAACGCCCTGAATTTTGGAACCTGTATAACGGCCGGGTTGAGCCGGGGCAGAGTATGCGCGTGTTTCCCCTGTCGAATTGGACGGAGCTGGACGTCTGGGAATATATCGGCAGGGAAGGCATTCCGGTCGTCCCCCTGTACTTCGCGAAAGAACGGGAGATGCTGGTTCGGGGCGATCTGCTGCTTCCTTTGGATCATCCTTTCGAGCTTTTGCCAGGAGAGAAACCGCAACGCGTACTATGCCGAATGCGATCGCTTGGCTGTACCTATTGCACGGGCGCGATTCGCTCTTCGGCAACCAGCGTTGCTGACATCGTCGACGAATTGAGGATTTTCCGCAGGTCCGAACGGGAAAACCGCGTCATTGATCATGACCAGGAAGGCTCCATGGAACTGAAGAAACGGGAGGGTTATTTTTGAGTATCGCTGGCGAGGAGAGGGGACTGCTACGCTTTCTGACAGCCGGTAGTGTAGACGATGGCAAGTCGACGCTTATTGGACGATTACTGTACGAGGCCAATGGCGTGTATGACGATCAGCTTTCATCCGTCCGCAAGGCGTCGGTTGCCAGGAACGGCGACCTTGACCTGTCTTTGATCACCGACGGTCTCCGAGCCGAACGCGAGCAGGGCATCACGATCGACGTTGCCTACCGTTACTTTTCCACGAAGCGCAGGAAATTCATCATCGCTGACGCCCCGGGTCATGAACAATACACTCGCAACATGGCGACGGGAGCCTCGACCGCCCAACTGGCAGTCATCCTGATGGACGCGAGAAAGGGGGTGTTGCAGCAGACGCGGCGGCACACCCTCATCGCGTGGCTGCTCGGAATCCGCCAGATGATCGTTGCCGTGAATAAAATGGATCTGGTCGGCTTTGACGAGCAAACGTATTCTTCGCTCTGCTCTGACTTTCGCAGTTTCGGCGAGTGGCTTCGGGGAGTGCAATTCCACTTTGTTCCCTTAAGTGCTCTCAGCGGCGATAACGTCCTGCGCTCCAGCGAGCGGATGCCCTGGTACCAGGGCGACACCCTGCTTGGACTACTTGAGACGCTTCCGGCAGAGCCGCCGCGGGAACAGGCCTTTCGATTCTCCGTTCAAAGTGTGGTTCGGCCGAACCAGGATTTTCGAGGGTACGCCGGTCAAGTAGCATCCGGCTCCATCAAAACAGGCCAGGAGGTGACCGCATTTCCCTCCCGGCAGCGCACCAGAATAAAAGAAATACTTCTCGGGGACCGCAGCCTTCACCAAGCTGGTCCACCGCAGTCGGTGGTTCTGACAACCACGGATCACATTGACTTAGGGCGTGGGGACATGCTCGTAGCTACCGACGGGGCGCCTATTGTTTCTACGAAGCTGACTGCGTATCTTATATGGCTCTCCCACGTTCCCTTGCAGAACGGCGCCCGCTATTTGATTAAACATACGGCCAGGGTCTTATGCGGCAGCTTTCAGCGTCTGAACCATAAGGTCGATATCAATACCTTGGAGCAGATCGACGCCGAAACTCTGCAGTTCAATGAGATTGGCGAAGTTCGCCTTGATCTCCACAATCCCATCTTCTGCGATCCCTACGAGCAGAACCGTACGACAGGAAGCTTCATCGTAATTGACCCTTTCAACAACGACACCGTCGCGGCCGGACTCATCGTGAGTGCAATTCCTGTGCCTTCCGGCGCGGTGATGGATGATGTTTCCGGCGGCTCACACCTGATGCAGCAGCACGGCCTGACGGTCTGGTTTACGGGGCTGAGTGGCGCCGGCAAGACTACGATTTGCCGGGCGGTTGCGACAGAGCTGCTGGCGCAGGGGTTGCCAATCGAAGTCATCGACGGCGATGTGATCCGAAACTACTTGTGCAAAGACCTGGGTTTCAGTAAGCGCGATAGGGACGAGAATATCCGCCGCATTGCCTTTGTCTCGCAGTTGCTCACTCGCAATGGCACGGTGGTTCTGGTGTCCGCGATCTCGCCCTACCGCGCCGGACGGGAAGAGGCTCGCCGGACAATCGGCGACTTTCTGGAGGTCTATGTAAGCACGCCTCTCTCGGTATGCGAAGTCAGAGATCCCAAGTTGCTATATAAGAAGGCACGCTTGGGCGAGATCCACGGTTTTACCGGCGTCGACGACCCTTATGAACCACCTCTCGCGGCGGAGATTGTTTGCGACACTGATCGTGAAAGTACAAGGGAGAGTTCGTCCAAAGTCGTTGCTGCTGTCCTGAATTATCTTTCCGCAAAGGATTCCTAACGGGGGCCTCGTCGGAGTGGATTTGGGAAGATAATGCAGATTCGGCGCACGGCAGTTCGCCTGCCTCACGGGCTCAAACATGCTGCGCACGGTCTTAGTGATGGTTGGCGCTGGAATCCTGTGCGGAGGCGTGGTGCTTGCTTACTGAAAACGCAGAGCGTACATACCTTCAGCGCATAAAGAGCGCACTGCAGGAAGCAGCGGATGTTGTGGCGCAATTTACGCCAGGTCAGTTTCATGTCCGCGATAATGGCGGCCGTGATGTGGTTACAGCAGTTGATCGAGCAGTCAACGAGTGCCTGCGTGGTGCGCTGCTGAAGTCAGGTGAAGGTTGGCTCTCGGAAGAGGATGCCGATGACCGTAGTCGACTATCGAATGAAGTTGTTTGGGTCGTAGATCCTCTGGATGGTACCCGCGAATTTGTGGACGGCATTCCGGAGTGGTGCATCTCCGTAGGACTTGTCATCGAAGGCAATCCTGTTGCAGGCGGAATATACAACCCTGCGACCTGCGAGCTGTTCCTGGGTGGAATGCGATCAGGTGTGCTCTACAACGGGCGCCAGGTGGGTAGGTCGTCGAGAAAAAGTCTGGATGGGGCATTGGTGCTCGCTAGCCGCCAGGAATATCTGCGCGGAGAGTGGAACTCGTTTCAACAAAGGAAATTTAGAGTTAAGCCGGTGGGCTCAATAGCATACAAGCTCGCCCTCGTTGCGGCAGGATCAGCCGATGCTACCTGGACCCTAACTTCGAAACATGAGTGGGATGTCGCCGCCGGCGTGGCGCTAGTGGCATCCGTAGGCGGATTTGTTCAATACTTTGGAGTGAAAAGCTTCGGTACCAACCAGCAGGCTCCTTCTCTGAACGGTTTACTGGCGTGCACTGTTGGAATCAGTGAGGAGTTGCTAACCGTGATGGGAGACGCTCGTCTGCCCAGATAAGCGGTCGCCGGACTTAAGCTCCCAAACCGCGTCTCTCCCGCTCGATCCGCTTCCCGGACGCCCATAGGCCGACCACAAGGATACTGCATCCACAACCATGTGACTGGCCGTCAGCATCGCGGAAAAAGACGCCGGATGATCATGGGGCCGAAGTTCAAGGCAGTATCTTGAAATCAGGAAATTTGGTACGCTTTGATATGGTGGGTGTTTTGGGTGGTCCGCTCGTGGATAGACCCGAAGGGCTTGGGCGCTTAACTCAGCGGTAGAGTGCCATCTTCACACGGTGGAAGTCACAGGTTCGAATCCTGTAGCGCCCACCATTTCTTTATTCGCCTTACAGCCAAATTGCATCCGACGCTCATGCACATCAACGCACATTAAGCGCCGGCTGCCTTTGCCTGCGCCAGAAGCGGCGCATGGCGGACCATCTCCACCACCTTGCCCTGCATTACGCTTGGTCTGTACGCGCGAGCGTTCAGCGATGATGCGGGCCGGGCACACTTTCAGGAGGGAAGCGAAGGTACGACGGAAGGTGTGCCAGCCGACGTTGCCTGTTGCTCGGCAACGATTGCAGATCCAATGTCCGCTGGCACGTGACTGGGAGGAGAAGTACCACCGGAAAATCGTTGTAACTCGTCCTGAACCTCCCCCATCTGACTCTGTAAGGCGTCCAGCTTCTTTTGTAGAGCCTGGATTTGTTCAGCGTTGGCAGCGGGAGCGGCCTGATCGGCCTGTCCATGGATGGCCGGGGGAACAGCCAGAAGCAACAGAAGGATTGAAAAGAAGACGAGTCTTTTGGTTGTGACGGAATGATCCATAAACTGCCTCTCTCCGCGGACAACAGCAAAGCCATGGCTCATCTCAGCCACCCTTCCCAGCGAGTTTCGAGCCTTCACTCCGGGTTCCTGGTGAGTGGCATTTCCGCCAATGCTCGGCGAGAAAGTTGTTCAACGATGGGCAGGCAATAAGCCGGTAGACCGATCATCCACAACTAGGGATTTCCCTAGTCGCGCCCTAAACGGAATAAAGGACCGGATTGGCGGAGCGCCCGAGTTTCAGTGACAGCAGTTTGCGGAGGATGCGGAATCGATGTTGGCGCGAGATGTCGTGCCTGGCAGAAGGCCGGAAACGATCTTGCTATCGGCAATCCCTTCGGAGGGTGGTGATGCTATGCGGAAGAATGTTGGCGGGGTACGCCAAATCCTTGCCGGTCTTCCCTAGAGGCGTCCAATCTCTCTTCGCCGTCGGCGAACGAGCGTGCGACGGTGGTCTGCAACCGCCCGCGCCAGTATTTAAGGGTCGCACGGCGTTCTTCCGGAAGGGCTTCGGTCAGCTCAGCAACCAGCGCGTTCATGCGCCGCATGACCTGCACGCTGGTGGCGCCATAAAAGCAGATCTCATTAAAAGCCAGTCGAACCAGATCGTCCCAGGTGGGAAATGGAATTACGAGCCGCAATTTACCGTCGCTGTCGCGATATTCCCCAATTTCCAAGTGGCGTTGGCCGAGGCGCAGCAGCAAGTCCTCAATTTGGTCAAGCGCTTGCACTGCCGTTGTTGGATCGTTAATCGCCGGCGACAAAGACTTAATAGCTATATCCACAAGAAGCCGGATCGCGTACTTGGGATCTTGTTCGAAGGTTCGCTGCGCACCTAGCTCAATGGTGTCTCGCAATCTCCGTTCATCAATCGGCTCACGCGCCCCAAAGACACGCACCACCGGCATCAACTCCACGATCGTATCGCCGACCGCGACAGCCATTTCGATGGTTCCGCCACAGGCCTTAGCCAGGTCCACTAACGCCTCGACATCGACCGCTTGCACTGAGCGAGGCCGTCCGTGATGAATCAGCCTCTGGGTTCTAGGTAGGGTGCGAAAGTCATCCGTTACCACCGCCGTAACTTCCGATTTCATGGACGGATAAATTGTCGCGATTACCTTGCGTCCTTGATCGCCCGTGAAAATCAACATGCGGTTGACCTGGAGTAAGGTGATCCGATGAACGAGCGCGATGAACATAGCCACGCTGGCCAGCAGGAGGCCGACTACGACATAAGCGCTGATAAATGGAACCGTGTCCGAACCGTCTCGAGCCACCCCTCCCAGCGCTGCGAGCGCATAGAGAAAGGTGGCGGTGAAGACCCCTAACGAGTGCGATATCACCCGATCTCGAGCTACCCACAGCACGAGGCGGGGCGAGTAGGCCGTGGCGCTGAACTGCACCATGACGAAGGTCAGCGAAAAGACAATGGCGGTCATGGCAAGCATGCCGGAGGCAATCGAAGAATAGAGGGCGATGGCGACTTCCACGCTCGTGGGATGCACGAGTCCCGGGAAGATACGGCTTTCAACGCGTGGAAATGTCAGCCCCGCGGCCAGGGCGACTGCGGCGTACAACCCGGGGATTGCCCAGGTACTCAAATGAGGCCTGTATTTCTTGTGACGCATCGTGGCGCTCCTAAACGTACTGAAGAACCAGTGCGAACCCTTGGATGCTCGTGACTACCTTTTCCAAAGGGACCATTAATCGGGAACAGTCGGAGTCCGGACTACTTGACCCTCTCTGCGACATCATGTGCCGCCAGCGCTAATGCGCCGGCATGTACGGCTACCGCAATAATGATGCCGGTAAGTGTCAGACCTAAGAACGCAAGAATAATCGCGATTATCCTTGACGCTGTTTTGGTGGGCCTGATGTCGCCGTAGCCTACCGTAGTTGCGGTGACGAACGACCAATAGAAGCTGTCGAATCGCGGCCAGCCTTCGATCTGTCCGGCTACTTGCCCCAGAATGGCGATGCCTAGCGCGAGAGTCAGAAGCAGAGGGGAAGTCAGCCAAACCCCCAGGCCGAACTCCTTCAGAAATGTGATCGTCAAACCTGTTAGTAGCAACTCACACCTCTCTTTTCCCTCTGATTCAGCAATGGGGCAGACTTGGCCTCATCGATGGTCTCCCGCCGCCCGAGGTAAGTTGGTCCGTCAAGGTTAGCCGTTCGGCCGTTCTCAGGCGACTAGGGATTCCCCTAGTTGTCCGGTGGAGCGTGAGGTGGCTAGCCTTTGACCAGGGCCTTCGTTGGTTCATGTTCGGACGCGGGACAAGCCCGCGCGGAGCATGATAGCTTATTGACCCTACCCGAAAGAACGCCATGGCATCCGATCACACCAAACCGTCCCCGATTTCGGCGGACGAGGCATTACACAGACTAATCGCCGGAAACGAGCGATTCCAGCAAGGCCAGGCGCATTTCCCGTCCGTCTGTAAGGAGACTCTGGCCGATCTTGCCAAAGGTCAGCAGCCCTACGCAACGATTCTTGGTTGCAGCGATTCGCGTGTGCCCCCGGAACTGATCTTCGACGCAAACTTCGGCGAGTTGTTCATTGTGCGCGTGGCGGGCAATGTAGTTTCGCCGGAAGTAATGGGCAGCTTTCAGTACGCGGGGCAGCATCTGCACACGCCATTGTTCCTGGTGCTGGGTCACGAGGGATGCGGCGCGGTGAAAGCCGCCCTCGAGAGCAAGCTTTACGACGTGCAGCATGGTTCACGGATCCAAATTCTCGTGGACAACATCGTGCCTGGTTTGCAGGACCTCGATGCCAGGGCAGCAGACGAGAATCGTCTTACCCAGGCTGTCGAAGCTAACGTTCGGTGGTCGATGCGGCAGTTACGGGACTCTCCGGAAGGGTCTCGTGCTCTCGAAGAAGGCCGCGCCAAGCTGGCGGGGGCAGTCTATGAGATCGCCTCCGGTCGCGTGCGATTTCTCGCCGATCAAGCTACATAGTCGATAAGGGTTGCGTACACGTCCTTCTTCTCATCCCCTTCTCTTGTCCGACCGTTTGTTTCGGAGCTGAGCTACGCCCAGGGTTTGGCAGCGACAAGCAGACAACTCCTGGTCGCTTCTGGTCCATTAGTGGCATTGCCTTCGTTTCGGCTTAAGGCGCATAATTGGCGCATAACCTCGATAGTTTCTCGGGCCACGGACGACCTGACATCCTATGCAGTGTTTGTACCCAAGGAAGCGCGTCCGTTCGCCATCTCGCTTCTTCAAGCGATTTCTCCGATTCTCGCTTTTTCTGACTGCGCTCGGCTTCGTCTGTTTTGCCCCTGCCTCCCACGCTCAGGTCAGAAAAAACGTTCTCATGATCAACATTGTCGGACAGTCCCATCCTGGTCCCACGATCGTGACCAATCTAGTGCTTTCGGCGCTGCACTCAGACCCGCGGTTCCAGGTTGAGTTCTACTGGGAGAACCTGGATGCCATTTATCACCCCGACGAGTGGCAGGAACAGCTCGATTCCGTCGTCCAGCAGTATCGCCACCGGAAACTGGACCTGATTGTGCTGATGGGGCCGAACGCGATCCAGGTCCTGGAAGAGCCGAGGACGATCTTCCCCAACGTCCCGGCGGTCTTTTGTTGCACCGCTCCTGGTCAGATCGACCAGATGAGAATCGATCGTCGATCGACGGGCTCGTGGTTTCAATTGGAACCGGGGAAAACGGTGGAGGCTGCGCTGGGTTTGCTGCCGCGAACCCGACACCTCTTCGTGGTTGGGGGGCAATCCGATTATGACCGGCGTCTCACGGCGCTAGCAAAGACGGCGCTTACTTCTTATGAGAACAAGCTCGATGTAACCTATCTTACTGACCTGCCGATGAGCGAACTTCAGGAAAGGCTGAGGCATCTTCCGGAACACTCCATAGTTCTTTTTCTCACCTTCTTCAAGGACGTGCAGGGGCGGGAGTTTCTCAACATCGCCGAGGCTCTTCCCATGATCGCTGGCGCCGCCAATGCTCCGGTCTTCGGCATAGCCGACACGCAGCTGGGCCACGGCGTTGTCGGGGGATTTGTGGTCAGCTTCGAAGAACAGGGCAAGATCTTGGGGCGCGATGCCCTCGAGATCTTAGCGGGAAAGCCGCCGCAAGACATTCCCATCGTGCATGGTCCCAGCCTTTACCAGTTCGACTGGCGCGAGTTGCAGCGATGGAAACTGGATGAAAGCAGGCTGCCCGCCGGAAGCACCGTTCTGTTTCGCCAGCCGACTCTGTGGGAGCACTACAGGGGAACCGTACTCGTCGGATTGCTGGTCTTTGTGACGCTGAGCCTGCTGATCCTCTATCTTCTGTTTGAGCGGACGCAACTCGATGCCGCAAGAAACGAGCAGATGCGCCTTAGCGGCAGGCTCATCAATGCTCAAGAGGATGAGCGCGCCCGGCTGGCTTCGGAGCTGCATGATGATTTCAGCCAGAGACTGGCTATGCTATCGCTCAGACTGGAAACAGCTACAGAAATTGTTCCCGAGTCCCCAGCGGAAGCAAATCGGCAACTGCATGAGCTTATAAACTCCGCCGGCGAGCTTGGCGCCGATCTGCATACCCTGTCGCACCGGCTGCATTCTACGACACTCGAGCGGCTTGGCTTGGCTGCCGGGGTTTCGGCATTCTGCAAGGAATTCACCGCACAACGAGGAATCCAGGTAACATTCTCCCACACGGACGTGCCACGCTCCGTGTCACCCGACATTTCCCTGTGCCTGTTTCGCATCGTTCAGGAAGGACTCAGGAATGTTCAGAAACACAGTCGAGCAGCTCATGCGCAGGTGAGGATCGAGACGATGGATGACGCCCTCCATTTATCCATCTCCGATGATGGCACGGGCTACGACATTAAAAACGGCGCGGATCGCCAGGGGCTCGGTCTCTGGAGCATGCGGGAGCGGGTGCGTCTGGTAGGGGGACGATTCGAAATTCATTCGCAAACTCAAAAAGGGACCCGGATCGACGTATGGGCGCCGCTGACAAAGAAAGTTGAGGTGGCGCGGAGTGAGCCTGCGCCGGAGCCGGCTGCTCCGCTCGCTTCCAGGACAGCGCCGATTGATCCGATCCGTATCCTACTACCGAGGCCGAAAGTTGAAGGCTGAGTGATGGAAGCCAGGCCACAAATCCTGATTGCCGACGATCACGTCATCTTTGCCGATGGCTTGCGCCTGCTGCTGGAGAAGCGTTATGCGGTTGTGGGGAGCGTTACCGACGGGCGCGCGCTGGTCACCGAAGCGTGCAGGCTCAAGCCGGACGTGGTGGTTGTGGATGTCGGCATGCCGTTTTTGAACGGACTTGATGCCGCCAAGCGGGTGCGCGAACAACTTCCGAAAATTAAGCTCGTATTCCTTACGATGCAGGACAACCCTAATCTGGCTGCCGCTGCGCTTGAGCTGGGATCGGCCGGATTTGTCCTCAAGCATGCGGCAGGATCGGAGCTGGTGAAGGCGATAGAACAGGTGCTGCATGGCAAGTGCTATGTCACTCCTAAGCTAAGGCCGGAAGATTGGGTCGTTCAAAAGACCCGGGCGCGCCAGTACGCCAGCCATTTAACTCCGAGACAGAGTGACATTGTCCAGATGTTTGCCGAAGGGCGTCCAATCAAGGAGATCGCGGGACACCTGAACCTGAGCGAGAAGACGGTCGAGTTCCACAAGCACCACATCATGGAAACATTCAACCTGAGGAGCAATGCAGACTTGGTGCTCTTCGCCCTGAAGCAGGGTCTGATCTCTCTGGATTCCGGACCTGTGCACCCGCAATCGTCTTCCTGAAGCCATTTCTTTCTTCCAACTTCCCGACCTGTCGCACTAGGGAATTCCCTAGTTGTGGAGGTCTAACGGCTGCTCCTATGATCGGGCCGTGATCAGGCTGCCGGGTTGTGGAACGTTTATTTTCTGAGGTGGACTCAGCCGTGAGCGTTGAACAAGCTGCGTACAACGAGGCCCAGGTTAACCGGGCCCTCGAAGCATTCATCCACATTGGCCTGGCTTTTCTGCTGGTCGCTGCCTGTCTGATGATTCTGCTTCCGTTCATCCCCCTGATTGCCTGGGGCATCATCATTGCCGTCGCTGTTTACCCAAGTTTTCGAAAGCTGCAAGGGCTTCTGGGGGGGCGCGGAGGGCTGGCCGCTCTGCTGTTCACCCTTGTCTTCCTGGCCGTGTTGATTATTCCGGTTGTTTTGCTGGCACGCAGCATGATCGACGGGGGGCAGAACCTGGCGGCCCACCTTAAGGATGGGACGCTGACCATCCCGTCGCCACCTGACAGCGTTGCGACCTGGCCAATCATCGGCGCTCCCTGGAAGCACCTCTGGGACATGGCATCCACTAACTTAACCGAGGTGGTCAAAAGGTTCGCTCCGCAGATCACCTCCGTTCTCCCTAAGCTACTTTCTGCCTCCGCAGGAATCGGAGGCACCGTGCTCCAGTTCATCCTTTCAATTCTGGTTTCGGGGCTGCTTCTGGCGAACGCCCAGGCCGCCTATGAGGTGACGCAGTCCCTGGCCAATCGCCTTTTTGGCGACAAAGGGCCCGAGTTTCAGGAACTGGTCGGATCCACCATTCGCAGCGTCACTACCGGTATTCTCGGAGTTGCGCTAATCCAATCGGTGTTCGCAAGTATTGGATTTTTGGTAGTGGGATTGCCCGCGGCGGGAGTATGGGCAGTGATTTTTCTGGTCGCGGCGGTGTTGCAAGTGGGGGCCCTGGTGCTCATTCCTGCAGTCATTTATGTCTTTGCGGTCGCCAGTACCACCAAGGCCGTGATTTTCTTGATTTCGTGCATCATCGTTGCCTTGATGGACAACGTTCTGAAGCCCATCCTGCTGGGACGTGGCGTCGCCGTTCCGGTCGCGGTGGTTTTTCTCGGCGCAATAGGCGGATTTGTGGCTATGGGCATCATTGGCCTGTTTGTCGGCGCGATCGTTTTGTCGGTGGGTTATAAGTTGTTCCTGGCTTGGCTGAATGGGACCCCCAACAAACCGTCTGTGGCATAGATTCCTGCCTTCTGCGTCCTCAGACTAGGGGTTTGCCCGATTGTGGCTGCTTGAAGCACCCCGTATCATCAGCCCTTGCTTCGGCGTCGCTTCGAGAAATTGCGGAGACGTTAGCCAAACAGTGTCCTTTTCGATCACGTCAACCTGGGATTTTGCCGATGTTCTCAGTTTTCGTAGCGTGTAATGGCTGTATTTATCCAGAGAAGAGGACCCATGAGCCGTCCACGCATTTTGCTGGCCGATGATCATCAGCTTGTACTAGAGCGAGTAACAGCGCTTCTGCAGTCAACCTTCGAAGTGGTGGGAGTGGCTCACGACGGGCTCGAAATGGTCGACGAGGCGATGCGCTTGAGTCCCGACATCATCGTTGCCGATATATCTATGCCCGACTTAGACGGAATCGAAGCGGCCCATCGACTTCGGGAAATGGGAGCTAGCGCTCCCATCGTGTTCCTGACAATACATGACAGTCCTGAGTTTGTGGAGGCTTGTCTGGTCGAAGGGGCGCTTGGATTTGTCCTGAAGGCCCGGTTGAAGGCTGATCTGATCCCCGCCATCAAAGCCGCATTATCCGGGCAGCGCTTTGTGTCTTCCCTCCGCCCCAGCCACGACTAGGGATTTCCCTAGTTGTCGTGTATTCTGCCCCACAGTACAAAAGACACTGAACAGCTACAGAACTGCCTGCCAGCGGAGGCACGCCCGCGCCACATGGTTTCTAGCAATGCAGGCGGGATGCAGGATCAACGCGCCCCTACCAGCGGGTTCTGAACGGCACGGCAAATAAGCAACTGGAGACCCACGGCTGAGAAGCACGGAGACACTGGCTATGAATTCTAAACAGAGGCTCAGGAGTAGCGCGATTATCCGCGCGGTTCGAGAACTCACAGCAATCCTTTGTATTGGCGCGCTGCCCGGAAGCGCCGTGGCAGCCCCGACACAACAGGCTGCGCCGCCAGCCGAGCAGACTGCAGCCCTAATTCCTGCCGATCAACTTGATTCGCTTGTGGCTCCGATCGCGCTCTATCCCGATCCCCTTCTCAGCCAGACGCTGGTGGCTTCCACCTATCCTCTGGAAGTCATTCAACTCCAGCAGTGGTTGGCTCAGCACAAAGACCTCAAAGGCAAAGCACTTGCCGAGGCGGTGGAGAAGCAGGACTGGGACCCTAGCATTCAGGGACTGGCGGCCTTGCCCGATGTGGTCAAGCTTTTGTCCGAGAACATCAAGTGGACCACGGACTTGGGGAATGCCTTTCTCTCGCAGCAGAACGACGTGATGGATGCGGTACAGCGCATGCGCAAGAAGGCACAGGACGCGGGCACTCTAAAGTCTTCGGAACAGCAGAAGGTTGAGGTCAAGACGGTCGAGAGCAAACAGGTGATCGTGGTCGAGCAGGCGAATCCGGAAGTTGTCTACGTGCCTAGCTACAACCCAACCGTGGTGTACGGAGCGCCGGTTTATGCCTATCCCCCAATCGCCTATCCTCCGGTGGGCTATTACGCGGCGGGCATGGCGCTTTCCTTCGGCGTTGGCGTCGCAATGGGAGCCTTCTGGGGCGGCGGCGGCTGGGGTTACAACAGCGGCTGGGGCGGCGGGAATAACAACATCAACATCAACAACAATAATAACTTCGTCAACAATTCCAACCGACAGAATGTCAGCGGGAACCGGCCTTCGCAGCAGCCCGCCCGCGGCAATAGTACCTGGCAGCATAATCCGCAGCATCGCGGCGGAGCACCCTATTCCGACAAGTCCCTGGCCAATAAATACGGCGGCACCACGCGGGGCGACTCCATGTCTAATCGCCAGAACCAGGCTCGGCAGAACCAGGCGCGACAGCAGCCTGCCGGCGGGCGCGATATGTCCAATCGTGGTGCGGGGGCGGGCGCAGGCGGCCGGGACACGGCCAATCGGGGAACTGGTCCTGGTGCTGGTAGCCGAGACATGTCAAATCGCGGTGCTGGTCCCGGCGCAGGCACCAGCGATATGAATCGCGGTGGCGGCGGTGACCGCGTCGGAAACCGCCAGGTGCCCAACAGCCCTAGTGGTACGAACCGAAGCGCATTTGGTGGCAGTGGCACGAGCGGAAGCGGTGCTCGAGCCAGTCAATCGCGTGGCGCTTCCAGTTATGGAGGATCTCGCGGCGGTGGCGGTGGCGGGCGAGGTGGCGGCGGCGGACGCCGGAGATAAGGCAGGTGAATCATGAGGAATGAGGAATATATGACATCCAAACGATATGAAGTCAGCTGCATGGTGGGTCTTTCCGCTTTCGTCATGGTTTGCTTTTGGTGCGCGTTCTCAATCGCAACGGCCGGGCAGACACAATCTGCGGCGCCAGTCGGACCAGAGGCATTTGATACGCCACAACAAGCTGCCGACGCATTGATCACCGCAGCGGGAGCGTATGACGTACCGGAATTAATGGCGATTTTCGGACCGGATGGCAAGGACTTTGTCGCTTCTGCCGATCCCGTCGAAGACAAGAACAACGCGGTTGCCTTTGCGACCGAAGCCCGCGCCAAGAATTCTGTCAGCATCGATCCGGCCAACCCGAATAAAGCAGTCATCATTGTCGGCGAAGAACAGTGGCCGCTTCCAGTGCCGCTTGTGAAGAGAAACGGCAAATGGTACTTCGACGCGAAGGCGGGCCGCCAGCAGATACTCTTCCGCCGCATCGGGGCGAATGAGCTTGATGCCATTCAAGTCTGCCGCGGTTATGTCGAAGCGCAAAAGGAATACGCATTGCAAATCCACGACGACTCCGGCGTAAATCAGTACGCGCAGAAGATCTTCAGCACTCCCGGGAAGCAGGATGGACTGTACTGGAAGAATGCCGATGGCACGTCCGACGGGCCCATTGGCGACGCGGTGGCGAAGGCACTCGCCGAGGGCTACTCCGTAGGGAAAGGCGGCTACCACGGCTACTACTTCAAGATTTTGAAGGGCCAGGGGCCAGCCGCACCTTTTGGGAAGATCAACTACGTGATTGAGGGAGTGATGATTGGGGGTTTTGCTCTCGTCGCTGTTCCGGCAGAGTACCGCGTCACCGGCGTAAAAACTTTCATTGTCAACAACAACGGGATTGTTTATCAGAAAGATCTAGGCCCGGATTCCCTCAACATCGTGAAGAACATGGAGCTGTATAACCCCGATTCCACCTGGCAGGCGACGAATGACCAGTGGCCGGCGAGCGTCGCCGATGCTTCCACCACAGAGGGCAAGCCATAGAAAACGACTCGGCACCGATGTTGAGAGTCACCCTCAAGAGAAAGAAGAGTAGTTCCCGCTTTAAACCCTCGAGGGCCTCGACCGGCAGTATTCTGCACAGGAGGCCCAGCGGTCTCCCCAGGATTCTTTCCGCAGTTCTTCATTACATTGCCGGCATTCGAAGCAGAATACAGATTGTCAGCCTCTCGTCGCTCTCGTTCAAGGAGGAACGTCGTGACGCCGGGCGCTAAACCTCGACAATTTGTTTTCGGCTGGCTGTTCAGTTACCAGGCGGAATGGTTCCGGCCCGATGTTGTCGCTGGCTTGACCACGGCTGCGGTTGTCATTCCCAAGGCGATGGCATACGCGACGATCGCCGGCCTGCCGGTGCAAGTGGGGCTGTACACGGCGTTTCTGCCGATAGTGATCTACAGCGTTCTAGGTAGCTCGCGCGTGCTCAGCGTAAGCACCACCACGACGCTAGCCATATTGACCGCTGCGGAACTCGGCGAGGTGGTCCCCAGCGGCGATGCGGCCTCTCTGCTATCCGCCTCCGCCACGCTGACGCTGTTGGTAGGAGCGATGCTCATGCTGGCGTCGATCCTGCGACTGGGCTTCGTCGCGAATTTCATCTCCGAACCTGTTTTGATTGGCTTCAAGGCCGGCATCGGAGTGGTGATCGTGCTCGATCAGGTTCCCAAGATTCTCGGAGTTCACTTCGCAAGGGGTACGTTCGTCCAGAATCTGCTGGCAACTGTGCATGGCGTTCCCAAGACATCGCTGGCAACCCTGGGAGTCGGGGTCGCGATGATTGTGTTGCTGGTCGGAATGGAGCGTTTCATACCTCTGGCTCCGGCTCCGCTACTCGCGGTGGCAGCAGGGATTGCGGGAGCGTTTTTCCTGAACTTGCAGGCACACGGAGTTGAATTGGTCGGCCACATTCCGCGGGGCCTGCCGTCATTTACCCCGCCGGCCTTATCGCTCGCGGTTCAACTATGGCCGGGTGCTTTGGGTATCGCCCTTATGAGCTTTACTGAGACCATCGCAGCCGGGCGAGCTTTCGCCCGCGGCGATGAGCCTTCGCCGCAAGCCAACCGGGAGTTACTGGCTACCGGTCTCGCAAACATCGGTGGTGCATTTCTTGGTGCCATGCCGGCTGGCGGCGGCACCACGCAGACAGCAGTGAATCGTCAGGCCGGGGCACATACTCAGATGGCGGAAATCGTGACCGCGGCCATGACGCTACTGACTATGCTGCTGCTTGCTCCGCTTATCGCCTTAATGCCGCAAGCCACTCTGGCGGCCGTGGTGATTGTTTATTCCATCGGACTGATCAAGCCTGCGGAGTTCCGCGAGATTCTTAGCGTTCGTAGTACAGAATTCACCTGGGCCCTTATTGCATTCACGGGCGTGATGCTTCTAGGGACTCTGAAGGGAATTATCGTTGCCATCATTGTGTCACTGCTTGCACTTGCCTACCAGGCGGCTGATCCGCCGGTGTATGTTCTCGGACGTAAGCCAGGTACGAATGTATTCCGGCTCCGCTCTAACGAGCATCCCGAAGATGAGACCTTTGCCGGACTGTTGTTGCTGAGATTCGAGGGCCGGGTCTTCTTTGCCAACGCTGAGCACATCGCGCAGAGAACGAAGCTGTTGATTGAGGAAGCTCAGCCGAAGATCGTCGCCATTGATTTCAGTGGTGTTCCCGACCTCGAATATACAGCGCTCAAGATGTTGACTGAATCTGAGAACCGACTGCGCGCGCAGGGCGTCCGATTGTGGCTGGTTGGAATGAACCCGCGCGTGCTCGAAATGATTTACAGGTCTTCCTTAGGTGACGTGCTAGGCCGCGACAGCATGCATTTCAATCTTGAAACTGCGGTTGCGAAGTACCAGATGAATCGATCAGAGACACTCTGAGGCTCGTAAGCCCTTTCGTGCTGGTGTTGTAGCGTCCGGCCGCCGCAGGTGAATTGGCGCACCAATTCGGCATCGTGGCTGTCGCGGCCGTCCCCATAGTTCAATTATGTCTTGGCATTCCGGCGGTTGAGCCTTCGTTTTTCCCGAATCGCTCCACTCGCGCACGTCGAGTAACTAGGGATTTCCCTAGTTGCCGATTGAAGCATCCAGACTTACAACGTTCACTAGCGGCTGAGATCGGCAAGCAGCAACAGAGTAGACCCATCAACAAGGTGCTCGCAGACAGTAGATGAGCATTCGCCACGAGCGCGTCACCAACACTAAGTTGTCTTAAGTCTTCTTGCCGGGCTTTGGGAATCGCAAAATCAAGGCGAGCAAAAGGTCTTAAGTTTACGACTTCAAAATTCACGCGTGGAAAGTCACAAGTTTGAATCCGGTATCAAAACACTCGCAGGCTTCAGATGCTTTCAAGGGTTTATGAGGAGGATAGATGTTTCGAGTTCTACGTGAGTGCTCCTGCCTGGTCGTTTTCCTGGTGCTCAGTCCTTTCGGGATGGCGCAACAACCGCAAAGCGATTCCGCCGACCAGATATGGAATCAATTGATTGCCGGGAACCACCGCTTCGCCACCGGGAAGGGTGCGCCGCACGACCTGCGAGCTGAAAGGAAATCACTCACCAAGACACAACATCCGCGGGTTGCGGTGCTAAGTTGCTCCGACAGCCGTGTCCCTCCAGAGGTGATCTTTGACGCAGGACTGGGCGACCTGTTCGTCGTGCGCTCTGCCGGTGAAGACGACGATGCCATTTTGATCGGAAGTCTCGAATACGCCGTCGAGCACCTTGGTTCGACTGTGATCGTGGTGATGGGACATCAAGGCTGTGGCGCGGTGACAGCAGCTTGTTCCGGGGAAAAGTCGGAATCGGGTAATCTCGAAGCTGTTGTGAGCCCGATCGCTCCCTCGTGCACCAAGATGGATCGCGCGAAGCCAGAAACCCTTGACCTGGCGATTCGCGACCATGTCCACAGAGTTTCCCAGGAAATACTAGCGAGGAGCGAATTACTGCGGGAAGCCGCTAAAGAACACAAGCTTGCTGTCATTGAAGCCTATTACTCCCTCGACAGCGGAGAAGTAACCAGGCTGCATTGATGTAAAGGCGATTCAGCGAGGTTGGTTGCCTTGGCCGTCGATTCAAAGATTCACCGGAGGTAACAATGAAGAAGCTAGCGATAGTCCTCGTTATGGGAATGTCACTCGTGTTCATCCAGGGTGCGGCGCTCGCTCAGAAGTCCGAACCGTTGGCATCGGGGTCGGCGGGCGTTGAGCAAGATGTACAGCTGCTGCGATCCGACATCCGCTCCGCGAAAAAGCAGATCATTGGGCAAAATATGAAGCCAACCGATGCCCAAGCCGAAAAGTTTTGGCCGGTCTACGATGCGTACATTCAGGAGACCACGAAGCTAGGGGACGCTAGCTACGCTCTGGTTAAGGAATACGCGCAAAACTACAACGACATGACGGACGCTCAGGCCGATAGTCTGGCCAGTAAAATGGCGGTGTTGGACGTGCAAACAGCGACCCTGCGCTAGGAGTGGATTCCCAAATTCGGGAAGGTACTTACCGGAAAGCAGACCGCATTCTTCCAATTAGACCGGCGCACGAATCTGCTGCTCGATCTACAGTTTGCGGCAAACATTCCGCTGGTCAAGTAACGGACAAGTTCTTCTGCTCGCCCTGTCTTATGTGCGACTTCACAACAGGCCTATCAACCCGTCGACCATCCAGGCGATATTTGAGGGTGGTTGCGAGGACTGTAAGAACAACAAGTCCTACGAGTTGAATCGAGTATAATTCGCGCACCGATGTCACTTACCTCTGGCACCAAACTTGGCCCCTACGAAATTCTGTCGCCGCTGGGGGTCGGCGGCATGGGCGAGGTGTATCGCGCCCGCGATACCCGTCTGGATCGCAGCGTCGCCGTCAAGATTCTGCCCTCCCATCTTTCGGAGGATGCAGAGGCCAAGCAGCGCTTCGACCGGGAAGCGCGGACGATTTCATCGCTAAATCATCCCAATATCTGCACGCTTCACGACGTTGGACACCAGGATGGAGTCGATTACCTGGTAATGGAATACCTGGAAGGCCAGACCCTGGCCGACCGCTTAAGCAAGGGGCCTCTGCCGGTTGAACAGGTTCTGCGATACGGGATTGAGATATGCGACGGCCTGGAGAAGGCACATCGCAGCGGCGTCGTGCATCGCGATTTGAAGCCCGGCAACATCATGCTGACTAAGACCGGAGCCAAGCTGATGGATTTCGGTCTGGCGAAAACGTCGGTTGCGGCTGCGGCTTCCGGCCTGACAGCCAATCTGACCTCGCCGCCGGGAAGCCATCCTCTCACCGCACAAGGCACAGTGGTGGGAACGTTCCAATACATGTCGCCGGAGCAGATTGAGGGCAGGGAAGCCGACGCCCGTTCGGACATTTTCGCCCTGGGTGCGGTGCTTTACGAGATGGTTACGGGAAAGCGGGCCTTCGAGGGGAAAACGGCGGCGACCGCAATGGCAGCGGTGCTGGAGCGCGATCCGGCCCCAATCTCTTCCATGCAGCCGACGACGCCGCCCGCTTTGGAGCGGCTGATCAAGACTTGCCTGGCGAAGGACCCGGATGAGCGTTGGCAAACGGCGCACGACGTCAAGCTGCAACTGAAGCAGATCGCCGACGGCGGATCGCAGGTCAGCGCTCCGGCGATTACGATGACGCCGCCACGCAAGCGCCGTAATGGATTGGCTTGGCGCGTGGCTGCGGTTCTGGCGGTGATTGCCGCGGCAACGCTGTTCCTGCTTTATCAGGCGAACCAAAAGCAGTTGCCGGTGCTGCGGGTGGAGATCAACCCTCCCGACAAGATGCAGTTCAACCTGTCAGGCGATCACAGCGGCCCGGCGATGATTTCTCCGGACGGCCGTTACATCGTCTTTTCGGCGTACGGCGCTGGGGGCGCGCAACTCTACCTGCGGTCGCTCGATTCAACTTCTGCAGAGGCGCTTCCCGGCACCGAGGGCGCGATGTTTCCGTTCTGGTCGCCCGACAGCCGCTCCATAGCTTTCTTCACTGACGACAAGCTGAAACGAATCGAGGTGAGCGGTGGCGCTCCGGTCTCGATTTGCGGTTCGACGCTGGGACGTGGCGGCAGTTGGAACCAGGACGGAACCATTGTGGCGGCTCTGTCCTACAATACCGGCATCTCGCGCGTATCAGCCAGCGGAGGCACACCCACGCCAGTCACCACGGCAGACGACGTTGTCTACTCCTCTCATCGCTGGCCCTCGTTCCTGCCTGACGGAAAGCATTTCCTCTATATCGCGGTCAAACACAAATCGCCGACCAGTCCGGAAACCGCGGTGTTTCTGGCTTCGCTGGATGGCAAGGAAAACCGCCTGCTATTTCACAGCCTATCGAACGCCATCTACGCGTCGGGACGTCTACTCTATCAACGGGAGAGTTCCCTGGTTGCGCAGCCCTTCGACGCATCCAGCGGCAAGTTCTCCGGCGAGCCGCGAACCCTGAGTGAGAACGTTCAGCTTGACGCTGGGCTCTGGCGGACGAACATCAGCGCCTCCGCCGACGGCATGCTGTTGTATGCGTCCGGCTCATCTTCCGGGACCGAGATGCTGACCTGGTACGACCGCAGCGGCAAGCGGCTGGGCACGGTGGGCGAGCAGGGCGAGTTCTACGATCTGGATCTTTCCCCCGACGGAAAGAAAATCGTGACCACGGATTTGAACGCAGCCATCGCCACCATCTGGGTCCGCGACGTGACCAACAATCTGAAGACGCGGCTCACTTTCAGTGGCGGCACACATCTGAGTCCGGTCTGGTCTCCGGACGGGAAAGAGATAGCCTTCACTTCGAACCAGCAGACCGCCATCGCAGTGAAGACGCTGGGCAGCACCGCGCCGGAGCGCACGCTTCTCTCATCGCCCACTCCTATCTATCAAGGCATTTCAGATTGGTCGCAGGACGGCCGCTACCTGATGTATGAACAGGGTGCCAGCATGAATACGGAGCTGTGGGTGCTTCCGTTGTCCGGCGACGGGAAACCGTTTCAATATGGGGGCGGCTCATCGTCAAGAGGAGCGTTTTCGCCGGATGGACACTGGGTGGCATATGTGGCCCATGAAAGCGGCCGCCCCGAAGTTTTTGTAGCTCCGTTCCCGTGGACCGGCGCGAAGTGGCAGATTTCCAACGGAGGCGGCACGGGACCACGCTGGCGCGGAGACGGCAAGGAACTGTTCTACTTTGATCTCAATGGCGTTACGGCGGCTGAAGTGAACAGCGCGGGGTCAGCATTTGAAGTCGGCAGCAGTAAGCTGTTGTTCCGTCTTCCTCTGCGTGGCATCGTCGGCCGCGAGTATTCTCCAACGCGCGACGGTCAACGGTTCATCGCCGTCATGCCCAGCGAAGGCAGCTCGCAGGTTTTGACGTTACTGCAAAACTGGCCGGCAGAATTGAAGAAGTGATGTTTGGCGGGACCGCCTGAGGGCTGTCCCTTTCAAAACAATACTTGGTTAGAGAATCCCGCCGCGCTTTGGTTGTTGCTTCAGGGTGAGGGAATCTCCCCCACCCCAAAGCTCAACATCTTCCCGACTACTTTCCACCACGATGATCTGAGGTTGGCCAGTTCGTCACCAGGTTATAGGCATTCACGCTGCCGATTCCGGTGGCGAAGTCCCAACCTGTCGTTGTTCCGTAGGCCGGCTGATAGGAGTCATTGGACGTTGACAGCACGCCGAGGAAGCCGTTCGACATATAGCAGTTGTAGGGCACGCCGTTGAGTGGCAGGCAGTCCGTGTCCGTATCGCCCAAGGTCTCATCGTAGAAAATGCAAGAGCTGGAAGTGCCATTGCCGAGGGTGGAATTGCAGCCCGCATTGCCGCCCGTGCCATATTCCGTATTGGCCAGCTGGTAGTACACAGTGTTGGGGTTGCCCCAGGTGCTATTGGTCGCCTGGTTCACCAGCAACTGGATGCCTGCCATGATGGGCGAGGAGAACGAGGTTCCACCAGCGCCAGCCCAGTCCGCCGGCGATCCCGTGCACGGAGAGCCACCACCTGCCGGATCCGAGTAGCAGAAGATGTAGTAATGTCCCCAGGCGCCGTTCGCCGCGAACAGCGAGACGTCTGGAATGTCGCGCACTCCATCCGACGGATTACCCAAGACGGCCTGCCACGAGGGTTTCGGAAAGCCCGCGCAGGTGCCGCTGGCTACGCCCTCAATGGAAGGAACGCCGGTGGCGCAGTTGCTTGGGCCACCGCTGCCGCCAACCACCTCAACATAGAACCAGAAGCCGGGGAAAAACTGGGCGAATGAAGTGGTGCAAAATCCGTGCAGCCCATAGGTTATGGGCGATCCCGTATAGTACTGCGACAGCAACACGCTGGCGCACTCGTCGTTCCATGGAATCTCCGGAATGTACGACAGGGCCGAGCCGTAATACTGGTTGTTGGTCGAACTCCAATACAGGCTGTTCTCGCCCAGGTAGGTGTCGCCATAATCGGTGCCACCTACCGAGACGTTGTACGGCGTCGAAGTCCAGCCGCTGACCGTGATTCCGTGAAATGCGGCATAGCCGCCGGCATCCGAACTAGCGGCGTTTTCGTCACCCGAGGAGACGAAGACCGAAACCCCCTCCGTGACCGCTTGCTGATAGAGTCCTTCGATGTACAGGTTGAACGCCTGGCCGTCATACACCTCCGACTCGCCGTAGCTGATACTCACCAAGTCGGGCGGAGTGCCCTCATTGAGCAAGCCCTCCAAGGCGATGAAGCCACCAAAGTTTGTCGCCGTATCGACGCAGGAGGCCAGCTCAATAGCCGCGTTAGGCGCGGCAGCGCTGGACCATTCCACGTCCAGTGCGGCTTCGACGTCGTCGCCATTTATGCCGGGATCCATGCAACCGACTCCTGGATGCACCTGCACAAAGGTCGCCGATGGGAACTGCTCCGACAGACCGAAGGTGCTGCGAAATGCATTCCAGTCGCCGGGATAGTTATAGACGTCGGTATCTTCGATCAGGGCAATGGTCCGGCCGAGTCCGGTGAAGCCGGCATTGAATGCCGGAGTCAGGTTGTAAATGGTCGCGAGGTCGGAAGGAACCACTGCGTAGTTACCGCCCCCAAGCGTGTAGTCAGGCGCCGGCCGCCTGTCCCCATTCAAGGTATGCGGTTTCCGCATCTTTTTGATCATCGGATGCGGCATGAAGCTGTTCAGCTTGACCACACCGACTACGGCGGGAGCAAACGCAGCGGGAATCTGCGGATCGCTCATGTTGGCGATCTCGTGTACGCCGTTTACATCCAGGTTATGGATCTGCGTATGGAACGCCGCCTCGACTTTGGCTGCCGTACCCGAAAAGTCAATCACCGTTCCAGTGGGATAGACCTGGTTGACGGTAAAGCCTTGCGACTCCAGCCAGCTTGTAATGCTCTCGATGTCCGCCTGCGCCAGGCCATAGCCAGATCCCGCTTGTTTTGCGGTAAGCCAGTGGTGAAAGCTTTCCGAGTTTGGATTGTGCAGATCGTCAATGTATTTCACCAGCGCAGTTTCCAACTCGTTGGGCCGGCGCAGTTGCAGCATAAGATGATTCAGCGCCAAGTCTGGCGACACCGCACCGCGATCATTCGCCCGGTTGGCTTCAGGACGAGTATTGCCGACAAGCGTTACCAGCATCGATTCATCAATCCTCTGCGTAATCAGCTGACGCTTAGTTTCCGCATGGGAATTAAGATTAAAGATCAGGGCGAACGCAACGACAGCGAAAGCTGTTGTACCAAGGGTTCGGCGAGTCATAGGGACCTCCTTAAAGTCACATCGAAGGTTGAGGAAATAGTACTTGGAATTTCGGTCTAGCTCGAACAGCCGCAAAGTATATATCCTTTGCGGGATTCTAGCGCATAAATCTTCCGCTCTGCGCGGCCACGGCCAAGTTGAAACAGTGTCGCGGCGACAGCGAAGCTATTTTTCTTGCTCGCCGACTGGCTGAATCTGCACGAACTGCCAGCCGAACCGCCCTTTTATGCACAGATTCCCATGAGTGACGCTATGATCGAGCGGCGAAGTCACGCGAACAATCTGACCTTCCTGCTGTAGCACGGTCAGGTCGCAGCCTACGCCGCAGTAGGGACAGATGGTGTCAGTCTGATTCTGGCGGCTTTCGTCCCATGTGCCGGCTTCGCGCATGTCATATTCACGCTTGAACATCAGGGCGCCCGTGGGGCAGACCCCGATGCAGTTCCCGCAATAGACGCAGGCCGAGTCGGGCAGGGGAACGTCAAACTCAGTAGCAATGTGGGCGGAAAAGCCGCGACCGGCCACGGCAATCGCAAAGGTATTTTGCGCGTCTACGCCGCAGGCTTCCACGCACTTGTAGCAAAGAACGCATTTGGAGTAGTCGCGGACATAAAGCTCGTTGTCGATTCTTGCCGGCTGCTTAACGGTGGCGCACGACGTGCCGAAGCGCTCAGGATGAGCGTCATACCGTCCGATATACACCTGCATCGCGGGTGCCGTGGACAAGTCTACGGACGACGCCAGAAATTCCAATACGAGACGCCGGCTCAGGCGCACGCGCTCCGAATCCGTCTTAATGGACATATTGCCTTCCACTTTGCGTGAGCAGGCTGGAACCAGCGTGCGCGAGCCTTCCAACTCCACCACACAGACGCGGCAGGCGTTGACGGGCGTGAGGCTTTCCAGGAAACAGAGCGTAGGAGTGTCAATGCCGAGCTGGTTAGCGGCATCCAGGACAGTGGAACCCTCGGGAACGGAAACGGGTTTGCCATCAACCTTGATTTCAACCAAGCGGCGTTCGCTCTGTGGCGGCGCTTGTGGCACCGGGCCATGCGGCACTGGAATGGTGGGCTGGGGCGCCTCGAGCGATTGCAAAATGTTTGGGACCAATTGACTCATGAGAACAGACTCCACCGCCGGATGGCGGACTCCAGCGCGCTGGAGGCGGTCTGGCCCAGACCGCAGATGGAGGCGTCGCGCATGGCCTGGGCCATTTCGCGCAACAGGGCGATTTCCTGGGCGGGCGAGCCGAGGGGCTTGGCATGTACCAGGCGCTCCAGCGTTTCTTGTTGACGCACCACGCCAACACGGCAAGGAACGCACTGGCCGCAAGTCTCATGGCGAAAAAAATTGGCGATGCGCAATAGGATGTGGCGTAGATCAACAGTATCGTCAAACAGCATGACCACTCCGGAGCCCAGAGTAGCTCCGATTGCACGGGTGCCTTCAAAAGTGAGCGGAGTATCCAGTTCCTGAGGCCCAACAAATGTTCCGGCCGCGCCACCCAGAAGAACCGCCTGTAGTCGGCCATTGCCAGCAACCCCGCCAGCAACATCAATGAGTTGGCGCAACGTGGTCCCCATGACCATTTCGTAGACCCCGGGCCGCGCCACGTGTCCACAAAGGCAAAAGAGTCTGGTACCGGCGGAGCCCTCCCAGCCGAGCTTGGCGTAAGCAGCGCCACCGTCACGGATGATGCCGGGAACATTGACCAGCGTTTCTACGTTGTTGACGGCGGTCGGCTGGCGGAAGAGCCCAGACTGTGTGGGAAAGGGCGGCTTGTTGCGCGGTTCGCCGCGATAGCCTTCAATCGAGTTAAAGAGCGCTGTCTCTTCGCCGCAGATATAAGCGCCCGCGCCCCGGCGAATCTCAATATTGAATTGCAGCCCGCTGCCCAGAATGTTGTCGCCGAGAAATCCCCTCGCGTTGGCCGACTGAATAGCTTGTTGCATGCGCTTGGCGGCCAGGGGATATTCGCCACGAAGGTAGATGAAGCCCTGGCGCGAGCCGGTAATAAACGCCCCAATCGTCATACCCTCGAGCACGGCGAAGGGGTCGCCTTCCATGAGGATGCGGTCTTTGAAAGTTCCGGGTTCGGATTCATCAGCGTTGCAGATAAAGTGATGCGCGCGGCCGCGTTCCTTCTGCAATAAGTGTCTCTGGAGGAAAAGCGCCTCCCATTTCTTGGCGGTTGGAAATGCGGCACCCCCTCGGCCCAGCAGTTTCGAAGCGGACAGCTCACGCAGGGCGCCTTCAGGACCAAGTTGCAGGGCTGTGCGCAGCCCTCCATAGCCGCCGAGCCTTTGATAGGCTTCCACGGTTGCCGCGCCCCCTCGGCCAATGCGATGCAGAAGTCGCAACGGTAAAGAGTCATCGCTACGGGCTGCTTGAGGCACGCTGATTTCGACATTCAGCCTGTCCGGCTCGGCGGGCAGGCGGCCCTGGACAGCATCGTCCACCAAAGACTGCACGGCTTTCGCCGATGCTGGCGCCAACACTCGTTCCTCAGAGTTTTTCCCAGCCGAGGTTATCAGCGCCGCCGGAGCACGCTCGCACAGACCCAGGCATTGGCTGCGGAGCCAGGTCGCCCTTCCGCCGGAGCCAGGCGATGCTGCGGGACCAAGTGTGCCTTCCAGTTCGGCACAAAGTTTGTCCGAGCCACGTATCACACACGCAATGTCATCGCAGACGTGGGCTACGACCGGAGGTCGCGGCTGGAGCGAAAACATTCCATAGAAAGACGCCACCCCATGAACATCCGCGGGAGCAACGTCCAATCGCAACGCGAGATAGTTGAGAGCGCCTGGGCTAATCCAGCCGATGCGGTTCTGAATCGCATGGAGTACGGGCAGAAGGCGATGCCGCCTGCCATGGACATTGCCGTTGCCAGCTACGCGCGTGTCTGCGGGTTGCCGCTGGCCACCTTGCCAGGCGGACTCGGGCACTCCGAGATCAGAGTCAACCGCAGCGCGCTCCTCGGCAGTCGCATGCGCGTCGGTTAGATGAAGATCCAATCAAGTCCTCTTATACTTTTTCTATACGAATAGCCGTTGCCTTGAATTCCGAGGTCCCCGATTTAGGATCCACAGCGTCAATCGTCAGCTCGTTAGTCGCTATCTGGTCGTGAGCATGGACCGCAAGGAACGCGAGGCCTGGACGCAGTGCCGAATCGAAGCGCACAGGTGCGATCAGCGAGCCGCGCCTCGAGGTCACGCGGACGCTGTCGCCTTCCCGCAACTTATAGTGTTGGCCGTCTTCCGGAGAAACGTCCAGCGCTTCGTTGCGCCGCAGCGGCGACGAATACTTTCTGCTTTGAACGCCGGTGTTGTAGTCGTCGAGCCGGCGGCCGGTAGTCAAGCGAATGGGATATTCCTCGTCAAGCTGGTCCACTGGCGGCACAGACTCCACCATACTAAACGGCGCACGGGGACCAATCAGCGGTTCACTCCACAGCCGTCCGTGAAGAAAAATTTCTCCGGGGTGCGACTCGTCATAGCACGGCCACTGAATGCCGCCCATTTCTTCCAGGCGACGGTAACTCATGCCGGCGTGCATGGGGCTCAAGCGGCGCAACTCATTCCAAATACCTTCAGGATGGGGCGTGCCCCAGTCATGGCCGAGGCGACGAGCGAGAGCGAAAATGATCGCCAGGTCGTCGCGCACGCCGGCGGGAGGCGGCACGCTGCGGCGGACGCGTTGCACGCGACGCTCGCTGGAAGTCACGGTGCCTTCGCTTTCGAAAGCGCCGGCTGCGGCCGGCAGCACGACATCAGCCAGTTCAGCCGTCTTGGTATAGAAAAGGTCCTGCACCAAGAGGAATTCCAGTCTGCCCAGCCGCTTCAGGGCGCGATGCCGGTCGGCTTCGGAGTCGGCGGGATTCTCGCCCAGCACGTACAGCGTGGTGAGATGCCCGTGCTCCATGGCCTCAAACATATCGCTCAGGTGCCAGCCGCGCTTGGGTTGGATCTTCACGCCCCAGGCCGTCTCGAACCGGGCGCGCAATTCGTCGTTTTCAACGTGCTGGAAGCCGGTAAGGCGGTCAGGAATCGCACCCATATCGCCGCCGCCCTGGACGTTGTTCTGCCCGCGCAAGGGATTCACGCCACTGCCGTAGCGGCCCACATGTCCGGTGAGCAGGGCAAGGTTGATGAGCGCTACCACGTTGTCGACCGCGTTGTGATGCTCCGTAATGCCCAGAGTCCAGCAGAGCTGGGCGCGCGGTGCGCTGGCGTACGCGTGGGCCATCTTGCGGATGGCGTCGGCGGGCACACCGGTCTCACGCTCCGCCCGCTCCAGCGTGTATTTCTCAACGTGCGCTCTGTAGGCCTCAAATCGGCTGGTGGCGTGCTGGATGAACTTGTCGTTGGCCAGCCCGGCGGCGATGATTTCGCGGCCCATAGCATTGGCCAGCGAAATGTCGGAGCCCACATCCAGGCCGAGCCAGAGAGTAGCCCAGCGGGCAGAACTGGTGCGCCGCGGGTCTACCACATAAAGCTCCGCGCCGTTGTGTATACCTTTCAGCAAATGATGGAAAAAAATCGGATGCGTTTCCCGGGCGTTCGATCCCCACAGCAGGATGACGTTGGTGTCTTCAATTTCGCGATACGAGCTTGTCCCGCCGCCTGCTCCGAATACCGCCGCCAGACCGGCGACGCTTGGGGCGTGTCAAGTCCGGTTGCAGCTATCAATATTGTTCGTGCCCATGACGCTGCGGACGAATTTTTGCGCAGCATAGTTCAGTTCGTTGGTGGTCTTGGAGCAACTGAACATGCCGAAGTTCCGCGGGTCCTTCTTCGCAATCGACTTCTGGAACGCCGCCGCGACGAGGCCTAGGGCTTCGTCCCAACTGGCAGGACGATGCGATCCGTTGTCGCGCACCAGCGGCTGGGTCAAACGGTCCTTCCTTGATTCAGGCATCAGTCACCCCAGGAATGCCCCTTAGGAAAATCGTACCATCTTGATTTCGAATCGGCCGGCGAGCCGCAAAATGAGATCTCGCACCGGGTCGTCAAGCATCATGGAACCAGTTGAAGAAACCGCGCTACACCCCACCTCTACTTGGGCGCGAACCGGTGATGAGGATGTCCACCAATCTCCTGGCACTTTGCTGCCAGTCCGGGCTGGAGGCCACGTTGGAGACGCCGATAAGAGCTCGCAGTAGGTCGAACGGGTCGAGGTCCTTGCGTATGTCACCACTCTTGATGGCGCGCCTCACCAGCGCATCGATCGCTCCCTGAATCTGGGCGCGGGAACCTTCGTACAGTTTCGAGGGGCCGCCGACGAAGGTATTCAGTGCCGGAGCTATGATCTGCTTCGCGGCGACGTAATCAACAAACAATAACATCCAAGCGCGCAACGCCTTAATCGGCGGCATCGCTTCGGAGAACTTCCGTTCCGCTGCCGCTAGCTTTTCTACCTCGGTGCGATAGACCGCCTCAATCAGTGCATCGCGCGTCGGAAAGTGGCGATACAGAGTTCCTGCTCCAACCCCTGCGTCTTTGGCGATGTCATCCAGGCTAGCGTTTGCGCCCGACCGGGTAAAGGCCTCCTTGGCCACTTCCAGAATGCGCTCGCGATTACGTTGCGCGTCCGTGCGTGGCTTTCGCGCGGCAGATTGTGAGCGGTTCGTAGCCATAGGGAAAATATTTGCAACCGGAGACTGTCTCCGATTATCTTATCTACTGTTTCGGAGACACTCTCCGTTTTATTTCAAGTGGGGCTGGTTCGTCAATACCGATTGCGCTAGTTAAGGAAATTCGAACCCATTAGGAGGCAAGCAATGGTAGGGATGTTTGGGGCGACCTCAACAACAGAAGACGTTTTCGAGGAACTCGTCGGCGAGTCGTTTTAAGGATCATCTCACCTGCTTTCGAAACCCAAGTTGTTTGATCGAAGGAGCAAACTTATGAACGTATTTGTAACGGGAGCAACGGGATTCATCGGCGAAGCGATCGTGGATGAATTACAAGCTACAGGCCATCAGGTGCTCGGCCTGGCTCGCTCGGATAAGGCAGCCGAATCGCTTGCCGCCGCAGGAGCGAAAATACATCGCGGTTCGCTCGAAGATCTCGATAGCCTGCGCAGCGGAGTGGCCGCGGCGGATGGCGTCATCCACACGGCCTTCATCCACGACTTCTCGAACTACGCGCCTGCCGCTGAGGCGGACAGACTCGCCATCGAGACGCTCGGGGCTGCACTCATGGGCTCTGATCGCCCGTTAGTCGTCACCTCCGGGACCTTGCTCCTGCAACGCCAAGGCCCCCTGGCAACGGAAAACGACGTGGCGATTCCCAGTTTTCCACGCAAGTCGGAAGAAGCAGCGCTTGCGCTGGCGGCACGCGGAGTCCGGGTTTCGGTGGTGCGCCTCCCGCCGTCGGTCCATGGCGAAGGCGACCACGGCTTCGTTCCGCGTCTTGTCAGCATCGCGCGTGAAAAGCACGTTTCGGCGTATGTGGGTGAAGGGTTCAACCGCTGGCCCGCTGTGCACCGCCTGGATGCCGCTCATCTCTACAGGCTCGCGCTGGAGAAGGGCGCCGCCGGTGCCTACTATCACGGCGTAGCCGACGAGGGCGTACGGGTTAGAGACATCGCTGGAGTAATTGGCAGACGCCTGAACATGGCGGTCGTCAGCAAGTCGCCCGAGGAGGCAGCTGACCATTTTAGCTGGATCGCGTCGTTCTTTGGTATCGACTGTCCGGCGTCAAGCACGCAGACTCAGGAAAAATTGGGATGGTCCGCGCACCAGCCCGGGCTCATTTCCGATCTCGACCAAGCGCACTATTTCGCGACTGCACGAGCAGCATAGACCAGAATGTGCCGGGGTACTCTACAAATCGGCACGTCACAGACAGATGTGATTGCAGGCAGCGCTTGGGGCAGGGCGTGGATGCGCTGACGCGGGCTTGCCCATACGCTGTCGACCCTGTGGGGAGCGATTCTTCATCTCGGCAATCTCACTTCGAGAGGTTAGTAATATGAATCAACTCGCGCTTAGTAAAAGGCCGAAGAATTACCAGGCTACTTGCGCCGACCTGATAACAATGGCGGAGCGGGAGTTGGCCGCATTCTTCAGGGCGGTGACGGAGTTGTTCGGGTCAAATCAGGCGGGCCTCTCAGCCGAAGACTGGCTGCAGGAGTTGTTGGCAACCAAGGATCTGCCCGCTTCCGCTCGTGAATGGCAACTGCTCACTGTCAAGGCTGCGGCCCGCCTTTCTCAAGTTACTCGGAGCGCAATGCATGGGCCGGGTCAACTGCCGCTGCCCGCCGGGAGGGCAGATAGCAGGCAAAATAAGCGGCTGCAATGACACAAGCGGCGATAGTAGCGTAGGTGAGTGGATCGATGGGACTCACGTTGAACAGAAGTGACGACATGAGCCGCATCACAATGAAAGCGACCACCAGCCCGCATCCTACGCCGATACCGGTAAGCCACAATCCTTGCCGGACAAACATCGCGGTCAGGGTCTTTCGTTGTGCGCCGAGTGCCATGCGAATGCCGATTTCGCGAGTGCGCTGCGAAACCGAATAGGAGATGACACCGTAGATTCCGATGATCCCAAGCAGCAATGCCATACCACCTGCGACGCAGAGCATCACCAGCGTGAACGAAGTTCGCGCCATAGACTTCGTATAAAGTTCACCGAGCGTCGTAACGTCCGCCAGCGGCACGTTGGGGTTGATCGCCCAGACACTGCGCTGAACTTCTTTCACAAAAGCTTCCGAGCCGGCGCGTGAACTGCGCACGATGAAAGCCATCCCGCGCCGGGGCTTTGCCTTTCCCCCTTCAAACCGATCCGGCATGACCGGCCAATAGACGGAGGTTGGCGCTTTCTGGTCGACGCCATTATCATGCACGTCTTGAACGACGCCAACAATCTCAAACCATTCGTCCGTACTGGCTACGCGAATTCTCTTTCCCAGCGCGTTGCCGGGATCATTCCAGTACTCGCGTGCGAAGTTTTCTGAAATGATTGCGACCGGCCGCCTTCCATAGGTATCCGTCCAGGTGAGATCGCGGCCGGCAACCATCCGCGTGCCCAGCGTCGCGAAAGTTCCGGGCGAGATGAATTTAAAGCGACGAATGGGGGGTAGTTCGCCCTCCGTGGAAGCATGATCTTGCGCAAACAGCACATCGTTCGAATCGTATCCGTCCATGGGCACGGCGCTGGAAAAGCTGACCGAGGAAACGCCGGGAACCGCCTTCAGTTTATCCACGATGTCTTGTTGCATCCGCACCACGCGTTCGACCTGCGAATCGGGTATCTGGGTTTCGGGAATATAGAAACGGAACGTCTGTACTTCATCCGGCGCGTCGAAGCCAGGAGACACGTGAAGCAAGGCTTTGAACGTCCGGATCATGAGTCCCGAGCAGATTAAGAGAACCAGAGCGAGCGCTACCTGCACGACCACCAGCACTTTACGTGCGCGATGTCTTTCACGGCCCTGGCTGAGTGCGCGCCCACCTTCCCTGAGCGCACTGTTCAAATTCGCACTGGCATACTTGATGACCGGAATCGAGCCAATCAGCAGGCCGGTAAAGAGTGCGAGAAAGAGCGCGAACAGCAGCACCGGAAAATCGATACCAATTTCGTGGAGCCGGGGAAGGCCAGTGGGCGCTATTGCAACCAGAACGCGGAGCGCTCCGTAGGCAAAGACCAGACCAATCAGGCTGCCCGCGAATCCGAGGAGCAGGCTTTCCAGGAGCAGTTCCTTTGCTATCCGCCCCCATCCGGCGCCCAAAGCCGAGCGGATTGCGAGTTCCTGACGGCGTCCTTCGACCCGCACCAGCAGCAGATTCGCAACATTTGCGCACGCCACCAGCAGCACCAGCGCGATCGAGCCCATCAATACCCACAACACGTTGCCCACATCGCCGACTACGTCATTCTTCAACGGACGGAGGTTCGGCGCGATTCTCGCCTTTTTGAAGAGGCTTGCGCTGAAGCCCTCGGGCGCCGGGAAACTCCGCAACACCACAGGAAGCAGACGAGCCATGTCCGCATCCGCCTGGGCCAAAGTGACGCCCGGCTTTAGCCGGGCAAGGGCGCGTTGACTGAAGTTGCCGAGTTTGGTCTTGTTGCGGTCCCACTGGAAAGGCAGGATGAGCGCCGCGTCCTGCTGATCGAGAAAATGAAATCCCTTCGGGACAACGCCAATGATCTCCCTGGGTTTTCCATCCACCGTGATCGAGTGTCCAATGGCGGAGGCTGCTCCGCCAAACTTCTGCTGCCAGTAGTCGTAGGAAAGGAGTACGGTCTCAGGCGTGCCCGGCGAATCATCCTGGCGCGTGAACAGGCGTCCCAGTGCGGGGCGCACTCCCAAAATCGGCAATGTGCCATCGGTGACATCGAGTCCGCGCACGTTTTCCGGTTCTCCAACGCCCGTCACGCTCAGCGAATCGCCATCATAGACGCCAATATCCTGGAGTGTGGTGTTCTGCTCGCGATCGATAAAGTAAATGGACGGCGACATGTTGAGATCTTTGATCCCGACCCCGGGCGCTGTGTGCCACACTCCAATCAATTGCTCCGGATGGCGGTAGGGCAAAGGCTTTAGAAGTACGCCCTCGACGACGCTGAAAATTACCGTGTTCGCTCCAATACCGATGGCTAGGGTGAGTAGCGTAATCGTCGTAAACAGCGGCGCCCGACTGAGGCGGCGTAGAATCTGTCTGAGTTGATCGCTAAACATTGCCATATTCCAACCTTCCGCGACCTTGCGGACGTCGATTGCGGCTCTGCTGAACTATGCAGCCCGCTCCTTCTGCTTTGTACGCGAGTAATAGCCAGACAGTTCCAAGGTTTACCGTCCTCCAACCGCGCGGGACCGCGGTTGGGCGGGGGAATCGGTGGCCATGAAGGAACTCTTGAGGTCAGTGACTTGTTAGCACCATGATTCCGGCCCGTTCATACCGCCGCGCTGGGACACCCCTCTTGCTCCGATTGCCGTGGTTTGGCCCAGGGAGTGCATCCTGGCCGGATTCGAGGAGAGATGGGCGGCACGTGGTCATCGCCAGTTATTCGAGTCTTCCCTCGCGGGCTTTCTGGCGACTTTGCAGCAAGAGCTTGGCCGGCCTCAATTAGTCGCCTGGAACAAGTCTCCTGGACTGCTACGGCGGCCCATTTTGTCCAGACTTTCTAGGGGAGTGCGTCCAATTTTCATGGACAGAGACAGGTTGGCGTCAAGCATATTTAAGTCAAACAAAAGAATGGCTCCTCAGGTAGGACTCGAACCTACAACCCTCCGGTAAACAGGGGGAATCCGTCAGCTACCCCAAACCACCCCAACCAACTAGGCCCAACGAACACTGGGAAATCCAGCCCGCTCCGTCGGCTCATCTTGGGCCGTTTTGGTGGGAGTTCACGGACAGAACACGGACAGACGCGAAACGAGCTTCCCTCCTGCCGCAGTCAAGAAATTGCTTGCGGCTTGCCGACAATTCGGGAGCTGCCGCTTAGTGAGTTCCCACAACGGCGTTTCTCGTTACTAATCCAACGGAGGAAATGTACCCCTGGCTTACCCGTAATCGGGAGAAATCCGGACGGAGCAGGTGTCCGACATGCCGACTTTCCGTCAAGTTGGAAACTTGAGACCCTAGGAGTCTTACTGCGCGTGGTTCCACTTCATCCTATAAATCTGGGTCACGCTAGTATCGCTCATCGTCGCGACGTGGCCCTCCGGCGTGACCGACAGGAAGTCCTGCGCCCCATTCACCAACGGATTCATGCCCTCGAATTTCGCGAATAACTCCCACTTGCCCTCCGGTACCGTGAGGCGGTAGATTCCGGTTGGCTCCCCGGTGGCTACTTCGGCGGGACCACGCATCACGTAAATGGACTTGGAATCCGGCGCCCACACAAAGAATCCCCATTCGTGTTCGAAGACCTTTAAGCGCGTCCATTGCTTGGTCTCCACGGAATAGACCGCCAGACTCTTCGGCGGGTTCTGAATCGCTGCCAGATACCGTCCGTCCGGCGACCACTGCGGCGCATAGTACCCATCCGATCCCGGCATCGTCGACACCTTGCCAGTCGCCAAGTCCAGCATGCGGATGCGAAAATGTCCCGCGATTGGGTAGTCGTTAAAGTAGATCGCTTTGCCGTCCGGCGACCAGCTCGGCAGCACTTCCTGAAAGCCCTCAGACGTCAGCTTCTCCGGAGTGCCACCATCCACGCTGACTCGATAAAGCTCGTGCCAGTCGCTATAGGCGATCCAGCGGCTGTCCGGGGACCACGTGGGCATTTGCGATAAAGTGTTGGTGAGTTGCAGCTTATCGCTGCCATCGACTTTGCATCGCCACAAATAGCCTCGCGGATAATCCGCGTACACCATCCATTTGCGGTCCGGTGAGATTACGATCTGCAATGCGGGTAGTCCTGCCAGATAAGGTACAAATCGCTTTTCCTTCTCTTCATAGAAATGCATCGCTCCCTGAGCCGTTTGCCCCACGACGAACAATCCTTCGCCATCTCGCCCCGGCGCCATCGCGATCACTTCGGGTTGCTCCGGCGACAATCGCACCGCGTACGGCTTGCGCCAGAATTCGTACCGCTCTGGCTCTACATATTCATAAACATTGTTAGAACCATCTTTGGACGAGTTAAAAACGAAATGCTTCCCGCCCGTTGTCCACATTCCGTTATATACGTCGGAGTCCGGTGGCCAATACTGAGGCAGAGCGAGCACATGGGGATTACTGCCGTCCGCATCGAGCTCCCAGAGCCGAGTGAGATCATCTTCCAGCGTGCTTCGCGAAATCGTTACCCGAATTTTCTTAGAGTCCGGCGAAAAAGAAGGATTGCCCGGTACCATGTGGTGTGTGTCCCAAATCTTCTTCACATTCTGTCCGTCGGCATCACAAACATAGACCGACTCCTTCTCGTTGAACGCGATCAACTTTCCATCCGGCGAGTAGCTTGCTCCACGCGCGGTGACATTTCCCAACCGCTTCGCCGCACCTCCCAACGCCGGCTTAGTCCAAAGGGTTCCTCGGTGTGTTTCATCGTTCAGATCGTCCCGCAAGAGCAAGAATTCAGAGCCGTCCGGCGAGATATCGAGGATGCTCATCGTGCCGAGCGTGGCGCGCAAAGGCACCGCCTCGCCGCCTTTTACCGACATTTCGACAGGATTGTCTCCGCTGACGAAGTAAATTCGCGACCCGTCGGTGAAGATCGAGAGACCTTTGCTGTCGTTCGAAAAGGTCAGCTGCTCCATCGGCAGTGGCGCAAACTCGCCGGGCCGACTGCGCCCGGTGAGCGCAATCCACGCAACCGCGGCGCAAACCACCGCCGCAGCGACGATCCCAATCCACTTTCTCGACCGCTTCTGTCTTGACGGCTCCGCCGGCTGTGGTTCCGTCTCCTTCTTCGCCAGGCGTCGCAAATCGACCATCAATTCGCGCGTTGTCTGATAGCGGTCCTCCCGGTCCTTCTCCAGAGTCTTCGCGACAATTCGTTGCAGTTCATCACTGACCTGAACATTCAGTTCGCGAATTGGCTTCGGCTCTTTGTGCAGAATCGCCGCGATGATCGTTACGGCAGAATCGCCGGGGAATGCTCGGTTGCCGGTGGCCATCTCGTAGAGCACAACGCCAAACGAAAAAATGTCGCTGCGCGCATCGACGTCCTTATCCTGGGCCTGCTCCGGGGACATGTACGCGACGGTTCCGACAATGGCGCCGCGTCCGGTGATCGAAGCTGACATTGTGAGCGCTTCGCCCTTCGCCGCGCCGTCCATCATCACGCGTTTCGCCAAGCCGAAGTCGGCCAGCTTCACCTCACCTCGGCTGGTTATAAAGATGTTGGATGGCTTCACGTCCCGATGGACGATCCCGTGTTCGTGCGCAGCCTCCAGGGCTGCGGCTGCCTGCATCGCATAGTCGAGCAGCACCGTGAACGGCAGCGGACGGGACGCGATCGTCTCATGGAGCGTCACGCCTTCCAGTAGTTCCATGGCGATGAAGGTCTGGCCATCCTGCTCGCCGATGTCGTAGACCGTGCAGATATTGTGGTGATTCAGCGCGGATGCCGCCTGTGCCTCGCGCTCAAACCGCGCCTGCGCGTGAGCATCCTGCCGTCCTCCAGGCGGAAGAAACTTGAGAGCGACCAAACGTCCCAGCCGGGTGTCCTCGGCCTTATACACCACTCCCATTCCTCCCGCGCCGAGCTTCTCGATAATCCGGTATCGAGATGTCGTCATCGGGGTGTGGGCAGCGTCCGTGGCCTCTCCAATCTGGGCGTATCTTAGGGTTATCGATCCGTGCAAGTCAATCGAGAGAATCTAGGGTTTGCCCAGCCCCTCGGGGGTTGACCAATCTTCACGATTGGTTTGGTTTTCTCTGGTGTTTAACGCACGACCGGCCGAGTTGCAACTCCTCCCGGGAAGAAGTCCGGTTTTGCAATTTGGACCATTTAGGGCAAGTCCTCAAGACTTCTCTAAGCTGCAAACCGCAATGAATGATAATGGGCGCTATCGCCAGCTACGCCCGCGATCGCAATCTCCCGAACTTTCCAGCCGCAAACAGCTCCAACAAATCCGTGATTTCGGAAGCTGCGCGAATAATCTATGCCGCCACGCGATCAGATCCCTTTAGGAAGTGGGCGTTCGAGGTTGTTGAAGGGAACGTCCTTTATCATTCACTATCTGGGTCTGCAAGCCCGCGACAGCTACTCCGAAGTAATCCAGTTTGACGGGTTGTCGGCAACCCTTACGTTGGGATTACTTCCCGCTTGTCCGTGACACGATCGCAATAATCGAACTCCGCGTTGCGTTCCCGAATGGAATGGGCGATCAGACCGCAAGAGCTGCCCGGCGAGGGGAGCGAGGTCGGGCGGGCGGGCGCTGCCACCTGAAGCCCCGCCCAGCGCTAGGCAGACTACAGCGCCTTGTCAGGCCGCAGAGAGCGCACTAATCGTAACGTAATATCCGTCCGGATCTCTGAGCGAGAACTCCTTGGTTTGAGTGTTCGGATTCACATGTGGCTCCTCTTCGAGCCCAGCGACGAGAGAGCGTGCCCTTTGAAGCGCCGGGTCGAAATCATCGACACGGAAGAACAGCAGGAGCCCGTTGCCGGGCGTCCCGTGATCGGGGCTCATCAATGAGGGATGCTCGTGGGCGCCCCACTCGTGAAGGCAGAGCAAGACAGTTCCATCTGAATCGAGGATTTGCCCAAAATAATCATGGGCAGGAAGGATAGCCGGCTGACCGAACAGCGCCTGATACCATTTCAAGCTGTCCGGCACGTCGCCTACCCCTATGATCGTCCACGTGCGCTTCATCGGGTAACTCCTCTGCGGACTAATTCTCGTCTATACCGACCAGCCGCGGCCCTGCTTGACCGCAGACCGATGGCGGTGACGGTTCAAGCGACGACTGGCGCGTGATCCCAGGACGAATAAAACGTGTCGGCGCGTTCACGTCAGCCTCGCCGCCGCTGCGTCGATGGCGGCGACGTCAATCTTCTTCATCGTCATCATCGCCTGGAAGGCACGCTTTGCCTCATCACCACCAGCCGCAAGCGCATCGGTTAGCATACGCGGAGTGATCTGCCAGGAGAGGCCCCAGCGGTCCTTGCACCAACCGCACTGGCTTTCGGTGCCGCCATTGCCGACGACCGCGTTCCAGTAACGGTCCGTCTCTTCCTGATTTTCCGTCGCGATCTGGAAGGAAAAGGCTTCGGCGTGCAATCAGCGACGAGCCCTACGGAAGCGCCTCTTTCTTAAGGACAAGCAGGTTCTCATTCAGCATTCCCGGAGGCCAGCCACTCTTCCAGTCGATCGGCATACGTACGGCTGGAGCGGTGTTCCGATCCGTCGGAGAGCTTCACTATGTATTCCCGGTTATCAATGCCGCGCAACTCCACAATGCAGCCCGTTCGAACCATCCGAGAACGGTGTATACGAAGGAACTTTGCCGGATCGAGCTTCTGTTGGAGCGAATTCATCGTTTCGCGCAAGAGATAGGCCCGTCCGCGAACATGCAATTCCGTGTAGTCACCGGCTGCGCTGATCCAGTCGGTATCCTCCACCAGCACGATCTGAATTCGTGAACCCGTCCGCACTACAAAGCGTGACGTGTATTTTTCCGAGGTCCGTCCAAGCATCGCCAGGATACGCTCGGCCATTCGGGTCTTCGACGCCGAATCCATCAAGCCTTCGAGCCCGATCCATGGCAGCGGCAAAGCGCTCGTCATCCACAGGTTTGAGCAGATAATCCAGGGCGTGAACTTCGAATGCGTGCAAGGCATGTTGTTCGTAAGCCGTCAGGAAGATTACCCCGGGTAGATTCTCCCTGGGTAAAGAACGGAGAACCTCAAACCCGTTCATTCCGGGCATTTGAACATCCAGGAACACAAGATCTGGCGAGAGTTCGAGGATTTTTCTCATCGCGCGACAAACCATCCCCACATTCGCCGACGATCTTGATGTCCGCGAACTTCTGTAGCCGTAGAGACACGCCGCGCCGGGCCAGCGGCTCATCATCGACAATCAGCGCGCGCACGCTGTTACCTCTTGCTGCTGCGCCGCTTTTCGGAAAGGTAGTTCCACAATGACCTCGCAACCGCCCGCGACTGGGTATTGCAGCACGAACCTGTAATCCGTGCCGTAGAGAGTCTTCAGACGTTCCTCGGTATTGGTGAGCCCGATACCATGGGCCGCTTTATCGGCGGTTTCGGCCCGAGCTCGGGAGGTCGCGGAGTTCTGGATGCTGATCTGCAATTGACCGCCGTGAAGTTTGCTCTGAATTCGAATCGTTCCACCCTCCACGAGTGGGAGCCACGCCGTGTCGCACGGCATTCTCCACCAATGGCTGTAACAACATGCTCGGCACCAGAGCGTCCAAGGTTTCTGGAGACGATGGTCACTTCAATCCGCAGTCGGCCTCCGAGTCTGGTCTGCTCTATCGCCAGGTACTGCTCGGTGAAGGCAATCTCCTGCGAAAGCGGCGTCTCCAGTATGGCGTCACGATCCAGGATCGTTCTCAGAAACTCGCCAATCTGCGCCAGCATGCGGGTGGCGGCCGGAGCATCCCGTCCAGGACAAGCGTGGACACGGCATTCAGAGAATTAAACAGGAAATGTGGATTGAGCTGATAGCGCAGAGCGTTCAGCCGTGCGTCGCGCACCTCCGACTCGGCCCGAAGCAGTCTTTCTCTTTCCCGCGCCGATTGCTGCCATTGCTTGATGCTGAAGTACAGGCTACACCACAAGAAGAGAGTGAAAATAGCCTGTGTAAAAGTCACCAGCCAGTCTGCCCAATCCAGCGGGCGAATACCGAATGCCAACAGTTCAGCGACATAAGCGGTAATTGCTCCGGCTACCAGAGACCAGGCAAATGCCCGCATCTCCAGAGCCATCCAGGAAAACCTCACGGCTCATCAGGGAGCGGCAAACCGGACGCAGCAGGCAACTGGCCGCGAACATCGAGAGAACAAATACGCTACTGCCGCGCAGCGTCCCCGGCTGCTTGAGGGAGGGGAGTATGGAGACTAAAACCAATCCACAGTAACAGCCCCATCCCGCGATCTGCAGCGGCCAGAAGGTAGGAAAACCGAGGTCGTCGCGCTTCAGCACGATCCGTATTCTAGCCCACGAGTCTGCCTCGCGGCTTCAGTCCAGCGCTCAAAACCTGCGGCTCGTCGCAAAAGCCACTCTGTTTGCAGATCAGGCCAACCCGCCTAAGCCCACTGGGGTTACTTTCCTGGATAGTTTTGCACGAAAGATCAGGAGGATTCCGTGAACAAAGTATTTCGATTTCTGGTAATTAGTGTTGCATTTGCAACATTGTCCATGGCGTGGGCGCAAACCTATAAGACGGTCGACTTTCCGGGCGCGACTGCCACCCTTCTAATCGGCGGGCCCAATCCGCAGGGGACGAGCGTCGGTATTGAGATCACTGCCGGTTTTCAACATGGTTTCATCCTAACGGCAGGCGGAGACTTTACAGTAATCGATCCCCCGGGCTCTACCTTGACTTCTCCCAATTACATCGACGCAGAAGAGGTGGTCGTGGGCAACTTCCTCGACGCCAGTGGTGTGACCCACGGCTTCATCTTGGTTAGGGGCCACTACACCACGTTTGACGTTCCCGGCGCGCTCGCCACGGCTCTCTCCAGTGTCAATTCCTGGGGCGAAATGACAGGATTTACCTGTCTGGTAGACCCCACATGCGAAACACCCCCTTACGAGAGCTTTACTGTATCCAGGCGCGGTGAGATCACCAGCTTCAATCCATTCGAGGCGCCCAGCAGCTTTGCCAGCGGAGTGAACACGTTCGGCACAGTTGTTGGTACGTACACAGATAACGGTGGAGTGACTCACGGCTACCAGCTCTGCCATGGGAACTTCACCTCGAATGACTTTCCGCACTCTATCCTCACCTTCAATGGAGGAATTAACCCCCAGGGAGACATCGTCGGTTTCTACACGGATACTTCGAATGTCACCCACTCGTTTCTGCTGAGCCACGGCAACTACACGGGATTCGATCCGCCCGGGGCCACGTATAGCAACGCAGGTGGCATAAATGCGAGCGGTATCATCGTTGGATTCTATGTGGACTCCGCGGGTGTGGCGCACGGATATATCCGGACGCCGCGCCGATAAGGGTAGGACTAAACTCTCGGTTCCGGCGGCTCGATTCTGACTGGCGGCTCTCATGTCGGCACGATTCCCGCGTTAACGTGAGGGCCGCACGCTTGCGATTGCTGGCCCAACCATACCGAATCCGGAATCCACTCGGTCGTATAGTCGGCGTTCCATCCTTGTGACCGGGACCTCCAAGACGATGGGTTGGGCGTTTCACGTCAACTTGACTGTCCGAACAGCCCAAGTTCGGGATCGCCCCTTATTTGCACTACAACAGCTCTCGCCGGTTCGTGCAGCAACTTACTGAGAGTCGAGGAATTTGCGAATGAGTGCCACCGTTTCCGCAGGGCGCTCTTCCATCAGCCAATGCCCGGAGCCATAGACGACCGCCTCTTGAACATTGGTCACAACGTTTCGCATGATCACTGCCTGGAGTGGACCAAAGGATTTCTCGCCGCCGACGGCCAGCACGGGCATCGTGAGCTTCACACGCGCGAAAACTTCATTGTCCTTTGCATCCTGAGAAAACGCAGTGAACTGGGCAAATCCAGCCCGCATTCCCCCCGGTTGCGCGTAAGTGGCGGCAAAGAAATCTCTGGTCGCTTCGTCAGGTTTGGAGGGGTCGCCCGTAAAGTCATTCCAAATTCGATCGAAATAGATGCGCTCACGCCCAGCCACGAGCCGTTCTGCATCCGGACCATGAAAATTGAAATGCCAGACTCCGGGGTTCAGCAGAATCTCCTTCCACGGCTCGATCCCCGGAATCGGTGCGTCCATTACGACCAGCCGCTCAACCTTGTCCGGATACATGGCAGCGTAGGCGTAAGCTACCATGTTGCCGATGTCGTGTGCGACCACAAACGTCTTGTCATATCCCAACCCAGTCACGACCGCGCGCATGTCTTGGGCCTGCGTCTTCTTGTCATACCCAGATTCTGGCTTTGATGACTTCCCAATTCCGCGAAGGTCCGGCACCACGACAGTGTGATCCTTCATGAGATCCGCGGCCAGAGGGGCCCAGGAGTCGCTGTTCTCAGCGTATCCGTGAATGAGCACAACCGCCGGTCCCGTTCCTCCCCAGCGCACGAAGATATCCGCCGCTTCCGGGCTGTGAATGGTCTTTGCCTGAAAACTGGCCGGCAGAGACGGCGGCGCGCCAGAGCCTCGAAGCATGATTCGTTCACCCTGACGTTTTGGATTTCAGCGCTAATCGCGATTGCGCCATGCATGACATGATAAAACGTTTCTACGCTCAGCGCGGTCCTCAGAAGTTCAAGCCCTTCAATGGCATTCATTCACATCAGAATCCCGAGTCAATTACTGCGCGAATCGTCGGACACTCGGAAACGATCGCTCGCTGCCAACTGGATGAATACTCGCCAACCGACTGGCTGAGATCGATACCGCTCGGGCATCGGCACAAGGGAGTAATGGGCGTTCTACGGCCAAGTGCCGGTGCCGATGCGGTTGCCGGATGCTGGCCGACATAGGAGGAGTAATCTCCCCCCAAGCCGGTTTCTGGCCAGTCTACAGACGCCGATAGTTCGGTGGCGACGAGCGTGTTTCTCGTCAAATTCCGACAAGCGCTTCCCTGAGTTAACCCTTTGCTGGATTCGTTGACTGCAAGGGTCCGCCTCCGTAAGATGAGGTGACCCAAAGCATGATCGGCGAAACCATCTCGCATTACCGCATCATCGAGAAGCTCGGTGGCGGTGGCATGGGCGTAGTGTACAAGGCCGAGGACACATCGCTTGGTCGTTTTGTCGCCCTTAAATTTCTGCCGGCCGATGTGGCAGAAGATCCACAGGCATTGCAGCGCTTTCGCCGAGAAGCACGTTCCGCTTCCGCCCTAAATCATCCCAATATCTGCACGATTTACGAAATTTCTGAGCAGGATGGGCAAACCTTCATTGCTATGGAATTTCTGGACGGGGCCACTCTCAAGCACTGCATCGCCGGGCGCGCGATGGACATGGAAACCCTCCTCTCCCTTGCCATCGAGATCACGGACGCGCTTGAGGCAGCCCACGCAGAGGGTATCGTGCATCGCGATATTAAGCCTGCCAATATCTTCGTTACCAAGCGCGGACATGCCAAGATTCTGGATTTTGGTCTCGCGAAAGCTACCGCTGCGAAAAGAGTCGCAGGGCCAGTGGGGGCCGGAGAAGCCGCGCAAGCTACGGCGATGATTGAGGAGCATTTGACCAGTCCAGGTTCCACACTGGGTACGGTCGCGTATATGTCACCCGAGCAGGTGCGTGGAAAGGAACTGGACGCCCGCACCGATATCTTTTCTTTCGGCGCGGTGCTCTATGAGATGGCCACTGGGACTTTGCCCTATCGGGGCGACACTACTCCACTGATATTCAAAGCCATTCTCGACAGCGCGCCCGTGGACCCGGTACGTCTGAACCCGGATCTTCCCGGTGAACTCGAGCGCATCATCAATAAGAGTTTGGAAAAGGACCGCGACCTGCGGTATCAGTCGGCGACGGAGTTGCGGGCCGATTTGAAGCGCCTGGCGCGGGACAGCAGCTCGAAGCACTCTTCGGTGGCACAGGTCGCGCAGTCTGGCTCCGGATCGATGCCCTCGCTCCCGGCCGCAGTCCAGCCGAGCGGCACGTCATCCGTTGCGGTGTCCCGGCGGCGCCCGCTTCTGTATATTGGCGCGGTGATCGTCTTGCTGGCCTTGGGCTTTGTGGGTTATCACTTCTGGTCCACTCCGGCAAAGGACTCTGGTACAGGCAAGGTCACCAAGATCAGTGAATGGAACCGGGCCATAGACTTCCCCATCCTCTCGCCCGATGGCCGCACCATAGCCTTTACCTCGCAGGTGGATGGTTACGACCAACTATTCGTGATGTTGACCTCCGGGGGCCAGCCTCTGCAATTGACCAAGGACGAGGGTAACAAAAATCCCCTCGGCTTCTCAGCCGATGGCACTGAGATCTTCTTTGGACCCAGCATCGGCGATTACGAAATCTGGTCTATTCCTACCCTGGGTGGTGTTCCTCGGCACTTGTCCAATGGAATTGCAATAACTCCTTCGGCCGATGGGCGCTCACTCTTCGTAGGCACCTATGATGGAAGAATCGTTCGCACGGATCGCAGCGGCGCTGCGTCCGAGACGTTGTACAAATTGCCCGATCAGAGGGGAGAGCCAGCTCTATTCGCATATCCTGATGGCGGCAACTTGCTCCTGCTTTTGCACTACCCTGACCACCTGCAACTGCAGAACTTCGACCTGGCATCGCGCAAGATGGTTCGGGAGTGGAGTATCCCCGAAGCTCTAGGACGGGTTAGTTGGGGTCAGCCGGGCAAGTCGGTCTATGTTTCTCGCGTGATAAACGGCATCCGTAACATCTGGGAATATTCGCTGGCTGACGGGGGGCTGAAGCAGCTTACCTTCGGCCCCGGTCCGGATCGTAACCCTCTGCGGGATTCCTCCGGCAAGGGCCTCTATTTCGTGAACGGCAGGTCATCGGGAGTTCTTACCCTTTATCGCCCGTCCACAAAACAATCGATCGATGCGGTAGGGGAGCTCGCGACTCAACCGCTCATATCGCACGATGTCCGCCGCCTGGCTTATCTCACGGAACCAGAACCGGAGCGCCGCCAGTTGTGGATCGCGGATATCGATGGGAACAATGCGAAGAGCGTTAGCACATCGGGTTCGCACATCGAGACTCTCGCCTGGTCGGAAGATGATTCGCAGTTTGTGTTTTCGGACCAGGATGCGCAAGGGAAGGGCCGCCTTTTTCTGGTGAATGCCGATGGCAGTCATCTGCGTCAACTGCCGGACCTGCCGGGCTTGGCTGAGTTAGCTGCACCGGTGCGCGGTACCTCTTCCATACTTGTTTCCACGGTTGACGCGCACGAGGCACGTGTCGGCAAAACCTGGAAACTCGACTTGAGCGCAGCAGAATCGAAACCGGAGTTGTTGTTCGAAGGGTGTCTGGGGGCGCTCGACATCTCCCCAGATCGCAATTACCTGATCGGAACCGTGCTCTGGGGAAATGATCCCGGGATTTATCAGTACTCCCTCAGCGAGAGGAAATGCACGCCGCTGAAGCCCGGTTTAGCAAGTTACATTGCTAAATTTGCCTCGGATGGCAAGTCGTTCCTGTATGCCGCCACAAAACACGGCCAGACAACCATTTATCGGCAGAAATGGCACGACGGCGCCGTGAGCGGCGAGCCGCAGCCGGTTTTGGTCTTCCCATTTGCAATTCGTGAGGACTTCAGCGGTAATGCATGGGACGTCCCGCCCGACTTATCGGCCATCCTTTACGCGCGTCCCACGGGCCACGATGACCTCTATTTTCTTGCCAACCATTGAGCGGTGTTTGAGCCCACTGCGTCGGCTTGTTCAAGGAAACGCCCAACAAGTCTCGTTCTGGGAGAGTCTGGCAGGATTAGCAACAGGAAACGCCGTAGGGCCTATGAATGCTATTGGGCGCGTTTCGCGGCGGAAATCCACTTGGGCGAATAGTCGCCGTTCCGTCCTTGTGGCCGCGACCTGGTGGAGTTCTTCAACAGCACGGGTCGGACGTTTCACGTCCAAGTAGGTTCCAATGCGGTTGCCGGATGCTGGCCGACTTATTAAGATATGCCAAAAGGGTTACAAGAAGATCGCAAGGGGGACGGGCCCGCGACGCCAAGCAACAACTACATAACGCCAGGCGGCCTGCAGCGCCTGAAAGATGAGCACCGGTTTCTGCTCACCAGGGAACGCCCGGCCGTGACGGAGGTGGTGGCGTGGGCTGCGAGCAACGGCGATCGCAGTGAAAACGCCGATTATCAGTACGGCAAGCGGCGGCTGCGCCAGATCGATGGGCGGATTCGCTTTCTCACGAAGCGAATCGAGTCCGCGGAGGTGGTTGACCCCGAAACTCCGAGAGCGGGGGTGGCGGCGACGAGGGCATTCTTTGGAGCGACTGTGCGCTATGCCAATGCCGCCGCAACGGAGCGAGTGGTGAGCATCGTGGGCACGGACGAGGTCGATCTCAACCGCAACCACATCAGTTGGGTGTCGCCTCTGGGGCGCGCGTTGATGAAATCGGCAGCGGGCGATCGCGTAGTTCTCCAAGCGCCGGGCGGTACAGCATACCTGACAGTGCTGGAAGTGTGTTACGAGCGCATTTCGGTGGAACCGTTCCGTGAACCCCCTGGAGCTGAGGCCTCGGCAAAGGGGCTCCCCCGCGGAGCCAATCCACCTCACAAAGTTTAGCGAAGCGACACATGAACATTCCAGGCTCCGCGCCAGGGCGCATGGTGAGCTGACTCACCGCTATTTCTTCCGCTATTGTTCGAATCCCAGTCAGGAACGCTCGCGTATAACGGCGCCATGTTTAGCGACTGGTTCGAGCGGATCGTCAGCCACTCGGAAGTTATCCAGTTTGACGGCCTCTCGACGTTCCGTCCTTGTGGGCGTGACCCTCGTGGAGTTCTTCAACAGCTCGGGGCGGGCGATTTCCGTCCAGGTGGATTACTTCCGAGCCGCGCGTGATCCGCGCGGAATCTGGCTTGCCGACAAAGGACGCGCTAAAACTATTGCTGCCTAAATCCAGTGTCGCTCGAACCTCAGCAACTCCTGCCCAGATGCGATAGCTTACACTCAAACTACATGCTCAACAGGGGCTATGCCTACTCCACGATCATCAGCGGCAAATACCATGGAGAAACTCTGCTCTCCCACTTGGCAAGCCTTTACCCCCACTCAACCCCACAAGCCTGGCAACAAAAACTGAACAATGGCGAACTCACCCTCAACGGTGTCACCGCCACCGGAAGCGAATCGGTCACTTTCGGCCAAACCCTTGTCTGGAACCGTCCACCCTGGATCGAACCTGACTCCCCTCAGCACTTCGAAGTCCTGTTTGAAGACCCCCATCTGTTGGCCGTCAACAAACCCAGCGGGCTACCCACCCTCCCCGGCGGCGGCTTCATGGAAAGTACCCTTCTGCGCTTGGTGCAAAAGCAAACTCCCAACGCAAACCCTCTCCACCGGTTGGGCCGAGCCACAACCGGCATCGTCCTCTTCGCCAAAACACCGCTGGCGGCTTCTGCTCTACTCGCAAACTGGAACACACCCAAAATTCAGAAAATCTACCGGGCGCTGGCTCAAAACATTGCACAGCAAGACGCCTACGAGATCCTCACACCCATCGGCCTAGTACCCCACCCGCTCATCGGTTCCGTGTGGGCCGCCAACCCAAATGGCAAGCCGTCAAAGTCATTGGCAAAGGTGATCTCACGCACCACCAGCACCACAACATTTGAGGTAAGCCTAAATTCGGGCCGCCCTCATCAGATCAGAATCCATCTGGCATCCATCGGCCATCCCCTGGTAGGCGATCCTCTGTACGGCTTGGCCGGCCAGCCTCTTGAAAACCTTCCTGGCCTCCCCGGCGATGGAGGATATTTCCTGCACGCCCAATTTCTGAAATTCCACCACCCCATCACCGGAGAGCAAATCAATCTTGAGGCAGCTTTGCCGTCCGGATTCTCATTGCATCAGTAGGTTCACGGCGGAATCAAAACAGGGTGGCCATCCTAACGAGGCGGGTTTAAATCCAGTTTGACGGGTTGTCGCTATCTCGTATATGTGCTCTGTCCGGATTGCTCCCGGATGACGGGCAAACCCTAAGTTGGACCAGACTAAGATCGCCGAACTAGGCCGTGACGGTACTGGCCCACTAAGGAGTCGAAGGCGGCAACAGTATCCCTCACGCACCCCTCATGGGCACTACCAGCATTTATTCGCTCGCGGATAGCCGGGATGATTTTCTCGGAAAGCACCTGAAAGTCGTTTCTCGTGCCACATCGTGAGCAATAGCCGAACACGCCAAGGATATCGTTGAAACCTCTACACGCGCTGCACGTAGCACAACTGATTCGGCGGGTGCTTTCATGACCTTATGCCGGCCGATGAGGGCCCGATAAAACAGTACCAACGATGGCAGTCGCCAGCGTAAGCCTGGAATTTTGAATCGGCAATCATAACGGCTGTGATCTGAATGACCATCGACAAAAAAGAGTGAGAGACGAACCATAAAGTAGCATTTCGGAGCGATGCTTGAGCATCTGGGTGGCCTGCTGTTCCTGATTCCGAGAGTGTGCGCGCCGGGTGCGCAACGCTTGCGCGAAGGAAAAGAAGTTTGGAGCTCCGCGTGTGCGGGGGCGCCTGGATGGCCACTTGGATGTTGAGTAGACACATCTCACTTGGCCGTATTACGCCCTACCCTTTCTTGTGACTTGTGGCGTGTCGTCCGCTCTCAGTCGGAGGTTTGGCGACTTCTCGCTCATGTGGTTTCTGTAGACAGCGTACCTCCTAAGTGAGCGGCCCAACAGTTCAAATTTATTGGCTTAGGCGAAACCTTATCCACGTGTCGCTCGCCGAACTTCTACACTTACGGAAGTGGGTTTCGCCGGGTGGGTTGTCCCGAAGAGTTTCCCGGCACTGCCGGACCGATACCAGCGGTGGCCTGTTCTGCAATCAGACGGAATCCTCTGCTCCCAGCTTCGTCGGCGAGTTGATGCAATTGAGTCCGTCCCCGTTCTACGTTTCCAGCCTGGATCTCAATCTCGCTTAGTTCGAGTCGCGCTTCGAGTTGACAGCGCACGCAACCCATTCCGACGGCCCTCTGGAGTGCCGGTTGCAGCGTCCGCCTTGCTTCGTCGAAACGATGCTGGCTGCCTCGGAGCCGAGCGGTTGCCAGGGCAACATCGAAGCGGACCGTCGGATCATAGCTGTGGGCCGAAAGCACGGCGGTTTCTCCTAGAATCTTCGTGGCTAAGGGAGTGTTGCCCTGTTGAATCATCTCGCGCGCGAGCATGATTTCCGCTTCGATTTCATAATCGGTCATGCTTCCCCGGCGAAGCTCATCGATAGCGGATCGCAGGGTACTCACGTCTGCCGATCCTCCTTCCTGTACCAATGCGACCTCCGCAATCTCAATCTGGTCCCATGCGGCGTCAGCCGTTGCGCCAATTTCGCGGTCAACTGAAAGCGCTTCGGAAAAGGCCTGCCCGGCACTTACACTATCTCCTCCTCTCAGGAGCGCTCTTCCTAAAGACCGTTCAGCCTCGGCATACTCCGTCTTGCCACTCGTCTCTTTGAATTCGTGCAATTGCTTCTCGGTACCTGGACAGCGCAGTTGCCATATCTCCCTGAGTTTCAGCAATTGAGCCGAGGGTTTCCAGGGTAGCTCCAAGAACAGACTTGCTCCCCTCGCCACGAACACGCTCCAGGAGCGGCTCCAGTATGTTTTTTGCCTGGCGGAACTTTCCCTGGCGCTGGAGTAACTCGGCAAGGTTGTAGGTCGCAATGTCCCGCTGATTCACCCGGTTCAGTTTGGCAAGAATGGCGGCGGCTTCGCGGACGAGATTCTCCGCTTTGGGCAGGTCGCCTTCAATCTCGCACATCTCGCCCAGATTTGAGAGTGCGGCTGCCTGATGAGCTTGGTCTCCATGTTCGCGGAATACGTTCAGCGCCTGCTCGATGTTGTGCCTGGCGCCGGTAATGTCGCCTCGTTTCGCCAAGACGCCACCAATTTGCATTAAGGCGAGGGCAGATCTCTCGACATCATCTGATTGAGCGAAGATTCGCCGCGCTGCGCGTATAGGCGTCTATGGCGCCGCTGAGATTTCCAAGAACGTTTGAAGCATAACCACCTGTCAGCTTCGCGCGAGCCAGAAGCAGGCGCGCCCCAGTCGTTGCCGCCTTCCCGGCTGCGCTGTCGGCTAAGGTTTGTTCTCGCTTATAGTCTGCCAGCTCGCCGGCAATTCTGGCATCTGCAAGATCGATTCGTGGATCATCGCCCTCTGGGAAGGGTAGCTTTCGCAAAGCAGCGAGTGTTGCGGTTGCTTCAGCGTTTTTACCCATCGCGTCTTGCGCTCCGGCGAGGTTCAAACCGTAGTCAAGATTGTCAGGGTACGATCGCCGCAAGCGGGAATAGACCTCAACCGCGTGTGCCCAGTCTCCATTAATCTCATCAAAATGCGCCTCAATCTGCAGCCGCATGTGTTGCGGGAGATTCTGCGCCAGTTCCATGCCTTTTAGGGTCGCCGCAGTGGCCTTAGTGTCGTAGCCTAGATCGGACCACGCCGTCGCTAAAGCAGAATAGGCCGGCGAATATTCGGGCTCCAGACGGATAGCTCTCTCCAAGAGAGCGGCAGCCGCTACGTCATCGAAAAGCCGCAACTTGGCGAGTCCCTCAGAGTAAAGCCGAGCTGCCTCTGGATCAGACGGCAGCGCAAGCCTAACCTCTTCCGCCTCGCTTAAGGTCAACGTTTCTGCCCCAAGCTTTGCTCGCAATTGTTCGCCAGCGCGGGACGCCAGATTAAACAGATCCGACTGGGAACCAACGACGGCGAAGCTCGCAACCGTATCCCCCGTTAGCGCGTCCTCTACTCGAGCATCGAGGCGAACCCGTCCCCTGCCTGCTTGTCCAATGGCGAGATAGGACCCAGCAACGACATAATCGCAGCCAATGTCCCTGCGAATCTTCGTTAACGTATTGCCGCCATAGCTATCTCTATTCGTTAGAGATAGTTCATGCTTCGCTCGGGACACATCCTCCTCCGAAACCACTCGGAGGTGGTCGCCCGCGGCCAACTCGGTGGAGAGCATCTCGGAAAATGCGGTCGATAACCATTCGTCCAGCGCATTTCCCGAAACATTGGTGAACCCCATGACGGCAACCGTGTGGCGTATGTAGTTGGAGGGCATTACCAGGGAGGGTTGAGCCGGTTGACCTTGGGCATTTGGCACATGCTTATACCAACCGCTATAGCGATACCCAGCTAATCCACCCAGCATAACTACAATGAAGAAAAAGACTGCCGTCGGCGCCCAATGTCGGGAGTTGCGATCCGGCGTCGATACAATGGTCTGCAACTTATCCGGCGTTCTGTCAACCGAAAACTCACCGGGATCCAATGTCGCAGCACCATCCGATCCTTCTCTTGAGGCCGGCCTCAGCGGCTCGACCTTGGCTATGAAGCGATAACCTTCCTTCGGCAGAGTTTCGATATAGCGCGGTTCTCGAGAGGTATCTTGCAGCAGGCTCCGTAATCTTTGCACCGCACTATTCAGGCTTCCTTCAAAATTGACAAAAACGTCGTCCGGCCAGAGCTCTCGTCTCAAGTCTTCGCGCGACACAAGCTGTCCCTGCCGTTCAAGGAGCATCGCCAGAATTTGAAAGGACTGGTGCGGGACCTTAAGCCTCAGCGCTCCCTTATGAAGCTCGCGTTTGTGCAAATTGACTTCATAGGGTCCGAAGCGTACATGCAGCGGAGTAGACCTGGAATCGCCGAATGCTGGGGCATGTCCCATCAGGCGACGGTATTCTGAATCATTTGGCTCAATTGGCGACATATCCCATGCCGAATTAAGGAAATGTCCTTCCTCGGCTGCACTTGTCAACGAATGGTCATATTTTGAAAAGTGTATCGCAACCCGTAGGCAAGGCGTTCTCACGGGCGCGATGCAACAGGCACGGCACCGAATAAACTCAAGTAAGCCATTGTTCACCATCACTTAGCCGGTGAGGTTGATGGTGAGAAAAAGTGATTTTGCAAAGTCGGCCTGGTTGGCGTAGGTTCTTGACAACTTCTTGCGCACGGCCAGCAACTGTGGACGATTGCTGATCCAGCAGCCCAGGCCCACGCGCAAGTCACGGAGGAACACATCATGTACAGCACGACATTGAACCGCGCTTCGCTGCTGATTCTCTCTATCTTACTCATGGCTTCCCAGCAAGCCGCTGCCCAGGCGGGCCAACTGGATTCGACATTCGGGACTGGGGGAATCTTTACCACCAACTTTACCGAAGACAATTTTGCGCCGATCGACAACGCAGTGGCGATTCAGAGTGACGGCAAAATCGTACTCGGTGGAGCGACCCCCAACGGGCCGTCCCTGTTGCGGCTCAACACCAATGGAACTCTCGACTCCAGCTTCGGCTCTGGCGGCATCGTGACCAACACCTTTGGTGGGGATGTTGCAGATGTCTTTGCCGTGGCCATACAGCCGGACGGGAAAATCCTGGCCGCGGCGCAGGGATTCACCGGACCGATTGGCCGATTCAACAGCGACGGCAGTATCGACACCACCTTTGGCAATGGCGGTTTTGCCACCTCCATGTCGCTCTTTACAACAATAGGCTCACCCAATGCTTTCGCGTTACAAGCGGACGGCAAGATTCTGATCACCGGCTCCGGTCTTATCGGGCGCTACACCAGCACCGGTCAACTTGATCCCACCTTCGGCACCAACGGCATCGCCCCTTTGAACGCGGCGGCCGCAACCGCAATGGTTGTGCTACCCAGCGGCCAGATCCTGGTAACCACAGGCTCAGGCGCGCCGTCCCTAATCAGCGTAGGTGCAGGCGTGTCGTTTAATTTGCCCATTCCACAGGCGGGTGCAATTGCACGCTACAGCGCTAACGGGAGCCTGGATACGACGTTTGGCATCTCGGGACAAGCGGCCTGCCCGGCGTCGGCAGCCGGCCTCGCCGTGCAAAGCAACGGCAAGATCGTTGTAGCCGGCACCATCACCAGCGCACTCCTTACTGCACCCGGGAACGGTGGTACGGTCGTGATAAACAATCAGACAGGCTTCGGATTGGTCCGCTATAACGCGAACGGAAGCATCGACACCACCTTCAATCCGGGGGTTGGTATCGGTACTGGCGGCGGCGTCATCACCGGATTTGGAAACACCTTTCCGAATGGTGCTGCCTTCGCGCTTACTATTCAATCCAACGGCGCGATTGTGGTGGCAGGAGTGGCCGGAGTACCGGGCGTCCCCAATGACCTGGGGACGAACTACAGCTCGTCATCTTTGGTACTGGCCCGCTACACCACCACCGGGCACCTCGACAACAGCTTCGGCACGAACGGGATTGTGAGTACCGCGGTAACTCCGGGCCCGATCTCATTCATCAGCGCACTTGTTTTACAGAGCGACGGGAAGACCGTTGCTGCTGGGAACACTGGATTCTATGATGGACTGATCTTCTTCGATAACTTTGCCGTCGCTCGTTATTTGGCGCAGTAAGTTCAATCTATGCTCGTGGGACTTGAACCTCCGGTAAGAACCGGAGGTTTTTCCATTCCTGATGAGAGTACCGTTTCCAAAATGGCATCCCTCGTTGTTGTTCTTTTCCCCGCGCTGAGTTGACGGTTCTCTCTTATGAGTTGGAGGAGCAAGGCGGAGAGGTCGCGGAGAGAATGAAAGCGTGTGCTACTAATCGTGATCGAGGAGCAGCTCTAGCGGAATTGATCAAAACGGGGACTGCTCTCACTTTCCCTAGTCCTTCGGACTTAGCTGCACGTCGAGGATCACTGGCCTTTTTAAATGATCCAGCATCAACGCTAAAAGATATTGAGGCACACGCAGCGCACTGTTTTAGGCGTTTGTATCGACACAGGAATCTGGTACTTCATTGGGGTAAGACGGACGCCGTCGGACTGCGGGCCTGTCTCAGGACCGCCGCTCCGCTGGTTGGTGCCGGGCTCGATAGGATCGCTCACGGCTGGTTTGTGGAGAAGTGTGAACCGCTCGAACTTTCAGCACGAGCGAGAATCAAGTTCTACACAAGTGGGTTCGAATGCATTCTCGTCGCCGTTTGATCTTCTTGAATGACTTGCATCTTCAACAGGTGTGATGGATCATATACGCAGGACGAAAGTCCGTGATCTAAACGGGGGCACCTCCTGAAAGTCAGGACATATCCCCCTTGACCATAGAGGGCAGCCTTGGGGCTGCCCTCTGGTGTTTTTGGGAATCCTCTTTGAGTTTCCCCAGAGACTCAATTGCTGACAGTTGTGATCACTTAGAGGGATATCTGCAAGTTGAAGAAAAAATGGCTCCTCAGGTAGGACTCGAACCTACAACCCTCCGGTTAACAGCCGGATGCTCTGCCATTGAGCTACTGAGGAGTGTTTTGCGCCAGACGGCGCGTCAAATTGTAATGGTATTGTAGCGGGCGCGTGCGCACCGCGTCAAAGGTTGCGCCGCTTCTTTTGCGGTCTCATTCCCAGAGAGGTCCCCAAGTCGAATTTAGTCCCTGATAGGTCCTGTTCGCCCTTGAGGTGACGGTCTTGCCGAAGCTGCACAGGTCATGAAACAAGTAGGCGCTCGGATGCGGTTGTATGATGAGAGCGCGGGCCCACTATGAGTCGATTCTGCATATTACCCGGCACATGTGTAGGGATGCTGCTCATGTTGCCGTTCTCCGTCGCGATGGCGCAGAATCACAGCTCCGATGCTTCCGCCACAATGAATATTCCCAAACCGCCCGCAACTCAGCAGCAGCCTGTAACCGACGATTACTTCGGCCACAAGGTTGTCGATCCTTATCGTTGGCTCGAGGACGGCAGCAGTCCAGCGACGCAGCAATGGGTCGCCGAGCAGTTGGCGTATACGCGGAGCGTTCTCGACGGGCTGCCGGGCCGCGCCCAGTTACATCAGCGCTTGGAGCAGTTGATCCAGATCGGCAACCTCGGCGACACGCAGGTTGGCGCCGACTTTTACTTTCACACGCGACGCGAAGGCACGCAGAACCAGCCCGTGCTCTACGTGCGCAAAGGCGTTGACGGACATGACGCGGTATTGGTCGATGTAAACCTGCTTTCCAAGGACGGCACGGTTGCGCTCGATTGGTGGAACGCCTCGCACGATGGAAAGTACGTTGCGTATGGCACTTCCGAGAGCGGCTCAGAGATGAGCACGCTGCACGTGATCGAAACCGCGACCCGTAAGCTGCTACCAGACACGATTGCACGCACGCGCGCCTGTAGCCTGGCGTGGCAGCCCGATGACAGCGGCTTTCATTACACCCGTTATCCCAAGGCCGGCGATGTCGCCGCCGGACAGGAGATGTACAACCGCCGCGTCTTTTACCACGCGCTGGGCAGCGATCCCGCAAAGGACCCGCTCATCTTCGGCGAGGGGCGCGACCCGCAGGACTGGCCCAACGTATCGCTCTCGAACGACGGCCGCTGGCTTAGCATTATGGTGGAGCAGGGCTGGTCAAAGAACGAACTCTATCTGAAGGATATGCAGAACGACTCGGCTCCATTGCGCATCACCAGCGGCAAGGAATTTCTCTACATCGCCCATCCCTACCACGGCGATCTCTACATCCTGACCAACGAAGATGGCCCGCGCTATCACGTTTTCAAGACGCCGCTAGTCACGCCGACGCACGAGCACTGGCGCGAGATCATTCCGCAGTCGGATGCTGTTCTAACATCGCTATTTGTCATTGGTGGCCAGCTCTTCGCACGCTATGAGTTCAACGCTCACTCATTGCTGAAGCGCTTCACCACCGAAGGCAAGCCGCTGGGCGAAATCGAACTGCCGGCGCTCGGCACCATCTCCTCTATCGGCGGCGAATACGATAGCAGCAGCGCGTTCTATCTTTTCTCGTCATTCACCACGCCAACGACCATCTATCGCTTCGATATCCCGAGCGGCAAGAGCACGCTGTGGGACTCGGTTAAGAGCGCCATCGATGCCGATCGGTATGAGACTAAGCAAATCTGGTACACATCCAAGGACGGTACGCGCGTTCCGATGTTCCTGGTCATGCGCAAAGGCCTAAAGATCACCGGCCACAACCCCGTGCTGCTCACCGGTTACGGCGGTTTCAATATCAGCCTGACGCCCGAGTTCAACAAGGCGCTGTTTCCGTGGCTTGATCATGATGGCATCTTCGCCGTCGCGAACCTGCGCGGCGGCAGCGAGTTCGGCGAAGACTGGCATCGCGCCGGCATGCTCGACAAAAAGCAGAATGTCTTCGACGATTTCATCGCCGCGGCCGAGTATTTGCAGAAGGAGGGCTACACCGACAAGGAGCATCTCGCCATTCGCGGCGGCAGCAACGGCGGCCTACTGACGGGAGTTGCGATCACGCAACGGCCCGATCTCTTTCGCGCGGTCATCTGTCAGGTCCCGCTGCTCGACATGCTGCGCTACCAGAACTTTCAGATCGCCAAACTGTGGATTCCCGAGTACGGCTCGTCGGATGATGCGAAACAGTTCCAGTGGCTCTACGCCTACTCGCCCTACCAACATGTCAAAGAAGGAACGGTCTATCCCGCAGTGCTGTTCATGACCGCCGACAGCGATACTCGCGTCGATCCCATGCACGCGAAAAAGATGACCGCAGAGTTGCAGGCGAACAATGGCGGTCCAAATCCAATCCTGCTACGCATCGAGACCAAAGCCGGACACTGGGCAGGGAAGCCGATTTCAAAGGTTGTGGAGGATTGGACCGACGTCTATTCGTTCTTGTTTTGGCAGTTGGGAATGGATAAAAGCGGCAACTAGTAACTAGTAACCAGTAACTAGTACAACATCCTCTTCAACCAGCATTTTGTCTTCCTCACGGTTTCCGGTAAGCACGAACGACTTGGTGTGCGTTGCTTTGCCGTGTTCAACCGCGGTGATCACGTAAGAGCAGCCCATCCACTGAGCTTGTTCCAAGTCGGTTGGCGACCACTGTGCGGGATGATCGGGATGGGAATGATAAAAACCAACGATGTCGAGCTTCTCCTCGCGGGCCTCGCGTTGAATGCGCACCAGGTCGCGCGGGTCAATGGTGTAACGTGTCTGCGGAGAATCGGCTCGGACGTTGTTGCAGCGGATTGCGGATTGCACGGCACGAACATCGCCTTCCGACGTGCCCACCAGGATGCCGCAACACTCGTTGGGATAAGTCTCTTCGCCGTGGCGGCGTATCTCGTCGTAATCGGAAGCCTGGAGTTTCAGCACTTCAGCAACTCCGGACGGCGCGGCTACCGTCCACTGGACGAGCCAGTATCGCAGGTTGGGTTTTCGGGCGTGTAGTTGGACTTGTTTTGCTCGAAGCACCACTTCACCTGGTCGCGCGAAAAGTCCTTAACCACGCTGGCCGGAATGTCGGATTGCTTGACCTCCTGGAACTGGAAGCTAATGGATCCGTCCGGCGCAACCGTCGCCAGCAGATAGCCATAGACATCGGTCTTATCGATGGTGGAGAGCGCGCGGTCAGCCGGCAAACGGTAACGCACGGCACCGGCGCTTCCCATGATCCATCCCGGCAACACATCGCCTTTGTGGCAGGCGGTGTTGTAAGCGTCGTTCATGACAAAGTGCGAGTGGCTGGCCAGCACATACACATTCTTCCTGGTTGTCTTCCGGAATGCGGACAGCTCGGCGTAGACTTCCCGCCCGCTCGATTGTCCTCGCACCGAGCTATTCATGCTATGTCCGGCCGAAGAACTATCGGGCAACGCAGCGTGCATGCCAAGCACCACCGTGTGGATGGCACTGTTCTTCGCGTCGTTCGCCAGCACCATCTTGAACCATGTCATCTCTGCCGGGTCGAACATGTCGGCGGAAGCATTGTCCATGTTAATGAAGTCGACGCCGCGATCGATCCAGTGATAGTACGTTGTAACGTCATGATCGCCTGAGCTGTCTTCTATCCGCTGTCGCCGCAGGACGGGTTGATCCAGCCAGTCAGCAAATTGTGCGATGTATTGCGTCCGCGTCAGGGGCGCCACCAGTTCGTGATTGCCGATAGACAAGAACACAGGCAGCTTGCCGAAAGGCACAAGCTGATGCTGGATGAAGTCCGGCCAAGCGTCGGCGAGATAGTCCGGCATCGTCGCTTGTGGATGAATACGCCGGTAGTCTTCGTCGATCTTGGAAATCGCCCGGAAGTCGCCCAAGTGCCAATAGAATGCGGCACCGTCAGAGAGCACGCCAGCGGCAATAGCGGGCATCACGATGTCGCCGCAGTTGCGAGAATCGCCCGAGACGGCGAACTTCCAGGTGCCGCTGGGGCTTTGACTTTTCTGCGCGGTTAGAGCTGCTGCCAGGCAGACTACGGCAGTGACGAAGATCGCGACGCGGAGCAATCGTGCAGTCGGCTTGCAGTTCATTGGCATCCGTTCCCCAAGCGCATGATCATAACGGAGAGACGCGGCTAATTGCTATTCCCGCAAGAAATGGGTAAGCTGCTGCCGTCAGTAGCTACTTTTCCGGGAACCGCACCAAATATTTCCGCAACTTGCGTGTTGCAACAAGCATCTGGCTTAGGAGAATGTTAAGAAGGCCGGAGCTCGTCGCGACCCGTCTGGCCGGGAGGATTACGTTGCGTAAACTGCTTTCCACTCCAAACGATTTCACCCTCACTTTGATTCGCCTGGTCCTAGGCGTCGTTTTCTTTGCGCATGGCGCACAGAAGATGCTGGGCTGGTTCGGGGGCTTTGGCTTCCACGGCACCATGGGTTTCTTTACCCAACAGCTGGGCATTCCCGCGCCGCTGGCATTTCTCGCCATCTGCGCCGAATTCTTTGGCGGACTGGGCTTGATCGTGGGCCTGCTCAGCCGCATTGCGGCTTTCGGAATCATCGTCAACATGGTGGTCGCGATCGCGACGGTGCACGTGCACAACGGGTTCTTTATGAACTGGTACGGCAAGCAGAAGGGCGAGGGCTACGAGTATCACCTGCTGGCGATCGCGGTGGGCCTGGTTATTTTGATCAAAGGCGCGGGAGCGCTGTCAGTTGATCATGCACTGAGTGGTGGAGGCGAATAGCAAAAAGCCTCCGCCGCGGCGGAGGCTTTGGGAGCTTCGAAGACGAAGTTAGTTCTTTGCGGCTTCAGTCTTGGCGGCTTCAGTCTTAGCGGTTTCGGCCTTGCCGGCGTCGCTCTTGGCGTACTTGCGGCGGAAACGCTCCACGCGGCCGGCGGTGTCCACCAGCTTTTGCTTGCCCGTAAAGAACGGATGACATGCAGAGCAAATTTCCACATTGATGTCGCCCTTATGGGTGGAACGGGTGAGAAATGTATTGCCGCAGGCGCAATGGACGCGCACTTCGTCGTAAATGGGATGGATGGCTGCTTTCATGGAACTCCTAAGCTATTGAGTACAAACCTTAATTCTACCGGATGGCGCAGCATTGCGGCAAACGGTTTTCGCTGCAATCAATCCCTTTGACTACGTGAAGCGCCCGAAAGATTCATTACGCGGTGCAGTTTCACCTTACATCTTCGATGGCGCGCTGGCGCTGGCGATGCATTGCCATTTGCCGCTTGGCGTCTTCATCCAGGTATCAACCCAGCGCTCATGAGCGTTCACCGAAGTGCCGTCAGCGTGGGTGCCTTTGCCCTGCCAGGCGCCGGTGGCGATTGCAGTATTGCCATCGGTGGTGACTTTGATGTCGCTGACTTGGTTAATTTCCCACTTGTCGCCCTTCATCCTGGCGAGACTCTCCGCCTTGTTACGCATGCTGCCATCGCTGTCCATGTTGATGAAGTTTTCAGCCAGCAGCGGAGCCACCTGGTCGGGGTTGCCGGCCTTTGCCGCAGAGGCCCACTGTTGTTCCATGCTCGCGATGGCTTTTTCGACTCCACCGCTTGTCTTGCTGCTGCCCATCTGGGCTTGAGCGGTGAGAGCCAGTCCCACTATTACGAAACACATCAGCATTGCCTTCATGCACGTGTCCTTTCAGTTCTGTCGGGTTGATCGGATCGATCAGGTTGGAGGTGAGGTTGTGGCGCTTTGATGAACGCGTAACTCTACGCTCAAAGGTCTGCTTAAGCAACACGCACAAGGCCAAAGTTGGCACGCAAAGTGGCCGCGAGGTCACACGGGCGGGCAGTGGTCGTCGCAAGCACCCGCCGTTCGCAGCAGAGCAGGTATCTCAGGGCTGCGGTTCGCACCATCGACTCGAGTCCGCTATTTCCTCGCCACTGCCTTCTTCAGTTCAATGCCGGGGGTGAACTTCGCCACTCGGCGGGCGGGAATCTTGATGACGCCACCGGTCTGCGGATTGCGTCCGTTACGCGCTTTGCGCTGTGAAACGGAAAAGGTCCCGAATCCCACCAAGGTAACGCGGCCACCCTTCTTCAACACACTTGTCACGGAATCGATGATGGTGTCGATTGCGCCTCCGGCAGCCGTCTTGCTGATACCGTGAGCGGCCGCAATTTTCTCCACCAGGTCAGCCTTGTTCATAGTCACTCCTCACCAAACGCTGTTAGATATGAACCGAAGTTCTACTTGCCGACGGGTGCCGTGTCAAGAAGTAAAATGTACGCCCGCAAGGCGGGCAAGCTGCTGGTGGGATCGATTCGGCTTGTAGTTGGTCGATTGCGCCGGGCCGTCCTTCTCCGGAGTCCAGGCCAGCGGATCATCGGAACTTCATCGCGTCAATTGCCGTATTACAGTTCAGGTGACCGTTATGCTTACTTTTCTGCTTTGGTGCATCCTGCTGATCTTCTGCTGGCCACTGGCGCTGGTTTTCCTGGTGCTGTATCCGGTTGTTTGGCTAGTCCTGCTGCCGTTCCGCATTCTGGGGATTGCGGTTGAAGGCGTTTTGGAGCTGCTGAAAGCCATCATCTTTCTGCCGGCGCGAATCCTTCGCGGCCCACGGCGGGCCTGGTAGCACGCCGTGCAAAAAGAAGAGCGGACCCGGAGGTCCGCTTTCTTCAGGCCGATATCGAAGGAAAACCCTGCGATCTGAGGTTTATCCGACTTTTACTGCTGTCTTTTCGTCCAGGGTCACTGGAAACTTGCGATGATCGATTCCGGTGTAGATCTGCCGTGGACGCGCGATTTTCTGTTCCGGGTCCTGCACCATTTCGTTCCACTGCGCCAGCCAGCCGGCCGCGCGGGGGATGGCAAACAGCACGGTAAACATCTCTGGCTGAAAACCCATGGCCTGGTAAATAATTCCCGAGTAGAAATCTACGTTGGGATACAGCTTGCGGGTAACGAAGTAGTCGTCCTGCAAGGCAATGCGCTCCAGCTCCAGGGCCGTGTCAAGGCGGTCGTTGCGCCCCGTCACCTCGAACACTTCTTCGGCCACCTGCTTGATGATGCGCGCGCGGGGATCGTAGTTCTTGTAGACCCGATGCCCGAAGCCCATCAGCTTGATCTCGCCTTCTTTGACGCGCTTGATGTAGGCGGGAATGTTCTTCACCGAACCGATTTCGTCCAGCATGCGCAACACTTCTTCATTGGCGCCTCCATGCAAGGGGCCGGCTAGTGCAGCAGCTGCTCCCGCCATGGACAGGTAAGGATCGGTTTGCGCGCTGCCAATGACGCGCATGGTAGTGGAGCTGCAATTCTGCTCGTGATCGGCGTGCAGAATGAACAGCACATCCAACGCACGCGCAATCACCGGGCTGGCAACGTACTTCGGCTCCGTCATCCGCCACAGCATATTCATGAAGTTTTCGGTATAGCTCAGGTCGTTGTCGGGATACACGTAGGGATGTCCGCGGCGGTGACGGTAGGAATATGCCGCCAACGTAGCCATCTTGGCGATCAGGCGAATGATCTGCTTCTCCCGATTCACCGGGTCGTGAATGTTCTTGGCCTCGGGGTACACGGTGGAGAGGGCCGCCAGCGTGCTCACCAGGATGCCCATGGGATGGGCATCGTAGCGGAAGCCATCGATGAAGTGTTTGGTGCTCTCGTGCAACATGGTGTGATGAGTAATTTCCCAGGTCCAGTCTTTGTCCTGCTGCGGGTTCGGCAACTCGCCGAAGAGCAGGAGGTAGGCAACCTGGAGATAGGTGCAGTGCTCGGCCAGCGTTTCGATATCGTAGCCGCGGTAGCGAAGGATGCCTTTGTCGCCGTCAATGAAGGTGATGCTGCTTTTGCAAGAGACCGTATTGGTGAATGCGGGATCGTAGGTCATCAGACCGAAGTCTTCCGGACCCGTCTTGATCTTCCGCAGATCCATGGCCCGGATGGTGCCGAGCTCGACCGGCGTCTCATAAGTCTTATCGGTGCGTTGGTCGGTGATGGTCAAAGTATCCTTCGACATGACCGGTACCTCCTTGGAAAATGATCGTATGATTTCAACTGGGCCGAAGTCCGAACGAGTGTTCGAACGAGATCAATTTTAACCCTTCAATCTCCGGCAACCTAGCATTAACAGAGCAGAAGCGAGCTGGATCACATGCATCTGTGATGGCTGAACATGGGGTCGCCAAGCCTGACGCTCGATCGTTCCTGGTTATTTCTTGCCGGCTGGCGGATCGGAAGTGGAGCCGCCTGTTTCCGCGCCGGAAGCGGATTTGCTCTTGGAGTCGTCCGACCCCTTGGATTCATTTGATTTGCCCTCGGAAGCCGAGGACGCCGCTGCCGCACCGTTGCCGCTCTTGCCGCTGTCCTTTGACGAACCCTTGGCGTAATCGGTGACGTACCATCCCGAACCCTTGAACTGCACGGCCGGCGCCGAAATTAGTTGTTCCAATTCGCCTCCGCAATGGGGGCAGATCGTCATCGGGGGGTCGGAAAATTTCTGGATCCGCTCCGTGAGGCTATGGCACTTCCGGCACTGATACTCGTAAAGAGGCAAAGCGGGCACCCCACAATCGTTCTAAGTCATTGATTCTATGTTTCGCGATTGGTTGCGGTCAATGTTGGACCGCTACTCGCGCACCGCCTTTCGCGCTTCGCCACCCGGTTTACACACCTAGATTCGAGGTGTCATCCCGACTGGGCGAAGCGGAACGGAGGGACCTGCTGTTCGAGTTCTTGCCAGCTGCGCCGTTTCCGTTGACACTTACTTCTGTGAAAGCTATCGCTATTATTCCGGCACGGCTTGCCTCGACTCGCCTGCCGCGCAAGGTGCTGCGCGAGATTGCCGGGCGTCCCATGCTGGCCTACGTGTACGAAGCGGCGTGCGCCTGCTCCCGGTTACAAGAGGTCATCATCGCTACCGACTCCGACGAGATTGCTGCGGTTTGCAAACAAAACAACTGGGCCTACCGCATGACCTCGCCGGAGCATCGCAGCGGGACCGATCGGGTGCACGAGGTCGCCCAGACGGTCGACTTTGATGTTTACGTCAATGTTCAAGGGGATGAGCCGTTGGCGCGACGTGAACATCTGGATGTGCTGCTTGACCTGATGGAGCGTGACGCCGCGGAGGTTGGCACGCTGAAGACGCCGTGCTCGCCGGAAGACGTGAGCAATCCCAACGCCGTGAAAGTTGTCGCTGCACGCGATGGCAGGGCGCTCTACTTCTCACGAGCGACGATTCCGTTCGACCGCGACCGCAGAGGTGATGTGCGTTACCACAAGCACCTGGGCTTCTATGCCTATCGCAAGGCCGCGCTGGATGCCTTCCGCGCCTGGCCAGAGTCAGGATTGGAACGCACGGAGCGGCTAGAGCAATTGCGGTTTCTCGACAACGGTATGGCGGTCCATGTTGCGGAAACGCCTTTCGATACCGTGGGAGTCGATACGGAAGAAGATCTGCGGAGAGTAGAAGCAATCCTCAGAGCGAGGACATAGTGGATCAAAAGCGGCGGAATGGAAGAATGGAGAAGCGGAGCCGCCGCTAACGGCGAACCGCAGATCTCTCGGCTACGCTCGGGATGACAATCAGCAAAGCTGGTCGCGGTTTTATGCTGTCTGTTCCTGCGGCTGTTTACTCGCCCACGCCTCCGCCGCGGCAACCCGCTTCCCAATCGACGGGTGCGAATGGAAGAGCCACTCGATGAACTTGTTGGGCTCGCGCTCGGCAAGATTTTGATCGGCCAGCTTCTGCATGGAGCTGATGAACGGCGCGATGGCGGGCGTATTTTCCCACGCATAACGGTCGGCCTGGCGCTCGTGATGACGCGAAATTGCGTTCAGTGCCGGCATCAGAACGAAGCCCAGGACGGTTGCGACCAGGACAATCAGCGGCAGGTTGGCGAAATCGTAGAGCCGCGGATCAAGCACCGGGAACCAGTTTTTCGCAATCACAAAGCGCAGCACCAGGTTGATCAGCCAGAAGCCGAAGAAGGTGATAGCAACCTGGGTGAAGATGGCCTTCAGGATGTGCTTATGCACGTGGTGGCCGAGTTCGTGCGCGAGAATGGCTTCGATCTCGTCGTCGCTGTAGTTTTGCAGCAAGGTGTCAGAGAGAATGATGCGCCGGGTCGATCCCATGCCGGTGAGCGCGGCGTTCGCCTTGTTCGACTTCTCCGACAGCTTCCATTCGTAGACACCGCGGACTCGAGTTCCGGCGCGTTCGCCCAGCCTGGTCAGCCGCTCGCGGAGGCTGTCATTCGCCAGCGGCTCGAACTTGTAGAAGATGGGCATCAGGATGACCGGCGCGAGCTGTGCCATCAGCAGGAACAGTCCGACGAAGACGGCCCACGCGATGATCCACCAGCGCTGCGGTGCGAGGCGAATGATGCCGTATACCAGCTCGACCATGATGGTGCCCAGCACCAGAGAGACCAGCCAGCCTTTGCATTCGTCCCAAAGCCAGCCGCGCAGCTTCTGGTTGGAGAGGTGATACTGGTGCTCCAGCCGGAAGCCAATGAAGTCGAAGGGCGCGTTCAGCACTTTGGCGATCACGGAAAACATGAGCACGTAGAGAAATACGGCGAGAAAATAGTGCTGCTTCGAGCCCATGAGGGACCAGTCGCGCAGCCTGCCGGTCCAGCCGGTCACCAGCAACACGACCAGCAGCGCGAGGCCAATGACCGTATCGGCCATACTTAGCCAGCGCTGGACGCGGTTATAGCGGCGTACCTCCGGCGAGTCCGCCGGTTGCGAATTTGCTGTTGTGGTCATTAATTGAACGAGCGAACGGCGTAACACCGTTCGCTGCGCGCTTCCAGTATAAAACAGAGGGCGCATTGCAGGCGACTGCCGAGCCGGTTGCATCGGACGTCAGGTCTTTCAGCGCGAGACCGTTATTGCCCTCGGCGTGAGATCTCTCGCACTTCGTTCCTGTGCGACAATCGGCATTCAGCGTTCATAAGATATAAAGACATCCGGGAGGACGCACATGCGCGAAGCGATTGCAACCAACGACGGCCCGAAGGCCATTGGGCCATACTCACAGGCCATCAAGGCCAACGGATTGGTTTTTGTGTCGGGACAGATTCCATTCGATCCGGCAACGCAGCAGCTCATTGAGGGTGATATCGCTGCGCAAACCGAACGCGTGCTGCAAAACCTGAGTGGCATTCTGAAGGCCGCAGGCAGCTCTCTCGACCGCGTGGTGAAGGCCGGCGTCTTCCTGAAGAACATGTCTGATTTTGCCGCGATGAACGAAGTCTATGGCCGCTACTTCACGCAAAGCCCGCCGGCGCGCTCGACTGTCGAAGTGGCGCGCCTTCCCAAAGATGTGCTGGTGGAGATTGACGTTATTGCTGTGGAGTAACTCATCGCCGGTTGTTGATTTATGCGTGTTAGACTTGTCCGTTTGCCCGCCGTTCCTTGATCAGACCGGGCGATACGCGCCCAACCAAACGGCGGGTGCCCGGTTCTGTCATTCCGAGCGGAGCGAAGCGGAGTCGAGAGCGCCGCTTCCTCCTACTTCTTTGGCAGGGCAGGAGATAAAGAGCCATCCTTATGTCGAATACTATGCTTGCTGTCGTAAAGGCGGAGCCCGCGCCGGGCACAGAGATCCGCGAAGTTCCCAAACCGCAATTTGGACCAACCGATGTTTTAGTCAAAGTCGAAGTGGCTTCCATCTGCGGCACTGACCTGCACATTTACCAGTGGGACCAGTGGGCGCAACGCCGCATTCATCCGCCGCTCATTCCCGGCCACGAGTTCTGCGGCACGGTGGAGGCCGTGGGCGCCGAAGTTACCAGCGTGAAGGAAGGTGACTTTGTTTCCGCTGAAATGCACGTGGCCTGCGGAAAGTGCCTGCAATGCCGCATCGGCGAAGCGCACATCTGCCAGAACGTGAAGATCATCGGGGTCGACGCCGATGGCGCCTTCGCCGAATACGTCGTCATTCCCGAGTCGAACATCTGGAAGCTCGATGCCTCCATTCCACGGGAATACGCCTCCATCCTCGACCCGCTGGGCAACGCGGTGCACACGGTGCTGGCTGGCGACATCGCCGCTAAGAGTGTCGCGATCACGGGCTGCGGGCCGATTGGACTGTTCTCCATTGCCGTCGCGCGGGCCTGCGGAGCGACGCAGATTTTTGCGCTCGAAGTAAACGAGCATCGCCGCAAGATTGCCACGCAGATGGGCCCGGACTTCGTGCTCGATCCGACCAAGGACGATGTCTACCAGATCGTGATGGACAACACCGGCGGCACCGGCGTCGATGTGGTATTGGAGATGGCGGGACGAACCGAGGCCATCCGATTGGGCTTTAAGATTCTGCGTCTCGGGGGCCGCATGTCGCTTCTCGGAATCCCCTCCAGACCAGTCGAACTCAATCTGGCCGAAGAAGTTATCTTCAAAGGCGCGACGGTGCAGGGCATCAATGGCCGACGAATGTATCAGACGTGGTATCAGATGACCGCGCTGCTCAAGGCCGGGAAGTTGGATCTGCATCCGGTCATAACCAATCGCATCGCTATGAAGGACTTTGCGTCAGGCATGGAGCTGCTGAAGACCGGCGAGGCCAGCAAGATTCTGGTGTATCCGAACGGGACGCGATAACCTCGAACATGGCTTAGTTGCGCGAAGTTCCGACTACTGCGATTTCGTCATCCGGCGATGAGGATTTGCCGCTGACGACAGGTAGTGCTGATCGAGTGCCTGGCGAACCAAAGTTTTGATTACCGCCTGCCGGCTGATGTTCAATTCCTCCGCTCTTCTGTCCAGTTCTTCAAGCATGGGCGCTGTGAAGTCCACGTTGACCCTCTGAATTGGGGCCATCATTCGGCCTCGGTTGGTAAAAAAACTCGACACGTCCTTACCCTGCTCCGCCAGTCGGGCGATGGCTTCGGCGGATACCAGCTTTCTTTGTCTAAGAGTGTTCTTCATAAAGTTGTTTCTCCTGCCTCGTTGCTTTCCACAGGGTAACGAGGTGGTAGTACTCTCCCTGTGCATCCTCGCGCACTTCAAAGATGACGGTGTAAAGCCGGTCTCCAACCCACCCAATGGCACGGTGCTGCTCAGGCCAGTCCGAACGCTGATCCAGGTAATATGGATGAGAGAAGACCTCCCGCGCCTCTTCGAAGCCAACTCCACGCCTGAGACTTTGCCTCAACCGCACGCTCTTCCGCTCGTCGAAATGAAATCGCATTGAGGTATAACAGTTATACCACATTCTTTGGGGGGCTCTCAGGACCGCCTTTCACGCAGGCGGATACTTTCCTTGGGCCAAGGGGCGATAGAATGTTCAGTCGCGCTCGGAGACATTTATGGCTACTGCAACTCGCACCAATCCGCTCTCATTCCTTACCGATCAACTGAACGACCTGAAACAGAAGGGCACGTACTTCAAGCTGCGCGTGCTCGACGATGAGCAGGCGGCGGTCTGCACCTTCGACGGCAAGAAAGTCATCAACCTTGCCTCCAACAATTATCTCGGGCTGACCACACATCCCAAGCTGCGTGAAGCTGCGCTGGAAGCCACGAAGAAGTACGGCGTGGGATCGGGCGCGGTGCGCACCATCGCCGGCACCATGAAGATCCACATGGAGCTGGAGGAAAAGATTGCGCGCTTCAAGAATGTCGAGGCCTGCGTGGTCTTCCAGTCGGGCTTCACGGCGAATGCGGGAACAGTCTCGGCGATTCTGGGCAAAGAAGATTTCATCGTCTCCGACGAACTGAACCATGCCAGCATCATCGACGGCGCACGGCTGTCGCGCGCGAAGATCAAGGTCTTTCGCCACAAAGACGCTGCTCATGCCGAAGAGCTGCTGAACGAAATCAAGAACGAGCCCGGCCACAAGGTGGTCATCACCGACGGCGTCTTCTCGATGGACGGCGACATCGGAGCGCTGCCGCAACTGACCGCGCTGGCCGAAAAGTATGGCGCGATCATGATGGTCGATGACGCGCATGCGTCCGGCGTGCTGGGCCGCAACGGTCGCGGTACGGTCGATCACTTCAAGCTTCACGGAAGAGTCGATATTCAGGTCGGGACGCTGTCGAAGGCAATTGGCGCGCTCGGTGGCTATGTCTGCGGCACCCGCGACCTCATCGAGTTTCTGTACCATCGCGGGCGGCCGTTTCTCTTTTCCACTTCGCATCCGCCGTCAGTCGCGGCCACCTGCATTGCGGCCTTCGATGTGCTGGAGCAGGAGCCGGAGCGCATCGACAAGCTGTGGGAGAACACGCGCTACTGGAAGCAAGAGCTGGGAGCGCTGGGGTTCAACATCGGCGGAGTCAACACGCCTGCCAGCGAGACGCCGATCACGCCGATCATCGTGGGCGATGGCCGCTTGACCATGGACTTCTCCCGCGAACTCTTCAAGGAAGGCGTGATGGGCACGGGCATCGCGTTTCCAACGGTGCCGGAAGGGAAGGCACGCATCCGGACTATCGTGACCGCGACGCATACAAAAGGGGAGCTCGATCAGGCGCTGGAGACGCTGAAGCGCGTGGGGAAGAGGATGGGAATACTGCCGTAGGGTTTGAAGGGGTGCACCTTCATGTGCGCCGTAGATGTCCGCCGCATTCGGCTTTAGCCGCTGAAGGATATCTCCTGTCACACGTCGCCGCATCGCCGGTCGTTCCTGGAGCCAAGTCCCCTCAGGGGCTGAAGCCCAACCGTAAGGCAGATTCATACGGCGCGGCTAAAGCTGCGCCCCTTCAAGGCGAACGTAGCGGCAGTCTGCTTTTCTGCTGGAACTGGTGGGTGTTGGTTCCGGTCGCTCTGCTTGGCTCAGTGCTGGCTGTTCCGTATTTTCTGACACATGATTTTGGAGGGATTGGAATCGCCCTCCAGCGCGGCTTCGCGCTCGTCTGCCATCAGCGGCCGGAACGTAGCTTCTGGATTTTTGGAGGGCCAATCGCGGTTTGTGCCAGATGCCTGGGGATTTATCTGGGAGCAGCGATTGGGCTGCTGAGAAAGACGTCGCGTTCCGTCGCGCTGCGCCTATTGCTCGGGGCGGCGTTGATCAATGCGCTCGACGCGGTATCGGAAGTCGTCGGTCTGCACGGCAATTGGATGGCAGTTCGTTTCGGGCTGGGGGTGATGTTGGGAGCGGCAGGGGCGCTATTAATCTCGTCGTCGATGCCGGATGTGACGCCGGCTGAAACCGGCTCGGGTATCCACGAAACCAGCCGACCCAGGACTTCCGTCCTGGACTAATCTTGTTTCGCCCTTCGGGCTGTGGGCCTGCTGATTTGTGCAGGGTTGCTGCCGCATGAGTCCGTCAAAGATTCGGCAGCAGTGTCGCCGGCTGAAGTCGGCTCACCATCAAAGTTGCTTGCTTGACGCTGGCCAGAAGGCCAGCTCGACCGGTCAGCGCCAGTGCGATCTACCCGCTCAACACGCGGACCTGGATCCAGCTCCGCCTCTCAGCGCGTCGCCCGACGGCCACCTTTACCAGAACTCAACCCTCATAAACTACTTTTCCGCCGACGATTGTCACTACCGCCCGTCCTGTGAAGTTCCATCCGTCGAAGGGCGTGTTTCTGGACTTCGAGAATGACTGCGAAGCATCAAAGGCCCATTTCTTCCTGGGATCGAAGATGGTGAGGTCGGCGTGCGCGCCTTTGGCGAGTGTGCCACGTCCCGAAAGGCGGAAGATCTTCGCGGGATTGGACGAGAGCAGCTCGACGATGCGCCACAGTGACAGCTTGAAGTGATGGTGCAGCACGGTGAGGGCGATGGGCAGCGCCGTCTCCAGGCCGGTGATGCCGAAGGACGCGCGTTCGAACTCGACCTGCTTTTCGTGGAAGGCGTGGGGCGCGTGGTCGGTGGCGATGGCGTCGATGGTCCCGTCGAGGATGCCGGCGATCATGGCATCGCGGTCAGCCACGGAACGCAATGGCGGATTCATTTTGTAGTGAGTGTCGAATTCGCCAACGTTCTCGTCGATCAGGGTGAAGTGATGGGGCGTAACTTCGGCGGTGACGCGCAGCTTCGCTTTCTTGGCGCGACGCACCGCTTCCAGCGCCTCCAGCGTTGAGATGTGGGCGACATGCACACGGCTTTTCGTCTCGCGGGCCAGGACGATATCACGCTCTACCACACTGTACTCCGCGGAGTTTGGCATGCCGTGTACACCCAGCCGAAACGAGGTTGCGCCATAATTCATTGAGCAGCCAACGGTTACGCGAGTGTCTTCCGCGTGCTGCACGACTGGCAGGTTGAGGCGTGCAGCGCGCCGCAGCGCATTACGCATCACTTTGTCATCCAGGATCGGCTTGCCATCGTCGCTGATGGCTACCGCACCGGCTTTTTTCAGAGCGGCAAAGTTGGTGAGTTTTTCTCCCGCACTTCCAATGGTCGCGGCGGCAATTGGGAACACGTTTACCAATGCCCCGCGCTCAGGTGACAGCATCCAGCGCGTGATCTCAACCGAGTCATTCACCGGATGAGTATTGGGCATCACGCAGACAGAGGTGAATCCGCCGGCGGCGGCCGCGGCCGTCCCGGTCACCTTCGTTTCCTTGTGCGAGTGTCCCGGCTCACGCAGGTGGACGTGCATGTCGATAAGTCCGGGCGCAACGATGGCACCGCGCACGTTCAGGGTTTGCTCGGCCTGACCGCGCAACTGGCCTGGAGCGGCCACGGCTGCGACGCGGCCATCGCGCAGCAGCACATCCATCTCGTCATCGATGCCGCTGGCCGGATCGATCACGCGCCCTCGTTGTATCAGCAGAGATTCCATTATCGGTTTTTCGCTCCCAGGACCATGGCTAAAATCGCCATGCGGGTCTTCACACCGTTGCGCACCTGTTCGTGAATGCAGGACTGGGGGCCGTCAGCAACTTCGCTGGCCAACTCCATACCGCGGATGACGGGACCGGGGTGCATCAAGATGGCGTCCGGCTTGGCCAGCGTCATGCGCTGCGGCGTCACCTGATAGTGTGCGACATAATCCTCGACGCTGTGATCCCGTCCCGCGAGGCGCTCTTTCTGGACGCGCAGCGCCATCACCACATCAGCACCCTGCAAAGCCCGATTCAGATCGTGGCTGACCGACACCCCCGGCGCCAATGTCGCTGCGACTTCCGGCACAAAGTCGCGCGGGCCGCAGAGGATGACCTCAGCGCCGAAACGCGAGAGCAGTTCCGCATTGGAGCGCGCCACGCGACTGTGATAAATGTCGCCCACGATGACCACGCGCAATCCCCGCAACTGCTTCTTGTGATTCAGAATGGTGAGCGCGTCCAGCAAGGCCTGCGAGGGATGCTGGTGCATCCCGTCACCGGCGTTCACGATGGGCACCGACATGTAGCGCGCGAGCAGGTGGGCGGAGCCGCTGTTGGGATGCCGCATCACGATCACGTCAGCCCCAATGGACTGCACGGTCCAGCCGGTGTCGATGAGCGACTCACCCTTTTCGATGCTGGAGGAGGTGGTGGTAACCAGGGTCGTCATGGCGCCCAGAGCTTTGGCGGCGAAATCAAAGGAGGCGCGGGTGCGGGTGGAGGCCTCGTAGAACAACAGCACCACGCGCTTGCCATGCAATAAGCGGGAGGGACGATTCGGGTCCATGCGCCGAGCCAACGCCAGAATGGCTTCAATCTGCTCGGTCGTAAGCCGGTCGATGCTCAGCAGTGAACCCAGAGATGGCGGTTTCATTTTCCTTGCGGCACCTGCTCCATCAGCAGCACCTTGTCGGCCTCGTCGCTCTCCTGAAGTTTGACTTCGATGAACTCGTTAGGGGTGGTCTGGATCTTGCGGCCGACAAAGCTGGCCTCGATGGGCAACTCGCGATGGCCGCGATCGATGAGTACACAAAGCTGAATGCGGCGAGGACGGCCGTGATCGAACAAGGCGTCGAGAGCGGCGCGCGCAGTGCGGCCGGTATAGAGAACGTCGTCCACCAGCACGATGTCCTTGTCCCGGATGTCGAACTCCATGGTGCTCTTTTTCACTTCCGGACGATGACCCACGGTGGAAAGGTCGTCACGATAGAGGGTGATGTCGAGCGTGCCCACCGGCACGGGCGTCTTTTCGATACGGCCCAGGATCTTTGCCAGCCGGTGGGCCAGCGGCACGCCGCGCCGCATGATCCCAACCAGCCCGAGGTTGGCGGTACCGTTGTTCTTCTCGACAATCTCGTGCGCCAGACGAACGAGGGTTCGCTCAATTTCCGAGCCGGAAAGGATTTGCGATTTCTCCCGGAGTTTCGAGGAGTCAGTGGAGGCCTTCGTCATGCCGCTCGAATCATACGCAAAGCGGGAGGCGCGGAGCAACTACGAGCAGCATAACTCGGGAAGCCGGGCGCTCATGTCGTCACCGCGTGCCGTCATTTTCAAATCTTGTGACACGAGAATCAGATTGCTGCCCGATCCCCAGCGTCGGGATACCTGCCGATAAATCACCATTCCACGACTCATCCCATCGTTGCGAAATTGCTTGCGCTAAGGCCGAGCGCAACAGTCAGGTTTGGGATCGGCCACTTCCCAGTGCAGAACAGCCACGCTGTACAACTCATGGCTTAGTTTCTTGCAGCAGGACCACATCCGACACATAGCGACCGCGCAATACAGCGAGATTCTTTCCGTCCGGCGATAAGTCGACAAACCAGATTTGCTCCGACTTGAAATCTGTCACCTGATGTCCCGCAGAGCCGTCCAGTGGCTGCATCCAGATGTTGTCGACCCCGTTCTCCCGCATGGCATAGACGACGGACTTTCCATCGTGGGTGAACTGCAAGCCACGGGTACGCCGGCTGGCATCGAGCAAGCGCGGCGGAGCCGATGATCCGATGTCGTACAGCGCTATCGTTGTGGCTCGCCGCGCGTCCAGCAGGGCGGCCGCTAAAGTCTTGCCGTCAGGAGAAAAACTGAGCGCTGCAGCTCCCGAATAACCCTGGGGCAAATCCAGAATTGCTTCCGACTTGCCGGAGCCGTCCACCGGCACCCGATGGATTTTCGAATCACGATTATCGAAGTAATAGACCCATTTCTGATCGGGCGAACAAGCTGGCGAACGGTCGTCATCTCCGTGGGTTAATTGCAGTGGATCGGTACCGTCGGCATTGGTACGCCAGACACTTCGCGAATGGGTGCCGCCGCGATCCTTGCCACGTGAGAACGATGTAGTTTGTGCCGCAGGAGAAGGGAGTGAACATTCGCGCACTCGGATCCGCCATAAGCTGGGTTTGACTCTTGCCATCGAGTCCCACTTTGAGCAGGCGGCCAAAGTTGTTCAGCAGAAGATTGCCATCGGCACTCCAGTGCAGGCTGCTCCAGTCGTCGAAGTCATTGGCTTGCGAAAGAACGGGGCGCGGCTCGGCGAAAGCCGTGGCCGGTATCGGAGAGGACGAAAACCGTTGCCTCACTTCGAACCAGAACGGTGCCCAGCGTTTTTCCATCGGCAGAAACCGTGACCGTCGCATATCGGTTGGAGTCGCGAGTGATCGGCTCGATCTCTCCTCCGGTTTCGCGCAGGAACCCGATTTGAGCCTTTATGCCATTGGCTCCGGTTTGCCCATGCATGACAAATAGCACGCGATCAACCGGCGACCACTTGATTTCGGCGAGAAACTCATCTGCGAAAGCCGCGAAGCGATGTAACTTGCCGGCATGTCACATCGAGGACGTCAATCGCGGCACCGGTCGCCGTTTCCACCCGCCCGGGAGCTGTAAATCTCATCTCCCTTCGGAGACCATGCCAGGAAGTCCAGGCACGTTCACCGCAGGCTGAGTCAGCAAAACCGCTTTCGTTGCCGCCCTCTAAAGATGCCGAGAGGATGCGGTACTTGCCGATTTCCGGATCGTCCTCGCGTATGTAGGCGATACGCTGTCCATCAGGAGAAAACGTGAGGCTTTCGCTGGCGATATTCCGCACGACCATCTGCTGATCACCACCCAATACTGGAGACCGGTAGAGATTGTAATGAGTGTGAGCTGGCATTCTCGGCTTTGCTGAAGTAGATGTAGTTTCCGTCCGGCGAAAACGCGAGGCCCAGATAATCCGTAGCCGAGGGCGGGATCACTTGCGTAACGCTTCCCGTGGGCACATTGCGGAGCCACAGACTTTGCTGCCCGCTGTCATCGGTCACGCTCAGCACGTACCTTCCATCGGGCGAAATGGCAGCCCCTGCTACCTTGCCTGAATCGGTGACTCGCGTGACCGTGAATTTCTGGAATGGAGCTGGGACGGGACGATGCAACAAGGAATAGATCCCGAAACCTGCTGCGCCGAGCACGATCAAGCAAAGCAACCATGCCGGCCGCGAATCCCAACTTGTGCTGCTTCGCCACCGTGACCACTGCGGAACTGCTGCTGGCCTGTGCGAACTGGGCTGCGCGCGCGGTGCCGCGGTTGCTGACCCGGCACTGACCGACGAGACTGAGGCCGGCTGAGAACCACTCGTCTCTTGCACCGCCGGCACCGGCTCCGAACCGCCCGCTGTCCAACGACCCGATTCCGTATCCCGTTTCAGGCGCAGCAGCTCCGAGCGCATGTCGGAGGCGTGCTGATAACGGAGCTCTCGATCTTTCTCCAATGCCCGGTCGATGATCCGTTCCAATCCGGCGGCAAGTCGGGATTCAGGCGGATGGCCGGCGCAGGAGCGCGATTGAAAATAGCCTCGAAAATCACGGCCGAGCTTTCCCCGCGGAAGGGCAACGTCCCCGTCGCCATTTCGTACAGAACCGCCCCAAAGGAAAACAGGTCCGTCCGTACATCCAGATCCTTGCCCCTGGCCTGCTCCGGGGACATGTAGGCAACGGTTCCCAGCATGGTGCCCGGACTGGTCAGGTGATCGGCATCGGAGGCCAACCCGGTTGCGGTTTGTCCGCTGGCCCCGACCTTTGCGGCGACCTTTGCCAACCCAAAGTCGAGAATCTTGGCGTGGCCACGACGGGTTACGAGGATGTTCGCAGGCTTGATGTCGCGATGGATGATGCCTTCACTGTGCGCGGCGTCGAGCGCGTCGGCAATCTCAGTGCTCAACTCCAACAGCAGCTCAATTTCCATTGGCTTGCCCAGGATGCAGTGCTTCAGGGTTTCGCCGTCGAGGAACTCCATGGCGATGAAAGCCCGGCCGTCTTCTTCGCCGATGTCGTAGATCGTGCAGATATTGGGATGGTTCAGCGCCGACGCTGCTTTGGCCTCGCGCCGGAATCGTTCCAAAGCCTGGCGGTCCTGGGCCAGGTCTTCGGGCAGGAACTTAAGAGCAACGAAGCGGTCGAGCCGTATGTCCTCGGCCTTATAGACCACTCCCATCCCGCCCCCGCCCAGCTTCTCGAGGATGCGATAATGCGAGATGGTTTGGCCGATCATTGGCAGCGAATCTTACTTGGGAGGAACCGGCAAGTCAATGAAGACCGGGAAGTTGTTGGCGTCTCAGGCTGATTGTTGACCATAAATCGCCAAGGGGCAACCAATCCCGGCCAGCCGCAGCGACCGATAGTGCCTAACGGAACTCGCGACGGCGACGAAACATGGAAGCGCCGAGCGCGCCGCCGGCCGCGGTGAAGAGTACGAATATCAGTCCCATAACCAGCAAGAAGAACACGATAATCGTCGCTGCACCCTGCGGGGTGGTCATCCACTCGACCATGCGCTGCATCATTTCCTGCACTTTGGGATCGGGGTTGCTGGCCATTTGTTTTTGCATCTGCTGTTCCATGGCGTGGCGAAAGTCGCCGCGGGAACGGAAGGTGAGGAACGAGACCGTCGACACCACCGAATTCACCATAAAGCCAAACAGGCCGGCGAGCGCGCCGAGCTTCATTCCCATGCCCGGCGTGATCAGCGTCTCCGGCACGCGCTTCTGATAGAGGGAGACGGAAAGTGCGCCGGCTCCGAGCATCCAGAGGCAGCAACCAACCGAGACGATAGGAATGGCCGTGAGGAGTGCGGCGCCCACTCCGCACAGCAACGCGCCTTTCCAGGCCAGGTCCCAGCGAATGGTGGTGGGGAGCGGCGGATAGGGCGCACCCGGTGACCACATCGAAGATGGCGGCATCCTGGGCAGAGGCGGTGGAGGCGCTTGCGCGGAGACATCGGGAGTCGGCCCTGGTGTCCACTGGGGCTCGGCTTCAGGGGGAACAACGCGAATCTGCGGCGCGCCGCAGTGCGGGCAGAAGGCAGTGCCTTCCGGAATCTCAGCTTGGCAGCGATAGCAGGGATGTTCCACTTGCCGAACGTTACAGGAAGCGATGCGCAGTTAGCAACTGGATGAAAGCGGCAGTGGCCAGTGGTCAGCCGCCGGTAGTCAGTGGTTCGGAGGCCGGCGGCAAATCATGGCGAGGGCTACCGGTCTGTCAAGGACAAGCCGCGAACATCTACGGAGCGTTCCCAAATCGGGAAGAATGTCTTACGTGGAACATTCCTCCAAAAGACAAAAGCTCGGCCTCCGAGGATTGAAAATTGCTTCTAGAGAGTGTCCTGCTTGCCTCGCGTCTGTATCAAAACCGTGCCGAAGCGCGTGCCCGAGCCGTTGGGCTCGATCGACACCAGATGTTGGTTGTCGCTGCTCCCAACCTTGATTTCCCAGCCGTCGCCGCTGGTATCGGAGCAGCTCAGCTTCTTGTCGTCGTTGTGCCCGGAGATGTGAACATCCGACCCACCGCTGTGCCCGTTGCACACCAGGATGCTCCCGAACGACTTCATCTTGTCTTCGTAAAATGCTTTCACTTTGTCCGGCGAATCGTTGGTCTCATACTCCGCGGCGATGACCTTCAGCCCAAAGCCCGCGGCTCCGATGCTGATGTTCGCAGAATGATTGTCGCCATTGTCCGCGGGGCGAAGATGCGCACCGGGATATACCGGAATGCCGTTGTCTGCTGCCTTTCCGCTGCTGTCCACTTTCAGATCGGCAAAGGGCGTCTTGATGTCCACCTTCTCGTTCTTCTTGTCCTTATCGTCGACGCTGATGCTGCATGCTCCCAGTAGCAAGGTCGCGCCTGCTGTTACGATCGCCAACAATGTTTTCATGGCCCCGATCTTCATTGTGGTCCTCCGCTGGAACCTGAATACTTCGCGTTCGGAATCCCGATTCGAACTTCCCAAATCCATCGCGCATCGGACCGCCTGCCTCTGCGAAAATTAGCGCGATCGCCCGATGCGTTCTTCGCTGTTGTATTGATACGAATTCCGCGTGGCATCGGTTCCCTGGAAGCTGCCTTCTTAGGGCAAGGATCCGACGCTTGTCATTCTGCCTCGACGGCTAACCGACGGCATCAGACCGCCGCCTCGGCCGCTCCACCGAAATATGCGAGGCAACCAGTTCGGCAGCCTGCTGCGCCACGACTGCGTTATCTCCGAAATCTTCCAGCCACACAACCTCCGGCTCGCGACGGAACCACGTCATCTGCCGCTTGGCATAATTGCGATGGCCCTGTTGAGCTGCGGCGATCGCCTGCTCCAGGGTGAACTCGCCCCGGAGCAATTGCGTGGCCTGGCGATACCCGAGTGAGTCGAGTGGCGTCACGTCTTTTCGCCGCCCGTAGCGGCCAAGCAGCGTCTGCGTTTCTTCCGCCAGACCGTTGTCGAACATCGTCCTCGCGCGAATATTGATGCGCTCGTATAGTTGGTCGCGCGGTGGATTCAACCCGATTCGCAGAACGCGAAAGCCGCGCAGAGGATCGCGCCCGTGCTGCCGCAGTTCACTCATTCGCGCTCGCGAAGCCAGACACACCTCGATGGCCCGAATCAGCTTGGCGGCATCGTTCGCGTGGATCTGCGCAGCCATCGCAGGATCCAGCCGCCTGAGGATTCGGTGCAGGTGGGGCGAACCGGACTCGGTCACGCGCCACCGCAGCCGCTGACGCAGCTCTTCCGAGCGTTGCGGCCCGGGAAACAGTCCTTCCAACAGGGCGCGAAGGTACAAGCCCGCGCCGCCGGCAACAATCGGCAGCCGGCCGCGCTGGACGATGGCCGCCATCGCGACTCTCGCTTGTCGAGCATACTCGCCAGCGGTAAACGGCTCATCCGGTTCCGCGACGTCGAGCAGGTGGTGCGGCACCAGCGTCCGTTCGTCGCGCGTGGGCTTGGCGGTGCCGATCTCGAAGAAGCGATAGACAGCCACCGAATCGCAGCTGACGATTTCGCCCGCAAAGCGTTGCGCCAGGTGCAGCGCCAGCGCCGACTTTCCCGACGCCGTCGGCCCCAGTATGACCACCAGCAGTGGCTCCAGCTGCGAGGAGGAAGTCATCGCGTCCATGGGGCTGTCATCGTGCGCCCCAGGGAATGCTTTTGCCGTATCGGAGGAAGGTCAGCACCAGAATGAAGAGCGCGATGGCGAGCAAGCCAATTAATTTGCGCCGGTCGCGCGCGCGTTGTCGCTGTTGCAACTGAAGCTCGCGCTCCTCCAGACGAAGCGAACTCGCGCCCTGCTGCTGGTCATCCACAGCACAATTCTACGCGTGGCGCTATTCGATTTCGCCTTTGGCCGGGTTGTAGTAGAAGTGGAAGCGCAAGGCGATGTAGGGCCCGTGGAATTCGTTGGGCAGAGGTGCGAAAGGTGCCGAGGCCGTAATTCCGCCCCAGGCAGCACGATCGAGCGCGACATCGCCGGAAGGCGAACGTAGCGTCATGCCGGCAACCGTACCGTCCTTCTTGATGACGAATTCGATCGAGACTTTGCCTTTCTTCAACAGCGGAGGCCGGGCTTCTTCCGGGATAATGTTGTACCAGTTCATCCGGACAGCTTGTAGAACCCGCGACAGGTAAGGGCCAAAGTCCACGCCTTCGGTATCGGACAGGACCTCGAGGTTCCCCTGCACGCGAGCAGCGGTTCCACCGGGGCCGGCTCCGTAGTCACCGCCGCCTCCATAGCTTCCGCCACCCCGACGCGCCGCAACCGCGCGTGCCGCCTGCTCAATCGACGAGCCCGGCGACATCACGCCGGCCAGATTGCCGGGAAACTTCGGCGTGCCCTGTTGCTGCGCCGGTAGTTTGGGATTGTCCTGCGGGATGCCCGGCTGGAGCTGCGCCATCGGCTGGCCCTGTGCCGGGTTCGGCGGTTGCTGGTTCGGTTGCTGCTGCGCCTGCTGCACCGGCGGCGACGGTTGCTGCTGCGCCGGAGGCGAAGGAATCTTCGGCGGCCCCGCGCGCTTCAATTCCTCCAGCGTCTTCTTGTCCAGCGTAGGATGCCGGCTCTCCGCGATGCGGTTCTTGTCTGACAACACGTCGGTCTTCGGCGCCCGCTTCGGCTCTTTCTGTAAATCCGGCGGAAGGTCGAGGTAGGTCATCTGCTGATTGCGCATCAGGTCTTCGGGCGAGATCAGCACTACGCCCTTAATGCCGGGAAACAGCTTGGGAGAAAGTATCAGAAACATGACCACCATCAGGTGGACGACCACGGAAATCCAGAACGCCTCGCGTACGCGCGCGCGCTCCAGGTCGTCCTCCAACTGGATCAGCAGGTGCGGGGTAAGCTCGGTGTCGAGCGCCGTGCCGCCTTCCCAGAGCGCAAGCTCTCCGTCTTCGCGCGGGGGAAGAGAGGTTGGTCGGTCTGGCGGTGTCAGGATTGAAGCCATCCGTCTGGATCAAATATGCCGAGAGTTCAAGTACATTAGACGCCCCTCGACCGGTGAAGGCAAAAGCTTCTTGAGGATGGCGCAACCGTAGTAAACCCGGGAGCTTGTAGCTAGTTTCTGCTTCTATTTTCGCATAAGGTGCTCCCTAAAGCCATTCCACCACCGTGCTGCAAGAGTTCCCGAAACTCTCCGGTAAACTGTCCTTATGAAGGCCGTCATCGTGGGCACCGCAGGTCATATCGATCATGGCAAGAGCGCGCTGGTGCGGGCTTTGACCGGGACCGATCCTGACCGCCTGGCGGAGGAAAAGCGTCGCGGCATCACCATTGATCTCGGCTTCGCCAACCTGGAATTGTCGGGCCCGGACGGTGGGCCTATTCGCATCGGCTTCGTGGATGTTCCCGGCCACGAGCGCTTCGTGCGCAACATGCTGGCCGGTGTCGGCGGCATCGATCTGGTCTTGCTGGTTATCGCGGCCGACGAGTCCATCAAACCCCAGACCCGCGAGCACTTCGACATCTGCCGCCTGCTGGCCGTGCAGCGCGGGATAACCGTATTGACGAAGTCTGATCTCGTCGATCCTGACACCCTTGAAGTCGTGATGATGGAAGTAACCGACTTCCTGAAAGGCTCATTCCTCGATCCTGCAACTTCTCCCATCATTCCGGTAAGTTCCAAGACCGGCGCGGGACTCGATCAGCTCAGGAGCGAGTTGGCGCGCCTCGCCGCTGAGATTCCAGCGAAGGATTCCACCGCGGTCTCTCGCCTGCCCATAGATCGCGTCTTCACCATGAAAGGCTTTGGCACGGTCGTAACGGGCACGCTCATTTCGGGGACAGTCCACAAAGAGCAGGAGTTGCAGTTGCATCCCGGTGGCAAGAGGCTGCGAGTGCGGGGCGCGCAGGTCCACGGATCCGCCGCGGAACAAGCAATCGCCGGCCAACGTACGGCGTTGAACCTTGCCGGCGTCGACACCACCGAGTTGGCGCGCGGCATGATGTTGACGCCGCCGCAGATGTTTCATCCGGCGCGGCGGGTCAGCGTCGCGCTCGATCTTCTCCGCTCAGCCAGGGCGCTGCGCGATCGCGCCCGCGTGCATTTCCATGTCTTCACGGCTGAGACCATCGCCGAGGTTAGCTTGCTTGGGACAAAGCAGTTGCAGCCGGGTGAGTCTGGATTGGCGCTCCTCAAGCTCGACGATCCTCTCTTACTTTTGCCCGGCGACCGCTTTATCGTTCGGCAATTTTCTCCGGTCATCACCATCGGCGGAGGAAGAGTGCTCGATGCTGCGGAACCGCCGCGCCGCACAAAAGCGGGGGAGCGGTTGGCGTTCCTGCGAACGCTCGCAAAGGGAGGTCCCGAAGAAGCTTTACTGGCGCGGGTTTTCCGGCGCCGCCAGGACGGGCTTGCGTTTTCCGAAGCTGTCGCCGAGACCGGGTGGCTGCGGTCACAAATTGAGCAGATCGCTGCGGATCTTACGAAGTCGGGAAAGCTGGCGCGTTTCGATGAGTTACTGTTGTCGCCGATGGTAGTGGAATCTCTGCGCGACAAGATTTCGGCTAAGGTTGAACAGTTTCACAAAGCGAATCCGCTGGTGCAAGGAATCGGCAAAGAAGAGTTGCGCGAGACGGTGAGCTTGCGCGCGGAAGTTTTTCGAGGCGTTTTGGATTCTCTGGTGCGAGACAAGAGCCTTCAGAGCAGCGGCGAGATTGTACATATGGCCGGCAAGGGCGTGGTCCTGGGCAACGAGGAAGCCGAGTCAAAGGCGCAAATCGAGCAAGCTTTTGCCCAGGCTGGGTTGAAGGTCCCGTTGCTGAAGGAAGTGCTGGCTTCCTTGCCCGTGGACAAGGTGCGGGCGCAGAAAATTGTGACCCTGCTGCTGCGTGATCGTGTGCTGGTGAAGCTCTCGGACGATTTGGTATTTCATCGCGATGCGCTGGACGCGCTCCGCCGCCAGATGGTTGCCCAAAAGGCGAAAACGCCGAAGCTCAACGTTGGCAGCTTTAAGGACCTGTTCGGCATTACTCGAAAATACGCGATTCCACTTCTCGAATATCTTGACCGCGAACGTGTGACCCGACGGGTCGGCGACGAACGGATGATTCTGTAGCCATGGCGAAAGGACAGCGGACAGGAGCAGCGTTGATTCGAAGTCTCAACGCTGCCCAGGAGGCTGGAGATCCTTTTAGAACTTGAGGTATCGATTAGCGTCCGCTTCTGTCCGCCTTAGGTCCGCACTTCACGATGCAAGCTGTTGCGGCACGCTTATTGGGCGCTTGGGGCCGCGCTTGCGAATCAGGAGCACGCGAATGCGCTCCAGCAGTTCCATAGGGGCGAATTCGCCTTTCGGAAGCCAGGCATCGGCATGATGTTCCTCGGGGCAGCAACTCACGCAGCCGGAAAACAGTAGCGCCGGGGTCTCGGGCGAAATGGATTTCAGTTGCTCAATCAGTTTTGCGCCATTGAGCTTGGGCATCATCAGGTCGGAGAGCACCAGATCGATGCCGCCCTCCTTCATGGCTTCGATGGCGCGTTCAGGATCGCAGCACGTCAGCACGCGATAGCCGCGTGTTTGCAGTAGCACTTTGCGAACGGAGAGAGAGCGTTCGTCATCGTCGATGCAGAGAATCGTACGTTTCGGTTTCATTTACCCCACCGAACCTTCTCGGGAGCACTGCGCAGCCGTGTCCGGGCAAACCTGGGAAGCCGGACGTCTGCAACCGTCACCGAGTGGTTTGTTAATTACGCCAGAGCAATAGCGTGTCCGGATAGTACGACTGGCGCGGGGGTTGCACAAGTATTGTCGTGGTCAATTACGAGAGAAATTTTTGCCGCGGACGGGCAAAGCAAATCGCACTGCTCGTGGTGATGTTATTTTCAGCGGCTCGCGTGAAAGCCTTGCTGGATGCCGCTTTTCACCGTGCACAGAATATCCTCAGAAAAGTCACATCGTAACTTCTCCGTTAATCACATGCACTACGTTACCTCCCACCCGCACATTCGTGATCGCGTCCGCCGTCTTCGCCGCGCGAACGTAAAGAAAACTGGGGCGCCGCGTTTCCCTTCCTTGTTCGATCAGCCCTTGCGCCTCCGGCGCCAGCACGCCGTGCTTCACCGCCCAGGCCGTGCAACATCCCGCAGCGGAGCCGGTCGCGGGATCTTCGCCGTTATAGAAGATCATGCGCGCGTGCAATGTTGCTTGGGGATCGACTGTCTCCCGGCAGACAAAGTAGAAGAACGCCGGATTGCCGATAGTTTGCAGATAGGGCGCGATCTGGCTCCAGCCGATGCTGAGCTTTTGCAGTGTGGCCAGCGAACGGAACGGGACCACGGTGAATGCCATGCCGGTGGAGACGGTTTGGATGGGCAGGCGCTCGTCTAGTTCAGTCAGGGGAACGCCAAGCACGCTGGCGATAACGTCATGCGGGTGCATCGCGCCAAACTGCGGGTCGGCCTGGCGCATCTCGCCGAAAAGCAATCCGTCACGCTGCTCGAAGCGTACGGGAATCTTGCCGAGCTTCAGATCGAGCACGATCTCATCGGGACTCGACTGCTGCCGCAAATACCACGCCGTGCCCAGTGTGGGATGTCCCGCAAACGGCAGCTCTTCATTGACTGTAAAGATGCGCACTTTGTGACCCTGCTCGCGTTCGGTAGCTTGGTCACGCGGCAGGATAAAAGTGGTCTCGCAGAGATTGGTTTCGCGGGCCAGCTTCTGCATCTCGTCATCGCTCAGGCCGCGAGCATCGGTGAAAACAGCGAGCTGGTTGCCCTCCAGAGGGCGCGAGGTGAAAACGTCAAGCTGCACGAAGGAGAACTTGCGCTGGGTCATGACGACGGCTCCGAGATCAATGTAGCAGGAGTTCGCTTACTGGAGGGCTGGCCCGATGGCTTCTGTGACCAGCCTCAGGCAGGCGTGGCCGGCGCTGTTACAATCGCCGTTGCCCGAGGTATCGAGTGCCGGCGCGCGGGATGGTTCCTCCGCTGGTCTGACGCGGGTGTGTATGCGGAAGCGAAGGGGGTCCGGTGACCCTCCCGGTCTTCAAAACCGGCGATTGGCATCTTCGATGTCAATGGTGCGTTCGACTCGCACACGCTTCCGCCAGTTCTTGCAATGGTTTCTGCTTGGGCCCCGACGGGCAACCGGCGACGGCGACGAATGTGAATGAAATTGTGATAGTGGCTGACGAACATCAGCCGCTCTTTTAAGAGTAGCTCGAACCCTGGGCGGGCGAGAATTGCTCGTACCAAAGCCGGAGGAAGCTAGATACGCTGCGATTCAAGGGTGGGCGCCGCCCGACGGAATGCTCGCGCTGAAGACGAGGAGTCCGGAAGGCCCCGGGGTTCCCGTGCTACGATGCCATCATGTTCAATTTTGGTAGACCAAGAACAGCCGGCGACTGGATCGTTCATATCGCGGGGGCAGTGGTCGCGATATTTCTTATCTGGTGGATGCTGCGAGTCTACGTACTTTAGTACTTCTCCCCGTGTCTGTAATGACGAATAGCGGTGTCTCCTTTCCTGCAAGTACTGTTTGCACGTTTCGCACATTTCTCTATGCGCCAGGAGAGGGTCCCCGAAGCCAGTCTCTGGCCAGCCTCCAAGATACAGCCGGGTAAAGATCCCAGGTGCGAATTCTGTGTGGACATGCATGTCCCGAGCCCCGGAATAAGAAACTTGCCCGTGGCGTCCGCCACCGGTCCAAGCGGTTGGCCGAAATCGCACTCCTTGCGGCCGTCGCTTCGCCGACGAGGTTCTCGTCAACTGATTAGAAGCCCGTTTCTGGGCAGTGGGTAGCTATTCCGGGCGGCCAACGTTGGGCTTGAGGCTCTGCTTGGAACTAGTGAACTGCCGCCGCGATGATTGGCTTGGCAGCATCCGCGAAGGAAGAGCATTTTACGCGTTTCATTCTCTATTCGTATTGACAGGTTAGCTTTTGGGGAAGACAATTCGGAGGATTTGATTTCGCGTTTCGCACGGAATTAGGCGGGTTGGAACCACTGCCCGGAAACCCGATCCGGAATACTGTGACTGAATCCTGGCAGGTTAAGTCCGATCCAATCAAAGGAACTACACAATGGGAAACGACGTCACCATAAATGGTCCGGGGACGATCACTGGGCAATTCACTTACACAGCGCCTGACGGATCTACTACAACCTTTTATGGGTGGACGTTCAGCGTCACGGTCAACGGCCAGGTCGGCGTCTACACCGTTTGGATAGATAGCAATACCGACGAAAACGCCGCCGCGCAAGACGCAACCGACGATCTCCAGAACGACCCCGGAGATTTGGGGGGTATCTCGCAGAATGATGGTCCGCCTTCAGACCCGGGCGACCCCAGCCCTGACGGAGATCCTGACGACGATGATGGCGCCTTGGCTGACGGTGAAGGTGGGGACGACGTTGGAGAATCAGTTTGATCCAGCAGCAAACATGCCGCAGCCATTATCGGCGGTCACTGCGCTTGCCAGATAGCGACTAACATGCGGTGTCTTGACAGTTCGTTCTGATCGGCGAGGTTCGCGCACTCAATTTTCCGCAGGTCATCAAAGGTCTTACGCTGTAAGGTCATGGTTTGCTCTCCGCGCAGTTCAACCACAGCCAACCGCTCAGTTAGTTCCCTCGGGGACTCCAACGTCTTCGGGCGGTCGAGCCTCCCAAACAAGGAAGCCAGTTCTTCGGCATAGGGTCCAAACTCCTCCACAAGCTTGGCTCGGTCCAGCTGTGACAGCACGGCGTGGCCGTAAGCGTTGGTGCCATAAACGGCATGCAGGCCGCCGCCGAAGCAAACATTTTCGTCAAAACCCTTGGCTTCCAACAGCGAGAAGGTTCGGACCAGATGATCGTGCAACGTCCCGGATTTGTGACCATACTGCATCGCGCCCGCCTGCCGCAGAAAGGCACTGAGGCGCTCAAAGTTGCTGCTTCTCCTTTTCCTGGTTTTGAAAATCAGAGTTTTTCGCAGGACCGTGCACTTTCTGGAAGCCGCGCGTCCGGCATGTTGAAGATCAGCGGGAAAGATAATCACGCGGTTCCTTTTCGGTAAAACAGATTTGAGGATTTCGCCCTGGGCGTCGAGGAACACGGTCTCACCAGCCCAATCGGGCTCCCAGTAGTCGTTCATATACATGACCGTTGTGTGTTCATCCGGGCGCTGGGAGTCAGAGTGAAAGTAACCGTCAGTTCCGTAGGTGTACCCGTTCAAGTAACAACGAATCAGAAGATCATTTGCTAATTGGGTATCCCGCAGAAACTCCCAGGCCCGCTTGAGGGCCGCGAGTCGCTCATCCCGGCCCAGGTCACTCGAAATATCGGCGAGGTTCGCCCGGTCCGCCTCAGCAAAACTGCGACTCCAATGGCCATGCGGGTCCGTCCTCATGTTCGAGCGCGATCCATAAACCATCGGCTCATTGGTCATCAGCTCCGCCAGTTCGTCGTAGGCAGTCGAAGGCAGGAACTCGTCGAGTACGCGAATGTCGCGACCGGCTGCTATTTCCGGCGTTATGGGCGTTGACGTCAGCGGCACCTTTCGCTATACTCCCCTCGAGATTCGGAGTACTGAATTCTCATTGTTACTGAGGGGAGGCTTGCCTCCCCACAGCTTTTTACATCAGTCAGGACTCATGAAGGCAAGCCGTGCTGCCTCTGTATCCGGTCAGGCCGCACCCGAGACCATATCTGCTGGAAATCTTCCGAATACTGCGTCGCGAGTTCTTTGGCCCCACAAATCCTGATCCTATGCTCCCAATGGCGGGAAGAGGCATCCGTGGACATGTTGGCCGTCCCGGTGACGATCGTGCCGGTCTCACAATGAACCATGTACTTGTGGTGCATCATCCGGCCCACGGTCCGAACCTCGATGGGCAGGTTTTCCTCATCGCGACAAACCTTCAATCGCATGGCTGTCTCCCGCCCAGAGACCCGGTTCAGCAAGATCTGCAGGTAAACGCCCCGCCTGGCCGCATCCAGTAGAGCACCGTATTCGGGAATACGGTGCGAAAGTCCATACATCGCAAGCTGAAGCGTGTCGCCGGTTTTTGTTTGAAAGATGGCATCCAGCGCGAGATTCGCTATGGTGACGGGGACCAGCCGCATTCTACCGGTCGGCGTGCGGAGTATCATGCGTTGCTTCTGATTTGCAGGGGCGCAACCGGCTTGGTTCCGTGGTCCGAACGGGCGCGAACTGAATGCAATCGTCACGTCTGTGTTTTTCTGACCAGTCCCGTATTCCCGTCCCAAGATACTTTTTTCTAAGGCAAGATACTCATGCCCGAGGGCCAGCAGCGGCTCGCCCGCTCCTTCCGCCAATCCCGCCACGTCTCGAGGTGGAGTTGCAGGCTCCCGGCGGTATGTATCGAGAATGGTCTGATAATGTCGATGTGCCTCCTCAAGCGAAAGGGACGACCGGCCATCCGACCACAGGCTTTCAAATTCAAGTTCCACACGTGACATGAGCATCAGGGAACCGGGATCGTCGTCCGTAATCAGAAGCAGGTTCTCGTAACTGTTCGCCGCGTTTGATGTCCAGTTAAAACTCCCGCAGGCCAGCTTCCACGGCCGTCCATCGATCAACACGGCCAGGGTTTTGTGATGCAACAGACCTCGACTTGCGTGATACGACCAGCGCATATGCCCGGCCGCAGCGTCCCACACGTAGGGCTGATCCAGGCTGTAACGAACGCGCAAATTAGGCTGGGGCAACGCCGCCAAACGGCCAACCTGCTGTCCCCGGACACGAACGCGTTGACTCCAGTCGGCAAGTACCCTGATGGTCAAAGACGGGTGCCGCATGGCTGCATGCAAAAGAGCGTCCGCTACCGCTTCATCCGTGAATGCGAATGCCATCACGTGCAGGTCGACCCGGTGTGACGCCGCTGACACCGACGCCTCTTCCACAAGATCGAGCAGGCGTTGTCGAATGGTATCGCCTCCCCGCAGGCTTGTGAATAGGACATCCATGCAATGCACGAACCATACGCAGCGTGCCTGCTGCCCGGCTTGCCACAGAACCGCAATCATGGCAGAGTTTTCTGTAAGATGTACACCGATGCGCCCGAACTCACGCCAATCGAGCACAGGATGCAGAGGCATTTGTTCGGCGTCAATGCAAAACAAGTCGCTCCAGTTTGCGACGCCGCTATGTGGTCCACCCTGCGGGAGCTCAGAGGCGCGTCTGAACTCGAACGGTTCGGCCTTTTTCTGGTCGGCTCCCGCCTGGAGCCTGGCAATCAAGCCTCAGACATAGACGTAATTCTGGCGCCCTGCCCCGGCTCAGCCTTTAGTGACGCTCGGATTGAACGCGCGCTCTGGTATTGCCGTGAGTATGGGCTATATCGAGCCAAGCCATCCTGTCTCATCGATCCCAGCTTTCGCCGAGAAGGAGCGAGCGTCCGAGCCGTCCCGCTCCTGGCCGGCAGGGTTTTACAAACAGCGAAGCTGTTCTCACCAAAGCTGGCCAGACTCGTCCGCGAAGGACGCATGCAGCACTGTCGGCGGTTTGGCCGGTTCAGTATCGAGTATTGGCGGCAAGCCGGCGAAACCAGTTTTTACTCAAAGCTGCCCCAACGACGATTTGAGGATGTCCTATGTCGTTACCTGAGGCCGGCCATTGAAATAACTCGCGAACTACGCTAGGTGTCGCGCCGCCGTAAGCAAGGATTTTGCTCGGTTCTTCCGCTTCCGGGATCCAGCGTTCTCGAGTGCGCGCAACACCGCCAGAACAGGTCTCACCAGGTTGCCTGGAACAAGCACCAGGGCTGGATCGGTCGAGCTGTGTCTCCGCGCCTCGTCCAAAGTGTGGACCACGCGCGGGGGCACGTTTTCTGTAGGTTCTCCCGTTCCCAAAAGTTGGCGCAGAAGTCGTTTCCACGGCGACGAGGAAGTCACTACGCGATGTAATAGCGGGCTAACCGTAATTCCCAGGTGACCACCGCGTACTTCGAAGGTGACATCGTCTGCCCCGCGGGCTGCCTCGATCCGGATAGGTTTCGTTGCGGTGGCGCCCTGGGTGTAGGCTTTGGTCAGGCGTCGCAATGTTGCTGCATTATCCAGGTCTTGACCCTCATATCGCAGCAGCACATCCCCCTGAGCCATCCCGGCCCGCGCTCCCTGACTACCAGGTCCTATGTTGGTCACCATAAGGCCCGCCTGCCGGTACTCTTGTGATACATGAATTAGCGATACAACACTATAGGCCCATTTGCCGGGTACTTCGACGAGCACGCTCTCTCGGTTGATGTGGGGCGGGCCATCGTCACAACTACGAAAAAGGTGAATTCTCTGTCTCCTGGGCGTCATATAGCCTCTCCTGAGGTGCGAGTTGAGCAAACCTGAATGCAATGCCCCAAAACACAAGCAGCCTGGCGCGGATGGTTCGAATCCCTATCGATGCGTGAAGTTGTTACTCGCAGAGAAACAAACTAGAAACTGCTGGATTCTGTCTTTCCTCACGTCTCGGCCAGGAGATCGATCAGAATAGGCGAGCAAGTATAGGTCACCCCAAACTCCAAAAGCAACGAAATCCGACCCGACGCGTTACTTCTGGCAGTTCTGCTCCGGCGACAGAATCTACGATTTAGGATCGGCTTTTCTCATTTGCAGCAGGCAGCGTAGAAAAGCTCGGGCTCATCCGGCGCGGCGCTGATCTGTCCAACCGCGTCGATTCCGGTGGCGGCGAGAAAGGGCTGCACCAAAGTCCACGAATTTGCACCATCAACGGATCGATAGATGCCGCTCTGGCTTTGAACGCGGATATCGTAGTTGGCGGCAACCATCACCATGTCGGGATCGGTTGCGGAGACGGCTATGTCGTAAACGCTGTTAACCAGAAGCGCGCCAGGCACAGTGGTTGTATGCCGCGACGGTTGCGGCCTCGTCATCTGCACCCAGTTGATACCGCCATCATCGGAACGCCAGACGCCCGCATTGGCGCCCATATAAACCCGCATTCCATCCGGCGAGGCTGCTATCGTCAGCCCTCTTCCGGCGGCCGACTGCCAACCGGAAGGAAACGGAAGCTGCGTCCGGTCCAGAAATGGACTCGCATCATCAATCCGCAAAGGCATAAAACCTCACAGCTTGTCCGGAACAAATTGACTGCCTGTTGTCAGCGCCCTATCATCAGGAATTCATTACCTTGCTGAGAACATGATAGACACTACGATCTCGCACTACCGTATCGTCGAGAAGCTCGGCGGCGGTGGCATGGGTGTGGTGTACAAGGCTGAGGACACGGAGCTTGGCCGCTTCGTCGCCCTCAAGTTCCTGCCCGATGACCTTTCGCAGGACCCGGCAGCGCTGGAACGTTTTCGCCGCGAAGCGCGGGCCGCGTCCGCTCTCAACCATCCTAATATTTGTACCATCTACGAAATTGGCAAGCACGGCCAGCAGTCGTTCATCGCCATGGAGTTTCTGGACGGCGTAACCCTGAAGCATCGGATTGCGGGAAAGCCGTTAGACACCGAGACGGTGCTCGCGCTGGCCATTGAGATTGCCGATGGATTGGATGCCGCGCATGCTGAAGGGATTGTCCACCGCGACATCAAACCCGCCAACCTCTTTGTCACCAAGCGTGGTCACGCCAAGATCCTCGATTTCGGACTGGCGAAAGTCGCGCCCGCCGCGGCCAGTTCGTCGAACAAGATCGCAGCCGGCAGCACCATGCCCACAGATGAGCAGCACCTGACCAGCCCTGGTTCTACGCTGGGTACCGTCGCCTATATGTCGCCGGAGCAGGCGCGCGGGAAGGAGTTGGACGCGAGGAGCGATTTATTTTCCTTCGGGGCAGTATTGTATGAAATGACGACGGGTACTCTGCCATTCCGCGGCGAGAGTTCCGCTGTCATCTTCAAAGCCATTCTGGATGGGGCGCCAACCTCGGCGGTGCGGCTGAATCCTGAAGTGCCGGCCGATCTGGAACGCATCATCCACAAGGCTCTGGAGAAGGATAAGGATTTGCGCTACCAGCATGCCTCGGAGATGCGAGCGGACCTGAAGCGGCTGGATCGGGAAACGGAGTCGGGAAAATCGGTTGCGGTATCGCCGGCCGCAAGCCCCAGGAGTTCATTCCCCAAGGGGTGGATTGCGGCAGTTGTCGTTCTGCTCATCGCGGTGGCGTCGGCTGGGATTTGGTATTGGCGCTCCAAAGGTGCGACCCCTCAAATCACATCCATCGCCGTGCTGCCCTTCGTCAACGCTACGTCCGACCCGGACAACGAGTATCTCAGCGATGGTTTGACCGAGAGCCTGATCGGCACCCTCTCGCAGCTGCCCAACATCAAGGTCATGGCCCGTAGCACAGTTTTCCGCTTCAAAGGGAAAGAAGACGACCCGCGCCAGATCGGCCAGACGCTCAAGGTCGGCGCCCTTCTCATGGGCCGCGTCACGCAGCATGGCGACGAGGTGGGTGTCGATGCCGACTTGGTCGATACCGCCGATGGCGCGGAGTTGTGGGGCTCGCACTACGTCCGCAAGCTGGCCGACGTCACCGAGGTGCAGGGCGAGATCACGCGCGACATTTCCAATAGCCTGCGAATCCACCTGACCGGCAACGAACAACAGCGACTGGGTCGCGCCGGAACCAGCAACCCTGAAGCCTATAGGCTGTACCTCGAAGGACGCCAGCTCTGGTATGGGCGCACCCCGGAGGGCATCCGGAAGAGCATTGAGTTATTCCAGCAGGCGATCGCCGCCGATCCCAACTACGCGCTCGCTTACGCCGGCCTTGCCGACACTTATAACATCGCCCCCAGCTATATTCCGATGCCGACGAAGCAGGCGGAACTGCTGGCCGACGAAGCGGCGCGCAAAGCAGTTGAACTCGATGACACCTTGCCCGAAGCCCACACCGCGCGCGGCATTGCGTTGGCCAACGAGTGGAAATGGAAAGAGGCGGAGTCCGAATTTCGCCGCGCCATTCAGTTGAACCCTAACAGCGCCACCGCTCACTATTTCTACGCCATCACCTATCTCGCTCCTCGGAACCGCGTGGACGAGGCGCTGGAACAATATCGAATCGCCTTATCGCTCGACCCGCTTTCCTCGATCGTCAATACCAACTACGCGCTGATGTTGATGCAGGCCCGGCGCTATCCCGAGTCGCTGGCGCAATTCCAGAAAGTCCTTGCCCGCGACCCAAACTTTCCTCCGGCGCATTACAAGCTATCGCAGCTGTACGCCAACACCGGCCGCTTCGCGGATGCGGTAGACGAAATGCGGCAGATAATTCCGCAGCCGATCTCCGCCAGCCGCGACGCCAAGGGCTATCTCGCGCTCACCCTGGCGATGGATAGCTCGGACCGTTCGGCCGCCGCGGCGGTCGCAGCTGCTCTTGCGGGAAACCGCGAGCAGGCATTCGAATATCTGGAGAAAGCCTACTCTGACGGGGACAGCGAACTGCTCTTCGTCGTTCGCTTCCCGGCGATGGATCAGCTTCGCTCCGATCCCCGCTTCAAGGACCTGATGCGCCGCCTCGGACTTCCCGAGTAAGGCTCTACCCAATCAAAAAGCGGACCGACTGATTTAGGGTCTCGCCAAAGTTTCTGGGCGGCTGACAGGCAAACAGGCAGTTACTGCTGCTCGTCACCCTTGCTTCTCACTGTGAGTTTCTACTGAACCCGCGGGATTTCGGGCGATGGCTCGGGGGATGCGCGGCGGGGCTCACTCATGGCAATGTCGTTGCCAGCGGCAATCTCGACACCACGGCCTACCTGGGCGGTAGGTATGATTTTGGTGTCGTCTTCGAGATTACGCCCTGACCGCAGACACACGAACGGCCCGCTGGCCAACTTGTTGCCGCCGTTACCTGGACGAAGCAGATGCGATCGCAAATTCCTGGCCCATCACCGGCGCAAGAAACGGAATGACATAGCCCTGAACCGCAAAGTTTCCCGTCTTCATCGCCTCGGCCACGAACTTGTACTTGAACTCGCCCATCTTGAACGACGCGGCCTTCAACTGAAAGACGAAGGTCCCGTTCTTCGACTCGTGCAAGTTGACTTGATCGGGACTGAGGTTCTTGACCAGCAACAGAATTTCTCCGCCCTGGTCGTCATCGCGCTCGGCCGTCCCCCCGGCCTGTGTTTTCGCTTCCCGCTTCTCGGCGGCTTCGTGGGCCGCATGCTTAGCTCGAGGCGCTTGAAATCCCGGAATCAGTTTGCGGGCTTCGTCCAGGTTGGAGGCAGGATAGTTGCCGGGTAGCCACAAAGGGTCGGGCAATTCCTGTGGTCCGTCGATGGTTGGATAGATCAGCAAGGTTTGGCCCTTGGACAAATTACGCCGATCGGGAGGCATGCTGAACTCCGCCACTACCAAAGGAAACGCAACCGCCTTCGATCCGTCGGTAATGGCCAGCGGCCGCAGGCCGGGTTCTGTGCGCTCTGGAATCGCGATGTAGGCAGTGTCCGAGCTCTCAGCGACAATCCCAGCCGGACGCTCCTCAACCGCTGCGAAGGTCTGGGTGCTGTCTCCACTGAACGGGCCATGAATTACGCAAGGCTGGCCTTTCAGACAGATCGCGGGCGCGAAGTAGGAAGCTGGCGCCTTGGCCTTCGCCGAGGCTACATGCGGAAGGCTGATCGCCTTAGAAACCGGGCTGCCCATATTGTCCGTTTGCCGAAACATGACGGCCAGCTCCAGCTGCCCAGGAGGAATGGTGAGACGGAGGGGCCCATTCGCCGGCTGTGGCGGCTCGCCGGACATCTCAACTGTCCAGCCCGACAATCCAGCGGCGGCGCCGGAAGGAGCGAACGGCAGCGCAACCCGGGTAACCACGATTCCCGGCGATCCTTCATAGTCGCTGGGATCCTCCACTACGCTACCCGAAACCCGGTCGCCGGGACGAATCCGCGCCGGCAAGATCAGTCCCACTTCTTTCACGTTGGTTCCCGCACCCGCCTGTGGGGACGCGGCGGCGGGCGGGGTCTTGGGGGGACGCTGTGCAGCTTGCCGGGCGTGCTCCAGTTGCTGGGTCACTTCCTCCTGCGTGAACTTCTTCACCGCTTCGGGAGGGCCGCTGGATTCCTCGCCCGCCGGACAATCGATGGTCAGATATTTCTGGGCCGAGACGTTCCAGTCGGCGCAGTGATAAGAGTTGGTCTGGGGATCGTGGGTCAGTTGATGGCCACTGATCTGCTTCCCCGCCTCATCGAATACCTGAATGAACTCGCCGGTGAAGTTCGCATTGTTGTCGTAGGTGTCGCGGGTGATCTTGTGGACTTTTCCGTCTGGCCAGTAAGACGTAGATTCTGTCTGCGGCACATAGGCGCCCGCTGGATATTCAAGGATTTGCTTCTGCAGCAGTTGGCCGCTGGCGCCGACGGTGCGGATCTCGGTAACCTGGTCTGCGGCATTGTAATGCAGCTCAACCTTCCTGCCACCATCCGACTGCTGTACCACGGTACGCTGGGCAAGGCCTGGGACGGCACTTGCCGCGAGCAGAGCGCTCAGGGTGAACATCCAGCAAAAAGACAAATCAGAAACGCGGTGAATTGGTCGCACGAACTTTTTCCTCACCATGAGAACTGCAAGAAGGCCGGGAATGTGGGAAGGACTGGGCCTTCCGGCGATGATTACTATCTGCAATCGTAGCAGGTAAAAAAGTGTAACACGGCAGCGATGGGCCGTTCGGCCCCATGAATCGGCAGTTGCGTCTGATAGCAGGGAGTTGCCGGTGGAATCTCCAGGGGCCGGAGCCGGAAGCAACCCCCCGGCCCTGGTAGCTTCGCATTCTTGTTGTTATTGCCAAACAAGAAGCGGGGCACCCTGTTACCGGGCGCCCCGCTGCTTCACTTCTCGTTATTTCGTTCTACCCAAGCTAACCGCCTGAGAAACGCCAACAGCTTAGTGGCAGTTGGGGAACTTCCAGGCCGAAACGTTGGTGCTCCAGCCGAACGTGCCCGTAGCCGGGTAGTATTCGGTGGTGTAGAAGAAGGTGCAGTTGTCAGACGGATCGATCTCGACCGTGCTGTAGTCACCCCAACGGTCAGCCGTATCGGTCTGTGAACCGGTGCCGCTAACCACCATTACTTCAGGTGACAAGGTGCCGAGCGTATCTGTAAAAACGCGACCGGCGACAGCGATGGAGGGATAGATGCTCGAACTCGACTCGCTATAGCCGACCAGGACGTCATCGACGTTGTCGCGGCTTACGGAGCCCATCCAGCGATAGTTGCTGTCGCCGGTAGTTCCGCTGTAGGTCCCTTGCTGGAATATTGCGAGGGAGGTGACAGGTACCGTCCTCAAGTTGGCCGCAAACTCCATCCAGCGGACACCGATAGACGAGGTCGCCGAATTCCAAACATCGAAATTCACAAACCAGTGCTGTCTCGGCGCCGGTATGGGGGGGGTAGCAGTAGCGTTGGCAGGAGGTTGGTCTTCCCAGTAAGAGAAGCGGTACATCAAGCGGTCGCCGAGCGAGTCAACCTCGTCAGTTACCCCTTTCTGCGGAACGCAGTCGCCACCGTAACCGCCATTGCAGGAGGGGGTGAACTGCGCGATCGAAACCAGCTGGGAGTTGTTGAGACCGGTCATTGAGGCACTGCCGGTGGCCCAGTCGGTGATGTGCATTGAGTAAAGGGACAAGTGTTCGTTGTCGACATCGCCAACGCTGCCGATGAAGAACTCGTCCTCAGTTGCGGGAGGCGCTACCGGCGAATCGCGATCCGCAGGCAACAAGCTGTCTTCCGTGCCGTCGAGCTGGAAGCAAATCTGCTCGGCGCTGCTGTCGCCTACCAGCATCTTGCCGCGGTCGTAGCCGCACATTACCGGGCCGACAAAACCGCTGCCGCCAGGACCGAAGTTGTTCCAGTTCTGGAAGTATCCATCGCTCGCTCCGCCCGAGGACCAGACGCCCCACTTGGGATAATCCGGGAAGCCGCTGTTAACCACGGGGAACTGGTAAGCGTACCAACGGTTGTCGGAGAAGGTAGCAGTTTGCGAAACGGCAACGCAGACGACAAAAGGCTCGCTGAAGACGTTCTGCGCGATGATCCAGCGCTGCGCCGCGCGGTCAAACTTAACAATAATGTCGCCATCGTTGTTGTTGGCGCATTGCGTTCCCGGCAGCAGGTTGGCCCAAACGGTGTTGCCTTCGGTGCTGTCCTGGCCGTTCAAAGGGATAATCGCGCCCGTGCTCTTATCTAAATCGACATAAGACGTGTTCACCCACTCAACTACTTCCGTGGTACCGACTGCCAGGGTGGTATCCGGCGGAGCATCGGGAACACTGTAGTTAGGGAAGCCAACGCCTACTCCCAGCACATTGTAGACTGGGCTGAATTCGCCGCTTGGCCCAGCCGTGTGCTGCTCAACCGGATCTACCACGCGCGCAGCGTTGGCCTTGAATACGCGGTGAACCGGGTTAGCCAGGTGCAGACCATAGGCGGTGGGAGCTTTCCCGACGGTTACCTGCCCCGCAGCGAAGGAGGTGGCGTGGTTAAGAAGAGGCTGCGGCGATTTGTCTGCCGCAACAAGCGGCAGGCCGCATAGTAAAAAGGCGCCCAAAGCGATAAGGGACGCGCGCAAGATTTTACTTCTTGTCATTGTTGCAATTCTCCTTTTTCTCCACATCGTCCTCGCAGCAGAGTGCCTAAGCGTCTGCAGCGGAGGTGTGTCGCGACAGCTTGTTTCAGTTGATAGAGCGCAGTCTTTGGCCTGGGAGCGGACTGCAAGAGTTTTTGTTTTTCCAAGTCCTAAAGTAGTGCCCTAGACGTGTATCAAAACTATTGCACATAGTACTTCGAGGCGCAACTATTAATTGCGTAGTAAATGGACGATCGGAAGAATTCCAAGCCGCTGGACTGTTCCAGGCGGCACTAATGTCCCACTTTCGTTTGGTCTGCTCGCCAGAATTTGGCAATGAATTGCGTTTTCGGTCAGGAATCGCTGCTGGTGTTTTAAATCTGCTTTAGTACCCTACCCGTCCTCTCGATTCGTGACTTTAGGTGAATCGATGCTGAGCGATCGGCGGGGCGGCGTTTCGTCCTGGAGGCGGGACCTCGTGCTTGATCTTCTGGAATCCGAAGCAGTCGAATTTGCCGCGAATTCACGACCGGGTAGAATTCCGTCGCCCCTTCATGAGAACATCCAATCTCGAGGTGCTTGATGGCGCTCAGCTTTGCTGCCGATATCCGCCCGCTTTTCCGCGACTCTCCCGATGTGGAGGCGATGAAGAGTTTCGGGCTCGACCTGTCTTCGTACGCTGACGTCAAGGCCCATTCGCAAGCGATCTATTCCCGTCTGGAAGATGGCAGCATGCCTTGCGATGAGCCCTGGCCGAGCGAAAAAATTGCCACGTTCAAGCAGTGGATGGACGATGGCATGGCGCCCTGAAGGAACGTCTACACTTTGGCGCACACCTATCAGTTGATCCGCAAGCAATGGTTGGCGCAGAGCCTGGAAGCGACTTTTGCTTTCTTCTCGCGGCCTGAGAACCTGGAACAGATCACTCCTCCGTGGCTGGGATTTCATATTGTCAGCGCCGAAAAGGAATTGCATGCAGGTTCGCGAATCGAGTATCGCTTGCGGGTGCACGGTTTTCCCATGCGCTGGATCAGCGAGATCACGGACTGGAGCCCGCCGCACCGCTTTGTCGACACCCAGCTTCGCGGACCGTATGCCATCTGGCGGCACGAACACCGCTTCTTCTCAGAAAACGATGGAACCCGAACCGAGGATGAGGTGCATTATGCCTTGCCTTTTGGGGCCTTGGGACAACTGGCGCATACGCTGATGGTGCGCCGTGATGTGGAAGCGATCTTCGATTTCCGCCAGAAGCGGCTGGTGGAATTGCTGGAGCGGCGATAACGCGTTCTCGCGCGGCGATGCCGCGCGAGGAATCAGCGTATTGGACAGCCGACATGCTTACGCAATGGCGGGGTCGATCTTCTCTGCGTCGACGGCAAGCTCCTGGAAGGCGTTCTGCGCCCGCTGAGCATCGAAATTGCCGTCACGCGCCAGTCGGGACAGGGCCGCCACGGCGATTGATTCTGCACTGATCTCGAAGTGCTGCCGAAGATGCTCGCGATTATCGCTGCGCCCAAAGCCGTCTGTTCCAAGCGTGACCAGCCGGTTGCACAGCCACGGCGATAACTGGTCGGGCACGGCTTTCATGAAGTCGGTGGCAGCGATGATGGGGCCATCGGCGCCGTCGAGAGCGGTGAGAATGTGTGGCCGCTTCTCGGTTTCGGCTGGATGGAGCCGGTTCCAACGCTCGACCGCAAGCGCATCGCGGCGGAGTTCGTTGTAGCTGGTGAGGCTCCAGACGTTGGCGGGAACGCCATACTTATCCGCCAGAATCTCCTGCGCGCGCAACGCCTCGTTCAGAATCGAGCCGCTGCCGAACAGCTGCACTACAGCCTGGCCTTTGGCAGCGGGCCGGTACTTGTAGATACCGCGCAGAATCCCTTCTTCCACGCCCGACGGCATCTCGGGCATCGCATAGTCTTCGTTGTACAGCGTGATGTAGTAAAAGCGGTCTTCGCCTTCCTGATACATTCGCCGAATGCCGTCCTGCACGATGACGGCAATCTCGTACACATACGCCGGATCGTAACTGTGGCAAGTGGGAACGGTGCTGGAGAGAACCAGGCTGTGACCGTCCTGGTGCTGCAAGCCCTCACCGGCGAGGGTTGTGCGTCCGGCCGTGCCGCCCATCAGGAAGCCCTTGCCGCGCGAATCGGCGAAGGCCCACACCATGTCGCCGATACGCTGAAATCCGAACATCGAGTAGTAGGTAAAGAAGGGAACCATCGGCACTTTGTAGTTGGCATAAGCCGTTCCAGCTGCGGTGAACGATGCCATGGATCCGGCTTCGGTGATGCCTTCTTCCAGAATCTGCCCGTTCTTTTCCTCACGGTAGTACAGCAGCATGTCCTGATCGTGCGGCTTGTAGAGTTGGCCCTGGCTGGCGTAAATGCCCACCTGCCGGATGATCGACTCCATTCCGAAGGTGCGGCCTTCGTCGGGAATGATAGGAACGATGAGCTTGCCGATCCCGGGATCCTTGAGCAGTTGCCGCAGCATGCTGACGAAGCCCATCGTGGTGGACACGGCGCGGCCTTTCGATCCGGCGATGGACTCAGCAAAGTGATCGAGCGTGGGCGCATCGAAGTTGCTGGCCGGAACCTCGCGATGCGGCATGAAGCCGCCCAGCTCCTTGCGGCGCTGAAGCAGATACGTTATTTCGGGACTGTTGTCCGGTGGGCGATAGAGCGAACCATCGCGAGCGGCCTGCTCGGGAATGGGAATGGCAAAGCGCGAGCGAAAGGCTGTGAGCGCCTGATCGGCCAGCTTCTTCTCCTGATGGGTAGCATTGCGCGCCTCCGCCGAGCCTAGTCCGTAACCCTTCACCGTGTGGGCCAGAATGACGGTTGGGCCATGCTTGTTTTCCACGGCGCGCTTGTAGGCGTTGTAAACCTTCTGTGGATCGTGACCACCGCGGTTCAAGCGATGCAGTTCATCGTCGCTCATGTCAGCGACCATGGCCAGCAGCTCGGGGTACTTGCCGAAGAACTCGCGGCGAATGTATTCGCCACCCTTGGCTTTGTAGCTCTGGTACTCGCCGTCGACGGCCTCTTCCATTCGCTTCAGCAGGATGCCGGACTTGTCGCGGGCAAAGAGCTTGTCCCAGTCCGAGCCCCAGACCAGCTTGATTACGTTCCAGCCCGCACCGCGGAAAGCGGCTTCCAGTTCGTTGATGATTTTCCCGTTGCCGCGTACTGGACCATCCAGACGCTGCAAATTGCAGTTGATGACGAAGATCAGGTTGTCGAGCTTCTCGCGTGAGGCCAGCGTCAACGATCCCATGGACTCCGGTTCGTCAGTTTCGCCATCGCCGACGAACGCCCATACCTTGCGCGGGGTCGCCGGAATGATGCCGCGGTTTTCCAGATACCGCATGAAACGCGCCTGATAAATAGCGTTCAGCGGCCCAATACCCATCGAAACGGTGGGGAAATGCCAGAAGTCGGGCAGCAGCCAGGGATGCGGATAAGAAGGCAAGGCCGGAGCGCCGCGCAATTCATGGCGGAAGTTCTTTACCTGCTCCTCACTGAGGCGGCCTTCCAAATATGCGCGCGCATAAACTCCCGGCGATGAGTGGCCTTGGAAGTAAATGAAATCGCCGGGCTGGTCGCCGTAGCGCGCGTGAAAGAAGTGATTGAAGCCGACCTCAAGCAACGTAGCCAACGACGAATAGGTGGAGATGTGGCCGCCGATTCCGGGATCTTTTTTGTTCTGGCGATGCACCATCGCCATCGCATTCCAGCGGATCAAGCTCTTGATACGGCGTTCCAGAAGGCGATCGCCAGGATACGGAACTTCTTCCTCGACGGGAATGGTATTGACGTACGGCGTGTTCAGCTGCACCGGGACGTTGACGCCCGACTCGCGCGCCCGCTCGACCAAGGCTGAAAGGAGCGTGCGCCCATGTTGCCGGCCTTCCGCTTCCACCACTTGGTCGAAGGCTTCAAGCCATTCGCCCACTTCTTCTTCGGAATCAATTTCCGGGTTCGACGGGAATTCGAGTATTCGATTCTGGATTTCTACTGTGGCCACTGTTACCCCTATCGGTAAAAAACGCTAACGTGTGAAGGCTGACGCCCAGAGCTTGCTTTGGCACTATGGGAGTCTGTGAGCTCTTTTCCCGTGCCGCTCACATAGTTACAGATGCCCAGGAACGTGGGACCGCTTCTTCTTTCCCCGTCGCACCGAAGCGGCCCGAGGCCAGCACAGTTGCCGCAAGCTATTGGCGTGTGCTTCGTCGGCATCATCCAGCTCTAAGACCGTGGAAAGCGACGACAGGCGACAGCAGGGAGGGTAAACGCTTGCGTTGCCAACCTCACAAACAATGGTTCAATTCTAGCAGAGGAGGAAGCGGGGCCGGCCAAGGAGACCCTGGCGAGGGCCAGACGATTCTGGACCAGTTGGCAAGGTGAAGCGCGCCCCTTAGCGGCCGCCTCACGGTCAATTCGAGCGATCTCAATATCCCTGATTGATCCGTTGCCACACCGCCATACCGGCGATGACGAGAATCAGCACGGCGGAGGCCGCTCCCAGGACCCGCACCCAGGGCGTCACCTGCTTCATCCGGGCCTGAACCTGCTCTTGTTCTTCGCGGAGATTCTTACTGGAGTCGTCAAGAAATAATTGCTCGTCCTGATGCATGCTGAGGGTGCTGCGATAGATGAGCAAAAGAATCAGCACGACGGTCAGCACTCCCCAGACAATCAGCAACATCGTCAGCGTCGACATTTGCCACCTCGGTTCCAGAAATGAACCGGTCCCGCACCTGATCGATTCCGTGGTACCCGCCAGGGTTGGGGCCTCACGCGCCCCTATTATAGCCTCGCCGATGTGGGGCGGGGCAACAATTTTACGAGCCAGAAGTATCTGGAATGGGGCCTGGCTGCATTGCACAGCAACCTGCCCGGCCCTGCCCGGTTGACGGGAACTGCGACCCGGCATACTTGGGTGGCATCTAAGGCGGTAAGGGGAGGCAAGCGGGTATGGCCTGTGGCCGCACCGGGTTTTGCTATAATCCCCGCTAGCATCTGGAGGAGAGAAGCATGGCAACTACGACCACTACACCGACCACCACCGTCACGCCCACCACGGATGTGAAACCACTCAACTTCACCGACCCAGCGATTGCCAAGGTGAAAGAAATCATGGCGCAACAGAATCCGGTACCTGCGGGGCTGCGCGTCGGCGTGGTCGGCGGAGGCTGCTCGGGGTTCTCGTATTCGATGTCGTTTGAGAACGGCGCCGGGATGATGGACAAGACATTCGACTTCGACGGCCTGAAGGTCTTTGTCGACGCAACCTCAATCATGTACCTGAAGGGCGTGAGCGTCGATTACATTGAGACGCTGGAGGCTGCCGGCTTCAAATTCGACAATCCGAATGTAAAGAGTACCTGCGGCTGCGGCTCCTCGTTCAACGTGTAAGCACAGGAACTTTTGCATCGTATCGCTCACTGACGCGAGGCCATTCCGTCAATAGCGTTGTAACCTTTCGTCAACGAGTGAGGATTTTATGAAACGATGGTTTGCCTTAGCGTTTTTCGCTGCGCTTGCAGTTTCACTCACGGTAGCGACCGTTCCTTCTGCCCTGGCCGCGGCGGCGGCGCAGAGCGCCAGCAGCACCGGCAAGTCGCACGGTACCTTCACCGTGGAGTTGACCAAACCTCTCGATTCCAAAAAGCTTAAAGAAGGAGACCCGGTTGAAGCCAAGCTGACAGGTGGGATCACTTTGCCTAACGGCACACCCGTTGCCCGTGGGGCAAGGGTGATTGGCCATGTGACCGAGTCGAAAGCGCGCTCCAAGAACGATGCGCAATCGTCGCTGGGAATTTCCTTCGACAAGATTGTCCTGGGCGCGGGGGAAGATGAGCCAATCAAGGGCGTGGCTCAGGCAGCGGCCCCAAATCCAAACGGAGACCTGGGTACCGGCGGCGCCGTTGACTACGGCAATAGTATGAAGGCGGCAGCGGCGACACCTGCGGCGCCTGATATGTCCAAGCCTCCAGTGAAGCTCCTGAATGACCAGTCAGTAGGAGTGTTGGGCATCAAAAATTTGCAACTCGGACCCGATGGAGTGTTCACCTCCAGCGGCAAAGAAGTAAAGCTCGATACCGGTACCCGAATCCTACTGAACGTGACAATGTAATAGGCAAAGACGATTGTTTCTGGTTTGCCGGTTCGCCAGCCCCGTTCGGCAGGACGGGTTGCTCCATCCTGGATGTGTATCGGAATAGCTGTGTCCTTTTCCACGCGAACTGTCTCAGCTTGCGCGCACAACCATTTGTTTGTCGCTGAGTTTCAAGGACCGGGCCTGTGCCGCGCCCAGGCCAACGCAGAGGCACCTTGTACAATGTAGGTTCAGCTTGGCATTCTGTTGCAGCTTGGCAAACCCACCCTGGGGAGTGTGGATGAAGTTCTTGCGCGAAACCGGGTTCTTGGCACTAGCTACGTTTCTACTACTTTTCCTGCCGGCTTGTGGAAACCAATATCGCCCGGTTGCGAATCCTATTGTGAGCCCGGGTGGGCAGCCGGCGAGTACCCATTTCGCATGGGTAGTGAACTTTAACCCCACGGGCCAGGGTAGTACAACCGAGATCGATGTTTCGGGCGACAGCAACCTGGCCGTCAATTCCATGGGCGTGGGCTCCGTTGCGGAAGCGTTTCCAGCCAATTCCCTGGCTTTGTTCGTAGCCAATAGTGGCAACGACAGCGTTAGCGAGTACTTGCCGACCCTGGCAGGCGCGGTTACCACCATCAACCTGTTGCCGGGATCACATCCGGTAGCGCTCGGCTCGGCCCAGAATACTGCGATGTATGTCATCAATTCGGGCGCAAATTCGGCATGTCCCAACAGTGGTTCCATCAGCATCATCAGCGTCGCGACTCTGGCAGTGACCAATACCACTTGCGTCGGTCTCAATCCGGTTGCCCTGGTGCAATCACCGACCACCGGATTCATCTATGTGGTGAATCAAGGTGACAGCAGTGTGACGGTGTTTAATCCAGCTGGCCCGAGCGTAACGGGCACGATCACAACCGCCAACGGGCTAGGGCAAAATCCCGTATCGGTTACGGTAAGTGCGGATGGCAGTTGGATTTTCGTTGTCACCCAGGGGGATGGCGTTCACCCTGGAACCCTGGACATCATTTCCTCGAGCTCCACCAGCATTGCGGGCACGGCGTCTTTGGGAGTGCAGCCGACCTTCTCCATTGTCGACTCCAATTCCAATCGCCTGTACGTGGCCAACACCGGCGATAACACCGTCAGTGTGTTTGACGCAACCAACGTAGACCCGCCGGGCTCGCCGGCGATTCCACTGCTAGCGACGGTCCCGGTTGGGACGGCACCGATTGGCATCGCCGCTTTGCCGAACGGAAGCATGTTCTATGTAGCCAACTCCGGCTCCGATAACGTTACCGTCGTGAGTGGCAACAGCTTCAGCCCGCTAGCCACGGTAGCTCTGCCCGCGGGCGCCAATCCGGTGTGGATCGCCTCCGAGCCGACCTCCAGCAAGATCTACGTTGCGGACAAAGGTACCTCAGAGACCACCATCATCCAGACCGTCAATAACACCATCGCGCAGAACCTACTTGCGCCTTCGCAGATCACAAATTGCAATGTCTGCGCGCTGCAGCAGCCGGTCATGATTCTGACGAATTGATGTTTGCCCACAAGCGTACGATAAGAGGATACGATTAGGTCAGGCGTGTTAATCGCTCAGCCTTCTTCCAATGCCAAGCCGGGCGGCTCTCGTCGGCTAACAGCTAAAATCCACAGTTACGTAAACATGAATTCCTTGGTGCGCAGCTCGCGAATGGTGTCGCGCAACCTGGCAGCCTGCTCGAATTCGAAGCGCTTGGCCGCCTCCCGCATATCGCTCTCCAGCTTCGCGATATATGTATCCAACTCCTCCTGCGAGCGAAACTCCGGCATGCCCTCAGCCTCGTTGGTCAGGTCGGCATAGTCGGCATTGGCCACGGCGACCAGCGTCATGTCGAGCGGTCGCACGATGCTCTCCGGCGTGATGCCATGTTCCTCGTTGTAAGCACTCTGGATCGCGCGGCGGCGGTAGGTTTCATCGATCGCCTTCTTCATCGAATCCGTCATGTTGTCGGCGTACAGAATGGCGCGGCCGTTCAAGTTGCGGGCGCATCGGCCCATGGTCTGAATCAACGACCCCGCCGAGCGCAGAAAACCTTCCTTGTCGGCGTCGAGAATCGCCACCAGCGAGACCTCGGGCAAGTCGAGTCCTTCCCGCAGCAGGTTGATCCCGATCAGCACATCGAACTCGCCTTTGCGCAAATCGCGCAAGATCTTGATGCGCTCCAGCGTCTCGATCTCTGAGTGCATGTAGCGGCAACGCACACCAACCTCGCTGTAGTATTCGGCCAGGTCCTCGGACATCCGCTTGGTGAGGGTGGTGACCAGCACGCGCTCGTTCTTCTCGGCACGGCTGCGGATCTCGTGCAGCAGGTCGTCGATCTGGCCTTTGACCGGTCGCACTTCTACTTCGGGATCGATCAGGCCAGTAGGCCGGATGATCTGCTCGACGACCACGCCGGCCGATTTCGTCAGCTCATAAGGGCCGGGCGTTGCAGAGACGTAAATCACCTGGTTGACGCGGTGCTCGAACTCCTCGAACGTCAGCGGGCGATTATCCAGGGCGCTGGGCAGACGGAAGCCGTATTCAATCAGGTTCTGTTTGCGCGAGCGGTCGCCATGCCACATGCCGTGGAGCTGCGGAATCGTCTGATGCGACTCATCGATAAACAGCAGGTAGTCGCGCGGCACATAATCCAGCAGCGTTGGCGGCGGCTCGCCCGGCAGCCGGCCAGTGAAATGGCGCGAATAGTTCTCGATGCCGTGGCAGTAGCCCATTTCCTTGATCATCTCAAGGTCGAAACGCGTGCGCTGGTGCACTCGCTGTGCCTCGACGATTCGTCCCTGTTTCTCCAGTTCCGCCTCCCACCACGCCAGCTCTTCCAGGATTGATGCGACGGCGGCATTCTTGCGTTCCGGCTTCATTACGTAGTGCGTTTTGGGATAGATGGGCAGGCGCGAGTGCTTCTGCTTCACGGTTCCAAACAGGGGATCAATTTGCGCCAGCGACTCCACTTCATCGCCCCATAGCTCGATGCGGTAGGCGGTGTCGTCGTATGTTGGGAAGACCTCGATGATGTCGCCGCGTACACGGAAAGTTCCACGGCGGAACTCGCCATCGGTTCGCTCGTAGAGGATCTCGACCAGCTTGCGAACGATCTCTTCGCGCTTGATCTTCTGTCCCTTCTCCAGGAACAGCAACATGCCGTAATAAGCTTCCGGCGAGCCGAGGCCGTAGATGCAGCTCACCGAGGCGACGATGATGCAGTCGCGGCGCTCGAACAGTGACTTGGTTGCCGACAGGCGGAGCTTGTCGAGTTCGTCGTTGACCGTCGCCTCCTTCTCGATGTAGACGTCGCCGGCCGGGATATAAGCCTCCGGCTGGTAGTAGTCGTAGTACGAGACGAAATATTCGACGGCATTATGCGGAAAGAACGACTTGAACTCGTGATAGAGCTGCGCCGCCAGTGTCTTGTTGTGCGCCAGAATCAGAGCCGGGCGGTTGACCTCCTCAATGACTTTGGCCATTGAGAACGTCTTGCCCGATCCGGTGACGCCCAGCAGCACCTGGTGCTTGTCGCCGTCAAAGACGCCGCGCGTCAGCGAAGGTATGGCGGTCGCCTGATCGCCCTGCGGTTTGTAAGAACTGACGAGTCGGAATTCCATGACAATTGTGCCTGCCCGAGGCGTTCGCGAGTTGGTCGCGAGCCCTCACAGAAAGGAATTTCATCGAGCAGGCATCTCTCTATTATACGACGGCAGGAAAACTGGATTGCCGAGCAGCCAGTCCGGTTCGGAGGCGAGATCGTGCTGGCATATCCCCAGTCGGATTGGCTGGTGGCTATCAGATCAAGGATTAACCATCAAATAATGGTTGAAGAAGGTCAGGGTTTCCACAGCCAACCGGCGACGCGCTTCGGGCGATTCGATCGTGTGACCGCTGTCGAGCTTGACGAAGGTGACTGGAACTCCTGCCTGGTGCAATTTTTCGTAGAGCTCCTGCGCTTGGGCGACGGGCACTGCATCATCCTGCGTGCCGTGCACGATCAGGAATGGCGCATCCGACTTGGCGACGTGGTCCACAGGCGAGGCATCGCGCCAGACCTCGGGGATCTTCTTGTAGTCTCCGCCGAGGAACGCCGCAAGATACTCGTCCCCTTCGCGATCGTGGTTGGTGAGAAAATCGGTCGGTCCACTCACTTCCACTACTGCCTGTACTCGGCTGGAGTACTTGGCAAGGTTCGGATCAGAGTTATTGCGCGTGTCCTCCATACCAAGCAGAGATGCGAGTTGCGCCCCCGCGGAATGTCCGAAGGCCCCGATGTGGTTCGGGTCGAGGTTGTACTTCTCGGCATTGGCCTGTAGCCAGCGCACGGCGAGCTGCACATCATCTAACTGCGCGGGCCAACGGTTGTCTTTGTCGTGGAAAAGGCGATAGTCGACCGAGGCTGCAACGAATCCCCACCGCGCCAGGAAATTCCCCATCCCCTGCATTGTGCTCTTGTCGAAGCTCGTCCAGCCGCCGCCATGAATCAGCACCACCGCAGGCCGAGGCTTAGAACTGGGCGTGGCGGGCTGATAGAGGTCGAGCAATAGCTTCTTGCCGTCCGCGACCCCATACTGGACGTCATTCTGAACGGAAACGCGATCAGCGGCCCCGGAAGCGGTTTTCGCAGGCTGCGGCGCGCCCCCGGCAGCATGATTTTCTTGGGCAACGAGAGCGACCATGGACCCCAACAATAGAACCGTCAGCCAGCAACATTTGTTAAACATGCAGGAGATTATAAGTTGCGACCGCGCGACTTCTGTCAGACAAAACTGCGACACGTTATCGCAATGCGCGCTTTGTTAAAGGCATATGCTGGTTTATCCTGTCCCCCTCGCCGACGCCCTGAAATCGCGCGGAGGTTCTCATTTTTGTATGTTTCTATGCGTTGCTGCCTTTTTATCGGGCCACGCGGCGGCGCACAGGAGAACTAATTGGACTTTCTGGATCGTCTGCAACCGCTAGGATTGCTTGTCTTGAGGCTGGCCCTGGGTGCCATCATGATCGTCCATGGCTCGTGCTCCGTCCTGAATTGGGAACCTAGGATCAGGATTCGGAGCTCCCGGAAATTCCTGGCTGGGCATCCGGTTCCAAATCGGGAAAACGCCGTTCTTCGCGTTTAGAGGCGTTCTGGCGGCCTTCGGGGCTCCAGGCGGCCCCGCGATACCTCCGACCACCAATTCGTCGATCCTGGGGCCTCCCAGGCCCCGCAATGGGCATCCTGGTACTGTGCCTCCATAGAAACGGAATTATTGAATGAGGGACGGTTAAATCAATGCCGAGTCCAGCAGCGGCTAAAGCGGTTCATTTGCTGGACTTCGCGGACCGCCTGACGGCGGTCCCTTGCAAAGCAAAACTTAATCAGAGTTTCCTCAGTGGTTTGCGAGGCGTGCCATCGCCTGATACAGATCTTCCGCCTGCGGCAGAATCTCATCCTCCAGAATCGGCTGGTAGGCGACAAATGTGTCCTTGGCGGCGACGCGCTTCACCGGCGCGTCGAGCTCGTCGAACAGCTCGTCGGCGATGCGGGCGGCAATCTCCGCGCCGTAGCCCCAGCTCAGCATGTCCTCATGCGCGACGAGCACGCGATTCGTCTTCGCCACCGACGTCGCAATCGCCTCCCAGTCGTAGGGATTGAGTGTGCGCAGGTCGATCAGCTTCCACGCTGACGCCGTTCTCGCGCTCGATCCGCTGCGCGGCTTGCAGCGCGCGCGGAACCACGGCGCCATAGGTCACCACGGTGAGGTCGTGGCCGGGACGCACGATCTTAGCCTTGCCGAACGGAACCATGTAGTCCGGCCCGGGATACGGCGCGCGGCCAAAGGTTTCGCGATAGAGACGCTTGTGCTCCAGGAACAGCACCGGATCGTCGCAGCGAATTGCGGTGCGCAGCAGTCCGTTGGCGTCCAGCGCGTTCGATGGAAACACCACGTGCATGCCCGGCGTGTGGGTGAAGATGCTCTCGCCGCATTGCGAGTGATAAATCGAGCCGCCGGTCAGATAGCCGCCGATGGCGACGCGCACCACCGCGGGCGAGGAGAAGTCGTTATTCGAGCGCCAGCGGATCAGCGGCAGCTCGTTGCGAAGCTGCTGCATGGCAGGCCAGATGTAGTCGAAGAACTGAATCTCGACGACCGGCTTGAGCCCGCGCGTGGCCATGCCGATGGCGCGTCCCACAATGTTGGCCTCGGCCAGCGGCGAGTTGAAGACGCGGTCGGAGCCGAACTCGTATTGCAGTCCGGCGGTCAGCTTGAAGACGCCGCCCTTGCCCTTCACCTGCTTGTCTTTCAGATATTCTTCGCGGCTGCAGTCGGCAACATCTTCGCCGAACATCACGATGCGCGGATCGCGCCTCATCTCATCTTTCAGGCAAGCGTTGATGAGGTCGGCCATGGTCCGCTCGGGGCTTGAGGCGCCTTTGTCTGACGGAGTGGGATGCACGGCCTCGGTCTGGAACTCTGACGATGTGGGATCGAGGTCGGGCGAGTACACAAACTGCTTGTACGAGCCGGCTGCGGCAGGGCCGCTGCCACTGCGCGATCGCTGGCCTCCTGGACTTCCGCCTCGACATCTTTCTCCAGAGTCGTCAATAGCCCTTTCGTCGAGAATGCCCTTCGCGCACCAGGAACATTTGGAAACGCGTGATGGGATCGCGCTCGACTTCAGCCGTTGCGCTCGGACTCCGGACGGTAGAGCTTTTCGTCATCCGAAAGCGAATGCGAATACGGGCGGATCACGTGCCCGTGGACAAACGCCGGACCATTGCCGGCGCGGATGTAGTCGACGGCGGTCTTGAATGCCGCATAGCTGGCCAGCGGATCGGTGCCGTCAATCTCGGCAAAATGGAAATTGGGGAAGCCTCGCAACCAGCTTGCTGATATTGCCGCCCGCGGTGCCGACCTCGACCGGGCACCGAGATGGCGTACTCGTTGTCCTCCACCAGGAACAGCACGGGCAGCTTCAGGTTGGACGCGGAATTCAGCGACTCCCAGAACTCGCCTTCGCTGGTGGTGCCGTCGCCACAGGAGACATAGACAACTTCGTCGCCGTGGAACGCCACATCCTTGAACTGGCGGTAGTCGCCGCTGGCCTTTGCGGCTGCTTCGGGATGGCGGTGAAAATAGCGGCCGGCTTCGGCGCAGCCCACCGCCTGAAGGAACTGCGTCCCCGTGGGTGACGATTGGGTCACGATATTGAGTTTCTTATGTCCCCAGTGCGACGGCATCTGCCGGCCGCCGGAGTTGGGATCGTCAGCCGCGCCCACGGCCTCCAGCAATTGTTCGTAGGGCGTCATGCCCACTGCCAGGCAAAGCGCGCGGTCGCGGTAGTAGGGATAAAACCAGTCGTAACTGGGCCGCAGCGACCATCCCAGCGGCCACCAGCAGCGCTTCATGTCCGGCGCCGGAAATCTGGAAGAATATCTTCTGCTGCCGCTTCAGCAGGATCTCGCGGTCGTCGAGCTTACGCGACAAATACATCAGCCGATAGATCTGGATCAACTGCTGAGTCGTTAGCCCTTCGTATTTTTCAGCCGGCATGACGGCAGCCTTAGGCTGTGCTTTGGTGGTAGCCATCCATTACCTCGGAAGTGAAATACTAAGCCCAACCCGGGGCTCCTAAACAGTTTCCCCATTGTAAACGCTCGGGCGGGATTTCTTGCGCGGCTGACCTCGTGTTTTGCTGCAGAGGGTGCGAGCCTGAATCCGGCCCAGCGGCGCGGCAAACGGTCTCGCTATACTGGAAAGCAATGATACAGATTTCCCGTCCCATTCCGCTGGAAAGAATCAAGCTCGTCCTGTTCGATTTGGATGGAACGCTGATCGATTCAGAGCGTGACCTGGCGGCCTCGGTAAATGCCATGCTGATCAAATATGGACGCAAGGAGCTGCCTATGGAGGTGATTGGCAGCTACATCGGCGATGGCGCGCCCATGCTGATTCGGCGGGCGCTGGGCGACCCCGCCGATCGCGAGTTTCTACAGGAAGCGCTGAACTACTTTCTGCTGCACTATCGCGAGCATAAACTCGACAGCACCCGGCCGTATGCGGGCATACAGGCTGCGCTGGAGCAGATCGGCGGATCGGATGGATTCTCGCGCAAACTGGCGGTACTCACCAACAAACCGGTCAGGGTATCGCGCGACATTCTGGCGGGACTCGGCCTGGCCGGCAGCTTCTTTCAGGTATATGGCGGCAACAGTTTCGAAACCAAGAAACCCGATCCCTTAGGGGCCAACATTATGATGAAGGAAGCGGGCGTTGCTCCGGAAGAGACGGTGATGGTGGGCGATTCGCAAGTTGATATCCTCACCGCCCGCAATGCCGGACTGTGGAGTGTCGGCGTGACCTATGGATTTGCACCGCGATCGCTGGCCGAAGTCGTTCCCGACGTTCTGGTGGACAGCCCGGCGGAATTGGCGGCCGCGCTGACGAACGCCTGACGCCCCACCCTGTCTCTTGGTGCGATGATTTGCGGCCTCACTTCGTGCTACATTTTGAGGATGGAAATTACGGTCCACATTCCCGATGAGCTCGCTGCCGAAGCCGAGGCACGCGGTCTGCGGCCCGAAGCTTATGTTGAACAACTTCTAGCCCGGCAGGTTACCACGCAGCCAGCCGGCAAATTGCGTACCGCGGATGAGATTCGCGCCTGGCTCGACTCGCTTGCACAGTTCTCGGACAAGATTCCACCCTTGCCAGAAAGCATTTCCCGCGAGTGGATTTATCAGGACCACGATTAGATGGCCATTGCTTCGTGCCTAGTCGACACAAATATTTTACTTCGCATCACAAGACGATCAGATCCTCAGCATGAACTGGTAGAGGCAGCATTGGCGACCCTGGCGGGCCAAGGCACTCTCCTTTACTACACGCACCAGAACATCGCCGAGAGTGGAATGTAATGACGCGGCCGACTGCGCGTAACGGCCTTGGGCTAACGGCACTTGAGGCGGAGTACGAGGTGCGTGCAATCGAGGCTGGCATGTCACTCCTGCCCGACGGCGAGGCTGTTTACAGGGAGTGGCGGAGGATCATCGTCGAGAAATTGGTGTCGATAATTCAAGTTCATGACGCACGGCTGGCGGCAGCAATGCACGTCCATGGCGTCAGCTGTATTCTGACTCTCAACATCGTAGACTTTGGCCGGTTTGGAAATATTTTGGCGCTGCACCCAAGATCGCTCGCGCTGGAGCACTAGTTAACGCAGGCTGTTTACACCCAGCCGTTATCACCTAGCCTCATGTCGCCTACGTACAACTCGCCTTCGCCGTTTCGTGATGGCTTCGCCGCGCTTCGCCATGAGCCGGCGCTCTTTGCCGCGGAGCTGACGTGGCGCTGGTGTTTCGGGCTGTCGGCGTGGGGAGTGGGTATCGTCTCGATCGCACTGTTCCTCGACAGCGTGACGGTCGCACCCGCTGACGGATTCTTGCTTCGCACATTGCAGCCCCAACTGGAGGAAAACGCGCTGCGGCACATCTTTCGCGGAAGTCTTTCGCGCTTCGTATTGGAGCAGACGATCCTTCTGCTGGGCGTGATGGTGTTGTGGTCGTTAGCGGCGACCGCGGGACGCGCCGCGACGTTGCGTCGCCTGGTTGCGATGTTCAGCCCCGATGATGAGCCGCAATCCATGGAGTGGCAGATTCGCTCCAATCTTCCTTCTGCAGCTGCTACGGGTCATGTGGACGATGATTGCGATTGCCGTAGGGTTCGGCTTGTTCGTCTATGGCGTAGTGATGGCGCAAAGCGAGCATCCGGGGCGCGCGGCTATAGCGTTGTCCTTCGGATTCGGTGTGCCGTTTCTTGGCATTGTCTTGAACTGGTTCTTCGGCATCGCACCACTGTTTTGCATTCGAAATGGCTCGGACGCCATGCAAGCTCTGGAGCAAGCTGTCGATTTTGTCGGTCGACACGCGGCGCGATTGTTTCTGCTGGCAATTGGATTTCTTGCGCTACGCCTGGTTTGGGTCGGGACCATGTGGCTCGCGTTCCTGTCGCCGCTGAGCTGGATCGGCGGGATCGGCGGCCGCTGGACCATGCTGCTGATGGCGCTTGTGGCGCTCGTATACTTTGCCGGAGCTGATTTGTTGTATTTGGCGCGAATGGGAGGGTATGTTTCGCTGGCGGAAGACGATTCGCGGCCTGCGCCCGCCGCCGAGCCGGCGATGTTGCCAACAGCAAATCCGCCGGCAGACATTCAACCCCTGGTTGGGCTCGCATAGATCGGCTCTCGCCCTTATTAGTGTGCCAACTCCAGCCGCTCTTCTTCCTGCTTCGCCTTGGCGATGCCAAGTAGCTCGACCGCCTTCTGCGCAATGTGCTCGGCGCTGACCTCGAATTCCTTGATCAACTCCCAGGGCGCGCCGGAATCGCCGAAGCGATCTTTCACGCCGATAGCGCCGGTGATGTACGGCATGCCGAACAGTTCGGGACTCTCGGTGAGGATGCCGCTGACGCGCCAGGCCAGCGCGCCAATCTGATGCTCTTCGGCGGTGACGATCACGCCAGTCTCGCTGCGCGGCGCGGACGATGGCTTGCTGATCGATGGGCTTCATGGTGTGCATATTGACCACGCGCGTTTCGTATCCGAATTCCTGCTTCAGGATCCATGCCGCGCGCATGGCTTCCGGCACCATCGGACCGCAGGCGATGATGCTCAGGTCCTCGTGCTCGTCTTCGTAATCGGTCGCAAGCACAGTCTCGAACGCATCGATCATCTCGGGCGCTTCGCCGCGCAGGCGGATGACATTCGCCACGCCAAACACAAAAGGCGTGTCTTCGCGAGTGACGATAGGAGTGGCCTCGCGCGCGAAGCGAATGTACTTCGGACCAACATGCTCCAACAGCAGATAGTCGGTGGCCTTGCGCGTCTCGATGGCGTCGCAGGGCACGACCACCGACATGTTCGGCAGCCCGCACATCGCGAAGAGATCTTCCAGCGCCTGATGGGTTGCGCCGTCCGGACCGACGGAAACTCCGCCGTGAGCTCCGGCGATCAGCACATTAAAGTTGCCATAGCAGATGGAGACGCGAATCTGGTCGAGGTTGCGGGCCGCGGCAAACGTTCCGTAGGTGCCAAGAACGGGTAGCTTGCCGTCGCGCGCCAGCCCTACGGCCGCGGCGGTGGCCGACTGCTCGGCAATCCCCATGCTGATCCAGCGGTCCTTGCGCTCCGGATTGCCTGCATAGAAATCGCTGATCGTGATCGAACCCGAGATGTCGAGTCCGAGGCAAACCACGCGCTCGTCGTCGCCGTTGTTCTTCAGCGAGAGGCCGAAGCCTTTGCGCGTGGGCTCCATCTTCACCTTCATTTCGCTGCGCTTGTTCCACCAGTAATCGCGCGAGAAGCGGGGCATCTTGGCCGCGAGCGTAGCTTCCACCTCCGCCTGATACTCCTTCGCCTTTTTCAGCAGCGCATCGTACGCAATGACGTTCTTGAGCCCAAGTTCGTCGAGCGCCTTCACCATCTCGTCATAGCTGGGGGCCTTGCCGTGCCATCCGGCGATGTTCTCCATGAAGCTGACGCCTTTGCCCTTCACCGTGTTCGCGATGATCACCGTCGGCTTGCCGGGAACCGGAACGCTCTTGGCTTTCTGTAAGGCGCCGACGACTTGCTGCATGTCGTGGCCGTCGATCTCGATGACCTCCCAGCCGAAGCTGCGATAGCGCTCCGGCAACGGCTCGACGTCCATCACGTCCTTGACCCAGCCGTCGATCTGCAGCCGGTTGCGATCGATGATGCCGACCAGGTTGTCGAGCTTGTAGTGCGAAGCTTCCATCGCCGCTTCCCAGATGTTGCCTTCCTGCTGCTCGCCATCGCCCATGATGCAGAAGACGGTGTGCTCGTCGTGATCGAGCTTGCCGGCGATCGCCATGCCAACCGAGATGCTGAGACCCTGGCCCAGCGAGCCGCTGGAAACCTCGACGCCCGGCAGCTTCAACCGGTGAGGATGTCCCTGGAATGGCGAATACAGCTTGCGCAACGTGACGACGTCTTCGATAGGGAAGTAGCCGGAGAATGCCAAGCCGAGATAGAGCGCCGGGGCCTTATGTCCAGCCGACCAGATGATGCGGTCGCGATGCTGCCACTCGGGATTGTTGGGATCGTGGGTGGCGACTTTCAGGTAAAGGGCGGCAACGATCTCCATCATGGAGAGCGTGCCTCCGCAGTGGCCGGAGCCGGCGGCGCAGAGCGCCACCAGATCGTAGCCCCGCATCAGGCGGGCGGCTTGCTCCAGTTCTTCGATGGAGAAATCGCGCACCACCGCTTTCGAGAAGGCGTTTATCACAGGCATGGAAATTCCTTGGCAAATAGCAATAGCAATCAGCAATCAGCAATCAGCCAAACCAGCCGCGGAGTCCGAGGCCAAGTGCGACTCGCCGCTCCCCATTACTAAAACTCATCTCACAAATCCCGCAGCGGCCGAGACGGAAGGCCCTCAGGGGCCAAAGCCCCAAGTCTTAGAGAGCCAATTACGGCACGGCTGAAGCCGTGCCCTGACACAAGGCGTTTTGGAGATGGCTTCCAGTTGCTAATTGCTGACTTTGGACCCCGATAAATAAGGCTAGGCGGTGGCAGAACATGGGTCTGTGCGGCGTGTCACGAGGAAGTGTGACGAGCGCGAGCGGCCCGGTCATCTCTGGGTGGTCACAGCGGGCGGCCGAGCCTCCGAATACAATGTTTTCGAGGGCAAAGCCGGGGAATGCAGACAGCCGAAGTGGTCATTATTGGCGCTGGGATCGTCGGTTCCAGCATCGCATGGCATCTGACGGAAGCCGGCTGCCGCAAGGTGCTGATGGTGGAGCGTGAAGCCCACCAGGGCAAAGGTTCCACCGGCAAGAGCATGGGCGGAGTGCGGGCGCAGTTCGCGACCAAGCCGAACATCCAGATGTCGCTGTACTCCATTCCGTTTTTTGCGGCGTTCGAAGAACGGCTGGGGCATCCTTCCGGATATCGCAATCAAGGCTATCTGTTCGTCGCCAGCAGGCCGTCGCATCTCGAATATCTACAGACCAACCAGGCGCTGCAAAAATCGCTGGGCTTGACGCAAGCTCGCATGATGACGCGCGAGGAGATTGCCGGGATGGTCCCGCAGCTGCGCGCCGACGATGTGCTGGGCGGAAGCTTCTGTCCAACCGACGGCTTTGTTGATCCCTACAGCGTGATGGTCGGCTTCACCACGCGGGCGTGCGAGCAGGGCGCGACGCTGTGGCGTTCCACTGAGGTCACAGCCATCAACCGCGAGAGTGGAAGAATCACCGGTGTGGAAACTACCCGCGGTCCAGTAAGCACGCAGACGGTGGTGAACGCCGCTGGCCCGTGGGCAGCCGAAGTGGCATCTCTGGCGGCAATCAAGCTTCCCGTGGAGCCTATGCGGCGCATGCTGATCCCGACGGAGCCGTTCGACGGAGTGTCGCACGCAGTGCCCATGGTGGTCGACATGACCACCGGCTTTCATTTTCGGCCGGAGAGTTTGGGGTTTCTGCTGGCGTGGAACGATCCGCAGGAGACGACGGGCTTCAACACGAACTTTGAGCCATCGTTCATCGAGAAGGTGCTGACGCTGGCGGCCGACCGCGTCCCGTGCTTCGAGAACCTCGCGGTGAATCCCAAACGCGCCTGGGCGGGATTGTACGAGATGTCGCCGGACCACCACGCGATCATGGGGCCGGTACCGGAGCTGGCGGGATTTTTTTGTGCCAATGGTTTCAGCGGCCATGGGGTGATGCATTCGCCCGCGACCGGCAGGATCACGGCCGACTTGATCCTTCACGGGAAGACCGAAGTTGTCGATCATGTCGAGGCGCTGAGCGCAGCGCGTTTTGCCCGGGGCGAGTTGTTGCACGAGACAGCGATACTGTAACGTCCTCTCTTTGGGACGCAGGCAATTCCGCAAACATTGGCCGGCGTGCGCTATGCGCCGTCGCGTTACAACTGGCACTGGCTGTTATGAGGTATCCTATTGCTCGCCATGAACTGCTTCGGCGAAAGCCTTGACGTCGGTTTATAGTCGCAGGATTTCGCAACCGTGGTTGCTGCAAACGTTGGGATGAGAATCATTTTCCTCTACACCACAATCCGGCACGGGGTGCAGCTCCATCGCCAGGAGCGGCTGCCATGACCTTCCTGAGCTCCACCGAGGCCTGGGCGCGCCTGTTGCGGCGCCTGTTGAAGTTCCACATGGTGGGCGTCATCGGCATTGGGGTTCAACTGTGCTTTTTATTTGCGTTCAAGACCGTGCTGCACTTGAACTATCTGCTGGCCACCGCACTGGCGGTGGAGTGCGCCGTGCTGCACAACTTTCTATGGCACGAACACTTCACCTGGGCGGACCGCAGCAGCGGCAATTCGGGACCCTTGCGCCGCCTGCTGCGCTTTAACCTCTCCACCGGATTGATCTCGATTGTCGGAAACCTGGCCCTGATGCGCCTTCTGGTGGGCGGGCTGCATCTGCAATACATGCTCGCCAACATCCTGAGCATCGGCGCCTGTTCGCTGCTGAACTTCTGGGCCAGCGATCAAATGGTTTTTCAGGCGGGGCTTGCGCCCAAGGAATAAGAGCAGGAATTCGCAGCTATGAAAGACGTGACGGGCGTAGTGCGCGAAGCATCGCAAGCCGACCTTCCCCAGATTGTTGCGCTCATCAACCGCGCCTTTGCGATTGAGCGCTTCTTCAAGAGTGGAGACCGCACCGATCCTGAACAAGTGCAGCAAATGATGGACGAAGGCAAGTTCATGCTGCTGATGGAAGGGGATGAGCTGGTGGCGTGCCTGTTCGTGAAAGTTACGGGCGATCGGGGATACGTGGGCACCCTCTCGGTCGATCCCGCACGGCAGAAGTCGGGCATCGGCAGACGCATGATGCGAGAGGCGGAGGCGTATTGCCGGAACGCCGGATGCAAGGTGCTGGATATCTGCATTGTCAATGTGCGACCTGAGCTGTCGTTGATCTATCGCAATTTCGGCTTTGTCGAAACCGGTACCCAGTCAGCCGAGGTGATCACGAGCGCAACCCGGCCGGTCCACTTCATCACCATGTCGAAGGCGCTGTAAACGGGTTCTTGCGCGGCGGCGCCAGATTTTCTTAAGAAAGTGGCTGCCAGTCTTACCAGATAAGAAAGAAGCGATGAATCTTGCTAGAACTGATCTCATAAATCCGCCGAGGCGGAGACCGAGGTGCCGCAGGGGCTAAAGCCCGTGATTTGGCGGCGGCTTTCGGCACGGCTGAAGCCGTGCCCTGATACAAAGCATTCCTGAGATAGCTTCCAGTGAGGCGACGTTAGCTAGCAAGAAAAATGGAGAAATCATGAATCTCCCTCTCGTCAAGCTGAAGAACACTGAGCTCGAAGTCTCGCGCTGTTGTTTTGGCACCATGACCTTCGGCAAGCCGCTCGACCAGGCTGGCGCTACCCAAATGGTGAACCGCTGCCTCGAGGCGGGTATCAACTTCTTCGACACCGCGAATGTTTATCAGCTAGGTGTCGCTGAAACCATGCTGGGTCATGCCATCAAGGGCAAGCGCGAACAACTCGTCATCGCCAGCAAAGTATTTTTTAAGGTAGGCGAAGAGGCCGATCAGCAAGGGCTTTCGCGCAAAGCGATCTTGCGCAACATTGACGAAAGCTTGAAGCGGCTAGGCACCGATTACCTCGACGTTTATTACTTCCATGCGCCCGACCATGTTGTACCGGTGGAGGAGTCGATGGAAGCGATGGCCTCGCTGGTGAAGCAGGGCAAAGTGCGCTATCCGGCTTTGTCGAACTACGCCGGATGGCAGGTGGTGCAGATGCTGTGGATTGCGAAGGAGCGCGGCTGGCCCGCATCTTACATTACGCAGCCCATGTATAACCTGCTGGCCCGCGGCATCGAGCAGGAATATCTGCCGATGTGTAAGCAGTTTGATGTGGCGACCGTGGTGTATAACCCGCTGGCGGGCGGGCTGCTTACCGGCAAGCACAAGCAGGATAAGGTCACGCCCGGCACGCGCTTCGACAACAACAAGCTCTACCAGGACCGCTATTGGCACCAACAGTACTTCCAGTCGGTGGAGCGACTTCGGGAGATCGCGCAATCGGCAGGACGATCGATGGTGAGCCTGGCGTTGAACTGGTTGCTGCATCACACGGCCAGCGATTGCATTATCCTGGGCGCCTCGCGGCTGGAACAACTCAATGAAAATCTGGCAACGTTGGATGACGGGCCGTTGTCCGACGACGTGCTGAAAGCCTGCGACGAAGTGTGGCGTAACTTGCGAGGGCCGCTGCCGGTGTACAACCGGTAGGACTGCGTTGCGGGGATGTTGGCTTCGCACTTGCACTCTACGCGCGGCCACTACCAGATGCGCCGGACGGCGTAGTCGTCGAACAGCCGTTCGTTGCTGACCAGCGGCAGATTCTCCGCCTGCGACTGGGCAACGAGCATGCGATCAAATGGATCGCGATGCTCGCCCGGCAATGCGCCTGTGCGTTCCGCGTGTCCCAGCGAAATCGGCAGCGCGCGAAAGCCGAGCTGCTCGATAATCGCCGAAAGATTTCCCGCTACCGCGTCCGCATCAGGCAACTTGCCCAGGCGGTGCTTAGCCGCAATCTCCCAGGCCGACGCCGCCGACACGAATACCTCGTTATCGAACGATGCAATAACGGAATGAGCTTTACGCGAGAGCCGTTTGTCGCCACTGAGTGCCCACAGCAGGACGTGCGTATCGATGAGCACGCGCATCAGCGGCCCCAGGCGTCAAGCTCTTTGTCGGGCAACGGGTCGAAGAACTTCCGGCCGACCTTGAGCTTGCCTTGCAAAATGTTCAGCCGCCGTTGTCGCGGCGCGCCCGCGATGGGGACCAGTTTAGCCACGACTTTGTTGCCGCGGGCGATGAGAATTTCTTCACCGCGCTCGGCTTGCTCCAGCAGTTTGGAGAGGGTGGTCTTGGCTTGATGAATGGTCGCGGTGGGCATAAGAGTATCCGTTAGCTAACTTGAGTATAGCTAATCTCCGATGCGGCGGCCAGTTTCCTCAGAGCGATGTCCGTCATAGTTCGCCCAACCATCGCGGCTCTGGCAATACCGGCATATTCAGCTGGTTGACGGCGGAATTCGGGGAGGACAACCGCTTCGAGATGCTGATCTGGATGGGTCGTGCTCTGAAAGGAGGGAGCTTGCTTGCGGCAAAAGTAAAAAGGCTGTGACTTTGGTTATGCTCTAGCTGCCAACTCCTGCGAGGGAGTTACCAGCGTGGATGCATGCACCGTCACAGCCTTTGACGCGATCACCGCTTTCGCGGTCCCAGACCCCGGCCGACACCTCGCAGTGCAGTCGGTTTTTTCGGGTCTGGCGGTTCCCTCGGGTCACCCCGCGGAACCCATCGCTCAGCATACTTCGGGTTGGCTACGATTAGTTGCCCGCCCTTTTCTGCCGTCGACGAGAGTGATCCTATCCTATGATTGAAAATTGTCAACGCCCAAGGTTGGTGCAAGTGCCGTTTATTTTCGTGTGGGAATTTTTTTCGGCAAACGACAGAAGGCAAGCAAGTTTTGTTTCTCGACAGGAGATATTCAAGGTCAATTCACATTTTTTTCACAGAAATGTTGCGCCTGTGTGGCAGCATTCAGGGGGAACCGAATCTGTTTCTTGACGAATCCCTCATTCTCAAGCATCTTGGTTAAGTCAGGAGATGAATGTCTGACCTGGTAGCGTACGTTGACGGCGGGTCCCATGGAAATCCGGGACCGTCGGGCATTGGGGTGGTCATCGAAGGCCCTGACGGAGAAACCACCTGCATCGCCAGGTGGATTGGACATCAGGACAACAACGTCGCCGAATACGTTGCCCTACTGGAAGCCTTGCAGCACGCGGTTGAGGCCAAGGCCAGGACGCTGCATGTGTACTCGGACTCGGAAGTCATGGTCAAGCAGATGACCGGCGAGTACGCCTGCCGTAGTTCTCGCCTTCACTCCCTGAACTGGACCTGCCGCAAACTGGCCCGCGATGTCGAGTTTTCCATCGCCTATATCCCGCGCGAGCAGAACCGCCAAGCCAACCAACTGGCCAACCAGGCGGCGAAGTCGCGCAACGTGGCGTAAGCTTTTCCCGTGCGACCCCGCCGGCACCGTCCCGAATAACGAAATTGTCATCACGAGCGAAGCGAGGGATCTGCTGTTGGCCCGAATGGGAGGGCCCTTCCCCTGCCGTCCAACAGCAGATCCCTCCTCCGGCTGAAGCCGTCGTCGTGATGACAATCTTCTAAGGACAAAGGCTCCTGGCAGAGCTCTAAGCGACGCCGCCGGAGCGCATCAAACTCCCCGATACCGCCTGTGACCGGTATCACTGCAAATTCGGCCTGAACGCGCCAGCATGGAGCTTACGCAAGGGGAACCTCCATGCCACGCAAGACCATCATCGAGCCATTTCGCATCAAGAGTGTGGAACCCATCCGCTGGACCACGCGCGAGCAGCGCGAAGAGTTGCTGCGGGCTGCCCACTACAACCTGTTTCTGCTTCCCGCCGACGATGTCCTCATCGACCTGCTGACCGATTCGGGCACGGGCGCGATGTCCACGCGGCAATGGGCTGCGATCATGCAAGGTGATGAAAGCTACGCCGGCAGCCGCAGCTTTGATCGCTTTCGCGATTCTATCCAGGACATCTTCGGCTACCAGCATGTGATCCCGACACACCAGGGACGCGCCGCCGAGCGCATTCTGTTCAGCGTGGCCTGCAAGAAGGGCGATGTTATCCCCAACAACACGCACTTCGACACCACGCGCGCCAACATCGAGTTCGTCGGCGCGGAGGCGGTAGACCTGCCGATCGCCGAAGCGCGCGAGCCCGCAAAGTGGCATCCCTTCAAGGGCAACATGGACGTCGCCGCGCTGGAGGAGTTGATCGCGCGCGTAGGACGCCAGCGCATTCCGATGGTGATGCTCACCATCACCAACAACTCCGGCGGAGGCCAGCCCGTCTCCATGGAGAACGCGCGCGCCGTCAGCGCGGTGTGCCGAAAGAATCGCATCCCGCTGTATTTTGACGCCTGCCGCTTCGCGGAAAATGCTTACTTCATCAAGCTGCGGGAGGATGGCTACGCGAACAAGACGCCCAAGCAGATTGCGCAGGAGATGTTCGCCCTGGGCGATGGCTGCACCATGTCGGCAAAGAAAGACGGCATGGCCAACATCGGCGGTTTCCTTTGCACCAACGACGGCGTTCTCGCCGCTCAGGAGAAGGACCTGCTGATCCTGACCGAAGGCTATCCGACTTACGGCGGCCTGGCGGGACGCGATCTGGAGGCCGTTGCCATCGGCCTGCAAGAGGCGCTGGACGAGGACTATCTGCGTTATCGCATCGCATCGACCGCTTATCTCGGCAACCACCTCAGCGAACAGGGAGTGCCGATTGTGCAGCCGCCGGGCGGGCACGCGATTTATCTGGATGCCCGCGCCTTTCTACCGCACATTCCGCTGGAAGAGTTTCCCGGAGTGGCGCTGGCGGCGGAGCTGTATCTGGAAGGCGGCATCCGCTCGGTCGAAATCGGCACGCTGATGTTCGGAGCGGCCGCCAAGATGGATCTGGTACGGCTGGCAATTCCACGCCGCGTTTATACCCAGAGTCATGTGGATTATGTGATCGAAGTGGTGCTGGCGGTGTGGAATCGCCGCGCGGAAATCCGTGGCATGAAGTTGACCCGACAAGCGCCTTTTCTGCGCCACTTCACCGCGTACCTGGAGCCCATCGAAGCCGAAGTCGCGCAGCCTGTGGGAAGTGTATAGGGGGTCGGTCCCAAGGGACGCTTGTGAAATCGGCCTGTTAGCGTCACTGAATTCCAGGTGCCCGTTAGCTGGGAATCAATACCTGAACGCCGTCATTGTGTCGTATTGCGATTTCGCGGGCTTGGCGGCCGCAACGCGAGTCTCTTTTCCGCTCACGAACACCTTCATGGAACTCTCGCTTTCGCCCGACTCGTCGGTGTATTCGTAGGAGTCGGCTGAAACAAACTTCATGATGTACCGGGTGTGATACAGTTTCCCGCCGAAAGTGCTCTCCCCAAGCCAGGTCCATACGTCGCCGTTGACCGTGCCGGTCTTGTTTTCTATTCCTCCTGAACTGTCAACTGCGTGGTATTGGTATGTCTTGGAAGTCGGATCGTAGTAGATGAAGGAAGCCTCCGAGTATTTGCTTCCGGGTCTAAAGAGTGCCGCTTCGCAGATCACGGCGAAGCCGCTTGCTGTCCACCTGCAATCGTCAGTGCCGCTGAATCTCATCGCTGGCGAGTTCGGCCCCATTGCCCCGGCTTTCAGCTCGTCTTGAACCGTAAACTTGCCGACCATTACTGCCAGCTTCTTCACTTCCGGGCCAGGCGTTGTCTGAGACTGAGCGCCGGCCACGATTACGCTCGAAGCGCACACCAACACAAATGACACCAACCTTTGGTGGCCACTCATTTGGATTCTCCTTTCAGAGATGCCACGGATGCTAGCACAAAACGAACGGGAATCAGGAAATGCGAATAGTTGACGTGGATCGCTATTACACCAGCAACCGGCTGCGTTCGCGCCGTTCTCACTGCCCGCACGCAGGTACGCTTCCGGTCAGCATTGTCTCCGGCAGCGGTTGCAGATGCTGCCCGGTGAGTTGCGCGTTCACCGCGGGCAAATCCTGCTTCATCAAATCAGACCATTGCTGCGCCAGCTTGGTCAGGTCCTGGCAATAGTCGTGATAGGCGGTGTGCATGGCATCGGTTGGCGCGGCATCGGCCTGGCTTACCACCCCTGAAAGATACGCCAGCTCCGAGTTCATCAGCGTAAATGTCGGCTTCGGTTTGCCGCCGCCGCCAAATCCACGCTGCATCTCACCTTGTATCTTGAGCACCTTCGCGGCGAAATCTTTCACCGCTTGCGGCGCAGCATTGGCCTGAGCGTTTTTCTCCAATGCCGTTTGCCGATCGGCAACCTCGCGCTGGAATTTCGCGGCCTGTTCGTGGAAGTTGTAACTGAGCGACACCAGACTGCCAACCTGCTGCGCGAAGTCGAGCTGCTGCTGCAACGCGGCCTGCGTCACTTTGACGCGAGGGTCCATCTCCACCGTCAAGGGCTGCTTGTAGGTGTTGCCATCGACAGTTAAGCGCACTTCGTATTTGCCCGGCACGACGAACGGTCCTTGCGGCTCGGCGTGAGTGCTTTCATACAGAGCTGAGATCGGATACATGTGCTGGATGGCATCCGGCGATGGGTAGCGCAGGTCCCAGACGTAGCGATTCATGCCAGCGTTTCTAGGAAGCGGCGTCGGATGGTACAGCCAGTAGTTAGGAACCGGCGGCGGCTCTTCCGGGCGAACAGCCGTGGGCGTGCTCGAAAGTTGCCGAACCAGTTGTCCCTTCTGATCGTAGATCGCGACGGTCACCTCGCCCGACGGCGCCGACTTGAGATAGTAGTCCAGCACCGCTCCCGTTGGCGGGTTGTCGCCCGCAGGCATCTCCGGCGGCAGCGGAGTATCCAAGTTCATGTCATTGCGCAGCCGGATCGCCGTCGCCGGCTGGAAGAGATGAACATTGGACTTCGCGATCTGATCGTTGATCTGCCGCAGCGGGCTCAAATCGTCGAGGATCCAGAAAGCGCGGCCGTAGGTTGCCGCGACAAGGTCGTCGCCATGAACCACCATGTCGCGTACGGAAACCGTCGGCATATTCTGCTGGAGCGTGCCCCATTGCTCGCCGTCATCGAACGAGACGAACGCGCCAGTCTCGGTTCCGGCATAAAGCAATCCCTTGCGCTCGGGATCTTCGCGGATAACCTTTACAAAGCTGAAGTCGGGAATTCCTGCGACGATCTCCTGCCAAGTCTTGCCGCTGTCGCGCGTGCGGAAAATGTGAGGACGAAAGTCGTTGCCCTGATGGTTGTCGACAGAAACATACGCTGTGCCTGGATCGAAGTGCGAGGCTTCGACCATAGTTATCTCAGAGAACTTTTGCAATCCGGGCGGCGAAACGTTCTGCCAGTTCGCGCCATTGTCGGTCGTCAGCTGAACCAGGCCATTGTTCGTTCCAATCCAAATCACGCCTGCTTTCAGAGCCGACGGCGCAATCGTCGTGAGGGCGCGGCGGTCCGGAGGCCGCATTGTCTCCTGTTCCTCGTGCGGCTTTGGCTTCCTGTTTTCGGCTTCCTTGGCTTTTTCGTCTTCGTTCTTCGCGGCTTCCGCCTTATTTTCTTCCGCAGTCGCTGATGGAGGTACGGGTTCGCCCGGACGAACAGTCAAGTCCGGGCTGATGGTCTTCCAGGTCGTTCCCTCGTCGCTGGTTTGCAGCAGGAACTGCGTTCCTTCATACAGGACGTGCGGATTCTGCGGCGAGAACGCCAGCGGCGGATTGGTCGCGGTGCGGTAATCGCCGTCGCGGCTTACGTTGGGCGAGATGACTTTCACTTGCCGGTTGGTGCGATCGATGCGCCACAGCCCGCGGGCCTCGCCACCGGCGTAAACAATGTTAGGGTCAGTCGGGCTGGGCAGGATGTAGCCAAACTCGTAGCCGGGGATAGGGTCCCAATCCAGAAAGGTGATCGCGCCATAATCGCCGCGGCTGAGTGTGGCGACCGATCCGCTGTCCTGCTGTGTGCCATAAACCCAATAGGGAAAACGGTTGTCAGTGGAGACATGATAGATCTGGCCCGTCGGCTGGTTGTACCACGAGCTCCAGGTCTTGCCGCCATCCATGCTGATGGTCGCACCCTGGTCACTGCCCATGATCATGTAGTCGGAGTTGCTCGGATCGATCCAAAGCGCGTGGTTGTCGTCGCCGCCGGGCGCGCCTTTGTACGACTCAAACGTCACGCCGCCGTTCGTCGAGCGGTAGAGCGAAGTCTGCGCCACAAACACCATGTCGGAGTTATGCGGATCGAGGAAAACTCTGCTGAAATATCCGTTGCCCTGAATACGCTGGTCTTGGGTGATGCGCTTCCAGGTCGAGCCGCCATCGTCGGAGCGATACAGTCCGCCGTCCTTGGGTGCGGAAATGATGGCAAACACGCGCTGCCCGCCGGGAGCGACAACCAAGCCGATGCGCCCCAGGTGCGCCTTAGTCAGTTGCGGAATCGTAATCGGCGTCCAGGTGTCGCCGCCGTCGGTGGTCTTGTAGATTCCCGCGCCGCCCATGCCCAGCAATCCTGCGAACGGCGTATCAGGTTTCACATAGTGGTACCAGAGCGCGGCGAAGCCGATCTTGGGATTATCCGGAGCGAAAGCCACGTCGATGGCGCCGGTGGTGTCGTCCTTGTAGAGAACTTTCTGCCAGCTCTTGCCGCCGTCGGTGGTCTTGAAGATGCCGCGCTCGGCGTTAGGCGCGAACGTATGCCCCAGCGCAGCTACGACGGCAATGTTCGCGTTGTGCGGATCAACCCAGATCGCGCCGATGTGGCGGGAGTCTTCCAGTCCGATATGCTGCCAGGTCTCACCGGCGTCGGTGGACTTCCACATGCCATTGCCCTGATTGACCGCGCCACCCACGTTGCTGACATCGCCAGTGCCGATATAGACGATGTTGGGATCGGAGGGCGCTACCGCGATCGCTCCGATGGAAGCCACGTGCTGCTTATCGAAGATTGGCTTCCATACGATGCCGCCGTCGCTGGTCTTCCACGCACCCCCGCCGGCCGTTCCCACGTAGTAGATTGCGGGCTGGCCGGGGACGCCAGTCACACCAGTCACGCGTCCCGCGCGGAAGGGGCCAACCTGTCGCCATTGCATTCCGGAATAGAGCGAAGGATCGTATTGCTGGCCAAGAATCGATGGAGTGAGGGCCAGAGCCGCAAGAAAAAGGACGAGAGTCGTGAGGAGTAGTTCGGAAGATTTGCGGCTACGTACCATGGTACCGGAAAGCGCTTCGCCGCCTAAGGCAAGGGTCATCCCTCACACCTCCAAATCGAACAGCTTACACCAAGGGGATGGTTGGTGTTGCTTTTCAAAACGGTCTTAGGCAGCGTCCTAATTTCGAAGCAAACGTACCCTCAGCGGCTAGAGCCGCGTTAGTGAAGTCGCTTATGGCACGGATGAATCCGTGCCCTTTCAAAGCCGGATGAAATTAGGACGCTACCCCGGTTTCACGTCATTCATGGCTCTGAGGAGGATTGCCGTGCAGACGATAGACCATCCCTGTCTTCGTAGTGCCCAGGGAAATCCAGTCCTGCACCTCTCGCTGGAGGGTGATGAAGAACTGCTCGGACAGCCTCCTGCACTTTTCGTGGATATCGCCGAGGCGAGCGAACTTGAGCTGGTAGGCGAACTCGCCGACCAAGGGGGTATGTTCGCCGCGGGTGCGCCACAGCGCAACATTGCAGTGTCCCTGGACCCCTTTGCCGAAGTCAAGGTCGCCCAATTCCAGCAGGACCTCTTCGACGATGGCCTCGTTCACCAGCTTCACTTCTTCGTCCTCTGACTTCTTGAGAACGGAGAGAGAGGGAAAAACGTGGGCGAGCCCCCACATGCCCAGGCGATCGCCCTCATGCATCTGGCTCAAACCGAACTGACAGTTGTGGGAATACAACAGGCGAAATCCGCCATACTGGTCTTTGAGTGGAAGCGCCTCGGCCTTGAACTTGATTTGATACTTTCCCGAGATATTGGGCCGCACATCCAGTTCGGCGGCTTTTTTCTCATCCGAGTGACGGAACTTGAATACGATCTCCGGATCGCCGATGGGAAAGCCATCGATGTAGGTGACTCGCCGCCGCAGGATAAAAGCGTTGTTGTAGAGACGGAAGTCCGGAGTGTCCATGAACACGATTTCCCGGATGTCCGGCCGCCGGCCGACCTTGGGATCGGTGACGAATCCCACCGCGAGGTTTTTTGCGGTGCGCTGCACCTGTTTGCCAAAGTCACGGAAGCTTTCTACAGAGACGAATCGATCCGGTTTGAGGATGAGCTTGGCTTCCAGATACTGCACGCTGTCGAGGGGATGGCCGTCGCTGTACTTTCCGACCAGCGGAGTTCCCTGGGCGAGCCAGGAATCCACGGCTGTTGCCTCGTCAGCGGTGCCTTTGTTGGCTTTCTTATTGTCCTTCTTATCGTCCTTGGACATGGCTGCGCTCCGAATCGCTTTCATCAAGAATGCTGATTATTCACCTTGTGATGATGGGGACGCCAGTGTCAAGGATGTCAGGTTGCCACCGGGAACAAGAGGGAGGAAATCTGCCGTCAGATACTTACGACTTCGGCCTCGCCGCCCTCGGGTCCGTAGAAGAACACCCAGGTGGCGAAATCGTCGGTGAACTCTATAAACCGGTGTTCCTCGCCGGCCGCAACGAACAGCACATCGCCCGCACCAAAGGAAGTCTCCTCCGCACCCCGCCGGAAACGGCCAGTTCCGCTGGCGATGACATAAATCTCGTCACGGGTGTGCGGGGTCTGGTGATCGTTGCCGCGAGGCGCGTACAACTTCACCGTAAGCGTGCCGTGCCGGAACAACTCGATGGAACGCTCGCCCTCAGGACCGGGAAGCTGCTCCAGTCCGCTGAGAGCCTTAAGATAACCGCTTACAATCTGGCCTTCGATTTTCATTGTCATATCGAGGCTCTCCCTTTTGGCTTCCATGCGCCGATAATGATTCCCATCAGGATGCAGCCCACCAACGGATAGCCTGCCGAGATAAGGACGAACGGACCCGGGCGCATTTCGAAGACGGTTTCGGTGACCATGGCCATGGCCGCCGCCAGACCGATCAGCATACCCACGATGATTCCGCGGAACAAACTATGCGTGGCAGAATCTGCAATCAGGCGGGCAATGACGTAAGCCATCAGGAGGTCGCACAGGAACGCGACCAGAAACGGCCAGAAGTTGGGATGAGACATGTGGGTTTGCAACTCCGCCGCAGGCATACTCATTCCCATCCGCCACTGGTTGGCGAAGACGGTAAACCACACCGCGCCAAGTATCCAATCCGCAACTCCCGCCAGCAAAATAGCAGGCCAGTTCAAGCGCACGGAGACATCCTCCTCATCAATGGCAGACGATACGCTTCTTCCTGCGCATTACGCAATTGGATTGCTACGAAGCGCACATCTCGAGTACATCCTGGGGGGTACGGCCTTGCTCGCGCAGGGCGCGCAGGCTGAGGGCGTCGTGACGCTTGGCCAGGCGAGCCCCGGCTTCATCGCGCATCAGATCGCAATGATAATAGGCGGGAACCGGCAGTCCGAGGGCGCGAATCAGAAGCAGTTGCCGCGCGGTCGATTTCAGCAGATCGGCGCCGCGAACCACCTCCGTGATCTGCATGGCGGCATCGTCGGCAACGACCGCAAGCTGATAGGCGGGCACGCCGTCGCGCCGCCAGATGATGAAGTCGCCGAAGTCCTGGCCGGCAAGGAATTGTTGGGGACCCTGGCGAAGATCGTCAAACGCGATCACCTCAGTGCCGGGAACACGAAATCGCCAGTTCACGCCCTGCGGCGAATCGTAGTTCCTGGCTTCGCTAGTCTTCGCGCGGCAGCGTCCGGGATAGAGAGGCTCATCGTCGCCCTCATTGGGCGCGGCGGCCGAGGTCGCCAGGTCCTTGCGTGAACAGGTGCAGGGATAGATGAAGCCGCCATCGCGCAACTGGCGCCAGGTTGCCAGATAGTGCTGGCGCCGCCGGCTCTGCTGATAGGGCGCAAACGGGCCGCCGACGTCAGGGCCTTCCTGCCAGCGGATGCCGAGCCAGCGCAGGTCTTCGATCATGGCTTGGGCGAACGCTGCCTTCGAGCGTTGCGGATCGAGATCTTCGTCGCGAAACGCCAGGGTGCCGTTGCGTGCGATCGCGCGCTGATAGGCGGCCCAGAATGTGCAGGCGTGGCCCATGTGCAGCAGACCGGTCGGCGAGGGCGCGAGCCGGCCGCGATAAGGGAGGGCTTGCATGGCGGATACTGCGTCCATGCAAGGATTGTAGAAGCCGGCATAGTCAACCCAGAAGCACGGAGAGTACTTTTTCCCGCAGGTATCAGGAGGCGATGAGATACAATGTATCTCAGGAGTTAAGTATGGCGACGACAATGGTCCACATTCGAGTGGACGACAAGGTTAAGAAGCAAGCTGCCAGGACGCTGGCGCTAATGGGTATCTCGGTCTCCGATGCGGTACGCATGCTCCTGGTCCGCGTAGCAGCGGAAAAAGCGCTTCCTTTCGACGTCAAAGTGCCCAACCCCAGGACAGTGAAGGCAATGCAGGCTGCCAATCGCGGCGAGGGAAAGCGCTATAAGTCCGCCGCGGTGCTCTTGAAAGACCTGGACATTTAAGTCTTGCGAAACCTCATAAGCGGCGCGCAGTTTCAACGGGACGTAAAGCTTGCGCGCAAACGCGGCAAGAATATGGCCAAGCTGCGTGAGTTGATTCTGCTTCTCAGCGAAGGTGCGTCTTTGCCGCTACGCTACAAGGATCATCCGCTCAGGGGCAAGTGGCGGGACTACCGGGATTGCCACATCGAAGCTGACTGGCTGCTGATCTACAAGATTTTGGGCGATGATGTCTACCTGGTCCGCACCGGCAGCCACTCGGACTTGTTCTAGCCGGGCAATCTACGTCCCTGCCTCGGTTTGTGACCGGTATCACACGGGCGAGTGACCTCCAGTGCTACGATAATTGCTTATGTCCGCCCCCGATTCTCTCTTCATACGCGCCTGCCGGCGGCTTCCGGTCGAGACCACTCCGGTCTGGTTCATGCGCCAGGCTGGCCGCTACATGCAGCAATACCGCGACGTCCGCAAGCACTACTCGCTGGTGGAAATCTGCAAGAAGCCCGAAGTGGCGGCCGAGGTCACCATCACCGGCTGCCGAATTCCTGAAGGTTGACGCGGCCATTATTTTTGCAGACCTGCTGTTGCCGCTGGAGGTCATGGGACTGCCGTTTCACTTTGCCGCCGGGTGAAGGTCCGGTGATCGAGCGGCCGATACGCACTGCGGAGGATGTCAGGGTGCTGCGGACCGATCGCGCCGCCGAACTGGGCTATGTCGCCGAAGCGGTGGGCTGGTGACGAAGCATTTCGGAGCGAAGCTGCCAGTCATCGGATTCTGCGGTGCGCCGTTCACGCTGGCCAGCTACATGGTTGAGGGCGGCGGTTCGCGGCATTATCTGGAAGTGAAGAAGTTGATGTACAACTCGCCTGAGGTATGGGACGAACTGGCCGGCAAGCTGGTGGATGTGCTGGCCGAGTACGCGGCTGAGCAGGTGCGCTCCGGCGCCGATGCGCTGCAAATCTTCGATAGCTGGGTCGGTTGCCTCAGCGTGGAGGACTATCGCCGCTACGCGCTTGTGCCCACGACCAAACTGATTCAGCGGCTGCAAAAAGAGACGCAAAGTCCCGATCATCTACTTCGGCACCGACAGTGCGACGTTGCTGCCGTCCATGGCGGAAACGGGCGCGGAAGTGATCGGACTGGACTGGCGCATTCCGCTGGATGAGGGCTGGCACATTGTGGGACATAACCATGCGGTACAAGGCAATCTGGATCCGGTGCTGCTGTTTGCCTCGTGGCGGGAGTTGCAGCAGCGGGCGGAGCACATTCTGCGCCTGGCTGACGCCCGCCCCGGACACATCTTTAACCTCGGACACGGCATCCTGCCGCACACGCCGGTGGACAATGTGAAGAATCTTGCGCAATTCGTACACGAGTTCTCGGCGACCGCTGCAGCGAGGAAGTCATGAGCAAGCAAGCGGTGCTGCTGATCGCGCATGGTAGTCCTGAGTGCGTGGAAGACATACCCGAATTCTTGCAGAATATTTCGCGCGGTAGGCCGATGTCTGACGCTGTGGTACGCGAAGTACAACATCGCTACTCGCTGATTGGCGTCTCGCCGCTGACCTGCATGACCGTTGGCCAGGCGAATGGTGTGCTCGCGAGAGCTAGGCATCGCAGCCTACGTCGGAATGCGCAACTGGCATCCGTTCATCGCCGATACGCTTAAAGCAGATGACGGCCGATGGCGTGGAGCAGGCAGTCGCCATCTGCCTTGCGCCGCATAACTCGCGGACCAGTGTGGGTTTGTACAAGCAGGTGCTATTGGGAGCGGGCGCGCCCTTCACCATTGACTTTGTGGAAGAATGGCACGACCATCCCTTGCTGATCGAGGCCTTCGCAGATAGGTTGCGGACGGGCTGGAAGAGCGCCTGCGAGCAGCATGGTTCGCCCTTGCCGGTATTATTTACCGCGCATAGCGTGCCCCAGCGGACGATTGCGGAGGGCGATCCCTACGAGGCCCAAACGCGCGAGACGGCGGCGCTGGTGGCCGCGCAAGTTCCCGAGATCGGCGCGTGGCAATTTGCATTTCAAAGTCAGGGAATGTCAGGCGGCGAATGGCTAGGTCCCACCGTGGAGGACACGATCAACAGCCTGAGAGACGCCGGACAAAGCGGAGTGTTCGTGCAGCCGATTGGCTTTGTCTGCGATCATGTCGAGATCCTTTTCGATGTGGACATCCTGTTCCGCGAGTTTGCCGAGGCGCGAGGGATGAAGCTTTACCGGGCGGAGTCGCTGAACGACTCGCCACTGTTCGTGCGCGCGGTTGCCGACTTGGCCCGGGCCCGATTCGCGGCGCTGGAGCGGTCTTGCGGCAGCGGGACCGGAACTGAGAGAATCTCCTGAAGCTGGCTGCATGAAGCGAATCGCAATCATCGGCGGAGGCATTTCCGGGCTGAGTGCCGCCTTCTACCTGGAAAAGGCGCGAACGGCGGGCGCCGAACTGGAGTACACACTTTATGAGAGCGGGCAGCGGCTGGGCGGCTGCCTTTCGTCCGATCGCATTGAGGGCTGCCTGGTCGAAGCCGGTCCTGATTCCTTCCTCACAGAAAAACCCTGGGCGGCCGCGCTCTGCAACGAACTCGGCATCGCCGATCAGCTGATCGGTTCCAACGATGCTCACCGTAAGACCTACATTGTGGTACATAACCGGTTGATTGCGATGCCGGACGGGCTGATGTTTATGGTGCCCACCCGGCTGGTTGCAACCGCGCTGTCGCCGCTGTTCTCGTGGAGCACGAAGGTCCGCATGGCGCGCGAGCTGCTGCATCCACCGCGGCCCATGGAGGGCGACGAAACCGTAGCGCAACTGGTGGAGCGGCACTTCGGGCCGGAGGTGGTCGATCGGCTGGCCGATCCGCTGCTGTCGGGCGTCTACGGGGGCGATGCCGGCAAGCTGAGCGCGCGTGCGGTGTTGCCTCGCTTTGTCGAGATGGAGGAGAAGTACGGCAGCCTCAGCCGGGCCATGCTGGCGGCGCACAAGAAAATTGCGCAAGGGGCAAAGAAGCAGCCGGCGCGTCCGCTGTTCACGTCGCTGAAAGACGGAATGCAGCAGCTGGTGGACGCGATCATCGCCCGGATTGATCCGGAGGCCATCGCCTTGCGCCGTCATGTGCAACGCATCTATCCGGAGAACGGGGGCTGGCGAGTTGCGATCGAGATGAATGGCGATGAGCGATACGATGCTGTTATCGTTGCCACTCCCGCCCATGTTGCCGGCGAGCTGCTCGACGGAGTGGATCGCGCTCTGGCGCGCAATCTGCTGGACATCACCTACAGTTCCTCGGTGACGGTCACGTTGGGGTACTACAAGCAGCAGCTGGCGAAACTGCCCCGTGGTTTTGGATTTCTGGTGCCTCGAAGCGAAGGCACGCGCATGCTGGCGTGCACATTCGTGCACAACAAATTTCCCCACCGCGCGCCGCCGGACAAGGGCATTCTGCGGTGCTTTCTAGGCGGAGCGCGCGACGAAGCAGTGCTGGGGCTCAGCGATGAAGAGATACTGGAAACCGTGCATCGCGAGCTTCGCGACCTGGTCAAGCTGGATGCGCGACCCATCTTCTCGCGCGTGTACCGCTGGCGGGAAGCGATGGCGCAGTACGAGCCCGGACACATTGCGCGAGTGGCGAAAATCGAGAAGCGTGTAGCGGAGATTCCCGGACTTGCGATCGCGGGCAATGCCTATCACGGCATTGGAGTACCCGACTGCATTCGCGCCGGGATGGAAGCGGCCAACCTGGTGGCAGAGCTCACGCCTGCACCGCAACCGGCGCGGGGTTAGAATTTGGCATATGGGATTCTCGGAAAAACATCGCCTTGACTCGTAGGCGGCGACTGTCAAATGGATGAGATCAGCATCGGAGTCTATCAGTCCCGTGCAGTCGAGCTCGCGAGTGCAATGAAGCTCTGTGGTGCTGTCGATCCAGGCTATCCCGCTGCAGTTGCGTTACTTGCTGTGCACTGTGCGATTGCTTTTCAAGATGCGCTCCAGATCAAGCTGACAGGACACCGCTCGCGAGCTCAGGACCACATGCAAGCGGTTCGTGACATCACGAAAGCTTGTACGATGAAAAGAGTTGATACGGCAGGAATCAAGCATTTGCAGAGGTTAGTTACCGCGAAGACCGACGTCTCATACGGCGAAAGGCAAGTTACTAAAGAGCAAGCAGAGATGTTGAGGGTGTTCGCCGAGCGTTTCCAATCGTGGGCTGAAGGCCTACTTAGAATGTCATAGGAACGAACATGCCAGCGCCAATGAGAAACCAAGGTCAACAACTTACCCTTCGACAAAGAGAAGGACGCGCCGCGAACGCTGTTGCGGAGTTGCTTCGGCAAATGCTTTCCGTGCCCCACATTTACCTCGAGCCGCGGTCGTCTTTACTTCGGGCCAACGTGCTGGCAGTAGATCGAGCTGGGTCGGGGGATTTGCATGCGGTGGAGATTAAACTGCCGAAGGACTTCGGCTTTAAGGCACCGATACCGAAGATAAGCGATGCGAGAAACCTGAACAACAAGATGTCTTTCGAATGGTATCAGCAGTTCCGGAAGCAAATGCATGAAGTACATCGCCAACTCATGTCCCTACCGGCTCACTATAGATACTTGGCCATACCTGTCCCGCAGATCAACTTCGACCTGGTGATGGGCGAGCTTGCACCCGTGTTGTACTCTCCCGACGGCATTGGACGGCTCGGCGTCATCAGAATTGTCGATCGTGGGGAGGAATCTCCAGTGGCCGAGCTCGCCATCGCGCCTGAGCGCTTTCGAGTCGATCCCGTCAAGCTCGGCAAGATCGAAAAGACAATTCTTGAGAAGGTCCGCCCGGACATCGAAGTTCGGATTTGAAAGCGATCTCGAAGTGTAGGCCGGACCTCCCTGCGTCTCGTTCTTCGGGGCTTCCCGTGTCATTTTCCGGTGTAGCTCACGCGCCAGATGGAGTTCGATCCGTCATCCGTGACCAGCAACGAGCCGTCAGGCGCGACGGTCACGCCTACGGGACGTCCCCAGACATCGCCGTTAGGGAGCACGAAGCCGGTGAGGAAGTCCTGGTACTCGCCGCTGGCGTGGCCGGTCTGGTGCAGGGGCACGCGAATGACTTCGTACCCGGCGCGCGGACTTCGGTTCCATGAGCCGTGCTGCGAGGAAAAGATGTCGCCTGCATACTCCGCCGGAAACTGGTTGCTTTCGTAAAATGTCAGCTCCAGCGACGCGTTGTGGGGCTGAAGCAATACATCCGGCACAATCACCTTGCTCCTTAACTCAGGATGTTTGCCCTTAAGGCGCGGGTCGGGATTGCCGCCGATGTAGTAATAGGGCCAGCCGTAGAAGCCTCCCTCCTGCACGTGGGTGATGTAATCGGGTACCAGATTGTCGCCCAGTTGATCGCGTTCGTTGGTCGAACACCAGAGCTCGCCGGTCTTGGGATTGATGGCGAGGCCGCCGCCGGCGTTGCGAATTCCGTAGGCGTAAATGCGGACGCCGGTGCCATCCGGATTCATCACCAGGATGTCAGCGCGAAACTTCTCGGCGGGATGGGTGTCGGGATCGTCAACGTTAGAAGCCGATCCCACGCCGACGAACAGGCGCTTGCCGTCGGGCGAGAAGACCAGATCGCGGGTCGAATGGTTGCCCCCGCTCGGCAGATTGAGGAGATGCTCCGGCTTCCCGGTGGCCTTCAGATCGCCATTGTGATAGGGGAAGCGCAACACTGCGTCGGAGTCGCCGATGTAGACGTATTGAGGGTTCGGCCCCGGAGGGTCGAACGCAATGCCGTAAGGCTCGGTCAGTCCACTGGCGAAGACGTTCTGCTGCTGCGGCTTGCCGTCGGGCGTGATGCCACGAAAAATCTTGATGTTGCCGCCGTGCATTTCGGCCACGAAGAAGTCACCGTTGGGAGCGGTAACGATGTTGCGCGGATTCTGAACGTCGGTGGTGTACAACTCGACCTTGAAACCGGCGGGGGCTTGCGGCCAGGCATTCTTTGGGCGATCCACGATGTCGGGCCCGTTCGTCGCCGACTTGGTGGCGTAGGGTGCCGGCAGATCCTGGGGCGTGATCTTGTGAACCGTGCCGGGCTTCTCGTAACGGAAATCGGTGAACGAAGCGGTTGGCGGCGGCTTGGAAGCTGGATTCTCGGCGCAGGCAGAACAGGCAAGAAGTAAGAGTAGAGCAAGTGGCGTGAGCGAATGACGGACGTTCTTCATCGGGGCCTCTGGATATTTGAACGGCTGCATTTAATCGAGTACGTTGGGGAAAGCCTGAGCAGTCGAGGCGAAGTTCCCCAGCGGCTAAGCCGCATTTATATTGCGTCATTTCTGGACGGCTTGAAGGCCGTCGCCTTCAAACCCTGAGGCCGTCCCCTTCGAAGGCCCAACTTAATCGGCGCTTCGTTAGATGATGAACCCGGAGCCATAGTATGTCAGAAAGCGGCGGAGTTTAGCCGCTTCTTGCTAACATCAGAGGGTGACTACTTCTTCCCCAGTCCGCGTTCGCTTCGCTCCTTCTCCCACCGGCCAGTTGCACGTCGGCAATGCGCGCACCGCGCTCTTCAACTGGCTATTCGCGCGGCAGGCGGGCGGCGTGATGGTGCTGCGTATCGAGGACACCGACGTGGAGCGCAGCGAGGCGCGCTTCGAGAGCCAACTGCTGGACGACTTGAAGTGGATGGGTCTTGACTGGGACGAAGGACCCGATCTCGGCGGTCCGTATGGGCCCTATCGCCAGAGCGATCGCCTGGCGACTTACCGCGAGCATGCGGAGCGGTTGTTGAGCGAGGGTAAGGCGTATCTGTGTTTTTGCTCGCAGGAGGAGTTGGAGCGCGATCGCGCGGAGAAGCTGGCGAGCCAGCAGTCGCCGGTGTATTCGGGCAAGTGCCGCGCGCTCGATCCCGCTGAGGCACAGCGGCGTCGCGCCGGTGGTGAGGCTGCGGCAGATACGGCTGCACATTCCCGAGCACCCGATTCGTTTTCACGACATCGTTCACGACGACGTGGAGTTTTCCAGCGAGGTGGTCAGCGATCCCATCATCGTGCGCTCCAGCGGGATTCCGGTCTACAACTACGTGGTAGTGGTCGATGACGCGCTGATGAAGATTACCCACGTAATACGCGGTGACGATCATCTCTCCAACACGCCGAAGCAGGTGGCGCTGTATGAGGCGCTGGGCTGGCCGGTGCCGGAGTTCGCGCATCTGTCGACGATTCTGGGCAGCGATCGCGAGCGGCTGTCGAAGCGGCATGGCGCGACATCGATCGCAAACTTCCGCGAGATGGGCGTGCTGCCGGAGGCGCTGATGAACTACCTGGCGCTGCTGGGGTGGGCGCCGAGCGGCGGCACGCGCGAGATCTTCACGCCGGAGGAGCTGAAGAAGGAGTTTTCGCTGGAGCGGGTGACGCCGTCGCCGGCGGTGTTCGACATGGAGAAGCTCTACTGGCTGAACCGGCATTACATCAAACAGAGCCAGCCAGAGCGGATTGAGAAGCTGGCCGTGCCGTATTTCGTTCGCGCGGGATTGCTGCCGGAGAGCCCTGATGAGCGCACGCGGGCGTGGTTTGGGAAAGTGGTGGCGTTGCTGGCGCCGTCGGTGGACAAGCTGGAGCAGTTGCCCGAGCGGGCGGCGTTGATCTTTCGATACGACGCCGCAGTTGCGGCGAGTTCGCCTGACAATGTCGAGGTGCTGGCCGCGCCGAAGACCGCGGAGGTGTTGACGGCGTTTGCGGAGTTCGTGGACGGAAAAAACCCAGGTCTCGAAAAGCGCGAGACCTGGGGCACCCGTGCGGACGCGCCTATGACGGGGAGCGCCCAGGTCTCGAAAAGCGCGAGACCTGGGGCACCCGCAGTCCCGAGGCGATGACGCTGGAGCGCTTCAAGGCCATCATGAATGAGGTGAAGGCGAAGACTGGGGCCAAGGGCAAGGAGTTGTTTCATCCGGTGCGAGTGGCGCTGACCGGATCGCACTCGGGACCTGAGTTCGACAAGCTGATTCCGATTCTGGAGGAAGGATCGCAGCTCGAGTTGCCGCAGCATGTGATGAGTGTTAGAGAGCGGGTGAGGGCGTTTCGGAGATAAGGGGGTTCGTTCCTCGGGGCCGGCACGGCTAAAGAGGCTGCGGAAAAAGTGAGGCGGGGCCCGGTGCCGCCGGCTGAAGCCGGCTCCAGATAGAAAAATAAACGGCCTATCGGCACGACTGAAGTCGTGCCCTGTTACAAAGCTTTCGGAAGCGGAGTTTTTCAGCAGTCTGTAAGGCCGCGCCCTGATACAAAGCGAATCTTGAAACACGCTGGCTGTTGACACCCCTATGTGCCGCCCCCGCGGGGCTCAGGGAAAGGTTCTACTTTGCTGCTTTGAAAGGGCACGCCTTCAGGCGTGCCGCTGAAGCCGACAGAAAATCCGGCTTCAGCCGCTGAGAGGCAGTCCCTCAGGGCCTGAAGGCCGAATCTTTTTGCAGGGTGACGGCACGGCTAAAGCCGTGCCCCTTCAAAACGCGATGATATTGAGGTTGTCGCGTGCAATGGGAGCAGCAAGCGTCCTTCGCGGAAATTCGGAAAGCAGATCCCTCGTCGGCCTGAACCCACCCCACCAAGCGCAAACCCGGCGCTTGGCGGGGGCCCCGGTCGGCCTCCTCGTGATGACAAATCTGTAAGGAGGCGTGACGGCGCGCCCATTTCAGGCGTGCCGGTAAAGTCAATCGAAAATCCGGCTTCAGCCGCTGAGAGGCAGTCCCTCAGGGCCTAAAGGCCGAATCTTTTTGCAGGGTGACGGCACGGCTAAAGCCGTGCCCCTTCAAAACGCGATGATATTGAGGTTGTCGCGTGCAATGGGAGCCTAAAAGGCGTGCCCCTTCAAAACGCCTGCCAACATTTCAGTCGGCGGCTTCTTCTGCTCCACCCTCTGGTCCCATGCGATGCTGCACGTGCGACCAGATGAAGTAGCCCACGGCCAGCAGGATCACGGCCAGGATCAGGGCGTCCAGGCGATGGAACCACATCTTCAGGCGAGGATCGGTTTCCCACTGCCGACCCAGCCTCATGCCGACATAGGCCAGCGCAAAGCACCACGGCCAGGAGCCGACGAAGGTATAAATGTGGAACTTGAGCCGATTCATACGCGCGATGCCGGCGGGCAGCGCAATGAAGGTGCGGATTACCGGCAGCAGGCGGGCAATGAGCACGGCGATGGAGCCGCGGCGTTCGAAGAAGCGGTCGGCAATGGCGAGCTCGCGATGGCTGAGGAAAATGTAGCGGCCATAGCGTTCCACCAGCGGGCGACCGCCGAAGTAGCCAATTTCATAGGCAAACACGGAGCCGAGATTGCAGCCCAGCGCTCCCCAGGTGGCGACGGCGAGCAGGGAGAATGCCGTTCTCCGTATTGTGCGGCAACCGTGGGATCAACCAAAGCTCCGGAAAACGGCATGATGATTTCCGAGGGCAGAGGAATGCAGGCTGACTCGATGGCCATCAGCAACAGGACGCCGGGGTAGCCCATGGCGGAGATCACGGAGATGATCCAGGCTCCGACGATTTCGATGAGGTGAGCAATCATGCGGTAATGGATTTAGCTCCGGGTGAGATGTTGGAAGCGCCGTAGGCGCAATATAGGTTAGCCCATCGCTTCAGCGATGGGTCGAGATCCCATAGGGGAATAGGAGTGCCGTAGGCACGGCACCAGAGTACCGCAGCCCGGGAGGTGCCGTCCCTACGGGACTCGGGTTTCTTTTACGCGGCTCTCCCAGCGCTGAAGCGCTGGGCTAACCTGTATCGCGCCTCCGGCGCTTGTCATCGCCGCTTGTTCTGCCAGCGCTGGGCTAACCTGTGTCGCGCCTACGGCGCTATCCCGACAAACTCCCAGCGCGAATGCTTACACTTCCGACGTAATCAGCGACGCCCCGGACGGAGTGCGCACGCGGCCGTTGCCATTGCGATTGTTGGTGGTGTTTCTCCAGTTCACATGCGGCATGAATACCGACTTATCGATGCGCGCGCGGTACTTCAGCGCAATACCGATCATGGAGTCCAGCAGGGAATCCGAGAGCAGATGCGGCTGGAGTCCCAGGTCGATCAGCTTCGAGTGCTTGGCGTTATAGTAATGGGTTTCGGCCTCGACGCGCGGATCGGGAAGGTGATCGATTTCGGCCTTGAGGCCAAGCTTATTGGCTGCCGCCTGCACCATTTGCGCCAGTTCCAGCACCGAGAACTGCTCGGTGAACTGGTTGTAGACGCGGAACTCGCCGGGCTCGGCGGGATTTAGGCAGGCGATCTCGACGCAGCGAATGGTGTCGCGAATATCCAGGAAGCCGCGCGTCTGTCCGCCTGTACCGTAAACCGTGATGGGATGGCCGGCTGCCGCTTCAATGCAGAAGCGATTGAGGGCGGTGCCGAAGATCTCGTCATAGTCGAAGCGATTGATCAGGGCTTCGTCCATGGCGGTCTCGTCGGTGGTGGTGCCGTAGACGACGCCTTGATTCAGATCGGTGGCACGCAGTCCCCAGGCCTTGCAGCAGAACATGATGTTATGGCTGTCATGGACCTTGGAGAGGTGATAGAACGAGCCGGGCTGCTTGGGAAACGGGAGCGAGTCGGTGCGACCGTTGTGATTGATGCGGATGTAGCCTTCTTCAATGTCGATGTTGGGCGTGCCATACTCGCCCATGGTGCCCAGCTTCACCAGGTGGCAATCGGACTTCAACTCGCGCAGCGCGAAGAGCAGGTTCAGCGTCCCCACCAGGTTGTTGACCTGGGTAAAGGTGGCGTGCTCGCGGTCGATCATGGAATAAGGCGCCGACCGCTGCTCGGCAAAATGGATTACGGTGTCGGGTTCGAAGTCGCGGATGTGGGCCGAAAGGAAAGCGTAGTCGGTCATATCGCCCACGAACACGTCGATGACGTTGCCGGTAAGGTCTTTCCAGACCTGCAAACGATCGCGCAAAGGGCGAATCGGGGTGAGGGTCTCGACGCCGAGATCACGGTCCCATTGGCGGCGGACAAAGCTGTCCACAATGGCGACCTGATGCCCCTGCTTGGACAAATACAAAGCGGTTGCCCACCCGCAATAACCATCTCCCCCTAGCACTGCAATTCTCATGCATCCTCCTCAGGGCTCATACAGTGTAGCGAGGCTCCTGTAACACTACTGCCATCGCTTCGAGCTTGCTGCGTGGCAGTCATAACTCGGCAAATCGGAAAGCCAATAGGACTGGCTTGGTCTAACGTTAATAAGGCCCTACTTGAAATATACCGGGTTTGCGCCACGCTTGCAGAATTTATAAGGCCCAGAACTTGCGAAGTTAATTGCTGCCGGTCAATTGCCGGCCCTTTTGATGATGGCGGGACGGCGCCCAGGGCTGACATCTGCCGGGGGTTGGCCGGCGCAGAACGCTGCGCGTGGGCAACTTCCGGCAGCAGCGCGGAGTTGGGAAGCGGAGAGTTGGTGAACACAAACTTCCCACCGCTTTGCGCCACGATATTAAGTTTTTCACGCCCCACCAGTCGTTCCAGACGGGCGAGGGCTGCGTCGTTCGCCACCAGGTAATATCTCTCCGGCGTGGACCAAAGTTCCTTAAATTGCGGATCGTCGATGAAGACATTGGGCGCGCCCGGGGCATACGAACCATACGACAGGTTGAGCACCCGGCCATTCAACAGCAACGCCGTACGATTAGTGTAGAAGATGATCGACGAAAACGCATAATAATGGCGATCGACGATGAGCTTGCCCTCGGGCGAGTGAAGGATCGCCTCAGCCAAGGGGCGCGAGGAGAGGTCGGGATCGAAGGCGACCAGCGCCAGTCGCGCAGCCTGAAAGAAGAGCAATATCATCAGCGTAATGCAGACGAAAGCCCGCTTGGCTGAGGCGCGAAATGTTCCCACGGCGCCAATCACGAAGGCGATGGCGGCCAGCAAGAGCGGCAGACGCAAATAGGCAAAGGACTGCAACGTCAGGTCTTCCATGTGACCGAGCGAGAGGGTATAGGCGGAGGGATGCAAGACGAGAGCGCTGAAGATGTCTCCGGGGGTAGGCACATTGCGGACCAGGACCAGGATGGCGATAGCTGCGGCCGCAGCGCAGGAAGCGATTGCCGTCAGGACCGCGGTACCCCGCCGGATCCAGGCGCCGTCCATCGCCATGGCCGAGCCCAGCAAAAGGGCAAATGCCGGATAGCAGGGCATGGAATAGTACTCTTGCGTCGTCGAGAACGTGAAGAACACCAGGACGAAGCCGATCCAGCAGAGCGCCAGTAGTCGAGTGCGGCCAGCGCGGTCCAGCGGCCTGAACGACAACTTGGCGACCGCCGGGAGGTAGACGCTCCACGGAAACAGCCACGCCAGGTGGAAGAGCCAGAACCAGAGCCGGGGGACGGTGTTGTAGTCGCGGGGGTAGCGGAGATTCAGGAAGCGCAGCAGTTGCTCATTGATGAAGAAGAACCAGAGGAAGCCGTGATACTCTCCGCGGCCGCTGTGCATCGAGAGCGAAAAATACGGTGGATTGCGCAGCGTCGCCAGAACATGCCAGGGGACGGCGATGAGCAAAATGACGAGCAGGCCGCTGAAGGGATGAAGCCGCTTCCAGGTGGTTTTCTTAACTAACTGGTTAGTTAGGAAAAGGTAGATCGCCCCGGCGGCCACCGGGAACAAAACTCCGATCAGGCTCTTGAGCAGAAGCCCGGTCCCCAGACTCGCAGCCAGCAGAAATGCCCAGAGGCGCGGTCGCGTTTCGGCTTCGTCGGTTACTCGAAGCAGCGCCCACATCGCCAGCGTAATGGTGAAGGTGAGAATGACGTCAGGGATGAGAACTCGAGTGAAGATATAGAGACCGACGCAGGTCGCGATGCACAATCCGGCATAGAAGCCGGCCTTCCTGCCGAAGGCCCAGATGCCGAAGGCCGCACTCAGGAGCGAGAGCCCCACACAGAACAGCGCGATAGGCAGTCGCGCCGCCCAGTCACGGACGCCAAAGACCTTGTAGGAGCACGCCATCATCCAGTACACCAGCGGAGGCTTCTCGAGGTAGGCAACGCCGTCGAGGCGCGCTGTCACCCAGTCGCCGGTCGTCAGCATGGTGCGGGCGATCTGCGCCTGTACTGAATCCACATCGTCTTGCAGTGACGGAGGAGAGACGATCCCGGTGAGGTATACCGACCCCGCGATCAACAGCAGCGCTAGGTATACACTCCAACTCCGGTAGTGGAAACCGACTGGGTCGCCAGGGCGGGACGCGGCGGCCGGATCTTCCACTTTTTCATCCACAAGAACAGAATCATCAATCCCCATAAGTGATAGCCAATATTTACTCGCCTTTCCAGATGATCATGTAGATGGGCTTCCAGCACTTCAGGACGAAAGATTTCTGGATACTCCGCGCCGCCCGCGCGCAAAGTTTCCACCAGCAGGCTCCGCAGCGGGCCACGCATCCAGTCATGCGCCGGGATATCGAAACCAAGCTTCGGCCTGTGCAGGATCGAATGCGGCAGCTTGTCTTTCATCAACTGCTGGAGAACCACCTTCTGCCGCGAGCCCGAAATCTTCAGCGATGCCGGAAGCCGGTTGGCAAACTCGACGATGCGGTGGTCGAGAAAGGGCGGCCGCACCTCCAGCGAGTGCGCCATGCTGATGCGGTCCGACTTCACCAGAATATCATCCGGCAGATAGTACTTCTGATCGAACCACAGGTAGGCGTTCAGGTCGCTGCCGTTTCTGCCTAGTTGCGCGCGCAACTGCGCCAGAACACCGTCGAGGGCCGGAGGAAGTTCGTCGGCGGCCAGACGCTGCTTCTCGCGATCGGAAAACGTGCCATTCCAGTAGACATGGCCGCGGTCGGCCGACATCAAGCTGCCCGCCAGAAGCCGATTGACTTTGTATTCCAGCCCGATCTTCTCGTCGGAGACGGGCCATGCCTGCATCAATCGCTGTCCCAGGCGAAGCGTGCTGGACGGCAACCGGCGCAGGTTCGCAGCGATGCGGCTGGCGCGATACGTCAAGTATCCGCCAAACAATTCGTCGGCGCCTTCGCCGCTGAGTGCGACCTCGGTCCGCGTCCGGCTCAGCTTGGCCAGGAACCACAGCGGCAATGCGCCCGCATCCGCGCTGGGCTCATCGGAGTAATACGCAAACTCCCGGATCGCGCCTTCCAGATCTTGCTCGGGACTTAAATCCATCTCCTCGTGCTCGGTGCCGTATTCGTCCACCATCTTCCGGATGTAACTGCTCTCGTCGAAACTGCGCCCGCGGAATGAGATGGAGAACGTCTTCACCTGCGACGAAGACGCTCGCGAAGCATAGTGAAGTATGGTCGAGGAATCCAGGCCTCCACTGAGCCAGACGCTGAGCGGCACGTCCGAAATCAAGTGCTCCTGCACCGACTGTTGCAGCAGTGAATCCAGCTCCTCGCAAGCCGAATCGAGTGTGAACTTCCCAGCGTGCGGCGAAGGCAAAGTCCAGTAGGTCTCTGAGCGCGTCGCCCCGTTGCGCCACTCCACCCAGGTGCCCGGCATCACCTTGAAGATTCCCTCGATCATGGTCCACGGCGCGGGAATATAGTTCAGCGCGAGGTAGCAGTCCAAAGCCTGCAAGCTGAGATTGCGCTCGATCTCGGGATGAATCAGGATCGCCTTCAGCTCGGAGCCGAAGTACAGCTCTTCGCCCTCGCGGGCAATATAAAGCGGCTTGATGCCGACGCGATCGCGGGCCAGTACCAGCCGTTTGGCGGAGTTGGTCCACAGCGCGATGGCGAACATGCCGCGCAGCTTCGGGAAACAGGCCGTGTCCCACTGGAGGAAGGCGTGGAGAACGGTTTCCGTGTCGCAGTGGCTGTGGAAGCGGTGTCCCAGCTTCTCCAGTTCGGCGCGGATTTCAAGGTGGTTGTAGATCTCGCCGTTGAAGACGATGGTGGTGTCGCCGTCGTCGGAGCGGATGGGCTGGTCGCCGGACTCCAGATCAAGAATCTTCAGGCGGGTTGCGCCCAGAGAGCAGGTAGCGGATTCGTAGACACCTTGCTGGTCCGGTCCGCGATGGACCAGTGTCGCCGTAGCCGCTGCAATCCGCTCCGGCCGCGGCAATCCGTCCTTATGTGTGAAACCAACTATCCCGCACACGATGTTTTGGCCTGGGACCTCCGAAGTGCCTGGTAACTAAACTAACATAGTGGCCCGGCGAGGCAGAGCGCCAGTATGTAGCGTCTTGATTTCATCCGGCTTTGAAAGGGCACGGATTTATCCGTGCCGTAAGCCTTGCCGTCAGGTGCGGCTTTAGCCGCTGAGGGACTTCGCCTTCACTTGATCAGGCTTTCCCCGTCTCGTGATGCCGAATGGCCCTGGCAGTCACGGACCAACCCCGCAGGGTAGTGTCCTAACAGGGAGTCGCTGCCGCCTATTGTTTGGGCGGCGGCTGCACCGGCTGGGGTAGTGATCGCAATGCGCCGAACTTGGATTTATAGATTTCGATCCCTCTTGCAAGGCCGTCAATGATTCCCGGAAGAATATCTGGCGTGATTACTACACACAGGCGATCAATTTGTTTGCTGGCTCCCATCTCTACAGTTTGTCCAGGAACTAAGTCGTCTGGCGGAGAGGGTGGCATGTGTTCCCCGAAATAGAGACGAATATCGCTAAACGTGATGCCTACGCGGAGAGCGTTGGCATAAAGCAAAGGAATCTGAGCCTGCTGATCGTCATTCGCCATTAGAAAATCTCCTTCTTCAATTTACCCCTGAGCCAGCTGACGGGATTGAAATCAAATCGTAAGAGGGCAAAGGTGTGACCTGAATCTCGGCCGATGGGGAAGTGGGGGTGGGATTTGCAACAAAAGTCAGATCCGGCTGAGGCACTCTGACTCCCGAGCCTCCGACGGTTGAAATCACACCAGTGACATTGCCAAATTTGTGCCGTTCCACAAGCACTGAAGGCCACTGCACCGAGGCGGCAGTGTTCCAAGGGATAGTGAAAGTCCTGCCAACTGAATTTGCAACTGGATTCAGAAAGGCCCGGTCTCGCTCTATTGGATCAGGGTCAAACGCATCCTGAGAATAATTATTCTCCCAAGTTAGCATCTCACTGAACGGCACGAACTCTACCTTTAGTCCCAGCTTGAAAGCAGCTGCCAGCCTGATTAGCGTTTCGATGTTGAAGGATTCCTCTCCTGGTCGCTCCATTTTCGAGATGCGCGGCTGAGCCATCCCAGCCAACAGCGCAAGCTGCTTCTGGGTCATATTGTCGCGCCTCAAGCGGAGGGCGCGAATCTGCGACGGAATTAGTACGTTCAGCTTTGCACGAATATACGAAGCACGAGAGGCTGCACTCTGTAGGAGCTTAAATATCTTCTTTGACCGGTCGCTCACGTTTCTTTGCTTTCCTCTGAAAATGAAGGGCCGCGCTTTTGGCGGCTGTTTCTAGTGCATCAGTTGGCGTGTAATTGCCGCCTTTGTGGTAACAGCCGACTAAGAAAATCGCGGTCTTGGGTCCATCAAAAACACCCAACACGCGTCTGGCCAAGCCGTCGTCGCCCTTTAGCTCAAGCTCCCAAACGCCATATTTCTTAAGATCACCACCTTTAAGAAATCTCCTGAATCCAGTCCACTCCTGAGGGCGTTCAGTCTTGTGATTGTTTTTTAGGAGTGCATCGAATAAATCCTGTATGTCTTCTGGTGACTCTTGATACCAATCTTCGACGGGGTCCGTGTCATTTGGGTATACGAAATCCCAATACCTCCACTTGCTGGGCGGTTCTGGAGGCTGGCCCGATAGTATCACTTTTTTCTTATGTGTCAACCGTCTTCTCTTGACTTCGATATATCTTATTTATTATATTATGGACATGGGAAAAGGCCAGCGAATCCAACGAATTGCGTTGGAGCACTGGCCTTTTGGTCTTTGTGGGGCTATCCGCAGGGAGACGAGCGTCGCCGTGACAAGCAGGCCCGCCGCCGGTTCAATTCCGACTAGCTCCACCACTTACCAAACGCCCAACCCGTAGCTGGTAACTGCGAGTCGGGTTTTGCCTCCGGATTGTGGTCAAAGGCAGGGTTTGCACCCGCCGTCATTTTAGCCACTTGCCAGAAGAAAGCAAGGCCCGAAATGACATGTCACAATCGCCAAACTGAATGCAAGCGGTTCGGCAGAAATAACAGAGCTGGCCTGAGTCCGTAAATGTGCGGGAGCACTGGTGACAGCGGAGGCGCTGATGGCCCGCGCCCCCCGGAGACTCTGATGGGACACTACCGGGCCGAGCGGGAGCGGCTCAAACGCTCCGCC
>CAWKIR010000015.1:0-118771 GCA_963849815.1 uncultured Acidobacteriaceae bacterium | reverse complement strand
AATGTACCCCGAATTCGCCCTCGTGCTGCATCGTAGAGAATCTGTGTTCGAGCGTAATGTTGAAGGCCGCTGAAAGGCAGGACGTTTGGAACCATCGCGCCAGTTCGTTGCCACGAATGTCGTCTCCGTTCGCAGAATAGCCCTTTACCTGCTCATCAGCGTCTCCTTGGTGTGGATCGGCTCTCATCTCGTCCTCACCCGCCACTCCGGCGGCTCGGTTGAGCGCCTGATGAATATTCCCACCGGCGGCAGCGCAGAATACATCGACATGGCTCAGCACGGCACCATGGCTGGACCGGCTCCATTTCGTTACCGTTTCCTCGTGCCGTTGTTGGTCTCCATGTTGCCGGTTCCTGCCGAACTCGGCTTTCGCATCGTCACCTTCACCTGCCTCGGACTCACCTATCTGGTGGCGTTGCTTACGGCCCAGGCGCTTGGTATTTCGCTGCGCGGCTCGCTCATCGCGTTGTTGTCGCTGTTCTGCGCCCGCACGCATGCCTTCAACTACTGGAACCCGCTCTTGATTGACGGCTGGGCGTTGCTGGCCTCGTTCCTCATGGTCTGGGCCCTCATCCGCGGCCGCGACCTGGTATTCACCGCCGCCTCCGTGCTGGGAACTCTGGGACGCGAGTCCGTGATGTTTCTCACCCCTGCCATCTTCACCCCCAAACAGTGGAAGCGCGCCGTGCTGCCCATCTCGCTCACAGTGTTGGCGTATCTGCTGCCGCGCATTCTGCTGCGCACTCCTGACCAGGACCTAGTGCGCTTCTACAGCGAATACGATGCTGCGGCGAAGTTTGTTACTTTGCGCTTCTGGGAAGCAGTCGCCATGGCGTGGAGCTATCTCTGGCTCATCCTGCCCGTCGGAATGTTTCTCACCCCGCGGCAGTGGCGTCCGCTGATCTTCCGCATGCTGGCGTGGGCCTCATTTGGCACCTGCATCGCGGTCTTCATGGCTGGCGATACCGAGCGCATGGTCTCCTATCTCACGCCGTTCGTCTTCCTCGCCATCGGCTTTCTTGTCGATGCTGCGAACAGTCGCCTCCTCGACGTTACGTTGATCGTGCTCGCGCCTCTCCACCTGCTGCTGATGCTGGCGACTGTCCCGTTTCCCACCCATCGCCACGGCCTGCTGACCGCATCGGTGCGCCTCGAGTTGGTTGTGGGGTCCTGTGTCTTAGTGGTCAGCATCTTAACTTGGCTGATGAAAGAACGTACCGGATCGTCCCTGCCAAGCCTTCGCATGAGGTTAAAGCCGTGACGAATTTCTTCTGGAGAATCGGAAGACTTCTTCGGCACGTGGAATACTTCGGCGAGCTCCCTCGTTGCTTTGCAGTTTTTCGGCGGCCGTTGCGGATGATCGCCGGATACCTGGGACTTCCGGTTTCGTATCCGTTCCTTTGCGAAACGAAAACTGGGACCAGCCTGTACCTGGAAGACCGCGCTGATCTCGCGACTGCCTGGATAATTTTTCTTCGCCGGGAATACACGGTCGATCCGGCCGACGAAATCATCGTCGACTGCGGCGCCAATATCGGTGTGTTTACCTTATATGCCGCGGCGCGGGCACCTCGTGCACACCTGTTCGCCGTCGAACCGTTTCCCTCGACCTTTCACAAGCTGCAGGAGAACGTAAGGCGCAATCAACTGGGCAACCGGATTACATGCTTGCCCATTGCCTTGGCGGCTTGCGATGGCATGGTCAACATGTACGCTGCCGCGGAGGTCCCGAGCCACCTGCGTCAGGTGATCAAACCCTCGGGTGCCGACACCGTCTCCGTCCCCGCGTCTAGCCTCTCATCGTTGATACAGCGCATGGGGACCAGCAACGTGGATCTGCTGAAGATTGACATCGAGGGAAGCGAACATCCCGCGCTTTTGGCTGCCGGTCCCCCGGCCTTTTCGTCAGTTCAACGCCTGAGTGTCGAGTACCATCAGACCGGGGACAAAGACGCGCTCTTCAGCCACCTGAAAGCAGCCGGCTTCGAACTCTGCCGCGACCGCGTTCTGGGTCACAACTATGGCGTCGCAGAGTTCGTGGGGCCGCTGCATCGGACGTCATGCTCGCCACGATAAAAAAGGCCCGAGTGTTTCCCGATATGCATCTGACGATTACCTACCGGCTACCACTTATGTCGTAGGCGCCGCAGCTAGCATTCTCCTGGTTCGCCGTTTTCCCTAAGTGAAAGAATTCGGCCTCTTTCGCGACTTTTCTCTATCGCCGCATCCGCTCGATGGCCTATACTACCGGAACCCGTATATAGCAAGTTTGATGTACGCCAACGCCACAAACGTCTAGTCAGACTGGCGCTCGGACGGGGCTGTTCTCCCAGACAACTCGCTCCCGGGCCGCATTCGAAACTTGAATCAGCCGTCGCCCGTCACCACTGGGCGACTGCGGAGCGCAGTCTTTCTCGCGATTGTTCAGCGGAATCTCAAAGCGGTTCTGGTTGCTGTATCTCTATGCCTGACTTCGCCGGACTACGAACCGACACCCTCACCTGGGTCATCCTGGCAGCCATGACCGCTTGTTGGGTGCTCTCCGTCCGCCTCATCCCGGGATGGAAGCGCGATGGCTGGACTTCACTGCTGAAGTCGTTGTACGGCTTTGTCTGGATCGACTTCGGCGTGGACATCATCCTGCGCTTTTCCATGCTCGCTTACAACGCAGTGGAGTGGGGCAACCATACCCTTCGCCTGGTAGCGCAGCCGGTCAGTACCGTGAACACGACACTGGAATACTCTGCCTTGTTCTGGCTGCTGCTGGCTTCCGCCTACGCCCTCATGGTGCGTCGCCGTGGCCCTGGGCCGTTGGCCTTGACGCGCTCGTTTACCCCAGACTTTGCTTACGCGGCAGCCATTCCTTTCGCCCTGCTGGCCTCCGTCATCTTCTACCTTATCGAGGGAGACTCGCACCTGCCCCTGGTGCTGATTACGCCGTTGTCTCTGCTGGCCAACCTTTACATGGTTCCGGCCGTCCTCGTCTGGTGGGACCACTTCCGTCGGCCCGTTCCCATCTGGCAAATCGGGACCGTGCATTTGGTCGTCCTGCTGCCCGCGGTGGTCCGCGGCGTGTGCAGTCCCTATCGCGAGAATCTAGCCCCGATTTTCCTGATTCCGCTGGTTGCTGCCGTGTTTGCGGGCAAACGGCCTCGCTTTTGGAAAGCACTTCCGGCTGCCCTGGTGTGCCTGCTGGTGCTCAGCGTTTGCGTCAAGTCCTATCGCCGCATCAAGTGGCAGAACGTACGTCCCGCGGACGTGGCCGGCGAGTTCCGGCAAGGCGGCATCGTCGATTGGATCAGCAGCGGTTCCGATGAGCCTCTGCACCGCTTCCACGGCTTCGACTCGTTTCTGCTGACGGTCGCGGTGGTGCCTTCCGTCGAGCCCCATTCCGAACGCAATGTCCTGCTCTCGCCGCTGATTCGCGGCGTCGTGCCGCGCTTCATCTACGGCGACAAGATTGGCGCCGACGCCGGCCTCAGTTTCGGCGCCCGCATCTGGGCCTTCGATGATCCCGCCATCCGCGGCACATTCGGCGCCTCCATCGCTCCCTCCATGCCCGGCGATCTCTTCGATGCCGGGGGCGTGCCGTACATCGCCCTGGGAGCGTTGATGTGGGGATGTTTGCTGGGCCTGGTTGACGGCTGGAAGGGCCATCTCCCGCCGTTCTTAGGTGCTGCCGTTACTGTCCTTGTCGCCACCCAATGCGCCATGTCGGTGGAACGCGACTTCGATAACTCGGTAGCTACCTTCATTCAAACTCTGTTGGTGTTTCTCCTCGCGGCCGGGGTGGTTGCCTTGGCTCGGCGTCGTGACACCGGCTATTCCTTCGGGCTCCGGCCCGGAATGGAGCGCTCCTAGTAACCGCGTGATGACAACCTCTCTGGCCGCTCCATCCAGTTCTGGTGAACTGACGAACGCTCCCACCGCTCTGCGCCCCCTGCGCTGCGGAGTGCTCCTCACCACCGATTTCCCTCCGGCGATGGGCGGTATCAGCAACTACCTGTTCAATGTGTACCGCCAATTTGATCTGCAACAGATGACGCTGATCGCGCCGCAACATCCTCAAGCCGATCGTTTTGATTCCGCGCAGACGTACTCCGCGAAGCGTTTCAGAGCAGCGATGGATGTCCCCGGCGTCCGTGGCGCGTGGCAGGTATGGAGGATGCACGCTGAGGCCGAGAAGTCGGTAAAACGGGACCCTGACGTCGTGCTGCATTGCGGACACGTGAACGCAGCCATTGCCGCGCGCAAGCTCAAGAGACGGTACGGCACCCCGTATCTGTTATGGACTCACGCCCTGGAAATCATGGACGAGTGGCTGCGCTCCAGCATTCTGCCTGCAATGCTCGATGCGGACCTGGTCATCACCAACAGCGAGTTTACCCGCGCCTTCGTTGCATCAGTCGGCGTGCCGCAGTCGCGCATCGTGAAGATTTGTCCCGGGGCCGATCCGGTTCATTTCCGTCCCGGGCTGGACTCGAGCGAACTGACACAGCGTCTGGGATTGACCGGAAGACCAACGTTGCTAACAGTCTCGCGAATCGTAAAGGCCAACCGCTACAAAGGCCACGATGTCGTGCTGCGTGCTCTTTCGGAAGTGGCGCGCGCGGTGCCCAACGTCGCTTATGTCATCGTCGGTGATGGTGACGACCTGGACTATCTCACCCGTCTGGCAGCCGAGTATGCGGTGCAGAAGAACGTCATCTTCGCCGGGCGCGTGTCCGATGCCGAGCTTCCCCTGCTCTACAACGCCTGCGATGCCTTCATCATGTGCAGCCGCGAAGAGCGCACTCGTCGCGGCATCCTGGCCGAAGGCTTCGGGATCGCCTTGCTGGAGGCATCGGCCTGCGGAAAACCGGTGATTGCGGGACGCTCCGGCGGCATCGCCGACGCCGTGCAGGACGGAGTTACCGGACTTCTGGCAAACCCGCTCGACACCGCAGAAGTCGCGGCTGCGATCGTCAGGCTTCTAAAGGAACCTGATCTGGCGAAGCGACTCGGCCAGAACGGAAGACGTTGGGTGGAGAGCGAAATGAATTGGACGCGCGCCGCTGACGAGTTTCAGAGCGCCATGGAATTTATTCCCAGCAGTGGCTCAAACGGTAAAGGGGCGGCGTAACGAACCATGTGCGGAGTTGTTGGATTGTGGAGCCACGGCAGGCCTGAGCAGACGCGCGCAGCGGTGCGCGACATGATTGCCGCGTCCATGCACCGCGGACCCGACGCCAGCGGCAGCGTTGAAATCCCGCTCGACACCTCCAGCCTCGTCCTCGGGCACACCCGGCTCTCCATCCTCGATCTCAGCGACGCTTCAGGCCAACCGATATACGACGCCGGCTCCGCTTCATGGCTCATCTTCAACGGCGAAATCTACAACTTCCGCCAGTTGCGCTCGGAGCTGGAAGCGATGGGCGCGAAGTTCTGCACCTCAGGCGACACCGAAGTTCTGCTGCGAGCGCTGGTGCAATGGGGCGAAGCGGCTCTCACCAAACTGGAAGGCATGTTCGCCTTCGCCTTCTGGGATGGGCGCGCGCGTACTCTCCTGCTCGCACGCGATCGCCTGGGCATCAAGCCGCTCTACTACTGTAGCGCTGGCCGCGACTTCGCCTTCGCTTCGGAAGTGAAAGTGCTCGAGCGCGCCCACATTTGTCCGTTGACTCTCGACCGCGACGCAGTGGATTCGTTCCTAGCATATGGCGCGGTGATCGGGCCGAACACCATCTTCCACGAAATCCGCGAACTTCAGCCCGGACAACTGCTGCGCATTCACAGCGACGGCCAGATCCATGACTCCGAGTACTGGTCGCTCGCCCGCAGCCTCGCTCAAAGCGCTGTGCCAGGCCATCAGGATTTCGAGCAGGCGGTCTCGCAGATTCGCGAGCGGCTCGCACATGCCGTCGAATCGCATCTGGTCAGCGATGTTCCGGTAGGAGTTTTTCTCTCCGGCGGCGTCGACTCCAGCCTGCTGGCGCTGCTTGCCTCGCGATCGCGCCAAGAGTCCGATCACGCTTCTGACTGTGGCCTTCGCCGAGCAGGAATTTTCCGAGCTGGCTTATGCCCGCCAGATTGCGCGCGAACTTCCGCATCATCACGAAGTTGTGACCCTGACCGCGGAACAGTTGCAGGACTTGCTGCCGGAAGCTCTGATGGCGATGGACCAGCCGACGGTCGACGGAATCAATACCTATGTCATCTCGCGTGTGGGCGCTTCGCTGGGACTCAAAGTGTTGCTCAGCGGCGTCGGCGGCGACGAGCTGTTCGGCGGCTACACCACCTTCACCAAAGTTCCGCGGCTTCTGAAGTATCGGAGCCGGGCTGCGTCCAGCCGCGCGCGTGCTGTCAAAGTTGAAAACGAAGAACCCCATCCAGTGGAAGAAAGTCGCCGATGCCGCTCCGCCGCACAACCTGGCGGAAGCCTATCTGCTTCAGCGCAGCATTCGCTGGCGACAGAATGGCGCGGGATCGTTGTCGCATCGCGTGCAGCAGGAGATCGATCCTCTCGGCAATGACTTCCAGAAGCTTGCCGCGCTGGAACTGGAGTTTTACATGCGCAACCAGTTGCTGCGCGATGCCGACGTGTTCAGCATGGCCAACTCGGTTGAGCTGCGAGTGCCGTTCCTCGATCAACGCCTGCTGCACGCGGCGCTAACGATCTCGCCCAAACATCACTTTGAGGGCGGCCGCGGCAAGCGCATCACCTGGCGAATTCTCTGCGACTTGATTGGCGAGCAACTTCCGCAGCGTCGCAAAATGGGCTTCACATTTCCCTGGCAGCGTTGGCTCCGCCGCGAGCTGAAGGCCACGATCGACAAAACATTGCGCGACTCGCAGCGATACGAGCCTCTGTCGCTCGATCCAGCCTATGGTGCGCGGCTGCTGGACGGTCTGGAGAGCGGCGACCCCATGCAGTCGTGGTCGGAAGTATGGTCACTTTTCGTGCTCCTGAACTGGCAGCGCAGGATTGGGGTGGAATGTGCCGTTGCCTAGGATAGCGGTGCTGTGCGCGATTGCCGGCATGGGCGGAGCTGAATTCAGCCTGCTGGAGCTTGTGAAGCATCTGCGCGACTCCTACGAATTCCACCTGATCGTTCCCGGCGAAGGGCCGTTCCAAAGACAGGCTGAAGCGACGGGCGCGAACGGTATGGATCTTGCCCTGGCCTGAAGCCATTTTCAGCACCGGCGAAACCGCCATGCACGCCGGAGTGGGGCAAGCTGCTTCGTGCGGCAACCATGCCTCCGGCCTTTCACCCGGCGTCTTTCCAGCTTGCTGGACGAAATTGAGCCCGGCGGTGTTCATCACCAACGCTGTCAAGGCGCACATTATCGGCGCGCTGGCCCGCAAGCCGCAGCACGTCCCACTAATTTGGTATATGCGCGATGGCCTGGAGGAACGTATTCTGTCGCGCAAGTTGTTGTCTTTGCTGTCGCGCCGCTGCGACATGGCCGTCTGCATCTCCCATTACGTCTCTGCACAGTTTCGTGAATATGTCTCGGCGTCCGTGCCCTCGACCGTGATCTACAACATCGTCGACTTGAACCGCTTTCATCCCGGCGTCGCTCCGCCTGCGGATTTGTCTAAAGGGCCGGATGAGGTCTGGTTCGGCTTAGTTGGCGCCATTACCCCGTTAAAGGGTCACGACATCTTCCTCAAGGCCGCGGAGAAAGTGCTGAAGCAATTACCCAACGCGGTTTTTGTGATTGCCGGGGACAACTCCTATATGACCGAAGCCGGGTTCGGGTATGAAGAGCTGTTGCAACGCAGGTCGCACGATACCCTGGGCGATCACGTCAGGTTTCTGGGCTTCAGAAACGATGTGCCTGCGGTTCTTTCCCGGCTCGACGTGCTGGTGCAACCGAACCGCGGCCCGGAAGGTCTGGGGCGGTCGCTGCTGGAGGCCATGGCGTGCGCTGTGCCCGTCATCGCGGTAGATAAATGGGGGCCGGCCGAGTTGGTGCAACACGGTGAGACCGGGCTGTCGTTTCCTCCGCTGGATGACGAACGGCTGGCTGCTCACATGCTGACTTTGGGCAGAGACGAGACCTTGCGGAAGATCATGGGACGGCTCGGCCACGATTGGATTCATAGAAATCTTGTGTCAAGAAAGTTGGCGGGACAACTCGAACAAGTCCTGTCCAGCATGATTGCTTCCCAGCTCCAGGAGGCCATGGCGTGAAAGTTCTTCAGCTCGGGAAATTCTATTTCCCCGTTGTCGGCGGCATTGAAACCGCTCTCAAAGACATCTGCGAGAGCTTGGCGGATGAAGTACAGGTCCAGGTCCTCGTCGCCAACAATCGTTTACGTACCGAGCACGAGCACGGACGGATCGCGGTCACTCGCGTGGCCAGCGCCGGAAAGCTGTTCTCCTGTTCCATGGCCCCGTCCTATCCTTTATGGGCCCGGAAGTTTCATGCGGACCTGATCCACGTTCATCTCGCCAATCCGTTGGCGGAGTTGTCGGCGCTCATGGCTCATCGTGACATCCCAGTGGTGGCCCACTTCCACAGCGATGTTGTGCGTCCGGTTCCTGGTCCTCTGCGCGCGGTGTACAACCGCTTCCTGCACGCCTTCTACCGCCGGGCTGATTGCATCGTGGTGCCCACGCCGCGTCACATCGATATCTCCGATTTCGTTCCTTACTATCGGCACAAGTGCCGCGTTGTTCCTTTCGGAATTCCACTCTCCCGCTTCGAGCTGGACGATAGCGGGCGGCAGAGGGTGAACGAACTGAAGGATGGCTTACCGACTGTCCTTTTTGTAGGTCGCCTGGTTCCCTATAAGGGAGTCGAGGTCCTGATTCGCGCGCTGGAGAATGTTAAAGCTCGCCTTTGGATCGCAGGTACCGGTCCGCTGGAAGCCTCGCTAAAGAACCTGGTCCGGGAAAAAGGGATTGCCGATCGCGTCATGTTCCTCGGACACGTACCGGATGAGGACCTGGTTGCTTACTATCACGCTTGCGACCTCTTCGCGCTCCCTTCGATCACCAACCAGGAGATGTTTGGATTGGTGCAACTGGAAGCTATGGCTTGCAGCAAGCCTGTGATCTCCACCACCGTACCGACTGGCGTGCCCTGGGTAAATCAGCACGGGAAGACTGGCTACACCGTCACCCCGGGAAACTCGGCGGAGTTGGAGCAGGCGATACAACGGTTGCTTTCCAGCCCGCAGCTTCGCGACGAGATGGGCGCGGCGGGACGGGCGCGCGTGCAGCGGCATTTCACCTCGGCGAGGATGGCGGAAGGTATCTTGCAGGTGTACCAGGAGACTTTGAACGTGTCCTGCAAGGCCGCGGCAACTGTCGAGGAGTTCGAAGCGCAGGTCAACGAGGTCTATTAGATCTCGTTTTCCCAACTGCCAATGGATGGTCTTACTCGGGGGCGGTCACGCTCGTCTGGTAATTAACCGCGCATTTGCCGAAACAGCGGTAGGGGCGAAATACGTTTCCGGACAAGCTATCGATGTGCACGATGCCATCCTCTTGTATAGCTGCGTGATTAAACGGGCCAGTAGTTGAGAGCGCAAAGTTATTAGCAAACCGTCTGATCGTCGCGGCGTTCAACTCAAAAGCGTTAAAGGTAGTGCGGTAGAGATGATAGTGCGTGCCGGGTGGCAGCGCATCCACATCATTGTCCAGCTCTATCAGAGAACTGCTCACAAAAGCGCGAATTGGCAGGCTGCCGTGGCTGGTGAAGAGCATGCGGTTCGTCCAGCCAAAGCCCCACTCGCCGCCACTTAAGATTATCCAGCGGCTGCGGGCCGATGGCATACAGGTCGTCGAAGTTGGACTTGCCGCGCTGCAGACTGTTCCGGCATCGTACTCATGCTGCTCATCCATGTAGATGTTGTCGCTAACGTCCTCAACCGTGCCGCTAATCGCATAGCCTGCATGAAGATCGCCGGGGGCATTTTGCCCGATCTCACGGACAAGATTGCCGCGCAGCAAGGAGCAGGCGTTGCATTCGATGCCGTTCTTGTCCCGTGAGTACCTGACCGTGTTGTAGCTCACTTCAATATCGCGGTTCACTGCCGGATTTCCGGCGGTGATATTGCCCTCGACTACGTGGTTGCGCGTGATCACGCATCTGCCGGTGAAGGTGTGTTCCAGTCCACCAACGTTAATGCTGCCGAAACGCAGGTCGTTATCGGCAATGACCAGTCCCGATAGAGAAGCGGTTGTTCCGGATTGAAGGGCGACGTAGATATCTCCGTGATCAAGAAAATTGCCGCTGATCTCAGAGTCGTTCAGGCCTCCGTAGGCAATGCTGGCATGGCGAAATACATTTCCGCTGATCTTGACGTTAGCCGGCAAGCTTCCCAGGTTGTCCTGTCCGGTTTCGATGCCGGTGCCGTTCGCGGGAGGGGGGACGGGCGTCTCAAAAATATTGGAGTGAACATAGAGACCCGATTGATTCACGATCAATATAGAAAACCCGCGATAGTCTCCAATCTCGCTGAAGCGGTTGTCGCGCACAACTCCGGCATCGCCGCGGATTGAGATCTTAGAGTCGAATCGGTTAACCGACAATGCGTTGTCGCCGTGACCGAAACCAGTTGTGCGCAGCAAAAAAGTGTTGTCGTGGACGCTTGATTCGATGCAGTCCAGCAAGTTGACTAGCTTATTGGCATTTCCTTCCAAGGTAAGGTGGTCCAATTCAACCTGGTCGCACCCGCGGCATATAAAGATCGATACCCAATCGAACGTCCGGCTCGAGTCCGACCAAACTATGCTCATGTCGTGGATGTGAATATTCAGGTTCAACTCATTCGCGTTCTCCAGAAGAGTTGCAGTTTGATCGGTGGCTGAGCGTGTCACATGGATGATTGTGTGGCCCTGGCCGGCCCCATGGATGTTCACGTTGGAGGGCAGTAGAATTCCGATCCTGGCCCCGCTGACGTCCCGGCTATTCCAACTCGAAACCGCGCTGGCATCATACGTCCCAGCCGGGATGTACACTTCGCACGGGTTTGGCCCGCAGTCGAGGACCGCGGCCTGGATACGTTCCACGATTGACGCTCCGGGGAAGTCCGTCGCCACCCTTACCCCTTTTGGTGGGCCGCCGGTGGCATTAGCCTGCGCGACCGCCGACCCACATCCGCCGAAAGCGAACCATAAACCAACCGTCAGGCAAATGCGGCGCGAATTGACTAAGGTGGAGTGCTGGGCTGCGGGTGTGGATATTTCCATCCTCACAAAGTAACAGATGGCCGCCTCGGGGCCAGACCACCAACCACTCCCGTCCGCAGAAACATGGCCCCACTAATTTCTAAAGATGGAATCCGGATTCTCAAGGCAAGTTATGTCGAAATTCCGGGCTCAATTGCGATAGCCGGGTCTGCAAACCATCGAGCATCCCTGCCTGAGGTGCGAGAAGCAACGCTTTTCACAAAAAATGCCAGGAATTCATATTCATTTAATGTTCGCATGGTAACGTTCGTTGGCTTCTCGACGGGTCTCGTCGAGCAATCCAGCACAAGGAAAAGCGCGCCATGTTAGCAGGTCGAGTCACAACGTTCGCTCTCGCCGGGATATTGCTGATGGCAATGCCGGCATTTGCCCAGGAAGGCACATTTTTTGCCCCGGGCAATCTGGTTGTCGCCGTGGAAGGTTGCGGCAACTACGGAGGCACATGTACCAACGTCCCCAACGGCACCGGCAACGGCACCGGCAACAGTTCGGTGGGCGGCTATGGGGACAATCAGGCCGCTCCGCTCACGCTCTTCCAGTACGCTCCAAATGGCACGGCGAGCGCGACGTATGTGAATTCTCTGGTGTTGCAGCCAAATTCTTCCGCCGCGAACGTCAACCTTTCCAGCGAGTACGGATCTTCGTCGGAAGCCACAGTCCAGCTTTCGGGAGCCGGCCAATATCTGACGATCATGGGATACGGCGTCAATGTCGGCAGCTTTCAACCTTGATCCTGACGCATACGGCGCGGCGCCCTCGGGAGCGATGGCCCAGTCGGGCAGCCTGACGGGGCAAAGCTACACGGCGGTACCGCGGGTGCTGACTTTGATCGACGCTAACGGCAACGTCAATTCCGCTACCGCGATCTACAACATCTTCAACACCAACAACGGACGCAGCGCCTATACGCTGAATGGATCGACGGCCTATGTTTCGGGACAGGGCAGCGGTAGCGATGGGACAGGCGGAGTTTTCTACGTTCCGGTCGGTGCGCCCGAACACAGTTCCGACGGCGATTACCGGCCTTGACACCAGCGGCAAGACCATCGCCCAGGACACGCGGACGGTTCAGATCCTCAACAACACGCTGTGGATCTCGGTCGATAGCAAAGAGGGATCAGGCAACAACCGCTCTTACATCGGCACGCTGGGTTCGCCTCCGTCGACCGGCTTGTATAACAATGGCGGCGGCCCGACCATGCTGACCGGATACGGCAACACCGGCGGCACTGGCAAGGAGACGATCACGACTGGCACCAACAGCAACGGCAATAATCTCAACGCCGGTTTGCCGATCAACTTGAGTGCGTCGAATTACTTCTTAGCCAGCCCTTCGGTTCTCTATGTGGCGGACACGGGCGCCCCGAAAAATGATTCCAATGGCGACAACAATTCCACCGGCACGGCCAACATCGGAAATGGCGGGCTGGAAAAGTGGGTCAACAGCCAGTCCAATGGTTCCGGGACGTGGAGCCTCGCCTACACGCTTTGGCGGGGATTGAATCTGGTCAACAACGGCAATACTGACGGGACCAGCGGCTTGTATGGATTGGCCGGCAACGTTTCCGGCAACACGGTCGAGCTCTACGTAACCAACTACACGCTTAGCGATCTTGACCCCACCTTTCTTTATGGGATCACCGATAACCTGACCTATACCCTGGCATCGCAGGCCTCCGGCGAGTCATTTAGTCTGCTGGCCACTGCTCCCTCCGATTCCAATTTCAAGGGAGTGTCGTTCACGCCAACGATTCCCGCGGGCAGCGTCGAGGTGACAACTTCGCCCTCCGGCCTCACCGTCACGACTTCCGGTACTGGTTGCGCGCCGGGAACCTACGTTGCGCCGGTGACCTTGAGCTGGACACCGGGCAGCTCCTGCACCTTGAGCGTGGCCGGGACGCAAATCGCCTCAGGCACTCAGTACGTGTTTACGCAGTGGGCCGACGGCGACACCAACACTTCCGATACGGTGACGGCTCCGGCAACCACGGCTGTCTACACCGCCAACTTCAACACGACGACTGGCGGATTGTATAGCCCGGCGCCGGGTTCGACACTGACCGCCAGCAGCGCCACTTTCCAGTGGTTCGGCCCGCCACAAACCACCGGATTCTGGATGGATATCGGAAGCACTGCGGGCGGCAACAACTACTATCAGTCCGGGACGCTTCCCACGACGACGCTCTCGGCCACGGTCAACGGTCTGCCGACGAATGGCAGCACGATCTATGTGACCCTGTGGTGGCTTGTTAACGGTGTCTGGGTCAACAATCCGTATACCTTCACGGCGTTCAACACCAGCGGCGCGCAGGGCGTGCTGACCACTCCCACTCCCGGTTCGACGTTGACCAGCAGCACGGTTACGTTCGGCTGGACGGGGGGCGCAGGCTCTTCGGCCTACTGGTTGGACGTGGGGAGCACTCCGGGGAGCAACAACTACTACCAGTCTGGAAACCTGGGGAACACACTTACAACCACCGTCAGCGGGCTGCCGACGAACGGCAGCATGGTGTATGTGACGCTGTACTCGCTGGTGGGCGGACAATGGGTCAGCACTGGTTATACCTACACGGCCTTGAATTCAGGCAACGTTCTCGCACAGATGTCATCGCCGGCACCGGGATCAACGCTGCATGGCAATGTTCAGACCTTTACCTGGAGCGCGGGCAATGGCGCCACGGCGTACTGGCTGGACGTAGGAAGTACGCAAGGCGGCAACGACATCTATCAATCTGGCAACCTCGGCACCGCGCTCACTACCACGGTATATAGCTTGCCGGCCAACAACACCCCAATCTACGTGACCCTGTGGTCGTACGTCGGAGGGCAGTGGTTTTACAACGAATACAATTACACTTCAGCTCCCTAGCTCCCTAAGGACCTGAAACTATCGACGCCGTTTTCGAGCGGCTGGGGTAACAAGGAGCACGGATGCGTCCGTGCTCCTTTAATCTTACTGAGTCAACATAGAAGTGTTGCTTTTCTCAACTGGTTCTGGATGCGCGCAGTCCTGCCGTACGGAGTTGCATACAACTAATGTCGTAAGGCCAAGAATTATCCTTGACACGAAATCGATGACCAGATGATATTGCTACGTCGAATTTAGAGCTGGTCTTGCGCCCCTTGTCGGTTCTAAGTCTTCCAAAGGTCTTCTGAAGCCCGCGAATTTTCTGGCCCAGCCTTTGTCTCCCTATTGGGAAGAAATACCTTCACAAAGAATAGAGGAGTACTTGATGACCACTGTTCGTCGCTCCCGCACAAGTTTGCTTATCGCCATGTTTTCTGTGGCGATTTTCTTTTTCTCGCAGGCGTTGTTTGCTGCGAACGTCTATACCAATGCCCATCCAGTGCCCCGCGTAACCAAGCCAGTGAATGACGGCAAACGCGTCGTGTTGCATGGCCATGTGCCGCGCGTGATAGCCACTGCATCGATCACCGGCAAGGCCGTCGATATGGGACCCATCGATCCCAGCACTTCGCTGCAAGGCATGCGGATTGTGTTGCAGTCCAGTCCTGAGCAGTCACGCGAGCTGCGCCGCGTCATCGACGAGCAGCAGGACAAGCGGACCCGCAACTTTCATCAATGGGTTACGCCCGAAGAGTTTGGCACCTCCTTCGGTGTGCATGACGACGACATCCAGCAGGTGACCAAGTGGCTCACCAAGCACGGCTTCACCGTGGACAACGTCACCAAGAGCAAGCGCGTTATCCAGTTCAGCGGCACTTCGGGGCAGGTAGCTGAAGCCTTCGGCACTTCGCTGCACAGCTATCAGGTGAACGGCGAAACCCACGTTTCCGTCAATAGTGATATTTCCGTTCCTGAAGCGCTGGCTCCCGTCATCGCGGGCGTCGACGGTCTGCATGACTTCTTCCGCAAGAGCCACATGGTCAACGTGCAGAAGCTGAGCGACCAGAATCTAGGTGGCCAGAACCTACCCGACCAGCGGCTAAAGGAGCTGGCGAACTACCTCAAATTGGGGCCGGCGTATACCAGCAGCTCCAGCGTTCACTACGTTGGACCGTCTGATTTCGCCACCATCTACAACACTGCTCCGCTGCTGGCGCAGGGGATCAACGGCACTGGTCAGACCATCGCGATTGTGGGACGTTCCGACATTCTCATGAGCGATGTTCAGACCTACCGCCAGTTGTTCAACCTTCCCATCAACGATCCCATCTTCATTCACGCCGGTCAGGACAACGGAACCCAGCCGGGCGACGATGGCGAATCCGATCTTGACGTCGAGATTTCCGGCGGCATCGCTCCTAATGCCACTGTCAAATTTGTCATCGGCACCCCCACGTTCCTGGTTGACGGCATCACCAACTCCATCGAATACATCGTCGAGAACAATCTCGCCGACATCATGAGCATCAGCTACGGTTCTTGCGAAGCGGTAGAAGGCGCGGGCGGAAATGCGTTCAACCTGCAAGCCTTCGAGCAGGCGGCTGCGCAGGGCATCAGCGTCTTCGTTGCTGCCGGTGACGGCGGACCGGCCGGGTGCGATGATCAGGGAAGTCAAACCTATGAAGTTCTTGGTTATGCGGTAGGCGCGGAGGCTGGTACTCCCTACAGCGTTTCCGTAGGCGGCACGGAGTTCTACGGCGACGGCGGGGCGGGATACTCGACCTACTGGAACTCGTCTAACAACTCGTTGTATCAGAACTCGGCCATCACCTACATTCCTGAGTACCCGTGGAACGAATCCCGGGTCGCCAGCCCCACTCCGACCGGCGAACCGTCGGGCGATTTCACCGACTTGTGGTCGGGTAGCGGCGGCATCAGCGCTTACTACCTGCGGCCTTCCTGGCAGCAAGGATCTGGGATCAATAACTCAACCGATCCGACTCTGACCTTGGGCAACGGCATGACTGGCCTGTGGGTCAATAGCGTCACCATCACCAGCCCCGGCAGCGGGTACACTTCCGCACCCACGGTAGCTTTTTCCGGCGGCGGATGCACGGGGGAGCCAACCGCAACCTCGGTTATCAGCGGCGGACAGGTGACGGGCCTCACCTTCACCGGCTACACCACCGGCTCCCACTACCAGGGCTTTGGGTGTACATCGGCGCCCACTATCGCGTTCTCCGGCGGCGGCGGCACGGGAGCAGCAGCAACCGCGACCGTCGGGCCGATGCAGAATCCTCCACCCCTTATCTCCGGAGTTCCGCATCGCTTACAGCCCGACCTCGCCTTGAACGCAGCCTCCGGCCATGACGCAACGTTCTTCTGTAGTGAAGGCGTCTGCGAACTTAACAGCTCGGGTCAAATTGAGGACGCCGGACTGGTCGGCGGCACGTCGGTTGCCGCTCCCAGCATGGCAGGCATCCAGGCGCTGATCAATCAAGCCAATGGTGGACGCCAGGGCATGCCTGGCTACATCTACTACACCCTGGCGAACCAGCAGAATGACACCAACTGCAACTCGTCAGGACCTCCGGGAGTCGGATCGAACTGCGCCTTCCAGGACATCACCCTGGGAAACAACCTCATCTGCGGCCTCGCCGGCTCAAGTTGTTCGGCCACCTTGACGCAAGCCAAGATTGGCTTCAACGCCGGCACGGGCTATGACCTGGCATCAGGTCTGGGCTCGCCCAATGCCGCGAACCTGTCCAGCCAGTGGAGCAGCGTAGTCTTCAACAGCTCCAACACCACCCTGAACCTCTCGCAAACCAGTGGGATCAATCACGGGACTGCCATCACTTTGAACGGAACCGTCTCAGGCAATGCAGGAACGCCGACCGGCAATGTGGCTTTCATTGTGAGCCAGGGGGCAATCGGCTGGGTTGTTGATCCGAACACGGGCGCTCCTGCCGGCGGCGTGCCGGTTACTACTCTCAGTGGCGGAAGCTATTCCACTATGTTGAATAACCTTCCGGCTGGCACCTACAACGTGCAGGCACGCTACGGAGGCGACAGCACATTCGCTTCCAGTATTTCCGCTCCGGTGCAGGTGACGGTGAATTCGGAAGGCAGCGGCCTTACGATCACTCCGTACTCGCTGAATGGATCGAGTTGCGTCATTACACCGCAGAGTTCGTTCAGTTATGCGTCCAACGTTCTCATTCTCTTGAACGTCGCCGGCAACTCTGGTGCGGGCGCTCCGACAGGCACGGTCACCGTTAACCTGGACGGAAATCCCCTTGGGACCTATGCTCTGGATCCCAATGGGAACGCCTCAGTTCTGTCCGGGGCCATGACCAGCTCCAATTGCCTCTACAACTACGAGTACTCCAACGTTCCGACCATCGCTAGCGGCGGCCACACTCTTACGGCCTCGTACTCGGGTGACGGAACCTTTAACGCGACCACAGCAACTCCGGTTCCCATCACCGTCAACCCCATCACCCCGACGATCACCCTCACTGCCGGCGCGACCCAAATCACTTCGGGCTTCAGTGAACCTCTGGTGGCCACGCTGGGTGTTACCGCTATTAACGGCATAGCGCCTGCGAGCACTGCTCCGACCAGCGCCGTAACCTTCTACGACACGACGACGAGCACCGTCCTGGGAAATGTGCAGGTCGTCACCACAAGCCAAACCATCACCGGCACCGGCATCACCACGTATACCTCCACCGCTGTCTTGAACACCACCGGTATCACGGCGAGCGGAGCCAACGCGATCACCGCAACTTACAACGGTGACGCCAACTGGAGCAGCGTAACTTCCGCCCCGGCCACGGTTACCGTAACCACGGGCACGGCTACCACAACCGCAGTAACTTCCAGCGCCAACCCGACCACGCTAAATGGTCGGCCAACCTTCACCGCGACGATAACAGGGGCCCCGACTGCCGGCACGGTTACGTTCTACGACGGGACTACGGTGCTGGGAACAGGCACGGTAGGTTCGGGCCACACAGCTACCTTCAGGCTAGCCAGTGGTCAGGCCTTCTTTGGCGGCGCGCACAACATTACCGCGACCTTCGGCGGTAATGGCGCCTTTATGGCTAGCACGTCGCCAGTATTCGTGGAGAACGTGACGCTGGGAACCGTGACCCATGCACTGTCGGCTAAGACGGCGGGCAATGCCGGGCAGGTTTACTACTTCACAGACATCATCACCCCTAGCAACACCAACGCGACCTTCCAACCCACCGGCACAGTGACGTTCTACGATGGAGCGAACGCTCTGGGTACCGTTTCGATGACTAACGTCGCGGCGGCCAACGGCGGCTATGGCCTGTACAACGCCAACCTCGGCGTCACATCGCTGGCGCCTGGAACACACACCATCACGGCGACGTTCAATGGTGACGTGAACTACTCGGCGAGCACCTCGTCAGGCATAAGCGGCACCCAGACGGTCTACGTCGGCAACGGAAGCCCGACCAATTCGGTGGGCATCTACTCCCCGCTCAGCAATACCACCCTGACGAGTACTTCGGTCACCTTCAGGTGGTTCCCGATGGCTGGCGCTAACTTCTGGCTGGATGTCGGTTCCACCCAGGGCGGTAACAACTACTACCAGTCGGGCAATATCGGCACGGTCCTGTCCGCGACGGTCAATGGTCTGCCCGATAACGGTAGCCCGGTGTGGGTAACCTGGTGGTACGAGATAAACGGCTCGTGGTCCTACCTCGAATATCAATACTCGACCGGCGGCCCCGGCCAGATCACGTCCCCGGCGAACCTCGCGACCCTCACCGGCAGCAGCGAGGTATTCACCTGGACGCAGGGCTCGGCGACGCAGTTCTGGCTCACGGCCGGCAACGCTCCGGGCGGCAACAACTACTACAGCTCGGGGAACCTGGGCAACGTGCTCACCACCAACGTCACCGGCCTGCCTACCGATGGCAGTCAGGTGTACGTGACCCTCTTCAGCTTTGTGGATGGTCAGTGGGTTTACACCCAGGACACCTACACGGCGTACAGTAGCCAGTTGGCTCAGATACTGACGCCGACCAATAACACGGAAGTCGACGGCGCCTCGGTGACGTTCACCTGGACCAATCCGAGCAATAGCGACAACTACTGGCTGGACATCGGGAGCGTTCCCGGTGGCAATGACATCTACCAGTCGGGCAACCTGGGCAATGTCACCACCACGACGGTGAATGACATGCCGAACAACGGTACAGAGGTCTACGGAACGCTGTGGACGTTGATCGGCGGCCAGTGGTATTACAACAGCTATCAGTGGCAGTCGGGGCCGATGCTGGGACACCATCCCGGTCAGAAGAATCCTCCGGCTGTTCAGAAGCAGCTCGGCACGCGCTAATCGGCGCGAAGCGGCGATAACGGGGCACGGACTTCGGTCCGTGCCCTTTCTTTGTGCCTGGCGAACGGAACGAGCGAGCGTATGTCTCAATCCGGCAAGGGCGATCCCGGAGGAGCGATACGGATCCAGTGGTCGGTGAAGGTGAAATGAAAGCCCGGGTTGGTGAATTTGGGCATATGGCAGGTGACGCACAGCTTTACTCCGGTAGAGCAAGCGGTGCGGCGATCATCAGCATTCTTCTTTTCGCTGGCCGCAACGTGGCACTGCAAGCATTTGGAGTCATATGCCGCCGGGTCTACCACCAGCGGCTGGTGCGGATCATGGCAGGTGAGGCAGGTGATGCGAGCGTCTCCCCGTCCTGCCTTCCAGCATTGGCTGTTTTCCAGGCGATAGGGCGCAAAGCGGACGTTCAGCCGCCCAATTCTCGCTGGACTGTCCAGCAGGACATCCTGGTGAGTGCGATGACAGGCGCCGCAGAAGTCTACCGACTCAACCGGATTCAGGTGTGCGGGATTCAAGATCGACTGTAATGCGAGCTTGTAATTTCCGGCTTTTGCCGCGGCGACGTGGGCTGCGCCCGGGCCGTGACACTGCTCACAACTTACGCCCGGAACCAGTTTTCGAGGATCGAATTGATTCTTTGTGCTGGAGGCCGTGGTGTGACAGCCGAAACAACGGCGGGCCTCGTCCGCTGGTATGAGGCGGCCCGCGCCTTCAACCACGTTGGGCGGCTGAGTGCGTGGGTGGCCGGGAGTCACATCCAGCGCTTGCAGCGCAGTGTAAAAGCTCAGATGGGCCTCATAGAAGTTACCGTTTTCCTGGTAGACGTAGGTTTGGGCAATGCGTCCCGCGCCGAACGCCCACAGCAGGGAGTCTGAATGAGACGTCTCTCCCTGGCTGACCGTGAAAATGCTTTTTCCGCCGGAGGTGTCGATCCGATAGTCGTAAGCGCCTATTTGAAAAGTCAGATGATCGTGCTGGCGAAGCGGGCTGGAGTCAGGTGCGGGAGTAGCCGCATGTGCCATGGCGGCGATGGTAAAATCTTCGGCCTCGGTGCTGTGGCAGGAGGCGCATTCGGTTGCGCCGACGTAGTCAGTGCGGGAGCGGTCACCCTTGGTTGGCCACCAGCCTGACGCCCGAACGCGAGCCGCCGTGGACTTGGAAGCAGCGCTCGATCCGCTAGTCTGCGCCAGCATCCCTCCCCGGGCAAGAACACAAATAATAACCAGCGGCGTCCACCGGAGAGCACCAGCAAGGACCTTCCGGCATTGCGGAGCGGTCATCAAATTCCTCATCTTCCCAGGTATTGTCTTTCTTGAATTTCCAGTGTGCGCGATTTTATACACCTTCTAAGGAAACCCGGATCAAGTCAAGGCGAAGTCCGCAGCGGCTAAAGCCGTACTAGATTGGCCGCAATTTCGGACGGCCTGGAGAGTCTGCGTGAGAGCCAGTGTCGTCCCCGGGGGACTCGGCCACATTTCCCACTCCACCCAGCGCTCCCGCGCTGGGCTATTTTAGTTTCGCCCTCCGGGCTCAGATTTTGGTATCTACGAAACTCTAGCCTCCGGCCGCAGGTTCGAAAAATTGAGTTCTCACGCAGACCCTGAGGGCCATCCGCTTCAAAGTTCGGACCTAATCAATCTTCCAAGTATCGCGAGGAACTCTGGAACGCCACTACCACCTTAGTGTCTACATCCAAAAGGGGAATCCGGGTTGGCTTCAGGCGAAAGAATCATCTTGCGAAGCCCACTAAGAAGGAGTATTTTTGCGGCATTCTCGAAATTAAGCGTTTTGCGATCAAAGGTCTGGTCACTGGAGCGGGACGGGATACTTCTCCCTGGGAGATTTCCCGCCACATGTCCTCGGCAGGATTCTTGTGGTCGCATGGCGTAACTCCGAGGATTCGCGCTCTGTAAGTTTTCGGTGTAACAAGTTTTGCGATTTGGCCGTCCATGGAGTGCGCAGCAACACTCTGTTTAGATTGCGCGATCTGCCCGGCGTCACTTCGTCCCCGCCGGTCAAGCACTGCAATCCTGACAGTCCGAAGCTTCCAGGCTTTGCCAGGAGCTCGGAGAAATTTGCGTTCGTTCGACTTTAATCCCTGTCAATTCACACCTCTAACAAGAAGAGGTGCAGAAGGTGGAGTTCAATGACAAAAAAGACCCTGCTTACCTTGTGGTGTGTGCTGGCACTCATCACAGCGTTCAGTCTGTGCGCCTATGCGGCGGCGCCGAATCTCAACAACCATGCCCCGGCGCAGGTCGGCCCTCGCATTCATCAGAATGTTGACGAAAGCGTGTATGTGCCGATGAAGGGCAACACCCGCCCTGAGGCGACGGCCGTCAACTTTCGCGGCCCGGCTTCGCCCAGCCTCCAGATGGACCACATATTTCTCTTTCTCCAACGCTCTCCGCAGCAGGAGCAGGCGCTCAACCAGTTGATCGAGCAGCTCAACGACAGGAAGTCGCACAAATTCCACAAATGGATCACCGCCGAGCAATTTGGCGAGCGCTTCGGAGTGGCGAAGTCGACATTCAAGCCGTCACCAACTGGCTCCAGTCGCATGGCCTGCGCGTCAACCAGGTCTACACCAACCGCATGGTGATCGACTTCTCGGGCACGGCAGCCCAGGTCGGCCAGGCCTTCCACACCCAGATCGGGCAGCTCCAGGTCGGCGGCGAAGCGCATATCGCCAACATGAGCGATCCGATGATTCCGGCATCGCTGTCGCCCGTAGTGGCGGGAATTTTCTCCCTCAACGATTTCAAGCCCCACGCCATGAACCGGCCGATATCGAAGTACACCTTCTCAGGCTGCACCCCTGGCGCTGCTTCCCCAACCGAACCGGGTACCTGCTACGCGATGACGCCGCAGGACACCCAGACCGTCTATAACCTGACTCCGTTGTACAACGCCGGTTACTCGGGACAGGGCCAGACCATCGCCCTGGTCGAAGACACCGACACCTATGGCGGCGCGGCCGACTGGGACACTTACCGCTCGACCTTTGGCCTGGCCACCGCGTTCCCGCTGGGAACTTACACCCAGTCGCATCCCGGCGGCTGTACCGATCCCGGCACCAACGCGGATGACGGCGAAGCCGCCATCGACGTGGAAGTAGCCAGTTCGGTCGCGCCCAGCGCAGCTATTGAGCTGATCTCGTGCGCCGGTGGTACGGTCACCTTCGGCGGCCTCATCGCCATGCAGAACCTGGTTAACGGACCCGGTCCGTATCCTGGCGTCATGAGCATCAGCTACGGCGTCTGCGAAGCCTTCAATGGTAACGGCGGCAACCAGGCTTTCTACAACACCTACCAGCAGGCAGCAGCTTTGGGTATCTCGGTCTTCGGCGCATCAGGCGATGAAGGCCCATCCAGTTGCTCCGCCGACTTCTCGGTCGGCTCCGAATATGACGTGGCCAGCCTGGGCATCAGCGGATGGACCAGCACACCCTTCAACGTATCCGTAGGTGGAACCGACTTCGAGGACGTCTACAACTCGAAGGAAGGTGGAGCGCCACTCAGCAACTACTGGAATGCGTCGAACACTGCGGGCTATGGCTCCGCTCTGTCGTACATTCCGGAAATGCCGTGGGACGATTCCTGCGCCAACGTACTAATCTCGCAGGTTGCTCGCAGCAGCTTTGTGACTTATGGATCCACGGGCACTTGCAATGTGAGTCCCTGGGACACCACTAGTGGCTACCTGATTGCCGGCGCGGGCAGCGGAGGTGCAAGCAACTGCTTCTCTGGAAATGGCGGCACGGATCAGGGCGATGATGGCCTATCCGATCCTGAGTGCCAGGGATTGCCCAAACCCTCCTTCCAATCGGGCGCGGCGTTGGCCGGCGGTCTGGCTGTCTATGGCAGCCCCTCTGACGGCGTGCGAGATATTCCCGATGTGGCCATGTTTGCCGCTAACGGCGTTTGGGGACACTTTGAAACCGTTTGCTGGTCCGATCCGACCCAGACCTCGGGTGGAGCGGCGTCCTGCTCCGGCCTGCCCAGCACCTGGTCAGGTTTCGGTGGAACTTCCATCGCTTCTCCCACCATGGCGGCCATCCAGTCTCTGATCAATCAGGAGACGGGTGAGACTTGGGGCAATCCTAATCCCATCTACTACCAGATCGCGCAGAACGAGTACGGCACGTCGGGAGGAACGTTCCAAGGCGCTGCGTGCAACTCGAGTACGGGGTCGGGCGCGGGATGCGCTTTCAACGACGTGACCCAGGGCGATATCGACCTGGCTTGCGAGAATAACGGCACGCTGGAAGAAGCGCACTGCTACAAGCCTTCCGGCACTCGCGGTGTCGACAGCACTGACGTTATTACCGCCGGCACCGTTCTTTGGGGTGGCTCGGGTTATACCACCGCGCCAACCTGTACCATCGCGGGGCCGACCAACGTTAATCCCTACAAAGCGCCGACCGGTGCCACCCTTTACGCAGGCGGTACTCAGGCTACCACTTGCACGGCAGCGGTCACAGCCGCCACAACCACCGCCAAATGGACGGTTGCGATGGAGAGCACCGATGCGGTTGGCGACACGATCATTCTGACCAATGTCCCGTTGGGCGGGTCGACTACCTGCGGGCCCTACACGCTGGCGGGATCGACCACGACGCTCATGGCATCGGGGCTGGTCACGTCGATCGGGAGCGGATGCTCTTTGGCAACCGCAACCAGCTCGACCTCAACGGTGACGATTACCGCGAGCGCGGCGGGCGCGGCCGGCAACTTCATCACGGAGTTCGGCCCGGCAGATGAGTTCAATGCCTTCTACGTCTACATCACCAACACTACCAAGGGCCAGGGCCCGAATTATGTCAGCGCCATCACGACGACCGGTGGCTCGGGCTACCAACCGGAGACTCCGGTCACGTTTACTGGCGTGGGCACCGGCGCAATTGCCGTGGCCAACTCCAGCATCGGGACCGCCCCATCAACCTACCAGCCCGCCTACGGCGCAGCGCCTGGTTATGACTTGGCGACGGGACTCGGCAGTCCCAACGCGACGAACTTAGTAACGGCTTGCGCGTGGCTGCCGAACGCTTCGCCGGGAATCTTCAACCCGGCTAACGGGTCGACACTGAGTGCAACCAGTGTTGCCCTCTCGTGGTATCCCAACGCCAGCGCTTCCAACTACTGGGTAGACGCAGGTTCTACCTATGGCGGGAACAATTACCTCCAGTCTGGTCCGCTCTCCAGTAACGGATGCGGCCTGACGTTGAAGAACCTGCCCGATAACGGCAGCACCGTCTACGTCACCTGGTGGTACGAGATCGCCGGTACGTGGGCGTATACCGAGTACACCTACACGGCGTACGGCGGCCTGGGCGTTATCACCTCGCCGAGCAACGGCTCAACCCTGACCAGCAGCACCCAGGTCTTCACCTGGACTGCGGGCGCGGACGCCTCGGCCTACTGGCTGACCGCCGGTAACGCACCGGGCGGCAACAACTACTACAGCTCAGGTAATCTGGGCAACGTACTTACCACCACGGCGACTGGACTGCCAACCGATGGCAGCACCATCTACGTGACCTTGTTCACCTATGTCGGCGGTCAATGGGTCTACAACCAGTACAGCTACATCGCATCTGGTGGGGCCAGCAACTACGCCGTGATTACGTCGCCGACGAATAACACCGAAGTCGACGGCACCTCGGTCACATTCGACTGGAGTGCGGGCAACGGCGCTTCAGGCTACTGGCTGGACATCGGGAGCACTCAAGGCGGCAACGACATTTACCAGTCGGGCGCACTGAACAACAGCACGTTCAGCGCGATGGTGAATGACATGCCGAACGATGGCCAGGAGGTCTACGCCACGATGTGGACGTTGATCAATGGCCAGTGGTACTACAACCAGTACATGTACCAGTCGGGACCGATGCTGGGCAAAAAGCCTGGTCAGAGGCAGCCGGGGGTACAGCGGCAGCTCACCAAGCGGTAAGCGCCCCCTCCGACGGGTGCTAAGCCCGGCCAAAAGCAAGCGATTCGTGTTTCTGTTCCACGGGAACATTTTTGCGGGCCGGGAACACGGCGATTCGGGGGCACGGACTTCGGTCCGTGCCCTTTTTGCTGCCATTGCAGCCCGAATGTCGAAGCGGTCGCGGCAGGAGGGTCGAGCCACTGCCCAATCTTTACCGGGCCGGGACTCCTTATTGCCGCAGCAATATCGCCAGCCGCGGAAATACAAAGTGCCCAGCCGCGTCATCAATGACATTGATCTGGCAGGTGTAGAAGCCGGGCTTTAATTCCGAGAGCGGCACGTCGAACTGAAAAACTGCTGCATGGCGGTTAGGAACAGTGACTTCTTGAACTTCCGTCAGCGATGTTTCATACGCCTTCACGTCGCCCTTGAAGAAAGCGACGTTGCTTAACAGCCGAACCGAGTTTTTCGTGTCGGCTGCTGGAGTGTGTTTTCAGCCGCTACCTTCCTGCCATTCGCAGTTTCAGGGGGCGCATTGCGGCTGCGTGCCGGATCGTAAACCTCGTAATAAAGATACAAGTGCTGGCCGCTGGAAAACACGCGGGTCACGCTGGGCACAATTTCCGAGCCATTGCGAATCAGAGGGTCATTCGGATTGTCGTGCTTGCCGGCAGGCTGAAGCTGGCTGGCCATGACGATCGAGCTCATCTTCAGCGGCGCGGACTTGAGATCGGGAACCGTGAAGTCGGTCTCAAAGGCGCCCATCTGCCCGTTCTCGTTTTCCCGTACCACGATCTTCAGGTGATATTTCCCGGGCGGCAAGACCAGGCCATTGTCGTACTGAACATTCTTGCGCTGGACCTCATTCGCAGCGTTGACCGCGAGCTTCACCGTGTCGCGAATACCGCCGGCTGGAATCTTTCTTCTCGTCCGTCACCACCCCCAGCAAATCCAGTGTCGCCTTGTCCTGATCGCGATTGCGGGTGAACGGAATTGCCGAGCCGGGAACGATCAGGGAAATCGGAACATAGTATCGATTGTCGGCGAGGCGGAAGTACCCGGTCGCAAGATATAGCGGCAGATCGGTGCTGGGCAGGTCGGATGCGAGCTCTTCCTGAAGCTGGCGCTCGCGGTCTTCCTTGTTGGAATGCTTGAAGTCGGCCGCGGCGTAATAACCTTTGCGATACTCCAGCTTCACGCCCGGCCGATTCACCCGCACGGTGATGCGCCGGAACTTTCCATCGCGCGCCGTATTGCGTGCTGTGATAGCCCAGCAGGTAGTACATCTCCATGTCCTGCTGAACGCCGCGAAAGACGCGGCTGAAATCGTTGGAGTCAAGATAGGCGCGGCCGCCGGTATCGACGGAAAGCGAGACCAGCGTTTCCTGCGTGGTGAAGTTGGAATTCAGATCGTTGAGCGTGGATTGCCCGTTGTAAGGCGAGATACCCGCGCAGGCTGGCGTTCTGCGCCGCGCCGCCCGGAGGCAGCGCCTGCAAGCCGCGAATGTCCATGGTGTAAATGGCCATGTTCGCCAGCACGGCGGCGTTGGTGGCGGAGCGCAGCTCCGATTCATTCTCGATGCCGGTGCGATCCATGCCGCTGGAAAAGTAAATCAGCGCCTTCTGTTGCGGAACGCTGGCCACCTGCTGCGCGATGGTGCGGATCGCCTCCAGCCGCCGGTCGGTGTTGAAGATGTTGTATTCGGTGTCGTCAACGGTGAAGGAATTGGCGTTGTCGGGAGTGCCTTCGGTCGTGCCGACGCTGCCTTCCTCGAAGCCTGCGCCGGCCCCCAGATTGAAGCTCTCCAGCGACCTTCTTAAGCTGAGCGCGATCGGAGGTGAAATCCTGGTTGAGCGTGATGCTGTTGCCGAGCGACACCACGGCAACCAGATCGGCTGGCTGCATCTGTTTATCGACGTAGTTCTGCGCGGCCTGGGCTGAGCGCTCAATCTCGTCCGGCTCCATGGCCGACAAATCGAAGAACAGGATGATCAGCCGCCGGTCCTTGATGGCCTGCGCCTGCGCCGAAAGCAACGGATTGGCAGGCACAGCCGTAGCCTTTTTCGGCGCGGTGCTCAACAGGTTTACTTGCTCGGTCTGCGTCACGACGCGTCGGCGCGTTCTGCATGTTCTCAATGTCGAAGGTCGACACCTTCTGCGGCTTGTTATCTTCCAGAATGGTGAAGTCTTCGGGCTTGAGGTCGCGAACCAGATTTCCATTGCGGTCGCGAACCGAGACATTCACCAGCACCAGCTCCGCTTCGGCTTTGAAGGTGTAGCCCGTCTGCTGGGCAAGCGCCAGATCGGGACAAAGCAATGCAGCAGGCGACAGCTGCGATAGCCATCTGCCCGATGCAGCACGGTTTTCGCAATTCTGTTTCATGCAGCCTCTAAAACCTGAACCTGGCCGTCATCAACACCGCGCGCATCGCGCCCACGGAAATCACGCGCCCGAAGGTCGGAGAGTTCACAACCGTATCGATGGCGGTGAACTGCAGGATGATTGAAAACATTTGTCGCCGACATGCGTACTTCAAAGAAGCGATTCTCCTTCAGCGGGAACACCTTGGTCATCGCCATGTCGAAGTCGACCTCGCCCGGCCCTTCGATGCTGTTGCGGCCGGCGTTGCCGTACTGTCCGACCGGCGGAATCACAAAAGCGCCGATGTTGAACCACTCCGCCAATCCTGGATTAGACAGGCTGACCGGCTCGCCGGTTAGGTCCGGGCCGCAAAGTTCCATTGACGCCGCTGTTCACATTGCCGAACGAGCCGAGAATGCGCGGAGTAAATGGAAACCCTGAGGCGATGGTCCAGTCACCGCTCCATTGCCAATCGCCCAGAACATCGCGTCCTATACCTGATCCCGAGAGCCAGCGCTTTTCATGACCGAAGGGCAGCTCCCACAGGTAATCGCCGGTGAACTTGTTCCGCTGATCGAAACTGGAAAGGCCGTATTCAGCCTTCAGATTGAACGGATTTTGTGCCACCAGCGTTTGGCCGGTGACAGTTCCGGTCGGGCTGACCAAAGCCGAGCCCGCGCCGATGGTGGAAGCATTGTCAAGCGACTTCGACCACGTATATGTACCGCCTATCGAGATGGCGTGAGCCAATCGTTTGCGCAGGCGCACAGTGCCGGCGTTCGCGTTGGAATCGGCGACCGAGTCTTCATAGTAGAAAGCCGGCACGGCAGGATTGAGCAGTCCCAACGGAGTTCGGTTGGGCGCGTCCAGCAGATCGAGGTGGGTGCCTTTGGTTCCGGTGTAATCCAGATTCAACACCAGGGTTCGGGTGATGGTCTGCTGGAGGTCGAGGTTCCATATCTGCACGTAACCCAGAGGATAATTCACATTGACCGCGTAGTTGTTGGTGATGGTGTTCACCGGCTGGACCGGAAATCCATTTTGCAGGGTCAAGTGATTGGTTGACGACTCGACATTCGTCTGCGTGAACGAAAATGGCGGCTGGAACGCCAGATCCTGCGCAATGTTTGCGTAGGCGGTGGTGTTGTAGTTGATGCCATAGCCGGCCCGCACCACCGTGTCGTTATGCACCTTCCACGCGATGCCCACGCGTGGGGCGAAGTCAAAGTGGTCGGGATTCACCAGCGTGATGGGATAAACCGTTCCCGTCAGCGGGCCGACCTGACCCGGGAAAACCGGAGCCACCGCGGTTAGACCCGGCGCGATATTCAGGTTCACGATTTGATTGGCGGTCTCGCTGAAAGGCGACACATATTCATATCGCAAGCCGATGTTGAAACTCAGATTGCTGCGAACGCGCCATTCATCCTGCGCATACAGGTCCCAGGAATTGCCGCGGAAGTGATAGCCGGAGGAATTGGTGCCGTATTGCACCGAAGTCTGCTGCGGAAGGCCCAGCAGAAAATCGGCGAAGTCGAAGCCGGTGCCCGCGACCGGCACGCCATTCATAATCTGGGATGTGTTCAGCCCGGTAAAGACAAAGCTGCCGCGCGGATTGCTGGCGGTTCTGCTGTTGATTTCCAGTCGCCGGAAATCTCCGCCCCAGCGCAGGGTGTGTTTCTTGTGGGTGTAGACCATCTGATCGGTGAACGAGACGGTCTGATTGCGATCGGAGACCGGTAACGTGTCCTGAAGGCTTCCGAAGTTGGTGAAGGAAAGATTGGGCAGGCCCCAGTTGGCCGGATTCTGCGAAACTCCGTTAATGCCGAGCAGCGCCGGTGACATTGGTATTGTACGCGTAGAGATTTTGCGTCTCGATGGTGCTGAGGTTGTATTCGACGCGAAACGTATTGATCAGCCGGCCGAAGCTGCGAACGTAGCCAATCGGCACATCGTAGCCGTGGGTAATGGTTTGTCCACCGACGCTGGGATAAGCGATTGGTCAGTGTCTGGTCGGATTCGTGATAGTGGAATCCGAAGGTCAGATTGTTCTGCGGGCCGCGAAAACGTCCGGGGCCGCGTTGACTGGCGGCGCCCAGCGCCTGATTCAAGCGAAAGTTGAGATCGTTGCTGTCGCTCTTGGCCGCGGTAATGGACTGGAAGTTCTGCACCTGGCCCGGCAGATTAGGCAGCGGAATGTATGCCAGCAGGCCCTTCGCCGCGGGATTGATCATGTTCTGCGGAATCGTGTTGTTGGCGAACGGCTGCCCGGTTGCCGGATTGATATATCTGCACCGGCTTGACCGTTCACCAGCGTCTGCGAGAAGTTGCCGCTGCGCTCCGCCAGCGTGGGCACGGTTGAGAAGTAGCTGTACGGAGTATCTCCGAGCGTGCCGTTGTAATGCAGGAAGAAGAAGGTCTTCGATCCGTTGTAAACATGAGGAATGATCAGCGGACCGCCGACGTTGCCGCCAAAGCGCTGCTGCAAGTACGCGGGATTGGGCGACTGGCGCACCGGTCAGCGAAAACGGCGCGGCATTCAGCGCCGCGTCATTGGCGGAGTAGTAGATCGTCCCGTGCATCTGATTGTTGTTGGATCCACGTCCACCCAGCCTGGGCCCTGCCACCGCCGCCCCACCGCGGCCGCCAAATCCCCTCCACCGCCCATTCGCTCCGCCCGCCGCGCCGGGAATGCCTCCCATCGGGTTATTTTGCAGACCGGCGCGCAACTCGTCGGAACCCATTCCGGCCAGGCTCGGCGAGTTCGAACCCGAAACTGCAACCGACTCCGTTGCAATTGTTGGCGGCACGCCTGGAACCGGCATTCCTGAAGGCGCGACCGATTCGCCGCCATTCACACCCTGATCCGCGCCAGCGTCACTCTGCATCACCGACAGCGCCTGGAATCCGCGGTTTCCCGCGCCTCCGCCGGCTCTTGCTTGCTTGCCACTTTGAGCGGACTCGGAGCGCGACAGCAGGACGATCTCGAGATCAACGCGGGGATTCTGGTTGGAGGGACCGACGGTCACGTGCGACATGGCCGTAGCGAATGCCGCCATCTGGGCGCGCACTGCATATTCGCCATCCCCGGGCAGACGTGAGTTTGTAGCTGCCGTCGGAACCAGATCCATCCGACGACCTTCTGCCCCGTGGCGTGATTGACGCGGTCACAGTTGCGCCAGGGACAGGCGTTTTGCCGGACTTCACCACGCCTGTGAGGGTTCGGAGTTGTGCACTTGGGCCCGGTACTTGGCCCCAGGAAAAAAACGCACAGAGAAAACGACGGCCAAAGTCGGGAAAAGAAAGGTGTTCCTCTTCAGGACAGACTTCTTGAAAGCCGAAAATAGCATGACAACGAGCGGCATGAGGGCGTTATGTGTGCAAGTGACGTTGTCCTACCCAAACAGCCCCGGTCGTCGCCACCAATTCTGCCGCCGAGCCGAGGCGCACAAATATGCATTCCTCAAAGCTGGCTGACGAGTTCCGGAAGAAATACAAGGAAGTACCGAACTGAGAGCACAGAACCACCGCCGGCCTTGCGTGAACGCCATGCCCAAAGCTCAGAGAGCGGGGATGCCCATTTCCTTGCCTAGCATGAGTTGGTCGGACTGAAACTCGACGAGCGCTTTTTCCAGACTCTCCGCCGTCCCGGCAAGCCGGCGCGAGTTTAGCTTGTTTTGCTCCAGTTGTTGCGCGATGCCTTTGGCGCTTTTATTGACGGCGCCGCCAGACTTCGTCAGCTTCTTAACCAGATTCTTCAGGTCGGCTTCCTGTGAGTCCGAAAACGATTGCAGGAAAGTTCGAGCGTCGGTCAGGGTCTTATCAACCGAATCCTGTAGTCCGCCGGCTCTGCCGGACAAATCCTCGGAACCATTTGAGGTTGAGCTCAGGTGTTGAAGGTCCTGCGCCTGCTGCCGGGCGGCTTCCGTGTTCCTGGTCATCAGGCGAAACTGCGCGATCTGTTCGTCGGTGGCCTGCTCCGCGACAGTACGCTTGAAGGTTGCCGAGTCTGGATCAGCCGGTTGCGCAGCCGTCCCGCCGTTGTTGCCCGAGGTGCCGTGCCGCCCTCCATGTTGTCCCAACAGAGTGAGGGGAGACGAAAAGAGCAGCAGGGCAATGATCGACCGAGGGTGGCGCATCAAATGTCTTCTCTTGTTAATAGACTACGACAAGAAGGCGAACGATACCCAGTCGTAACCCCATTGGCGATAACTTTGCTCGTGCGGCAAAGATGGCATCCCTCTATTGGAACTCAAGCACCACAATCTCAGGATTTGATCCCAGCCGCAGCGGGGGCCCCCACGTCCCGGCTCCGCTCGAAGTGAAGACCTGCATCCTGCCGATCCGGCTTAAGCCGTACACAAACTGCCGGTAAATCCGTCGCGCCATCCAACTCCAAGGAATAAACTGCCCGAGGTGAGTATGCCCGGATAGCTGGAGTGAAACGCCCGCAGCTTCGGCGACTTCCGGATGGTCGGGGGCATGGGTCAATAGAATGCTGGCGCGATCGCGATCCAGGCGGACATTGCGCAGCACCGACGCAAACTGCCCATCTCGGGCCGCGTTCCGGTAGGGCACGCCGACAATTTGCAGGCCGTCGACTTCAACCTTTTCGTTGCTGAGCACACGCACACCGGCCGCAGCAATGGCACGCAGATACTTGCTGTCGTCTCCAAATTGCTCGTGATTCCCCGCGACAAAATAAACTCCGTGAGGAGCCGTGAGCCGGTTCAACGGCTCTGCCGCTCGTCCAGCGTCGATGGCTGTGCCGTCGTACAAATCTCCAGCAATGAAAATTGCATCCGGCTCTTCGCGCAGAATTTTCCTCACCATGCGCCGCAGAAAACTGCCGTTGCGCACGTGCCCCAGGTGCAGGTCGCTGATCAGCGCTGCTCTCCGGCCCCGCCACGCTGCCGGCAGGTTAGCGAGCCGCACGGTCGTCCGCGTGATTCGCGTCAAGCTGGCGTTAAGAACTCCGTACAGTCCGGCCACCACTGCGGCGCCAAACAGCAATTCAACGGTCAAATGGAAGTTCAAGTTCAGCCCGGCTAATCGCGCTACTCCAAAAATGAGCCAGGAGGAGATCGCCGCGAGGAAGAGGAAGGTCAGCAGACCCACCCACACCGCAGCCGCCCTGTAAAAAATGCGCACCGGAGCATTTGTATAGCGAAAGGCCAGTAGCGAAGCGGCAACAAAGCTTACCGACAACAAGCCGAAAACCAGCTTGGTCCACGGCTCGCCACGACTCACGCTGCCGGTGGGCGAAAATGTCCACGTCTCATAGAGGAACCAATGGGTCAAGAAAAGAATGGACTGAACAAAAGCAATGAAACCAGCTATACGTTTTCCTGCCTGCATGCTGTATTAGATTCCGCAACGTGGCATTCGGATTGAGGGCGCAACAATTCTTAAAAGTCGCGAGCGAATCAATCGCAGTTGACTTCCTGACTGTCTGTCATTGGGAGTGAACGAATCAGTGAGCATTAGGTCACTGCCCCCAACCATGGGATCGCTAGTCGGCATACTTGATTGAGCACCCGTAAGCGCGGGTTGAGTGGCCTATCAAGCACGCCTGCTATCATAATGAGTCGTCTCGTCGATCGCGCCAGCCGAGGCAATAGCCTGATCGACAGAGAATTTTATTGCGCCGTTTATCGGCGTGGGGGATCGTTTGCAGATTTCAATTCTGGGATCCGGCTATGTTGGCTTAGTTTCGGGGGCTTGCCTCGCCGAAATAGGTCATTCGGTAGTGTGCAGTGACAAAGATGAAAGCAAAATTCGCGTGCTCAACGATGGCGGCTTACCGATCTACGAACCTTACCTGAAGGACATCGTGGCGCGGAACGTTGCAGCTCGGCGCCTGAGCTTTACCGCGGATTTGGGCGAGGCAGTACGGCACGGCGATGTGGTTTTCATATGTGTCGGCACGCCGCCGCTTCAGGACGGCGACGCGGACTTGAGCGCAATCGACGGGGCCGCGCGCCTTATTGCCATGGAGGCGCGTAGCTCCAAGCTGGTGGTCGAGAAGAGCACGGTGCCCATGCAGACGGGGCAAAAGTTGACACGGGCGCTGGCAATTTACGGCCGCAACTCGAAAAACAGCTTTTCTGTCGCTTCCAACCCCGAATTTCTTCGCGAAGGTACTGCCGTCCTGGATTTTCTGCACCCGGATCGCATCGTCATCGGCGTAAGCGACGAAGCTGCCGAGGCGCAACTTCGTGGGATCTACCGGCCCATTCTGGAGCAGAGCATCCTTCCGTGTGCCGTGCATGGGCGAGCCTGTCCGTCAAAAGACGTCCCCGCACTGCTGGTAACCAGCATCAATACCGCCGAACTGATTAAGCACGCCTGTAATTGTTTTCTGGCGGTCAAGATCTCTTATGCGAACCTTATCGCCGACATCTGTGAAAAGATGGGCGCGGATGCTGAAGAGGTGCAGCGGGCTATGGGGCTGGATCCCCGCATCGGACCTGCCTTCCTCCGTCCTGGACTTGGATTTGGGGGGTTCTGTCTGCCAAAGGACGTCCAAGCTTTTATCAGGCTGGGGGAAAAAGCGGGGGTGGACGTCGCTTTGCTGAAAGATGCGGAGTCCATTAACCGGCGCCGAATCGACCACTTCCTGGCTAAGGCAACGCAGTGGTTGTGGACGTTGAGGGACAAGCGTATCGGCGTACTGGGATTATCGTTCAAGCCCAACACTGACGATATTCGTTTCGCGCCGGCGATCGAATTGATTAGCAGGCTATTACTCGAACATGCGGAAATTCGGGTCTATGATCCCCAGGCCATGGCGCGGACGCGAGAGCTATTTCCAACCATCCACTATTGCACCGACCCTTATGAAGTCGCGGAAGGCTCCGAGGCACTCATGATTGTTACCGAATGGAGCTGCTTTAAGGATCTCGACTGGACACGGATCAGGAGCCTGATGCAGCGGCCCTTGGTGCTGGACGGCCGAAATCTCTTAAGTCGTGATGCAATGGTGGCTATGGGATTCGAGTATGAGGGAGTGGGTAAACCATTGGTCGAGGTTTCGCCGACGACCGGTCAAATTGCCCGTATAGGCAGTGCATAGAAGTATCCACACCATCGCCTCGCTGGCGGTTAGCTGAGGTGCAGAGTCAGCGGCGGCAGCGAAAGCCCCTCGGCCTCAACTGTCCAGCGATCGCCGCTGCCGGTCGGCTGTCCAGCCGTGAGCGTACCCGAACTGACGATTTCACCGGCCCGCAATGGCTCGTTGGGGAATCGCCGCAGGATGGCCGAACTGAGTTCCGCCAGGCACAATGCGGGACTGGTCAAGCAGTTCTTGCCCGATCCTTCTTCCACCAATTCCCCATGCTTCGACAAGCGCACTTTGAATCGTGGAAGTTCCTCCTGAAGCGTGGCAATCAGGTCTGTACGCACCGGCACTCGCTCTCCGATGACCAGCGCCGCATGAAGGCCAAAGTACGCGACGAAATCACTGGGCTGAAATTTCCAATCTGGAAAGGGAGAACCGATGATCTCGAATCCCATCGCCAGCCATTCGGTTGACTCGAGAGCGGCGGTCGCGCTGATTCCTTCCGCCGCGATCGGCGGTTTCAAGCCGAAAACAATCTCCGGCTCAATCTTCAGGGCATGGGAATTAGCCAGAGTCAGGGCCGCCGAGTTATTGTCGCTGTATTGCACCGTATCGTCATACATGTGGGCCCAAACCAGGGTCTGAAGTTTGAACACACGCCACATGGCCTTATTGGCATAACCAACCTTGCGGCCGACGGCCCTGGTCCCTCCAGCTTCGCGAAGTCGCTTCAGTGCAGCTTCCACTTCATAAGCGGTGTTGAGGTCAAAGCCTGGACGGGAGGAGGGAAGGGAAGTCACCGCCTGGCCCTTGTGATAGGCGGACAATAGTTCACGCGCCAGAGCTTCGACCTCAGCGTGCTCCATACGTCAGTATGCTAACACTCGGTAGTGATTTACAATCGTCAGCCGCACCAGCGGTTATCGCGTTCATGGGCGGGAGCTCACTGATCTTTCGACACGGAGGAATCATGCGCAGCTGTTTTGTCTTGGCTGGGATAGTAGCGCTGACGGCTCTGGTTATGGCGCAGGAGACAGCAACGTCCCCCAAGGCAAGCGCCCCGCAGCCATTCGGCAGTATCACTACCGACCCGGCTCTTAAGAATATGTTCGAAGCAAAAGTTAGAGCTGAATGGGAGGCGCTGAAGAACATGCTGTTAGCGACCGCATGTCTTTCCTCTCCCGGGATGATTTGCCGAAGGGCCTGCCCTCAGGGCGTCCGACAGGCTGCTTGGATAGTTCGAACAACAACTGGTCTGAAGAGTTGACCAGTTAGGCGGTCTGCCATGTCCAATTGCGATTGTCAAGAAAACTCTTTGTGTCGCGGTGCTGATCTAATTTTTCAACTCCCCTAGATATCTGGAGAATCCACAGGACGACTGAAAAGGCTGCGAAGCAGGGTGCTCCAAAAGGAACGGGGTCAAGGCGTGCTCCTTGCGTCACGACCGGCGGGGAAAGAGATTTGACTCAGAATAGTCGCCCTGCAATGATGTCCTTTCACCCAAAGAGCATTCCAGTGAGGCAGATCTCGAGAGGGTTCAATCCCGTATTTCGATACGCGCTTCCAATTTGGCAACCTAGATTTCCTTACCAGGAGTTCCGTGCGTCAGGAGTACGCCCTGGGGTGCGGTGGCGCCCGTGGGACAGTGATTTCATTGCAAGGCCCGGCGATTCGCCGGCTTAGACTGGCTGCCAGACGGGCCTGAAGAACGGGCCACATCTCTGTATTCCTCGCCGGTGAAGGGCAAGCCTGGATCGAGGATCGAAGACCCATGCCGAAGGACAACGAATGACCCTGAAGTCGGTAGATACGCTTCTTGACGTTTTGCATTTTGCCGATAGTCATACCGCAGTTGTCATTCCCGAGATTGGAATTCGTGTAACCTACGACTCGCTCCGGCAGCAGGTGCTGGAGATGGCGGGCGCTTTGGTTTCCGCTCGGCATTCGGTCGCGGCGACGCTGTGGCGATCGCTTTGCCGAATGGATTGCCCGCCATTGTGAGCTTTCTGGCTGCCTCGATCGCCGGAACAGCAGCCCCTTTGAATCCAGCGTACCCTTATGAAGAGTTTCTTTTTTTCCTCGGCGACACCAATGCTCGTATTTTGCTTTGCCCTCCTGTGGGCGCGGAATTTGCGCGCAGCGCCGCCGCCGATCGCAAAATCCCGGTATTCTCGGTGGAGATGAACGAACAGGGCAATGTTCACCTTGCAGGGCGCCCCACGCGGAGTTTCGGTAACTGAGCCTACTCTGAAGACATTGCCTTGATCCTGCATACCAGCGGAAGCACGGGCCGGCCCAAACGCGTGCCCTTGCGTCATTTCAACCTGGCGGTCTCATCGGCCAACATTGCGAACACCTATGCTCTCTCTGAGAGCAGACGTTTCCCTGTGCATCATGCCGCTCTTCCATGTTCATGGCTTAATTGGCTCCACCATGTCAACTTTGGTTTCCGGAGGGACGGTCGTCGTTCCTACCAAGTTCAACGCGCTTTCATTCTGGAAGACCGTAGGGGAACATCACGTGACCTGGTATTCGGGAGTGCCCACGATGCATCAACTCCTGCTGGCCCGGGCTCACCACAAGCCGGCCGAAGCCGCGTCTCTGCGCTTCATTCGTTCCTGCAGCGCGCCGCTTGTCGCCGGAACTCATTGGCAAGATCGAGGACTCTGTTTGGCGTTCCTTTCGTTGAAGCCTACGGAATGACCGAAGCGGCCCATCAAATGACCTCGAATCCCCTGCCGCCGCGGCATCGCAAAGCTGGTTCCGTGGGAGTAGGCACGGGGCTGCGCGTCAGAATCATGGATAAAGATGGCAATGACCTCGGCAACGACCATCGCGGCGAAGTTGCGATTCAAGGAGCCAATGTCTTTCGCGGATACGACAACAATCCCGAAGCCAACGCGCGCGCGTTTGTGGATGGATGGTTTCGCACCGGCGACGAAGGCTGGCTCGATGAGGACTGTTATTTGCACTTGAGCGGCCGGATCAAGGACATCATCATCCGCGGCGGCGAGAATATCGCTCCGCATGAAATCGACGAGGTATTGCTGAAGCATCCCGCGGTCGTCGGCGGCGGTGACGTTTGGCTATGCCCATCCCACGCTGGGCGAAGAAGTGGCTGCGGCCGTGGTCTTGCACGAGCCGCATGGCGCCACCGAGAAGCAGCGCTCATCAAGCACTGCCGCGAGTCGCTGGCGGAATACAAATGTCCGAAAAAGATCTATCTGGTAGAAAGTATCCCAACGACCGCGACCGGAAAAATTCGCCGCACGCGCCGTTGCCGTCGCGCTTGTGGATGACCAGCGATGAAATTCCTGATCGCGGGTGCGGGAGCGATCGGAGCCTACATCGGCGCGCGCATGGCGCAGGCCGGTTTCGATGTCACGCTCTTCGCGCGCGGGCCGCATCTGCGCGCCATGCAGGAGCACGGGGTGCAGGTGAAAAGTGCCGAGGGAGATTTCGTGGCGTCGGCCCGCCATCGCCGGTTCCCTTGCAAGAATTCGGACCTGTCGACGTTGTTCTTCCTGGGCGTAAAGGCGCATGGCCTACCGCAACTCGCGCCTCAGTTGAAGCCGGTACTGGGACCGGACACCACGGTCGTCAGCACGCAGAACGGAATTCCATGGTGGTACTTCCAGGGCTTCGGGCGGCGATTGGGAAGGATTGCGTCTGGAACGCGTCGATCCCGGCGGTGTGATTTCGTCGGCCATCGAGGCGCGCCGCGTGATTGGCTCCATCGTTTACTTTTCCACGGAGATCACCGCGCCGGGAGTCGTTCAACACATCGCAGGGAATCGCATTTCTCTGGGCGAGCCCGATGGCTCGCGCTCCGATCGCTGCCGCAGAATTGCTGAGGCGCTGATCGCGTCCGGCTTACGCTGCCCGATCACCGCTCATATCCGGCAGGAGATTTGGGTAAAGGTGCTGGGCAACGCATCCTTCAATCCGGTCAGCGCACTGACGCGCGCCACATTAGTTCAGATGGTGCGTGACCCGGAAGTTTGTTCGCTCATTCGCAACATCATGCAGGAAGTGGAGGCAGTCTCGCGCAACCTCGGTCTGCAGTTGCCCGTTTCGATCGACCAGCGAATCGCAGGTGCTGAAAAAGTTGGGGAGCACAAAACCTCAATGCTGCAAGATCTGGAGGCGGGACGGTCAATGGAATTGGAGGCGTTAGTAGGTGCAGTTGTCGAACTGGGCGAGCGGGTCGGTCTTTCTATGCCCTACACGGGAACCGTGTATGCCTGCGCGAAGTTGCTGGCGGAGTGCGCAGCTCGGCTACATCCGAAATAAGCGCACTACATGCTGTTCTAGTGGCCTCTGCAAAGCGAGAATGGAGCTAGCTGCCAACTTCTTGTCCTGAATTAAGGTCGGCGTTCCTATTTTTGACGGCCCCCAGGCTCCCGACGGCCTTCTTCGACCGCGCGCAAAATACCTCAACAAAGTAGTTGCTGCGGACGCGATAATGGAGCTATACTGAGCTCGCGAGGGTGGTCCACTTACCAGACCACATGCCAATGCCAGAACCGGTTCAATCCGACTTCGAAGTCGTTCGAAGACAAAAGGTCTACGAAGCCGTTGCTGAGCAGATCGAACGTCTGATCCTAAAAAAGCTGAAGCCTGGCGACAAACTGCCCTCTGAGCGCGAGCTGGCGGAGTTGCTTCAAGTGAGTCGCAGCTCCATTCGCGATGCGATTCGTAGCATGGAGCTAACGGGCCTTGTTGAACCGCGCCAGGGGGCCGGGACCATCGTTTGCGAACGCCCCGCTGACGCAGCCGTCAATCCTTTCGCCGACGCTCTAAAGCGTCGGCAGGAATTGGTCAGCGAGCTTCTTGATTTTCGCAAGATGCTCGAACCGCCGCTGGCTGCGCGGGCCGCCACGCACGCTTCTCCCGACGAGATTTTGGAGATGGAAGAGATTTTGCAACGCCAGGAAGCGAAGTTGGCTTTAGGGGAATCGGCGATGGAGGAGGACGCGGAATTCCACTACAACGTTGCTTTGGCTTCCGGCAACAGTGTGGTGTTGAAGGTGCTCGACCTCCTCATGGACCTGCTGCGCGATACTCGTCAACGCTCGTTGCAGGTGCCTGGCCGTCAACAGAAGTCGCTGGCCGGTCATCGCCGGATTCTGGCTGCCATCAAGCGCCGTGATGGTGAAGCCGCAAAGTCTGCCATGCGCCGGCACATTGAAGACGTCGAAGAGATCGTACTTAACAATTTTTGACCAACGAAGGGCCTCGCGAACAGTCGACTCATGCCCCAGGATGAGCGCCACGTAACGGAAGATAACTCGCCGCCTCAAGCAGCAACCCTCACCTTGCGGGTCGCCGAAGCATGTGTCGAGGACATTGGCCACGCCGTTGCTCGACTGGCGCCAATCGATCTACAGCGCATCGGCGCGCAGGTAGGCGACGTCCTGAAGCTTACGGGAAATACGATCGCGCTGGGACGCGCCGCGCACTCCCGCAATGGCCAGGAAGGCATGATCCAGATCGACGGCACCAGCCGCAGCAATTGCGGCGCCGGATTACAGGAACAAGTGACCGTAGCGCGAATCGAGCCCGACCAGGCTGTAGCAGTTCGCTTCTCGCCGTTGTGGGTCGGGGCTGCGCCGGCCACCATCGCACCCGATCGCATGCTCGAGGACCTCCTGGGCATCCCGGTCATCGCGGGTTGCGTAGTGCGCGTGCCCACGTTTGCCAAGGCGGTGAACTTCCAGGTTGTGCGCACTATTCCTTCGCGACCTGTGGTCATCGGCAAACGCACCGACATCCGCATCGTGGAAGGCGAATCGACGGCAGCCCGCGCGCCGGCGGTGTCTTACGAAGATATTGGGGGCCTGGAGCGTGAAGTAGCCAGGGTGCGTGAAATGGTGGAGCTGCCCTTGCGGTACGCGCATCTCTTTGAGCGCCTAGGCATTCTCGCGCCGAAGGGTGTGCTGCTATACGGTGCTCCCGGAACTGGCAAGACGCTGCTGGCGCGGGCCGTGGCGGCTGAGAGCCGCGTGCACTTCATTCATCTCAACGGTCCCGAGATCATGCGGAAGTTCTACGGCGAGAGCGAGGCCAAGCTCCGCGAGGTCTTTGAGGAGGCGGCGCGCCATGCGCCGGCTATCCTCTTTATCGACGAGATCGACGCCGTGGCGCCGAAGCGCACGGAAGTGATCGGCGAGGTGGAGAAGCGCGTTGTAGCGCAGCTACTCAGTTTGATGGATGGTTTTATCGCGCGCGGCCAGGTCATTGTCATCGGCGCGACCAACATTCCTGAGGTGCTTGACCCGGCCCTGCGGCGTCCCGGTCGCTTTGATCGCGAAATTGAAATCGGCGTTCCCAATACCCAGGCCCGGCTCCAAATCCTCAAAATCCATACCCGCGCTATGCCGCTCGCCGTCGACGTGGACCTGCGGGAGATCGCCGAGCATTCGCACGGGTTCGTCGGCGCTGACTTGGAAGCCCTGGGACAGGAAGTCGGCATGATTGCGCTGCGTCGTTTCCTTTCGGCTTTTCCGCCTGAGATCGAAGGGATCGCGTCCGCGGATGTCGCGGCGCTGCAGGTTACGCGCAACGATTTTCTCGCCGGCTTGAAGGAAGTTGAGCCCAGCGCCACGCGTGAGTTTTTCATCGAAAAGAGCGTCTCGACGTTTGCATCGCTGGGCGGCCTCGATCAAGTGAAGCGATTGCTTGATGCGGTAATCGAGCATTCTCACATGCACGACGAGCTGTACGAGAAGGTCGGGTTGGCTCCGCCGCGCGGCATTCTGCTGACCGGCCCCTCGGGTACCGGAAAGACTGCCATGGCGCGGGCCCTCTCGGGGGAAAAGCAGCTCCCGCTTATCGCCGTTGATGGCCCGCAGCTGTACTCGAAGTGGTTGGGCGAATCCGAGAGAGCGCTGCGCGAAGTGTTCAAGAAGGCGAGGCGGGCGGCGCCGTGCATCCTGTTCTTCGACACCATCGACGCGGTTGCGCCTAAGCTGGGTGCCGACCAATTCGGTACCGACGTCCATCAACGGATTCTGAGCCAGCTTCTGCGTGAAATCGACAACCTGCGCGACGTTAGAGGGGTGATCCTGCTGGCTGCGAGCAATCGTCCGGAACGGATCGAGCCGGCGCTGTTGCGCAGCGGCCGCTTCGACTATATCGTTGCGTTTGCCAATCCCGATTCAACCGAGCGCGTGGCTATCATCCGGCTTTGCTGCCAGCAGGTGCCGCTTGCCCCCGACGTGGATTTCGTGGAGCTTGCCGACCGGATGGAAGGCTACACGGGCGCCGATATTGAAAGTTTGTGCAAGAAGGCTGCTCTGTTAGCGATTGTGGAATTCCAGGATAGCGCTCGGCTGGCGCCTTTTGTCGTCTCGCGGCACGACTTTCTGGCCGTCCTGCAATCCGATCGGGGCACTCCCGGGCAATTGGAACAAGCACAAGCTCTGAGCCATGGCGCCGGAACGTGTGCTCCGACGCATCGCTGAAAACGCTTACGAGGTTGATCATGAGCTACACGGAACTCACGGTTTGGACGCGCGGCATCATCATGGACAAAGAGGGCCGCGACATCGTCAACTCCATCTCGGCTGCGGCTCGCCTTGAGGGCAAGTTCGCGCAGGCCATGGAAAACTACGTGGATAATCCCGATCGCACCAACTGTCCAACCCGTAAGTATTGCCGGGTGAGCGATGGCGTAATCGAGAACGAGCTTACCTACGAAAACGAAAACCCCAACATCGTCGTGCTGGTGGAGGGCACGATGGTCAAAGGGTGGGACTACATGCGCGGGATGCCGCCGGGCGGGACGCTAGTGATCAACACGCACTACACGCCGGACTACATGATTCGTTTTGTGCCCGGCCCCGAGCGGCTGGCGCAACTGGTTTGTGTTGATGCCGCTAAGCTGGCGGACCACAAATGGCTCTATTACCGGCTGGGCGAGTTAGGCTTGGACCGTCTCTCGACCGAAGGCGCCGCCGAACGCAACAAATCGATTGCACCGGATATCGCGGCGCCCCTCATTGCCGCGGTCGTCAAGACCACAGGCATCGTCAAAAGGGAAACGATCGAACCGATGATCGCGAACAAGAAAGCCTTCGAAATGGCGCTCAATGAACTGCACATCATGCCGCTGAACGCGGTCGCGGTGTAGGGAAGGACTCAAGGACCGATGTCGACCAAAGGCACTCACATCCCCGACCGGCTGAAGATTACGTTTGCCGGCATCACGCCCGCACCCTCGCAGGAAAAAGGTCAGGACCTGTTCCCAACTGGCAACTGGCGATCGATCAGGCCAGTGTACCGGGACAAGTTGCCACCTTGTAACAACGCTTGCGGAACCAACGAGAAGATTCAGGGCTACCTCGACCTGGTGAAGCGCGGTAAGTATCTGGATGCCTATGCGCTTATCAAGGAAGACATGCCTTTCCCGTCGGTCACCGGGCGCGTGTGCTATCACCCGTGCGAGCAGGCCTGCAACCGTGGACAGTACGATGAGGCCATCTCGATTCGCGCGGTCGAGCGCTTTCTCGGCGATCTGGGGCAGGCGTTGACTCATGACGTAGTCAAGGCCGGGAAGCCCAACGGCAAGAAAGTCGCCGTTGTCGGCTCGGGTCCGGCCGGCCACAGCGCTGCCTACCAGCTTGCCCGCCTCGGCTACGAAGTGACGATCCTGGAGAAATCTCCGAAAGCTGGCGGACTCAATCGTGGTGGCATTCCTGACTGGGTGCTGCCGCAGGACGTGCTCGATCGCGAGATCGAGCGCCTGGTCGAGCTCGGGGTGAAAATAAAGACCAATGTCGAAGTCGGCAAGGACATAAGTTGGGACGAGTTGAAGAAGAACTACGACGCCTGTGTGCTGGCCGTGGGCCTCATCGAGCCTAACAGCGTGCGAGCCCAAGGCGAGGACAAGGACGGCGTGCACTATGGGCTGCCCTTCCTGCGTGATATCGGCATGGGCACATCCAAGGTCAAACTGGGGTCTCGGGTCGCCGTCATCGGAGGTGGAAATACCGCTATTGACTGCGCCCGCGAGGCGTTGCGGCAAGGCGCGGTGGAAGTAACCATGATCACGGTGGAGGGTAGCCGCGACGAGATGCCGGCCGTACCTGAAGACCTGCATGACATGGTGGAAGAAGGCGTGGAACTGCTGCACGGGCGGGCGGTGACCGTGGTACATGGCAACGGCAAGGTTGAAGCCTTGCAATTGCATCCCGCGCGTTTCTCCGGCGCCATCAACGCTTCACCGATCACCATTGATCGTGAAACCCCGCCAGAGCATTTCGCTGTCGACAATGTGATCATCGCGGTGGGACAGCGGGCGTCGCTCGCCTGGTTGCCCGAAGAGTTCAAGACCGAGCGCGGGACCATCAAAATCGATCGCTTTGGGCGACTCGGCGACACTAACTTCTTTGCAGCGGGCGACGTAGTGCAGCTGGGTTCGGGTCAGCCCCTGATGGTGGTAAACGCAGTTGGCGACGGCAAGCGGGTTGCATTCAATCTGGACAAGGTACTGCGCGGAGAGCCGTTGCAGCCACGCACCATTCCCGTCGACGTCATCTTCGATTTGAACCGCATGAACATGACGTATTTTCCGCACTTCCCGCGAGTCCAGCAGACATTACTGCCGCCGGTAAGCCGCAAGAGAACGCAGGAAGAAGTGATCCAGGCATTTTCCGAAGAACAGGCGGTCGAGGAGGCCAGCCGCTGTTTCAGTTGTGGCACCTGTAACGCCTGCGACAACTGTTATCTGGTCTGTCCGGAGCCGTGCATCGTACGCCCCGAGCGCTCGAACGGCCTTTACAAGATTCTGGTCGACTACTGCAAAGGCTGCCGCGTGTGCATCGAGGAATGTCCGACAGGTTGCCTGGAGGGCGTGCCCGAACTCGACTTCGACACCGGCGTAGTGCGAATGGACACAGCCTTCGCTATCACGCCCGGACTGCACGGACGGCAGGCGGAAGAGTTGAGGCATTTGTCGGAACGGCCAGCGAAGAATATTTAGGCAACGTTAAAGCAACTAGGGAAGCTACGGAGAAGATTATGGCAACGGCTAGTCAGACACTCAAGAAGAAGGTGGTTCGGATCAACGGCTGCGTTGCGGCGGCGCAGGCCGCCAAGTACGCTGATGTCGATGTGATTACGGCCTATCCGATCCGGCCGTACACTGCCACGATGATGGCCTTGGCGCAAATGGTGGCCAACGGAGAACTCGATGCCGAATACATCGTGGCCGACAGCGAACATTCGCAACTAAGCATCGCGCACGGGGCCTCGTCGAGCGGCGCCCGCGTCTTCACTGGCAGCTCGGGAGTCGGAGTGCAGTTTGCTTACGAACTCTATTCGCCGATCTCTGGCAGTCGCATGCCAGTGCAGATGATGATCGCTGACCGCACGCTCGATCCTCCCGGCGATTTTGGTTCCGAGCATACGGACGCGCTGTCGACGCGCGACATGGGTTGGCTCATGGGTTGGTCGTGCGACGCCCAGGAGGCATTCGACAATCACCTGATGGCCTATCGCATCGGCGAGGACCCGCGCGTGCTCCTGCCTCAGATGGTCTGTCAGGACGGTTTCTTCGTCTCTCACATCACTAGTGACGTCGAATTGCCCGACCCTGGGCAGGTTAAGGAATTCCTGCCGCCGTACAAGCACCCGTACCCACTCGATCCGCGGCATCCGGTATCGCACGGCCCGCAGATTATGCCTGAACAGGGTCCGCCACTTCAGTTGGAACGCGCGCGCGCCATGGAGGAGTCGATGGCGGTCATCGAAGAAGTCCATGACCAGTTTGCGAACATTTTCGGGCGGCGTTACGACCCCTGGGTGGAAGAGTTCAGGACCGATGATGCTGAGGTCGTCTTCTTTATGCAGGGCGGGCACGCGGTGACGGCGCGATTTGCAATTCAACACATGCGTGACAGCGGCATAAAAGTTGGCCTCGTGCGCCTACGGAACATCCGGCCGTATCCCACGGACCGCGTCAACCAGGTCTTGAGCAGGTTCAAAGTGGTGGGCGTCATCGAAACCAACATGGGTCTGGGCAGCGTGAGCAGTGGTGGCTCGCTCTACGCAGAGGTCTGTGGGGCCCTTTACGAAAGCCCATCGCGGCCGCTCGTTGTGTCGTTCATGGCGGGCTTGGGAGGCGAGGCCATCGTGTTAAAGGAGTTTTACTGGATGACCCAGAAGATGACCGAAGCCATGAAACGCGGCAAGATCGAAAAGCGCACGCATTGGGTCGGGTTCGAAGAATAGCACTAGAGCACGGCAGGAGGAATAGATGGCGACAATTGAAGTTGAGCGGCAGTTGCTGCAAATTCTCGACAGCCCGAATCAGGGGGCGCGTTTCTACAACCCGGAGTTACCCTCGACCGAACCATTCGTCCCTGGCCACCGCACCTGCGCCGGTTGTGGGCCTTCCATCCAGTATCGGATGACGAGCAAGGCGGCAGGCGACAACACGATCCTGGTGGGGCCGACGGGTTGCATGTATGTCGCCAACAGTTCCTATCTTTGTACGCCCTACAATGTGCCTTGGGCGCACACCCAGATCGGGAGCGCTGGCAGCTTCACCGCCGGCGTCGCCGCCGCCTATGAAGCCATGATCCGCAAGGGAAAGTGGAAGGGCACTTTTCCAAACATTATTTGCGAGGCGGGCGACGGCAGTGCGTCGGACATCGGCCTCGCCTCGATTTCAGGCGCGCTCTATCGCAATCACGATTGCCTGATCATCTGCTATGACAACGAGCAATATGCCAACACAGGCATCCAGGCGTCGTCGCGCACGCCCTACGGCGGCATGACCACTTTCTCCCCTCCGGGCCCGAAAATTCCAGAGGCAAAGAAGCTGTATCCCAAGGACCTCGCCCGTATGATGGCGGCGGGCCATCCTCATTGTTACGTGGCGACCGCCAGCGTGGGCTATCCCATCGACTTGATGAACAAAGTACGCAAGGGACTCAACCACAAGGGCGCTGCCTATTTGATGGTCTACACCCCTTGCCAAAAGGGCTTCGTGTACGAGACGCCGCGCTCCATCGATCTTGGCCGCCTGGTCGTCGAATGCGGGCTCTACCCGATGTGGGAGTGGAACCCCGAGAAACGTGAGTTTGATTACAGCTTCCGCCCGCAGAGCATGCGCCCCGTATCGGAGTACCTGAAATTACAAGGCCGCTTTGGCCACTTGCAGGCCGAGCACATCGCCAATTTGCAGAAGTTCGCCAACGAACAATGGCGCATGATGGGCGTCGAGTTGCCCCAGGCTCTGATCCAGGCCGCGGATGCGAAAAATATAACTGATATGGCCACGGCCGTAGCGGCCACAGCGGTGGCGGAGACGGTATGAACACAAAAGCAAACGAACCGGAAGTGGAACCTGAGGGCCAGGAAAGCTATATCGTCAGTGAGGGCAAAAAACGCGGTTCCACGCGCGACGTTCGACCCGAGGCGGCCTATGATCGCTACTACACCGTACTGCGCGTGCATGCCGGCGACGCCATCCTCACGGACAATTGGCACACCAGTGAAGTCCTGAACCACGCTCGTAACAACTTTGAGGGATACACGTTCGCGATGCGTACCCTGGAGGCTTGGGGAGCGATGATCGAGAATGACCGGCGGGCTTATTACACCGCCGGCGGGCGTGTGTGGGTCATGGATCTGGAGCCCTGCGACGGCAAGAAGCCGCGGCTGCCTGGCACCGGAAACGGCAAAAAGTAGGTACTGTTGCCACGCGTCCTGCTTATCGACGACACGCCGGAGATCGCAGAGCTTCTAACGTTTGCGCTGCGTGACCGCGGCTACGAGGTCTTTGCGACGGGATATACCACCACCGTCAATGAGTTGCTGGCGGAGCAGCACGCCGATGCCCTGGTGCTCGACTGCACCAGCTTCGACATGAGCGAGGCGCTCTTAGACAGCGTGCGTAGCGATCCCAAACACGCGCGGATTCCAATCGTCATCGTCAGTGACACTCCTGAGATGGCGGAAGAGCGCCTGCGTTCCCGGAATGCGAGCAGGGTCTTGCTCGTCCGGAAGCCATTCACCGGAGCGCACGTTGCGACCGCGCTCGCTCTGCTGGCCTGACGATGCCATTGTGGACCATGGACGACTGGCAATACGTCGAGCGCGAGGTCGTCACCGACCCGAAGGGAAGGCCATGGACCGTGGCGCTAATGGATGTGCTGGGGCAGAAGGGCGATCCCGAGATGCCCAGCAAGTTGCTGGAGATACAGTATTCGTCGGGGCGTTATTTCACATTGGTGTATGCGGCGGGCGGTGGCCTGCAACGCGAACGCGGCTATGCCTCGTTGTCAGAGGCGACGGATGCGTACGAACAGTTGCTGATGGGCGTCATCGACGGCAGCCTCGTTCCCACGCAACCGGTTTTCCGGCAAGACCTGGAAGATTGACTCTACGGGAAAATTGACGAATCCTCACCGGCCAGGATTCAGATCTCGCATCACGACCTGAAGCACTTGTCCGGTCAGTCGTGCGTCGCGCTCTGAAATTGCCGCCTTTGATCCATTCTGACCGCTGGCATTGGCGAGATCTCGATACACTCGCGCCACCGGCGGCAGCCGGGCGCAACCGCCTCGAATGAGGCCGGATTTCTCCGCGATCGCCAGTCGCGTCTCGAATGACCAATCGCCAATCCTGCCCGCTGGCGTATCCGCTGCCGCCCAAACACTCGCTCCCTTGTGTTCCAGTGCATCGGTCACAATGGCTTCAAGGATTCCGCAGAAGGTGAGCAGAGCTAGGTGATAGTCGGCTTGCTCGAGCGCACGCCGGCCATCATTGTAGGCCTGCTCAAGAACGGGCCGGATCTCCGGGTTGTGGACAAAATCGAAGCGGCGAGGAAGTGCCGCGTCCTGTGATGCAGAAGCGACGCGGCCATCCTCGAGCGCGGATAGCGACCCGACGGCTTGTTCAAGAACGTTGAGCAGCCTCTCGACAATCTCAACCGGCAGCGCTCCTTCGACGGCCCGGCCGTCCGCTGAGCGCATCAGGAAGGCTTCGCTGAACGACCGGGCGAGCCAATGGGCTTTGCTGCCTCCAGACAATTGATTGACGGTTACTCCACACTCTTCCTGCCAGGCGCGAGTGGCTGCCATCGCCGAAGCCTCAGAGGAATCCGTCGCCAAAGTGTCGCGAACCTCGCACCCGCGACGGATAAGGCCCTGAAGGTGGGATAGGTACGTATTGATCGGTGTTCTCAGGCTCTCATCCATGTGTTGCCTCTCGCGCTGATAGCCGGCGCCAGAGGCAAGTACACGGGCATGGCGAGCGTGGCTAGTGCGACTCGTAAGCAGGGTTGCTAAGGCTTGACAGCCCTAGGTGAGCATGGTAACTTTCGTCCTGTCAAAAGTGGTTCGGTCACTGGACCAGTATACAACCGCTCGCTGCTGACGGGTAAGTGGCGCCATCGACCCAATACGTTCTGGCGGGTAAAGTAATCGACACGCACCGATTATTTTGCAGAGCGAGATTCCGGGGGTTCCTGCACCTCTACAGTACTCTCTGTACTCTGTTGCCGTTCACCGCGCTGACATGGAGGCTAAACGATGGCTGAAGCTCCGGCCGCTCTGATTCACCCTTCGCGAATTCCCAACCGTTGGATACAGCTTACAGCCGGCATTGTCGCGATGATGGCTATCGCGAACCTGCAATATGCCTGGACTCTCTTTACCAAGCCCATCCAAGCACATCTCCACGTGTCACTGGTTGCGGTGCAATGGACTTTTACTTTGTTCATTGCCCTGGAGACCTGGCTTGTGCCCTTTGAAGGGTATCTAGTAGACCGCATCGGACCCCGGTTGATGCTGGGTGCCGGTTCGATCATGGTTGCCCTGGGTTGGATAGGTTCTGGCTATGCTGAGACGATCTCCGGCCTGTACCTTTGGTACGGACTGGGTGGTATCGGAGCTGGCATCGTTTACGGGGGAACAGTTGGCAACGCGCTGAAGTGGTTTCCGGACCATCGCGGTCTGTGCGTCGGCCTGACTGCCGGAGCTTACGGCATCGGCACGGCTACCACAATCGCTCCCATCGCCTCCATGATGAAAACCTCGGGCTACCAGCACACGTTCATTGTGTGGGGAGTTGTCCAGGGATTCGTTGTGCTGGTTGCTGCTCTGTTCCTGGCCAGACCTCCGCTGGGATGGAAGCCAGCAAATTGGGAAGCCAAAGTAGCGAAGATCAAAACCAAAGTGAACACCGCCGCCGCCGATATGACGCCGTTTCAGATGGTGCGTCAGCCAACCTTCTACCTGATCTACCTGATGATGACCATGCTGGCCTTCGGTGGCTTGGTGGTCACAGCACAACTTAACCCGATGGCCTCTTCGTACCATGTAGACAAAATCGTTGTGGCCTTCGGGATGACCGCAGTGGTGCTGGCGATTACGGTCGACCGGATGCTGAATGGGCTCACCCGTCCCTTCTGGGGATGGGTTTCCGATCATATCGGTCGCGAAAATGCCATCTTCATTGCTTTCATCCTGGAAGCGATTGCTGTGTATGCTCTCCTCCAATTGATCGCTCACCCTATCTGGTTTGTTGTGCTGTCGGGCCTCTGTTTCTTCGCGTGGGGGAACATCTTCTCGTTGTTCCCATCGCTCACGGCCGACCTTTATGGAAGTAAGTGGGCAACTACGAACTATGGGGTTGTTTACACTGCAAAAGGTGTGGCGGCGGCCTTCGCCGGGCCCGGCGCTGCCTGGATCTATGGCAGGACCGGCTCCTGGGCAAAGGTCTTCTGGGCAATGATTATCTGCGATGTATTGGCCGCGTTTATGGCCTTGCTATGGTTGAAGCCTCTGGCCGCTCGCGTGGTGAGAGATTCGGAAAAGGGAGTGGCTGCCGCAGGCCTGTCCGAGGCTGATCGTCTCAGAACGGCCGTGTAGTTAGTTAGCTGTGCAGCGATGAGGCGTACTCCAAGCCGCACTGTGGGGAAAGGGATTTGACTGCGCAGTGCGGCGTTGTGTCAGGCTGGGGCGACTAAGGCTTCGCCGCCCGCAGACGCTCTTCGAGAGCCTTCAGTTCAAGATTTAGTCCTTCCGGTAAATGGCCGCCAAACTGGGCAAAGTGGTCTTTCACTAAGGGCAACTCAGCCAGCCAGCCCTCGATGTCGACGCCCAGCAGCGCCCTTAAGTTTTCCGGAGTCGTTTGCAACCCGTTGGTGTCAAGGTCGGCCACCTCGGGAATCCGTCCGATCGGAGTCTCCTTGGCATGCACTTTACCGTCGCAGCGCTCAAATATCCATTTCAGCACCCGACTATTTTCACCATAACCCGGCCAGAGAAACTTGCCGTTCTGATCCTGGCGAAACCAATTGACATAGAAAATCTTTGGTAGCTGTGATGGCTTCGTGAGTTCTGCCATCTTGAGCCAATGCGCAAAGTAGTCGCCCATGTGATAGCCGCAAAATGCAAACATTGCCATGGGATCGCGACGTAACTGTCCCACTTTTCCAGCGATGGCCGCGGTCGTCTCGCTGCTGACCGTTGCTCCCAGGAAGGTGCCGTGCTGCCAATTGAAGGCTTCCGTGACCAGCGGAACAATTCCCTTTACGCCGTCCACCGAAGAGGATCGCATCGATGGGTACACCATTGGGATTCTCCCATTCGGGGGCGATTACCGGGCATTGCCTGGCGGCAACCGTAAACCGGGCGTTGGGGTGCGCCGCCTTCCGTCCTGAATCCGGCGTCCACGGCCGGCGCAGCCAATCCACTAACTCGGAGGGTTGCTGGTCCGTCATTCCCTCCCACCACACGTCGCCATCGAGCGTCATGGCGCAATTCGTGAAGATGGAATTCTCGGTTACGGTGAGCATGGCGTTGGCATTCGACTTCATGCTCGTGCCCGGCGCTACGCCGAAGAAGCCGTACTCCGGATTGATGGCGTAAAGTCTGCCATCGCTGCCGATTTTCATCCATGCGATGTCATCGCCGATGGTCTCCACCTTCCAACCGGGAAGCGTAGGGATCATCATCGATAAGTTGGTTTTGCCGCAAGCTGACGGGAAGGCGCCACGTCATATACTTCACCTGACCGGCGGGGCTGATCAGCTTCAGGATGAGCATATGCTCCGCCATCCAGCCTTCGTCGCGCGCCTGCACGGATGCGATGCGCAGAGCGTGACACTTCTTCGCCAACAAGGCGTTGCCACCGTAGCCGGACCCATACGACCAGATTTCGCGTGTCTCCGGAAAATGGCATATGTACTTTTCCTTGGCATTGCAGCGCCAGGTCGCGTCCGGCTGGTTGGGGCCCAGCGGGAAACCGACGGAGTGCAGTCCACGTACAAACTCGCCGTCTTCACCCAGTACTTCAAGCACACGACTTCCTACCCGGGTCATAATGTGCATGCTGACGACCACGTAGGCTGAGTCGGTTATCTCTACTCCGATCTTCGCGCTAGGCGAGCCAATCGGGCCCAGGCTGTAGGGGACAACGTACATGGTGCGCCCCACCATCGAGCCGGCGAACAATCCGGCCAGCTTCTGCTTCATCTTCGCCGGATCTTCCCAGTTGTTGGTGGGGCCAGCCTCTTCCCTGGTTCGCGAGCAGATAAAAGTCAGCTCTTCAACGCGGGCAACATCTGCAGGGTCGGAGCGGACCAGGATGCTGTTCGGCCGCTTCGCGGGGTCAAGAGGAATCGCGGTGCCGGTGAGGACAAGCAGCCGCAGTGCATCACGGTATTCCTCCGGTGAACCGTCGCACCAGTGGACTCGATCAGGTTTGCAGAGTTGCGCGACTTCTTCGACCCAGCGTTCCAGCTTCATGTTTCTGAACTTACTCGCGGCTGCATCAACTTCTATCGTCGTGGTGGCCATGCTAAGTATCTCTCCGTATGAAAAACTGCGGATTCAATTCCATCCCCCCGCTATCATCGTTTGGATGCAATGCCGAAGGCCTCATAAGTGCGTCAATGGAAGGCTGCGCTTAGGTTCAGCCGGGCAGTCTCATGGAATTTCAAAGTCGAACAGAACACAGGCGACGCCCGACAATAACCGATCTGCCGACCGCCCTTTGCCAACCGAATAGTTTACCTGATTATGGTCAAAACCCAGCCTAATTACTGCCGCGGAACGCACGGAGGACTCCATGGCAACGGCAGACTAATGTACGGTGATGAAGTAATACGCGCTCATAGCCAAGCCAATGGCGATGACAACGCGACGCACTTTCACAGGGTCGGCTTTTTGCGCATAGTGCGCGCCGAACCAGCCACCGACCAACGAGCCGGCAATCATCACCAGACAGTGGGGCCAGAAGACGGCGCGGGCCAGAATGAACATCAGCACGGCTGCCGCATTGATGACAAGTGCAAGCAACGTCCGGATCGCGCCCATGGCATGGACATCCTGCATGCCCAAGGCCGCCAACATTCCCAGGGTTATGAACCCGATTCCGGCGCCAAAATACCCGCCATAGATTGCGATTAGCAGCTCGACGATCGAAGCCCCAAAGACCACCTGCCATGACGCCTTCCGCCAATCACCCATAACAGCGGACCTGCCGGCGATGGTGCGGATATTGTTGCCGAAGGCGAAAAGCAAGGTGCCACTCAGCAGCAGCCATGGAACCAGATGCAGGAAGACATGCTGGGGCGTCTTGAGCAGCAGCAATGAGCCAGCAAGTCCTCCCACCACGCTGGTTAGCAGCATGGGGACCAACAAACGTCGCGGCACGTCCAGCCGTTTCAGGTACGCGCCGGTGCTGGCTGCCAGCCCAGGCCACAAGGCAACTGTATTAGTCGCGTTGGCCTCGACCGCCGGCATACCTGTGGCCAGCAATGCCGGGAACGAAATAAAAGTGCCGCCCCCGGCCACCGCGTTCAACGTCCCCGCAATCGTTGCCGCAAGAAACAGGAAAACGGCGTGGCCGAAGTGCAAGCGTATCGCCACGCCAATCAGGTCCAGGCCCACTCTCGGGTTCATTAGAATCAACGCCCTCACGCGACCCATCCTATATCAGTGGGCTTAGCCGAAAACATCAGGAGAGGTTTCCTGGCCTCGATCGCTTGCGCCCCCGAATCATCTGGAAGGAGCAGACAGGGATTTGACGGGGCCGGGTCTTTGACGCGGCCCTCGGCGTCACGGGCGCATCGGAGAAGAAAGAGGGCGGGAACCGAAGCACCGGGAGTAATCGCTGCCAATGGTCCTCAGGGTCCGGTCGCCCGGAACTGCCTGAGACTCTGCGGTCTCGCGTTGCAGAACGGGGCAGACTTAGTCAGGGGTATAGCCAAGAAACTCTTCGTGTCCCTCGAACATCGTAACCAGCAGATTGCGAACACGCTGTTTCAGGTTTGCTGGCCTTGTCTCATATGCCGGCTCCGGGTTATGTGCGACTGGGAGTTCTAGTTCTTCCGGCTCGACCATAGTGGCTGGCATAAGAATTCTCCTTCAATCAGCTGCTCAAGTTCGGTAAAGCGACGTCCTCGTTTCTGGAGCGGTTTCCAAAAGACGAGGAGGATTCGGAACCTCAGCCTAAAGCTACTCACTTGAGCTGCGCTCTTCCAATGATCGGCATCACGGTGCGATGTGATGGGATCACGGGATCAGGCTTCGCGCAGTAGGAGGCCTTCAGGAGAGCGCAGTACAATCGGTCTCGCCTGGTTGAGCGGAAATTGCTGACTTGGGAGATACAGGCAGTATTTCCCGCGTGGTATCCTCATGAATATCCCTGGATAAGAGTCTAGGTAATTGTCAAACGCATCTGGCTGGAGCCGCGCCATGCAGGTTGCCGGCTGAGTTCGTGTTCTTTGAGCCAAGGAGAGTAGCAATGAAGGTAATATTGATCGCTGTGGTTGCCGTCACCCTCACGGTTGGGACTGCCGTCTGCGCGCAGGACTTAACGCAGGATGTCAAGAAAGGCGCCGATAAAACTGCCGACGTAACCAAGGACACCAGCAAGGATGTTGCCCACGGAACCAAGAAGGCAGCCACCAAAACTGCTGACGTGACCAAGGACACCAGCAAAGATGTTGCTCACGGAACCACCAATGCAGCCACGAAGACGGGCAAGGCTGTGGGCACGGCCGGCAAGGACACCGGAAAAGCTGTCAAAACGGGTACCGACAAAACTGTTGACACGGTGAAGTAAGCTCAGCCCCGCGGTCTTTGCGGGTGGTTGGCATTCGTAAACTTTAGGATTGCAGGCCGGCGCCGGACAGCTCGCAAGTCGCCAGCGTGATGCCCACGTTTGCCGCACTACCAGCAGCCCCGCCGTCGATATTGACTGTATCTTTAGCCCACCCGTTCCGGCAGGCCGTTCCCAATGCGCATGCAACTATTCCAGGTTGACGCCTTTGCCACCAGGCGGTTCACCGGCAATCCTGCCGCTGTGATCCGAATGGATAGCTTTCCGGATGACGCCGTGTTGCAGGCCATCGCCGCGGAAAACAACCTTTCCGAGACTGCGTTTATGGTTCCTCGATGGTGGCGACTATCGGTTGCGCTGGTTCACTCCCCTAGACCGAAGTGCCGCTTTGCCGTCATGCCACCCTGGCTAGCGCTGCGGTGGTCATGGAGCGGCTGGAGCCGGGACGGACCGGGTGATTTTCCGCTCGGCAAGCGGGCCGCTGACCGTGAAACGGACGGGAGCAGGTTACGTGATGGACTTTCCCTCACGACCGTCCGAGCCGATCCCGACGCCGCCGGGACTCGCCGAAGCGCTGGGTGTTTTCCCGTCCAAGTTTTGTCAATACCTTCAACTACATGGCTTTGCTGAATAGTGCGCAGATATTGCGTCAGCTTGCTCCGGATATGACGGCGATTGCCCGCATGGATCGGCCAGGCGTAATCGTGACTGCGTGAGCAGACGGAATCTACGACTTCGTCAGCCGGTATTTCGCCCCGGCGAAAGGCATACCGGAAGATCCTGTGACCGGAGCGGCGCATTGCATGCTGACGCCCTATTGGGCCAAGCGACTGAGCAAGACTGAGTTTCGCGCCTTCCAGGCCTCCCGACGGGGCGGAGAGATTATCTGCCGCCTGGCTGGCGATCGCGTTGAACTGCAGGGCTCTTGCGTTTTCTATCTGGAGGGCGAAGTTGAGATCTGAGAACCTCCACGTGGGTGTGTAGGTGCGGCGCAGGCAAATGATGAGGTGTTCTTGGCATTAATTGATGAGCTCCAAAGCTCGCTTATCCGAATCGTGAGTGACAAGCCTGCACTGATTGAGGTAGAAAGTTAGGTCCCACTAAGAGGCGAGGCACGAGGTAGGAACGGCTGCTGATCTTACGCAGTCGTCAAGAAAACTACGAGAGTGCGCCATACGGTACTCACGCCGGAAAGCAAGTTCCGGATACAGTGGAGTGTGCTAGATTCGGAAAGCTTTATGGACGTCGCACCCACCATCTGTACCCAGAGCCTGACCCGCCGTTTCGGAAAGTTCGTTGCGGTTGACGGCATCGATCTGCGCGTGTCACGGGGGCAGTTCTTCGGCTTTCTGGGCCCGAACGGGGCAGGGAAGTCGACGACCATCAAGATGCTCACCGGATTGCTCGCGCCCACTTCCGGGAGGATCGAAATTCTCGGGCTGATCTCGCTGCCCATCCCGTCGAGGTGAAGCGGCAGATCGGTGTGGTTCCCGAAGGCATGGCGCTGTTCGGGCGACTGACTGGCTATGAGTTCCTGAATTTCGCTGGCCGGATGTACGGACTCGACCGGGAAACGGCAGCGCAGCGCACGGTCGAACTGCTTGACTTCATGCAACTGGCCGACCAGCCTAAGAAGCTGATCACCGATTACTCGCACGGCATGCAGAAGAAGCTGGCAATGGCGGCGGCCGTGATTCACGGGCCCAAGGTGCTTTTCCTGGACGAACCCTTCGAAGGGGTCGATGCCATCGCCGCTGGGACCTTAAAGGTGATGCTGCAAGGCATGATTGCACGCGGAGCCACGATTTTCCTCACATCGCATGTTCTGGAAATCGTAGAACGGCTGTGCAGTCACGTAGCCATCATTCATCAGGGACGTTTGGTGGCGCAGGGAGCGCTGGAGGAGCTTCGCGCCGGCGTCGAGGCCCAGACGCCGGTGGTGCCTGGCGACGGCTTTGGACCGTCCGGCGAGAGGATGACCCTCGAACAGATTTTTCTGCGTACTGTGGATGGCATGCACCGGACCGACCAGGAACTCTCGTGGCTGGGATAGGTGATCGGGGTGCATTCGATCATGACTAAAGCCGGCATCACGGCAAGCGGCAATCTACTGGGGGCAGTTGCCGGGATGCGCTGGCGGCTCTTCGTGAATTCGCTGCGCACCACGCACGGCAAACTGGAGCTGATCTCGCGAGGTCTGGTGTGGCTCGCTTTTGCCGTGGTTGGATTCGGTTTTGCCGTCGGTATGGGCATGGCGGCGTTTTTCTTCGTATCGGAAGGCAAACCAGGCCTGCTTGTGGTTCTGTTGTGGCCCATCCTCTGCTTCTGGCAAATCTTCCCCATCATGGCGATAGCGTTCACGAACAACCCCGACTCCTCCGACGTGCTGCGCTTTCCACTGAATTATGGCTCGTATTTTCTAGTACGACTGGCCTATGGCGCAGCCGATCCTGCAACCGCTCTGGGCAGCCTTTGGTCGTTTGGAATTCTGCTAGGCGTGGGGTTTGCGCGACCCAGGCTACTGCCTTGGGCTTTGCTAGTACTGCTGGCGTTCGCCGCCTTCAATCTTCTATTTATGCAGATGATATTCGCCTGGATGGAACGCTGGCTGGCGCGGCGCCGCACTCGGGAAATCATGGGCATTCTGTTTCTTCTGCTGCTCCTGAGTATTCAGTTGATTGGGCCCCTGACGGGATACTTTACGCAGCGGCCTCGACTAGAAGTGCAGCGGCTTACGGAAATCCTCATTCATGGGCAGAAAATTCTCCCCCCGGGGCTCGCTGCACGCTCCATCGCTCAGGTCGCTGGTTCCAACTTCCTTGCGGGCTTCAATTCGTTCGCACTGCTGTGCGTCTTTGTGTTGACCTCTGGCTACAGCCTGCATGTAAGACTGCTGGCGCAGTATCGGGGTGAGAGTCTTAGCGAAACATCCCCCAGACCATTTCTCGATAAAGCTCGCCGGCTGCGGTTGGGATGGGACCTGCCCGGACTTGCCGGACCGGTAGCGGCCGTTCTGGAGAAGGAGGTCCGGTCTCTGCTCCGCAGCGGCCCTATGTTGCTCACCTTAATCATGCCAATTTTCATGCTGGTCGTCCTCCGGTTTGGGCCGATGAACTCTGTCCGGCAGCTGGGGACGGCACTTCCTGGACACAGCTCTGGCATGGCATTTCCCGCGGCTGCCGGCTTTGCGTTACTGACAATGACAAACCTTATCTACAACAACTTTGGTGGAGACGGCAGCGGCATCCAATTTTTCTATGCGTGTCCCGTGAGGTTCCGCGACATTGTGCTGGGAAAGAATGTCACCCACGCCAGCGTCCTGGTGATGGAAACAGCGGTGGTGTGGATCACAGTTATCAGCCTCTTCGGCAAGCCGAACATCAACATGACCATCGCCACGCTCACAGGTCTGGTGTTTGCCGCTGCGGTAAATTTTTCCGTGGGCAATATCCTGTCGATCTACTCGCCGAAGAAATTCGACTATTCGACCTTCGGAAGACAACGAGCCTCCCAGATCACAGTGCTGATCAGCATGGGTGTGCAAGTGCTGGTTGCAGCAACCGCAGGAAGCACCTTCTGGATGGCTCGGCGCTATGGGATTTCCCAGGTCGCGAATTTGATTTTGCTGGCATTGGCGGTGATTTCGCTTTTCGGCTACAGGGCAGTTCTTGCCCGCATTGACCGTCTGGCGAGGGAGCACGAGGAAATGTTGATCGCCGAGCTTTGCCGCGCCTAGAACCAGTCTCATAAACATTCTGGAGGGCTGGAAATGGTGCATTCTGATGGTGGCCCCGCCGAACTCCACATACATGATGGCGGGACATTGGGAGTTGATCGGCTATCCTCGCCGGCTGTGCAGTAGCACAACGAAGCCTATTTCGCCCTGAGGATTGTGATGAAGCCTTTGCTTTTTGCTCTCGGTGTGGTGGCTGCGTTTGGTGGTCTGAGCGCGCAGCAGACCGCCTGGCAACCATCTCCGGGCCATACGCAAGTTCCGATATGGCCGGGAGCTGTGCCTGATCAGCAACCTGTCGCGGGGCCGGAGGTCGCTAAGACGACGGGAAAGGAGTTTCTGGATGGCGGCCAGGCCCGCGACTGGGGTGAGCAATGTGTCGCGGCCTACGATGACGGTCTATTTGCCACAGGGAAAGAATACGGGCGCAGCGGTCGTTGTCTTCCCGGGCGGGGGATATGTGGATCTGGCCATCGATCTTGAAGGCACCGAGGTCTGTGATTGGCTGACGTCCAAAGGGATCACGTGTGTGCTGTTGAAGTACCGCGTGCCAGGTGAGCCGGGGTATCCGAAGCCCGCACCGTATCCGAAATCTGGGCCGTATCCGGAATCACCGATGGCCTTGGAAGATGCGCAGAGGACAGTGGGGCTGGTGCGCTTTCACGCGGCGGAGTGGCATATTGATCCGCACAAGATTGGCGTGCTTGGGTTTTCGTCAGGCGGTCATCTGGTGGCAGCGATGAGCACGCATTTTGCAAAGCGTTTGTATCCGGCTGTCGATGCCGCCGACAAAGAGAGCTGCCGCCCCGATTTTGCCGTGGCCGTGTATCCGGGCCATCTGTCACTGTCTGCGGCGCAGTGGGATGCAAAGCAAGGCACCAAGTTTGTGATTCATTATCCGGCGAATACCGATAAAGATTTGGCGTTGAACCCTGATCTTCGTGTCACCCATCAGACTCCGCCGACGTTTTTGCTGCAGGCGGAGGATGACCACGCGGACAATGTAAACGACTCGCTGGCTTACTATATTGCGCTAAAGAGCGCTGGGGTTCCGGTGGAGATGCATCTGTATGCTCGGGGCGGGCATGCCTTTGGACTGCGGCGTACGAAGTTTCCGATAACGGGATGGCCGCAGCTGGTGGAGACCTGGCTGGGGACGATCGGGATGATTTCCTAACAGGTGCTCTGGGTTCGCATACGACGAAGCGGGCCTGGACTGCTCAGTCGCTCAGTTATGCTTCACCGCAGCTCAATGTGGCTTGGATAGCGGGGCGCGGCCGACAGAGGCAGGTCGATTTCGCGCGTCTCATTGGGACTCACTGTAAGCTGCTGCTTTCCGAACTCCATCCGCGGTCCTTCCATTTCGATTTTGTAGCCGCCGGGAGCCAGCGAGATCAACAGGGGCGTCTGCCCCACCGGCTTGCCATCGATTCGCACCGTGGCTTTCGCTGGAGCCGACTTCAAACTGATCTTTGCTGCATCCTTACCTGCACGTTGCTCAAGCGCCCGCCGGTTAGCATCTTGGAGGTCGGTCTCCTTCCTGGTCGTGACTCGCGGTCGATTGTCAATGGTTTGAACGGAACCGGGCTCTTTGTTCGGCGACAGCACGGAACCTATCTTGTTGCTGAGGTTGCTGAGTCCGGCTGAGCTGGCACTGCTGCCTGTCGCGATGTGACCATACTCGACAGCCGCTTGAGCTCCAGCGGGGCAACTCAAGGAGAGCACCAGTCCGATTGCCACAGCCGACGCCTTAAGAAGGTAGTTCGCCATAACCGAAACGGCGTGCGGCAGAGAAATCGATCGTGGATTTCGCAGCATTGACCTGAACCCCTGGCCGCTACTATAGCACCGGTGTCCAGTCGGAAGTCGACGTGTTATGCAGGCCCATAATTACGCCAAAACTCTCTCGCCCGGTTAAGCTATGATGCCTTGAATCACTTGACTCCCGTGCCTCAGCAAGACACGGCCCTCCGGAGTTCACGCAGTGGTTGACAAGCAGAGACGGCCATTGCAGATGAGGCGAGGGCCGGAGAGCGATTCCGCGCGGGCCCGGCAATGTTTGGAAGCCGCAGCCAGGCTCCGCGAATGAGCGTCTCAAGTTGCCGCTCTTGCAATGGCCAGAGCCGCGATGGCGGCGGTTTCGGCGCGCAGGATGGTTTCGCCCAGCGAGGCTGAGATCCATTGCCATTCCGATGTGGCGAAGCTGCGCAATTCGTCCGCCGCCCAGCCACCTTCCGGACCTACCGCAAGCGCCAGAGATTGCAAGTTGCCATGCGCCTGCAAGATGTCCGCAAGCGATGCCTCCCATTCGGTTTCGTTGAGCACAATGCGGAGCCCGGAAGGAGCGCCGGCGTCTTCGCATTGATCTGGGGATTGATCTTGCGCGATGGTCAACGTGGGAAGCCCCAGAGCTTCGCTGAGTTTGACCGGGTCGGCGATGCCCGGGGGGGCGGTGCGGCGCGACTGCTCCGAGGCTTCGCGGGCAATTCGCCGCCAGCGTTCCACGCGCTTTTCCGCGGCAGCCGCAAGATGTTTCTCGGTGCGGCGCGCAATCACGGGAACGATGTTGGTGACATTCAGTTCTGTGCATTTTTCGATCGCCCACTCCATGCGATCGAACTTGAAGACGGCCAGCAGCAGCGTAACGGGTAAGACTGATCCACCGGCGACTTCTTCGCCGAGTGCAAATTCTACGCGGTCATCCGCAACGCGGGCGACAGTAGCGCGCCGCACCTGATCTCCACACGCGACTTCGAACTCCTGCCCCACTCGGGCGCGCAATGTCCGTGCGAGGTGAGCGGCATGGTCTCCGGTAAGGGCTGCGCGGTCGGAGGAAAACTGGTCGGCGATCCAGCGGCGGCGGGTCATCGGGTGAAGAGTAACAGAACCGTCGCAATAGCGATGGAGGCGTAAACGCCGCCGAACAACCGGTTCTGCCGGGCCAGCGTCTCTTCGTTGGAGGCACGGCTATTGAACAGCGATTCCACCGCGGAGAGCATGACCAGCAGCAGAAGGACGATAAGCCAGCGTGCCTGGCGGGCCTGGGCGTGCAGCAGGAACGGAATGCCAAACACCGCCAGGCCCAGATACACAAATCCGGTGATGCGAGCGCGCTTGCGCCGCTTGGGATCCTGATAGCGCAGCATTACGATGCGGGCGAGCTCGCGTGGCTTGGCCAGACGTGCGGCTGCCGGAAGCACGGTCACGGCCAGCAGAAACCAGGCGTAGATGCGAAGGGCTTTGTCCAAAGGGGAATTGTATGCCGACAGCAGCGATTCGGCGGAATCCTAGTGTCCCGATCAGAGGTTCGTTAAATAACTCCCGGCTTTGTGTCAGGGCACGGCTTCAGCCGTGCCGAACCGGAGCCCAGGAAAACATGGCCTTTACGCCCTGAAGTGCCAGTCGAAGGCCGCATTCAATTCGTAAACGAATCTCCGATTCACCACACTGCCATCCCTTGGGTTTTTCTTTGCTGGCCACTAGCCACTGACCGCTGGCGACTGACCTTTAGTGTTTGATCGCCCACATCACCCAGGCCGCGAGCAATACGCCGCCAATGAATAGCGCGAAGCAATAGGCGCCGTAGCGAAACATATCGCGCGGGGCGTTGCGTTGCGAGATACCAAAGACCGTGGACGCGCAAAGTGCGAATACCAGGGCGGCGTTGAAGTGAGAAAGTTCGAGGGTCATGGTTTCTTGCCGATCGCGATATGGTAGGCGTCAACCGCGGCGATTATGTTGAGCAATCCCGCCACTACGATGTACTTGGTGCCGTAGTCGGCGACGGCACGATGAATGTTGCCGATCCCCCAATCCATCATGCGCGCCACAAAGTAGAGCGCGCCCACGCCAATGTCGCCGATGAAGCCGAGAATATCGAGCAGGTCGCCGGTGTTGAACGAGTAAACCTTGCCCTGCATGCCCAGCCCGGCGAAGAACATGGTGAAGACCGCCAGCATCAGCAGCAGGCCACGAATCCAGCGCCGCTGAATGAAGTGCCCGAGGCCGGGCAGCAGCCATCCCGCTAGCGGCGCGATGATCGCCATAGAGTTGGTCTGCTGCGCCGCCTTCGCATTGCGCGGCATGGCGGCTGTGTTTTGCGGATTCGCCATCAAATGAGCACCAACTCGTTCTGGATCCGTCCGGTCACTTCGCTCTTGCCGTTGCGGTCATCATGTTGATCTCGCTGCGCACCCCAAACTCGGGCAGGTAAATGCCCGGCTCCACCGAGAAGCAGGTATTGGGCAGTATCTCGCGATCGTCCTTGGTCTCCAGATTATCAAGATTCGCGCCATTGCCGTGAATCTCGCTGGTGATGGAATGCCCGGTGCGATGAATGAAGTACTTGCCCCAGCCTTTGCCATCGATGAACTCGCGCGCCGCCTTGTCCACTTCCCAGCCGTGAATCTTCGTCTCGGCGTCGAAAGCCTGCTGCACTTTCTGAATGCCTACGTCGCGCGCGCCACGAACAACGTCAAAGATCTCGCGCTGCTTGTCGCTCGGCGTGCCGACCGCGCCCGTCCAAGTGATGTCGTAATAGACGGAGTCTTCAGGCTTGGCGCACTTGGCCCAGATGTCGAGCAGCACGAAGTCGCCTTGCTTGATCGGCGCCGACGTGGCCGAAGTTGGCTCGTAATGCGGATCGCCGCTGTGCGCGTTGACGCTCACGTTCGGCGGATCGCAGGTCTCCAGGCCTTCGCGCGGAAAGGCTTCCATGATCCACTGCTGCATCTCGAACTCGTGCGTGCCGCCGTTGCGCGCGCGCCGCCCGACTTCCTGGAAGAACGCTGCGGTGATTTTGTCCATCGCGTCGCGAGCTTTGAAGTGCGATGCCATCTGCGCGTCCGTCAGTGTCGGCTTCGAAGCGCGCCACCAGGTTCGCCGAGCTGACGATTTCTTTGCCGAAGCTGCGCACCAGCTCCAGCATGCCCGCGTCCACCAGCGAGATGTACGGAATCTGGTTGTTGGGCGAGTACTGCATAGTGACACGATGGTACGGCTTGAGCATGGCCTCGAGGTTCTGCCACAGCTCCTGCCACGCCGAGTACTCCATCTTGCTGCCGGGCAGCGAGTCGAGATGGTGGCTCTCGATGCGGTGCACCAGCTTCACCGGCTCGCCCTGGCCGGAATCGAGATAGAACCAGCGGCGCGTGACCATCATGCTTGGCCGGCAAGCCGAGCACACGGTAGGCAATGGGATCGCGATGATGATGATCGTAGAACAGCCAGCACTCGTGGCCGCCGTCACGCAGCGCAGCCTGAATTTCAGGAAGATTCATATGCGGATACCATTGTAAACGAGAGAGGCGTTCACCACGGAAACGCGGAGGAGAAGGCCTTGCGCGCTTAGAAAGGCTTAGCAACTAGGCGATTGCGCGCAGCAACCAAGAACTCACACCGTCAGCCGCCGCTGCTGAGACAAAGATCCAAACAACCGCTGCCAGGTACAACATCCTGAATAGCCATTCCTTCCTGGCTTCCGAAGCTATGTTGGCGGCGAGCTTTTGAACTTTGTAAGCGGCCATATACTGTAGAAGGACACACGTCACGCCAATAATCAGTCCTATGATCCCAGCCAGGGCGTAGCCACCAACGCCTACTAGAGCCATCCTCGCTGGTCGCAACGCACTTGGGATCGCTATCGTAAGGCACATCAAAGCCAACAAATCCCATAACGCAAAACCCCGCTGAGCTGTAATGTTCATGTCGCTTGTGTCTTTTACATTCGCGCACTCGACATTCGTTAGCTAAATCATGCTATTGCCTGCTTCTTCAATACCTTCTCCTTCGTTCCCGCCGGCAGAGTCTCGCACGCCGTCCGAAGCACCAGGCGCGGCGCACGCTCGCGGATCGTCATCAGGTACTCAACCGTCTGCTGCGGATTGGCTTTGGCGGCTTCGCGTAGCAGCCAGCCCAGCCCCTTTTGCACCATATCGTCATCGCTGGTTAGTAGTATTTCAGCGATGAGTTGAATGTTCTCGAAGTTCTTGTGTTGGCGCGTGCTATGGATCAGGCTGACGGCGGCAGCGCGCCGATGCCAACGCTTCTTCGACTTCGCCCAGCGCGACGGCCGCGACAACAACGTCGCATCAGCGGCAATGATCGGCCCCATCAGGTAATGCACCAGCCCATCGTGGTCGGCCCAGGAACGGATGCGATCCAGCCAGCTCTCGAGCACCTTAAATTCAGGTTTGCCGAAATTGCCGACGATCCCCTGCAGCATCACAACGGCGAATACTTTTTCTTCAAGGACATTGCCGCGAAAAAGCTGATTAGCGACCTGCAACAGATAGGGGATATCGTGTTCCGCGAGGATCGTACGCCGAAACCGCACGGCGACTTTGCGCAGCTCGTGCGTATACCAGCCGCGCGACTTAATCTCATGTTTGAAGAAACGCTGCACTTCGTCCGTGTGCGGCGCGGACGCGCCATCCGCCAGCACGCGGCGAATGTGGGCAGCAATATAGGCGGGACTCTTGCTCATGGAATAGTCCGGAGGACTGCGCCTGGGGCCGGCTACAGCGCCGCGTCCACCGAGAAAGAATAAACCTCGGGAGGGGCGGCGGTCATTAAGAGACTGCTCCCCTCCCGTCCGTCGGGGAGAGAGCCTCGCCGCTGGCCTGAAGACCTGCTTTACCCCAACTACGCTGAATCGGGCCGCTTGACTGGTTGCGAAGTCCGCGCCCTTTCTCATCGCGCGGCGTCTTGTCCAACCCTTCACGATCCGGGATGAATAAGCAGCCAGAGTCCCAGTGCCAGAATAATGCTCGACACGATTCGCCGAAAGATGTTCTGCGGAATGCGTTGCAGCATCCACTTTCCCGACAGTGTTCCTACAACGACTCCAACCGTGGCGATCAGCGCCATTTGCCATTGCAACAGCACTTGATGGAATTGGACCGCGGCGTACACCGGCATGCGAAATAGATCCACCAGCAGCGCAATGGCCGTCGCCGTGGCGACAAAGGCGTCTCGCTCCAAGTCGAAGCCCAGCAGCGCTGCTGAACGTATTCCACCCTGGTTGCCGACCAGACCGCCAAACATGCCTGACACCGCCCCTGCAATCCATCCGGCTCGGCGGCCCAGCCTCATGCGCGCCGCGAGCCCGGTGACGCCGGCGATCCCCGCGAACACCAGCAGCGCTCCCAGGACATAACCAAGGACTTCGCTGCGCAGCCAGATGTGCAGCACCGCTCCGATAAGGCCGCCGGCGGCGCTGGTGATGCCGAAAGTCCACAGCACACGCCGGTCAACGTGCTCACGAATCACGGCGAAGCGCAGGGCCGTCCCGATGAAATGTGGAACGGAGACCAGCGCGACTGCCAGCTTGGTACCGATCCACAGGGCCAGCAGCGGCGTCAAGATACTGCCGATGCCAAAGCCAGAGATCGCGGCAATCGCGCCCGCGACAACTCCGGCAATCGTGAGCAGAAAAATATGATTCACGGTAAATCCAGTCCCGTCATGGCGGAACCAAAGATGATAGCCCCAGCGCTTCAGCCATGTGTTGGGGCAATAATAAATTCGAGCCCCTGCCGGGACGCCACAATCTTAATTGCAGCCTCGTTTTCCACATCTTCCTCAGACTGCAAACGCTGCCGCGAACGCATAAAATAGAAGTATCAATTCTCCATCCGAATTCGTTCATCTTCATCTGCATACCGATTACTCCATGCTTGACGGCGCATGCGAGATCGAGCGCCTGGTCAATCGCGTCAAGGAACTCGACATGCCCGCGGTCGCCATGACCGACCACGGCAACATCTTCGGCGCCGTCAAGTTTGTGGATGCCGCCAGAGAAGCGGGAGTCAAGCCTATCCTGGGTTGCGAGCTCTACATCTGCAAGAAGGAAGATCATCGCGCCGCGCCCGAAGGCGACAGCTACAACCATCTCATTGTGCTGGCGGAGAACGACCAGGGCTATCGCAACCTGGTCAAGATTGTCTCCGAGGCGTCGCTGCACGGCTTCTATTACAAACCGCGCGTCAGCAAGAAATTTCTCGCCGAACACTCACAAGGATTGATTGGCATGTCCGCGTGTCTGAAGGGCGAAGTAGCCGAGAACCTGTCCGAAGGCAAGTACAACGCCGCGGCACGCTGCCGTGACCTATACGGACATCTTCGGGAAGGGCAATTTCTATCTCGAAATTCAAGACCAGGGCGTTCCCGATGAACAGCGAATTCAGGCAGACTTGCTGAAGCTGGAACAGGAACTCGCTCTGCCGCTGGTCGCGACCAACGACAGCCACTATCTTTGCGAGGACGACTCGCACGCCCAGGACGTGATGGTCTGCATCCAGACGGGCAAGTCGATCCACGACACCAACCGGCTCAAGTTTCATGGCAACCAGTTCTTCGTGAAGAGCGCGGCCGAGATGGCGAAGGTTTTCCAGGGATACGAGCGCGTGCTGGCGCGCACGCATGGAGATCGCCGAGCGCTGCAATGTGCGCCTGGAAAAAGTTCACGATCCGTTCCCGCAGTTCGAGGTTCCTGCCGGGTACTCGCTCCCCGACTACTTCGAGCATGTCAGCCGCGAGGGTTTCGCGCAAGCGGCTGAACGTCCTGCGCGAGCTCCAGACCATGGGCCGGCTGAAGCACTCGCTGGAGGATTACGAGCAGCGTCTGTCGCGCGAGATCGAGATGATCCGCCAGATGCAGTTCGCAGGATACTTCCTCATCGTCTGGGACTTCATCCGCTACGCCAAGGAGCGCAACATTCCGGTTGGGCCGGGCCGCGGATCCGCAGCAGGATCGCTGGTCGCCTACGCGCTGAGCATCACCGACATCGATCCCCTGCAGAATGAGTTGCTGTTCGAGCGCTTCCTGAATCCCGAGCGCATCAGCCTGCCCGACATCGACATCGACTTCTGCATGAACCGGCGCGGCGAGGTCATCGAATACGTCACGCAGAAGTACGGGCGCGACCAGGTGGCGCAGATCATCACCTTCGGCACCATGGCAGCAAAGGCTGCAATCAAGGATTCCGGTCGGGCGATGGACATTCCTTATGCCGAAGTTGAGCGCATCGGCAAGATGATCCCGACGACGCTGAACATCACGCTCAGCCAGGCTTTGAAAGATTCGCCGCCGCTGGCTACGGCCTACGAAACTGAGCCGCAGACCAGAGAGCTGATCGACACTGCTAAGAAACTCGAAGGCCTGGTGCGCAACGCAGGTGTGCATGCCGCGGGCGTGGTGATTGCACCGCAACCGCTGACCGAGTTGGTTCCGCTGCATCGCACCAAGAACGACGAAATCGTTACCGCCTACGACATGAAGGCGGTGGAGAAGCTGGGCCTGCTGAAGATGGATTTTCTCGGGCTCACCACCCTGACCATCATCGATGCCGCACTGCGGCTGATCCAGCAGACGCGCGGTGAGCAGCTCGATTTGCAGACGCTTGCGCTCGACGATCAGGTGACCTATGAAAAAGTCTTCCACACCGGATTGACCTCCGGCGTCTTCCAGTTTGAATCGCACGGCATGAGGGATGTGCTGCGGCGCTATAAGCCTACCACGGTCGAAGATCTCACGGCTCTGAACGCGCTTTACCGGCCAGGGCCCATCCAAGGCGGCATGATCGAAGACTTCATCGAGCGCAAGTGGGGCCGCAAGAATATCGAATACGGGTTGCCGGAGCTGGAGACGATGCTGAAGGAGACGCTTGGTGTCATCGTCTATCAGGAACAGGTGATGCAGATCGCCAACCGGCTGGCCGGGTACTCGCTGGGAGAAGCCGACTTGCTGCGCCGCGCCATGGGCAAGAAAGATCCCGAAGCCATGGCCAAGCAGCGCGAGCGTTTTGTGCGGGGCGCTGCCGAGCGCGGCCTGAATTCAAAGAAGGTCGAGAAGATTTTTGACCTGATGGAGCAGTTTGCCGGATACGGCTTCAACAAGTCGCACTCGGCTGCGTATGCGTTGCTGGCCTACCAGACGGCGTATCTCAAGACCCACTATCCGGTGGAGTTCATGGCTGCGCTGCTCACCTCGGTCTCCGGCAGTACCGACGACGTGGTGAAGTACATCAACGAGTGCCGCGAGATGGGCATTCCTGTCGAGCCGCCCGATATCAATGTGAGCGACGCGTACTTCACGCCGCACGGCGAGGCGATTCGCTTCGGTCTGGCGGCGGTGAAGAACGTCGGCCACAATGCGATCGAATCGATTGTGGCGGCGCGCAAGAAGAACGGCAACTTCAAATCGTTCTATCAATTCTGCGAAAACGTCGACCTCCATCTGCTCAACAAGCGAGTGGTCGAGTCGCTGATCAAGAGTGGCGCCATGGACCCGCTGGGCCGCCGCGCGCAGCTGATGGCTGTGGTCGACAGCGCCATGGACAACGCGCAGAAGGCGCAGAAGGACGCGGCACTCGGACAGCATGGCCTGTTCGGCGTCTTTCAGCAGGATGAGGAGACGCGCGTCGACGAAAAGCCACTGCCCAACACTCCCGACTGGGATGAGCACCAGCGGCTCGGCTTCGAGAAAGAGATTCTGGGTTTCTTCATCACCGGCCATCCGCTGGAGAAGTATCAGGAAAAGCTGCTGGACTTCCACGCGCTCTCGACTACGGACATCGGCGAGCTGAAGTCGTCTACGGGCAAGGACGAAATTCTGGTGGGCGGAATCCTTAAGGGCATTCGCGTCGCTAAGTCGAAGAAGGGCGATCTGTACGCCCAGGGGCAACTCGAAGACATGAACGGCTCAGTGGATGTTCTTTGCTTCGCGGAGCCGTATCGCAGGCTGGCAGAACGATTGAAGCTCACCGTCCCGGTATTGATCAAGGGAGGCGTGAGAGTGGAGGAAGGCTCGAACCCCAAGGTCATGATTGGCGACATCACGCCACTGGAGGACGCGCGCCCGAAGCTACCCACCCACTTGCGCATCAAGGTTGCGCTGGAGACCGCGTCGGCTACCACCATCGACGAGCTTCAGGCGTTGTGTCGCGAGCGCACAGGCGAGGCCCGCGTCCTGTTCGACCTGGAGCGCAGGGGCGACTTTACCGCGGTGATGGAGGCGGAAGGCTATAATGTGTTGCCGGACCGGGCCTTCATCAATCGAGTGGAAGAATTGTGCGGGCGCGGCAGCGTACGCGTCATTGATTGAACCCGGCCTAAGTCGGCCGATACCGCAATGCGCCGACGAAACCCAGCTGACGCCTGCGCAATCCGGATTGTGTCTGCACTGGACTTCTGGCTGGACGCAGCCGAAGCCGTGTACTGGGCGGCCACCAAGCGAAACGTCCCCATTATGGAAGCTGCCTCAAAAGCGCAAGAAGAACTACCGAAAATCGAAGAGCAGATACAGCAATTGCAGGGCGTGGCCGGAGACAATCAAGCCGCCCTGAAGCAGTTGCAGGGATTGCACGACCGCGTGGAGTCTCTGCGGCGCCAGATGTCGGGACAGCTGACGCCCTGGGAGCGCACCGAGTTGGCGCGCCATCCCAATCGCCCCTATCCGCTGGATTACATTGAGCGAATTTTTCCTGACTTCAGTGAGATCCACGGCGACCGCGCTTTTGGCGACGATGCCGCCATGGTCTGCGGCATGGCCCGCTTTCGCGGCAGGGAAGTGCTGGTGCTGGGAACGCAAAAGGGCCGCGACACCAAGCAGCGCGTCCATCGCAACTTTGGCCAGCCCAATCCCGAAGGCTATCGCAAAGCGCTGCGGGCGATCAAGTTTGCCGAGAAGTGGGGACGCCCGGTCATCTCGCTTATCGACGTCGTGGGCGCGTATCCCGGATTGGGCGCTGAAGAGCGCGGACAAGCGGAAGCCATAGCGCATAATTTGCGGGAGATGGCGCGTCTGGAGGTCCCGTTCGTCGCAGTGATCACTGGGGAAGGCGGCAGCGGCGGCGCGCTGGCCATTGCCGTGGCCGATCGCGTGCTCATGATGGAGAACAGTATTTATTCGGTCATCTCGCCGGAGGGCTGCGCGTCGATCATGTGGCGAGATTCGAGCAAGAAGGATGTAGCGGCTGCGGCCTTGCGCATCACGGCAGAGGACAACCTGGAGCTGGGCATCTGCGATGAAGTCATTCCCGAGCCGGCGGGCGGAGCCCAACATGACTACGACGCCGCAGCGAATGCACTGGCCGACGTCCTGGATAAACATCTATCCGAGATGGAAAAGTTGCCCACGGCTGAGCTGCTGAACACGCGTTACAACAAGTTCCGCAAGATGGCGCAATACTTCGATGTGAAGGGCGCGTAAGACGGACCTGACGCCTAAACGTCGCTAGCCACCGGGATACACAGCCTCGCCAGGCGATTCCCTGGCTGACGGCTGAGAGCCCAGCTACCGCAGTTCCTCCATGCACTCCTCCAGCGCCTGGCGCGAAGGACGGGTGACGCTTTCGGGCAGCGTCGCCAGCGGCTCATCGGTCATGTTGATCATGTCGATGAAGTTGGGCGCGGTGGTGTTCACGTACAGCACCCCGGTCAGCACCTCCTCGGCATCGTGTGACTGGATCAAGCGCTTCACCGCCTCCACCTTGTTGGTGGGATCGTAATCGTGCTCCAGCTTCTTCAACCGCAACGAGGAGCCGTCGTGCATGGTGACATTCAGGCTCGATCCCTCATCGTACTCCACCGCGATGTCGTGGAAGTGGGGCACAAAGTCCATGTTGTGCAAAGGCTCTTCGTGGTCTTTGACGAACTTGTACGACTTGGTGGAGCCTTCGTGATCGTTAAAGGTGGTGCAAGGCGAGATCACGTCAAGCATTACCGAGCCGCGGTGCGACAGGGCCGCCTTCAACATGGTGTGGAGCTGGCGCTTATCGCCGGAGAACGAGCGGCCGACAAAGGTGGCGCCCAGCATGATGGCCAGGGCGCAGGTATCGATCGGCGGAAGATCGTTGATGACACCCGTCTTCAGCTTTGAGCCGAGATCGGCCGTCGCGGAGAACTGTCCCTTGGTGAGCCCATAGACCCCGTTGTCTTCGATGATGTAGATCATGGGCAAATTGCGGCGCATCAAGTGGACGAACTGCCCGATGCCGATGGACGCAGTGTCGCCGTCGCCGCTGACGCCCAGAGCGACGATCTTCGAGTTGGCCAGTACCGCGCCGGTGGTGACAGACGGCATGCGTCCGTGGACGGAGTTAAAGCTGTGAGAGCGGCCCATGAAATACGCCGGGGTCTTCGATGAGCAGCCGATGCCCGACATCTTAATAACGCGCTCGGGCGGGATGCCCATCTCGTAGAACGCGTCGATGATGCGCTCGGAGATGGCATTGTGACCGCAACCGGCGCAGAGCGTGGTTTTGCCTCCGCGATAGTCGAGCACGGTGAGCCCGATGCGATTGGTTTTGGCCGGGGGCGGCGGTGTAGCTGTGGCTGCCATTTACTTGCCCTCCTGGGAGATGATCTCGTCGGTGACGGAGCGCGCATCGATGGGCAGTCCGTTGTAGTGGCGGACGCTGCGCAGCTTGATGATATCCGGGATAGCGATGTCGAGTTTCAGCAACTCTAGCATCTGTGCGTCGCGGTTCTGGTCGACGATGTAGACGCGCTTGTGCGCGGCGATGAACTCATGCGTCTCCCGGGTGAACGGAAAGGCACGCAGCCTCAGGTAGTCGGCCTTCACGCCGTACTCCGCTTGCAGTTGATCGAGTGTCTCCACCAGTGCGTGATGCGAAGTTCCGTAGGCGATGATGCCCACTTCGTTGCCATCGTTACGCACGATCTCGGGGCGGGGAACCAGCGTGCGCGCCGTCTCGAATTTCTTCGCCAGGCGATCCATATTGTTGGCGTAGTCGTCGGGACGCTCGCTGTACTGCGACTTGTCATTGTGACCGCTGCCGCGCGCGAACCACGCCGCTCCCGGATGGTTGGTTCCCGGCAATGTGCGATAGCCCACGGCATCGCCGTCGACGTCCTTGTAGCGCGCGAAGCCGCCCAGCCGATCGAGGTCTTCCGCGGTAAGCACTTTGCCGCGATTCTGCAGCTTCTCGGGATACTGAAAGGGCTCCGACATCCAGTTATTCATGCCGAGATCGAGATCCGACATGACAAAGACCGGCGTCTGGAGCTGCTCGGCCAGATCGAACGCCTCGCTGGCCATGCTGAAGCACTCACTCGGATCGCTGGGAATCAGCATGGGATGTTGGGTGTCGCCGTGCGAAAGTCTGGCGACGAAGGAGATGTCACCTTGCGAGGTGCGCGTCGGCAAACCCGTCGAAGGGCCGACGCGCTGGATGTCCCAAATAACTCCGGGAATCTCGACGTAGTATCCCAGTCCGGCAAACTCGGCCATCAGAGAGATACCGGGACCGGCGGTGGCCGTCATGGAGCGAGCTCCGGCCCACCCTGCGCCCAGAACCATACCGATTGCGGCGAGTTCGTCCTCGGCCTGAACGATGGCGAAAGTAGCTTTACCATCACCACCAATACGATATTCCTTCATGTATTCGATTAGGCTCTCAACGAGCGACGAGGAGGGTGTAATCGGGTACCACGTCACCACCGTGACGCCGGCGAACATGGAGCCGATGGCCGCCGCCGAATTGCCGTCGATGATGATCATGCCGCTGGTCTTGTTCATGCGCTCGACGGTGAACGGGTCGGCCTTGGTGAGCGACGCGGCAGCGTATTCATAGCCAGCTTTGGCTGCTCCCCAATTGAGTTCGGCGGCCTTGACCTTCTTCGCGAACTGCTTGCGGAGGGCCTTTTCCACTTCGGTCATGTCGAGGTTGAGCAGCCGCGCCACCACGCCGACATACACCATGTTCTTTACCAGCTTGCGCAGCTTCGACTCAGGGCAGGCAGCGGCGGTGATCTTGTCATAGGGCACGGGATAGAAGATCAGGTCGGAGCGCAGCTCGTTGAGCTTGAGCGGCTCGTCGTAAAGCGCGACCGCGCCCGGCGCCAGCGACATCACGTCTTCCTTCGCCGTCTCGGGATTCATCGCCACCAGGAAGTCGATTTCCTTCTTGCGGGCGATATAACCCTTCTTGCTGGCGCGAATGGTGTACCAGGTCGGCAGCCCGGCAATGTTCGAGGGGAACATGTTCTTGCCGGAGACAGGCACGCCCATCTGGAAGATGGTGCGCAGCAGAACCGTGTTCGCGCTCTGCGAGCCCGATCCGTTTACGGTTGCAACCTGGATGCTGAAGTCGTTAACGACAGGCTCACGCACGGCGCCTTGCTCGGCACCGTGTACGGCAAATTCAGTTGTGGCCATCAATACCCCTTACTAGCTCGATGAGAACGGAGGGACTAACGCTTCATTATAGGGCAGGGGGCAAGGGCTGGGAAAAGGGCCCAATTGGGAGTGTCCCAAAGTTGTAACATCGGAAGACGCTTTGTGCTTCGGACTTTCTGAATTCGCCACAATCTAAGGTAAAATCAGGCACGGTCTTTCGCACCGCCTCAGACCTCTTTGGTCTGCGAAGGCGGCTTTGAATTTGGGGAGAGGTACATGGGGATCTTCAGGACAACGGGTCAGCGTTTCAGCACGGCTGGGCAACTGTTTTCTTTCTTTTGGAGCAACAAACGCTGGTGGCTGACGCCAATCCTCATTACTCTGGCGGTTTTCGCGGTGCTGCTGATTTTGGCCCAGAGCTCCGCCATTGCGCCGTTTATCTACTCGTTCTTCTAGGGGAAAATGCAGGATGTTGCTTCATTTCATAAAGCTGCATTGGAAGACCGTGCTGGCCGTCGTGGCTCTCGCCGTCGCGATCTGGTTTTGCTTGCCTGCTGGCTTTCGGGCGAAGATATCAGGGCGCTGGAAGAAGATTGGCCATGCCATCGGCAACTTCCAGGCCCGCATCCTGCTGACGCTGATCTACTCTACCGTGATAGCGTTCTTTGGATTGCCAGTGCGATTCTTTGCGGACCTGTTCCATACCAAGAAGCGCCCGGAGAAGTGGTTTGACCATCCTCCCATCCCCAATACCCTCGAAGAGGCCCGGCGCCAAGGCTGACATGAATATCCTGGGAATCTCCTGTTATTACCACGACGCCGCAGCTGCGCTCCTGCAGGACGGCAAGCTGATTGCCGCCTCCGAAGAAGAACGCTTCAGCCGCATCAAGCATGATTTCGGCTTCCCGCATCATGCCATCAAGTTCTGCCTGGAGAGCGGGGGAATTCAGGCTGGGGACTTGGACTATGTGGTTTTCTACGAGAAGCCATTCCGCAAGTTCGATCGCATCCTGATGAGCGTGCTACAGACCTATCCGCAGTCGTACAAAGTTTTTCGTGAGTCGATGATCACGTGGATGATCGACAAGCTGTGGGTAGGGTCGAAGATCTCGGCCGAGCTGGGCATTCCGACGGAGAAGATCCTTTACAGCGAACATCACATGTCGCACGCCGCCAGCGCGTTCCTGTGTTCGCCGTTCGAAGAAGCGGCCATCATGACCGTGGATGGTGTGGGCGAGTGGGTAACGGGGACGTGGGGCGTTGGTCGCGGCAACCAGATTGAGATTCGCAAGCAGATGATGTTCCCGCACTCGCTGGGGCTTCTGTACAGCGCTTTCACCGCGTTCCTGGGCTTCGAGGTGAACGAGGGCGAATACAAAGTGATGGGCATGGCGCCCTATGGGCAGCCGCGCTATGTCGAGAAGGTGTGGAAGGTGATTCGGCAGGAGGCCGATGGATCGTTTTCGCTGGACATGGATTATTTCTGCTTCCAGCACTCGACCACTCGGACCTTCAACAAGAAGTTCGAACAACTTTTTGGCGAGCCACGCGCGCCTAAGACCCTGTTCTTCACTGCTGATTCGGGCTTCCCGACCTACTTCGGCGATCCGCCGTCGAACTTCAACGAACTTTGCAAGCAGAACCAGCACTATGCCGATATCGCGGCCAGCATCCAGCAGGTGACGGAGGAAGTGCTGATCTGCATGGCGCGGCAATTGCAAAAAGAGACTGGCCTGACCAAGCTCTGCATTGCCGGCGGCGTCGGGCTGAACAGCGTTGCCAATCATCGTATTCTGCGGGAGACGCCGTTCGACGACATCTTTATCCAGCCGGCCGCGGGAGATGGCGGTGGGGCGCTGGGCGCCGCTCTGTGGGCCGACAACATGCTGCTGGGCAACAAGCGGCGCTTTCGCATGGACCATGCGTATTGGGGCAGGGGGTATTCCGACGGCGAAGTGCAGCAGTTTCTGACAGAGAACGGAATTCCATATCAGCGAGTGGAGGATGATGACAAGCTGCTCGACTTGGCGGTCGAACGCTTGCAGCAGGGCAACGTGATTGGCTGGTTCCAGGGACGCTTCGAGTGGGGGCCGCGCGCGCTAGGCAATCGCAGCATTCTGGCCGATGCGCGCAATCCCAACATGAAGGACATCGTCAACACCAAGATCAAGTTTCGCGAGCCCTACCGGCCGTTTGCGCCGTCGGTGCTGGCCGAGCGCACGGAAGAATTCTTCGAACTGCCCAACGCGATGGAACATTATCCGGCGCGTTACATGCTGTACGTTGTGCCGGTGCGGCCGTCGAAGCATAGCGTGCTGCCGGCCATAACCCACGTCGACGGCACCGGGCGCTTGCAGACGGTATTTGAGGACGCCAGTCCTCGATACCACGGGCTGATTAAACGTTTCTCGCAGGCGACAGGAATTCCGGCGGTGCTGAACACGTCCTTCAACCTGAAGGGCGAGCCCATTGTGAATACTCCCGCCAACGCCTTCAGCACCTTCCGCGCCAGCGAGATGGACATGCTGTTCCTGGGGAATTTTGTGGTGGAGAAAGAGCGGCTGAAGCAGAGCCCGAAGTTGGTTGAGGCAGAGCCGGTCGAGGCGAAGTAAATCGTAGAGCCAGGCCCTCAGGTGTCATCCTGAGCGGAGCGTCCGCTCTCTTCACGATCCGCCGGGTTTGCGGATCGGCGGACGCGCAGTCGAAGGACCCGCTGTTTGCCCGGACCACGAAAGCTCGTCTCGTGCAGGCGAAAAGCAGGTCCCTCGACTCCTCGCCGAAACGGCTCGTCGCTCGGGATGACACACTTAAGGATCCGCCGCGCGGCTTCCTACTTCAGCGACCCCATATCGATCACGAAGCGGTACTTCACATCGCTGCGCAGCAGGCGCTCATAGGCTTCGTTGATCTTCTGAATCGGGATTAGTTCGATGTCCGATGTGATGCCGTGTTTGCCGCAGAAATCCAGCATTTCCTGAGTTTCGGGAATGCCACCAATCCCTGATCCCGAAAGACTGCGTCGCGCCATGATGAGATTGAAGGCCGCGACCGGCGCCGGCTTTTCCGGAGCGCCCACCAGCACCATCGCCCCATCGCGCTTCAGCAGATTCAGGTATACGTTGAGGTCGTGGTCGGCGGAGACGGTGTCGAGGATAAAGTCAAAGCTGCGGACATGTTTTTCCATCTCCGCCTGGTCCTTCGAGATGATTACGTGTTGCGCTCCCAGTCGCTTGGCATCGTCCTTCTTATGAGCCGAGGTGGTGAACAGGGTGACGTCAGCACCAAGGGCATGCGCCAGTTTCACGCCCATATGTCCCAGGCCGCCGAGACCGACGATGCCGACCTTCTGGCCTTTTCCAACCTTCCAGTGGCGTAACGGCGAATACGTGGTGATGCCGGCGCAAAGGAGCGGCGCCACAGCAGCCAAATTAAGATTAGTAGGTACCTTCAGCACGTAGTTCTCGTCCACGACGATTAGCTTTGAATACCCGCCGTAAGTAACGCCGCCAAGGTGTGGGTCGGGACTGTTATAGGTGAACGTGGCTCCGACTTCGCAGTAATTCTCCAGGCCGGCTTTACAGCTCTCACACTTGCGGCAGGAATCGACCAGGCAGCCGACGGCAGCCAGATCGCCCGCCTTGAATTTGCTGACTTCCGAGCCAACTTTGCTCACACGGCCCACGATCTCGTGGCCGGGAACAGCCGGAAACGTGGTTGGCATAAAGCTCGCCCATTCGTCGCGGACGGTGTGCAGGTCGGAATGGCAGACGCCGCAAAACAGAATGTCGATCTGAACATCTTGCGGGCCAGGTTCGCGGCGTTCGAAAGAAAATGGCTGGAGGGGTGCAGTGGATGATTGGGCTGCGTAACCGACAGTCTTTATGCGTCCCTGCTGGTCTGCCGGTCGCTGGGGAGTGAGAACATTAGCTGTATTTGACATGAATAAGATCCTCCAAAGTTGGACGATTCGCGTCCGTTGAAAGAATGAAGAAGAATTGTTTTTGCGGGTAAGGGAAGCAAACGATCACCCTACCTTAGATTCACGATAGCTCCGTCGGTCGCATTGTTCCCGTGGAATTTCCGGCGGCAAGAAAGCCCGGTCTTTTCAAAATTGTCCATCTCTGCCAAAGTTAGCTGGTTTCTGCCGGCTGGGGTAAGATTCCTCCATGGCTAAGTCGTCGCCCCAATTCGAAGTTGCGTGCCCCTGCTGCGGTGCATCCCTGAAGATCGATCCCGAAGTGAAGGCCGTGATTGCCCACACGCCGAAGGCTGTCCCCAAGACATTCGAGGACCTGGAAGCTGCCGCGCGTGCCATGAAGGACCAGGACAGCCGCAAAGAGTCCATCTTCCGGCAGTCGGTAGAGGCGCAGAAGCACCAGGGCGATCTTCTGGAGAAGAAATTCCAGGAAGCGCTGAAGCGCGCGAAAGAAACGCCCGACACAGGCAAGCCGCTGCGAGATTTTGATCTGGACTAGGAAGGCCGCTCTTCGCCTTTCGCTTTTTGCAATTCGGAAAGGTCCGATGCAGAAGGCCCGCCCGCTCTAGAAATCCAGCAGTGACGTTGCCCGCGCGTGGCAGTATGCTTTTGTAATATCGGAGCCGCAGCTCGTGACGAAGAGCGAAGAGCGAAAAGCGAGTAGCGTGTCTGTTCCCACCACAGGCGAACGATTTGAACGCGCCGTGTCGATCATGGCGCGGCTGCGCGGCCCCGGCGGATGCCCGTGGGACCGCGAACAGACCTTCGATACCATCAAGCCGTACACGCTGGAAGAAGCGTACGAGGTGGTGGAAGCCATCGACGCGCGCGACTGGGATGAGCTCACCGGCGAACTCGGTGACCTGTTGCTGCAAGTACTCTTCTACGCGGAGATGGCAGCGGAAGAAAACCGCTTTTCTATTGATGATGTCCTTGAGCGTCTCTCCAACAAGCTGGTGGATCGTCACCCTCACGTTTTTGGCGATGTTAAGGCCGATACGCCCGGCGAAGTGCTGCGGAATTGGCAGGCTCTCAAGGCTGAAGAAAAGAAGAAGCGCCAGCAGGAAGCGGGGGATGATGGGGCGAAGAGCGAAGATCATCCTGAGGCCGTGCTGGCAGGCGTCTCTTCCGCGATGCCATCGCTGATGGAGGCTTACAAGATCAGCTCGCGCGTAGCGCATGTCGGATTCGACTGGCCCAATATTGAGGCCCTCTTCGAAAAGTTGAATGAGGAAACCGACGAGCTGCGGGAGAATCTGGCAGACTATCCCGCGCCGGGTCCGCAGCCGGAATCAGCCGCTGGCGTAGCGGGCGCGAGAAGTGTGAAGATTTCCGCTGAGTTGCCTTCGCGGCTGGAAGATGAGGTCGGCGATCTCTTCTTTGTGCTGGTAAACATCGCTCGTTATCTCTCGCTCGATCCTGAATCGGCGCTGCGCAAAACGAATCGCAAATTCCGCCGCCGGTTTCAGTATCTGGAGCAGCGGCTTCGCGAGCAGGGCCGCAAGCCGGCGGAAGCTTCGCTCGAGGAGATGGAATCACTGTGGCAGGAATCCAAACGGCAGGAACAGCCGTGAGCGACGACAGTATCACGTTGCGGAATTGCACCGATGTGGAGGAATTTCGCGCCTGCGTGGCCCTGCAAAAAGAAGTTTGGGGATTCGCCGACAACGAGCTTGTGCCGCTGCGGATTTTCTCGCTCGCGCCCAAGATCGGTGGACAAGTCATTTGCGCCTGGGATGGGGGAACCCTGGTAGGCTTTGCGTTCTCTATTCCCGGCGTTCGCAACCAGCAAACCTTTTTACACTCTCACATGCTGGCCGTGAAAGCGGAGTACCGCAACAGCGGCCTGGGGCGGAAGCTGAAACTGTTTCAGCGCGAGGACGCAATCGCTAACGGATATGACCTGATCGAGTGGACCTTCGATCCCCTGGAGATCAAGAACGCATACTTCAACCTGGAACGGCTGGGCGCGATTGCGCGCCGCTACAACATCAATCAGTACGGCATCACATCGTCGCCGTTGCAGGGATTTCTTCCCACTGATCGCCTGGTGGCGGAATGGTGGCTGAAATCCAAGCGAGTGCAGTCGCTGCTCTCGACAGGAAAGCAGCCGGTATTCAGCGAAGAAATGCGAATCGAGATTCCCGCCGAAATCTATGCCTGGAAGGCGCAGCCCGAGACGCGCCAGAGGGCAGCGGACGTGCAATTGCGTAATCGGGAGCAGTTCCTGAAGGCGTTCTCGCAAGGCTTGGCCTGTTTGCGCTACGGACGCGACGAGAACGGCAGCGGCGTATTTGTATTAGGCCACTGGGACGAGAACTAGTCTTAGCGCGACCGACTAGTGGCTCGCCGCCGGTTGCGCTTGCAGCAGTCCCACGTCGGCCGCGATTTTCTCCAGCCTGGCGCGATTTTCCTTTTTCATCGCTACGATCGGCAGACGATAGACCTCTTCGATGCGGCCCATCATCGCCAGCACGGCTTTCGCCGGGCCGGGATTGGATTCGATAAAGTTCGCCTGCATCAGCGGCAGGTATTTGCGCAGGAGCAATCGCGCGGTGTCCCACTTGCCGGCCAGGGCTGCGCCCGTCATGCGCGACATCTCGGCGGGAATTTCGTTGGACACAACCGAGATAATTCCGACGCCGCCCAGTCCGATCACCGCTAGAGTGATGGCGTCGTCGCCGGAAAAGACGAGGAAATATTCCGGCACCGAAGCGCATACTTCGGCGATCTGCGCAATGTTGCCGCTGGCTTCCTTGACGGCAATGATGTTAGGGATCTCGGCCAGACGCAGCAGCGTGGGCGTCTCGATATTCGTTCCGGTTCGTCCGGCAATGTTGTACAGCACCAGCGGCTTGGTCGAGGCTTCGGCAATCGCCTTGAAGTGCTGATAAATGCCTTCCTGCGTGGGCTTGTTGTAGTAAGGCGTCGCGGTCAGGACGTAGTCGACGCCCGGGCGCGCCGAAATTTCCTTCGCCTTGGCGACGGCTTCGCGGGTGTTGTTCGAGGTCGCGCCCGCCATGATGGGCACGCGGCCGGCAGCGGTCTCGATGGTCAGGTCGACGACGCGCAACCATTCATCGTGCGACAGAGTTGGCGTCTCGCCCGTAGTGCCGCAAGGAACAAGGAAGTCGATGCCCGATTCGACTTGCCAGCGCACCAGTTCGCGCAACGCCGATTCGTCGATGCTGCCATCTTGCTTGAACGGGGTGACAAGAGCGGTACCACAACCACGCAGTTTCATTGGAAGAGGATAATCCCGAGGGGCCGGGAATCTCAAAAGGCGTTTTCACCACGGAGGCACGGAGAGCACGGAGAAGTTCTTTTTGAAACAGGCGAGACAGATGCAAGGGAAGACCGGTTTATATTAAGTTGTCTGCTGCCTGAAGCCGACTTCGATCCGGAAAGTTAGACTACGGTTCAATCAGTTGACATTGCCGCAACGTTCCTAAAGAAAAACCTACTCCGTGATCTCCGTGCTTCCGTGGTGAAAACGCCTTCACATCTGGCCGAAGATGTCTTTGAAGTCGTAGAAGCCTGTTTTCCCGACAATCCACTCGGCCGCGAGCACTGCGCCCTCGGCGAACGTCCGGCGTGACTTGGCTTCGTGGGTGAGCACGATGCGATCGCCCGCTGCGTTCAGTTCCAGAGTATGCGTGCCTGTCACTTCTCCCTCGCGTTCGGAGGTGATATCGACACGACGCTCCGGCAGTTTGCTCCAAGACGCGCTGCATCGCGGCGGCGGTACCGGATGGCGCGTCTTTCTTGTGGATGTGATGAATTCCGTGATGTGGCCGCTGTAACCATGCGTCAACGCAGGCGCCGCCGCCTTCACCATCTGGAAGAAGAGATTTACGCCGTAAGAAAAATTGGCCCCAAAGACAAATCCCGTTCCTGCCTGCTCGACGGCGTTGCGAATGCGCGCCATCTCGCTGTACCAGCCGGTGGTGCCGACCACCATCGCTTTATGCGCACGCAAGCCGGCATTGATGTTGGCCAGCACCGCTTCTGGCGAAGTGAAATCGATAACCACATCGACGTCGCGCAGGTTTTCAGGCGTGAGCCACGCGCCGTCGCGATTCACATCAATGTCGATAATCCGCGCCTGATGTCCGCGTTCGCGCGCGACCTCGGCAACCAGCGAACCGGTCTTGCCCGGCCCCAGAACCAGCAATCTCAGCGATGGCTTGCTCAATCGAACACCTCGGGATCGACGTCGGTGAAGAACCGTGCATGCAGCCGGCGAACCGCTTCGGGCACGTCGGCCTCATCGATAACGAACGTCAGGTTGATCTCCGACGCACCCTTGCGAAATCATGCGCACATTGATGTCGCGGATGGCGTCGAAGATCTGCGCCGCGACTCCCGGCGTGTCACGCAGGTTCTCACCCACGAGGCAGACGATCGCCTTGCGCCCCGAATATTTCACGAAGGCAAGTTTTTCCAGGTCGGCGGCGATCTGCGGAATCGCCTCGTTGGAATCGACGGTGAGCGAGATGCTGACCTCCGACGTCGAGACCACATCGACCGCGCAATGATGCCGGGCGAAGACATCAAACACTTGGGCCAGAAATCCATGGGCCATCAACATGCGTGCAGCGACAATGTCGATGACGGTGATGCGGCTCTTGGCAGCAATTGCTTTGAACAGCGAGCGCGAGCGCGGTGTGCGGGCCAGAATACGAGTGCCGGCATTTGACGGGTTGCGCGAATTCAATACAAGTACGGGAATGTTTTTTTCAACAGCGGGCAGCACCGTGGCCGGATGTAGAACCTTGGCGCCGAAATAGGCCAGCTCAGCAGCTTCTTCAAAGCTGATCAACTTAATGCGGCGCGCTTCGGTGCAGATGCGCGGATCGGTCGTCTTCATGCCGTCCACGTCGGTCCAGATCTCGATGCGCTCGGCGTTCAATCCCGCGCCGACCAAGGCTGCCGAAAAATCCGAACCGCCGCGGCCGATGGTGGTGGTGACGCCTTCGCGCGTGGCGCCCACAAAACCGCCCATGATGGGCACGCGCTTTTGTTCGATCAGCGGCTGGACGCGGTCGTGCAGGCGATCGTTGATCTCGTCCACTTGCGGCACAGCGCGGCTGTGCTGCGCATCGGTGACGATGATCTGACGAGGATCGAGCAGCGTAGCCGGAATCTCGCGTGCAAGAAATGCGGCCGTAGCGATCATGCTCGACAGCCGCTCGCCAAACGAGACAACGTAATCGGAAGTGCGCGGCGTCAGCTCGCCCACGGCCGAAATGCCGCGCAGCAATTCATCGAGCGAGTCGAACTCCGAGCCAAGCTCGTGGTGCAGTTCAGTATGGAGGCCAGTGTCCAGCAGTTCGCCCACAGTAAGGTAATGACGCTCGCGCAGAGCGCGGCAGATTTCCAGCGCCTGAGCGCGTTCCCCGCGCCCGGCAGCGGCGGCCATAGCCAGCAACTGATCGGTAACTTTAGCCATGGCGCTGACCACGACGAAGGGGCGCTCGGGCAGACGCGACTTCACGATGCTGGCAACACGATCGATGGCCTTGGCGTCCTCGACCGAGGTGCCACCAAACTTCATGACGATCACGGTCGCACCGCCAGCAGGCGCATGGGCGTCACGGCAGCAGGCCTTGGACTTTCAGCAGCTCGGCGTTGAGCAGGGCAGCGCCTGCGGCTCCGCGAATAGTGTTGTGCGACAGCACCGTGAACTTGTAGTCTAGGATGCCGCAAGGACGCAGGCGTCCGACGCTGACCGTCATGCCATTGCCGCGGTCGACATCGAAGCGCGGCTGCGGACGATCGGGCCTGGCATCGTAAAACACCGGCTGCGCCGGAGCCAAAGGCAGCTTCAGCTCTTGTGGCGTGGAACGAAAGTCGTTGAACGCCGCGATGATTTCTTCCGGCGCCGCCTTCTTCTTCAGCTTGAGTGACACCGATTCGGTGTGACCGTCCTCAACTGCGACGCGATTGCAATGCGCGGTCATGGTGAATGCGGCCTGCTCGACATGATCGCCATCGAGACGTCCGAGAAGCTTGCGCGTTTCCTCCTCCATCTTCTCTTCTTCGTTGGCGATGTAGGGGATCACATTGCCCAGAATGTCGAGCGAGGCGACGCCAGGATATCCCGCGCCGCTGACCGCCTGCATGGTGACTACAAAGACCGACTCGATTCCAAATTTGCGATGCAAGGGAGCGAGTGCGAGCACCAGTCCCATGGCAGAGCAGTTGGAATTGGTGACGATGTAGCCGCCGGATTGCTTCCGCCAGCTCTGCCGTTCAATCAGGGCGACGTGGTCGGCGTTGACTTCGGGGATCACGAGGGGAACGTCGTTTTGCATGCGAAAGGCGCTGGAGTTGCTGACCACGGCGCAGCCAGCGGCGGCGAATTGCGGCTCCATCTCGCGAGCGATGCCGGCATCAAGCGCGGCAAAGATGACACGGGGTGCACCGTCGGGCGTGGCGTTCGAAACTTTTATGTTGCGCACGCGGTCCGGGACCGGCGTCTTCAGGCGCCATTTTGCTGCGTCGCCGTAGTTCTGTCCGGCGGAGCGGTCGGAAGCGGCAAGCCAAGCCACCTCAAACCAGGGATGGTTTTCGAGCAACTGGATGAAGCGCTGTCCCACAACTCCGGTAGCGCCAAGAATTCCGACTGGGATTTTATGCTGGGACATTTTCGTGTGGAAAATTCAAGTTATATCACGTCCGGTGGCGAGCACGACATGACGAGAAAGTACTAGGTGCCAGCTTTGCCAGCAGCCAGATGCAAGGCCGCCTCAATCTCCCGCGCAACCTGCTCCGCCGTCTTTCCCGCAGTGTTTACGATGAGGCCCGCCTTTCGATAGTGGGGCAGCCGCCGGGCGTAAAGCGCGCAAAACGCCTCGGTGTTGGCTGCCAACGGCCGAGGGTCGTGCGCGGATCGTTCGCCGGCGGCCTGACAGCGCTGTAGCAACTCCGCAACTGCAAGTTCGAGGAAAACCACATGTACGTCGTGGCTGCGCAGAAGATCGGCATTTTGCGACTCGGTAAACGTTCCGCCTCCTAGCGCGATGACGGTTGGAGTGGAGGTCTGCTCCAGGACCGCCCGCAGGGCATCAGCCTCAATCTGGCGAAAGTGTGGCTCTCCGTGGGTCGCGAAGAGTTCGTGGATTTGCAGCTTGGAGCGGCATTCGATTTCGCAGTCGAGGTCGAGGAAGCGCCAGCGGAGAATCGACGCAAGTACGCGACCGACGGTACTCTTGCCCGCGGCCATGAAGCCGGTGAGGGCCACGATGCGATGCGGCGAGTCTGAATGACCGAGTTTCGACATACTGGGCATCGGGAAACGAACGTTGAGGCTCTCACATTGTGTGTGTACGAACTTCTACTGTGATGATTACCGGTATGGGGACACCGTCCTTTGTAGCCGGCTTGAATTTCCATCTCTTGACGGCTGCCAGCGCATTGGCATCGGCCTGCTTACTATCGGATGACTTGATCATCTGAGGATCATGCACCAGGCCGTCGGTTCCGATCGTGACAGAAAACACTGCAGGGCCTTTGCCTTCGTCGCCAGCCCGCTCCGGTTTAGGCGCTGCCAGGACCTTCGGCGGTATTATCTTTGCTTTGGTTGTGCTGTTCGGGGATGGAGAACCGTTTTGCGGGATTGCCGCAAGCGCAAGGCAAGGTATCAGGAGAAAAATAAGGGCGCTCCGTCTCATGTCAGAATCATACAATTGTCGTGCAAGTACACTGCTCCTGCGGGAAAGACTTTGAACGCGATGAACGCTGCAAACTCCAGTAATGCGCAACTGCCGCTGTACGTGGGCACCTCCGGCTGGGCCTATGCCATCTGGAAGCCGGATTTCTATCCCAAGGAAGTTGCTTCGAAAAACTTCCTGAAGTACTACGCGACCCAGCTGACCGCGGTGGAGGTGAACTACACCTTCCGCCGAAGCCTGTCGGAAAAAGCCGCAACCGGTTGGATGGCCGATGTCGGCGCGAACTTTCGTTTCGCGCTGAAAGCGAACCAATACATCACCCATATCCGCCGCCTGCAAAACGCTGAAGAGGCGATACGGCGATTCCTGCCCACGCTGCAACCGCTGGCCGCGCAACTGGGGCCAGTGCTGTTCCAGTTGCCGCCCACGGCGAAGGCCGACGCTACCGTTCTGCGTGACTTTCTGGCGCTATTGCCGCGAAATTTCAAGGCGGCATTCGAGTTTCGCCACGAATCGTGGTTCACCGACGAGATCTATCAGACGCTGCACGATCACAATGCGACTTTGTGTGTCGCCGAAACCGAGAAGCTCAACACGCCTGAAATCCGCACCGCCAGCTACATCTACTTTCGCTTTCGCCAGCCAAGCTATTCGGCTGATGAGTTGAAGAAGCTGCAGGAGCGTATAGAGAAGTGTGTTGCCGATGGACTGGAAACCTACGCGTTCTTCAAGCACGAAGAAGATCCGCGCTCGCCGCATAATGCGGTGGAGTTGCTGAATGCGGTGCGGAAGAATTTGGGCGCGGGACCGTCGGCGGAATAGGGGGCCCTTCGCCTCCGCAGGGCCGGAAAGACGGCGCTGCTCCGCTCAGGATGACACCGTCAGGATGGGCAGCACCCATCGCGCCAGCAATGGAGCCAAGCTATCTGGACGCACCTTTCTCGCTATTCTCACGCTCCCGTTCTAACCCGATACTGAACTCGTGCAGAGTGCCGATCCCAGCCTGCGGCTGCTGATCTCGTTCCTCGACTACCTCAAGGTCGAGAAGGGACTTGCGCCGCTGAGCGTGGCGGCCTATCACAGCGACCTGGAGCAATACGCCGAGTTTCTGCTGAAGCGCAAGCGCGGATTGCGCGAGGCACGGCGGCAGGATGTGCGCGACTTCCTCAACGCGCTGCTGTCGAATGGCGTTGACGGACGCAGCGTGGCGCGCAAGCTTTCGGCAATGCGGCAGTTCTACAAGTACCTGCTGCTGGACCGCTACATTACTGCCGATCCCACGCTGAACATCGACACGCCGCGGCAATGGAAGGTGTTGCCCAAGGCGCTGGCGTCCGACGAGGTGGAGAGCGTGTTGCAAGGTCCTCCGCGCGCGAAAGACGATCGCCAGTCGCAAGCGCTTGCCGGTCGCAACCGCGCCATGCTGGAGGTGTTTTACGCTGGGGCGTTGCGCGTGTCGGAGGTCGTCAACTTGAAGCTGGAAGATCTGAAACTGGAGTTGGGCTACGTGCTGGTGCGTGGCAAGGGTGACAAGGAGCGCATTGTCCCGCTTGGCCGCGCGGCGCAGGAAGTCGTGCAGCAGTATCTGCGCGACGCGCGTCCGGTTCTGGCGGCAGGGAAGTCGTCGCCGTTTCTGTTCATTGCGCGTGGCGCACGCGGCATCACGCGGCAGCGGGTGTGGCAAATGGTGAACGACGCATCGGCCCAGTCGCGTCATGCCAGTCCGCACATGCTGCGGCATAGCTGCGCGACCCACATGGTGGAGAACGGCGCGGACCTGCGCACGGTGCAGACTATTCTGGGCCATGCCGACATTTCGACCACACAGGTGTATACACATTTGGCGCTTGATCGGCTGAGCCGCGTGTACAAGGAACATCATCCGCGCGGGAAAAGCAGGGCGAACGTGGGCAGTGATTCTGTGCCGCCGGCTAAAGCCGGCTGTAAGTGAGAGGCTGGTTTGTACGGCGCACCTAAAGGTGCGCCCCTTCACTCCGCCGGCTAAAGCCGGCTGAAGAAGGTATGGGTCGTCCGGCAACGCGGACCTGAAGGTCCGCACTACCCGATCAAACGCATGGCCAAGAGCGGCGCAAGCATCGTCGAAAAGGCAATCGCGAAATTCATTCGCGCGCTCCAGGAGCGCAACGCGTCGGTGCACACCATCAAGGCCTATCGCACCGATCTGGCGCAGTTTGCCGCCTACATTGGCCCGCAGAACTGGGGCGACATCGATCACGTCCTCATCCGCGGTTACCTGGCGAACCTCTACGAACGCGGGCTCAGCAAGACTTCGGTGGCGCGCGCGCTGGCGGCAGTGCGCTCGCTGTATAGATGGCTGGCGCAGGAGGGCGAAGTCGAACAGAATCCCGCCGCGCTGGTCGCCACACCCAAGCTGCCGAAGAAGTTGCCACGCGTGCCGACCATCGAGGAGGTCAATACCGTACTCGATTCCGAGATGCCGGAGTGTTCGGCCTTCAGTGAGCGCGACCAGGTGATCCTGGAGATGCTCTACGGCTGCGGCATCCGCAACTCGGAGCTGATCGGCATCAACCTCGACGATATTCGCTGGTCGAACGAAATGGTGCTGGTGCGCGGCAAGGGCCGCAAGGAGCGCTACGTTCCGTTCGGCGACTCGGCGAAGGCAGCAGTGCAGGCCTATCTGCCGTCGCGGCAGCGTGTGCTCGGCGAAACCAAACGAACCAGCGAGCGAGCGCTGCTGATTAATTTGCGCGGCGCGCGGCTTACCACGCGAAGCGTTGGCCGCATCGTCAAGCAGATCGCGGTGGCGCGCGGACTGTCGCCTGACGTTCATCCTCATACCCTGCGTCACGCCTTCGGCACGCACATGCTGGAAGAAGGCGCTGACCTGCGCGCCATTCAGGAGATGCTCGGCCACGAGCGCCTTTCCACCACACAGCGCTATACCCAGCTCACGGTGAAGCACGTGATGGAGGTGTACGACAAGACGCATCCTCACGCGAAGAAAGCAGCGAGCAGCTAGCTTCGAGCTGCGAGTCACGAGCCACGAGAGCCGATTGCGACCTGGTACGACCTCTTGCCGCAAGACGCCATTCGCTCGCCGGCTCGCAGCTTCTTCTCCATTTTCCACAACCCGATCTCGCCTGATACACTTGGCTGCTCCAAATTCCTCCCATGAGTGACGCAGTTTCCCCCGCAAGTTCTCCGAAGATTCGGCTGGTGCTGCTTTGGCACATGCATCAGCCGTTTTACAAAGACATGGTCACGGATGAGTATCGCCTTCCGTGGGTGCGGTTGCACGCACTGAAGGATTACTACGGGATGGTCAAGCTGCTCGACGAATTTCCCGAGGTCCATCAGAACTTCAATCTGGTGCCGTCGCTGGTCGCCCAGATTCAGGATTACGTTTCCGGCGACGCGCACGACCCCTTCTTCGATCTTGTCGCCAAGCCGGCCAATGGGCTGACGGCTGTCGACCGCCGCTTCGCGTTGCAATATCTGTTCCAGGCAAATCCGGTCAACATGATCGGCCGTTATCCGCGCTATCGCGAGCTGTGGGAGAAGTACCGCTCGACCAGCGACCGTCCCGAAGGTCCCGAATCCTACTTTGTCGCGCGCGATTACGCCGATCTGCAAGTGCTGTCGCAGCTCGCATGGTTTGACGAGTTCTTTCTTGCCGACTCCGACATTGCTGCGCTGGTGCAGAAGGGCGAAGACTTCACGCGCGACGATCAGCAACTTGTCACCGCCAGGGAGCGCGAGATCCTCGCCAAGGTTCTGCCGGCTTACGCAGACGCCGTGCAGCGGGGTGGTATCGAGCTTTCGGCCACGCCGTTTTACCATCCCATTCTGCCGCTGCTGTGCGATACCAATACCGGTGCAGAGTCGTCGCCGGGCTTGGCGCTGCCAACGCGGCGCTTCCGCCATCCCGACGATGCCTCGCTCCAGATCCAGCGCGCGCTGGACTCGCACCAGGCGCTCTTTGGAGTGCGGCCGAAAGGCTTGTGGCCGTCGGAGGGCAGCGTTTCCGAGGAAGCGCTCAAGCTCGCGTGTCGCGAAGGCATCGAGTGGATGGCAACTGATGAAGGTGTGCTCGGTCGCTCGCTCGACGTCAACTTTGCCCGCCATAACGGCGATCACTTGACCGTCGACGGCGCAGAGCGTCTCTACAACATCTATCGCTATGAGAAGGACGAGACGCGGATGCACTTGGTTTTTCGCGATCATCGTCTCTCCGACCTCATCGGCTTCGTCTATTCCGGGATGCCCGCGCACGACGCTGCCAATCACCTCATCCGGAACATCAAGGACTCAGCGCAGCCGCTGCTGGACCAGGGCAAGAACGCCGTCGTCTCGATCATTCTCGATGGCGAGAATGCGTGGGAATACTATCCGCAATCGGGCCGCGAATTTCTGCGCCGCTTTTACGATGCGCTGCAACGCGACGAGCAGATCGAGCCGGTCACGATCAGCGAGGCCATCGCGCGGCACGCCGAAGCCGACTTTGGCCAATTGCGTCGCCTGGTTCCGGGCTCGTGGATCGACGCCAACTTCAATGTCTGGATCGGCGCTCCGGAAGACAATCGCGCTTGGGACTTGCTGGCTGAAGCTCGCGACTACTACGACCATCACGCCAATCGTGTCTCCGAGGCGCAACGACAGATCGCCTGGGAAGAGTTGCTGATCGCCGAGGGCAGCGACTGGAATTGGTGGTACGGTCCGGAACATCACTCGGCCAACGACCGCGACTTCGACCAGCTTTACCGCAAGCATCTCTCCAACGTCTATCACGCGCTGGAAGGCATTCCGCCGGAGGAGCTGAACACGCCGATCATCAGCGGCATTCCGCGGCCAAGCTACATTCCGCAGACTGCGTATGTGCGGGCGCGCGTCGACGGCTTGGTCAGCGGATACTTCGAGTGGATGGGCGCGGCGAGTTACACCTCCGATCAGCGCACCAGTGCGATGCATGGCAAGCAGTTTCTGCTCGACGCGGTTTACGCTGGACTCGACGCCGATTCTGTTTCCGGACGTCTCGACTTTCATCACGACATACCCGAAGACGCATATCGCTTGGTGATCAACCTTGAGGTTTGGCGCGAGAAAGGGAACCTGAAAGCTGCGCCGGATTCTTATCGCCTTACCGTTGACGCGCAAGCCCGCACCGTGCAGCGTTGGGTACTGACCAACGGCGAAGAACGCAATCAACTGGCGAGTTTCTCCGCCGATAGCGGCAACTCGAACCTGAACGGCGTCGAGGTTGCCCTGGATAAAATTCTTGAGATGCGCGTGCCCTTCGATCTGATCGGCGCGCAGCCGGGCAGCCGCATCCGTCTTCGCTTCGCCATCTGGCGCGAGCACCTGCCCGTCGACGCGCTCCCGCTGGAAGGCTGGATCGACCTCCACGCCCTCACCGAAGACGAGCTGGAAACCAACCTCTACAGCTTCTCACCGCAGGATTGAACCTCAGGGTGCCCCGGGAATTCGCCGATCCGCAGCAAATTCATCTTGACCCGAACTGGAGTAGTGCTAACATTCCGGCTTCGATCCAATGTTGTTCGAATTCGGGGGCGACGACCCGATAACCATCGCCCGGGGATACTGCCGGTGTCCCACACAAGCCGGTTTGCTTGGGTGGGAGGCTCTTCTATTGTGCAGCGACGCAAACCGGGCGCGACCGGTCCCAACGAAGACTTCCGGGAGGAAAGCCATGCATACCTTACGCCGTCTGCAGTTTGGGAGCTTCAGCCTGGCGAAAATGGTCTGCATCGTTTTCCTGTTTTGCGTTGCGACAGTGATTGTCTCGCCTGCGCAAACCTTGACCACGCTGGTCAACTTCGCCTATACGAACGGGGCGGAGCCACTCTACGGATCCCTTGTGCCGGGCCCCGATGGCAATTTGTACGGAACCACAAATGGAGCAGGTGCACACAACGGTGGCATTGTCTTCAAAATGACGCCGAGCGGCACGCTGACGGTTCTGTACAGTTTTTGCGGCGGATCAAACTGCACGGATGGCAACGCTCCGGATACCGGGCTGGCGCTGGGCAGCGACGGCAACTTTTACGGCGTCACGACGGCGGGCGGCGCCAGCGGGGACGGGACGGTGTTCAAGATCACTCCCAGCGGCGCCTTCACCTTGCTGCACACCTTCGCGGGAAGCGACGGCGCAGAACCCCAAGGCGCTCTAGTTTTGGCCAGCGACGGCAACTTCTATGGCACCACCACCTCGGGAGGCAGCCACGATTTTGGCACGCTTTACAGAATCACTTCCAGCGGCACTTTCACCACCGTCTACAATTTTTGTTCCTTAGGCGCCTGCGCTGACGGTAGCGGCCCTTTTGGCGGCCTGGTGCAAGGCGCTGACGGCTACTTGTACGGAACAACTACTGGCGGCGGCGCCCACTTTCTCTACGGCACGGTGTTTAAGATTGGCCTGAACGGCGTGCTGACCACGCTGCACAGCTTCGCCGCGTCCGACGGCTCGTCGCCCAATGCGAAGCTGCTACAGGCCAGTGATGGAAATTTCTATGGCACGACAACGTCGGGTGGCAACACCCAAGCCTGTAGCTTCGGTTGCGGCACGATCTTCAAGATCACCGCCGGCGGTAGCTTCACGTCGCTACACAGCTTCGACGGCGCGGATGGCTCCTTCGTTACCGCCGGTGTGATTCAAGCCAGCGATGGCAACTTCTATGGGGTCGCGGGGCGGGGCGGCAGTAGTTGTAGTTGTGGAACGATCTTCAAAATCACTGCGGCCGGCACGCTGACGGTGCTGCACAAGTTCGCGGGATTTCCCGCTGAGGGCTCTTTGCCAGTCGGCGGACTGCTTGAGGCCAGCAACGGCAACTTTTACGGCACAACGGAATCTGGTGGCAGCACCGGTGATGGCTCCGTCTTCAGCCTGACGGGCTTTACCGCGACCGTCGTGACCAGTACTCCGAATCCCTCGGAAGTGGGACAGCTAGTCACTCTTACAGCGACGGTAAGTCCCTCCGGCCCGCCGACGCCGAGTGGGACGGTGAGCTTCGCCTCCAACGGCACGGGGATCTCCGGCTGCACTGCACTATCACTGTCTTCGTCGATGGCGGTGTGCATGACGTCGAGCCTCGCCGTAGGAACCGATGCCATCGTAGCCATATATTCCGGCGACTCGAATTACATGGGCAGCAGCGGCATGGTTTCGCAGATTGTGAATCCCCTTCCGTCGCCGGTGCAATTCGTGCCGCTGACACCCTGCCGCATTGTGGATACGCGCAATGCGAGCGGAACCTTTGGCGGCCCGGCTATCGCTGGCAATATGTCCCGCAGTTTCCCGCTTTCGCAGAGTGGTAACCCGTGTGCCATTCCGTCCAGCGCCATAGCCTATTCGCTCAATGTCACAGTGATCCCGCAAACTACCCTGGGATACCTGACGATCTGGCCGACCGGCGAAGGCCAGCCGACCGTATCGACCCTGAATTCGCCGGATGGGAGGATCAAAGCGAACGCGGCGATCGTTCCCGCGGGCACGCCTGCGGGCTCGGTGAGCGTCTACGTAACCGACACCACCAACGTCATCCTCGACATCGACGGCTACTTCGCTACGCCAACGCAAGGCAGTTTGCAGTTCTATACGCTAACGCCCTGCCGCATCGTAGACACTCGCAATAACCAGGATGGAGGCACGCTGCTGGCGGGAGTGGAACGTGATTATGCGATTGCGGGAACTTGCGGCATCCCGAGCGAGACGGCCGCGTATTCCTTTAATGTCACCGTCCTTCCAGCCGCCGGAGGCCTGGACTATCTGACCGTGTGGCCTAAGGGTGAGACGCAGGCCCACCGTCTCTACTCTCAACGACAACACCGGGACGGTGGTAGCGAATGCAGCCATCGTGCCTGCGGGCAGCGAGAGCTCAACCGCCTTCTACGCCCACAGCAACAGCACCAACCTGTTACTAGACGTGAACGGCTACTTCGCCGCGCCGGGAGCAGGCGGGTTGTCACTGTATCCGCTGACCCCCTGTCGTGTGCTGGACACCCGCCACGTAGGCAATGGTCAGCCCTTCATGGGCATCTGGAACCCTCCGAATGGCGTCGACGTGCTGACCAGTCAGTGTGCTCCACCGAGCACCGCAGAAGGGTTCGTCTTCAACGCGACGGTGGTACCGCCAGGCCGCATGCCGTACCTCACCTTGTGGCCCGACGGCGAGCTACAGCCCACGGTGTCGACGCTAAACGCCCTGGATGGCTTCATCACTTCTAACATGGCCATCGTGGGGACGAGCAACGGCTCCATCGACGCCTACGCCGCCGGACTGACGCAGCTGATCCTCGACATCTCCGGCTACTTCGCGCCGTAGACGCGCATAAGCGCGCCCGCAGATCCAACTACCAAAAGGGACCGAAGGGTCCCTTTTGTCTCCAGAAACGGGTCTGGCTCCGGCTGCGCACCACGCTGACAACCCATATTCGCTTGCCTAATTTTTCCCGACAGGTGACAATAATCCTGTTCGATGCTTTTCGCGCGAAGGTCATTGCTTGGGACCCGTCGAAGAGGGGCGCGGTTTTCGATTTTGTAACCAACCTGCCGCCCAGGTCATCGAATGAAGTGAGTGGTACAGAAGCGTCAACTGGCAGCTTCAACATCCCCGTAGGTCGGGCGCGTAAGCGCAGTGGATCTACTGGAGCCGCGAGTCAGCTTTCAACATCCCCGTTCCGGGCCGTGTTCTCACGCCGCCGGGACTGAAGGCAGAGACAAAGAGATGGCTACAGCACCGGTTACAGAAGCGGCATCCTGCTCGCTTGAAAATTACCTCGTGATGCCCGACGGCTCCATGGACCATAGCATTGCCGTCGCCAAACAAGCTCTGGGCGACGAGTGCGTTGTCCTCGGCCACCATTATCAACGCGACGAAGTCATACGTTTCGCCGACTATCGTGGCGATTCCTACCGGCTTTCGCAGATTGCCGCCCAGACCAAGGCCAGCTACATCGTTTTCTGCGGCGTCCATTTCATGGCGGAGAGCGCTGACATCATGGCCCGTCCCGGCCAGGCCGTTCTGCTCCCCGATCTCAACGCCGGCTGTTCCATGGCCGACATGGCTGAGATCTCGCAGGTGGAAGACGCCTGGGAGCAGTTCGTGGGCCTCGGCCTCACCGACGACGCGGGCAATGGCATCACGCCCATCACTTATATGAACTCGACCGCCGCGATCAAAGCTTTTTGCGGCGAGCGTGGTGGGATGGTCTGCACTTCATCCAACGCGAAAGGCGCGTTCGACTGGGCCTTCAGCCGTAACGAAAAAATCTTCTTCCTGCCCGATCAGCATCTGGGCCGCAACACCGGCTTCGCCCGCGGCATCCCGCTGGATGAAATGGTGGTGTGGGACCCCTACATGATGCACGGTGGTCTAACGATCGAGCGTCTGCGCCAAGCCAAGGTCATCCTGTGGAAGGGACATTGCTCGGTGCACCAGCGTTTTCTGCCGGAACACGTGGACAAGGTCCGCGCCATCTATCCGGAGATGCTGGTCCTGGTTCATCCCGAATGCCGATGGGAGGTTTGCCAGAAGGCCGACGGAATCGGTTCGACCGATCGCATCATCAAATTGGTGCAGCAAGCGCCCGCGGGATCGTCGTTTGCGATTGGTACGGAAATCCATCTGGTCAATCGGCTCGCCAGGGAGAACCCTGACAAGCGCGTCATCACCCTGGATAACTCGGGCTGCCTGTGTACTACCATGTTTCGCATTTCGCCGCAGCATCTGTGCTGGGCCCTGGAGAACCTGGTGGACGGCAATGTCGTCAATCAGATAACAGTGAAAGAAAATGTTAAGAGGTGGGCGCGCGTGGCACTTGATAGGATGTTAGAGATCCAGTGATTATTCGTAAGCGTCCTCGGGAAAAATTCTTGCGGCGGGTACCACGCTACTGGTCTGACCTGCGTGTGCACCGCCGCCGCGTTATGGCGCGCCATGGGGCGCAAACCCTCGCCGAGCTGGAAACCATCGATATGTCGCGTACCTTTACCGTTGCCGAAGCTGAGACCCTGCTGCCTGTGCTGGAGTCGCTGCTGCGCTCCGCCATTCAGGCGAAGTCGCTGATCGAAGAAGTGGACGCCGAGCAGCAGGCACTGGCCAACCGCATCTTCGTGAACGGCGGCACGCGGGTAGACATCGTCTCAGTGGCTCGGCGTAAGGCTGAGCGCGAGAAGGCGCTGCAACGCGCCAAAGACGCTGTCGCCGAGATCGACGCTACCGGCGTTCAGGTGAAAGACCTCGACATCGGCCTGCTCGATTTTCCCTGCGTCGTCGGCGACGACGTTATCCTGCTCTGCTGGAAGCTGGGCGAAACGAAAATCACCCACTGGCACGGCACGCAGGAAGGCTTTGCCGGCCGCAAGCCCATTGACGACCGCATCCTGCGCAGCCAGAAGAAAAGCAACTAGCGACGAGCTTCGAGCCGCGAGCCAGCGGCTGAACTAGCTGAGGCGATCGACGCGGCGTTTAGCCAAAGAATTGTGTCAGGGCACGACTTCAGTCGTGCCGTATAAGGCGTCCTTAAGTCAGGGCTTTAGCCCCTGCGGTACAGAATTCTCAGGGGCTGAAGCCCAAGTTCTTTAAGGTCAAGTTGCGGCACGTCTGAAGACGTGCCCTGACACAAGGCCGACAAGGCTTGCTGTCAGAATGAAATCGTGAGTGCTTCGCAGCTGTGCCCCGATACAAACCTTTTGTACCAATGAAATTTATAATCGCTTCTGACCTTTCATCATGATTCAGCTCTCCTCTGCCGGCAAGCGCTTCGGCCCCAAGCTTCTGTTCGACAATCTGGATTGGCTCATCACTTCCGATGCCCGCGTCGGCCTGGTGGGCGCCAACGGCACCGGCAAATCCACCTTGCTGAAAGTGCTGTGCGGCATCGAATCCCTCGACTATGGCAGCATCGTCTCGGCCAAAAACACCACCTTCGGCTACCTCCCGCAGGACGGCCTGCAACTCTCCGGCCGCACCGTCTTCGACGAATGCATGTCGGTGTTCTCCAACCTGCGCGCTCTGGAGCAGGAGATGGAAGACCTCACGCACAAGATCGCGGAACTAGATCACACCTCGAACGAATACGCGCAGGTGGCCGATCGCTACCAGCGCATCTTGACCGAATTCCGCGTGAAGGACGGCTACGCGCTCGACTCGCAGGTCGGCACCGTGCTCGACGGCCTTGGCTTCCGCAAAGAAGATTGGACGCGCTACACCGAGGAGTTTTCCGGTGGCTGGCAGATGCGCATTGCCCTGGGCAAACTGCTGCTCTCCAGGCCCAACCTGCTGCTGCTCGACGAGCCCACCAACCATCTCGATCTGGAAACTCGCAACTGGCTGGAGCAGTATCTGCTGCAATATCCCTTTGCCTACGTCCTTATCTCGCACGACCGCTATTTCCTGGATGTCACGGTGAATCGCACTGCTGAAATCTGGAACAAGCGCGTGCAGTTCTACAGTGGCAATTACGAGAAGTATCTCCAGGAGAAACAGGAACGCCGTGACTCGCTGGTGTCGGCTTACAAGAACCAGCGCGACCGCATCGAGCAACTGGAGGCCTTTATCAATCGCTTTCGGGCCCAGGCGACGAAGGCCAAGCAGGTGCAAAGCCGCATCAAGGAGCTGGAAAAGATCGAGCGCATCGAGATTCCGCCAGATGAAAAGACCATCCACTTCACCTTTCCGCAGCCCAATCCCAGCGGGCGCACGGTGGTCGAATCTACCGACGTCGCCAAGAGCTACGGCCCGAAAGAAGTCTTTCGCGATGTCAACTTCACCATCCAGCGCGGCGATCGCATCGCGCTGGTAGGAGTGAACGGGGCAGGGAAGTCGACTCTGATCAAGCTGCTGACCGGCATCGAGCCGCTGACGGAAGGCACTTTGACACTCGGCCACAATGTCGAGCCGGATTATTTCGCACAAGATCAATACAAGGAACTCGATTCCTCGCGGCGCCTGCTCGACGACCTTTCCGACGTGGCCCCGCAGAAGTCGATTACCGAACTGCGCGGCGTGCTGGGATGCTTTCTTTTCTCCGAAGACGATGTTTTCAAGCCGATCGGCGTGCTCTCTGGCGGCGAGCGCAATCGCTACGCGCTGGCAAGAATGTTGCTGCATCCCTCGAACTTCCTGCTGCTCGACGAACCCACGAACCATCTCGACATGCGCGCCAAAGATGTACTGCTGGAATCGCTGGAGAAGTACAACGGCACGGTCGTCTTCGTCTCGCACGATCGCTATTTCATCGACAAGCTGGCGACACGCATCTTCGAGATTGGCGATGGCCGGGTGGAAGTCTTCCCGGGAAATTACGAAGATTATTTATGGCGCAAGCAGCGCCAGGACTCCGGCGAGACCGAGGCCGAGCAGACCGCCTGGGCTCCCACACTGTCAGACGTCCCCGGTTACAACGGCCATAAGTCGCAAGGGCAATCGAAGAAGCGCATCAATCCCATCAAGCTGAAGCAGATACAGGAGCGCCATCAGCAAGTAGAGCAGGGAATTGCGCGCCTGGAAGACGGCATTGCTGAATGCGAGCGCGAGTTGCAGTCCTTCGTCAGCGCAGAAGAAACCGCGCGCTGGACGGAGCTGCTGGCCGCGCGACGCGCGGAACTTGCGGAGCTAATGTCCGAGTGGGAAGAAGTTTCGCAGGTCCTCGAGGAAGCAAACGGCTAAGGTTTCATCCCCGCATTCCACTTGGGCGTGAAGTCGCTATTGGCGAGCCAACTTACCGGCGCAATCATCGACCCCACCGCACTGTCCAGATGTTGCCAGTCCACTTTGTCCAAGGTATCCGTCGGCTGATGGTAGTCCTTGTGCAAGCCGTAGCTGGAGACGGTCTGCGCAATGATGCCAGTCTTTGCCAGGGCGTAATTGTCAGAGCGCATGAAGAAGCTCTGGTCGGGATGTGGATCGCCCACGAGTAGCGCCCCATGCGCGGCCACCACTGGCCCAAGGTCGGTGCGCTCCCAACCTGTCAGCCACAGTTGATTGGGCTGCACCTTGGGATCGGGCCGGGCAATCATCTCGAATTCGAGATTGGCTATCATGTTTTTCAGCTCGAAGGTTGGATGTTTCAGGAAGTATCGCGCCCCAACTAACCCCGCCTCTTCGCTGCCCCACAGCGCAAACACAGTGGTGCGCTGCGGCCGAGGCTGTTTGCCCAGCGCCCGCGCCAGTTCCATCACGGCGACCGTGCCCGAGGCGTCGTCGTCGGCCCCGGGATAGGTTTTGCCGTCCTTCACGCCAAGATGGTCGAGGTGCGCGCTCAGCAATATGATCTGGTCCGCTCGCTTGCCGGCAATTTTCGCCAGCACGTTCCAGGTATGCGAGACCTGCCACGGCGTGACCTCGGCGTGCAGCTTGATCAACGTGCCGTCAGCCGCGCCCCACAGTTGCTGCGCCTGATCGGCCTTCAGGATAATGCCGTCAGGCCCAGCCGGAGCGTCGCCGATTCTCTTATCGTCTCGCGGCCGATGGCTTGCAATCCGCTGAAATCTTGCCTCTCCGTCAGCCGGTTCCGGCACAATGATCACTGCGGCCTTACTTTCCAAGAAAAGACCAACCGCACTCTGCATGTCTGCGCCGGGCTTGAGCTTGAGCAGCACCGCTGCTCCTTCCTTCACGGACTGTGGCGAGACTTGTGCGTCGTTCAGGTCCAGCTTCTGGAGAGGTGCGGCAACGTCGGGCTGCGAAAATTGAAACGCCGCAAACTCGCTCCCGTGCTTCCACGAAACAGGCTTGCCGGCGTCGAAGGTGAGAACCGGTGGCGTGGTTACGGTCCGGGTCTTGATGGTGCCCGTCTGGATGAATCCGCCATTTTCGGCAGCGGGAGCAAGTCCATACGCCTTGAGCTTGCCAGCGATGTATTGCGCGGCGTGATACTCGTCGATGGTTCCGCTACCGCGGCCATGCAGCGCGGGTCCTGCAAGATATTCCAGATTGCCGCGGATGCACGAGGCGCAGACGGCAGCCGAAGTCGAATTGCCGGCTTGCGCTGCGGCCGACAGCGTTAGCGCCAGAAGCAGTAACGGCAGGATGAGAAAGGTTGGTCGCATCCAAAAGCGTTTCAAGACGTCGGGACCCCACTCGCCCGCTGGCTCATTCTGTTGAGAGTTGCACAATCACAATGACGACAGTTTGGAATTGTCATCACGAGCCTAGCGAGGGACCTGCTTATTGCCTGTCCAGCGAAGAGCAGATTCCTCGCGCCCAAACGGGCGCCCGTAATGACAATTCATTGTGCTTGCCCACTTCCTGCTCCCGAAATGTTTCACTACAATGCGCGATGCTCATCAGATTCGTATCCACCCGGCGCGAATGGCCAACAAGCTGCAAACGGCCACCACAATCCACAGCAGGACGCCTTGCAGCAGAGGACGCGGACCTACCTTGCGCAGCGCGGCCGGCGATAGGCTGGCGCCGATCAGGAACAACGTAACCACCAGTATCAGCCTACCGAAGCTGCTGAGATCGTGATACGCCTGCGCCCCCGGAAAAAAGTAAGTGTTGGCCACCGCTGCCAGACAAAAGAAAAGAATGAACCACGGCCACTGGATTCGCGTCTTGCTGCCCTTGACGGCAGCGGTGCCGACCGACAGTGGAACAATCCAAAGGGCGCGCGCCAGCTTCACGGTAGTCCCGACGGCCAGGGCAACGGCGCCATACTTGGCGGAGGCTCCCACCACCGAGCTGGTATCGTGAATGGCCAGCGCGGCCCACAACCCAAACTGGCTCTGCGAAAGTTTCAGCCAAAGTCCGATTGCCGGGAACGTCAGCAAGGCCACCGAGTTCAACACGAAAATCGTCCCCAGCGAGACTGACATTTCGTCCGCTGTGGCGCCGGTAATTGGACCAACTGCGGCGATGGCGCTGCCCCCGCAGATCGCGGTCCCGGTGGAGATCAAGAACGCGGGGCGCGGCTGCACTGCCAGCAGCTTGCCCAGCAGGGTACCCAAGGCCATGGCGAACGTGATGCTGAGGGCGGTGTAGAGAAAGCCGCTTTTGCCGGCCTTAAGAACTTCCTGCAAGTTCATTCCAAACCCCAGGCATACCACCGCGGATTTCAGTAGAAACTTTGATGCACGCTGGGATTCGCCAGGATAGGGATGGGTGGTGATCGCCCCGAAAGCCAGGCCGGCCAGCAGGGCCAGGGGCGGCGATGCCCATGGTGTGAGGCAAAAAATTAGTCCAATGGCAAACAGGATCTTTGAATTCATCGAGCTAGGAAACGGCACTTAAAGGTGCGTCGATCGCCACCCCGGCGGTGACGGTACCAAAATCGAGCAATAAAATGGGCCCGATGCCAAGGAGCGGTGACGATTTCCTTGGCTCCGAGCCCATTCGATCCTGAAATGGATCGGAGGTGATACTCTTATGCTACTCCGGGATGTGCAAAAGTCAAGAACAAATCGCGATAAGCTACTGAATTTTCAGTAGTTGTACACTTTCTGGGAATTGTCTCAAGTACCTGAAAACAGTGAAGATGAGTTGTCGCAAAGGTGATGTCTGTCGCTACACCGCAAGGGCTGCGCGACAACTTTCACCACGTCCAATCGGTGGTCAGTCGTCCAACTCCTGGTCACAGGCGCGAGCAAATGTCCATGACACATCCTCTGTTGCAATACTCCTTGCCGCCAGTCAAGCTCGCCCAAGCCTACGCCCTTTACCTGCTCGACGGCACCCTCTATTTCGTTACCACAATCTGGGGATTTCTGGTTCTCTGGCTGATGCTGCGAGCCCGTTTTGGCCGGCGCCTGGGTGACTTGGCCGAGCGAGCCTCCCGCCATCGCCTTGTACAAGCCGTCATTGTGATGTCCTTGTTCGTGCTCACGGTGGAACTCATCCGGCTACCATTCGCTCTTTACGAACACCATCTCGGCCTGGAATATGGGCTCTCGGTACAGCATTGGGCCTCGTGGTTCGCAGACTGGGGTAAGGGCCTGCTGCTCGCCTGCATCTTCGCCAGCGGTCTGGGACGGATTCTCTATCGCATGCTGCGCCTCAGTCCCAGGCGATGGTGGTTCTACTTCTGGCTGGCCCTCATTCCAATCGTCATGTTCGTGGTCTTCATCATGCCGATTTGGATTGAGCCGATGTTCAACAGCTTTGAGCCGCTCACTGATCGCCACAGCGATTTGGTCGCGCAGATCGAGCGCGTGGTGCATCGCGCGGGGATGGATATCCCTCCGCAACGCATGTTCGAGATGAAAGCCAGCGAGAAGCACACCACGCTGAACGCCTATGTCACCGGCTTCGGCGCGACTAAGCGTGTAGTGGTATGGGACACGACCATGCAGCAGATGACGACTCCCGAGACGCTATTCGTCTTCGGTCACGAGATGGGACATTACGCTCTCGGTCACATCCCGAAAGAAGCCGCCATCGATCTGCTGCTGTTGCTGGTGCTGTTCTACGTTGGCTATCGGCTGGCGAACTGGCTGGTGGCGCACCACGGCGCACGCTGGGGAATTCGCGACCTCAGCGACTGGGCGTCGCTTCCGCTGCTGGTCCTCATTCTGTCGGTCATTACGTTTCTGGCGACTCCGGCCTTCAACGCCGTCTCCCGGCACTACGAGCACCAGGCCGATCAGTATGGGCTGGAAGTCCTTCACGGGCTGGTGCCCGATGAATCGCAAACGGCCGCCCAGGCGTTCCAGAAACTCGGCGAGTTGTCGCTGGATTATCCCTACGTAAACAAGTTCTGGGAGTTCTGGGCGTGGACCCACCCTACCATTCGCGATCGTATGATCTTCGTGCAGACCTACGATCCGTGGGCCGAAGGCAAGCAGCCCGAGTTTGTGAAAAATGCACCATAGTGGTTGACGGGGCGTACCTTCAGGTACGCCGTGGAAGGCCACGTTTTGTCATCCCGAGCGGGCTGCAGCCTGCGAGGGATATGCTGTGTCGCTTCTTTCCACAGCCCGCGAAAGCTTACGCATGCAAGTTGCGGCCCTCGCCGCCTGCGTTCAGCCCTCACAAGGCCGGGTGACAGCGCTCACTGCGCCTGTGTACATAAGGTCCATACTGGAATCGTTGACGACTGCCTCCTGGCTCTCCGTGGAAATGATCGAGCGTGAGGAGCGAACGGAGCCCACGGCCGTTCAGATTAGGAGCGCAGCGTCGCGTTGGAGGTGTGCATCATGGCGACCGTCATCGAACCCGAAACTGAGAAGGGCACGCAGCCCCAACCAGTCCCCCAAGCCCCAGGCGAGCCCGATATTTTTGCCGCCGAGCTTGCCATGGAGAACCGGTCACACAATTTCCTGCCAATGTTGCTGGTCGCGGGATTGGTGCTGGTGATTGGCGGAACTATTTTCTACTTCGTAAAGGGCGCACGAGACGTATTGACCGTCCCCGTGGCCACCACCACCGTTAATCGCATTCTGAAAACCCAGGCTCCGGCAACTATTCGCTTCAGCACCGGAACTGTAGTGTCAAGCGTCAACGAGAAACCGGAGGATCCCCAGTACAAACTGCTGGCCAAAGCGGGCGTGATCACAACCGCCAAAGCAAAGAACGCGACCTCGCTTGTTGTCACGTTGACGAGTCCCGGGAGAAACTTCTGAGCGACATCAACGGCGTACAGAAGGGCAAGAACCCCGACGGTACCACCAGCTATACGGTCCCGTTAGCCGAGCGCCGGTTGGTCTCCGTTGACAAGGTCACTATGGTGAAGCCGCACCTGGCACAAGTGGACTACACCTGGAAATGGCTCCCCAACCGTTTGGGCAATGAATTTGATGCCTCCGGTTCGCTGGTAAAGAGTTTCACAACGTGGGACCGCGCCACCTTAATCAAGTCATATGGTGTGGACTTCTACGGTGCAGATCCGACCAAGGCCAGCATTGTCGTAGTAGAAGCAACCGACGGCACGTGGAAGCCGTACACGGAATAGCCATTAGCCACGAGCGACGAGCTGCGAGTGTGGGATGCCGTGCCCGCAGCTCGAAGCTTGCGGCTCGCGGCAGATCCCCAAGCCACGCCAGGCCAATCGCCATCTCCTACTCCGTGGTACAAGCTTAACCGCTTGAAGTCGCGTCCCACAATGTGTATGCCACAATGTGGCACAACCGGACATTCTGGCACCGCTCGGCATTCGATGCAGTTTTTACAACATTTTCATCAGGCTTTGATGTTGACAATGCCTCAGTTCGCTTAACCTAGCCTCAATTGCAAACCTGATCGGAGAGAGAGGGGGAGATGGCCAAACAGCCGCTCCCCGTTTTTGTTCGGCAATCAGCTATCAGTCCTCAGCCATCGGCTCCCATCTGCCGGTTCACGCCTCACGCAGGTCACCCCAGGAATTGTCATCACGAGCGGAGCGAGGGATCTGCTTTTCGTCTACAAGGCAACAGCGCATCCCCCTCGCCAACTGAGACGCTGGTGATGAGGTCGTAAGATCGCTCTCTGCGATACACGATGCTTACCTCTGAACGGGCAACCGGCAACCGACACCTGGCAACCGGCAACTGACAACTGTACTTCGCAACTGGCGTTTTCCCGCCCGCCGCACTACCATTCTCCTGTTATGCCAGTCGTCACAGATTCTTCCACTTCTTCCTACACGCCGATACGGGCGCCGCGCGGCAACCAGTTGTCCTGCAAAGGCTGGGCCCAGGAAGCCGCCATGCGCATGCTGATGAACAACCTCGACCCCGATGTTGCCGAACGTCCGCAGGACCTTGTGGTCTATGGCGGCACGGGCCGGGCGGCGCGCAACTGGGAGTGTTATCACGCCATTGTCAATTCTCTAAAGTCGCTCGACAACGATGAGACGCTGCTGGTGCAGTCGGGGAAGCCGGTGGGCATCTTTCGCACCCACGACTACGCCCCCCGCGTGCTTATCTGCAACTCCAACCTGGTCGGCCACTGGTCGAACTGGGAGAAATTTAACGAGCTGGAAAAACTCGGCCTCACCATGTACGGACAGATGACCGCCGGCTCGTGGATCTATATCGGCTCGCAGGGCATCATCCAGGGCACATTTGAAACATTTTCCGCCGCTGGTCAGAAGCATCTGGGCGGCCACCTCGAAGGCAAGCTGATCGTCTCCGGCGGGATGGGAGGAATGAGTGGCGCGCAGCCGTTGGCCGCGACTATGACCGGCGCATGCTATCTCGGCATCGAGGTTGATCCCGAGCGCATCAAGAAACGTCTGCGCACCGGCTATTGCGACCACATGGTCAACTCTCTCGACGAGGCCCTGCGCATCATCAAGAACGCGGTCCGCAACAAACAAAATATCTCCGTCGGGCTGGTCGGCAACTGCGGCGACATCATTCCGGAGCTGGCCGAGCGCGGCGTTGTTCCTGACATCCTGACCGACCAGACCTCGGCCCACGATCCCCTGAACGGCTACGTCCCGAATGGCATGTCGCTGGAAGACGCGCTGGAGCTGCGCAAGCGCGATCCCGAGGCATACACCGAGCGTTCGCTGGACACCATGGCGCGCCACGTCGAAGGCATGCTCAAGCTGCAAAAAATGGGCGCTGTCACCTTCGACTACGGCAACAACATTCGCACCTTTGCCTTCGAGCACGGCGTCAAGAACGCCTACGATTTTCCCGGATTCGTGCCCGAATACATTCGTCCGCTTTTCTGCGAGGGGCGCGGGCCGTTCCGCTGGGCGGCGCTTTCGGGCGACCCCGCGGACATTCACACCACCGACGATCTGGTGCTCCAGATGTTTCCCGGCAACAAGATTCTCAGCCGCTGGATCGATCTGGCGCGCAAGCGAATCAAGTTCCAGGGACTGCCCTGCCGCATCTGCTGGCTGGGCTATGGCGAGCGCGCCGAGTTCGGTCTCGCGCTCAACGATCTGGTGAAGAAGGGCAAGCTCAAGGCGCCGATCGTGATGGGCCGCGATCATCTCGACTGCGGCTCGGTCGCCTCGCCATTTCGCGAGACCGAAGCGATGATGGACGGCAGCGACGCCATCGCGGACTGGCCTCTGCTCAACGCATTGCTCAATACCGCCAGCGGGGCATCCTGGGTGTCGATCCATAACGGCGGAGGCGTGGGCATTGGTTATTCGCAGCATGCGGGACAGGTGACCGTCGCCGACGGCAGTGACGAGATGGCCAAACGCATTGAACGTGTGCTGACCAACGATCCCGGCATCGGTGTCGCGCGCCACGTGGACGCAGGCTACGACGAAGCCAAGACCTTCGCGAAGGAGAAGGGGATCAAGGTGCCGATGGCGGAGTAGCATGCCGGCAATCCTTCTTACCCACGCCTCCCAATTGCTGACTCTGCGTGGCAGCGGTCGGGGACCTCGTCGCTGGACGCAGATGTGCGAACTCGCCGTCATCCAGGACGGCGCGGTGTTGATTGCCGGCGAGAAGATCGCTGCGGCCGGCACGACCGACGAGATCACGAAACACGAGCTTGCAAAACGTGCCGAAGAAATAGACTGCTCCGGCAAAGTCGTCCTGCCCGGATTTGTCGACTCCCACACCCATCCCGTCTTCACAGTTCCGCGGCTGGTTGATTTCGAGAAGCGCATCGCCGGCGCTAGCTATGAAGAAGTTGCCGCAGCAGGCGGAGGCATTCGCGCCAGTCTGCACGGCGTCCGCGAATCGTCGAAAGAAGCGTTGGCGGCCCACGTCCGCCGCGCTCTCGATGAGATGGCCGCACAAGGCACCACCACCGTGGAAGCGAAGTCTGGTTACGGGTTGAGCCTCGAAGCGGAGATGAAATCGTTGGAGGCGATTCGCGAGGTTTCAGAGCAGTGGCCCGGGACGGTTGTTTCGACTCTTCTGGCTGCCCACGTTTTTCCGCCGGAGTATCGGGAAAATCATGACGAGTATGTGCGCCTCATCTGCGAGGAAATGGTGCCCGCGGTGTCGAAGCGCAGGCTGGCGGAATTTGTCGATGTCTTCTGCGAGCGCGGCGCCTTCAGCATGCAGCGGGCGGAGCGCATCCTGCGCGCGGCCATCGATCACCAGCTTGGGGTGCGCGCCCATGTCTGCCAGCTCACGTCCACAAATCTCGCGCCGCTGAGCAGGCTGCATCCGGCGTCACTCGATCATCTGGATTTCGTCACTGACGATGATATTTCTGGGTTGGCGAGGGGCGACACGGTTGCCACGTTGCTTCCCGCCGCGAACTACTTTCTCGGTCTGCGGTCTTTCCCACCCGCCCGCAAATTGATCGACTCCGGAGTCGCCGTCGCGCTGGCCACGGACTACAATCCCGGTACAGCGCCTACGCCGTCAATGCCGTTTGTGCTTTCGGCAGCGTGTACGCACATGAAGATGTCGCCCGCCGAGGCCATCACGGCTGCCACCTTCAATGGCGCGTGCGCACTGCGGTTGCAGGCACGCAAGGGAAGCCTTGAGCCCGGCAAAGATGCCGACATCGCGATCTTCGACGCTAAGGATTATCGGGAACTGGCTTACTGGTTCGGAGTGAACCGTTGTGGCGAGACATTTCTGCGCGGCATTCGGCGCTCGACATCAGCAACGAAACAACTCGATATTGCTGGCCGCACTCCGGCCCGTTAAGACACCCTACCGCTGCCCGCCCCTGAATCCAGCCGTAGGAAGTGACTAGCCTCGCCCGACCGTAGAAGATTCCGCGCCCACGGCGTGTCCCAGCAACCCCAATTGTTCGAGACGCGCCCGAACCGAGACGCCGATCACTGCCGGATCGAAGGATGTGGCAAACTTTAGTCCTGGCCTTTTCGCCCACTTGCGCGGCAGCTTCCCGGTTACGCTCGACGTGCCGCATAAGGTCGCATGCATAATCCAGATCAGGATCAGCCCAGTGATAGCCTGCCTTATAAGGCCCGTGTGTCCGGTCGATGGCGACCGTCCTGAACGGGACAAGAAAGCTATCGGCATCTGACATGAAATCCAGATTCCCTGAATATCCCGTGGCGATCACAGGTTTACCGCACATCATAGCCTCGGCCATGGTGAGACCGAAACCTTCCGACCGGTGAAGGGAAACATAGCAATCGGCCGACATCATCAATTCCTGGGTAGCGGCCCTGGTCAGAACCCGGTCCAAAAACCGCACATTCGCTCCCGCGCAGGCTTTCCGCACCATGTCCACCTGTTCCTTATGTGCATCGCCGTGAGCCGACTTCACCACTAATTCAACGTCCTGCCGCCCGGCAAACGCGTGCTTGAACGCTTTGATCAAGCCTAACGGGTTCTTTCGCTCGAGGTAGCTGTAATAGTCAAACATGAACAGGAAAACAAATGTGCCGGGATTCAATCCAGACTTGGTACGATCCACAGTAGCGCAAACTTCCATCCGTCTCTCAAGCGAGTGCGGAACAACCCTGACAGGGACCGGAGACTGAGAGGCCACGGCAGAGCGAACGAATTGGCTCGGCGTCCATATCTCATCCACGCAGCCAAACGATGGCGCCCATTCCTCTGGAAACTCCGGCAGCTCCCATGCCCAGTAGCCAATATTGTAATGAGACCTTAAATAGGAAGTATGACCTTTTGCGAAGTTGACAAACTGGTCAGCATTTACAGTTACTAGATTCGCCAGAAACGGATTCGCTTCAGTCGGATCTTCGGGAGGCCGCTCCAGATTATGAGACAGGGTATCGACACAGTTATTTATCGCGTAAGGCACCCCGGCCGCCTGGATAATCCGCCAATTGCTTCTCGCGCCTTCACCAACACCGGTTTCGGCCTCAAAGTACCCCATCAGGTTGACACCAGGCACTAGGTTGCCGATCTGGCAAGAATCGAATCGTTCGATCGCTGGGGCGTCGGTATCCGAGCTAAGCCACTGAAATGGGTTGCCCAAGTGTGCGACGTCCGGCCCTAAATTCCAGTAGTATCGCCTTGCGGACGCTGGAATCCTGACTCCGTTATGAAAGAAGTCATTGCCATACTTCCACTCCCGTGTCTCCACCCAATCCTTTCTCCAGCAACAGGTCACGATACTTGCTATAGAGCTTGCGGGCATCGCCAGTATCATCCTGCGTATATCGATCCTGGTATTTGGATACCACCCACAGCTTGTCCGGATCGAAGCCGCTGAAGTGGAAAAAGTGCAAGGGCTCGCCATTTACCGTCAGCGGGTCAGTGCAGGCAACTGCACGCTCATGCAGGTTCCAGTAGGCCACGTTGTAGCCGGGCTCGCGCAATATGCGAACGCCCGCAAACATGCCCGGAACCATGTCCATCCATCTCTGATCTACAAACAAGTTGTTTTCAATTGAAACCAGACAGTGGTGGTATAACTTATCGGACCACCAGCGCAGCAAGCGCCTCGACTCCAGGCTATTCCGCAAACCCAGGAAGCCTAGAGTTGTAAGTTCCGGCCTGAAGGATATCGTGATCATCCTGTCTGCGGCCGTCTGCCGGCAGTGGCGACAGCAGATGCGGCGTAAGGAGCACATTGGCTTCGCCCAGGCTCTTCTGCAAACCGTCAAGCGAATTCAGGATAGAATGTCGGGGTCGAGATATAAAAGCTTACTCATGGAATATCGACGAAATAGATAGTCAAGCAAGTAAGGTTTCACTGCCGTGCTCGCTTCCAGCACTGTGTACTTGAATAGAAAACCAGCAAGGTTCGCTATTGGAAGTTGTGACACGTCGATGGTATCGAAATCTTCGCTTGCGGGACCAAAGAATCCCCGGGGAGAGTCGAGGAGGAGGACGAAAAATGGGCAGTCAGGATGAAACTTGCGCCAGGAGTCAGCCAGAACACGAGCCATGGGCAAGTAGTTCTTAGCGATGATGGTGCAGGCTGCGAATTCTATAGTCGAGGGAATCATTTGGGTTACAAGATGGACGGCGATGAAGGTTCAGGCACGCCGGGCCGTGGCAGCATAGGACTGAGCGCCCGACATACCGGTAGCTCCAGAAAGTATACCTGCACTGCCACCAGCATCGGCCAGGATGACAGCTTCTTCAGTGACGCTTGCGAGGTTAGCCACGCGGGGAGCCAGAACGCAGATTCGAGCTTCCCGGAAGCCGCTGCTATCCAACATAGACTTTAGAATTTCCGGGTAAATGGGACGAAGATGGCTGGGATCGGTGCGAGAGTTTCTTCCGAAGGGGAAATCCGACTCCGGATTGATGGTCTCAATAACAATCACGCCATCTGGTTTTAGTCTTGTGGCGCAAAGGTGGATAAGGTCGAGACGTAGGTTAGAGGGTAGATACTCGATAACTCGGGCGGCAAAGACTCCGCCCAGTGAGCGCTCAGGCAATTGCCGTAGATGATCAAAAAGATCACCCTGGAGAACAGTTAGATGCTTGTGACGCGCCGCGTGGCAGGCGACGGGATCGGAGTCAACGCCGTAGGCATCAATCTCGCTTTGCTTCAGTAATTCGAGGAATTCTCCTCTTCCACAACCAAGATCCACAACTGGCGACAAACCTCGAAAGAGCTGAACATAGGGACTCTGTTGTTCCTGGGTCGCAAGCTCTACTGTCCTGACCGCTTCCTGTAACGCCACAATTATCGGATGAAAGGAAGTTATGGCGCGTCCATGTTCTTCGATAGCCCGCGCCACGTTGCCGTGAAACTCCTGAAGGGGGCGAGTGTACCAACCTAAGGAACGCTGCATGATGGTCTTAAGCGTTTGAATTGCGCGGTTAAGCAAGCCGGGATTCCGTGGGTTGAGCCGGCCGACGGCGTCGCTTGAGTTCCATACTTCCGCGGACAGCATCTCTATTCGGGAAGGATCTACACCAATATCGCTGGCGCCCAGCCTGGTAGATGCAGCCTCGTGGCATCGAGCTACATGCGCCTTTAGAACCGACAGTACTTCTTCTTCTTCCATCCGATTTTCCTGGGGCTGCGACTCAGTTCCGACAGTCGTGCATGGATCCCACAGCTGGCGGCAGAGACTTTCCAATTATTATTCTACCGGGCAAATCGGGCGGCCTTCGGCCGCGCCGGAGAGGATGTAGTGCAACAGTGGGTTCATGCCTGCGCGCGCGACGTCGGGACAATGCTGCAAGTACCAGGATGTATCGAATTTCGGACCCGGGTCCCGGCCCAGCAAATTGGCATTCCATAGGTAGTCGTAAGCCGGATCCAAACCGTTGACCAAAACCTGAGGATATCGTTGCACGTACCACCCTGCTTCAAATAGGGGCGACTTGCGAATGAGCTTCACTTGATTCCACTGCCGGATTCGTTGCCGGATGCCACGGAGAAACGGGGCTCTCTGGATCGAGTTCAGCAGCACGACAGCGTATTGCAAGCTGGATTCGAGTTGCAAAATGTTTTCCTGTGCCTGGTCGCGCTCGCGCACGCTTTGCACATGGGCGTCGGCCTTGTCACGCTCGGCTTGGCTATAGCGCTCGCTGGCTTCCGCGGCCCGTGCCAACGCGTTGTCACGCTCGCGCTCAAGCGCTTCAACCCGCGACAAGGCATCGAACGCTTCCTCACGAGCGTCCGCGGCTCGCCGGCTGGTCCGTGCCCGCAGCTGCCGGTCAGCAAAACTCTGCCGGGTGATTTCCGCATGCAACGCGTGCAATTGTTTTTCGAAGCTCTTCTGCATTTGGGCTAGCGTGGCTGCATTTGGCGGCAGATCAGCCTCCGTTAAGGCGAGGGAATCCCCACACCGCGCCGCATCCAACACATCGCTGGCGCTAGTCTCTTCTAACGGAGCCGGCGGGTTTCGGTGCCGGAACGAATCTGTTGTTTTTCCGTTCAAAATTCCCCGTTTATCAATCTCACGTTCTTAGTCTAGCGTCCAAGTTCTGACGAGGCCGTTTGTCCTGGCGCGTGGCGGGAAGACAGGTATACAAACCTCGTTCCATCCGAATCGCAGGTTGGGATTGTGAAAAGGGTCATCGGTCCGGGCAAGTCTTCCCCAGGTTCGGCAGAAATACTGGCGCTCTCGCTCTTCCCGCGCCAGTTCCTCAGGGCCGCACTGGTCCCGAGTTTTCCTTGAGGCCGACTCATGATGAACGAGCTCAGCAAATGGTGTCCAGATAATTTTGTATCCCAAATCCCCCAGGCGCAGACACAGGTCGATGTCGCTGAATGTGATAGCCATATGATCTTCATCCAGGCCACCGACCTCTTGATAAACATCGCGACGAATTGCCAAACATGCGCCCGTAACCGCCGAAAGAGAGCGAGCTACGCGAAGCTGTCCCAGATAGCCAGCTTCACCCCGGGCGGCCAGACGCTCGAGGTGGACCACCGGCCAACCTGTTTCATTGGGGGCAAAAACCACGCCACCGTGTTGCAGCCGGCCGTCAGGATACAAGAGTTTCGCCCCGACCGCTCCTACTTCTGGCCGAATGACGTGTGAGATCATCTCCTCCAGCCAGTCCGGCGAGACCACTTCTATATCGTTGTTCAGGAGCAGAAGCACGTCACCGTGAGCTTCGCCGGCTGCCCGGTTATTCATGGCCGAGTAATTGAACGGACCCCGATAGCGCAAGACTCGAGCGCGGTCATCTTTTTCGACAATACTTCGCAGGAATTCCAGCGTTGCGTCTTCCTGACTTCCGTTATCAACAATGAGGAGTTCCAGACGCTGATAGTTTGTCCGTTCCAGCAGCCCCTCGACGCACGGCTGCAAGAGGTCTAAGCGATCGCGCGTAGGGATGATGATGGAAACTAAAGGAGCTGGATGGGGTAAGGGGCGCACCACGCGAACATAATCCGAATCCACGGCAGCGAATGTGGCTTGTAATCCTTCGCAGGATTGGAGATGTTCGCTTAGGATCCTGGTTTTGATGGCATCGATAGAGGCTTGCGAGCCGCCTACTAAATGGGTCGCCGTGCGTTCCTGATTTTTGTCGGCACGGCGGCGGTGATAGCAAACCCAGGGCAAGTGGCGTATACGATCTTCCGCGATTACAACCGCTGCGCGTAGCAGGAGGTCCCAATAGGCGCAGTCTTCCGTCTCCCGCCGCAAGCGACCAATTTGTCCCAGCAGGAGGCGGCGAAACACAGTAAACTGCCCGACGTAGCTGCTGGCCAAAAGCAGGTCCCTGTCCCAGCCTGGCTTAAACCTGGGTTGCTGGCGGCGACCGGACGAATCGATGGAATCTTCATCCGTAAAGAAGATGTCCGTCCCCGCGTCGCTGACGATGCCGGTCGCGATCTGGAAGAGGGCGTCTTCGCCAAGCCGGTCGCCTGGGAACAGGAAGCCTACGAAGTCGCCCGAGGCGGTCGCGAGCGCGGTATTGCTCGCCTCAATGGAATCCAAGCCAGCGGGAGCCTCAATCTTTCGTATTCGCGAATCTGACCATAGATGCTCCAGGGGAGATCCCGGGATACGGCTTGCAAGCTCGGCGGTAACCGGCAGACAAAGCTCCCAGTCGCCGTACGCTTGTGAGCAGACTGAGGTGAGCGAATCGCATAGCAAACCAAGGTCCCAAGGCGACTTATCCGGAGGCACGATTATCGAGATCAAGGGTTTGCGCTTCAGCTGCAAACACTGCTGGCGAAGGCGGTCCCGCCCGGTATCGCCCAGAGTGTCGAACTCTGCGACCCAGCGGGCATAGTCTTCCTCTATGGTGGCTTCGCTTATTTCGCCTGCGGGATGTGGCGTGATGCTGCAACGGGAGGGTGCCACAGCCTCCGGGGCGGGAACCTGGGCGACAACGTCTCTCCAGGGCGGCAACTCGCGGTTCGCATCAGGCCCAAAGACTTTCTCCAAGTGCGAGGCATAGATCACATAGTGACGACGCACGTCCTCGCGAACGGGCCATGAGCCGTCAAAAAGAAGCTCGATGAGGGTGGAGCGCCGGGCCACACGCTGTTTACCGGCTACGCCGAGGCCCCAACTGTGGTGAAAGTCGAAGGTGTCCGGAAATTCCGCTTTGATCTCATCCCACAAGCGCCACACGCCGAAGTCATGGTGCCGGGGACAGATGTCGTGCAGCAGAATTATCCCGCCCGCCTTTACCTTCGGCAGCCAGGAGTTGAAATCGTGACGGACAGCTTCGTAGGTGTGGAGTCCATCAATGTGCAAAAGGTCGATAGAGTCGTCGGCAAACTGGGAGAGAGCATCGTCAAAGCTTCTGCGCAGCAGATAAGAGAACTGCTTGTAGTTGCGGTCGTTATACTGGCTTACCTCAGCAAAGACTTCTTCACCATACTGTCCGGCATGCTGATCGCCTTGCCAATGATCGACGGCATAACACATGGAACTGAGTCCACGTTCTTCCACGGTCTGGCAGAAGGTAAAGTAGGATTCGCCCCAGTGAGTACCCAGTTCGACAATGAGGGAAGGCTGGATAGCCGCGATGAGATCGCTGGCAAAGGCAAGATGCCCCGACCAGCTACCTACATTGCGGGGCTTGTAACGGCGCGGAAGGAACCTGGACGGCGGCAGTCCGAAGCCGGGCGTCGTCGTTTTGGTGGCTGCGCCTTGCAGGATCGCCGATCCTCCATGCATGAAATACTGCGAACGGGCACACTACAGAAACCAGGCTAACGGCTCGGCGCGGAGCCCGATGCCGCCTGCACTCGCCGTTTTCAAGCTTGGAGAATTATACCGCTTCGTAGCTGTCCGACGACCAGCTACCGCACTGAACCAAGCGCAGGAGCATCAAGAGAGACAGCCGCGCCCGGCGAGCTATTAGATTTCCCGGTAGTTCAACAGCCCCGCTCCGATCAGCACAAAGCACATCGGCCAGATCCACGATGGAATCGTACGATCTTCAGGAGGCAAGCGGAGCTCCAGCCAGCGCGACCAACCTGCGATGACGCCGAGGACGGCCATGGGCGTGTGGCTTAGTTCCGCCAGCATCTCTTCTCTGACGTTGGCACTGCCATGGGAGTGCGTCAACAGCAGCGCCGCTCCCACCGCGCATATGACAGGGAAAATCAGTGGCAGTATTCCGCCCTGTAAAGGATTGCGGCGAACGCGCAGCTCGAAGACAGCGAACGCCAGGCAAAGCAGTGCCGCGGCGCGATGCTGAAAGATCTCTGGATCGGCCCAGGTGGCCCAGAAACTTTTTGGCCCCATGGGCCAGCACTCGGGATCGCCGCGGAGAAAAATGAAAATGGCGATGCCAATCATCAGCAGAGGCCAATTCTCCGCCCATTTTGCGCGGCCAGTGCGCGCCAGTACGGCGAGCACGCCCATGGCAATCACGATCAGGCCCATCCAGTGATGGTTGTACTCCGACCACTTTCTGTCGTTCAGACTTCGCAGGGAAAGCGGCGAACCCTCGCTGTTATAGGCAATGATTTGCCGCGTGGGGTCGAGCGCAGAAACATCTTCTCCGGGAAGGCGAGTGGAGAGAGCGCTAATGTCGGGGCTGCGCAGACGGGGCCACTCCGGCTTGAAGCGGGCCCAAATATGGGAAGGTTGGACGGTGTCGTGGACGAGGTCGACGGCTGGAGGCTGCGAGGTAAGCGAGGCGGCGGCCAGCACGATGGTAATGCCGATGCCCACTTCGGCTTCCACCAGGCGGCGTAGCCGGGGTACCACGTCGCCAGGACTGTACTTGCGGAGCATCAGGAAGTTGATACCGCCCAAGGCCAGCATCGCGGCGAGCATCATGATCTTGGCCATGAGCATTACGCCGTAGGAGGTACCGATGAGCGAACGCCAGGAGCCGACGTAAGCCAAGCTCATGCCGAAGCCGCTCAACACCAGCACGACAACACTTACCAGCGCCAGCCGCGAGAACCGCTGCGTGAGGTACCACTGCGTGGGACGATCACCGGCCACGTACAGTCCCAGCAACAGAAAAGGCAGGCCGCCGATCCAGAAGCCGGTGGATGCCTCATGGAGCAAAGTCAGGAAGATTAGCCAGGCCCGGCCATCAATGCGGGCAGCGGCGTGATTGGTCATTACCGATGCGGCGAGCACGATCACCACCAGCAGGCCCAGACAATGTGGGACGTAGCGACCCTGCGACCCAGCGATGAGCGCCACGAGGAGCGAGGCGGCAAGCATCACACTGCCGGCAAGAAAGAAGTTCGCTCCCACGACGTCGCGCAGTCCAATTTCAGCGGTGGCCATCAGGACGGCCGAGTCGACGTACAGATAAAGCAGCTGCACTACAGCCAACGCGATGGCGGCAACACGAAACATTCGCCGCAACCGCGTCCGGACGCGTTCGAGGGCATCGGTTGAGACTTGCGGGGCAGGCCGGGCAATCCAATACATGAACAGCAGCCCACCCAGCAGAAAGGACTGGCCAATGAGCGTTCCGGCGCGCAGCAGCACCGAAAGATAGCCAAAAATATCGACGAGCTTCAGCATCGTGAGGGGTCAGTTCACCGTGAAGTCAACGTCGCCGCGGCTGAGGTGACCGTCGGAGGCCAGTACTTGCCAATGCAGTTTGTAAGCCCCGGGCTTCAGTCCAGTTGCGTGCGACTCCAATATGTTGGGAGCAGTTTGTTTGGTGGCTTCCAGGGGAACGGTCGAGCCATCGGGCCCGGTCAGTTGCAAGCGGGAGCGGCCGCCATCCACGCGAACGTTGAAGCGCAACCAGATTGGGAGCTCGGACCCTTTGATGGTTGAGTTCGCTACGGGCTTCGACTCCATCAGGATCGCATGGGCCCAAAGCGGCTGGGAAATTCCGGTTAGCAGGATGGCGAGCAGAAGAAAAATGCCAGGCGCTGGCAGACTACGGCGCAATTTGAACACCTCCACGGCAATGTTGGACGCTATTTGTACGGTAGTCGCAGAATACTCTCTTCGGCGGCAGTGCTCAATGCAGCGATCTGCGCGGAATGTCGAAAGCGTAAGGAATCTCTAACGCAGCAGGGCCGTGGGATCGGGATCAGCCGCGGTTGAGGAAGACGCAACGATTTCGTTGTCTTCCACGGCATCGCCCTCGCCTGGCGCAAGAAACAGATTCTCCTCGATGCCGTGCTGTTTGGTGTAGAGATCGTAATAGCGGCCGCCCAGATCGAAGAGCTCACGATGGGTGCCGCGCTCCACAACGCTTCCGCCTTCCACAACCAGAATCTGGTCGGCGCGGCGAATGGTGGAGAGACGGTGGGCGATGACGAAGGTCGTCCGTCCCTGCATCAGGTAAGAGAGCCCCTCCTGAATCAGGGCCTCCGATTCGGAGTCGAGGCTCGACGTCGCTTCGTCCAGAATCAGAATGCGGGGATTGGCCAGGATGGCGCGCGCGATCGACACTCTCTGCCGCTGCCCGCCGGAGAGCTTGACGCCGCGCTCGCCGATGATGGTGTCGTACTTCAACTCGTACTTCTCGGCGAACTCGTCAACGCGTGCGATGGTGCAGGCGCGAAGGATTTCCGCTTCGGTTGCATCGGGTTTGGAGAACGCCACATTCTCGCGAATGCTGCCGTCGAAGAGAAATGAGTCCTGTAGCACCATGCCCAACTGCGTGCGATACGACTCCAGACGAATCGTGGAAAGATCAACGCCATCGACGAGTACCTGGCCCTCGTTCGGCTTGTGGAAGGCGGCAATCAATCCAATGATCGTCGACTTGCCCGAGCCTGACGATCCCACCAGAGCGGTCACCGTCCCCGGCCACGCATGGAATGACACGTCGTGCAGAACGGTCTTCTGAAGTTCGTAAGCGAAGTTGACGTTCTGGAATGCGATATCGCCCCGGATAGGTCCCAGCGTGACGGTGCGATCGGGGTCTTCGTTCTCTGGCGTTTCGTCCAGGACTTCGCGAGTGCGCTCCAGGCCGGCAATGGCTTCCGTGATCTGCGTGCCGATCCCGACAACCTGGATCAGCGGCGCTGCCAGGTAGCCTAAGAACATCGTGTAAGTGAAGAAGCCGCCGAGCGTGAGTTTGCCGGCGAGGATCTGCCGCGTCCCCATAAACATCACGATGGCGCCGATGACGCCCATCAGGGTCGACGACGAGAGGCTCATCACGGAGGTTGCCGTCAGCGTCTTGACGACGTTCTGGAGCAGTCGTTCTACTCCCGAGCTGAACACCGCGTGCTCGCGCGCCTCAGCGTGGTAGCCCTTGACCACGCGCACTCCACCGAGCGACTCCGTCAGCCGGCCGGTCACTTCGGCAGTAATCTTGGCGCGCTCGCGAAAGATAGGACGGATGACACGAAACGCTTTCCGAAGTCCGATGCCGAATATCAGCAGAAAGGTGAAGGCGATGCCGGTCATCACCGGGCTGAGGCGGATTAACACGGCGAAGGCGATGACCGCGGTCAGCAGGCCGCCGACGAAGTCTACCAGTCCGGTGCCGAGGAGATTGCGGACACCTTCCACATCGCTCATGATGCGCGACACCAACATGCCGGTCTTGTTGGCGTCGTAGTAGGAGACCGAGAGCCGGCCAACATGCTCCTGAACGCGACGGCGCAACTCGGCGATCAGCTTCTGCGCGGCTTTCGAGAGCGTTTGGGTGAGGGCGAATGAGGTGATGCCTTGAATGAGAGTCGCCACCAGCACGACTCCCACCAGCGGGTAGAGCAGCTTGAAATGCCGCTTGCCGATGACGTCGTCAACCAGGTACTTGGTGGAGGCAGGCAGCACCAACCCGGAGACGCGGTTGATCACCATCAGCAACAGCCCGAGCGCGAGCAGCACCCGCCGCGGCCGGATCAATTGCCAGATCTCCGGCAACGCCTTGAAGATTTCGGTTTTCTTGCCCGGCGTCGAGGGACCGGATCCCATCATGTAGTGCAAATCCTTTTGATTCGCGAGGACCGGGTTTGGGTTCGGAAGAGCAGCATCCGCCGGATTGGCGGGACCCTACAGCAGGACGGGATAACTATCGGGAGACTTTGCCTGGAGCCAACCCAAGCGCTCTAGATGAGCGTCCGTCTGCCGCGAATCTTATTGGCCTGCTCGAAGAAGCGGATGAGGACATCGAGATTTTTCACGTTGTAGAGAGCGAGCTGGTGCTCCAGGTCTTCATTCATTTTGCCGTAGATGGGGCGGAGCAGGGCCAGAGCTTCAGGCGTGGCCCGGACCAGGACGCTGCGACGATCGCGTGGGTTGGCTTCGCGCCGGATCAGGCGCACCGACTCCAGTCGATCGAGCACCGCGGTGACGCCGCCGGTGGTCAGACCGGTCTGCCTGGCCAGTTGAGTCGGTGTGACCTCGCCGGCGACCTCCAGAATCTGGAACAGCCGGGTGTCACTGGGATTGAGGTTGAACTCTTCGGCAACCCGCTGGTTGAACAAGTTGACGGCGGCGAGGAATTTGCGCAGTTCGGCCAGCAGGGTGGCGATGCGCGGGCCCTTGAGCTCATTGGACATAGCTTACATATTTAAGATACCTGGGTAGAATCTTTCTGGATAGCTTAATCTGTAAGTAGGTTTCAAAATGGGAAGACCTGCGGCGGCCCTGTGCTGGGGTCGGAAATTCGTTCCCGGTGGGTAGGTTGTTCCCGGCAGGACGACGCGATAGACTGCCCCAGTCTCTGACCTCACCGCCGCAGAGACTCCAGGCAGCCGATGAAGACTCTTCTGCTCGTTTTCGCACTGGCACTTCCGGCGACACTACTTCCGCAGACGAACCAGCAGCTACA
>CAWKIR010000014.1:0-216389 GCA_963849815.1 uncultured Acidobacteriaceae bacterium | reverse complement strand
GTTGTTCAGAGCCAGCGGTCGCAGCGAGTCTAGCTCGCTTGTCTTTGTGCATATTGCGGGCGCGCCCGCCGATAAAAGTCTCATCAACTTCGACCGGAGTTCCATCGCCGCCGATCTTGACGCTGTGCGGGTCTTGCAACGCCAGCCGGATTCGATGCAGCATGAACCACGCGGTTTTCTGGGTTACGCCAAGCGCGCGATGCAACTCCCAAGACGAGATGCCATTCTTAGCGTTCGTGAGCATCCAAACTGCAGGCAACCACTTTTCCAAAGGAATCGGGCTGTCCTCGAATATGGTGCCGACCTTCGCGGAGAACTGGCGCTTGGGATGTACGCTCTTGCACTGCCAGCGGCGCTGATTAGCGAGAAACTTGGGGTCAGTCCGGCCACAAGTCGGGCAGGTGACCACACCGTTAGGCCAAGTGAGAGGCACCATGTAAGTGAGGCAGTTATCCGGGTCGGAGAAATACAGGACCGCCTCTTGCAAAGTCTTTGGCTCTGGTGGTTTATCTGCTTTCATGAGAGCAGTGTATTTCACTTGGCTAATCAAGTCAAGCAAAATCTGATTAGCCTAATATATTTACGTTACTATCAGCACTTTACGGCTTGTTGTTGCATTTCTCGACAATTATCCCGGTGACACATATAGTCGTGTTGTCGGCTCAGGCTGGCAATAGTTTCGATGGTCTTTCTCAGATCAAACGGTGATTCCGGTAGACCGGAACGGCTGCACAATAAATTTGGATTTCGGTTGCTGTTTACGGCGTAAACGGGTTACGATGATTGATATCACGGTGTCAAGTACCGACTATAATGACACCGCGATAATCGGTTGCTACGGTAGCAAGGGCCACTTGGCCGCATCGTGGCAATAGAACCGTGACGTACTCTGCGGGACGTAACGGGAATGGGTGAAGTCGCGTAAGGCCGCCAGCAATGGCGCTAATCCCACCTGTTTACAGCTTCCGCGTGACAATTGATGTTTGAACGGCGAGCGAGCGAATCGAACGCTAGTCCGGGTCAGGGACGTTTCGCGGGGTATAAAGCCGCTAGGGGAACCATCCCCACGCTCGCCGTGAATAGAAAAGGGAGCCAACACTTTGCATCGTGTGGTCTTGGACACCGCTCGATGGGGATCTCAGCGTTAGCTCTTTTTCAACCGGGCGGCAAGTAGGTTTTGGAAACTTACGCGCCGCCCGGTAGCGTCATTGTACTGCGCCCATGACATCTCTTTCCAGTGGAATCTTTGCGGAAAGAGCATGGGCCTAAATTTTATTGGGCCGTTTGCACGGTGTCTGCACGAGGCGGGGCAATGGATAAAGTGCCAAAGGTCGAGCGTAAACAGTTTGAAAATGTAGTAAGGAATCTACTTCATCAACAGCCGATGAAGCGGAGCGCGGTCAAGGTTGACGCTAAAAAACCTCGGACTCTGATTCAGCCGCGCCATCCTGAACCCCATCAATAAGCTGGCGGAGCGGCATCGTCTCCGTCTGGCACATCCGACCAACCAGCAACTCGAATTTCTCTGGATTCTCGCGCTCGTTGAAGCGCATTTCAAACTCTGACAAGTAGCGGTGAAGGTGCTTTATCGACACCTTGTGAAAGCTGCCAACGATGCCGCGCTTGAATAGTGAAAACGCGGATTCAATGCGGTTGGTGGTCACGTCTCCGCGCACGTACTCATGCGCTATATGGTTTACCGTCTCATGGGTCACAGAGAACTGCGGTTTTAGCGCCTTCAATGCTGGCGGATAGCTCTTGTGCTGATCGGTGTGGATGCGCTCTACAGTCGGGCTGACATGACCTTTGATAAAGTCACGAAATGTGTGAGCCTGATCGTTGGCGACGTGCTGGTAGCGAAGTTCACCACCGCGTTCAATTGCTCCCATGACTACCAGCTTGTTTTTCATCCCGGCAGCTTGGCCCTTGCCACGAATCTTGCCGCCCACATAGGTCTCATCAATTTCCACAGTACCGCTCAGCGGTGCACCGTCCTGCTCCATTGCCTTACGGATGCGATGGCAGAGGTACCACGCGGTTTTGTAGGTCACGCCCAGGTGCCGCTCTAACTGCTTGGCTGACATTCCTTTCTTGGCGTCGATGATGAACGCTATCGCCATGAGCCAAGTTGTCAGCGGTAGATGGGAATCGCCGTAGATCGTGCCGCTGGTGGCCGAGAACTGTTGGCGACAGGTCTTTTCGAGGCACTGGTAGATGCGGCTGCGCTTGTTCTTGCTGGCAGTCTGGCGGGTGATCTTGGAGATGCTGTCGGCTCCGCAGGTCGGGCAACGAATACCATCCGGCCAGCGCATCTTTTCTAGGAACGCCAGCGCATCATCCTCGGTCTTGAATGTCTTGGTAACATCTATCAGATTCATGTACTTAGCCTCAACTGAATCTAATATACGCCAGACTTAATTATGTGTCAAGGGTATAATCATCCATTTCTCAGTATTGACATGTAAAAACTACCGCCGAATATGTGACAGTAGTTGTACGACTTTCAACAATTGCTCCAATTTGGGAAATGTGTGAGGCAAAGCCGTGCTTACGGGACCCGGCGAGTTTTTCCACACTCTAACCAGCACTGCGGCTGCGTCTTGTGTTGGGCTGGACTATTTCGCGCCTAGGGCGCTGTTTTCGTTGCGGTTTGTCCCAGCGATGGAACCGCGAACGGAGTTTCGTAACAGGCTCTTACGCGCTTGGGCGAGAACCCCCAATGAGCGCTCACCCCGGGGCTTAGGTGGGTGTTACGAAACCCTGTATCGCCGCTCTGCGGCTCGCATATTGTTCCACTCCGACCGGGGCCTCACGGCCCCGGCTAACTTCATCCCGCTGCTGCGCGGCTCGATTGCAGCCAGGTTCGATCCTTCGCGTTCTGTCCGCAATCCTGTAAGTCTAGGTCTCACGTAGACCCTGAAAGGCCGTCCCCTTCGACGTGCCAAGTTAAGCAGAGCTTTTCTTGGGCGCTGCGGTCCCTTATGCGGCTGCTGGGAGATCGCAGCGCGGCAGTCGCGGCTCGTGCTAACCTGCCTTCAGGATTCGCGACGACCTATGACTCGACTCACCCTACGGCTGGTGGCACTTATTCTTGCTTCGTTCCTGCTCGGGTTTTCCGGCGATACTTCGGCGCGGGCGCAAAACCCAAGTGGCTCACAGGCAGGAAGCTCGGGCATGACGGTGCGCGGTACAACGCGGCAAGGCTCGACGGTCGTCATGCCGAGCGCAAGTTCGAACCCGCAGAACGGAAACGCGGGCGCGGCTAACAATCCTCTGGCGGCGGCTGACCAACTGTTCGCGTCGGGCAAGATACCCGAGGCGGGCGCAAGGTATCAGGCCCTGGTCAACGCCGATCCCAAACTGGTTGCGGCGCAGGTAGGAATGATCCGTTGCTACATGCTGCTGCAAAAGCTGGACGAGGCCCAGGCGGCGGCGGACGCGGCCCTCGCGCTCGAACCCAACTCGTGGCTGTTGCAACTGACGCTGGGCGATCTGCGATTTGCCGAGGGCAAGATGCCGGAGTCGGAGCGGGCGTACGTGAAGGCCGAGAACCTAAAGCCAGACGAGGCTGCGCCGTATTTGGGACTGGCGCGGGTGTATCGCGTGTATTCGCTGAACCGCCGTGCCTATGACAACCTGAAGCGGGCCCACGAAGTTGCACCCAACGACGTGCAGGTGCAGGTGCTGTGGTTCAATTCGCTGCCGCATCAGGACCGGATCCCGGCACTGGAAGCGTATCTGGCTGATAGCAGCGTGAATCATCAGGTAGCCAGGCAACTACAGCAATATCTTGCGTATCTGAAGAAGAATGCCGATGCGCCGACGCACGCCTGCAAGCTGGTAAGCAACGTTCAGGAGACGAACACCAAGCTGGATGCACTACCCCGGCCGGGAACCAAGCTGGGAGCTTCAGGGTTGGCGGTGAAGATCAACGGCCAAGAGATGCGGCTGGCGCTGGACACGGGATCGAGCGGGGTGCTGCTGGGAGGGACGGCAGCGGAGAGGCTGGGACTGAAAAAGCTTGCCAACATGCCGATCATGGGTGTGGGAGATTCCGGCCAGCAAGGCGGATATACGGCGGTGGTGGATCGCATTCGGGTCGGCGATTTGGAGTTTCAGGATTGCATTGTGCGGGTTTCCGAGGCCCCGACTCCGGTGACCGGCGAGGATGGGCTGATCGGCTCCGACGTATTCGGTGCGTATCTGGTGGACATCGACATACCCGGCGCGAAGCTGCGACTGTCGCCGCTACCCAAGCGTCCTGACGAGACTGCGCCCCCGGCGGCGCTGAAGACGTTGCCGGCCGACAGCCAGGAGTTGGAGAGTGAAGGCGAGGAAGGCAACCAGGCCGCGAAGGCGCAGGCCAATCTGCCCAAGGATGCCTACGTTGCGCCGGAGATGGCTAACTGGAGCAAGGTGCTGCGCTTCCGCGGGCTGTTGCTGGTGCAAACCAAGGTGGACGGCGCCGGTCCCTTACTCTTCCTCCTCGATACGGGATCCTTCAGCAACATTCTGTCGACGCGCGCGGCCAGCAAGATCACGCAGATCAGGTCCGATCCAGGGATGTCGGTAAAGGGAATGAGTGGCACAGTGTCGAAGGTTTACACCGCGGACAAAGCCACGCTGGAGTTCGGGCGCTACGAACAGGACAATCAGGACGTAGTGACCTTCGATCTGGATCCGGTATGCAAGCAGACGGGCACGGAAGTGTCCGGCATTCTGGGCTACAATATGCTGCGAATTATGCAGACAAAGATTGACTATCGCGATGGGCTGGTGGATTTTGTGTATGACCCAAAGCGACTGCCGAAGCAGGTAAAGCTAGGGAAGTAGGAAGCAATTCGCAATTCGCAATTAGCAACCAGCAATTAGCAACTAGCAACTAGCAACTAGCAATTAGCAATTAGCAACTAGCAATTCGCGATTCGCAATTAGCAGCACCCATGGAAGGAAGATCATGCAGAGCACGCGCCACATGCGGTTGTTGATTCTCGCCATTAGTTTTGTAACAGCGTCGCTGCCGGCCCTCGCCCAAGTGGTTACGGCAACGATCCCCGCGGGGGTGAATCCGTATGGGGTGGCGATAAATTCGGTGACCGACCAGATCTACGCGGTCAATGACTGCGGCAACGATCCCACCTGCAACAGCCTGGGAACGGTGACGGTGATCAACGGGGCCAACAACAACACCGCTACGGTCAACGTGGGTGCTTACCCGTATTTAGCGGCTGTCGACTCAGCGACGAACACGATCTACGTGGCCAATGAGTGCGGCAACGATCTCACTTGCAGCAGCGTTGGAACCGTTACCGTAATCGACGGGGCAAGCAACAACATCATCACCACGGTCACGGTGGGATACTATCCGTTTGCGCTGGCGGTCAACACGGCGACCAATAAGATCTATGTGGCCAATCAGTGCGGCACCGATCCCTCGTGCAGCAGCCCCGGGACTGTGACCGTCATCGACGCCAACAACAACTACGCCACATCGACGGTCAACGCGGGAGTTGAACCCTATAGCGTGGCGGTAAACCCGATGACCAACGACATCTACGTGGCGAATGCCGCGTGCTTCCAGTTCCAGGTTTCGCCATGCCCCAGTGCCGGGACGGTCACAGTGATCAACGGGAACAACAACAACACCCAAACCGTCAATGTGGGGGTTAATGCTCAGTTCCTCGCCCTCAACGCAGTGACGAACAAGATTTATGTCTCCAACGACTGCGGCAACGATGTTAATTGCGCCAGCCTGGGAACGGTGACGGTAATTGACGGCAGTACCCTTGGCACTACAACGGTGAATGTTGGGAGTTATCCCGAAGACATAGCGGTTAACCCGGCGACCAACCAGATCTATGTGGCGAATAACTGTGGCACGACATGCAATACCGCGGGGACCACGACCGTCATCAATGCCAACAACAACTACAGCACCACGACAGTCAATGTTGGCCATCATCCCTATTTCTTGGATATTGACACCGCAGCCAACAAGATTTACGTGGGGAATACCTGCGGCAACGATCCCAATTGCGCCAGCCCGGGGACAGTGACCGTGATCGATGGAGCGAGCAATTCCACGCTCCCAATCGGGGTCGGGGATGAACCTCTCGCCCTGGCGGCCAACTCTTCCACCCATACTGTCTATGTTCCCAATTTCCTGGATAACACGGTATCGGTCATCGGCGGCAATACCAAACTGCAACTCGCCAATGTCACTCCCTGCCGTTTGGTGGATACCCGCACCAGCGGAGGCCCGATTCAGGGTGGCTCGTCGCGCAGCTTCGCGGTTCCACAGCTTGGCGGCTGCAACATTCCCTCCAGCGCAGCGGTTTATTCGTTGAACGTCACGGTTGTGCCACCCCCTGGCGGGACGCTGGGGTATTTGACCATCTGGCCTACGGCGCAGACACAGCCTACGGTTTCCACGCTGAACTCGCCGGATGGCCGCACCAAAGCTAACGCCGCGATCGTGCCGGCCGGCGTGAGCGGCGCGGTCAGCGTGTATGTCAGCAATACCACCAACGTCATCCTGGACATCGATGGCTACTTCGCGCCGGCTACTCCGCAAAACTATCAGTTCTTTCCGCTGACGCCCTGCCGGATAATAGACACCCGTAACAACCAGGATGGAGGAATGCTACAGGCGGGCGTGGAGCGTGATTACACGATTCCGCCCAATTGCGACGTGCCCAGCAGCGCGACGGCCTACTCGTTCAACGTGACCGTCATCCCGTCGACCGGTGGCCTCGATTACCTGACCGTGTGGCCGAAGGGTGAGCCGCAACCTGTGGTCTCCACCCTGAACGACAAAACCGGGACGAACGTGGCCAATGCCGCCATTGTGCCGGCGGGTACCGAGAACGCAACCGCCTTCTACGCCCACAGCAACAGCACCAACCTGGTATTGGACATCAATGGCTACTTCGGGCCGGCGGGAACGGGTGGACTGTCAATGTATCCGCAGGCGCCTTGCCGGGTGCTGGACACGCGCCAGAGCGGTGGTTCCTTCATGGGCGAGAAAACCGTGAACGTGGCCGGCAGTGCCTGTGCTCCGCCCAGCAGCGCAGCGGCCTACATCTTCAACGCGACGGTGGTGCCGCCAGGCCGCATGCCGTACCTCACCTTGTGGCCCGACGGCGAGCCCCAGCCTACGGTGTCGACGCTGAACGCTTTGGATGGCTTCATCACGTCGAACATGGCGATTGTGCCGACGAACAACGGTTCCATCGACGCTTACGCCGCTGGGCTCACTCAACTGATCCTGGACATCTCCGGCTACTTCGCACCGTAGCATGTACCAACTGCAAGGTGCTGGACAACTTAGTCCAGCACCCTTGCCAGGAGGTTTTGTTCATTCCGTCACGAGCTGACCGGACGGCAAGAGACGCCGGCAGCAAAGCAACTCATCCTGACCACGGTTACTTTCCTGGAGCTTTCTGGGCGCTGGGCGGCACCAGGTTATTCATCCGCAGATACATGGCGGCTGCGCTGTAGTGGTCGGCCCAGCCGGCTGCCATGCGAACCAAGGCCGAGCCGCGCGTTCCGGTCTGCCCCTCATACAAAGTGACCGTCTGCCCCAGAGCGCTATCGTCGGCCTTGGCCAGCACCTGTTCGCAGAACGCGAAGGAATCCTTCAGCGCCTTGGTCAAGGTGTCCTTGGGATCGGTCTCGCTGAGTTTGACGCTGGGTGCGAGCTCGCCGGCAACGGCCGCGCACAGCGAATTGTTGGCCTCAGCGCTGTGCATGATCAGGTGCCCAAAGGTAATTTGCTCGGGCGTCGGCCGGTAGCTGTATTTGTCGGCCGGCATTTCGTCAGCCGCGCCGGTTAGGTTCCTGGCGAAGCGCGTCTCCATCTGGCGCACCGTGGTGACAATTGGATTGGCGGTATTCGGCGATGGGTCCTTGGCTTGCCCCAGCAAGGCGGGCGCGATGACCAAAAGCATGAGAGTTGTCGCGGCGATGTATCTCACGTTTTTTCCCCCACAATCAGAATGGGTAGAGGATACCGCAAATGTGGGTGGGGCGCTCTTCGCTACTCGCTCTTGCGCCAGCCGCCGATTAATTTGTGAGAAGGCGATGTTGCACCAGTTACAGCGATACCGTGGGTGCCCCAAATCTCCGCTACGGCGTAATCTCCCACACGACGCCCTCTCCATCCTGTCCGCACTCGGAGGCGGTGCCGTACAAGTTGCCGCTCGAGTCAACAATCATTTCCCCAAAGGGATAGCCCGCGGGGCTACCGCTGAACTCGAAGAAATCGGTATAGGTCCATCCATTGCCAGGCGGCGTCACCTTGAATACTTCACCCGGCCCTCCGCCGAGGCCTTGTGAGGGGATTGTGTCATACAGATTTCCTTGCGCATCGAGGGTGGGGGTTTCGACCGGACCTATGTACGCCTCAAAAGTGTGCCGCCTGCTGACGGTCCAGTGTCCGCCAGAGGGTGTCAGGACATACGCCTCGCCGCCGGCGCCACAGGAGCCCAAACCGCCTGTGGTGCCATAGAGGTTGCCCTGTGCGTCCATGGTGACGCCGCCAGAGGGGCAGGCGATGTCTTCGCCGCTAAAGGTGTATAGCGTCTTTTGCGTCCCGCCCGACCCCGAGGGTGAGAGCTCGTAAACCACCTCGCCGCCGCCGGCTTGGCCGGAAGCGGTGCCGTAGAGATTGCCGGCGCGGTCGAAGATGACGCCGCTCAAAGGAGTCGAGCCGCCACTTCCTCCGGGGAAGTTCCAAAGTAGAGTTTCGGTCCAGCTTCCGCCGGAGCGGGTGAGTTCGAAAACGACACCATATCCGTAGGCGCCGCCCAGCGGCGTTGTACCGTAGATGTTACCGGCTTGGTCCAAGATCAGGCTGCTGGCAAACGGAAGATAGTCGTATATTCCGAAGCCACCATCGCTACCGCCGGTGAAGCGATGGAGCACGGTTTCCATCCACGGACACGTCGCCGCCTTGCAGACGGTAGCCGGGGGACGCAGGCTGAAGACTGTCCCGTCCTCCAGCCGGGCCGGTACCACCGGCGTTTGTGGTGCCGTAGAGCGTGCCGTCGGGACCAAAGGTGACATTGGCCATGGGACCGGCGCCATCCGGCTCTCCCTGGAAGCTGTACAGCCCAGTCGCAATCCAGCCCGAGCCGGCACGGGCCAGGCGGTACACCGTACCGTTTCCGTATTCTCCCCCGACGGAGTTCGTGCCGTAGAGCCTTCCCGCCTGGTCCATGATTACGCCGGAGTAAGGCGTGTATCCGACATTGCCACTCCGGGGGAAGCTGTAAAGGACATTCAATGTCTGCGCTTGCGCAGATTCCGTCGCGATGCCAGTTAGCGCACAGAACAGTGACAGTGCGAACGCAGGTATGCCAAAACTGCGTCGCAGAATAAATGTGGAAGGTTGTGCCGGGTTCGCCATTAGGGACTCCTTACAGATTGAACACGTGCCAAAAGGCAAAGTGAAACCTCATTGCAAACACCGGTCAACTTAATTCTGTATTACGATCTAGCAGACTAGAAGCATGCGACTTAACGCGCCGGCCTGCGAGATAGTTGTTGTGCACAGGCGATAGCATAAGCAACGCCACGAGCGGGGTGCCGATTCATGCCACCGGGCTCGTATGTTCTAGCCCGTTAGCGCGGTGCCCGGGCGATGCATCTCAGGTCAAAGACAGTCAGGCTGAAACGCTGCTTTGGACTACTGGCATAGATCGTTCCTCGGCACCTAGCCGCCAGCAGGCCATTGGATGTGAAAGGCGACCCTTCCCTACTCGCAGAAGACGCGGACCCGCTTGCCCGACTTCGTATCCATGTCGACGTGAAGCTCATCCAGCGCCTCTCCGGCGTTCTGCATGAAAAACTTGGGGTCGATTCCCTCCATCTGCATCTTCTCCATCACCTTGGGTGGCAGAAGGGTTCCCAGCTTCACTCCCGAGCGCACAAAGGTCAGCGGGATGCGCACGTTGACGTCGTCGCCGCCGGGCCGCTCCATCTGCACGCGCAGATACTTCTTGGCAGGCGTGGCGGGCGCGGGCGCACTGCTTTCGGTACCGGCGTCGGCGCTAGTATTGCTGTCCGGCGTCGCCGCCAGCTTGTCCAGCAGGCGCTCGGCATCGGCGGACGTGATTTTTCCCTCGGCCAGCATGTCCAATACTCTTTTGGTTTCAGCAGACATAACCATTCTCCTGTTGCGATTTCAACCGAGTTTCTCCAGGGCGTCCTCCACCGTGATCTCGCCGCGCGAGAGCTGTTCCAGCACGTAGGCCCGCGGCGACGGCGCTTGCATCGACTTGTCCAGCGCCGCCCCAATCGCATTCAGCCGGTTCTTGACCGTGGGATAGCTGATGCCGAACAGGCTTTCCATTTTCTTGATGGAGCCGTGATGGCGCACGAATGCCATCACGAACGCCTGATCTTCCAGCGAAAGCTGGGCCAGGGTGGGCAGTTCGATCTGCCCGTCCATCGAAACATTGCAGCCCGGACAGGCCATGCGTGTGATCTTGAAGGGCTGACCGCATTGCGGGCAAGAGGTTTGGGAAGCCATGGTGATTACTAAGTTAGGATACGATTATGCCAAAGTGTTCTTAAGTTTGTCAATTGTAAACTTGAATAACTAAATACATATATTAATTTATGTCGATCATCTCAGCTCGCGTCACATCCAGAGGATGATCGATGAGCGGCTCGACGCGCTCAATGAAGCGCACGGTATGCGGCAGGCTGGCATGGATTTCGAAAGCTTCTTCGCTGGTCCAGCGCGAGTGAATGAAGAACAACTGCGGATCGCGAATCGAGCGGAAGGCGTGAATGCTGAGACAGCCCGGCTCCCGGCGCGAAGGCGCAACAACTTCAAGCAAGGCTTCCGCAACCGCGCTCTCGTTTCCCGGACGGGCGTGGAAACGCGCGAAGATAAATAGCTCCATAGGTCGGCTCCCCTTTTTCTTGATTCTTGCCTTAGCGCGCTAGACTCGCTCCAATTTTCCCCTGCGCAGCCGGAAGCGCAGGCCGCGCCATTCGACTTCGCTGCCGGCAAAGCTTGCAATCCAGACCAGCAGGGCGATGAAGTCGCGCAGCGGCAACAGCCACAGATCGCGCACAACGCGCGGGTCTTGTAACACGCCGCGGCCTACAACGACAGCTGAGGCAAACCGGGTTGCGGCCGCGATCGCCAGTACCAGCCACGTCCACCAGGCAAACGGATCCAGCAGCACGGCGAGCGCGGCCCACACCAGCCCGAAGGTCACAATCAGTCCGAAGTATTGCGCGGGACGGCGGTCTTTGATGTTGCGCGCCCAGCGCATCTGGTGCAGCCAGAGTTCGCGGAAGGAATAATGCGGCAGCGCGGTTTCGACGATGGTGTCGGCGAGCTCGATCTGGTGGCCGGCGGCCGCAGCGCGTGCGCCCAGTTCGTAGTCGTCGCCCAGATAATCGACCAGCGGCTCCAGGCCGCCGATTTCGCGCAGAACAGTTTTCGTAGTGGCGATGGTTGCGCCCAGTCCAAAGCGGATACCGCCTTCCATGGCGCGAGCCACCAGCACTCCGCCGGTAAAGTCGGTGCTCAGGCCCAGCGCCTCCAGCTTCGAGCCCAGGGTGTTGCCGGCGAGCCCGCGATAGAGCGTCGTCGTCATGCCGACGCCAGGCTGCGCGAACGGCGCCAGCACGCGCCGCAGGTAATCGCGGCCAACAACAATGTCGCTGTCGTTGATGATGACGTGCTCGTAGCTGGCCTGCGCCAACATCTGGACCAGGTTGCTGACTTTGCCGTTCAAGCCCAACTCTTGCCGGCAATGAAGCAAGCGCACGCTGCGCAGCGGAAACTCTTCGCGCAGTTGCTCGACCAGGGCGACCGCGGGATCGTCGAGGCTCTGCACTCCGAACAGCACTTCGTATTCGGGATAGTCGAGGACGCAATGGCTGCGGAACGCGGGATACATCTGTGGGTCCAGCCCGCGCAGCGATTTCAGAATGCTGACCGGAGCCGCGAACCTGCGATCGACCGCGCGTCCGCGCTCCGTTTGAAAACGCTCCGCCGCCCATATCGAGATGGCGAAGTAGACGGTCCCCGCCACGCCCAACAGGGAGCAAACTGCCGCTATGAAGATAAGAACGGAAGGCATGGAGCGCGTTCAGATTAGCAGAATGCTGAGCGGGCGCGGTTGCGGCGGCTTGGCCGCCCGATCCTAAAACGCTAATGACGCAGCCTAATCAGCCGCCGCCGATAAGGTTCTGGCATCCACCGCCGGCGGCCTGGCGCCCTTGATCAGCAACCAGAACATGAACACAATCTCTCCGAAGGAGGCAGGCTGGGAAAAGGTGTAGACCTTGTGCTGATATTGCGGCAACAGCAGGCTGGTAAGGCTGAGGGCCACCCAGGCGAAGCCGGCGAGGCCGAGCCAGACGCCCAGAAACCGCGGCAGAAATCGCGACCGGTACACCAGCAGCGCGAGGGGAAAGAGCCACAGGCCCCAAAATATCTCGGCAACATTAAATCCGTGATCATGCAGATTGAGGAACAGCATAGCCAGAGCTTCCCGTTGAGGCTTGTCGAATATCGACAGGAAATCGGCGCCGCGCACCAGGACGAGAGCAGCGATGGCGTTCAGCTCATTCAGAAACGCGATTGGGACCTGGACAACAATCAAGATCACCATGAGCGCGGCTTGCCGCTGGTTGACCCCTTTGAACAGCTCGTACAAAGCCCAGGCCACAAAGATGAAACCGGCCTGGCCGATGAGTCCGGCGGCGATGCCGAGGCGAAACAGTGTCTCGTGGGCCGCGATGTTGCTGGCGGTCGCCGCTGCGTTTCCGCCCACAATCAGTTTGCCGGGAACATAGCCCATGGCGAAGAAGCCAGGTATTGACGTGAGTACGTACAGCAAGCCTGCGAATCTGCCGGGGTTCCTGGCAAAACTCATCTGTCCTCGCTAGTGAGAGTTTAGTCGTAGATACGGCGAGGACCGTAAAAATGTTCTGTGACGCGACCGAAGCGGACCTGGCTGGCAAGGGTCCACCGTAAACCAACTGACGGTGTCGTACCCCTGGGATCTTCTAGCCGAGCTATGGCGAGCTACCACTCCCAAAAAAAGAAATGCCGGGGAAATGCTCCCACAGCTATCGCACCGTTCATGGCCAACAATGCGATAGCTCTTGAAGGTCGAGCGGCTTAGAACAGCTTCCGGCGCACTGCGCCAATCGCGGCGAGGATGCCAGAGCCGAACAGGAAGATGCTGCTGGGCTCCGGAGTTGTGCCAGTCGTAGATGTCCCGGTAGTGCCCGTCGTGGTGGTGGCGCCACAATTGTTGATAAAGTTGTCATCCAGAGTGACCGCACCGTTAAGGGCTATAATCCTGCCGCAGTTGTCGGTAGCACCAGTGTTCAGTGTGTCGCTGGCCACGGCAATGACCGTTCCCTCGAACGAAGTAGTGGTACCGAGGGTTGCGGAACTCCCAACGTTCCAATAAATATTGTCGTTTTGCCCCATGTTGATCCCCACTACCATGGAGGCACTTGCCGTGGTAAGTGTGCTGCCAATCTGGAAGACGACACTCTGATTACTCAGGCCCTCCCAATTGATCATGAGCTCTCCCGTCAACTGGGCTGACGAGTCGAAACTGTAAACTCCCGGCGTCAGCGTTAAGCCGCCGAGGTTTTGTCCCGTCAAGTTCTCATTGGAGGACAGACCCGCGAAAAAGTTATAGGCGGCCAAGGCATCAGCTTGAGCTTGCATCGCCACCGCGTTGCCGTCATATATCGTCCCGTTCACGATGCCTGGGGGAAAGCCCGTAATCGATGTACCTGGGTAAACGCCCAAGTCACCGTCGATCACCGTGGGCCCGGTGTTAGTGACCGCAGAGGCGCCAAGGACCCCGAACATCCCGGCGGATCCGAGTTGGCCCTGGGCGGAGAGGGCTAGGAATAGAGGGACAACCAAGCACAATAGGCGTAGCAGTTTCACAGGCTTCTCCTTTTTCCGAAGTGGGCTGGTCTTGCCACGTCAATTTTGTGGCCTGGACCCCACATTGCGAAGGAGCATACCATCCACCCCCGGAAAATGCCGCGCGTTATCACCTATTAGTGACGATGATTATCATGTATTAAGCACTATCATGGACACTAGACTGTCGCCCAAGGTGGGGGAGCCTGTCGGCTTGTATCAGGCTCTTGAGATTGCCGAAGGTGCGCGAGACCTCAGGCCGGCCTTGCTATCGCGCCATTGCGGCGACAAGCTATGCGAAGCACTCGGCATGGTCACGCGCTTCATCTTCTTCGAATGAACCAGCGGGCAGGGAGACTCCTGCTTACCTTCGATGATCTGCGTCAGCGATGTCCCTAATTGTTCTATCTGAAGTTCAGTCAGGGGATAAAGCCCCCAGCGGACGATCGCTGGATAATTTGCCTTTATTTCGGCAACAATTTGCCCGCCCTTGCGTGTGCATTCAACAAATCTCTCGCGGCGATTGTCGGGATTCGGGACGCGCCGGATAAGCCGCCGTAGCTCAAGATTGTCGATCAGGGAAACCATCGCATTCTTATGGATGCCGAGGTTGCCGGCTAGTACGCCTTGCTGCAAGTGCCGTTCACTGGCTGCTAGCAGGATGAGGAGCAGGTTTGGCTCAAAGCCATAGTTCTTTCGGCAAAACACCGCCATCCGGCCGCGACAAATCCTTGATGCCAAGAGGACCCGAAACATGATGGAAAAGCGAGCACCCGGGAACAGCTTGAGCGGATTCGAAGATGTATCTTCGATGTTGGCGGACTCATGCGACCTCATGCACGCCGGGAGTTCCCAATTTCTTGTCGCTTTGTCCTTAGTCCCAGACTTCCCAAGGTTTCTTGGTTGTTCGGTCACGGAAACCCTCCGTTGTACGACCTCCCTGCGGGACGATCGTCATGGGCAGAAGGTTGAAGTCGTGCGGAGCTCACGACCGGGGACAGCTAGTTAGCGACAGGTCAGCCTTTCGTGTCGCAGCTTTGCCCACCTACAAGCCGCACGCAATAATCCATAACACCGATGGAAGCGTGCAAACTTTCTTACGCTGAGGTGTCCGGCTCACCAGTAGATGTCTTGACAAGAGGGTGCGACAAATTCCAAGTCCGGAAAGAATCGGCCAGTGCTTCTAGAGTGCCCTCTGATCACCCTACAATTTAATGAGGGCAGTATACGCCGATTTAAGAAAAATGTGCAATATTGCACAGACAGCCAAATCCTGTTTCTCTTAGGATTTCTGGGAAATAAATCCGCATCCGAAGGGGAGCGAGGCTCCGGGGGAGCTACTCCCTTTTGGCTATATTTGGGGCCCGTTTCCACTGCCTGCCAGACTGAAGCGCAAACTCTCAAGCTTCAAGCGACGCATTTTTCCCACAATTCATGCCCTACAATCCTGTGGTGCACTTCGACCACTGCGACGGTTAGTCAGGGATTCGGTATTAAATGGCATGGTTACGATGGACAGGACATGACCAGACCATAGGGGTCGAAGATTGCACATTCATGTATCTAGATTGGTTTCCTGGGACTAAGATTAGGAACCGCGCGGAGGTAACCAAATGGAGCTACCGTACCTGGTTGTATTGCTATTTGTGGCTTTTGTCGTGCTCTACCTGATTCTGGCAAGCTTCTTCACGGTGAGTACGGCCGAGGTCGCCGTGATCACGCGATTCGGCAAGTTCCTTCGGGTCGCCGAGCCGGGTTTGAACTGGAAGCGCCCGTTCTTCGATTCCGTGGCCGGCATCGTAAGCCTGCGGGTGAATCAAATCACCCTGACCATGGAGACGAAGACCAAGGACAACGTGTTCGTCACCATTCCTATCTCAGTGCAGAACCGGGTGTGTCCTGAAAAAGTCTACGATGCTTTCTATAAATTGTCCGATCCGGTGGCGCAGATCAAATCCTACGTCGAGCAGGTAATCCTGGGGCATGTTCCGGGAATGACGCTGGACGAGGTGTTCGCCTCGCAGTCCAGTATCGCAGCGGCGGTGAAGCTGGAGTTGGACGCCGATATGGCGTTGTTCGGCTACGAAATCGTCAATGTTCTGGTGACCGATATTGTTCCCGATGCCAAGGTGAAGTCGGCGATGAACGATATCAACGCGGCCCAGCGCGAACAGGTAGCGGCCAACGCCCGGGGCGAGGCGGAGAAGATCCTGGTGGTCAAAAAGGCTGAGGCCGAAGCGGAGAGTAAGGCCCTCCAGGGACAGGGCATCGCGAACCAGAGGAAAGCCATCATCGAAGGGCTACAGAACTCCATCGAACAGTTTCAGAAGGTGGTGGAGGGGGCGTCCGCGAAAGAAGTTATGCAGCTGGTGCTGGTCACGCAGTATTTCGACACGCTGAAGTCTATTGGCGAGAATGACAAAACCAGCACGTTGTTTCTGGCTCACTCACCCGCCGCGGTCAGGGATGTTTCCGAGCAGATTCTCCAGTCCATGCTGGTGGCGGAGAAGGCAAACGGCTAGGGAACGACAAACCTGAACACCGCTTCCCTTCCACAACAAGGCTGGTGACTCGCGCGGCAACCTGCCCGCGACGCCGGCCTGCGCGTTATCATGTAAAAGGACTTTCAGGGACCACGTCATGATCAACGGTAAACGGGTCGCAGTCGTCATGCCGGCCTACAATGCGGAGCTTACGCTGGAGAAGACGGTGCGGGAGATCCCCGACCTCGTCGACATCCGCATCCTGGTGGACGACTATAGCAAAGACAAAACCGTGGAGGTGGCCAAGAAGCTGGGGCTCACGGTCTTCGTTCACGACAAAAACTACGGCTACGGCCGCAACCAGCAGACCTGCTATCGCGAGGCGCTGGCCGCCGGCGCCGATGTCATCATCATGGTCCATCCCGACTATCAGTACACCCCGCTGCTGATTACCGCCATGGCCAGCATGGTGGCCTATGACGTTTACGACGTGGTGCTGGGCTCGCGCATTATCGGCGGCCAGGCCCTGCGTGGCGGCATGCCCCTGTACAAATACATTTCCAACCGCTTTCTCACCGCGTTCGAGAATATGTTTCTCGGCGTCAAACTTTCCGAATATCACACCGGATATCGCGCCTTCAGCAGCCAGGTGCTCACTAAGCTGCCGCTGCTGGAAAACTCGCCTGACTTCGTCTTCGACAACCAGATGCTGGCGCAATGCGTGCAGTTCGGCTTCCGCATCGGCGAGGTATCGTGTCCCACCAAGTACTTTGCCGAGGCATCCTCCATCAACTTCCGACGCAGCGTGAAATACGGCCTCGGCGTGCTGGGGACCTCGGTGCAATTCAAGCTGCACAACTGGGGAGTGCTGCATCTGCCCCGCTTCAGCCCCGACGGAAGAAAGCTGGAGCTGGATCCCGCCATGAGTATGAAGGCGTCGCCGATGGTCCAGCAGTAATCGAGCACCCCGCAGCCTCTACATCTCGTCCCCGCCCTTGACCTGAAGTGTTACATTCTCTCCTTGACCCAATAGCCAAAGGGGACACCGCCTTGCCCAACCTTTCGTCGCTGTTGCTCAAAATTCCCGACGAATTCAAGCCCGGGGCTGCGATCGGCATCGGGTCTTTGCTGCTCGTGATACTCGTGCTCGTTCACGGCGTCGGCCTGCATGGCATTGTGGTGCGATTCAAGCGGTCTCAGGTGCGTTTGCAAATGGGCCGCCCTCATCTGGGAAGAGCTGGGTTTCTGTTCGGCTGGTCCGTCTTCCTCATGCTTTCCCTGCACATCGTGCAGATTACCGCTTGGGCCTTCGGGCTCATGTGGCTTGGCCTCATCCTGCGTCCCAGTGACGCCATTTACTTCTGCGCCAATGCCTACACCACGGTGGGCTACGGCACGGTGGATCTGGATCAGCACTGGCGAAACATCACTCCCATCATCGCCATTTCCGGCTTGTTTAGTTTCGCCTGGACCACCAGCTCGCTGGTCAGCATTTTGTCCGGCTACCTCAAGCTGGTGGAGCAGCTGGAGCTGGAGCGGCTGCAAGAGTTGAATATGCGCGCGGTCGCGCGAAAAGCCGCGTGGGATGTCCTGCACCGCGAAAAAGATGTGGAACGTACCGCCAGGCTGGACGCCCGCAAACGCGCGGCCGGCGCCTCGTTCTTCCAGCGATGGCGAATTCGGAAGGAAGAGAGACGGCATGAAAAAGATCTGCGGGAAGCGGCCGTAGCGGAGATGAAAAGCATCCTTCAAAAAGAACGCAGCGACGAGGACTCGCTGGGACACACCGACACGCCGGACAACCCGGGGGCGAAGAAGTGAGCGAGGACACGCAAGGTCGGCGCCGCTGGAACGTCTTCCAGAGCGTGCGCCCGCTGACCGGCTCGCGGGCCCTTCGCGATGCTCTGGCCGGCTTTCAACTTGCGGCCATGAACATCCCGCAGGCCCTGGGCTATACCAAAATCGCCGGAACGCCCGTGGTCACGGGATTCTACACGCTGCTGCTGCCTCCGCTGGCCTTCGCCGCCTTTGGCTCGTCGCGTTACCTGGTGGTTGCCGCCGATTCGGCGACGGCTGCGATCCTCTCCGGCGGACTCATCGGCATGGCCCCACTGGGCAGCGCTCGTTATGTAGAGCTGGCCAGCCTGGTCGCGCTGCTGACGGCCTTGTTCCTGCTGGCGGCGCGGTTGCTCAAGCTCGGCTTTCTGGCCGACTTTCTCTCGCAAACTGTCCTCATCGGCTTCCTTACCGGCGTGGGATTTCAAGTCGGCATCGCCGTGCTGGGCGGGATGCTGGGACTGAACATCACCTCGCACCGGACCATCCTTCAACTCAGCGAGGTGTTGCACAATCTGCCGCACGTGCAGTTGCCCACCGTCGCTTTATCGGCGGTCGTAGTCGTCGGGGTCTTGTCGCTCATACGCTGGTTCCCCAAGTTTCCCGGGCCGCTGGTCGCGGTAGTTGCCGCCGTAGCGGCCAGCCGGATCTGGAACTTTGCCGCTCATGGCATCACCGTCATTGGACCCGTGGTCGGCGGTTTGCCACATATGGGCTTTCCTCACGCCAGCAGCAAAGAGCTCCAGATGCTGACTGGCATTGCGGGATCGTGCTTCGTCATGATCGTCGCGCAAAGCGCCGCCACGGCCCGCTTCTACGCCGAACGGCACCAGCAGTCGCTGGACGAGAACGCCGATCTGGTCGGACTATCCGCAGCCAACGCCGCCGCTGCCATCAGTGGCACCTTCGTAGTCAACGGAAGTCCCACGCAAACCGCAATGGTGGAGCGCTCCGGTGGCCGTAGCCAAATGGCCCAGATCTCCACCGCCATCGTGGTCGCCCTGGTACTGCTCTTCCTCACCAAGCCGTTGCAGTACTTGCCGCGCTGCGTGCTGGGCGCCATCGTCTTCATCATCGCCATCAAGCTGATCGACTTGCGCAAGCTGGCCAACATTCGCCGCGAGAGTCCCGGGGAATTTTGGCTGGCTGTAACCACGGCTGCCGTCGTGGTGGGCGTGGGCGTGGAGCAGGGCATCATTCTGGCGATGGTGCTGTCGCTGCTGCGCATTGTGAGCCACAGCTATCGCCCCCACACCGGAGTACTGGTGGCCGACGCCGATTCGATCTGGCGCATGAGCCCGCCGGTTGCCGGCGCTATGAGCCTGCCCGGCCTGGCCATCTATCGCTTCGGCGCGCCGCTGTTCTACGCCAACGCCGGCCGCTTTACGGAAGAGATTCGAACCATCGTCGGCGACCCACCCTCGCCGGTACGCTGGCTGGTGGTTGATGCCGAGGCCATCACCAATATCGATTACACCGCGGCGCGCATGCTGTGCCAGCTTCATCAGGGACTGGCCCAGGCAGGAGTGACGCTGGGCTTCGCGCGGGTGTCACCCTATCTCCAGGCCGACTTCGACCGGCACCACATCACCGAGGTGATTGGCGCGGAAATGATCTTTCCTCACTTGCATAATGCGCGGAACGCCTTCGAGAAGTTCGCCGAGCAGCCCGGAACCACGCCGCCTGCTAAAGCCATCGGTCCGTAACAACTGCCGCATTAGGAGCAGCTGACTGTAGATGTCCGCCTGTGTCCCACCCTGTGGGATATGAGTGCCCCTGAAGGGAGCGTGAGTTCAGCGCGTTGCAGGAATGCAGCTTCGGCGTTTTGAAGGAGGATCGCTTCAGCTGCGCCGTTACAGGTTCTTTGGATTTGTCGTCACGAGGAGGCCTTCAGGCCGGCGAGGGATCTGCTTTTCTTTTCCCGGCACCAATGCCCTCCGTCGCACCGTCTACCGTCCGAACACCAGCACATCAACATCCGCGAATTTCTGCACCGTGGGTGCTCCGTAAATCGACTGCAACTTCTCTTCCACCGCACCGCCATAAAACTCCCTTTCGTCGCCGGCGATGAAAACCCACACGTGATGAAACCCATGCGGATCGCTATTCAGCGCCTTGAGCAGATCGCGAACATCTTCCCCACCGTCGTAATACCCCGGCGCGAAAACATGCAGAGCAGGCGCACTCGCGCCATAGCGACCGCGGTAATACTCCAGCATCACGCGGCTGTAGAAAGGAAAGAACGCAACCGCATCGCCTGGCGCAGCCGAGGCGAGCACGGCATTGCAGGCTCCGCGCCAGTCGTCGCGAGGTTTCCGGTATTCCTTGGTAATCGCCGTCTGCGACATCCCACAGAGTAGGGCTACCAACACCAGGCCGATTCCCCACTTCCGCAAGGTGCCCACGCCCAGCGCCGCCAGCAGGATCGCCGCCGGCAGTGAGAAGATCAGGTAGCGTTGCAGGAACATCGGCTGGCGCAGCGAGATCACAGCGAGAATCACGGCCGGCAACACAGCCCACACTACGATCAGCATTCCCCGCCAGAAAGCATCGGCATCGGCACGCCGTTTGCGCCACACCGCAATCGCGCCCGCGATCCATAGCGCGCCCGCCACAGCGGCCTTTACGCCTGCGCCGCCGAAGAACATCGCCAGATGCAAGAACTCCTTCGTGCTGGCTCGCGGCATCCACAGGAAATGCAGGTTCTCCGGCGAGGCGCGGAAGACATACGTCAGCCCAGGTATCGCGAACAGAAAAATCAGTCCGCCGCACGTAACCAACCGGCGCCATGGAATGGGCGACGCTTTGAACAACACCGACACCGCTTGCGCTACCAGCACCAAGGCAGCAAAATCATGACTGTAGAACGCGAGAATCCCGAATAGCGTCCACAGCAGCCAATCCCGAGGCTGATCCGCTTCCACGGCGCGCACGAAGTAGTACGTCGACAGCAGCACCAACAGAATCGCCAGTGTGTAGCTGCGGGCTTCCTGCGAGTAGTACACAGCGCTGGGATTGAAAGCCAGGAGCGCCGCGGCGGCCAATGCCGGCGCAGCTCCCATGAACTTCCGCGCCAGCACGTACACCAGAGGGATCGACGCAATTCCAAATAGCGCCGCCGGCAAACGCAGCCATGCTTCGCTGTCGCCCACGAGAATCCAGGCGCGCATCAGCAGAAAATAAATTGTCTGGAGACTGGCTTCGGCGTGCCACCACACCCACGCGAAGTGCTGCCACGAAGTGCGGGCCAGCGCGACGGTCGCGCCTTCATCCAGCCACAGGCTCTTGCCGCCCAGGTGCGACAGCCGCAGCCACGCTCCCACGACGGTGAGCACAACCAGGATGGCAGCCTGTTCTCGCGAGATTCCCGCGGGAGTCGTCGGCGCATGGGCGAGGGCAGGCTCGCGGGCTGCGGGCATAGAAGTAAATGTAGCAGCTATGGAGTGAATCGAACGCCGAAGTCTTCCCTGCCCTGGACTTCTGATACCCCACGTCCGCAACTACGCGAAATTCTTCTCCGCCGCTGCCAGCAGAACGCACAGGGCCACACCCTCGGCGGCAAGGCCCACCTCTGACAACGCCGGGAATGTAGGAGCAATGCGCAGCGTGCGATCGTTGGGATCTTTTCCGTAGGGATAAACCGCCCCAGCCGGAGTCAGCTCAACGCCAGCATCCTTGGCCAGCGCCACCACGCGCCGGGCGCAGCCCTGGGGAACATCGAGCGCGATAAAGTAACCGCCTTTAGGCCGATTCCAGGTTACGCCGGGGACACCGCTCAGCTTCTCATCGAATACGTCCAGCACTTTTTGAAATTTGGGCGCAAGCAGAGCGCGATGTTTGTCCATCAACCGGTGAATTCCCGCTTCATCCTTCAGAAAGCGCACGTGACGCAACTGGTTGACCTTGTCCGGGCCAATCGTTCGCGGGACGAATCGCGCCAGCAGCCACTTCACGTTCTCCGGCGAGGATGCAAATAGCGCCAGTCCTGCGCCGGCCAGCGTAATCTTCGAGGTCGACGCAAAGACGAAGGCGCGGTTGGGATGTCCATGACGCGCGCTCTTTTCGATAATATTGGCGATCTCGATACGTTCGCTGGTCAGGTGATGCACCGAGTAGGCGTTGTCCCAATAGAGCCGGAAATCCGGCGCGGCGGCTGGCATCGCCGCCAGACGCTCGATGACTGCATCCGAATACACCGTTCCCGTCGGATTGCTGTACTTGGGAACACACCACATTCCTTTGATGGAGGCGTCCTGCGCCACCAGCCGCTCCACTTCGTCCATGTCCGGCCCATCATCGTTGAGCGGCACCGAAATCATCCGGATACCGTAGTCTTCGCAGATCCTGAAGTGCCGGTCGTAGCCGGGAACGGGACACAGAAACGCAACCTCGCCGGGCTGCGACCACGGCCCGGAGCTGTCGCACGTTCCTTTCAGCAGCGAGTAGACGACAGCATCATGCATCAACGCCAGGCTGGAATTATTCCCTACGACGACTTGTTCCGGCGGGGCGCCCAGAATACCGGAGAACAGCCGGTGCGCCTCTGGGATTCCCTGAAGCCCAAAGTAGTTGCGGCAATCGGTCCCGTCTTCGGCCACATAGTCCGTCGCACCAGGAAGCGTCAGCAACTCCGAACTCAAGTCCATTTGCTCCGGCGAGGGCTTGCCCCGCGTCAGGTTCAGCCGCATCCCCTTGGCTTTGAAGGCAGCGTAGCTTTCCTGAAGTTGCGAGTTCGACGCGAGAATGTTTGGCGAGCGAAACTGGGCGACGTCTGTCATTTTGGAGGTCAGTGTCCTTGTTCAGGTGTGCGCGCGCCCACAGCGTATCACGATTCCCGATGATTTCAGCAGGGCTCATCGCTGTGGAAATACTGGCCGAAACTACTACCGCTATCGGAGCTGGATTGTCAAAATCTTATCGCGCCCGCGCCAGCACCAGGGTCACATCGTCAGGCTGTTCGCCCCCGGCAATCCAATCGGCAACTGCCGTGGTCACAATGTCGCTGATGCGCGCCAGCGGCTGGTCGCGATGCTGCAAGATCAGCTCGATAAGCCGCTCCTCGCCAAACTCGCCGAACTCGTTCTCCGGCTCTGTAATGCCGTCGCTGTAGGCCACAATAATATCGCCCGGCTGCATGGCGACGGCGCTTTCGTCATACGTCACGTCGTCGAACAACCCGACCACCGTACCCGAAGTTTCCAGTCGCCGCACGCTGCCATCGCCGCCCAGCACCAGCGGAGGCAGATGTCCGGCGTTCGAGTAAGTGAGCACGCGGGATCCAGCGTCGTAGCATCCCAGAAACATGGTCGCGTATTTTGCTGCCGGGGTGCTGCGAAACAGCTGGTAGTTCAGGGTTGACATCAGCAATGCCGGCGACAGTTCCCCGTGGCAATTTCCGTTGCCGCCGCTCGCTGTCAAGACCGTAGTCTCCGAGACTCCCGCGCTCAGCGCCACCGAAGCCAGCGTCCGCTCCGGCTCCAGCGAATAAGCGCGCACAAAGGCGTGCACCGTGGCCATCAGCAGCGCGGCCGAGATGCCCTTGCCGCTGATATCGCCCACCGCCAGCACCAGCCGGTCTTCGCTCAGCGGAATGAAATCGTAATAGTCGCCGCTCACCGTGCGCGCCGGCCGGCACACGCCATGCACCTCAAGCCCCACCAGGCCGCTCAAGTCGTCCGGGTAAAGCAGGTCTTGCACCTCGTGCGCAATCGCCAGCTCGCCCTCCATCCGCTGCTTTTCCTTCTGCTCCGCAATCAGGTTGGACAGCGACTGCGTCATGGAGTTGAACGACTGCTCCAGCGCCGCCATCTGATCGCTGGTACGGAGTTGAATACGATGCTGAAGTTCTCCGCGATTGACGTGCTCGGTCGCGGTGTAGAGCTCGGCCACCGACTTTGTCATGCTGCGCGTCAGGCGCACGCCAATAAACAACGCGATCAGCTCGATGACGCCGAAGACCACCGCGATCACGATCAGCAAGTCACGAAAGATGCCCGCGTTTTCTCCCAGAGTGCTGAACAGCGTGGCATATATCCGCGACGGCCGCGTATCAACGACCAGTAGACCGTTGTACGACTTCCCGCTCTCCCAGTCGGTAACGCCCAGCCTGGTGGCAAAGGGAAACTGCACGTCCAGGCTGTTGCTAGGCGGAGGAACGCTGCCGGCTTGCAAGCGCTTGGCTCCGCTGAGGGCGTTGTTGGAAATGGTGATCGACATTGGGTTCGGACCACCGGCCTTGGTGGTCATGGTCGTGCGATCTTTGTCCGGCGGAAACAGAGTTATTGCTCCCAGCTCCGAGGTTGCGTGCCGCAGCAGCTCCGCCGTGATGGGCAGGTCGGAGATCACGGTCAGATGATGCTGGCCCTCGTCCACTCGCCTGACCACGCGCAGATGCAGGCGGTTGTCCTCTAGAACGAACCCGGCAAAATCTCCCGCCAACGAAGGCGAAGCTTTGATCGGCGCCATGGTGGCCTGCGCCGAATCCGCCAGCACGAAACCCTTGCCGCCCTCCCAGATGCTCACCGAGCGGTGGCGGAAATTCTCGTCCGACGCGCTGGCAATCTCGCCGGCCAGCTGCTGATTCAACTTGCCGTCGCGGGCCAGATTGCGAAACTGCGTCGCCAGCGAACGGTTGGTGGCTTCCATGTGCTCCAGCTCCGATTGCAGGTCAGACATGGCCGCGTAAGTGGCAAACTGTCCGGCGAAGAGATAGGCGGCGACCAGCGCCATCGCCACCAGCAGAATCAACGGAATCACGCCGATGAAAACATAGGTCACGATGAGCCGGTTGCGCAGCCGCCACAACAGCTTTCGCCGCACCCAGCGCAAGCCCATCAGGAGCGCAAACAGAACAAACAGGAAGCTGATGAAGGTGGCCCAACCGCTCAGAATGCCTCCCGGAGCGGGGCGAATGATCGCGTTCAGTATCTCCAGAGCAATGGCCAGATAGCCGAACCAGAGCGTGGTCTTTCCCAGCCTTGACCTGGGGCGCAGCACGCGCCGCAGGAACGCTCGCACGTCGACGGATGTGGGAAGTTGCATTGCCATAAAGAAGCTGTCAGCTCTCAGCCATCAGGTCATCGGAACTGCGAAACAATCGCGACCCTGTCCTGCTGCGGCGCTGCATGGACATGATACCTCGCGGCGGCACAGGTTCTCCCAGCCGGGGCGGCGCCGACGACTGACAGCTGACGGCTGACAGCCTCGCCCTCTCCCAAGCTTCCCGTTGTGGGGGCAACGGTTGGCCGGCAAGAGCACCCCGATATAAATCGCCCGGACTGGGACCTAAGTCACTGGCTCCCTGTGTACTTGTTCCGTAACCGGCAACGGCTGCCACACCCGCACAACCTCATCGGCAAGTATGCCGCGAAAACCAACGGCCAATTCTGGCACGCTGTTGTACTTTGCCGGCGGCAATTACCCGCACACGAGCGCTCTATCGTTTGGCGGCAAGCGTATCGAGCTCGGCGCGCAACTTGTGTAGAGACCCAAGCGCCTTCTGGACAGCGTTGCTGCCGGAGGCCATCAGCTCTCGGGCTTTTGAAAGCGCCTGCTCAGCCGATGCGCTCACCTCGCGCAGCAGCCTGCGAACCTCGGATTCAAGATGCAAGCGGCTCTCCACCACTCGCTGTTCCACATCGCCTTGCACGCGTGAAGCGTTCGTCTCCAGGAGCTTCTCCAGAAAGCTCGCCGCATCGTGTTGCACCCAACGACGGATGTGAAGAGCTCCCGTAACGCAGTCGGTGGCATACCGCATCAGGGACGCCGGCTGCGCAATGGTAATCAGGTCGTGAAAGAAAAATCGCGAGCGCGTAAGGAAGCCAGGCTCGGTGTCCAACGCTCTTGGCAAGTGCGCGAAGTCGGCCGCCCGCTCCTCGGAAAGCCGCTCCAGAAGATCGTTGACCAGCTTGATGAAGCGCTGCGTGACCGCGCGGTAGAGTTCCTCGGCCTGCGTCTCCTCCGTGTCCAGCCAGGGCATGACATGGCGGCGGGCAACCGCCTGGGCGATGGCCATGAGCTCGCGCCGGCCACTCGGACCAAACCTGCCGGCGGCAGCACCGGTTTCGTCTTTGAACTCTCCTTGTGCCATCGGTAGAACTTGCTTCAGGAATTCCTTGCGCCGGCCCAGCAGCGTCATTGAGAGTCTCATCTGCTCGGCAGAAAACAGCGCTCCCAGGTCCCGCAGGGATTGCTCGGTCTGGCTTACGGTTTGCCGAAGATTCGCAATTCGCCGTTCCGAGTCCGCGATAGGCTCGCTTAGCGCGCGAATGCGTTCGTCGATCGAGCGTTGCAGCAAAGCCGAGAATCGACGCACGCCACGCTCCGCTGCCGAACGCGTCATTGCCGCGCCTGACTTGTCCGCCAGCAGTTTGAGATTCTCGACCAGATCGTCCCAGTCATCGGCACCGGCAGGGTTGTTAAGCCGGTTTAGCGCGCTGACTTCATAAATTTTTCCGACAGGCCGCTGGAGACGTCCCTCAAGAACTTTGGCGGCAAACTCCGACGCTTGTTGTCGCTCCCTGGCCGAGACGCGGTCAATCTTGTTGAGCACGATAAGAATCTCATCGACGTTGGCGGCAACGGCCTCGATCAATGCCAATTCCTCGCCGGAAATCGGCGGGTCGGCGCCCACGACCAGGATGGCAGCATCGACTTGCGGTAGAAACTCCTGCGTAGTCGCGGTGTTCCCGGAGAACACAGAACCGATTCCCGGCGTATCCACCAGGCACATTCCACTGGCCAGCAGCGGCGAAGGAAGAAAGACCTCCACGCCGGCGACCTGCCTGGAATTTTCCGGATTTAGTTCTTCCGAAACATACTGCGGCAAGTCTTCTGGCCGAATCGCCTGCCAGCGGCTGTCGATGAGGACCCGCGCCCCTCGCTCATCTCCATAACGCAGCACCGTGGGCACGGCGGTCACGGGCACAACCCCGGTTGGAAGTATCGGCTCTCCCACGAGGGCATCGAGCAGTGTGGATTTGCCGCGCTTGAACTGGCCCACGCAAGCGACGAAGAAACGCCCTTCCTTGATGCGTGCCACCAGCTGCCGCAGGTCGGCAGTAACCGAGACCTTCGTCCAACTGTTCGGCCATCGCGGCCAGTCGATCCAGGGCTGGCGCGTTGCTTGACTGGGCAACGGGAGTTTGTGTCATTGCTGTGGATGCTGGCCTTGCTGGTGCACGTACTTGATGACTTCAACGTCAGACATCGCGATCAAGCCCTTCCGCAACCATTTCGTCCAGCACTGGAATCAGGCGCTTGATGTTCTCTTCGGTATCGATGATCTGGACCAGGATGGGCGCATCCGACGAAAAGCGGAGCAAATGCGAGCGGCGAATGATGGTACTGGCGCCATAACCTTCAATGCCGCGATACACGGTGGCGCCGGCGATATCGAGTTGGCGGCATCGCTCGACGATGGCCTCGTACAGCGGACGGCCCTGCCATTGATCGTCCTCCCCGAAGTAAATGCGCAACATCTTGGCCTTGCCTTCGAGTTTCATTTTCGTGTCTCCTGCGTCTCCGGCAGGGACGGAGCGTGCGAATACTTGATCACGTCCACATCGGACAACACCACCAGCCCCTGTTTCACCATCTGATCGAGCACGGGAAAGATTGCCCGAAGTCTTTCTTCGCTGTCGACGACGGTGAGCAAGATGGGCGCGTCGTGAGAAAGGTTGAGGGTTGAGTCCTTGTGGATGCGGCGATTGGCGCCATATCCCAGGATGCCGCGGTAAACCGTCACCCCCGCAATGTCATTGGCCCGCAGCGCCTGCACCAGGGCTTGATAAAGTGGCTTGCCGCCCCAGGTATCATGTTCGCCGATCAGGATGCGCATCATCTTGGCCTGTGACTCAAGCTTGACGGCCGGCACATCGGACGCTCGGCTTCTCTCCGGGCGGCGTTGGTCGAATCACGCTGGTATCGTGAACTTCGATTAATCCGTGGGAAGCGATTTCGGCCAGCTTGGGCAACACCTCCTGCACTCGCTCCGGCGTCTCGAGAAACTCGATTTTGATGGGCATCTGATCGGAGAGTTCCACCAGGCGGCTGGAGTGCAGTTTGTGGTCCGTGCCAAAGCCCGCGATGCCGCGCACCACGGTGGCGTCGGATATTCCGCGAAAGAACAGATAATCGAGGATCGCGGCATAACACGCGGTCCCGTGATAGCTCTGGCCTTCCATCACGTACACTGCCACCTTCTTAGCTGGTCCCGTTGTCAGCACTTGCCCTCCTGGTGCGTAATGCCTGGTTGAGACACCGCAAACTCTAGCGATGTGACAGAACAACATGCGGCCCCCACCTCGCCTCATACCAATATGCGTCCCAAAGCATCCCCCGCCCATACTGCGATGAAGCCCACAATTACGCTGAGAGCTACATTCAACAGCCCGGTAATGGCCTGGCCATCCTGGACCGCTCGGAGTGTCTCATACTCGAAAGTTGAGAAGGTGGTGAACGCTCCGATGAACCCAATCGGAATCAGATAGCGCCAATACGGGCTGGCGGTCGTCCTCGTCAGTAAGGCAACGACTAATCCAATGAGGAAGCATCCGCTCATGTTGATGACGAACGTGCCGTAGGGAAAGCGGACTCCGAAGCGGCTCCCGATGTAATTTCCCACCACATAGCGGGCGATTGCACCGATAAAGCCGCCTACCCCGACCATGACATATTTCAGCAAATTTGCGGTCCTCTCTACTATATATAGCCCTATCAAGGACGACTGAGTCACTGCTTCTCGCCGCCGAATCCGGGCGTTGATTCCTCGCCCATTTCCCCGCTTGCCGGCTCGTGCCCAATTCCCTGATGGCCACCTGAGTCGGGCTCAAGCATGTAGCGATGCAGTTCTTTCACGGCCGATTGCAGCTCGGTGACGATTCCGTCCAGATCGGCCGCACCCTCCTGCGATATCGGGCCGTATCCCCGCATGTAGTGGGGAGCAAGCTCGGCAATAGCGATTTCAACAAATGTTAGCCCAACATGGATCGCATGTGACGCCGAGATGTGCGGCCCCTCCGGAGCGAGCGACTGGGTGGCCAGGATCTGCAAAAGTTGCTGCCGGATCCGCGCAATGTACTCCTCAATGGTCTTCCGCTGCCGGGGAGTGATATCGGGGTCGTAACCGGGAAAGACGCTCCTGGACGCGGTGGCGTTCATCGTCTCCTCAATGTCTTCCAGCAGCTTATCGATGTGCTTGCAGGTAATCAGCAAGCGCTGCCGTTGGTTCGAGTTCAGCGTGCTGTGATTCTCGTCCAAAACTCCTGCTCTATCCGCGCCCCCGCCTCAGAAACTTGAGGTGCCGCCATAAACCGTGCTCCTAAGCTATTCTCTGGAAACTCGCCGGGGACATGACTCCGCGACAAGCCTTCTCGTCAGGAGTCATCATCTGTCCCGGAACTTGATAGGACAGCGGTTGGGGTGAACTCCTTCACCCTGCTGCAAATTTGTATACGACTCTTACATAGCTCAGAGCTGAGCGCAAGTCAAGGGTTACAAGGGTAGTAGCGGAGTCTGATTTTAGGTAATCAAATGGTAGGGGATGGAGACAACCGTGATTCGCTGGTTGGTATTGAACAGCAAGAGCGCCCGGATGGCTTCTGGCCGATTGTTGTGCAGCAGATAGTGGTACCAATGGCTTTCGACCAGCTCCGGGATCAGTACTGCGACATGCCGGTCGGGGTTCGCAGTCTGCTGCTCGATGGCATAGTCCACGATGGGCTTCACGATGAAGCGGAAGGGCGAATCGATCACAACCAACTTGGGCAGCGGCAGGTTGGCTGCCTTGGCGGGTGCTTCCACCAATTCGCCCCATTCGCGACAGAGTTCGTCGGTTTTGTCTCCGCACTCGACGTGCAGCACATGGATCTCGCGCGACAATGTCCAGGCGTAGCGCAGGGCTTTTTCCGTTACCAGGCTCCAGCCATCGATGGGCAACAGAACGATCGGTTCGAGGAGATTATCGGTATGGACGGGCGTATGCGTACAAATTTCCAGGGCTACCCGGGAGTAGTGGCGCTTGATGGCACGCATCATCAGAATCAGGCCCGGCACCAACAAGACGGTGATCCATGCCCCGTCAGTAAACTTGGCGACCAGCACCACCGCCGTTGTGGTCCCCGTGGCCACGGCGCCCAGGCCATTGAAGAACATGCTGCGGGCCGCACCCCGTCCGCCCGCTCGCTTCCAATGCATCACCATGCCGGCCTGGGAAAGCGTAAACGCCAGGAACGCGCCCACTGCGTACAGAGGAATCAGGCGGTCGGTGACCCCGCGGAAGATGATGAGCAACAATCCGGTGAGCAGGGCAAGCGCGTAGACGCCCTGGGCAAAAACCAGTCGCCGTCCGCGAATCACAAAAGCGTGCGGCAGATATCCGTTCTGCGCAATGGCGCGGGCCAACCGGGGAAAATCGGCAAAGGCGGTGTTCGCCGACAACGACAGGACGACCAGGATGGAGCCGATGCTGAGCCAATAGAACGCGCCGCGGCCCGTTACCGCAGCCAGTAATTGCGACAACACACTGTCGTATCCGGGCTTTCCCGGATCGGTGGCTGCGATGCCATAGGCGGGAACTAGATAGGCGATACCCAGCAGCATCACGATCAGGATTCCTATGATGATGGTCAGCGTCAGCTTGGCATATTTGTCGGTGGGGTCGCGAAACGCCATCACCCCATTGCTGACCGCCTCGACACCGGTCATCGCAGTGCATCCGCTGGAGAAGGTGCGCAAGATAAGCCACAGGCTCACCACGCTGGTAACTCCCGTTAATTTCGGGGGCACGATCACGGGGACGGGGTGACCGCCGGCCGCAATCGCTTTGAAAATACCTAATCCTATGAGTCCCAGAAGACACGCGATGAATACATACGTTGGCAGCAGAAAAATCCCGCCTGTCTCCTGCACGCCCCGCAGATTGATGATGGTGATGATCAGCAGAATTCCCAGACACAGGCGAAGCGTCTGGCTTTGCAGCGATGGCACGGCGGAGATGAGCGCGCCCACGCCTGCGGAGATGCCGACCGCCGCAGTCAGGACGTAGTCGATCATGAGCGCAGCTGCAGCCAGCAGTCCGGCGCGAGCGCCGAGGTTTTCGCTGGCGACGGTGTACGAACCGCCTCCTTGCGGGTACGCCGCGATGGTTTGGCGGTAGGAGAAGTAGACAATGCTGAGCAGGATCACGATGCCGATCGTGATGGGCCAGACGTAGACCGCGCCCGCCATGCCCAGCGGGATCAACAGGGTCAAGGCAGCTTCAGGTCCGTAAGCCGCTGAACTGAGCGCGTCCAGGCCAAATATCGGAATGCCCTTCAGCGGCCCAATGCGCGCGGCTTTCTCTTCCTCGGTGGCCAAGGGACGACCGAACAGCACGTCTGCAATTTTCACCTGATCTCTCTCCGATGGCGCACCGCTAAGGACAGCCCGCGAACAATCCCCACCGCAACAGCATAGTAGCTGACGAAGCTACCCTTCTTGAAGATCGCGTTACAGTTACTTGGATGCGCTTCCGTCGCCGCAGAAAAAAGGCCGCCAGCGCAAATGCACGGACGGCCTTTGGAGTCAGGTTGCAGTGCCGCCGGCATCAGCACCAGCGGCCCCTTGAGGTTCGCTTACTTCTGCACGTGCAGAGTATTGGGATCTGACGGAGGATGGTTGGGATGCTCGTTGTCGAGCTCGCCGTAGGTCCTCATCGGATGGTCAGACTTGATGCCCGGAATCGGCTTCTCGCCCGCCGAGCTCATGAGCGGCTCGTTCATCTCGTCCTGGGTGTAGCCATAGTCTGAGGTGTAGATGGCTTCCTGGAGCAAATCTCCGACCGGCGCAAAAGCCTGAGCATAAATCGGGAACGCCCGGCCTCCCGCGGGGAATACCGTGGCTACGTAATCGGCGACCATGTAACCGGAGAAAGTATTGGGCAGCCAGCTGATTTCCATGACCGAAGGAGACACGCGGCGGCCCGCAGTCCAGGTTGAGCCGCCGTTGTTGGAGATGCTGAAGCCCGCGATCAGCTGACAGCTATTGCCGCAGTTGGAGACGGGATAGTAGTAGTAAGTCATCCCCAAATGGGCGCTGCTTCCGGAGGTGCGAATGTCAATGCCCATGCCGTTGATGAAGTGATCGACGCCGCTGCCGATGGGATCGAGCGGGACACGCACCTTGGAGCCCCAGTGAACACCGTCGGTTGAGCTGCTATAGACGATGTCGTTGGCCGAGCAGTTGCTTTCAAAGCTGCAATCGGACCAGGAAGCGTACACCGTACCCGCGCCGTCGATGGCCGCGGAAGGAAGACCGGCGCTACGCAGGCCGCCATCCTCTCCGTGGCTGGGAGCGCAGGCAATTTCGACGGCGCCCGTCCAGCTCTGGCCGCCGTTGGTGGAATTGAACGCCGACATTCCGCAGTTGAAATCGGCAAAGGGAACTACCACGGTTCCGTTGGGCTGAACCACGGGATTGCCGCCGATTCCGTAGTCTTCGTTGCCCGTGGTCACCGGCGTGCTCCAAGTCTGCCCGCCATCGTGCGAGGTGCTCATGTACAGCAGATCGCCTACGTCGGGGTTGTCAAATTCCACATAACAGTTTCCGTAGTACGGGCTGGTGGCCGTGTCGTCACACGCAATCCAATTCTTGTCGGCATCGCGGTTCTGGATGACGTAAACCGGGTTGTTCCAGTGAATGCCATCGCTGGAGGCGCTTACGGCGACGGTGTCGTAGTTGCCCAGGGGCAAAGTGCAAATCAGCCACACGCCATGCTTGGCGTCATAGGCAACAGCAGCATCGCTGGCGGCGCTGTTGGTTCCGCCGCCCTCGTACTCGGTGATCCCGGGAAGGTATCCATTGGTCCAGGAAATTCCACCGTTGAGCGAGGTTGCCCAGCCGATATCAGCGCCGCCCCCGCCAAAAATACGGCCCACCTGGAAGGCGGTTACGATAACCGGACCGTAGGCGACAGCGCCCGGCTCGACTTCCGACATGTGCTGGCTGCTACTGTTGGTGAACGTGTCCTGACTGAGCTGCCGGAACAAGGTTTGCGCGTGGCCCGGAACAGCACTGGTGAAGGCCAGGGCCAGTACGAGCGCAACGGTCAATACGGCCGGGCGGCTGCCACGACCGGGGAACGATTGCAATGCTGTCATGTGAGATATTCCTTCTTCGTTGTTATTGTTTGGGGCCGTTATTGATGTGTGGGGCGTGAACACTTCTGCTGGACAGGAGGAGGACGAGACCACCGTCAAAGCGTACAAACTGTAAACTGTGCAGCCTCCGAAAGTCAACGGAAACGATAGTAGCTGGCGCTGCTGCGGGCCAATTTATTGCGGATTTGAACACAATTGAGGCTGGCGTCTCGGTTGTCCGGTCGGCATCGGGGCGTCAGACAAAATCGCCGATTGCTCGACTGAGAGGCCCGGTCACGGACCAGGAAATTGCCCGGGGCTCAAGCCCCCGAGCGCCACGGCCACGCATCTACGGCGCGAAGTAGCTGGAGATGTCCATCAGCAGTTGGGTGAGGCCGTCGGCGTAGGCATCGGTTTGGCCGTCCTGGTTACCTACGATTGCCATGTTCGAGGTCACTGCTCCATCCACGGCATTCAGCGTGGAGGCCGTCGGCTGACGATCGCCATCGGCCCACAACGTCAGATATCCCAGCGAACCCACGGGAATCACGGTTGCGTTGAAAACATATCCTTGCGCCGTACTCGGGAGGTTGCAGGCACTGGCGGCCACGTTGACCGGCGGACTGCGCTCACCGCTGAAGGCTCCTCCAGTCGAACGCGTATCGAGCACTCGGCACGGCGCCGCCGGATAGAGCGACAAGCCACCTGAAGCCGGCGCTGCAAAGTAGCCATTGATGTCCACAATCAGCTGAGTACTCTGGCTGGGATAAACCGCAATCGCGCCGCCTGCTCCCGCCGGCACTATGGCGGCATTGGCCACAATGGTCGCGGTGGGATTGTTCAAGGTGGAGACCAGCGGTTGAGGCAGCCCTGCCGGCCATACCGTCAGATATCCCAGCGCCTGTCCTGCTACGGGCACAACCGTGAAATTCATCGAATAAGCCTGAGCACTGGAGGGCATCTGACAATTGCTGCTCAGGACCGGAAAGTCGCGCGCCTGTCCGCCTGATAATGACGGCCCGCCTAGCGCTCCTCGCGCATTGCGAGTGTCCACCACGCGGCACGGCGCCAGGGAATAAAACTGGAGCGTGCTCCCCGCCGGCGGCAGAAAGTATCCGTTGATGTCCAGAATGACATTAGTGGAGTCAGTCGCATAAACGCTGACCGCTCCGCCTGCCCCGGCAGGAACAATCGCCGCATTGGCCTTGACTCGCCCGTCAAGCGAATTCAGGGTCGAAACCACCGGCTGGGGTAATCCCGTGGGCCAGATGGTGAGATACCCCAGCGCACCTTGCAGAGGCGCCACCGTGACATTCAGCGAGTAGGCGATGGCTGCACTCGGGATGTTGCAGCTGCTCTGCGGGACAGCGAAGCTGCGCGACCCTCCACTGCCGAGAGAAGGTCCGCCAAACGGGCCATTCGGCTGCCGGGTATCGACCACACGGCAAGGAGTGACCGGGAGAAACTGCACCGCGCCTGAACTTGCTCCGGCGATGATGGAGACACTGTCAGCCTCGGGATTGGCCACATACACCACGTTAGTCAGTGGATTGACGACGATCGCAATCGGCCAGGTGCCACTCCCCAGCGAAATGGACATGGTGGAGTCGTTGGCGCCGTCGATCATTGTCACCGTGCCACTCCAGATATCGTTGGTGAGGTAGACCTTGTTGGTCATCAGGTCGATATCGATTGCCGTGGGAGAGCTACCGGCGGCAACGGTAGTGGTGGCAAGCGTGGTTTCGTCGATGACCGTTACCGTGCCGCTTCCACTATTCGTTACATAGGCCTGGCCCGTAATCGGGTTGACGGCCACGGCGTCGGGATATGTCCCGGCCGCTACCGTGGTGACAAGGTTCGTCGCCCCGTCGATCACCGAGACGTTGCCGGAACTGTAGTTGGCTACATAAATCTTGTTGGCGAACGGGTCCACCGCGACCGCCCGGGGATAAATTCCCGCCGCGACCATCGTGGTCAGGTTGGTGGCTCCGTCGATGATGGCCACGTCGTTGCTGCCGGAATCGGCAACGTAAATCTTGTTGGTTGCAGGATTAACGGCCAGGGCAAAAGGGTTGCGTCCGGCGCTGGCGGTTGTGGTCCGATTGGTCGCGCCATCGATGTACCGTCACATTGCTGGAACTGTAGTTGGCGACGTAAATCTTGTTGGTGACCGCGTTCACTGCAAGCGCGAAGGGATGATCGCCTGCGGCAACCGTGGTCGTCAGGTTGGTGGCGCCGTCGACCACGGTCACGCTGCCGCTGCCCCAGTTGGCAACATAGATTTTGTTGGTCACGGCATTGACCGCGACGGCGTTAGGAACGTTGCCGGTCAGCACTGTGGTTGTGCTATAGGTCGCTCCGTCGATGACGGTCAGATTATTGCTGTTCTGGTTGACAACGTAAATTTTGTTGGTGGTGGGGTTCACCGCGAGGGCGACGGGATAAGTTCCCACCGTTACCGTGGTGATGAGGGTTTGTGCCGCAGCCGGGAGCGAAATGGTCAGCAGGACAAGGACGGTGATTACGATTCTCTCGCGGAGCGCTTCTCCGGGCTGTCTCTTCATAATCCGCTGACCTCCATTCGCACGCTTGGGCGCGATGGGCCGCACGCCCACGAAAGCGTGACCGTGGTTCACACCGCTCACGATTCCGGGAGGGTCTTCGAATTGGCTGCCGACGTTTCCCATCCGGCGGCTGAAGGGAGATTGAGCCATTACGTTACGATTGCATCGGCGGGGATGGGCCTGTGCAACTCGTAACGCGACCTACCTGTGCTGAAGCTCTATCTAAATCGACGTTAGCGCAAGTTCGGCTCGCGAACAAGAATTAACCTCGCAAATTGGGGCCCGAGTTTCGGAATGGGAATCGCAGCACTCGTCAGCCTCCGCTCGGCGCGGTACGATTGGTGTGCACTACTGGAGCGTGTGATGACACCTGCACTTACAGATCTGGAACCCAAGCAAGTTTGGAAGCATTTTGACGCGCTGGCGGCGATTCCCCGCGCCTCGACAAAAGAAGCCGCGGCGCGCGACTACGTGCTGTCGATAGCCGCGAAGCACAAGCTGGAAGCCGTTCACGACAAAGTCGGCAACACCGTCGTCCGCAAACCCGCTCATCCTGGCCGCGAAGCCGCGCCCATGGCCTTGTTGCAGGGACATCTCGACATGGTTTGCGAGAAAAACGAGGGCACGCCCCACAACTTCGACACCGATCCCATCAAGATTCGGCGCGATGGCGATTGGCTGAAAGCGGAAGGCACGACGCTGGGCGCTGACAACGGCGTCGGCGTGGCGGCTGCGCTCGCCGTGATGGAGAGCACCGACATCGCGCATGGCCCGCTGGAGTTTGTCTTCACCATCGACGAAGAGACCGGCCTGACCGGCGCGGCGGAGTTTCCCGGCGGAATGCTGAAGTCGAAATACTTCCTGAATCTCGACAACGAAGAGAAGGACACCATCTGCATTGGCTGCGCCGGCGGCGTGAAGACCACGGCGCGCCGGAAAGTTACCCTGCGTCCGGCCAAGGGCGATACCGGCTGGCGCATCAAGATTTTCGGGCTGAAGGGCGGCCACTCGGGTGTCGACATCCATCAGGGACGCGGCAATGCGCTGCGGATTCTCGGCGGCACCTTGCAGAGCCTGATGGAGGGCCTGCCGGTGGAGATCGCCGATCTGACCGGCGGCAGCGCGCAGAATGCGATTCCGCGCGAAGCGTCGGCGACAATCGTGCTGGATGCCGCTCGCGAAAAAGAGCTGAAAGTCGCTGGTGGCCAAGCTGCAAGCCGATTACAAAGCCGACCTCGGCGGCTTCGATTCGGAGTTGCAGATCACCGTTGAGAAAGTCGTGCGTCCGGAAAAAGTGATCGACGCCGAGGACGCGAGCGCGACGGTTCGATCTGCTGGCCAGCTTGCATCACGGCATTCTGGCGATGAGTCCCGACGTCCCCGAACTGGTGCAGAACTCCACCAACCTGGCGACGGTAGCGACCAAGGGCGATGTGATCGAGATCGTCACCAGCCAGCGCAGCGCCATTGCCGCCAGCAAAGATGCCGCGGCGCGCATGGTCGCGACCGCCTGCCGCCTGGCCGGATTCGAGACGGAATATACCGGCAGCTATCCCGGCTGGAAGCCGGAGCCCACCAGCGAGGTCGTGCGCAAGTTGCAATCGGTGCACGAGAAGGTCTTCGGGCATCCCGCGAAGCTGATCGCCATGCATGCCGGGCTGGAGTGCGGTGTCATCGGCGAGAAGTATCCCGGCATGCAGATGGTGTCGTTCGGGCCGACGATTGTGGGTCCGCACAGCCCCGACGAGCGCGTGGAAATATCGTCGGTGGAAGGCTTCTGGAAGTATCTGAAGGCGGTGCTGGAAGGCATCTGAGGGGGCGGGTCGCGGTATTTACATTTTGTATAGCTTACGGAGTCGTTACCTCGTTGCATGAACGAAGGTTTGTGTCAGGGCACGACTTCAATCGTGCCGCACCGCGGCCCAAGAAACATGGCCTTTAGGCCCTGAGCTATAAACCGAAATGGCCAGCAGGGTTTTGTAGGGGAATTTACGACCCACCCCGCTAGTTGAGGGCTTATGAAAAAGAAAGTCCCAAAGCTCAAGACCGATAAGGAAGCGGAAGCGTTTCTTGCGCGAGATCTGTCGGACCTTGATTTCTCGCAGTTCAAGCCTGCGCGGTTCGAGTTTGAGAAGAAGGACGAACAGATCAACATGCGAATACCGAGTGGCTTGCTCGCAGCCCTGAAAGCAAGGGCCAAGGCGCGTGGCATTCCCTATACTCGATTCATTCGGGAAACTCTGGAACGAGCAATGACTGCGCCGAAGTCGTGAGGAGTCGAGTCCAGGGCTTGCCGTGCCGGGCCGGCATGCTCGTGCGCTTAATCAGTAAGAACTCTGGCTGCTCCGAAAGGAACGAACATGCGTCTGTTGCTGAACTGGTTGTTGAGCGCGATCAGCCTGCTGATCGTTTCGCACCTGGTGCCGGGATTTCACGTGCATGGCTTCGTGGCTGCACTGATCGCGGCGGTGGTGATTGGCCTGGTGAACGCCACCCTTGGCCTGTTCCTGAAGATCGTCACTTTCCCGCTGAGCATTCTTACGCTCGGCATTTTCTGGCTGGTGATCAACGCTCTCATGCTGATGTTCGCCTCGGCCTTGCTGAAGCCGGATTTTGTGGTGCGCGGCTTCTGGCCCGCGTTTTGGGGAGCAATCGTGCTTGCCCTGATCAATATGCTGCTCAAGGCGCTGGCGCGCGACGCGGAAAGAGAGTAGAGCATGCCATCCGGGCCCATTGCAGGGAAACCTGGGGGTGCCATGGACTCGATGCCTTCTGGCACCGACGATGCGAGCTGCCCGAAAATAGTCGTTACCTACACTCTTGGCGAAAAAGAGTTCGTTCAAAATTCCGTACGTTTCGCTCGACGGCCTCCTTGGCTACTCGCCACACACATACTTCTGATCGCAATAATTGCCGGAGCGGGAATTCTGCTCATCGCGGCTCGTGATGCTCCGATTGGCCTGGGCGTTCTTCTTTTAGCGTGTCTTCTTGCGGTCTCCAGGCCGATTGCCGCGCGCAGGGCCGCTACTCGAACATTTCGGGCCTCAAAGTTTATGCACGGCGAGATCACAGCCGAAATTGACGATGAGGGTACGCGGTTGAGCTATCCCTCGGGAACTTCGGACACCAAATGGCATGGTTACGTCGATTGGAGCGAAACGAATGATATGTTCGTTCTATTCTTGTCCGATCAGTTCGTTCGCGTTTTTCCAAAACGCGCGTTTTCAGGGAGCGATCTCAGCTCACTGCGCGCCCTGCTCGAGAGAAAGCTTCCAAAAAGGAAAGCGTGAGGAGGCTCCGTGCGCTCAGTGTTCTCCGTGGTGAATGTCTGTTGTTCCTGAGAAGCCAAGAAGAGGAACAGCCTCTAAAACTCGCGCAACCGCCGCACCGTCCCCAGGAGATCGCCGCTCTGGAAGAGGCGGATTCCGGCCAATCCAGCGGCGCCAGCTTCAAGACAAGCGCGAGCATTCGCGAGACTGACTCCGCCCAGCGCCAGCACTGCAAATCGACCTGGGCCTGACTCTTTTCTCGCCGCGCTTGTTCGCCCGCGCCGCCTCGCGCAGCGCATCGAGGCCAATTCCTTTCACATCGGTCTGCACTTTCTCGAAGATCGGTGCGAGCACGGTGAAATCTGCACCCTGCGCCGCGGCCTCGCGTACGTCGGCTGACGAGTGGGCCGACACGCCGATGAGCGGCTCGCGATGGCAGCACTCCATCCATAGCGTTCGAATCTCGGACGCAGTGACCTCGCCGGAGGGCAGATGCACGCCGTCGGCATCGCAGGCCAGCGCGATGTCGGCGCGGGTGTTGATTAGCAGCTTGGTTGTGCTCGAGTTGTCGCGGACGGCGCGTACTGCTTCGTGCGCCAGACACTCGAGTTCATGCGAGCCAAGGTCCTTCTCACGCAACTGGATGTAATCGATGCCGGCGCCGGCGGCCTGTGCGATCCTACGCAGCAATGCGGTGCATTGGTCTGCGGCCGATCCCGCGAATCCTTTACGGTCCGTGATGTAGTAGAGGAGCATCGCCGCACTCGATTGTATTCGTCGTGGTGTGCGCCGGGGCTAAAGCCCGACAACTCGTCAGCACACCATTCACCGGGCTAAAGCCCGGTGCTTCCACCGGAATGTATAACTTCCACCCGATTGAGGCAGGCGCTAGAGAGCGGAGCCTGGACGGACACTGCAATAACGGAAGTGCTCTAAAATCGGACTGTGCCTGTCTCTCGCCGCAACCCTAAGTTAGCGCCACGTATGGTTCGCCAGCCGCGTGCCGTCGCCGCCCCGTTCGAGATCCTGTGCGCGCCGGCATTCGCGTCGTTGCCGTGGCTGGTGCACGGTTTCAGCACGCGGCAAGGCGGCGTTTCGACATGCTACGGAGGCAAAGCGCTGAACCTCGGCCTTACGTCGCACGACGCAAAGGCCAACGTGGAGCGCAATCGCCGAGCGTTTCTGACTGCACTGGGCGCGACGGACGCAAACGGCGAGCCCTGGCCGCTGCTACAGGTAAGGCAGATTCACTCGGCGATTGTGCATCGTGTAGAGGCTGGACGCGCGTGAAACACTGGCGGGCGATGGTCTGATCACCAATGTGCCCGCGCTGCTGCTGGCGATCAAGACTGCCGACTGCGTTCCCGTCCTGGTGGCTGACAGCAAGCGGCGCGTCGTCGGAGCATTCCATGCCGGATGGCGCGGAACCGTGGCGCGCATCGTGGAGAAAGGTGTGGGCGAGATGCGGCGCCAGTTCGGCAGTGTGCCTCGCGACTCTGCGCGCGGCGATCGGGCCCTCCATCCGGCGCTGCTGTTATCAGGTTGGTCCCGAGGTGCGCGCCGAGTTTGAATCGCAATTCTCCTATGCCGGAAATCTCTTCGAAGAGGTTTTCGACTCCAATGCTATTCACGTGCGCTATCCGCTGCTGTTCCTGAACCAGCGCGCGCCGGGACACGGCGACCTGGGGCCGGAAATTCATCTTGACCTGGTGGAAGCGAACCGGCGTCAACTGCAAGACGCTGGCCTGCGTGAGGAACACATCAGTGTGATTGAAGGCTGCACCGCGTGTGACACCGCACGCTTTTTCTCGCACCGCGCCGAGTTCGGCAAGACCGGCCGCATGATGGCAGTCATCGGCATCCGGCCGGAGTAGCGCGCCCACCTGGAGCAGTAGTTCTTTCGCAAATGCAATCGGGCCAGCGCGATGCCGGCCCGATTCTCACGGTTCGTCGCCTACAGCTCGCGACCGTTCTTCAATTTGTGTGATGCGAATGGTGGTGACTGGAGTGGTGATGGTTCTTACTGTGGTGATGGTGATGGCTTGCGAAGGCTGGCACGGCGATCACGACCATCACCACGAGAAGCAGCGGCAACAGCACCTTTTTCATAGGAAAAATTATAGCCGCGAACCATAGACCGTCAGCCTCCGCCAGGGCGAAAAGAACCACGTTGGGTAACAGAAATACGCCGCGCTGGTCAGCCCAGGTCTGGCTGCCCGGTGGCCGTCACCACTGACGCCCACTCTTCGCTGGAGAGCCGTTTGCGCTGCGTGGTCGCCATCGGGATGGGCACGTGGATAAACGCGCCATGCTGCAAGCCGACGATCATGTCGGTCTTGCCGGCCATGGCGGCATGCACGGCGTGACGCGCGAAGGAATCGCACAGCACCGAATCGACCGTCGACGCCGGCACGCTGCGAATGTAATAGCTGGGATCGAAGTAGCGAATCGTCACCGGAAAACGCTGCGCCTGGAAGTGATCGCGAATCGTGTCGCGCAGGAATGTCCCGATATCGCGGTGCAGCAAGTTGCCGGATGCGTCGCGCCTTTCCATCGGCGGCATCAGGTGCTGTCCCGCTCCTTCGGCGACCACGATGACAGCGTGTCGCCGCTCCAGCAGGCGGCGATGCAGCGCGGCCAGCAACCCATTCTCGCCCTCCAGTTTGAAATGCACCTCGGGAACCAGCGTGAAGTTGACTTCCTGGCTGGCCAGCGTGGCCCCGGCGGCGATGAAGCCCGAGTCGCGGCCCATCACCTTTACGATGCTGATGCCGTTGTGGACGCAGTGCGCCTCCACATGGGCTGAATCGATCACGTCCTTGGCTTTCTCAATTGCCGTGAAGTAGCCGAACGAGCGGTTAACGTACTGCACGTCATCGTCGATGGTCTTGGGAATTCCAATCATCGAGATCTTTAGCTTGCGCCGCTGGATTTCCGTGACGATGTCATGTGCGCCGCGTTGGGTGCCGTCGCCGCCGACGGTGAACAGCACGCTGATGCCGCGCTGCTCCAGGAAATCGACGATGATGTCGGCGCTGACCGGGCCGCGCGAGGTGCCCAGCAGGGTGCCTCCGAACTGGTGAATGTTTTGGACGATCGCGGCGTTCAGCCACATCGGCGCTTTGGAAGCCTCGGACGAGAAGCCCGAGTAGCCGTAGCGAACTCCCATCACCGCAGGCACGCCATAGTGGTAATGCAACTGCAAGTAGACCGAGCGGATAACGTTGTTGAGGCCGGGACATAGCCCGCCGCAGGTCACAATTGCGACCTTGGTCTGTGCCGGCTCGAAGAAGAGGTGTTCGCGCGGGCCGGCGCGTTCGAATACCGGGCCATCGCTCTCGAAGGGATGGCGGTAATACATTCCATCGTGAATGAACGTGCTTTCGATAGAACCAAGCGCGTCCAGCCGCAGCGGCGACGGCACTTGGCGCGGGCCGAGATCGGAAATGGCAATCTTTTCGCTCATGACGTCGATGGAATTATCGGCAACATCCTAAGGATGCATTGATCGGCTGTGTTTTGCCTTCCGGCAGCAGCTCCGTGTCATGGGCCCGGCTTCGAATCATGTATCCGTCTTTGTGCCATGGCCACACCTCGGGTCATGTGTCCCGGATTTCCTGTCATGTGTCCGGCTTTGTGTCAGGGCACGGCTTCAGCCGGGCCGTTCAGCTTGCCTCTACTTGGCGGGCTTTAGCCCCTGCGGCTTTCCGTTTTGCCAGATACGTGAAGCAATGCGGAAAATCCCCAGGCGAGCGTGCCAATCCTTTCTTCACCGGGTTCTGCGCAATGTAATCCCGATACCGCAGAAAGCTTTCACGGTCCTCGATCCGCAGATCGGAAAATCCGCGCCGCCAGACCTCGCCCGAATATCCAGATTCCTTTTTCAACCGATACGAAAATCCGCCCTTGATGAACTGCACGGCTTTTTCAATTGCCATGCCCTCGCTAACCGTCATAAGCAGATGAACATGATTGGGCATCACCACGAAATCGTGGATTTGAAACTTGCCCGCCGCGACATACGAACGCAGTACATCGATGAACAGGGTCGCGTTTCGCTCGGACTGCAACAGGGATCGGCTCATACTTGTCTTTGTCGTGACGAAAAATGTACGTGAACGATGAATGCCGTTAGGATTCGCATTGCGAACAGGTTTTGCCATACGCAGGGGCTAAAGCCCAACCTCATGCTGCACGTTTCGGCACGAGTAAACTCGTGCCCTGACACAGTCCATTAATGCGCGCTAAACTCTTGCCCTGAGACAAACTGTTAATGCCCGCTAAAGCCGTGCCCTGACACAAAGTATCTAGAGCCCGGTGAAAGAGCCTGCCCTGAGCGCGGTTAAAGCCGATGCCGTTCCACCGAATCGCTACCCTTTCTTCGGCTTCATGATTTGCCAGGCTGAGTCGGGCAGGCGGCGGCCAATCATGCTGAAGCTGCTGGAGCCGGCCAGCATCTCTCCTCCGTCCATGTATACCATCTCGCCGTTGATGTAACCGGCGTGATCGCTGACCAGAAATGCCGCCAGGTTCCCGATCTCCTCCAGCGTTCCAAAGCGGTGCAGCGGATTGTGGTCGAGCAGCGCCTTTTCCAGTTCGGGCGTTGGCAGCAGGCGCGAGAAAGCGCCTTCTGTGCGGATCGCGCCGGGAGCGATGGCGACGAAGCGAATGCCGCGCCCGCCCCACTCCACCGCCAGGCTGCGGGTCAGCGCTGCGACGCCGGCTTTAGCCACCGCGCTGGGAACCACGTAGGCCGACCCGGTATCAGCGTAGGTAGTGGTGATGCTCAAGACAACGCCCTTGTGTTGCGACGCCAGCCAGCGCCGTCCGCACGCCAGCGTCATGTTGATGGAGCCTTTCAGCACGATGCCAATGACAGCGTCGAAAGCGTGCGGCGACAGCTCTTCGGTCTTCGCCAGAAAATTACCGGCAGCGTTGTTTACCATCACGTCGAGCGGCCCGGACGTCCACATTTTCTCGATGAGCGCCTCGACGTCCTCGGGGTAGCGCACGTCGCAGGCGAAGCCTTCGATGCTGCCGCCGGTCGAGGCGGAAAGCTCCGCGGCAGTCTTCTGCACAACCTCAAGGCGGCGTCCGCAGATGTAAACCGTGGCGCCGAGTTGCAGAAAGCGCTCGGCCATGGCGCGGCCCAGGCCAGTGCCGCCGCCGGTGATCAGAATGCGTTTGTTCTTCAGGAGATCGTTAGTAAACATGGAGGCCTTTCGGAAGGGATAAGCTATCACGCGTGGAGAGGAGATGTCAGTGCGGGTAAGGCGCTTTTCGCCTTTCGCTCTTCGCTTTTCGCTAGAGGGACGTAAGCATGATCCACGGGCGGAACGTCGACAACCGCAGATCCCTCGGCTCCGCTGCGCTCGGGATGACAACTTCTGGCCAAGAGCTACAAAAAGGTCTGGATAAGCTGCGAACTTGCCGCAGGGGCTAAAAGCCCGGAGGGCGACACAATCCTAGCCCAGGACGTGAGTCCTGGGTAAACGTGGACCATGAAGCACAGGAGTCCCTTCAGGGAAGGTACACCGGAGTGTCGTCCCTGAAGGGACTCGGCTTGAGTTGGCGGCTTTTCCCAGCGCTCACGCGCTGGGCTAGGATTGTGCCGCCCTCCGGGCTTAGCTAAGAGCTGAGAGCGAAGGACGAAAAGCGAAGAACGAAAAGCGAAGAGCGCACACCGAAGAGCGTCTCCCTACACCTGCGCTAACCGTACTTCTCCGCTGCTGCGTCTGCCAGCCGGAGTGGGCGTCATCGGCAAGCGCAGTTCGACTTCGAGTCCGTGCGGGGCCACGTTTTTCGCTGACACGCTGCCGCCGTGGATGGCCGCGGCATTGCGCACGATGGCCAATCCCAGTCCCATGCCGCCGGTGTTGGTCCCGCGCGAATCATCCACGCGGTAGAACGGCTTGAAGAGCAGTGGCAAGGCGTTCTCCGGAACGCCCGGGCCGTTGTCGCGAACGGAAATCACAGCCGCGCCATCCGCCTTCTCGAGGCTGACGTCGATCTTGCCGCCTTCTCCGGAGTAGAAAACGGCATTGCGCACGATGTTTTCCACGGCGCTGCGCAACAGAGTGGCATCGCCGCTCACTTTGATCTCGCTGCTGTTCTGGTAGTGGATAGTGGCTCCAGTTGCGGCGGCTTCGAAGTTAGCGTCATGCAGAACGTCATCCACCACGTCGTTGAGCGACAGGGACTCGAACTTCGGCTTCTGCTGTCCACTCTCCAGCCGCGCGACTGTCAAAATGCGTTCCAGCATGGAATCGAGCTGAATGGTGTCCTGTTCGATGCGGTCGAGCATCTCTACCCGCTCGGGATCGTCGGCATGGCGCGCCAGCGCGAGCGCCAGACGTATGCGCGCGATGGGCGAACGCAGTTCGTGCGAGACGCCGCTCAGCAGGTTGCGTTCGCTCTGGATCTGATTGCGGAGTTCGCCGGCCATGATGTCGAAGTCGCGCACCAGGTCGGCAATTTCGTCGTGGCGATTGCCCAGGTTTTCGCCGGCGCGGATATCGAGATTGCCGCGGGCCAGTTCATGGGTGGCATCGCGCATGCGCTCAATCGGCTTCGTCAGGTAGTGCGCAATCAAAAAGCAAATGATGGCCGAGAAAATCGTTCCCAGCTTCAGCGTCCAGAGCAGGTCGCCAGGAATGCGTTCCGAGAGCGGCGGCGGTGTGAGCTCGGCGATCAACAGATACTGCCCGCGGTTCGTTCTGACTCGCGAAGCCAGCACGTTGGCTTCATAAGAATGGTATAAGCCTTCCTGGCGGCCGGCGGTGGCGGCGGCCTGGAGGATGCTATCGGGAACGATGCGCCCGGTAAGCTCGTTGCCGCTGCCGTCCAGCAACCAGAATCGCGAGCGGCGCGGCAGCGAAAGACCATCCAGCAACTGGGCCACACCGGGGGGGCCAGCCTGCTCAAAGCGCTGCGCCGCCAGCGAGGCCAGCACCGGCATTTCGCGGCGTTCCGGCTGGATCCACCAAGGATGCTCGGAGGAGATGCGGTAGTGCACGCGAAGATACAGCGCGCCCAGCAAAATCGCCTGCGCCACCCAGAAGGGCAGAAAGATTTTCCAGAACAGACGGCGGTTCATACCCGGCTCTTCTCCGGGGTTTCGGCGGCCAGGAAGTAGCCGACGCCGCGGATAGGCCGGATGAGGTCCTCGGCCGTGGGACAGCCACCAAGTTTCTTGCGCAAGCGGCTGACATGTACATCGACGCTGCGATCGAAGGCATTCAGGGGGCGGCCCAGCGCCACTTCCGCAATCTGTTCGCGGGTGACGACGCTGCCGGCATGGCGCAGCAACAGTTCCAGTACGTTGAACTCGACGGAGGTGAGATCGACCGCCGTGTCCCGGCAGGTGACGGTGCGGGTAGCCAGCGACATGCTGATGTCGCCCACCGCGAGCATCTCGTCGTGCTCGTTGTGCGCGGCCGCAGGCGCAGGCTCGCGGGTGCGGCGAAAGATGGCGCGCACCCGGGCCACCAGCTCGCGAGGATCGAAAGGCTTGGCGAGATAGTCGTCGGCGCCGATCTCCAGCCCGAGGATGCGATCGACGGCCTCGCCGCGAGCCGTCAGCAGCAGCACGGGAACGGACGACTGCTGGCGGAGCGCCTTCAAAAGCTCAAACCCGGAGCCGCCCGGCAGCATCACATCCAGAATGATGAGTTCGTGCTCACTGGAGAGTGCGGCGTTCAATCCGGAAGCGTGATCGTAGGCGGCATCGACGCGGAAACCTTCGCCCTCGAGGAAGCGCTTCAGCAGATTGACCAGGGCGTGGTCGTCGTCGACGATGAGCAGACGATTCACAGGATTTATTTTGCCTTTTCCTCGTCGCGCGTGCGGTGAAGAATTGTTTCGAGATGTGTTTTCAGGGTTCACACTTCTTAACCTTCCTTCACTTACTCTTAACGGCGATGGGGGGCCCCGTCCGGTCTAATATTGGTGATGTAATAGTACTGCAACCAGTGCGTCCAGCCGCAGTTAGACGGGGTTCTCGGAGTTCGGTTGGGTCAGGGCACCCTTCGGCTGCGCTCAGGGCAGGCTCTTTCAGCCGTGCCGTAAGAGCACTAGAATTGATGTTGGCTTTAGCCCCTGCGCCTCAGCGGCTGAAGCCTCCGTCTTGGAAGGCTCGACGGCACGGCTGGGAAGCCTGCCCTGAGCGCAGTCGAGGGCGTCCTGACACAACCCGACCTGCGACTCTAATATTATGCGTGGTGATGTTGGGTGGGTTGCGGTGACACTTTGAGTTGGCGCACGTCGCAGGTGATGTTGAGGAGGAGTTCTTGAAGACAGGGGCATGTCTTGGTACAGGAAGCAAGGGTCGCGTCTTCTGGGTGTTCTGCCTGGGATTGGCGGTGACCATTTGCGCCGTCCTGGCAGGCTGTAGTTCGCAGTCCGCGACGAAGAGCGCAAAGGCCAATGCGCCGCCACCGGCCGTACCCGTGGGAGTTGCTACGGTAAAGCAGGGCGACTTCAACGTGTACATCACCGGCCTCGGTTCGGTGCAGGCACTGAATACAGTTTCGTTGAAGACGCGCATTGACGGCCAGATCATGCAGGTGAACTTTCGCGAGGGCCAGGATGTCAAAGCTGGAGAACTGCTGATCGTGGTCGATCCCCGACCTTACCAGGTGGCGCTCACCCAGGCCGAGGCCAATCTGCAAAAAGACGAAGCCCAGCTGACCAACGCCAAGGCGCAGTACGAGCGCAACAAAGTTCTTTATGAGCAAGGCGTCATCGCCAAGCAGGACCTGGATACGCTGGAAGCATCCTTCGGGACCTACGAAGGCACCATCGCCGCCGACAAAGCTGCCATCGACAACGCCAAGCTGAACCTGACTTACTGCTACATCAAGTCGCCTGTGCCCGGCAGAGTTGGCTTGCGCCTGGTTGATCCCGGCAATTACGTTACTGCGGCCGGCGGCACCGCCATGATCGTCATCACCCAACTTCAGCCGATATCCCTGGTCTTTACCATCCCAGAAGACCAGTTGCAGGAAGTGGCGCAGCGTATGCATCAGGGCACGCTGGAGGTTGACGCCTATAGCCGCGATGACCAGACGAAGCTGGCCACGGGCACGCTGCTCACCATCAACAACCAGATTGATCAGACCACGGGAACGGTGCAGCTGAAGGCCACCTTCGACAATGCGGACAACGCCCTGTGGCCGAACCAATTCGTCAATGCTCACCTGCTGCTGGAGAAGCGCAAGGACGCCATCACTGCGCCCGCCAGCGCCATGAACCGCGGCCCGGATGGCACCTACACTTATGTAGTCGACAGCAATAACACCGTCCAGATGCGCACCGTCCAGGTTGCCCTCACCCAGGGAAGCACAGTGGTAATTTCCTCAGGATTGCAGGCCGGCGATCGCGTGGTCACCGACGGTCAGGAGAAATTGCAGGCGGGCATGAAAGTCGCTCCACAAGCTCCGGCCCATCAAAGAAGTGGCGGGAGCTCCTCCGGTAATATCGGATCGCAGACATGAGTATTTCGCGGCCGTTCATTCTTCGGCCCATCGCGACGTCGCTGTTGATGGTGGGACTGCTGCTGGTGGGCATTGTGGCCTACCGTCAGCTGCCTATCTCCGCTCTGCCGCAGGTGGATTACCCCACCATCCAGATTGTCACGTTTTATCCCGGCGCCAGTCCGGACGTTACTGCCTCGTCGATTACTGCGCCTCTGGAGCGTCAGTTCGGCGAACTTCCCGGCCTCAGCCAGATGACTTCGAGCAGCTCGTTCGGAGCGTCGGTCATCACCTTGCAATTCAATCTGGAAGAAAATATTGACGTGGCCGAGCAGGAAGTGCAGGCAGCCATCAACGCCGCGCAAACCTATCTTCCCAACGACCTGCCCACGCCGCCCATCTACAGCAAGGTCAACCCGGCCGACGCTCCTATTCTGACGCTGGCGATGACGTCTGACAGCATGCCGTTGCCGCAAGTCGAGGACCTGGCCGACACAACCTTCGCGCAAAAGATCTCGCAGCTCCCGGGCGTTGGGCTGGTCAGCATAAGCGGCGGGCAGAAGCCCGCAGTACGCATCCAGGCCAACCCGACGGCCCTGGCCTCCTACGGCATGAGCCTGGAGCAGCTGCGCACGGTTATCGGCCAGATCAACATCGATCAGGCCAAGGGCCAGCTCCAGGACAACCGCCAGTCCTTCACCATCGGCGCCAACGATCAGCTGCTGAATCCTAAGGACTACGCGGATGCAGTTGTCGCCTACAAGAACGGCAATCCCGTGCGCTTGTCCGATGTGGCCTCGGTGGTGATGGGCCCGGAGGACGAGAACCAGGCAGCCTGGATGAACACCACGCCCGCGGTGATTCTGAACATCCAGCGCCAGCCCGGGGCCAACATCATCAAGGTGGCGGACAGCATCAAGCTGCGCCTGAAACAACTACAAGCTAATCTTCCCGCGTCGGTGAAGGTCACCGTCCTGACGGACCGCACCAACACCATCCGCGCCAGCGTCAAGGACGTGCAGTTCGAAATGATGCTGACCGTCGCGCTGGTGGTGATGGTCATCTTCCTGTTCCTGCGCACCCTGGCCGCAACCGTTATTCCCAGCGTGACTGTGCCGCTGTCCATTGTCGGCACCTTTGCTGTGATGTACCTGCTGGGCTACTCGCTCGACAATCTCTCTCTGATGGCGCTGACAATCTCCACCGGCTTCGTGGTGGACGACGCCATCGTGATGATCGAGAACATCGATCGCTACATCGAGGAGGGACACACGCCGCTGGAGGCCGCGTTGCGCGGCGCCGGACAGATCGGCTTCACCATCGTTTCGCTGACCGTGTCGCTGATTGCGGTGCTGATCCCGCTGCTTTTCATGGGCGACATCGTGGGCCGGCTCTTCCGCGAATTCGCGGTCACCCTCAGCGTCACCATTCTGCTGTCGGCCATCATCTCGCTGACTCTGACGCCGATGATGTGCTCGTTGTTGTTGCGCCAAAAAGACCAGACAAAGCACAGCCGCTTGTATGACTGGTCGGAGCGCGTCTTTAACAACACCATTGCGTTTTACGGACGCGGGGTAAAGTTCGTTCTCAATCATCAGACGGCCACGCTGCTGGTGACCATCGGCACGCTGGTCGCCACCATCTACCTGTACATCGTGGTGCCCAAGGGCTTTTTCCCGGTGCAGGACACCGGCGTGATCATGGGCATCTCGGATGCGCCCGAAAGTATCTCGTTTAAGGCAATGTCAGAGCGGCAGCAGGCGCTAGCCGCCGCCATCCTGAAGGACAAAGACGTAGTCAGCCTGTCGTCCTTCATCGGCGTTGACGGCACCAACACCACGCCTAACAGCGGCCGCATCCAGATCAACCTGAAAGCGCGCGACGACCGCGACGACGATGTAACCGCGATCATGAAGCGCTTGCAGCAGGAAATCGCCGGCGTGGAAGGTATCACTCTCTACATGCAGCCGGTGCAGGACCTCACCGTGGAAGATCGCGTCAGCCGCACTCAATACCAGTTCACTCTGGAGGACGCCGACGCCAAGGAACTGCGGACCTGGACTGCCAAGATGATGGACAAGCTGAAGAAGCTGCCTGAGCTTCGCGATGTTGCCACCGATCAACAGAACCAGGCGGCGCAGGCCACTCTGGTCATCGATCGCGACACGGCTTCGCGTATGGGCGTTACGGCCAGCGCCATCGACAACACTCTTTACGATGCTTTTGGCCAGCGCCTCATCTCGATCATGTTCACCCAGCTGAACCAGTACCACGTCGTGCTGGAAGTGGATCCGACATTCAGTACCGATCCCGATGCGCTGAAGGACATCTACGTGCCGGCGGGTAGCGCGCAGACTCCGGCCTCATCGGGAAACACGGCCATCGTGGGCACCCCAGTAAACCTGACCTCGAGCTCAAATTCTTTTGCCGCAACTACAGGCCAGGTACCGCTGAGCGCCATCGCGCACTGGGAAACCACTACCGGACCGCTGACCATCAATCATCAGGGCCAATTCCCGGCAGTGACTATCTCCTTCAACCTGGGCAAGGACGCCTCGCTGGGCGATGCGGTGAAGGCCATTCAACAGGCGGGCGCCGAGCTGGGGTTGCCGCCCAGCATCCAGTTGGCATTTCAAGGGACGGCGCGCGCCTTCCAGGCGTCACTGGCCAATGAAGGCTGGCTGATTCTCGCGGCCATTGTCACGGTGTACATCGTCCTCGGCGTTTTGTATGAGAGCTACATCCATCCCATCACGATTCTCTCCACCCTGCCGTCGGCCGGTGTGGGCGCAATTCTGGCGTTGACGCTGTTCCACATGGACCTGAGCGTGATGGCACTCATCGGAATCATCCTGCTCATTGGTATCGTGAAGAAGAACGCCATCATGATGATCGACTTCGCTCTGGAGGCGGAGCGCAAGGAAGGAAAGCCGGCGGTGGAGGCGATCTATGAAGCTTGCCTGCTGCGCTTCCGGCCCATCATGATGACGACCTTTGCCGCCTTGTTCGGTGCGCTTCCGCTGGCGCTGGGCTCGGGCACCGGCTCCGAATTGCGGCGTCCGCTTGGCATTACCATCATCGGCGGATTGCTGATCAGCCAATTGTTGACTCTGTTTACCACTCCGGTCGTGTATGTGTGGTTTGACCGCCTGGCCGTGGCTTTACGAAACCTGCGTGCGCCCAAGCCGGCGGAGGCGGTGGGAGATTGAATCTCCAGTGGCTAGTGGTCAGTGGCCCGTGGCTAGAAATACCAGCCACTAGCCACCAGCCACTGGTCACTGACTACTGAGTTATGAACGTTTCCGCTCCAGCCATCGCGCGTCCCGTTGCTACTACGCTGCTGACCTTCGCTCTGCTGTTGGCGGGCGCGCTGGCGTACACGCAGCTTCCGGTGGCGCCGCTGCCGCAGATCGACTTCCCGGTCATCTCCGTTGGTGCGTCGCTGCCCGGGGCCAGTCCGGAGACCATGGCTTCGGCGGTGGCGACCCCGCTGGAGCGCCAGTTCGGCCGCATCGCCGGCATCAACCAGATGACGTCGTCCAGCCAGTTGGGCTCCACGGCCATCACCATGCAGTTCGACCTGGACCGCAACATTGACGCGGCTGCCCGTGATGTCCAGGCCGCCATCAATGCGGCCCGCAATTATCTGCCGCCGGCTTTGCCCAGCAATCCTACCTATCGCAAGCTCAATCCCGCGGACGCGCCGGTGATGATCCTGGTGATGACCTCCGACGCCATGACCCAGGACCAGATGTATGACTCTGCCGACTCCGTCATGGGTCAGAAGCTGTCGCAGGTCGACGGCGTGGGCCAGGTCTTTGTGTGGGGATCGTCGCAGCCCGCCGTACGCATCGAAGCGAATCCGCAAAGCTTGAACAACATGGGCGTGGGGCTGGAGACGATGCGCAGCGCCGTTGCCGCGCAGAATGCCAACCAGGCCAAAGGCTCGCTGAACGATGCCGGCAAGATGTGGATGATTCGCGCCAACGACCAGCTCACCAAGGCGAAAGATTATAAAAACCTGGTCATCGCTTATCGCAACGGCGCGCCAGTCCGCCTGAGCGACGTGGCCGACGTTCAGGATTCGTATTCCAACATCTACAATGCGGGCAGTTTCAACGGCAAGCCCAGCGTGCTGATCGTGATCTTCCGCCAGCCGGGCGCGAACGTAATCGCCACTGCCGACCGTGTGATCGCGGCGCTGCCATTCCTCAAGGCTTCGTTGCCGCCCAGCATCAATCTCGATATCGGCCTTGACCGCACCACCACTGTGCGCGCTTCCGTGAATGATGTTCAGCGCACGCTCATCATTTCCGTCATCCTGGTGGTGCTGGTGGTCTTCGTTTTTCTGCGCGAGGTGCGCGCCACCTTGATTCCGAGCGTTGCCGTGCCGCTGGCCATCGTCGGCACCTTCGGGATCATGTACCTGTGCGGCTATTCGCTGAATAACCTGTCGCTGATGGCGCTGACGATTTCGACCGGCTTTGTGGTGGACGACGCCATTGTGGTGCTGGAAAACGTGATGCGCCATATCGAAGGCGGCATGAAGCCGCACGCGGCGGCGATTCTGGGCGCGCGCGAGATTGGCTTCACCGTGGTCTCCATGAGCACCTCGCTGATGGCCGTCTTCATTCCCATCCTGCTGATGAGCGGCCTGGTGGGCCGCCTGTTCCACGAGTTTGCCGTCACGCTGAGCGCGGCCATTGCCGTCTCCATGGTGGTTTCGCTAACGACAACGCCCATGTTGTGTGCGCGCTTCCTGAAGGCGCACGATCCCGGCAGTCACGGCGCCTTGTACCGCATGAGCGAGCGCGGTTTCTTCTGGATGAACCGCGGCTACAAGGTGTCACTGGGCTGGGTGCTGCGCCACAAGTTGGCTATCCTGATTTTTGCCATTGTGATGGTTTCGTCAACGTGGTCCTGTACTACATCGTGCCCAAGGGATTCTTCCCGCAGCAAGACACGGGCCGCCTTCAGGGCACCATCATGGGCGACCAGGATGTTTCGTTCTACAACATGAAGGCCAAGACCGACGAGTTCATCCGGGTAGTGAAGCAAGATCCGGCGGTAGACAACGTTCTGGCCTTTGTCGGCGGCAATGCCGCGCAGAACCAGGGACGCATGTACGTGACCCTGAAACCGCTGAATCAGCGCAAGATCAGCGCCGACAAGGTAATCGCCCGCCTGCGTCCCAAGCTCTCGCATGTTCCTGGGGCAACGCTGTACTTCCAGTCAGTGCAGGACTTGCAAATCGGCGGACGCCAGTCTAACGCGCAGTTTCAATACACGCTTTCCGGCGAAAATCTGGATGAGCTTTACGAGTGGGCGCCGCAGCTGACGGCGCAGCTGAAAAAGATTCCTCAACTCAAGGACGTCAACAGCGATCAGCAGATTAGCGGCCTGGAAGCCAACGTCGTGGTCGATCGCGACACTGCGGCGCGGCTGGGCATTACCGCTCAGCAAATCGATGCCGTGCTCTACGACGCCTTTGGACAGGAGCAGATCTCGACCATCTACCAGACCCTGAACCAATATCACGTAGTGATGGAGGTCGATCCCAAATATCAACTCACTCCCGATGCCTTGAAGAGTGTGTACGTGATCACCGGCTCCGGAGCGCAGGTGCCGCTGTCGGCATTCGCCCACTTTGCCCCGGCCAACACTTCGCTCTCGGTCAATCACCAGGGACAATTCCCCTGCGTGACCATTTCCTTCAATCTGGCTCCCGGCGGCGATCTGGGGACGGCCACGCGCGCCATCGACGCCGCTGAGACGGCCTTGCGGATGCCCTCGTCGATCCACGGCAGCTTCCAGGGAACGGCGGCCGCGTTCCAGGATTCGCTGTCATCGGAGCCGATGCTGATTCTGACTGCGCTGCTCGCGGTCTACATCGTGCTCGGCATGCTCTATGAAAGCTATATCCATCCCATCACGATTCTCTCCACGCTGCCTTCAGCCGGCACCGGAGCTATTCTGGCGCTGCTGCTCTTCCACATGCAGCTGGACGTCATCGGGCTGATCGGTATCATCCTGCTTATCGGCATCGTGAAGAAGAACGCCATCATGATGATCGACTTCGCGCTGGAGGTGGAACGCAGTGGCAAGAGCGCGGAAGAAGCCATCTACGAAGCCGGCTTAGTTCGCTTCCGCCCGATCATGATGACCACGATGGCCGCCATGCTGGGAGCGCTGCCCCTGGCCCTCGGCACGGGAGTCGGCTCGGAAATTCGCCGACCCCTGGGCGTTGCCATTGTCGGCGGCCTCATCGTCAGCCAGGCGCTGACCCTCTATACCACTCCCGTCGTTTATCTCTACATGGACCACCTGAAGGATTGGGTGATGTCGATCCTGCCCGGACGCAAGAGAGAAGCAAAGCGCGATGAAGTTCCGGTGTTCGCCGACTAGCCCAGGCGCGGTTGAGTAATGGCGGGAAACCGACGATACTCCTTCTTTGAATTTCTCACGCCATCGGCTTCGCCGTATCCCGCGCTTCTATTGGCTGGCTGCGATCTTGCTGTTCACCGTGGCCGTCTGGAGTGCAGCCACCGGTAATCTTTTTGCCAAGAAGGGCGCGGACGGCCCCATGTATTATCTGCCCGGCCGGGTGCTGTCGGCGCAGATGTTCCGCTCGGGAGCTTTGCCCCTGTGGGATCCGCACATCTTCAGCGGCATGTCGCATATAGCGACGGTGCAGACGGCTCCCTTTTATCCGCCGAACATCGTCCTCTACGTCCTGCCTTCGACCGTCGCCTTCAACGTGTCGATGATGCTGCACCTCCTGCTGCTGCTCGGCTTTTCTCACGCCTACTTCCGGCTCCTCACCAATCGCGATGAGGCGGCCTGGCTGGGCGCCGTGGCCTTCAGCTTCAGCGGATTTCTGCTGCTTCACATTGAATCGGTCACAATCTTCAACACTGCAACCTGGATACCTCCGCTGTTCTACTGCGTGGAGAAGTGGATCCGCACGCGGGACTGGAGATTCAGCGCGGCCGGCGGTGTCTGCCTTGCGCTTCAGTTGCTGGCGGGCTGGCCGCAGATGATATTGCTGAGCGCGATCTACGTTGGCATTTATGTTTTGAGCGCCTTGCCGGAAGAGCGCCGCCGGCTCCAACTCCTCGGCGGATTGCTGGTGATGGGTTTGCTCGCCGCAGCCCTCGGCGCAATCGAGGTCCTGCCGACGATGGAGTTCAAGACCATCTCTAATCTCGCCGTGCTTCCCTATACCCACTTTCTGTCAAACTCAGTTGCGCCGCAGACGCTGGTTACGCTGCTATTTCCCTATTTGATGGGCGCGGACTATGTGACCTACCATCCGGTCGGGTTTTTCGGACCCGCCCAGATGGTGGTGACCGCATCGTATGTGGGCGTTCTGCCGCTGATGTTCGGCGTCGCAGCGTTGAGTTTCTGGCGCACCTCGCGGTATGTGCGCTTTGCGGCGGGCTCGGCTGTGGTCGCCACATTCCTGGCCTGTGCAGCGTTCACGCCTCTGGCGCACCTGCTGTATCGCTTGCCGGTCTACAACTTCTTCCGCGACCACCGTGTCAATGTCATCTTCCTCGCATTTTCGGTGGCGACATTGGCGGCCTACGCGACCGGCAATCTTGATAAGCTGTCACCCACGCTTCAAGCCCGGCTGGCGCGCGCAATTCCCCTCGGCTTCATCGCCGTTGCTGTCGTTCTGCTGATTAACATCCGGGCCATCCTCGGCTCCATCAACCCGCGCATCGCTCCCCTCGATGGGATGTGGGTGTGGCGTCTGCATCAGTCCATGCGCTTCAGCAACCGCGACATGATCATCGCCTGGCTGACGCTTCTGCTTGCAGCAATTCTGTTTTGGCGATGGATGAAGAATCCTGACAGCAAGCTGCTCGCCCGCCTGGCGATCGCGTTCGTGCTCGCCGACTTGCTGTGGTTTGGACTGTCGGACCAGCCGCACTTCTCCTCGGGCCACGCCAATGCTGCCGAGCGTGCCACCTACGAAACGTTGCAGCGCGCCGCCAACGGCGCGCCGTTCCGCACTATGTCCCTCGTCCGCGAAGCGGACTTTATCAAGCCCAACCTCAATGAAATCGCCGGGATTGATGATATCTACGGTTACGACGCCCTGGTGCCGCGGCAATACGCCGACCTGCTCCCGGTCAGCGTATTTGAGCTGCCGCATTGGCCCGAGCTGATGGCTAATAACGCGATCCTCTCCTTGCTGAACACGCGCTTCATCCTCGCCGAGGGCGACCAGGCGAAAGGGCTCGAAGACAGGTTTCTCCAAAGCCCGCCGCCTTCGCCGACCGAGCGGACGTCCGCTGTGGAAGCGCAGAATCTCGTATCCCCCGGCGGCTGGAGCGCTCTGAAGTCCGGAGAGCAAATCGATCCTGCCCATCCGTTCCAGTGCCCTGCGCCTCCGTGCGGCATGCAGCAAGCCAACCTGATGACGTTAAAGAACAGCGTCTACCAGTTGCGCTTTACCGTCAGCGCAGACACGCAGATCGCCCACCTGAATATTCTGGTCGCGCGGCACGATGACTGGCGGGCGTTGCAGTCGTTCAGCGTCAGCAATGTGCAATTATCGCGCCGCCCCACGCCCTACATTGACATTTTCGTAACCGGCCGCGAAGACCAGCTCGTCGATCTCCGTTTCTCCACGGACTATCCCGCCGCCGTACAAGTGTCCGACGTCTCTTTCGCACGAGCAGGACGCTTGCCGGCATCAACTCCGTACCGCGAGATCGCCAAGCACGACGGCATCGTGGTTCTGGAAAATCAGAACGCGCTGCCCCGGGCGTTCTTCGTTCCCAAGGTGACGGGAGTAGCCGATTATCAGCAGGCCCGCAACCGCTTGTGGGACCCGGTGGACGGCTTCGAACCGCGCCAGGAGGCGCTGGTGGAAGGCGTAGCGACGGAGAATGGGCTGGACTCGGGCAATGTCGAGAAGCTGAAATATTTGCCTAATCAGGTGGACCTGGCACTCTCATGCCCGGCCCGTTGCTTTCTGGTATTGGCAGACTTATATCTTCCGGGATGGCAGGCTACGATGGACGGCGTTCCCACCCGCATCTATCGCACCGACGCCGTGGTGCGGGGAATCTTTGTCCCCGAAGGTTCGCACCGGGTGGAATTCCGTTACTGCCCGCGCTCGATTCGGATTGGAATTTGGAGTCTGCTGCTGGCCTGCGTCATCGTAGTCTTGATGGCGCTGCGCTCGGTCAATCGGCGCCGCAGCCATGCGTGAGGTGTGGTCGCCTCAACACCCGAACCAACAGGATCGGCGCCGCGTTGATTTACTTCTCCTGGAAGATCGCAAAATGCCCGAACTTGTCCATATCGACGCGGATACTGCATTGATTGGGCGCGATGTGCGCGAATGAGACCCTGAACTCCGGCTCCGGGCTTGGCAACTCACCGGCTTCCATTTGCAACCGCACCATGTCCTGCTGATCGTCGTAGGCCCCGCTCGTTTGGGTGCTCTTGGAAATGATCAGGGTCCACTGCCTGGCGTTGGGAATCACAAACATCGTGTACGCGCCAATCGGAAGCCTGGTGCCGCCGATCTCGACCGCAGTATTGGCGAACAGCGTCATGGGCTTGCCCCCGGGAGCCCAGACCTTGCCGAAGGGAATCTGAAGCGACAACGGTCTCTTCGGGATAAGGGGAACGTGCTGGTATTGCAATACCAGCTGCTTGTCCTGATCAAAGTTACAGGTCGTAGTTAAAGCCGCGGGGTCGTCCTGCGCAAACGCTACGCCGGTAAAGAAGAGGGATACTAGCACAATGGCGACAGAAGTGACGCGGTGCATAGCCAAGCCTCCGAGGCGACATTGTAAATTTATTTTCCGCCCTAAGTCTGTGATATTAGCGCCCGCAACTGGAAAGTCAATGACCCTGCTACCTTTTGGTGAGTACCGTGATGAAACCGCCGTCTCACTTTCCCCACCGCTCCAAGCGTATGCCAAGCGCAAACGACCACCACCATAGTGCCGGAGCCGGAATAGGATTGTCCCCGTCCTCGGGATCGGGATAGCCCTTTAGGCCAATGCTTCGACAACAGAAAAGCAGGGCATGTCAGGAGCGTTTGTCGGCGCTGCCGAACCTCCGGCGCATAAAATCGTCGGGATTCCGGGCGGATTCTGGTGACGCCAGGCTTGCGCTTTGTCTGGCCGCGGTGTGGCAGCCTGTCCGGCCCGCTTCAGTTCGGCTTGCGGATTACTTGACCTGACCGCTTCTGGCCACTCCAAGCATCCGGCCATTCCGCAGCGCCTGTAGGGCCGCTGGCCGCTAATTGCAGTGCTGGGCAGCGTCCTCACCGGCGCTGTTGACTACCTGGATTCGCTGCTGGCCGATGAGTTGGCCGGCCGCATCGCTGCCAACGTTGGGCCGCCTTCGTCCAAAATAAAGGAGATCCGGTTGCCGTTCGCAGGCAACGGAATTTCACTATCTGTTTTCTAAGTAATCAGCAGCAGATTATGAGACCCGGTAATGTCCGCGGGGTGTGGGTCCCCAACCCGGGATTAGAGAAGCTCGCTTTATTATTCAGAGCTTGCTTAGCAATAAAGCCAAGGCAAGGTTTACCATTCGTGGAACGGAGGCGAAGTTGATGGACGATCTCACAATGAATTCGCAGGCCAGGGAGATTATCGCTCCTCGGAAAATAACATCAGCCCTGGGGCTGACCATGCTATGTGTCGGGCTCGCCTTGGGTGCGCTTACCGCTCTGTTATTGGCCCCCAAGACCGGCAAGCAGATGCGCAAGACTCTGCGCCGAAAGTACGAGGACGCTCGCGACACCGTGGAAGACCTCGGCGATCAGGCAAGCGACTGGGTCGACAAAGGTTCGGACTGGGCGGAGAAGGCGAAGCAACGCGTGGCGCCGTTTAGCAAGTCCTTCCGCAGATAGCGCCTGAACGCAGCGGGCCGCAAAGACAATTTTCGCTGAGCAGCCGGGAACCGCGCCGTGCCTGCCGCCTGTGTTCAGGCTGGTCGATGGCGAATTCGTCCCGCCGTTCAATAATCTGCAAGTTCTATGGTAGGCTCTAATGCCGCCCATGCTGAGCCTGCTCGCCCAACTCGCCGCTTTCGTTTTTCTGAATGTCACGCAGGCCCAGCCATCTGTGCCGGTGCACCACTGGCCCTGGTGGCTGCGATTGCTGGCCTTGCTGGGAGTGCTGGTGTTCATTCGCGTGGCTGTTACTTTCGCTCGCGGCACCGGCCGTCCGCGATGACCCCGCTCTCCATTCGCCTCGCAGGTAGCCCCTCGAAAATATCGTTGTTGCCGGGCGCCAAAACCGGGCTATAATGCTCCTCACAAAGCCTGCTCCAGCTTTTTCCGGCTGACCTTGGGGTATGGCTGGGCGTCTAACCTTTTGTCATCGCCTGCGAATTACTTGCTCCCATCTTGACGGACGCGCGCCCGTGGCTCCGAAAGAGGCGTCTGGCGTCCAGGGTGAAGTAATGGCATTCAGCGACCAGCATGGCGAAAGGAGCCTCCTCCTGACGGCGGAGACCCACGATCAGCTTGCACCCGGCGACCGTCCTGACCGGCCCATATTTTCTTCCGGCGATGTCATCGGCGAACGCTACCGCGTGATTCGCTTTATTGCCCGCGGCGGCATGGGCGAGGTATACGAGGTCGAAGACTGGGAGCTGGGCGCCAGAATCGCGCTCAAGACCGTCGCCCCCACGCGGGCTTCCTCGACCCGGCAAATCACCAGGTTCCGGCAGGAAATTCAGCTGGCCAGAAAAGTCAGCGATCCTAATGTCTGCCGCGTCTTCGACCTGGGCCGGCATAAGGACAAGCTCCACACCGATCTGCTTTTTCTGACCATGGAGCTGTTGGAAGGCGAGACCTTGTCCGCCTACCTTCACCGTCACGGCCCCATGTCTTGCGAGCAGGCGCTGCCCTTGATCCGGCAGATGGTGTCCGCGCTCGCGGCGGCGCATCAGTTGGGCATCGTGCATCGCGATTTCAAGCCTGGAAACGTGATGCTGCTGCAAACCCCGCGCGGGGCGCTGGCCAAAGTAACTGACTTTGGTTTAGCTACCAACCCGGAGTGCGATGAGACGCTGGCTGAATCGGTTGTCGATGTTGTCGGTACGCCTGAATTCATGGCGCCGGAGCAGCTTCGCGGCCAGTGCAGCAGCCGCACCGACATCTACGCCCTCGGCCTCACCGTCTTCCAGATGCTGACCGCGAGGCTGCCCAGCTCTCACGATGCGCCTTTCAAGGGACTGGACGCCGACCTCGTCAAGCGCATCGGGTCACGCTGGCGCGAAGCCATCACGAAATCTCTGGCCACCGATCCTGCTGCCAGGTTCGCTACGGTTGAAGAGTTCTGGTGCGCTTTGTCGGGAGAAACCCTCCCCAGCGCAATCGGGATGGAAAGCTATCGCCGCAGGAATCAACCGGCATCGCGCGACCTATGCCATTAGCGCCTGCGTCGTGCTGGCCGCAATAACCGCATGACCTTGATGCTGGCGGGCAGGATTCCTAATCCTTTCAAGCGCCTTCCGCAGGAAAAGCATCTGGCCGTCCTGCCTTTCCAGAACATAGGCAACGACGCTTCCAATCAAGCCTTCGCCGAAGGCGTGGCCGAGAGCTTGACCAGCAAACTATCGCAACTGGAGCGCTACCAGAAATCGTTCTGGGTGGTGCCGTCGAGCGACACGCGCAACGTCAAGAGCCTGGACGAAGCCTATCGCAACTTGAATGTCACGCTGGCCGTGACGGGAAGCATCGAACATACGCCCGATGGCCTCAACCTCACTGCCGACCTGGTCGACCCTAAGAACCATCGGCAGCTGTCGTCGCGCTCGATCCACGTCGCCTCCGCGAATCTTGATGAAATGCAGCAACGGGTGTGGGAATCCGTCGCCGACATGCTGGACCTGCAAGTGAATTCGCAGATCAAGAAAGAATTGGCGGCCGGTGGAACGACCCAGCCCGGGGCATATGAACTCTATGAGCAGGGAGTCGGATATCTCGAGCGCTTTGATGTGGAAGACATCGATCGCGCGATCGGATTGTTTAACGAGGCTCTTGTCCAAGGATCCTGAATATGCCTTGGCATACAGCGGATTAGGCAATGCGTTTGCCAACAAGTTCGTCCTGACGAAGAGATCCTCAATGGATTGCGGAGCGCGCCACGTACAATGCGCAGCGCGCGCGTAGCAGCTGAACGATCGCTTGGTTGAGGTCCATATGACTCTTGGCCTGGGTCTATCAGCAGTACCGGCCAATTCGATAAGGCGTATATCCGAGTATCAGCGTGTTCTTGATGCAGATCCTATCGGCTCATCGAGGCGCAAAGTTTCAACTGGCTAAAATCTATGAGGCAACAGGGGAAATACCAGGAAGCTGAAGAAGCTTATAAGGACGTGATCAGCCGGCGCTCCGGCTATTGGCTGGCTATGCGGGACTTGGGTGACCTGTATTACCGTAGCAGGACAGTTTGCACGAGCTGCCAGCAATTCCAGTCGGTGATTGACCTCGCGCCTGATAATCCGCTGGGCTACTATCGACTTGGGCGGGGCCTATTTGGCATTGGGACGATATGAGGATGCGGTTGCCGTCTTGAAAAGGGCCTAAATATCAAGCCAAGCTGCCGGCGCCTGGAGCAACCTGGGATCGGCATATATGTACCTGGGCAAGTAGGCGGAAGCCGCTGATGCCATGAAGCACGCCGCCGAACTGAGTCCGCACGACCACGTGATGTGGCGAAATCTGGGCGACAGCTATCGATCAGATCCCTTCGCGGCAAGCCGATGCTACGCCGGGCCTATCAGAAGGCCCTGGAGACTGCCAGCCGCAGAACTCAAGGTGAATCCCAAGGACCTCGAAGCGCTAAGCGGCATTGCGCTGTATCATGCTCATCTGGGCCAGCGCGAGCGATGCCCAAGCGTATATCAACACGCGCTTTAGAGCGTGTCGCCCAGCAAACAGCGATACGCTGTTTACATCGGCCCTGGTCTATGAGATCATCGGCCACCGCGACAGGCATTGCAGGCGCTGCAACGAGGCGGTTAAGGCTGGCTACTCGCTGGACGAAATTGAGAAAGAGCCTGAACTTCGCAAGACTGCAAGGCGATCCCCATTACCAGCGCTGGCTGCGCAGAATTAGAGTAACACTAAGCCAGCAGAATTGACTAGCAGGAGCAGGAAATTTCATGGGAAACACCACGCCCCTAGTGAGCGATGAGTTCAGCCCGCAATCGTTTTCGTAGCAGGGTATTCTGGTCCATCTTCGAATTCGGAACGTCAGAAACTGGACGCAACATGTATCGGACTTGTTGTTGCATCGTGTTGTTGCTGTTGTGCGCTGTCCTCTCCCCTCTGCCTTGCGCATTCGCCGGCAACGTGGATCGCTTGCGGAACCGCGGCAGCCTGTCCTGCTGGCGCCTATCAGTGTTCAGCGGCCGGCTGCCAAATCTTGGTCTCGCGCGATAATCAGGGGAACGTGATTCGTCGCGGTGAACAATTCTCCCTACACCGTGTTCTGCGCCCAACCGGAACGCCAATCCAGTGGACTCTATCCGATGCCAACTCGTTTATGGATGTGCACTTCACCAACGGCGCCACGCCGTTCACGCAACCTTCCGTTTACGCGGACTCTATACCACCAACCCGACTGTGAGCATTGTGCAAAATCCGTCTAACGGTTGCTACTCTTTTGCCGTGGCTGATTGCCCGCTCGTTCCGGGAACCAACTGTGGTTATGCCGATCCGAAGGTAGTGATCTATCCACCTGGCCTTAATGGTCAAACCCCCTTACCATCATAGGAAAAAAAACCAAAACTGATGAGCGATAGCGAACCTTGGCTTCGAGTACGAGGGTGGGCTTAGTACAGCCGGAAGTTTACTTCTACGTTGATCATGACGGGGACGGGGTGGCCGTCCTTCTTGGCGGGTTCGAAGCGCCACTGCTTGACCGCTTCGACGGCTTTCTCGTCCAGACCCATGCCCAGCGCTCGCTGCACCCGAATTTCCTGCGGCTTGCCTTCCGCGCTCACCACCAGCCACAGCACCACGGTCCCCTGATACTTGGCCTTGCGCGCTTCCTCGGAGTATTCCGGATCGGGCTCGTACAAAACCTTGGGCGCGCTGACGCCGCCGCCCACGCGATAAGCGCCGCCGCCGTATCCGCCGCCATGGCCCGGCCCAACGCCTGGCCCGCTTCCCGATCCCACGCCGCCGCCGCTGCCACTGCCAATGCCGCCGCCCGAGCCCGTGCCGTTCGAAGGCGGCCCCATCACCTTAGACAGCGGATCGCCCAAGGCGCCCATCGTCGGCAGCTTGATCTCGGGCGGCACAACCACCGAAGGATCAACCACGAGCTTGGGGTGGTCGTTGCGGACTACGATGGCCGGAGGTACGATCTGGTCTTTCGAGAGCTTAGGCAGCGCGCCTTTCGGGGCGGCCAACTTGTCACGATCGCCGCCACCGCCGCCGCCGCCCGCCTTCGTCTTGGAGACGGCCATCGGCAGATACGGGCTGATATCGGTTACCACGCCAACCACTTGCATCTTGATTTCGTCTTTGTGCTCTAAAACCCAATGCCCGGACCAGATCAGCAGCCCCACCGCGATCATGTGGATAATTAACGAGTAAAGGAAAGTGTCCTTGCGCTGGGGATAAAGGCCCTCACCCTCGCCAAATAAGGCGGGAATGACCTGGTCCTCGGGCGCAACCTGGGGAATCGCTTCTTTTTCCGGTTTTGCAGCTGCGGGCGTAGCCATCGTTATTTACTAACAGTATAGACCCAGCCGACAGCCAGAAGTTCCAGAAAAATGCAGGTACAACTCTGGCTCGTCCCAGCTTGGTCGCAGTTCGTCACACGAAATGAACAGGGCGTGCCCACAGGTGCTGAAGTTCAGGGCACAATCACGCGCAGGGCATCGCGCCGCACCCCGAGCTCGACCGGCGTGCTACAGATGGGTTCGCCGTCGGCGAAGACTTCGCTGACTGGATCGGTGGCGATCCGCAGCCGTTCGGCCTGGAAGTATTCCACCTCCTTCATGCCGATGTGACGTCCGCCGTAGACCACGCGAAATAAACGCAGCAGGCGCAGCTTGCTCAGCTCGCGAACGAAACACACATCGAGCAGCCCGTCGTCCATTCGCGCCTGGTGCGTCAGCCTCATGCCGTGACCGTACTGCGGAGCATTGCCGGCGGCGACCAGAAATCCGGGCTCGGCGATGCGCGTTTGCCAGATGCCGCCCGTTTCCACGGAAATGGTGATGCGCGGCGGACGAAAGCTTCCCAGGGTCTGCACCAGCGCGACCACATAGCCCCCATGCCGCCGCAGCCATCGCGACTGCTTCAAGGTCACGCGATTCACCGCGGCATCCAACCCCGTGCCGGCGATGCATCCATAAAAAGTCGTTTGCGCCAGCTCGCGCTCGGCCTCCGTTGCGCGGCGCAACTGCGATTGCATGATGCGCGTTCCCATCTGCGGCAGGTCTTTGCGTGGGCCATCGGGAACAAAGTGCAGCGTCTCCAGCGAATCGTCCTGCCAGGGAACGTTCGTGGCGTCGTTCGCGCCGTCGGACGGCTGCGGGCTCTGAGAAATCTCCAGCAACGGCCGAATCGTTCCCAGATCGATGCTCCTGGTATTGTCAGCGCCCGCGCAGAACCGCTGCCATGCTGCCCGCGCCGTCGCTACCCGGTCGATGCCGATGGATTGCGCGAAATCGTTGGCGCTGCCGATGGGGACGACCAGGGTCGGGATCCGCCTCAGCACCAGCCCGCCAAGATGGCGATGGATTGTCCCATCGCCGCCGAAGATCAGCGCCGCTTCGGGTTGGTCGGTGGGATCGAGTTCGTTGCCTGAGAAAATGTTGACGCCCGGCATCTCGAATTGCCGGACGTCGTTATCGTTGGCATGAAGTCCCCGCAGGGCAACGGCGCGCACCGCGCTACTTTCGCATAAGCCACGACGAAAAACAAAATGCGGTTCTCTCACCCGGAATCAGAAATCAAGAGAGAGCCGCATCCCGGACTCTGCCGGCAAGTTGCCGGCAAATCTCTCCGGAGCTAGGAACTGTGGGCCTCCTGCCAGAATTTCATCTCGTCAGCCGAAGGTCCGTACATGCCGGGAATCTCAATCTCATTGAGCCGCAGATAAACCCCAAGCTGGGCGCGGTGATGGATCATGTGACTCATCACCATGCCGCGATAGCAGGCAGCGCGCGGCATTGAGAAGATGGTGTCGCCCTTGGTGTTCTTCAAACTCCAGATCACCCCGAAGTCCTCGTCCTTCGCGGCGGCCAGGGCCTCGCGTCCGGCCTTGGAATTCTTGTCGAAGGTGTCGAGTACTTCCTGGCGAGTTTTTGGGTTGAAGGGCACGAAATTCTCCATGTCGAACTCCAGCACTTCCTTGGTGAATGTTTCTTTGGCCCAGCCCGGAAGTTCGGCAACGTGTCCGGCAAGCCGGTTCAGAGGCATCGACTTGGCGTGCGGTTTGTAGTCGGAAATCTGCTCGGGAAGACGTTCCAGCAGCTTGCGCGTGTTCGCCATCTCCTGGTCGTATTCGGGTAGTAACATGTCGCGAATGGCCATGCAAAGTCTCCAGCCGCAGTAGCGGCAACCGGGCTAGGATAACACGAATAAAAGGCGAAAGGTGAGGGCGAGCTGAAATATCTTTCGTTTCTCAAGTCCATCGAGGCAGGCGTATGATGTTGCCGCACATTGGGCAATTTACGAATGAGAATAGCGCGGCGGAGACAAAGTGACGGAGGGTAGCAAAGAAGATCCCGTGGCTCAACTGGACTCGGATTCCTCCGAGCTGAAGGGCGAGACTGCGCCGCCACGGCCTGCCAGTCGCCTTGCCCGGACGCTCGCCTTCGCCCTCTACAACATCGCTGCCGTGGTCATCCTGTTGCTGCTGTTTGAGGGGCTGGCCAGCTTCTACTACGCCTTTCGCGCCGCCTTTGCTTCGCCCCCCGTCGCCGAAAGTCTCTACACCGAATACGATCGCGATCTGGGATGGGTCAACCTTCCCAACGTGTTTCTCCCCAATCTTTACGGGCCGGGGAAGTTTCTACGGACCAACTCGCAGCGTTTCCGCAACGCTGCGGACTTTACTAAGAACGTGCCCGCCGGCAAGACGCGCATCATTTGCTCGGGCGACTCCTTCACCCTCGGCTATGGTGTCGACAACGACCACACCTGGCCGCAACTTCTCGCTTCCGAGGCTCCAAACCTCGAGACCGTCAATATGGGCCAGGGCGGCTACGGCGCCGACCAGGCCTATCTCTGGTACAAGCGCGACGGCGCAGCGCTCGACCACAACATCCAGATTCTGGCGATCATCTCGCCCGATGTGTACCGGATGCAGCACGCCTCGTTCAACGGATACGGCAAGCCGGTTCTGGCCGTCGAGAACGATCGCGTGGTCGCCACCAACGTTCCCGTTCCGCGCACCATGGAAGTCTGGTCGCCGCGGCTGGTGCGGACCGAAAACGCCTTGTCCAACCTGAGCATCACGCATCTGCTCCGCAGAGTTTTGCGGCTGGACCTCGCCGCCGCCGCTGTGACGCCGTCGAAGGAACGCAACCAGGAGACGGCCTGGGTCCTGGCGCACATGCTCGACGACTTGCGGGAGACGAACCAGGCCAGCGGCAGCGTGCTGGTGCTGGCTTACCTGCCCACGCGCGAGGAACTTGGCGAGGGCGCGGGTGCGTCCTGGCGCACGTTTCTGGCTGAGTACGCCCGGCAGCACGGGGTTCTCTACCTCGACTTTCTCGACGACTTCCGCCGCCTGCCTCCCGGCCAGTTGGACAAGCTCTTCATCGCTCAGGGAGCAGTCGATTTTCCGGGCGCTGCCGGTCACTACACCGAGGCCGGCAACGCGTTCGTTGCAGACCTGATGTACCGCAGGATGCTGGCTAGTCCGGAAACTGCTGCGAAGTTGAACCGCGGTCGATGAGCAGCGTCTGCGGGATCATCCGGGGTATTGGAAGAATGACCCGCATCTTCCCAAATTCCCCCCTAACGTTCATAATGGCTGATTGCCCTGCGCCTGCACATCTGGACTGTGAGTCAGAGCGGGTTGTGGCACATCCAAATGAATCAGAAAGAAATCAAAGAGCTCATCGAGCTTCTGGTCGAGAAGGACATCACCGAGTTCGAGCTCGAACGCGGCGACATGAAAGTGCATGTCAAACGTGGAAGCTCGGCCGCTCCGGTGGTCCACGTCGCGCCCACGGTCAGCGCCGTTCAGCCGCTTCCCGGCGCCGTGATGCCAGCGTCTCCCGCGGCCGGCGCTCCAGCGCCACAGCCAGCGGCGCCGACCACGCCTGCTTCCCCCGCTGCAAGCGCGGAGGCGTCTCCCGATGCCGACTTGTACATCCTGAAGTCGCCCATTGTCGGCACGTACTATGAAGCTCCTTCGCCGGGGACGCCGCCGTTCGTCAAAGTGGGCGACACGGTCAAGGAAGGTCAGGTACTCTGCATCATCGAAGCCATGAAGCTGATGAACGAGATCGAGGCGGAGGTTTCGGGCGTGATCGCCAAGATGCTCGTCGCCAACGGAAGCCCGGTCGAATATGGAATGCCCCTGTTCGGCATTCTCCGGCAGTGATGCTCTCAAAGGGCGTATTCACCACGGAAGCACGGAACGCACGGAATCTTTTGAAACGGAATGTGTGGTGGGTGCTGCACGATGCAACCGATTGCAGGTTGCGTATTCCAGACGACAACTCTTGGAACAAGATTCCTTTCCGTGGATTCCGTGCTTCCGTGGTGAATTAAAACCCTATGTTCAAGAAAATCCTAATTGCGAACCGCGGCGAGATTGCCCTGCGCGTCATCTGCGCCTGTAAAGAACTCGGCATCAAGGCAGTCGCCATCTACAGCGAAGCCGATCGTAACTCGCTGCATGTTCGCTTTGCCGACGAAGCCATCTGCATCGGTCCACCCCGCCTGAACGAGAGCTACCTCAACATTCCCGCCGTGATCAGCGCTGCTGAAATCGCCAATGTGGATGCGGTCCATCCTGGCTACGGCCTGCTCAGCGAGAACGCCAACTTTGCCGAAGTCGCGCAGGCCTGCGGCATTAAGTTCATCGGCCCTCCGCCTGAGGTAACGCGCCTGATGGGCGAGAAGGAAAAAGCTCGCGCCACCATGAAGCGCGAAGGCGTTCCCATCCTGCCGGGCTCGGATGGAATCATTGCCACAGCGGACGAGGCCATCGAATGGGCGCGCAGCGTTGGCTTCCCGGTGATCGTCAAGGCTTCGGCCGGCGGCGGTGGACGCGGCATGAGAGTCATCCGCGACGAAAAGGAGCTGCCCAACCTGTTTCACTCAGCGCAGTCGGAGGCCGCAGCTGCCTTCGGCAACGGCGATCTCTACATGGAGAAGTTCATCGAACGGCCGCGCCACATCGAGTTCCAGGTGCTGGCCGACGAGCACGGCAACGTCATGAGCCTGGGCGAGCGCGAATGCAGCATCCAGCGCCGTCATCAGAAGCTGCTGGAGGAATCGCCCTCGGTGAAGGTGACGCCGGAGTTGCGCGAACGCATTGGCGGCATTCTGGTGAAGACCCTCAGCAACATCGGCTACATGAACGCCGGTACCATCGAGTTCCTCATGGACGAGGACGGCAGCCTCCACTTCATCGAGATGAACACCCGCATCCAGGTGGAGCATCCCGTCACTGAGATGGTCACCGATGTTGACCTGGTGAAATCTCAGATCCTGATTGCCGCCGGCGAAAAGTTGAGCAGCATCATCACCCAGCCGGTAGTATCGCGTGGACATGCCATCGAGTGCCGCATCAATGCCGAGCATCCTGAACGATTCACGCCGTCGGCGGGCAAGATTACAGTATTCAACACTCCCGGCGGCACGGGTATTCGCGTGGACACGGCCGCTTATGCCGAGGGCGTTATTCCGCCCTATTACGATTCGCTGATTGCCAAGCTGTGTGCGCGCGGACGCGACCGCGACGAAGCCATCTCACGCATGTCGCGGGCGCTGGAAATGTTCGTCGTCGAAGGCATCTACACGACGATTCCGCTGCACCAGCGCATCATGCGTGATCCCGACTTCCGCGCCGGCAACTTCGATACGAAATTCATGGAGCGCTTCCTGGCACAACCCAAGTGAAATCGTTTTCACCACCGAGGCACGGAGAACACGGAGATTTTTCTCACCACAGAGGCACGGAGACACAAAGCTCGGAATTTCGCTAAAGATTCAAAGAGAAAGCCTCTGCACCTTGGTATCCCCGTGGTTAAGGATTTAGGGCTCTCCGTGCCCTCCGTGTCTCCGTGGTGAAATGGTTTTCGTACATAAATGAAACCACCCAGGCTCTACGCCATCGTCGATGTTTCGTGTTTCGCGATGCCGCTGCGGACCACCGCTGCCATTGTGGGCTACGCGCGCGATCTCGCCGCCGCCGGCGCGACCACAATTCAGTATCGCAACAAGGTTGGGACGACGCGCGAGATGCTGGACGATGCGCGCGCGATCCGCCGTGCCCTGCCCGGCAACGTCATCCTGATCATGAATGATCGCGCCGATATTTGCATTGCTGCTGACTTGCAGGGAGTACACGTCGGACAGGACGATCTCTCGCCCGAGGGCGCGCGGACGGTCATCGGGCCCAATCGTATCCTCGGAGTCTCCACTCATAATCTTGAGCAGTTGCAGCACGCCGACGCCGGTCCCGCCGACTACATCGCCTTTGGCCCGGTGTTCGCAACGTCATCCAAGCGCAATCCTGATCCCGTAGTTGGACTCGATGGGATTCGCGCGGCACGGGCCGCTACCAAGAAGCCGCTGGTCGCGATTGGCGGAATCACCCGGGCCAATGCCCGTTCCGTGATCGACGCTGGAGCCGACTCGGTCGCGGTGATTGCCGACCTGCTCAGTTCGCCGGCCAAAGTTGCGGAGGAATTCCTGCGCCTGTTGGTGTAAGCTGACGACAATTCTTCGCCCATCTCGAACCGCAGATCCCTCCGCTCGGACTGAAGTCCTCGGTCGGGATGACAGTCTAGAGGGGCTATTATGGCGCACCTGAAGGCGCGCCCCTTCGAGGTTTATTGGCTACTAAAGCGACCACTATCTCCGCCGGGCCAAACGACGCCGGATTCGTAAAGGGCTTGGGCCCGATCAGCGCGACCGCGCTGGTGATGGGCTCCATGATTGGCTCGGGCATCTTCATCGTCTCCGCCGACATTGCGCGCCTGGTCGACTCGCCTGCGCTGCTGATCGGCGCCTGGTTGCTCACCGGATTTCTCACCATCACTGGCGCTCTCGCCTATGGCGAACTGGCGGCAATGATGCCCCACGCCGGCGGCCAGTACGTTTACCTGCGCGAGGCGTTCGGCCCGCTATGGGGCTTTCTGTACGGTTGGACGTTGTTCCTGGTGGTGCAGGCCGGAACCATCGCCGCCGTCGGCATCGCCTTCGGCAAGTTTCTGGGCGTCTTCTTTCATTCGGTCTCGTCCAGCCACTGGCTGATTTACCACTGGCACGTGCCGCCCATACCAATCGGGCCCATGGTCCTGGGCAACATGGACGTTGGCCTGAACACGCAAAACCTCGCCGCGATCGTGATCGTGATTTTCCTCTCCGTGCTGAACATCTTCGGCGTGCGCCTGGGTGCGGCGGTGCAGAATGTTTTCACCATCGCCAAGACGGCCGCGCTGCTCGGCCTGGTGCTGCTTGGCCTTTTCGTCGGACGCAACGCCCAGGCCCTCGCCGCCAACTTTGGCGCGAACTTCTGGCGCAATGCCGGCTGGCACGCACTGCACCCGGTTCAGGTCGGCGTCGGCGGCCCCATCGTCCTGGTCGGCATGCTGACCATTCTCGCCGTCGCTCAGACAGGTTCGCTGTTTTCTTCCGACGCGTGGAACAACATCACCTTCACCGCCGCCGAGGTTCAGAACCCGAAGCGCAATCTGCCCCTGGCCCTGGCGATCGGCACGGCTGCGGTCACACTGCTCTACGTGTTGGCGAACGTGGTTTACATCACGGTCCTGCCGCTTCAGGGTGACCCGCACGGAGCCACGATTCTGGCCCATGGCATTCAGCATGCTTCCGAGGACCGCGTTGCCACCGCCGTCATTGAGCAGATCTTCGGCAACCGCGGCGCCTGGATCATGGCGGGCGCCATCCTCGTCTCCACCTTCGGCTGCAACAACGGGCTGATCCTGGCAGGCGCGCGCGTCTACTACGCCATGGCCAAAGATGGGCTGTTCTTCCGCAACGCAGCCACACTCCATCCCAAATACCACACGCCGGTGCACTCGCTGGCCATGCAGTGTGTCTGGACCTGCATTCTCTGCATCTCGGGGAGCTATGGCCAGCTCCTCGACTACATCATCTTTGCCGTTCTGGTGTTTTATATTCTGACCATCGCCGGACTGTTCGTGCTGCGGGTCAAGCGACCCGACGAGCCGCGCCCTTATCGCGCCTTCGGCTACCCCGTGTTACCGGCGTTGTATATTTTGATCGCCGCGTTTATTGATGTAGTCTTATTGCGTTATAAGCCGCAGTACACGTGGCCCGGCCTGATCATCGTTCTCCTCGGGATTCCCGTGTATTTCCTGTGGTCGAAGCTCAATCCGCAGGGGCGCGCGCAAGCCTAAGTCGTACAGAAGAGGCACAGCCTAAATGTCATTCAATTTGCTGAAGTGCAAGCCCCTCGACATGCTGATGCATGAGGCATCCGAGACGGGAGAGCATAGTCTCAAGCGGGCCTTAGGTCCAATCAATCTGATCACTCTTGGTATCGGAGCAATCATCGGGGCAGGTATCTTCGTCCTGACCGGATCGGCCGCCGCGAAGTATGCCGGTCCGGCGATCGTATTGTCATTCATACTCTCGGGAATTGCCTGCGTTTTTGCCGGACTTTGTTACGCCGAGTTCGCTTCCCTGATTCCCATCGCCGGCTCGGCCTACACCTATGGCTACGCCACCCTGGGCGAGATTTTCGCCTGGATCATCGGCTGGGACCTCATTCTGGAATATGCCTTTGGCGCAGCCACCGTGGCTTCCGGCTGGAGCGGCTATGTACTCAGCTTCCTGGAGGACTTCGGCATTCGCATCCCCCCGCGACTGACTCTTGCGCCCAGCGAGAAGCTCATCTTCTACGGTGGTCACTGGGAGCACCTGGAGCGCATGAAGGATATGCTCGCGGCCCAGCACATCAATCCCAACACCTTGCCGCAGCAGACCGGCCTCTTCAACCTGGTAGCCTTTCTCGCCATCGTAGGCGTCACCATCCTGCTGGTGGTTGGCATCAAGGAGTCGGCCAACTTCAATTCCGGAATCGTAATCGTGAAGCTGGCGATCGTGGTGATGTTTATCGTAATTGCCGGCCTGTTTGCCTTGAAGAATCCTGCTCTGGTGGCGTCAAATTGGCATCCGTTTATCCCGCCCAACGTCACCGGAAAGTTCGGACAATACGGTTGGTCTGGAATTGCCCGAGGCGCCAGCGTCATCTTCTTCGCCTATATCGGATTCGACGCCGTTTCTACCGCAGCCCAGGAATCGAAGAATCCCCAGAAGGACATGCCCTTCGGCATTCTGGGTTCGCTGGTGATCTGTACGATTCTGTACATCTTGGTTGCGGGCCTGCTGACCGGAATCGTTCCTTACACCGATCTCAACGTTTCCGATCCAGTCGCCTTGGGCATCGATGCTACCGGCGTAGTGTGGGCGAAGTTCCTGGTGAAGCTCGGAGCCATCTTCGGCTTGGCCACGGTAATGTTGGTCATGTTGCTGGGGCAGTCGCGCGTTTTCTATTCCATGTCGCGCGATCGCTTGCTGCCGGCGTGGGCTGGCGCAGTGCATCCTCGCTTTCGCACGCCCTGGATCTCCACGCTGCTGGTGGGAGGATTTGTCGCAATATTCGCGGCCGTGGTGCCTATCGATATTCTTGGCGAACTGGTGAGCATCGGCACCCTGCTGGCCTTCGTAATTGTGTGCTTTGGAGTGTGGATCCTTCGTGTCCGCCGCCCCGACCTGCATCGGCCATTCAAGACGCCTATGGTTCCGCTGGTGCCAATTCTGGGCATTCTGGTCTCAGTGGGTTTGATGGCCAGCTTGCCGCTGGGCACCTGGATTCGCCTGATCGTCTGGCTCATCATCGGCATGGCTATCTACTTCGGCTACAGCCGTCACCACAGCAAAGTGCAGAACATGGTCTCGGATGAGGTGAAGGTCGCCGGAGATTAGACGGACGCATTCACCGGTCGCAAACAGCCCTTCTCCCGTGGAAGGGCTTTTTGTTTGCGCTCGACACCTCATCGCGCCACAATGGCTTCAGTGAAGCCCTATCTCAATCTCAAGATCGTCTTTGTCGCCCTCGTCGTTCTGATCCTGATCGGCATGGTGGGATTTCATTTCCTCGAAGGCTGGACGTGGTTCGAAGGCTTCTACATGGTGCTGACCACCATCACCACCATCGGCTACGGAGAGGTTCACCCGCTTTCGCACACCGGCCGCATCTTCAACAGCTTTGTCATCATCGCCGGCGTGGGTCTGGTGCTGCTGTTCTTCGGGGGCGCGACCCAGGCTTTGCTGGAATTCGAGCTACAATCGGTCTTCGGCAGGAGACGCATGGACCGCGAGATCGGACGATTGTCGGACCACTACATCATCTGCGGCGCCGGGCGCGTCGGCCGCAGCGTGGCGCGCGAGCTGGCGCGCAAACCTCTTCCTTTCCTCGTTATCGATAATGACGTGGACAACCTGGCGCGCTATTCCGACGAAGGCTGGCTGACGCTGGCCGGCGATGCAACTCAGGCACCCGTGCTGCGCCAGGCTCACATCGAGCGAGCCCGCGGACTCGTCGCCTCCACGACCACCGACGCTGCCAACGTCTACATCATCCTCACCGCGCGCAGCCTCAATCCCAAGCTACAGATCATCGCTCGCGCCAGCGAAGAGGAAGCCGAGCAGCATCTGCTGACCGCCGGCGCCAATCACGTCGTCTCGCCTTACGACTTCGCGGGATATCGCATTGCCCAGACCTTCCTGCGTCCGCACGTCGTCGACTTCTTCGACACGGCCATGAACCGGCAGCTTCCGCTGGAGATCGAGGAGGTGCAGGTGCAAGCCGGCTCGCGTGTGGCCGGCCAGACGCTGGAAGGCTCCCGCATCCGCCAGGAGATGGGCGTGATTGTGCTCGCCATCAAAGGCGAAGGTTCGCACATGCGCTTCAATCCCTCGCCCGATGAAGTCATCCACCAGGGCGACCATCTCATCGCCATGGGTGAGCCCGACGGTTTGCGGCGGCTGGAGCAGTCGGCGGAGCGCGCATGAAGATCACCACCGCGGAAGAGATGCGCGCCATCGATCGCGCGACCACGGAACGCTTCGGCGTGCCATCGCTCACGCTGATGGAAAACGCTGGCGGCGCAGTTGCGCGATTCATCCTGCAACACTATCCGCAAGCTAACCGCATCGTAGTGATCTGCGGCAAAGGCAACAATGGCGGAGACGGCTTCGTGGTCGCGCGCAAGCTGCACCGTGCCGGACGCGTAGTGGAAGTGCTGCTGCTGGCTTCGCGGACAGAATTGAAGGGCGACGCCCTCGCCATGTTCGAACGCCTGCCGCTGCGTCCCATTGAAGTAACCAGCCCGCAGGAACTGGAAGCTGCGTCGTCCCGCAGCCTGGGCAACTGCGATTTGATCGTCGATGCGATCCTCGGCACCGGCTTTAAGCCGCCGGTGAGAGGCCTATACGCCGGCGCGATCGCCGCGATGAACAGCAGCGGCAAGCCAGTCGTTGCGGTTGACATTCCCTCCGGCGCCGATTCCGACGCGATGACTCCGCAATCGGGCGAAGGGATTGCCAGGGCAGACGCGATTGTGACCTTTACTGCGCCGCGTCCGGCACATGTCTTCGGCAATCTCACGCGCGGCCCCATCTTCGTCGCGCCGATCGGCTCGCCTCCCGAGGCAATCGTTTCCAGCCTGAATCTGGAAGTCACAACCCCGCGCGATTTTGCCGCGCTGCTGGCGCCGCGTCCTCGCGACAGCAATAAAGGCATGTACGGCCACGCGCTGATTGTCGGCGGCTCATTCGGCAAATCAGGCGCGGCGGCGATGGCCGGCATGGCTGCGCTGCGCGCCGGTGCTGGCTTGAGCACGGTTGCACTCCAGCGCGCGTGCTGACCAGCGTCGCCAGCTTTGCCGCGGAGTTGATGACCGAGCCTCTGCCTGAAACCGCAGCTGGCTCGATTGCACTGGCAGCTGCGGAGAGCGGACGCTTCACCGATTTTGCCAAGCCTATGACCGTCGTCGCCATTGGCCCGGGCCTTGGCCGCGATCCCGAGACTGTGGAGTTCGTGCGGGAAGCGGTGTGCCAGACAAAGGTCCCGCTGGTCCTTGACGCTGACGGTCTAAACGCCTTCGAGGGGAAAACTGATTTGCTCGACGGAAGCCGGCGGCCGCTGGTCCTCACGCCGCACCCGGGCGAGATGTCGCGACTGGCGGGCATTTCCATTAAGGCCGTACAGGCCGACCGGCTCAACATCGCACGCAGCTTCGCGCGCTATCATCACCTGGTTCTGGTGCTGAAGGGCAATCGCACTATCATCGGTTTTCCCGATGGCAGCGCGTGGGTCAATCCCACCGGCAACCCCGGAATGGCCACCGGCGGGACGGGCGACATCCTGACCGGCATGACCGCGGGCGTGATCGCGCAGATGTCCAACGACTATATGCGCGCTGCCATCGCCGCGGTTTATCTGCATGGATTGGCCGGCGACGTGGCCGCGGAGCGGACGGGCGAGCACTCTCTGGTGGCCACCGATCTGCTCCACGGCCTGCCGGAAGCCTTTCGTCGCGCCACGCAGTGGGCAACCGACGAGATGACCCGCATCGGCTAGTTGAGACCTGCGATGACCGCGCACGAGCACATCACGCACTCGGCTGAAGAAACCATGTCGCTAGGCAGCAAGCTGGCGCCCACGCTGAAGAACGCGCGCATGGTCATCCTGCGCGGCGACCTCGGCGCCGGCAAAACCACGCTGGTAAAAGGCATTGCCGAGGGTCTGCATGCCGCGTCGCACGACGACGTTACCAGCCCTACCTTTACCCTGATTCACGAGTACCGCGGCCCCGAGGTCAACCTCTTCCACGTCGATCTCTACCGCATCGACACGCCTCGCGAGCTCGACACCCTGGGCCTGGACGAACTTTTCGCCGAAGAGGGCAACCTGGTGCTGCTGGAATGGGGCGACAAATTTCCCCGCTTCGAAAAGGAACGCGATGTGGAGATCGCAATCCAGCGCCGCGGCGATCAGGAGCGCAAGATCGTGGTGAAGAGGAAGTAGCTGCCGTTGTGCTTCAGTTGACCACGAGACTGGATTAGCGCGTCAGATACGATCGAGATCATCGTCCCACTCGAATCTGACGCCTGAGTTCTCTTGTGGAGCTGGCTTAGAAATGGTGCCGAAGAAGGGACTCGAACCCCCACACCCTTGCGGGTACATGGACCTGAACCATGCGCGTCTGCCAATTCCGCCACTTCGGCAAGTGTGAAAACGAGTAAGAACACAACTCGCTGTTCAGGAAGCAAAAATATTGTACAGGCAGCGAGCCCGGTTTCGCAATGCTCGGCATTGGATTCGCCTTTGGCAGCAAGGAGCGGGGAGACACGTCTAATGAGCGTGAGATTGAGTTTTCTATCAGAGTGGCAACACGCTCTCGGATAGCGCGCAAGCGTATTCGACCAAAAGACTGCATCCGAATGCTGCCTATAACCCTCTAACATGCATAAGGTGGTTATCTATGGCTATGGGAGAAATGGCTTACGTGAACAGTGTCCGCGAACAATTGCTGGCGGGCCGAACGCGCTTGACCGAGGTTGTGGGCGAGACCGAAAGCGAGCGCATGCTGCATCTTCTGGAGGAGGTCGACAGCGCGTTGCACCGCATCGATCACGGCAGCTTCGGGGTGTGCGAGATCTGCCAGGGCACGGTAGAAGAAGAGGTGATGCGCGACAACCCGCTGGCTCGGGTCTGCCTGGACTGCCTCACTCCCACGCAGCAGCGCGCGCTGGAATACGACCTGGAGTTGGCCGCGCAAATTCAGAAGGGCCTGCTACCGCCATGCGATGTCGCCTTCGCCGGATGGGACATCTCCTATCACTACCAGCCTGCCGGCGTGGTAGGAGGGGACTACTGCGATCTCATCGACGATGGCAATGGCGCGCTTTATTTTGTGTTGGCCGACGTGTCGGGCAAGGGCGTCGCCGCGGCCATGCTCTCGTCGAATCTCCGCGCCGTGATTCGCTCCCTGATAACGATGGGGCTGTCGACCGCAGAGCTGATGAATCGTGCGAACCGGCTGTTCCGTCAGAGTTCGCTGCCCACGCAGTACGCCACCCTGGTGTGCGGCAAAGCCACCCCGAACGGCGAGATCGAGATTGTTAATGCCGGACATCTTCCCGCGCTGCTGGCCGGCGAACGGGGAATCAACCTGCTGGAGAGCACCAGTCAGCCGCTGGGATTGTTTGACGATCAGCAGTTCACCGCCGTCAAAGCCAGATTGCATTCTGGAGACACCCTGGTGCTCTATACCGATGGAGTCTCCGAAACGGAGAACGACGGCGGGGATGAGTACGGTGTCGAACGCTTGCGGAAAGTCATTGAAGAGCACCGGGCAGGCTGCACTGGAAAGTTGATCGACGCCTGTACCCAGGAGCTCCTCCAATTTCGCGGCCGCCGCGATCGCTTCGACGACGAGACTTTCATGGCAATTCAGTATGCGCCAGGGCTCTCGGCAAGCCCCATGTTCCACAGCGCTTAGAAATCAACGTGTGAAGGCCGCGACTCTGCTGTTGCGATAGCTCCGGTTGTGGCCCGCCTTCCTGTCGCTTGCTTGCCAGCAAAGTTCTACTCCAGGTCCCGCCAGTTTGGCCCGGTTCCGGCTTCAACCTTCAACGGCACCTTAAGCTCGTGGACGTGTTCCATTTGCTCCGTGACCAGTCGTTTCATGGTCTCAACTTCGCCTTCGGGTACTTCAAACACCAGTTCGTCGTGTACCTGAAGCAGCATCTCTGGAGCGCAGCTTGCGCTCGCGCAGCTCCGCGTCGATGCGAATCATCGCAATCTTGATCAGGTCGGCCGCGGTGCCTTGCAGCGGAGTATTGACTGCGGTGCGCTCGGCAAATCCGCGCAGGTTGAAGTTCTTGCTGTGGATGTCGGGGATGGGCCGCACGCGGCCGAAGAGCGTAGTAACTTTCTGATCGCGCCGCGCTTGCGTCAAGCGTGCGATCGATGAACTCGCGCACGCCGCTGTACTTCTCGAAATAGGCGTCGATGAAGCGTTTGGCTTCTTTGGTGTCGATGCCGATCTGCTGCGACAGCCCGAACGCCGACAGCCCGTAAACGATGCCGAAGTTCACCGCCTTGGCGCGGCGGCGATGCTCCGCGTTCGACCATCGAGCGGCGGCACGCCGAAGACCTGCGACGCCGTGAGGGTATGAATGTCCTCCCCGGTGCGATAGGCCTCGACCAGCAGCTTGTCTCCGGAGAAGTGCGCCAGCAGACGCAGCTCGATCTGCGAGTAGTCGGCCTTGAGCAGAACGTGCCCGGGCTCGGCGATGAAGGCGGCGCGAATCTCGCGACCCAGCTCGGTGCGAATGGGAATATTCTGCAAGTTTGGATTGACCGACGACAGGCGGCCCGTCGCCGATCCGGCCATGTTGAAGGTGGTATGCAGCCGCAAGGTGCAGGAGTTCAGCAGCGCCGGCAGCGCGTCAACATAGGTCGACTTCAACTTCGAGAGCTGGCGATAATCGAGCACCATCTTCGGAACTTCGTGCTCGGCGGCCAGTCCTTCCAGCACATCGACGGCGGTCGAGATCGTCTTGCCTTTGCCGTACTTCATCGGCTTGGGCAGATTTAGCTTGTTGAAAAGCACGTCACCAAGCTGCTTGGGCGAGTTGATGTTGAACTCGACTCCCGCCTTGTCGTAGATCTCGCGCGCCTTGGCGTCGATTCGCGTGCTCCAGCCGCTGTGACATTTCCGCCAGCACGTCGCAGTCGAGCTTGACGCCGGCCTCTTCCATGCGCGCCAGCACCGGCACCAGCGGAAGATCGATTTCGTCGTAAACCTTGCGCAGTCCGGCTTGCTTCAACCTCGCTCGCGCAGCTTTTCCGTCAGGCGCAGGGTGACATCGGCGGCTTCGGCGGGCGATGGCCCCAGCTTCAGGCTGAACTTGCGAAACGCGGTTTCGCGCAGACCATAGGTCGAGTAGGTCGGATCGAGCAGATAGGCGTAAAGCAGTGGATCGTGCTGCACTCCGGCAGCGCGATCCCTTGCTGCGCTTAGCATGTGCATCGCGGACTTGTAATCGTGTACGGTCTTGGCGCAGTGACCTCGTCCGCCAGCGCCTGCTTCAGCGGAGCAGCTGTCTCGGAGTCATCGAGCGCGACGACCAGCGCCTTACCGGTCTCGGCGGAGATGGCGACGCGATGGCTGACGGTGCAGGTGCGGCTGCAGGTTGCGCAGCCGCCGAGAACGAGAGCTGTTCAGTCTCTCGTTCTTCGGTCATCTTCGGCCTCGCCGGCGGAGTCGGCGTCGGTGGCCGAGCGATTCCAGCGCGATCGCCAGTATCGCTCCCGTCTTCCGCGCCGCGCGAACACAGCTTCGACATCGGCAGCGCTGTTCGCTTCGCGATAATCCGTCTCGCCCAGTTCGATGCTCTCGGTCAGGAAGTCCTGCACCAGCGTGGTGAATTCCAGCTCAGTGAACAGCGCGCGTGCCGTAACCGGCATCGGGTTCCTGCGCCCGCATCGTTTCGGGCTCGAAGTCCACTGCGACATTGGTGTCGATGGTTACCAGTTGCTTGCTGACGAGGATGGCGTTGCGATTGTTCTGCAGCGATTCGCGATATGTTTTGCGATCGACCTCAGCGGCGTGGTCCAGCGAGGTTCTCCACGCTGCCGAAGCGCTGGATCAGCTCGACCGAGCCCTTGTCGCCGATACCGGGCGCGCCGGGAATGTTGTCGATGGAGTCGCCGCGCAGGGCCATCACGTCAACGACCTTGTCCGGCGGCACGCCGAGAATCTCCTCGACCTTGGCGGCGTCGCAGATCAGGTTGTCCTTGGGCGGATTCAGCACGCAGATGCGGTCGCTGACCAACTGCATCATGTCCTTGTCGCTGGAGACGACGAACACGGTATAGTCCGTCGTCGGCCGCCTTGCGGGCCAGCGTGCCGATGACGTCGTCGGCTTCGAAGCCGGGCATTTCGAGGATCGGGATGCGATAGGCCTCGAGCGCGCGGCGGATGTAGGGCATCTGCTGCGCCAGGTCGTCGGGCATGGCCGACGCGGTTCGCCTTGTAGCCGTCGTAGGCTTTGTCAACGTAGGTTTGCGTCTTGCTGTCGAATTTGCGGGTGCTGACGATTGCCGTCGCCTGCTGGTCGCGGAAGGTCGGCGCGGCAACGTCGAAGACTGCAGCCAGATATTGCGGCGAGAAGTCAGCTCGCAGCTTGCGCAGCATGTTGACGAAGACGAAGGTCGCGCTGGTGGGGATGCCGGTCTTGGTCGACATGGGCCGCTGCCGCGCCATGGCGTGATAGGCGCGGAAGATGAACGACATTGCGTCGATCAGGTAGATGCGTCCCTTCGATCCGGCAGGCTCGGCGGGCACGGCGATCGCAGGCTTGACCGCGCTAGCCGGTTTGGCAGCGCTGGAGACGGTGGCGGATTTCGCGGTTTTACGAGTGGAGGGCAAGAGAAAATTCTAACAAGTCGCGGTGAATGCTACCACTGGAAGCTCGCGATCAGAGCTAGCCGATGCTTATTGCGCGACCATTATCGCCGGGGGTTTCCACGTTCCATCGCCGGGAGGGAGAATAGATGGCGGAGTCTCTTTCGGCCAATACAGGCGCATTACCATGTAGATGGGGCCGTCGGGCGCGGGCAGCCAGTTCGACTTCTTGTCCGCTGATGGAGCGTCCTTCTGAATGTACATGGTGAGCGAGCCGTCTTTATTCTTCTTCATCCCAGGCAGCATCGGTGAGTTGATCAGGTAGCGGTTGATCGGGTTCTCGATCAAGAGCTGCGTCTTGCCGTCATACATGGTCACCGACCAGAATGCATTCACCGGAGGATACTGACCCGCCGCAAACGTGAGCGTGTAAATGTGTTTGCTGCCATCGAGCGGACTCCCGTCGGCACTATTCTTCGCCAGTGGATACATGGCCTCCACAGCATCGTTGCCGTAGATACCGCCAAGCGCTGCCGCAGCTCGCAGCAGGTAGTTGCCATGATAGAAGGCACGGTCACCGAAAGCTGCCCCGACAATCCAGCCGTTAATCGTCTTGCCGATGTTGTCGCGCTGCTTCTCAATGGAGCTGTAACCTTCTTTCAGCGCGATAGCCATCTCCGCTTTCTGCGCTTCGGAGATTGTGCTCGGGTCGAAGGGCTTACCCGCCTCAATCCCGATCTCGGCGAATTTTGCCCGCAACTCGGTCTCTTCAGGCACAGGGGGACAGAATTGCAACAGGAAGTTCACGTATTTCGGGAAGCCCATCTTGAAGGCGTCTTCGGTGAATGCCGGAAAGTCAGGCATCGGCGGCGCAGGCGGCGCGGGCTTGTGCAAGAACGCCGACAGCGCCTGAGCCGTGTATCCAGCCTGAATCCTCTTCACATTGGCCATGTCGGTCGGGTTGAACAGTTGCGTACGATAGATCACCAAACCAAACTGCGTCTCGGAGTGAAATGCCTTCTTGATGCCGGCGGGAGTTTCGCCTTTCCAGCCGGGGCCAGCGATCATGTAACAACCGGGATCGTTCCCCGTGGCGCGGCTGCCCACGTATCCGTAATTAAACGAATACATGTCGGTCAGCTGGACGGAGTAGTAGCGACCCTTGTCCACCTTGGGTACACAGAAGACAATAGGCTCCGCCCGAAGATCGACTTGCAGCACGGAGTACGGTGTGTCGCTGTTGGGAGTGACGATTGCGGTGTCCTTCGGAGTGGCCACTTGCGAATCGCTCCAGATTTCGTTGAACCCCGTCTTGTACTGCGAGTTGGCCTTGTCGACATTGAACTGATACATGGCCTTGTAGGCAGCGATCATTGGGAAGGCGTACACGTAGGCCTGCTGGTAGGTGTCCTTGTGCGAGACCGCCTCGCGCACGGGACCTGGTTTCTCGCTGGAGCAACCGACCCAACCAAGGGTCAAGACAATGAGTGCAATGAGGGATATGGTTAGCTTCCTGGCTATCGTCATGGGGCTTGCCTCTTTCATGCATCGTGTCCCCACCAACGGCGTTGATTGAGCTGAAACTTCCGTTTCGGGAACTTTCGAGCCTAGCACATTCCAGTGGGTCGTCGACATGCCGGACGATACCGCCGCAAGGTGACTAAGCGCCGGTTGCATAGGCGGGAACATGCCTACTCCACAAACATGCAATCGCCATACGAATAAAATCGGTAGCGCCCGCGGACGGCGTGCTCGTAGGCGCGCAGGATTCGCTTGCGGCCAGCGAAGGCTGAGACGAGCATCACGAGGGTCGATTTCGGCAGGTGGAAGTTGGTCAGCATCGCGCCGATTACTCGGAACTCGAATCCCGGATAGATAAAGATGTCGGCCTCGCCGTGCTGGGCAACGATGCGGCCGCGACGAGATCCTTCATCCGCCCTCAACAGCAGGTCCCTCGACTCCTCGCTGCGCTCGTCGTTCGGGATGACACATCCGGGATTTCGCGCGGCGTACTCCAGCGTCCTCACGGTTGTCGTGCCGACGGCAACAATCCGCCGCCCAGCATCACGGGCGCGTTGAATGCGCTCGGCCGCGTCCTGCGGAATTTCGAACCACTCGGTGTGCAGCTTGTGGTCTTCGACAACTTCCACTCGGATCGGCTGGAACGTGCCCAGTCCCACATGCAGGGTTAGCTCGGCGGTCTCGATGCCGCGCTGGCGTATGCGCTCCAGAGTTTCCGGCGTGAAGTGCAGCCCTGCGGTGGGGGCGGCCACCGAACCGGGCGGCTTGGCGTAGACGGTTTGATACTGCTCACGATCTTCGGCCGTGTCAGGGCGGTCGATGTACGGTGGCAGCGGAATGTGTCCGATGCGGTTGAGGACAGCGAAGAAATCGTCGACAGGGTCGAAGCGCAGGTGGCGCTCGCCAAAGGTGCCGCGGCCGACGATCTCGGCGGCCAATTCGTGCGAGGCTTCGTTCTCATTGCCGCCGAAATAGACGCGCTCGCCCAGGCCGAGCTTGCGGCCCGGATGTACCAGAGCTTCCCATTCCACCGGCGAAGCGGAGAGCTGTTTCGTCAGCAGCACCTCAACTTTGCCACGCAGAAAATCTCTTGCGGCGGGATTTTCCTCGGACAGCCGTTGCGCGCGCAAGCCGCTGCGATGTCCATACAGCCGCGCCGGCAACACCCTGGTGTTGTTGAAGACCAGCAGATCGTCGGGCCTCAACAGCTCCGGAAAGTCTCGAAACTGGCGGTCCGCCAACTCATCGCTGTCGCGCTGGACATGCAGCAGGCGTGAAGCTGCACGATCGGCCAGCGGCTGCCGGGCAATCAGGTCTTGCGGAAGGTGGTAATCGAAGTCGGAAACCAGCACACAGTCATTTTCGCTTATCGGAGTGAAACTGGTAACCAACCCTAATCCGGGATGGCACCCGGCGTTATATAAATCTGCCTATCTTCCCTTTCCGGACGAGCAAAAGCTGCGGTACGATACAGCATAGAGTGATACCGGCGGGGTTAGCCGATCCATCGCATGAAGACCGAACAACAGCACCGGCAGGAGATCGTCCGCTTCGGCAAGCTGCTGCATCAGACCGGCCTGGTGGCGGCGATGGACGGAAACCTGTCCGTCCGATTGGAGAACGGAAACATCCTGAGCACGCCGACGCTGATGAGCAAGGGTCTGTTGGAGACCGACGACCTGGTGATCGTCGATCCAACGGGAAAAAAGCTGAGCGGTGCGCGCAATGTTTCCAGTGAAATTGCGATGCACCTGCTGATTTACGGTAAGCGCCGCAACGTGGGCGCGGTGGTGCACGCCCATCCTCCAACGGCTACGGGTTTCGCGGCGGCTGGCTTGGCGCTGGATCGCGCCTTGTGTGCGGAACTCATCGTGACACTGGGCTCGGTGCCGTTGGCAAGCTATGAAACTCCCGGCACTCCGGAGTTGGCCGAGGCTCTGGCCCCCTTGGTTGCGGACCATGATGCCATCCTCATGGCGAACCATGGTGTGGTGACCTACGGCGTTGACCTCCTTAACGCATACATGAACATGGAAACCGTGGAGCACTTCGCCAAGATTGCGCTAGTCACCTACCAACTGGGGAAACAGCAAACGCTGAGCGAGCAGCATGTCGACAAGCTGCGCGAGATCCGCACCAGGTACCTGGCCCACAATCACGTGATGGCGCCTAAGGACTAAGTCCCAGGTTCCCCGCAGCAATATTCCAATATTTTGAGCCCATCGCAGGGCAAATCCGGCATAGACCAGGCGTGTCCAATATCGGACACTTTAATCCGAGACGGGACACAGGCGCTCATCTGTGGCTGGCCAACAGCCTCCGTAACAATCTGACAGAAAGCGACTTAGGTACTCCTTCGAATGGCTCCTCGCTTGCACTTGCGAATAGGTAATGGATATCGCTCGTCCCGAACTTAAACGTCAAAAGCGCCGCCGCCAGATCATCTGGTCGATCGCCGCGCTGGTGGTGCTAGTCGGCGTTACCGTCGGCATTTCGCGCCTTAAGCCAGCCGCGCCGACGGTCGATCGCAGCACCATTTGGACTGACACCGTGAAGCGCGGCTCGATGCTGCGCCAGGTTCGCGGCTTGGGTTCGCTGATCCCCAGCCACGAAGATGTTCGCCAGATTCCCGCCGAGACCGAAGCTACCGTCATTCGCATCGACAAACTGCCCGGCTCGCAGGTCACCGCTGACACCGTGCTGGTGGAGATGGTGAACCCGCAACTGGAGCAGGAGGCGCTGGACGCGCAGTTGCAAGTGAAAGCCGCCGAGGCCGAGTACCAGAGCTTGAAGGTGAAGCTGCAAAGCGATCTGATGGACCAGCGTGCCGGCGCGGCCACGGTCAACGCCGATTACAACGAAGCCCAGCGCCAGGCGCAGACTGACAAGTCGCTCTATGACTTGGGCGTCATCTCGGGCCTGGCGGAAAAGGCATCTGCCGGCAAGGCGCAAGAGATGACTACGCGCGACAAGATCGAAGATGACCGGCTGAAGATCAACGAGAAGGCAATTGCGTCGCAGCTTGCAGTGCAGCAGGCGAAGGTCGACGAGATGCGCGCGCTGGCCGGACTGAAGCAGACACAGTTGCAGCGCCTGAAGGTCCAGGCGGGAGTTGACGGCGTGCTGGTGGAGTTGCCATTGCAAGTTGGACAGCACGTGCTGCCAGGAACGGAACTGGCGAAGATTGTTCAGCCTAATCACTTAATGGCGGAGTTGAAGATTCCCGAGACCCAGGCGCGCGACGTGCAGATCGGCGAGCCGGCCTCGATCGATACGCATAACGGCGTGATAGCGGGAGAAGTAAGCCGCGTCGATCCCGCGGTGCAGAACGGCACCGTCACCGTGGACGTAAAGCTGACCGGCGAGTTGCCTAAGGGCGCGCGTCCGGATTTGAGCGTCGATGGAACCATCGATTTGGAGAAGCTGGACAACGTGCTGTACGTGGGGCGGCCGGCATTCGGGCAGGAGAGCAGCACCATCTCCATGTTCAAGCTGGATGCGTCAGGCAACGCCGCTAGCCGCGTGCAGGTCAAGACCGGGCGCGCCTCCGTGAACCAGATCCAGATTGACACCGGGCTGAAAGAGGGTGACACCGTGATTTTGTCGGACATGTCGCGGTGGGACAACACGGATAGAGTGCGGCTGGAATAGCTCTTAGCTCCTAGCCGTTGGCTTTTAGTCTGCGCGTTGGAGTTTGATGGCGAAGAGCAATGGCAGAAGCGTTACGGAACACGTAGGGCAGCGATTACGTAATTCGTAGCGACGCGTGAAAGCGAGTCGCCGCGGCGAGAGCGTAAGAGCGGCAGGCTAAGAGCTAAAGGCTAACAGCTAAGAGCCATCGCAAATCGCGATTATCAAGAATGGACAACAACATGAGCGAAGCAGCAATTCCGCTGATTGAAATCGAAAACATGACCAAAGTTTTCTACACCGACGAAGTGGAAACGCACGCGCTATCCGGTGTGCATCTTATGGTCCGCAAGGGCGAGTATGTCGCCATGTCGGGCCCGTCGGGCTGCGGCAAGTCGACGCTGCTGTCCATCATCGGACTGCTCGACACGCCAACCGCCGGCAACTATCGGTTGAATGGTTCTCCGGTGGAGAACCTGGACTTCGGCGACCGCTCGCGCATTCGCAATCGCGAGATCGGCTTCATCTTTCAGAGCTTCAACCTGATCGGCGATCTCACGGTGTACGAGAATGTCGAGCTGCCGCTCACCTATCGCGACGGCATGCCGTCGGCGGAGCGCAAGCGCCGCGTGCTGGAATCGCTGGAGCGCGTGGGCATGGCGCATCGGCTGCGCCACTATCCATCGCAACTCTCCGGCGGTCAGCAGCAGCGTGTGGCTGTGGCGCGCGCGCTGGCTGGATCACCGTCCATCCTGCTGGCCGACGAGCCCACCGGAAACCTGGACTCGCGTAACGGCGAAGCCGTGATGGAGTTGCTGCAGAAACTGCACCGCGAAGGCGCAACCATCTGCATGGTGACCCATGATCCGCGCTTTGCCGCGCACGCCCAACGCGAAGTGCACCTGTTCGACGGAAAAGTTGTCGCCGAAGAAGAGCTGCGGAGGCTGATGCAAGAGCAGTAAGAAGCAATTAGCAGCTAGCAATTAGCAACTAGCTATGGCCCTTCGGTACAAGTATGCAACCTGGAGCCGGGGTAGGATTACGAGTGCTAGTAGGTAGGTACATGACGGCCAAGCGGGTTTGGCTAGTTGCTAGTTGCTAATTGCTAGTTGCTAAATTATGACCGGACTCTTCCAAGACCTGCGATACGCGTTTCGCCAGCTGCGCAAGAACCCCGGCTTTGCCGCGGTAACGGTGCTGACGCTGGCGCTGGGCATTGGCGTAAACGCAGCCATGTTTGCGGTGATCGACGCCGTGCTGCTGCGGCCTTTGCCGTTTCCCAAGCCCGACCAGATCGTGCAGATGACCGAGTCGCGGCCGGAGTCTGCTGCGGCCAGCGCTTCCGCGCTGCCCAACATACGCGATTGGCGCGCGCAGTCCCACTCCTTCCAGGACGTCGGCTGGTATACCGTCGGTATTCGCAGCGTCGATCTTCCAGGCTTCTCCGATTTCATCCCAGTGGTGGCCAGTAGCGCCAATCTTCTATCGACCTTGCAGGTTGAGCCGGTGCTGGGGAGGAATTTCTCGCCGCAAGACGATCAACCCGGTCACGGCGATGTTGTGCTCATCAACTCGACAGCGTGGGAGAAGTTTTTTGGCAAGAACCCCCAGGCCGTGGGCAGCTCGCTCAAGCTGGCGGACAAACTCTATACGGTCATCGGGGTGATGCCCGCGGGCTTCGAATTTCCCAACGTTGGAGATGGTCCGGTGGGGTGGGTCCCGCTGGTGCCAGCCAAGGAATACGAGGACCGCGGCTCGCAGGACCTGACCGCGATTGGCAGGCTGAAGAACGGCGTTTCCCCCGCCGCGGCCCAGGCTGAACTCACTGGAATTCAAACCAATATTGCCAAAGCCTATCCGACTCTCGAATTGGAAAAACGCGTCGTCGTAAAGCGCTATCGCGAGGTCCTGACCGGCAATGTGCGGTCGGCACTGCTGGCGTTGCAGTTTGCGGTGCTTGCGGTGTGGCTGATCGCTTGTGCCAACGTTGCCAGCCTGCTGCTGTCGCGCACCACCGGTCGCCGCCGCGAGATCGCCATTCGCAGTGCCATCGGCGCAGACAGAGTGCGCCTGGTAAGGCAATTCCTGACGGAGAGCCTGGTGCTGGCGTTTTCCGGCGCGGCCCTGGGACTGGCGCTGGCGTTTGGCTGCGTTCGCCTGTTGCGGTTTTATCTTAACCTGTATCTGCCGCTCTCCCACCACATCCAGATTGACGCCCGTGTAGCTGCGGCCCTGGTGGCATTCTCCGTTATTTCCGCCGTTCTGTTTGGACTGGTTCCCGCGTTGCAGGCGGCGCGGGCTCCGGCGCAGGAGGCTCTGCGCGAAAGCACGCCAGCGGCCGGTGCCACTCGCCGTCAGAAACATTTTCGCGATGCGCTGGTGGTTGGCGAGATCGCTCTCTCCTTGCTGTTGCTGATCTCTGCGGGATTGCTGCTGCGCAGCCTGTTGGCTTTGCGCGATGTCCCGCTGGGATTTGTCCCTCGCAACGTAGTAACCACGGCAATCATTCTGCCGCAGGCGGGCGGTGGCATCGTAGGCCAATCGGGCAAGTATGCGGGCAAAGACATCGCGCAGGTATTCTATGCGCCGTTGCTCGATCGGCTGTCGCATCTTCCCGGCGTCGATTCAGCGGCCCTGACCACAACCCTTCCCCTGTCGCCCAACTTCCAGGCTAGCGGCTCGTTCGAGGTCATCGGCCGGCCTAAAGATCCGGCAAACAAGCTCAACGCTGCTATACGCGCCGTCAGTCCAAGCCTCTACCCGACGTTGGGAATTCGTCTGCTGCAAGGGCGCTTGTTCAGCGACGCGGATGGACCGCAGGGGACGGCCGCCGCGGTTGTAAACCAAACCTTTGTGAAGAAGTATTTTCGAGGACAGAATCCTCTGGGTCAGCAGTTGAAGATCGGCGACACCGGGCCCCACGGGACCGTGACCATTGTCGGGGTAGTCGAAGACACCCACCAGACGGCGATGTCGAATGACGTGCAGCCGGAGATCAATGTGTCGTACCTCCAGCTCGCCCCGAACGACGAGCTCACGCCGTACATTCTGGCATCGTTCACCAACCTTGCGTTGCGCACCCATGTCGCGCCCGCGGCAGTCATTCCGAGCCTGCGTGCCGCGTTGCGGGATTTCGATCCTGATCTGGCCGTACTGGACGTTCAAACCCTGCAAGATGTGGTCGATACCTCGATGGGAAGCCAGACGCTGGCTGTGCGATTGCTATGGATTTTTGCCGGCTCAGCGCTGCTGATCTCGATTGCGGGAATCTATGGCCTGCTTGCCTATAACGTCAACCAGCGCACGCGCGACATCGGCTTGCGCATGGCGCTGGGCGCAACTCGGTCTAACGTGATCGGCCTGGTGCTACGGCAAGCCGTCATTCTGCTGGTGATTGGAGTCGGCATCGGCGTGGTCGCTGCGGTTTCGGCGGGAAGCGTGTTGCGTAGTTTTCTGTACGGAGTTGTTCCCTATGACGCCTGGACCATTGCGGCCGTGTCCGTGCTGTTGTTGGCCTGTGGGCTGTTTGCCAGCTATATCCCGGCGCGCCGGGCGTCGCGGATTGACCCCGTGAAGGCGCTGCGGTGGGAGTGAAGAAGCTTCGAGCCGCGAGCTTCGGGCAACAAGCGGCGAGTTTTCGTCAGGAACAGAACTACGAAGCGTAGGTCGGCTGTTGCGTGGCTCTTGCACTGGGGAAATTAAGAATGCTAGCTCGAACTTATGGCACATAGCTTGAGGCTCATAGCTCGCAGCTGACAAATCATGATCACTCTCAAGAACGTCGAACGCAGTTACAAGACCGGGGCGGGTCAGACGTGGGTCTTGCGCCGCGTCGACCTCACCATCAATGAGGGCGAATTCATCACCGTCATGGGACCGTCGGGGGCAGGGAAGTCGTCGCTGCTGAACGTGCTGGCGCTGCTGGACGATCAGTGGGCGGGAGAGTATTGGTTCGGCGAGCAGCCTGTCCATTTGATGAAGCGCAAAGACCGCGCCGAACTGGCCAAGCGCAAGATCGGCATGGTCTTCCAGAGCTATCACCTGCTGGACGATTTGACGGTACAGGAGAACATCGACCTGCCGCTGTCGTACAAGGACATCCCACGCAGTCAAAGGCAGGGCATGGTGGCCGAAACCCTGGACAATTTCCAGATCGTCGCCAAGAAGGACCTCTATCCCAACCAGCTTTCCGGCGGCCAGCAGCAACTGGTGGGCGTGGCGCGCGCGGTGATCCACCGGCCTGCGCTATTGCTGGCCGACGAGCCTACGGGCAATCTTCATTCCAGCCAGGCCAAAGAAATCATGGAACTGTTTACCAAGCTGAATCAGGAGGGCACAACCATCGTGCAGGTGACGCACTCGGAGGTGAATGCGTCCTACGGGTCGCGCACCATTCAGATGCGCGACGGCTGGCTGGTGGGCGACACCGGCAATCCGGCGCTGACGCCAAGCGGGGAGGCAGTCCGCTCATGATGGAGCGCGGGCCGCTTGGCCAAGTCTGTTTGTGGTTGTGGTCTGCTCTCTGATGGTGTGCGCGCAAGCGCAGCAGGAAACCCCGAATGCGCCGACGCCGCAACCGCCGCCTGTTTCCACGACTACGTCCGCGCCGGGAGCGCTCTCATCCGCACGCCATCGAACTTGGCGATGCCGCATTCGAACAACCCGATCAAAGCTTATGCTCCCAGTACGGTAGCCAAGCCCGACCTGGCGAACTCAAACCGGCTGCAACAACTCATCCGCGATGGCAAGCTCTACATCTCGCTTGCAGGATGCCATCGATCTGGCGCTGGAAAACAATCTTGATCTGGCGATTGCGCGCTACAACCTGCCCATCGCCGACACCGATATCCTGCGCACCAAGGCGGGCGGCTTCTTTCGCGGCGTCAATACCGGCGTAGTGCAGGGCACGCCGGGGGAGGCGTTGGCGGATTCGGGACTGGCGCTCCCAGCGGCGCTGGAGCCGGCGGCACCACGGGCGGCGCGGGTGGCGCAGGCGCGGGCGCGTCGGGACTGGTGCAGTCGACGCTCGGGATTGGAACCAACGTTTCGTCTTACGATCCGATTATCAGCGGCATCACCAGCCTGGAACACCAGACGCTGCCCTTGTCGAATATCCAGATTTACGGTGTGCCAGAGCTGCAGACCAACACCGGCCTGGTGAATCTCAACTACAGCCAGGCATTCCCCACTGGCACCAGCTTCAGCCTGGAAGTCGACAACAACCGGCAGACCACCAACAGCATCTTCAACAGCCTGCATCCGATCTTGAACTCGTACTATCGCTTCACGATTCAGCAGCAGTTGCTGGCGGGCTTCGGAACCGGGCCCAACTTGCGCTATCTGCGCATCGCGAAGAACAACAAGAAGATCTCCGACATCGCCTTCAAGATGCAGGTGATCGCCACCATCACCCAGATGGCCAATATCTACTGGGACCTGGTCAGCGCCTATCAGGCAGAGAAGGTGACGGAGCAATCGTTTGCCTTCGCGCAGCAGAGCCTCGAGAGCGCCAAGAAGCAGCTGCAGCTGCGAGGCCATTCCGGAGATGGATGTGATGCGCGCCGAGGCTGAAGTCTCAAAGCGCGACCAGGACCTGACCGTCGCCAAAACCAATCTGCAGTTGCAGGAATCGTTGATCAAGAATGCGCTGACCAAAAACCTGGACGATCCACGCTGGAAGCCATGCCAGTAATTCCGACCGACCGGCTGGACACGATTCAGATGGTTCCCGAGAAGGCCGACGCAGGAGCTGATTGCGCAAGCGCGTTGCTGGATCGGCCGGAGCTGGCGGAATCGGACATCGACCTGAACAACCGCGAAATCACGCGCAAGGCCGCGGCCAATGCCTTGCTGCCAACTCTTGACGCTGGTTGGCTTCTATGCTGGAACGGGATTGGCAGGCGACCTCAATCCAGTTCTTTGCCGGGCCCAATCCTCCGCTAGTGCCCACCAACTGGTATGGCGCTTTTCAGGACGCCTGGAACGGCTCGTCCCCGACTACCTGGTGGGCCTGAACCTGAACATCCCGATTCGCAACCGCGTGGCGAAGGCCGACCAATATCGTTCGGAGTTGGAGTATCGGCAAGCCGAATTGCGCGAGCAGCAGCTGAAGAAGCAGATCCGCATCGAAGTGCGCAACGCCGAATATGCTCTGGAGCAGGGCCGGGCGCGGGTGGAGCCGCGCAGCAAGGCGCGCGACCTGGCGCGAGAAGACGTTCACCATCATGCAGAAGGAGCAAGACGCTGGGCGCGGGATCGAATTTCCAGACGCTGGCTGCGCAGCGCGATCTGGCGCTCGCCGAGTTGGACCTGGTGAACGCCAGCACGGCCTATCAGAAGTCCAAGCTTGAATTGCAGCGTGCAACCGGCACGACGCTGGAAGAGAATAAAATTCAAATTCAAGACGCGGTGGACGGCACTCGCACGTTGAGGGAGAGAATTTTGCCGCGGACACAAAGCCAGGCCAACACCCGGGACGCCGCGACGGAAGCGCGCGATCGACAGCGCACCGGCCGCATGCTTGCGGCTGACGATCAACCGCACATCCTGGAAGCGCTGGAGCTGCTGCTGCGCCCGGCCGGCTTCGCGGTGGATACGGCAAAGTCTCCCGCGGCCGTCCGCGAGTCGCTGGCCAGCGAGTTCTATGACGCGGTCCTGATCGACCTGAACTACACGCGCGACACGACCTCCGGCCAGGAAGGCCTCGATCTGCTCTCAGAGATCGTGGCGCTCGACAGCAACATCCCGGTGATCGTGATGACGGCGTGGGGCAATGTGGGACTCGCGGTCGAGGCCATGCGCCGCGGCGCGCGCGACTTCATCCAGAAGCCGTGGGAGAACGAGCGCCTGCTGGCAATCCTGCGCACGCAGGTCGAGCTGCATCGCGCGTTGCAGCGAACGCAGCATCTGGAAGCTGAAGCCAGACTGCTTCGCGCCGAAGGCCGGCCCGATTTCATCGCCGCAGCGCCCTCGATGCAGCCCGTGCTGCAGACCATTGCGCGCATCGGGCCTTCCGACGCCAATGTGCTGGTGACCGGCGAACACGGCACCGGCAAAGAGATTGTGGCGCAAACGCTGCACGCGCTATCGTCGCGCGCGTCCATGCCGCTGGTCGCGGTCAATACCGGCGCGCTTCCCGAAGGCACGTTCGAAAGCGAGCTGTTCGGTCACGTGAAGGGCGCATTCACGGACGCGCGCATGGACCGCATCGGGCGCTTCGAACTGGCCGACAACGGCACCATCTTCCTCGACGAGATCGGCAACGTTCCCATGCGCCAGCAAGCCAAACTGCTGCGGGTGCTGGAGACCGGCGAGATCGAGCGCGTGGGATCGTCGCGGACCAAGCACATCGATGTGCGCGTGATCTCGGCGACCAACTCGAACCTGCAGGATGCCATCGCCGCCGGCCTGTTCCGCGAAGACCTGCTGTTCCGCCTGAACACGGTGGAGATTCCCATACCGCCGTTGCGCGACCGGCGCGAAGACATTCCCGTGCTTGCAGCGTATTTCCTCAAGCGCTATGCCACGCGCTATCGGGTTCCCGGTGAGCGGACTTCGCCGCACCCGCTCTACAGGCCATGATGCAATACAGCTGGCCGGGCAATGTGCGCGAGTTGGAGCACACGCTGGAGCGCGCCGTGCTGATGTGTCAGACAGGAGAGATCCAAGTGTCTGACCTGGGGCTGAATGTCCAGCAGCGGTCGCAGGGTCTGAACCTGGAAGAGCTCAGCATCGAAGAGGTCGAGGGCATCCTGGTTCGCAAAGCGCTACAGCGCTTCCACGGCAACGTGAGCCAGGCGGCGGAGGCGCTGGGACTGAGCCGCGGCGCGCTGTATCGCCGGATGGAACGCTATGGACTCTAGTTCCGGCGGCGACTCGAGCTCTCCCGTCTCATCGAGTCCCAAACTGTCGCATGGTGAAGACTCTGGGCGCTATCATCCACCGCAGCGTCGCCGCCGTTTCAGACCTCTGTACGAGAAACGCATCGCGCTGTTTGCCATTCTGGCCGCGCTGCCGGGCGTCGCCTTCGGCACCGTCCTCATCTGGACACACGACTGGAGCGCGGGACACCAAGATCTCCCTCACGGTACTGGAGCTTTTTCTCTGGCTGGTGCTGACGCTGGCATTGCTCGACCAGATCGTCCGCCCGTTGCAAACCCTGACCAACGTTGTCGGCGCGCTGCGCGAAGAGGATTATTCCTTTCGCGCGCGCGGGGCCGCACCCAACGACTCCATGGGCGAGTTGGCGCTGGAGATCAACTCGCTCGCCGACATCCTGACCGAACAGCGCGTGCAGACGATCGAGGCGACGGCGCTGCTGCGACGGGTGGTCGAGGAAATCGATACGCCGCTGTTTACCTTCGATCCCGATCACGTTTTGCGGCTGATGAATGCCGCCGGTGAGCGCCTGTTGCAGCAACCGGCAGCGCGCCTGCTGGGCAAGACGGCCAGCGAGCTGGAGTTGAATGTGTGCTTCGAAGCGGCGAATGAGACGCTGGTCGCGCTTCCGTACTCGGCGCCCAACGCGCGCTGGATGGTGCGCAAGCGTTCGTTCCGGCAGAACGGCGTGCCGCACACGCTGATTGTGCTGTCGGATGTGAGCCGCGCCTTGCGCGAGGAAGAGCGCAGCGCCTGGCAGAAGCTGATTCGCGTGCTCGGCCACGAGCTGAACAATTCGCTGGCGCCGATCATCTCGATTGCAGGAAGCCTGGCCGTCTCGCCTGCCATTGGAAGAATTGCCGGAGGCGCAGAACGCGGACTTCCAGCGCGGGCTGGGCATCATCGAGTCGCGCACGGCTTCGCTGCATCGCTTCCTTCAGTCCTACCGCAGGCTGGCGCAGATGCCCGCACCCACTTTGCAGCCCATCGAGTTACGGCCGCTGTTCGAACGCGTGGCCGCGCTGGAGACCCGCGTAAAGGTCGATATCTCGCCCGGCGCCGAACTGGTGCTGATGCTCGATCCCGACCTGATCGAGCAGATGCTGATCAACCTGGTTCGCAACGCCGTGGATGCCGCGCTGGAGCAGGCGCAATCGCATCGTGGCGGAGAAGCTGCTGAGCCGAAGGTGACGATGCGGTGGGAGCAATTCGATCGCAAAGTGGCGCTGATGGTGGAGGACAACGGGATTGGGCTGCTGAACCCGAGCAACGCGTTCGTACCGTTTTACACCACGAAGCCAGGCGGCTCAGGAATTGGACTGGTGCTATCGCAGCAGATTGCCGAGGCACATGGCGGCTCGATCGAGCTGACCAACCGTCCCGACGAGCGAGGCTGCCGGGTAAAGGTAATCCTGCCGTATCGGCATTCGTAATGCTCGTTATGGTTTCTTTTCAGGGGGCGCTGACGGGGCAGATTGTGCCGGTGTGGGGACCGCGACATCCGGCGGCTTCTGATCCAGATATTGCACGATCACCGTAATTCGCCGATTGGCTGGGTCGGAGGGGTCTTTGGCGTTGCGCGGCTGCTGATCGGCAAAGCCGCGCACCTGCGCGACCTGGTCGGCGCGCAGGCCGTGTTGCTGCATCAACCGGCGGCTCGCATTCGCGCGATCGGCCGACAGCTCCCAGTTCGTGTAATTGGCGCGGGCCGCGAACGGCTGTGAGTCGGTGTGACCTTCAATCGAAACCTTGTTGGGGACCTTGCCTAACTCCTCGCCGATGGTCATCATCATCTCCCGGCCGTCGCCATTGGGGTCGGTTTGTCCACTCTCGAAAAACGTCCCTGCCTTCGATTCCAGCATTTCGATGCGCAGACCTTCGGGCGTGACGGTCAGCTCGATGTGGTCCTTCAGCTTGTCAAAGTTGGCGACCTGGCGAATCGCTTTCTCCAACTCGGCTTTTACCTTGTCGAGACTTGCTTTGCTGCTCTCAGGACTAGGCGCCTGGTTGGTTCCGGTCAGCTTGCCCGTGCCCGCCGGGTCCTTGAAGTATCCGCTGATCGCCTGCTGAATTGGCTTGCTGGTGTTCATCAACCAGAGCACGATAAACAACGCCATCATCGCGGTAACGAAGTCGGCGTAGGCGACCTTCCACGCGCCACCGTGATGGCCGCCGTGGCCGCCTTTGCGCTTGATAACGATGGGCTGTAGGTTCCCGGCCATGCGCTTCTATCCTAGGAGGACGCGGGGGCGGCCTCAGTCGCCGCGGGCGCGGCTTCGGAGGTGGCAGCCGCGGCAGCGCTCGATTGTTTGCAGTGTTTCTCGAACTCCGAGAAGCTGGGGCGCAAGTGCGCCGGGACGGAACGGCGTCCCATTTCCACCGCCAGCAAGGGCGACGTGCCCTTCATGAAAGCGATCATGGTCACGCGCAGCATGTGCAGGTATTCATGTTCTTCATGCGAGAGCTTGGCCAGGTTGGCGGCGATGGGCCCGACGAAGCCGTAGCACATCAGAATGCCGAGGAAAGTGCCCACCAGGGCCGCCGCCACCTTCTTACCGATTTCTTCCGGAGGGCCGCCGAGAGCGCTCATGGTCATGACCACGCCGAGCACAGCGGCGACAATTCCCAGTCCAGGCAAGGAATCAGCGACGCTGCTCAAGGCGGACACCGACTGCTCCGACTCATGGGAGTGGACGTCCATGTCAGCCTCAATCATCTGGTCAACATCGAAGGGCTCGACGCCCCCCATCAGCACCATGCGCATGGTGTCGCACACAAAATCGCGCGCGTGGTGGTCTTTGACGAAGTCGGGAAATGCGGCGAAGAACTTGCTCTTGCCCGGCTCTTCAATGTCGTTCTCCACGGAGTTGGGACCGTCGCGGCGGATCTTGTTGAACATGTCGTACATCATTTTCAGCGAGTCAAGATAGCGCTTCTTGCTGAACTTCGAGCCCTTGAGCACTTGCAGAATTCCGTTCATCACCTCTTTGAGGGTGTGCAGGGGATTGGCCACCAGCAGCGTCCCCAATGCGGCGCCGCAGATGATAATGGCTTCGGACGGCTGGATGAGCACCCGGATGGGGCCGTGTTCCATGAGGAACCCGCCAATCACGGCGCCCAGAACCACTAATATTCCAATGATGGCGAACATGCTCTTGCGGCTTCCTAACCGTGGCTCGTTATAAATGCTGCCGTACTGTGGGACGCGCCACTCAACCGCGACGTGGCGAGGAGGCGCCTCGTTTTCGTTCGCTCACGGCGAGATCATTGGACACCCGCCTCCATCCTCTTCTATCGGCGAAGCGGAGAAAATCTTGCGTCCAAAGATGTGGGGCGAGCCCTGACAGGACCCAGTCTTATAAGTCGCTTTGTGTCAGGGCACGGCTTTTAGCCGTGCCGCCCGGTTGCCAGCAACCCCGGGCTTTAGCCCCTGATGGGACAGTTTCGCAGGGGCTAAAGCCCTACTCTTTTTCGGGCGTTGTTCGGCACGACTGAAGTCGTGCCCTGACACGAGGCGTAACCATCTATCAGATGACGATGACTGGGTGACTTGGTGATTGAGTGACTAGACGACCAGACGATCTCTAGTCACTTACTCGTCTTACGCCGCGGCTTCTGCTTGGCGGAAATCGAGCGGATGATGAGTTTGCCAGGGCCGCCGGCCCGCAGCGGAGCCTGGTTCTGCGCGACGGCTGCTGCGATGAGTTCTTCAACTTCGGGGCAGGCTAACGTCTCTGCTGACTCAAGCCGGATAAATCGATTCTGACTGCCCGAGCCGAGCAGCAGGTGATGCGGGTCGGGAAGAGTGGCACCGCGGTAGAACGAGAGTCCTACTCCGTTGGCGGCTGCGGCAATCGAGACAATGCAATCGGAGGGGCGTTCGGTCGGGCAATAGCCAATGACGAAGAAATTGTAATTGTCATAGACCAGTTCGTTGGCGGTGGGAAGGCGCTTGCGAAGCACTTTGCGCACGGCGCGAATCAACGCCTGGTTTTTCGGTTCGAACTTGTCGATGAAGCGGTTGAGTTCTTCGCCGGGGTCGGGCGCCGCCGCCCGGGCTGTCTTTGGGGATGCCTTCATAGCGCCCTCCGCGCTGTACAGCCTAGCACAACACTGTGGCGTCAGTAAGAACGAGTTCACAGGGGCTAAAGCCCAACTCTTTTGTTGCGCGTCTTTCGGCACGACTCAAGTCGTGCCCTGACACAAAGTGGAAACAGGGGTTCAAGACTATGCTGTCGACAGCGGCGCTTGCCACGCGCGACAACCTTACGGCCCGTCGGCTACACTGACTTACAACCCATGGCATGGTTTAAACGCGAATCTGTTGCTCTCGACACCTCGGGTGAGAAGCGAGTCAAGACCGAGGGACTCTGGGTGAAGTGCGACCAGTGTCGCCAGATCATCTGGAAAAAAGATCTCGACCAGAATTTTAACGTCTGTCCCAAGTGCGATCGCCATTTCCGCATTGACGCGCGCACTCGCCTGTCGTACCTGCTGGACGACGGCAAGTACGAAATGGAAGACAACAACCTGGTCTCCACCGATCCGCTGAAGTTCAGCGACCTGAAGTCCTATGCCGGGCGGTTGCAGCGGTCGCAGCAGGAGACCGGGCTGAACGACGCGGTCATCAACGCCCGCGGCAAGCTTGACGGCAAGCCGGTGATCGCCAGTGCCATGGAGTACTCGTTCATCGGCGGCTCCATGGGCACGGTGGTGGGCGAGATGATCACCCGCGCCATCGAGCGGGCCACCGCGGAGAAGCTGCCGCTCATCGTCGTCTCGGCCTCGGGCGGCGCGCGCATGATGGAAGGCGCGATCAGCCTGATGCAGATGGCGAAGATATCCGCGGCGCTGGCCCGCATGGACGATGCCAGAGTGCCGTACATTTCGGTGATGACGGATCCCACCACGGGCGGCGTGACCGCGTCGTTCGCCATGCTGGGCGACCTGAACATCGCCGAACCGGGAGCGCTCATCGGATTCGCCGGACCGCGCGTGATCGAGCAGACCATCCGCCAGAAGCTGCCCGAAGGCTTCCAGCGAAGCGAGTTTCTGCTGGAGCACGGAATGCTGGACGCCGTGGTGCGCCGCCACGAGCTGAAGGCTTACATATCGCGGGCGCTGGACTTCATGAAAGTGCCGGCGCACTGAATTCCTGCCATGAAGATTCTTATCCTTACCACCGATCAGGAGCTTGCGCTACTGCGGCAGCACGTGCTGGAATCCGCCGGACATGAGGTGATGGCGGTCAGTACTGAGAGAGAAGCCCTGGAAGCGGCCCAGAAACAAGTGCCCTTCGACATCGCATTGATCTGCCATCATCTGCCTAACGCCACTGCGCGCAAGATCATCCGCATCTTCCGCGACGAAAAGCGGGAGGGCAAGGTGATCTTCATCGCGCACATTTATGGAGAATGGCCCGAGGTGGAAGCCGATCGCTATGTAGTCGGCTCCGACGGCCCTGAAGTTCTCCTCCGGGTGATCGCAGAGACTGGGCCGAACCCCGCGGCCTAGTTACTTTGCCGAACCATCCGGCTGGAAGGATGCTGAAGATGTTGCCGGAAGCTGCTCCGATTTCTGCTGCGCTGAAGTAAAAATCATGTTACAAAGAATGCACAACTTCCGTTGCAGCGTTTAACCAAGTGGCCGCGGAAGGAGATGAGATCGAGCATGGGCCGGCGCCAGCTGCCGGGTGGGGGAGGTGCCACATGGATCTGATTACGATCGCTGTGGTCGGCGTTATCGTTGTGAGTTACGTGATTGGTTCGTTGACGAGTTCGGTGGAAACCGAGCAGAAATTGCCGCACCGTTACTAAGACGCGGCGCAAGATTGCACCAGGCGCGGAAGAAGCACATCAGCTTCCCGCGCCTTTGTCATGTCCGCACGCCAACCCCGTCCCGCGATGGCTGACTACTCAGCTACAATTGATCCAGCATCTGCAATTTGCGAGCGTCCCGTGACTCATGCCTGGCACGACATCTCTCCCGGCGAAAAACTGCCGCTGGAGTTCTATAGCGTCATCGAGATTCCCTACGGCTCGAACGTAAAGTACGAGCTCGATAAAGGTAGCGGCCTCATCAAACTGGACCGTGTGCTTTATTCGGCCGTGTACTATCCGGCAAACTACGGATTCATTCCGCAGACCCTGGCGGAAGACGGCGACCCGCTCGACGTTCTGGTCCTGTGCCAGCAGCCGGTGGTGCCGCTCACCCTGATCTATGCGCGCGCCATCGGCCTGATGACCATGATCGATTCCGGCAAGCGCGATCACAAAATCATCTCCATCGCCACCGAGGACCCGGAGTTCAACAGCTATCGCGAAGCCTCTGAGATGCCGGAGCATCGTCTGGCCATGCTGCGGCGCTTCTTTCTCGACTACAAGCAGCTGGAAAAGAAAGCGGTCGAAGTCGACGAGATACTACCGGCGAAGGACGCGCTTCCGGTTATCGAGGATGCGCTGGTCCGCTACAGCGAACAGCGGCGCAAAGGGATTGACCGGGGGCATTGAGGAGCCAGGTAAGAAGCCGCTCCGCCGGTACAAGCACTGGTGTCTGTGCTGTAGTCGGGCCGGAGCGGCTTCGGTATTGCAGTGCAGCCGAGCAGCCCTAGGGCAGCGTCGGCGTGTAGAGATCGCGCGCGCGATAGGTCCGATACGACCACTGACTAGCCTGCAATTGATAAACAAGATGGCCGCTCAGGTCGGTCTCATCCGACTCAGCCGCGTCCGCCGGCAGATAGAGCAATCCATTGCCAAAACTCGCGAACAGCGGGTCAGGAGGGGCCGCCAACAATTGCGCACTTCCCAACGCGACTGAATACTGGCCAAGATCGGCCAAGAGTTGAATGTAGACGGTGCGTTGCGGCTCAGCCACCGACAACACCATGCCCCGGCTATTTCCACTGCCGCACTGTTCATGGCGGGTATTGCCATCGTCGAACACGGTCAGGGTCTCCGTGATGCCGGTCTGCGTCTGAAATGCCGGATCATGCTGGTGGGTGAACCAGGGAAAGACCTGGGGATCGCCACAGCCGTTTTGGGGAGGATTCAGGACGGTAAAGTCGCCATAGGGGCCCATGCGCCACAACACGGCGCCGTTGCCCTGTCCATTGCCGTAGTTAACCTTGAGCACCCAATCCTGGTCGCGCTCGGAGAGCAGGATGTTTCCATCGGCTGTGAGCTGGGCGGCATTGGCGTGAGTCCAGTCGTTGGCGGTGATGAAGTTCTGGTTAAACGGAGGGCAGCCTTCCGACAAGTGATAACACAAGTCGTCGAGGGTCGCTTCCCGGCTCAGGTCCTGGTGGGCGAACGAATCCCAAGCCCACAGTAACTGCATGTTGTGATCAAGGACGAGGATCATGTCGCCCAGAATATCCACCGGGTTCTGCTGCGTTCCCCCCTGATACATAGTGGACGTCTCATCGTGAGAGCCCAGCAAGAGGAGATTGCCGTTGGGCAGGCGCCGGGTCTCGTGGTTGTTCAGCCCGGTGAGATTGGGATAGCCCTTTGCGGTCAGTTGCTCGTTGATGATCTCGAGGTTGGTTCCCAGGGTCTGGTTGCCAGCCAGGTCCCATTCGGCAAGCGCCGTGTACGACATGGTGAAGTAGTTTCCGCCGGTCTCCATCCGCGTCAGCAACGCCTCCCCGTTGTGGTACCAGATGATGTTTCCAGAGAGATCAGTCGCGGCGGGCCAATAGACGAAAATCTGGCCAATGCTGGGAATGAGGTGGAAAATCACCACGGGAAAGTCGGCATCGTGGCCGGTCGGGGGAATGTTGACCATCATTTTTTCGTTGACCGGAAAATTATTCGGCAAGCGCCCCGGCGTGAAGTTGAGCGTGGGGCCAGCGTTGAAGTAGGTATTACTGTACTCCTCCCAGTGCATCTGGTAGTCCGTGGCGGGCAGCATTCCCGCCACCAGGAAGTTGGCGCTGGAAGAAGAACACGGCACTGGGTTGGTGGTGCTGGATGCCTGCGAACCGTCTTGGTTGAAGCGGACCCGTATGGAATGGCCGACGGTACACGGTCCCGCACTGAACAGGGCCACCAGGGGGTGATTGGTAGTGTTTACCGCCGATCCGCCGGGAGCGGTCACGATGGGCAGCAACACATACTGCTGCGAGACTGGCGAGTAGACGATGTAGGGCTGCGACGTGATGTCGCGCACCACAACGGTGACTACGTATGTTCCCTCCACGGTCCATGGCACCCAGACAAAGGTATTGGGAAGCTGAAAGTCGCGCACGATTTGCTGCTGACCCTGCAGCGCGGCGCTGAATTGATAGTCGTACGTATGTCCCTGTTGGCCGCCCATTATCGTTGCCGTCCAAGTAATGTTGGTGTTCAGCGGAGCCGGGCTGGGAGTACTGGGACTCAGCGTAATGGAGACGGTGGGTGGTCTGGTAGCAGCCGCGGCGGCGCCAGACAGCAAACTTAGTCCGAGAACAAGCGAGATACAGCCGCAGACTATCTTAGACACAGGCATCGCAGTGCGTATCATTCGAGGGATTTTCCTTTTGAGTGATTTCTTGACGAGTGGGGCAGTCGCCTCTTGTGGGCCCGCAAAAAGTGGATTAACTATACACCTAATCGTTACGGCGGCCTTTCAACTATTGTTGAGAACCTGCGACTGTTTTTTGGGGTACCGTCACTTCAATAGGCGGTTACTTGCCCGGCTTCCATTTGTTGAGAAATGCCAACAGGTCCTGTGGCGCCAGGGAGCGGGCTTTTTCGAACTCGCCGCCTTGCTGGCTATAGAGCAGCTTGCCGTTGCTATTGAGCACGGCCAGCGCCGGGATGCCCTTCTTCATCGGCACCTGATATTGCTGCATGATGTCCTGGTTCTTGTCGCCCTCGCCTACATCCACATGCACCACTTCGTAGTTGCGTTGCAATACGCCGGCCAGGTCAGGACGATGAAATGCCAGGTCGAGGACGTGGCAGTCGTAACACCAGTTGGCGCCAAAGACGACAATCACATTCTTGTGCTGCTTCGCGGCCAGCGCCAGGGCCTGCTGGATCTCGGCGTGGGCATCGAGCCCGGGGGCGTAAATCACTTTGCTGGTGGAGGTGGGCTGCTGTAGTTGCGTCGCCTCGCTGCGCTTGGAGGCGACCAGCTTCCAGCTTCCGTTCTGCTGCTGCTGCTGCCAGAGTTGCCCCTCGGTGACATAGAGCATGGCTTCGCCCGGAGCTGTCGCGGCTTGAAGTTCAGCCTGAAAAACCACCTGCTGCTCTCCTGCTTGTGGGGATTCCTGCTTGATGACGTCGAGCTTCATGCGACGGGGCTTTAGCCCCGTCCAGAAGGCGATTTCAGCGGTGATGCTGCTGTCGCCCGCTGCCGTCATGACGTGCGCCGCCGGGTCGCCGCTGTAGAGCGCGCGAAGTGCGGTCGCGTTGCCGGCGATGACCGCGGACTTCCATTGCTCGAGTGGCGGGAAAGCGGCGGCGGATGGCGAAGCAGATTGTGCCACAGCGTGGGATAAAGTGAGGGTGAGCGTGATCAACAGCAAGGCGAATGTTCGGTAAAGAAAATTCATTATTTTCCCAAGATGAGTTTCGATCTTCAGATACTTCCAAAACCTGCCGTCCCTACCGGACTCGGATCAATTGTTGCGCGTCGTTCGGCACGACTAAAGTCGTGTTCTGACACAAACCGCAACCATTCAGTGTCCCCTGTGGTAGGGATGGCCCTGCAATATGGTAAAGCCGCGGTAGAGCTGCTCCAGCAAGACCACGCGGGCCAGCTCGTGGGGCAGCGTGATTTTGCCGAATGAGAGCATGGCTATCAGCCGCCGCCCGGGTCGTGATCGCTCCAGCCATCGGCTGGGCCGACGCGCGAACAACAACTCCTGCGTATCGTGAGACTGGTGATACTGAAGGAAGTTAGCGATTTCTTCCGAGGTGAGCTGGCGGCCCCGCGAATCCAGCAGCACCAGCACCGGCCGGGTGCGGCCGGCGCTTTTCTCCACCAGCTTGAGCAGCGCAGCCTCCGACAGTAACTCGTGGGCATCGCAAGCCGCGAAGCGCGAAAGCCGCTTCAGATATTCCGCGGTCAACGATTGAATCGGCGGGCTCTTGGTCCGGCCAAACCAGGCAATGTGAAGTCTCACGGCCCGGAACTCTTGCGCGTGCGTTTGGCGGGAGCGCGCTTGCGGGCTGTGGATTTCGCCGGTGTCTTGCTCGATTTGGCAGCTACAGTCCCACGCTTCGCCGTTTTGGCGGCCGCGGGCTTGCGTGCAGGTTTCTCCAGATCAGCCAGCTCGATGCGGGTGGCCGTCTTCCACAGCCGCTCCAGGCCGTAGAATTTGCGCGCGCTCTCGGAGAAGATGTGCACCACGAAATCCACGTAGTCCATCAACAGCCAATCGGCGTGGGTATAGCCCTCGGTGTGTTTGGGCTGCACTCCTATGGCGCTTAGCCGATGGTCGATTTCATCGGCAATAGCCTGCACCTGGCGCGGGTTCGCGCCGGAGCACAGCAGGAAATAATCGGTGAAGCCGCTGGAGCTTGCATCCAATCGCAGGACGGTGATGTCCTCGGCCTTTTTCTCCTGGCAGGCGCGCACGGCAAGGGCAACCTGCGATCTCAACTCATTTTTCTTCATGCAATCAGATCCGCCATTCGCTGTTCGCCTTTCGCTTTTCGCAAAACTTCATGACGCGACCGCGTTCAAATCGTATGTGCCGCCCCCGAGGGGCTCAAGTTGATTGTTCAGCCCACCCAGCACTCCGCCCGCCGCGGCGGCGGGCTCCGTGCTGGGCTAGACTGTTTCCGCGCCTACGGCGCTCGTTTCTTGCGCTTCGCACTGCACTACCGAAAGCTAAATGTCAGATATGCCTGACCACTAGCCACTGACCACTACACCCTAGGCCCTGTTCTTCCGGTACAACCGTTCCTTCAGGATGTATTCCGCGACGGCTTCGGGCACCAGCCGTTTCAGCGCAGCGCCGCGATCCACCGCCGCCCGGATCTGCGTGGCCGAAACATTCTCGTGCGTCTCCGGCAGCATATGCAGCGTCACTCCCGGCAGCACCAGCGGCCCCGCCATCTGCTGTTTGCGGAATAGCTTTGTTACCTCGGCGCGCGGGCGTAACTTTTCCGGAAGCGACGAGGCCACATCCGCCAGCGAGTATCCCGGACGCGCTGCCACGATGAATTCGCACTCCGCCAGCAGCTCTTCCGCCTTGTACCACTTGGCGATGTCGCGGAAGGCGTCCATCCCAATCAGAAAGTATAAGTGGTCACTCTTGCCGAGGGTCTTTTTCACCCGCCGCACGGTATCGATGGAGTAACTCGGCTTGCGTTCCTTAGCCGTGCGCTCGGGATCGAGCGCCTCAAGCAGCGAAGGCACCAACGCTTTCTCACCCGCCAGGGCCAGGGCAATCATGGCATAGCGATGATAGAACGAGGTGATCGGCGTCTTCTGCTTGTGCGGAGGAATATCGGCAGGAATGAACCAGACCTGCTTCAGAGCAAACTTTGCAGCCGCGGCGCGGGCCACGACAATGTGTCCGCGATGAACAGGATCGAAAGTGCCGCCGAAGATTGCGATATTCATGCAGAGTGTCTTTACAGTTTCCGTGTTCCGGCGACGGGATGCAAGGGGCAGGCGAGGATTCCGCCAGGACAGGCGTCGAAAAGCAGGTCCCTCGTCGCGCTAAAGCCCTCCTCGTGGTGACAAAAATCGAGGGGATCATACGGCGTACCTAAAGGTACGCGCCTTCGATAGCGCCAACCGTAGATTCTCGCGCCATCTTTTTGCGATCAGGGAACAATGGGGACGGGGTGGGCGTGGGTCTCGCTCGATACCGGCGCCGCGATAGGCGCGCATCACGTCGTCCAGCGACACCACGCCCAGCAATTGCTGCACGTTGGCGCGATGCACCACCGGCAACAGCGGCCATTCGCCAATCAGGCGCAACGCCGTGTCCAGGGTGATGTCCGGGATGGAGATAGGGAATGCGGTGCGCCGAGCACACGCGACAGCGGCAATCGGAGTTGGCGATCATGTCGAGCAGTTCGGCGCGGCTGATGCCCGACCAATCGTCGCCGCCCATGCCGACTACGAAAAATTCCTGCGCCGAACCCTGCACCTGTCCTGCGCGCCGAGCTACCGCCATGTTCCGGTGAGTATCTGGCCCAGCGGCGGACGCATCGCATCTTCTACGCGCAGCAGTGGCGACTTCGCGCTCTTCTTCCAGCGAAGGCAAGTCAAGTCCGTCCTGCCGCGAAAGCAGATCGAACATTGGCGTCGGCTGAAAGGTCCGCGAGATGAAATACGCGATGGCATTCGAGAGGATCACGGGGACGATGATGCTGTAGTTGCCGCTGACCTCGAGGATCATGAACACCGAGGTCATGGGCGCGCGCAGAATGCCGGCAAAAAGCGTACCCATGCCGACCAGCGCATACGCCCCGACCGGAATCGCGAGGTAGGGAACGAGTTGGCGTTCGACCATGCCGACGGCGCCGCCGATCATTGCGCCCATGAAGAGAGCCGGCGCGAAGAGGCCGCCGGGCGTGCCGCTAGCTGAACGATAGTCCCGTGGTCAGGATTTTCAGCGCCGCCCAGCATGGCCAGAACCTGCCAGGTGTACTGCTCGTGCATGGCCTGATCGATGTAGGTGTAGCCGGCGCCCATCACTTGCGGAAACTTGATGCCGATGAAGCCGATGAGCAGGCCCGGCGGCGGCGGGCTGGAAATATTGCGTCCACGCGGGATATTGCCGCAGCTTGGGCCGCAGAAAGGCGATGTACTTGACGAAGACGAGCGAGGCGAAGCCGCCGATCACGCCCAAGCTGGCGTAGGCCGCCAACTCGCCGGGTGCTCCAGGTGATAGGCGGGGACGCGAAACAGCGGCTCGTCGCCCAGAAACCAGCGGGCGACGACCGCGCTGGAGATGGCGGCGAGCACGACCGCGCCCAGAATGCCGGCCGTCCAGCGTCCGATGACCTCTTCGATAACGAACAGAACGGCGGTGATCGGCGCATTGAATGCCGCGGCCAATCCGGCCGCGGCGCCCGACGGGCGCGATGAGGCGCAGCTTTTCGCGCGACAATTTCAAGCGGCGGCCCAGGGCCGAGGCCAGGCCCGCTCCGATCTGCAGGGAAGGATCTTCGGGGCCCAGCGATTGTCCGCTGCCGATGGCCAATGCGCTGGTAATGAATTTGCCGATGACGGTCGGCATCGGGATGTAGCCGTCGTAGATGTACAGCGCGGCTTTGGTCTGGTTGACACCGCTGCCGCGGGCGCGCGGGAAGAAGCGAATCACCAGAACGGCAATCACCAGTCCTGCCAGCATGGGAGCAAGAAACACACGCGGCACGGAGGGATGCAGCCCGGTCCCCAGCAGCTTGAGATGCAGAAACTCAATGCACATGCGGAAGCAGACAACCGCCAACCCGGAGCCAATGCCGATGAGTACGGCCAGCAGCAGGAAGAACTGCTCCTCGCGCAGGCTGAAGCGCTGCGGCGCCAGCATAGCGCGCAAGCTGCTCCAATACTGGCGGCGAGTGGGCGTGGAGACCGCAGGCTTGATACCGCTGGCGTCCCTGGGTTTGGCGGCCATGGGTTCTTGGGGGCTCATTTCGCCGTCGCACTTTCATGTTGCGCCAGAGTCAGCAGCGCGCTGTCAGCCAGTTCCATCGCGGGGCAGACCGGCGCGGTCGCGCGTTCGACATCGAAGACATATTGCATGGTAGGTTCGAGCGCATCGGGATTCTTGCGCAGGGCCTGTTCAGCGGCGGATGCTTTCGCTTGCAGGCCGATTGTGTAGAGCCCTTGCAGGCCGGCGGTCGCCGGAGGCGGACTTGCGGGGAGGGTGCCACGAACGGTGGGCGATGGCGGCGCAACGCCATGTTCGGCCAGGCTGTATCCCTGCTGATTGGCGCAAGTGGTTAAGCGTTGCAAGGCAACCTGAAAGGACGCGGCAACACGCTGGCTGCGCTCGGCCAAAGACAGTCCGCGAATCGCCGGATTAAGCCGCAACACCTCGCGGACCAGTTGCAACTGCTGGCGAGCCTCGGCGAGGTGCGGGTCGTGATCGAGGGCATTAGCGAATGCCTGCTCGGCAACGCTGTAATCGCCGAGCGCCAGGGATGCTTGCCCTTTGCCCAGCCACGCCTGAGAGCGGTTGCGATCGTGGGCAAGCACGGCGTTGTAGGAGTCAAGGGCGCGAGCAGGATCGTTCACCTGAAGCAATAAATTCGCCAGCAGAAGCTGATCGGCGGGATCGGGCGGCCCGTCGGCCTGCAACGCCATCAATTCAGCCTGAGCTTGCGCTATTTTGCGCTGTTGCATCAGGTAGTGTGCCAGCTCGAAACGGGTTGCAATGCGTTGCTTACGGGGGTCTTCGTCCCACACGCCATTGATGGCATCGCCGTAATAGCGGACGGCGTCGGAATAATCGCCGTGGCGCGCATGCAATCGCGCCAGCGTGAGGTTTACCTCGCCGTCGGCAGGCTCTGCTTCCCACAGACTGGTGAGATGGGCGCGCGCTTCATTCCAGCGATTGGCGGCCAGCAGCGCCTGAGCGAGGCGAAGGCGATACTGCCGGTTGTCGGGGTCATAGGAGAGGGCGTTGCGATAGTCCTCGGCCGCAAGCGATGGCAACTGGGCCTGCATGGCCTGATCGCCGCGAGTGAACCAGCGCACGGCGAGCTCGGATTCCATTTGGCGATGCCGGTTGACAAAATATTGCGTGAACACGAAGCCTGCAACAATCAGGAGCAGCGTGACTGCCAGCACGATCCTGGCAGAGCGAGTACTGGCGATGCGGCCGCACGCTGGGCAGCGATCGACACCTTGAGGAAATTCAGCCCCACAGTTTTGGCAAAGTTGTGCGGCCGGCGCGCTGTCAGTAGCTAGGGGCATGAGAGCGGCGAATCTTCCTACTGTATCAAGAGATGCAGAGACGCGCAGGGGAGGGGGCGAGGAGCGCGATAGTTCCCAAATTGGGAATAGAGGGCAGGCAGGTGCGTCGGCGCACACTGAAATTCAGCGGCACCGCTCTACGATGGAGTATTGCGAGGTGGCGATGAAGAAACTTCCCGCTGTGGAGGACGCCCGGGCCGTCATGACGGAAGGCACGGAATGGGGCGTATGGAAGTGGCTGACGGAAAAGAGAAGAGTGCGCGGGCTGGCCGACGAAGCCAGGGCGGCGCTGGAAGAGCTGGAGATGAAGGTGAAGCTCACCTGGAGCGATAATCTGAAGGTCGCCTACAACCAGGTGGTGACGGAAGCGGGCGACGCGAAGCGCGCCCGGCCCAAAGTCAAACAGCGCAAGCCGGCGGGAGGCAGTCGCCCAGACGCGAAGACGCTGGCGGCGGCGAAGCGCATCGCGGAAGCTGACGACGAGGCCTACAACGCACACGAAGATGCGGAGGACGCCTTCGCCGAAGCCGAACGCAAGATGAGCACCGGCATGGCCCGCGACGCCGCGCAGAGGGCGCTGGTAGCGTACGATCTGCACGAAGCCGCCATTCGCAAGGCGGAGGCGCTGGCGCGGGGAAAAAACTAGCAGCAGCGGTTCTTGACCAGCGAAAGAATGTCCGCCGAAGAGGCGGTTCACCACAGAGGCCCAGAAAAAAAGACGAGGCTCTTGTGGCATCGTCCGATTTCGCCGTGCCAAAGCCCTCACTTCCACTGGGACGCGGCCCTCACCTCTTCAAATCGAACCTGGAATTTGCTGGAACTTCTTCCGCCGTTCTTCCGTACTCCCGGTTGTCAGCAGATTTCTCAAACGGCGAGCGCGGCAGCGCGGCCGGAAGGAGTGGAGCGATGGACGGAAACATTGTAGGGTTTGCGGCAGTGGTTATGATCTTCGGTATTCCGATGGCAGCACTGTACACGTACTACCGGGTGCGCAAGTTGCGAACCGAGGAGCGTCTGGCAGCGATCGCGCGCGGCGTAACCGTTCCGATGGAACCCGAGCTTTCGCACGTGGCGCGTTCGCGGCGCGCGGGCATCCTGTTAACCAGCGTCTCCATTGGCTACACCATTGCCTTCGCGCTGATCGCGCGGACGGAGCCCGACGCCTTGGTGGCGGCAGCTTTTGGAGTGATCCCGCTGGCGGTTGGCATCGGCTTCTTCCTTGATTCAACTTTGATCCGGCGCGACGCGCAGGCGTAGATGAAATCCCCACTCAAGCAAAGGTAGCTTGAGTGGGGCCTGGCCGGATTTGTCGTTCACAAGAGATCCAATTTAAGACACCCTTGTACCTGGCTAAGGAATGCTGCCAGTCGGTTAATTGCGCATGAGTTCGAACACTGTCCCGTTGCCGTAATTGCCGCCCTGGGCGGTCGTGCCGTAGAGATTGCCACGATGGAAGATCAGGCTCGCCCAGGGAGAGGCCCCCGAGTCGTTGTCGAAGTTATACAGCAGCTGTTCCGTCCATGTTCCTCCGCCTGAGGGCGACAACTCAAACACCGTCCCATAGCCGAAAGCGCCGCCCCCGGAGGTTGTGCCGTAGAGATTGCCGGCAGTATCGAAGATCAGGCCCGCCAAGGGATCACCGCCGTCCACAGACGGATAGCTAAGCTTGAAGTTATATAGCACCTGCTCTGACCAGCCTCCGCCCCCTGTGGGTGACAACTCGAACGCTGTTCCGCTGGCGTAAGTACCGCCTCCCTGGGTTGTGCCGTAGAGATTGCCCGCAGCATCGAAGATCAGACCGGCGTAGGGAGCAGCCCCATCCGTGCCGCCGCCGAAGCTCCACAACACCGTCTCCGCCCAGTCTCCGCCCCCAGTGGGCGTCAACTCGAACACCGTGCCGCCGCCGTAGGTGCCGCCGACCGAGGTCGTGCCGTAGAGATCGCCGGCGGCATCGAAGATCAGGCCAGCGTTGGGAGTAGCCCCGTCCGGGCCGTTGTTGTTGAAGACATGAAGCACCGTCTCTGTCCAGCCTCCGCCCGCTGTGGGCGTCAACTCGAACACCGTCCCACATTGATATCCGTACGAGAAGCACTGGAAACTGCCGCCGTTGGTGGTCGTACCGTAGAGATTGCCGGAGGCATCGAAGATCAGCCCGGCTGAGGGCCAGAACCCGTCCGAGTTCGAGCCGTTGCCGAAGTTATACAACACCTTCTCCCTCCAGCCGCCAATTGCACTGGGGCCAGGCATCAACTCGAACACCGTTCCGCCGCCGTTGGTGCCGCCACCGACGGTCGTGCCGTAGAGATTGCCGGCAGCATCGAAGATCAGGCCGGCTTCGGGGCAAACACCGTCCTTGCCATTGAAGTTGAAGCCATGCAGACCCTTCTCCATCCAGCGTCCGCCTCTAGCATTAAGACTGGCCATTAACTCGAACACCTGTCCGTAGCCGTAGGCGCCGCAGCTGGAAGTGCCTCCGTCGGTCGTGCTGTAGAGATTCCCGGCTGCGTCGAAGATCACATTGGCCTCAGGATTTCCGTTCCAGATGAAGTGGTACAGTACCTGCTCCGTCCAGCCTCCGCTGGTTGCCGGCGTCTGCGCTTGCACTGATGGCGTCACGACAACCGTCAGCACGAAAACAACTGCTATCGCCAATGCGGCCATCGCCGCGCGCGAGATGATGTGCAAAAACAAATTACGGGATTGCTTTTTGCCGTGCATGGACTTTGCCTCCTCGCCATGTGGTTCAACGGAAACTGACCTAGAAGGACGGGCGCACCCGGGGGTTTGGGAGAAGGAGGTTGGCGGTCTGATCTTTCACAACTCGGGAGCGATGAAAGCGGATGGGAACAAGGCCGCCAAATCTTCTTTCGTTGCGTCCACTTGGGATTTCACACCTGTGGGTTAATCGTTGTCAGTGACCGCTGTCGCTGCGGGGAGTGATGGAGGGGAGGCTGCGACAAAAGACGCTGGGGGTGAAGGATCGCCTTGAGCAGCACGTTACACCCGATTCCTGGCGGGTTTCGAACGGAAAACCCAAAGGTTCTTTGAACGGGCTATCTCACCGAGCATCCCGGCACGTGACAATGTGTCCAAGGAATTTCTTCCCTTTGTATCGGGTTCGATGTAACTTATGTTCCCGGGGTAATGGTACCGAAGCGGTTTGGGTAAGCACCCCTCGGCCGAGGTGTCCAGACCAAGGCCGAGAGATTTCCGTCAGCCACGCTGCCATGATGAAGGGAGAACCTAATACATGGCAACAAGAGACGTCGCCGTATTAGAGTTCCCACCTGCCGGAAGGTTACAGGCCAGGCCGGGATGTTTAATTCGTTAGTAGGGGTTCTCGACAAACCCCTGCTCTATCCAGAGCCGCGAATAAGTGGAGCCCTGCGGCGAGACGCCCAAGGCAGATAAAACCCTACGCAAGCAAAGCAGGCTTGAGCGGGCACTCAGCGAGGCTCGCCCGGACACGGCTAACATCGAACATCCTAAGTTAGTTACGGCGTGATCTCCCAGACGACACCATTGTCATCTGCGCCACCTTCGGCGGTGGTCCCATACAGATTTCCTTGCGCATCCATGACCACACTGCTCTCCGGCCAGCCGCCGTCGTCGCCGTCAAGGAAGCGATACAGCACAGTCTCTGCCCAGCCATTATTCGACGGAGTAAGCTTGAAAACTGTTCCGTAGTAGCCAAAGCATTCGAAGGTAGTGCCGTAGAGGTTTCCGGCGGCGTCAAGGCTTACGGGATCATAAGGGTTCGCGCCGTTGTCGTCATATTCGTTGAACGTCCAAACAATTGAGAACGCCCAACCCTGCCCCGAGGGCGTCAACTCGAAAATCGTTCCGCCCCCCTGCGGCCCCAGGTCGAAGGTTGTGCCGTAAAAGTTGCCCTGGCCGTCAGGCGTCAAAGGGGCATACGAGCCGTAGCCGTCGGTCCGGTCGTTGAAGGATCGAAGGATGCTCTCCGTCCAGCCCTGGGCTGAGGGTGTTAACTCGAATACTCCACCGCTAATTAGAGGGCAGCCAGTATCCGCAGTGCCATAGAGATTGCCGGACGAGTCGAACACCAGCCCGGCGTGTGGGTCGTTGCAATCGCCTTGACGAGGTTTGAAAGAGTACAGAATCTGGCGCGTCCAGCGTTGGCCTGAGGGTGTCAGCTCGAAGACATACCCTCCATCACTCTCACCGCCCAAGCCGACCGTACTATAGATGTTCCCGGCCCGGTCGAAGAGGACCTGGCCGTCGAGTTCCTCGCCGTTGTCCGTAACGGCGCGGTAAAGACCGGTTTCCGTCCATTCGCAAAGCGCGGTCTTGCAGGAGGAGGCTGGCGCCGCCAGTCTGTAGACTGTTCCGCAACCATAAGAGCCACAACCTTCGCCGCCGCCGCTGGTTGTGCCGTAGAGGGCGCCATCGGGCCCAAAGACCGGCGCAGCGACGGGATATGCGCCATCGTAGCCGCCGCGGAAGCGGTAGAGCGTCGTCATTCTCCAGCCGCCGACGCCGTGAGTCATCTTGTATACGACCCCATAGCCCATGCCGCCACTTATGGCGACGCCATAGAGGTCCCCGGCCGAGTCCATGGTCAGTCCCGAGGGGGGCTGCGCGCCATCGCTTGCCCCGCTAAAATTGTGTAGCACCGTGAGCGTTTGCGCTTGGGCAAGCGGAACTGCAAGGGTCGGCGCCAGTATTGCGATGCCGAAAAGAAAAGCGCTGCTGGCTCGCAGAGTAGTGCCCAAGATCGTAGCTGAATCTTGCCGTTCGTCTGCCATTCTGACTCTCCTGACCACCCCTTTCAGGGTTGCTGAGATTGCACCGACGGTGCGCCCTCGGCGGAATACGCAGCGGGCGCGCGCTGCGGCCTCTCAGTTTGCCAGCCACTTTCGCGCGCGGCCGGCACGGAGTCAACTTAATTTCAGATTACGGTCCAAGCAGTTGGGAATAAGCGGCTTAGCGCTCTTCGTTCAAGGCGAGTTGCGATGTACTGAAGAGCGCCTATGAGTCTTCTAGTCGTAATACTCCAGCCCCAGGTGCGTGATCAGGCCTTCGCCCTTCAGATGGCGCAGCGTGTTCTTCAGCTTCATCGACTGGATGAACAGGTCGTGCTCGGGATAGAGTCCCTCCGCCGTCATCGGCGACTTGAAGTAGAAGCTGAGCCACTCCTGAATGCCGATACCGCGCAGAGTTGATGAGCGCTTGGCCAGATCGAGGAAGAGCACCAGGTCGAGCACGATGGGCGCGGCGAGGATGGAGTCGCGGCAGAGGAAATCGACCTTGATCTGCATGGGATAGCCGAGCCAGCCGAAGATATCGATGTTGTCCCAGCCTTCTTTGTTATCACCACGCGGCGGGTAATAGTTAATACGGACCTTGTGGCAGATGTTGCCGTAAAGCTCGGGGTAGAGCTCGGGCTGGAGGATATGCTCCAGCACCGAAAGCTTTGATTCTTCCTTGGTCTTGAACGAACCGGGATCGTCGAGCACTTCGCCGTCGCGGTTGCCGAGGATGTTGGTGGAGAACCAGCCGGCGAGGCCGATCATGCGAGCCTTGAAGCCGGGCGCAAGGATGGTCTTGATCAGCGTCTGCCCGGTTTTGTAATCCTTGCCGCAGATGGGCGCTTCCATCTGCTTCGACAGCTCCTGCATGGCCTTGATGTCAACGGTGAGATTCGGCGCGCCGTTGGCGAAGGGAACGCCTTCTTTGAGCGCGGCGTAGGCATAGACCATCGAGGGCGCGATGTTCTCGTCATTGGCGTGCATCGCTTTCTCGAGCGCCGCGACCGATTGGTGCGCCGGGCCGGCTTCGATGAAGGTCTCGGTTGAGCCGCACCAGATCATGACCAGGCGATCGGCGCCGCTGGACTTCTTGAAGTCGCGGATGTCGTCGCGCAGTTGCTCGGCCAACTCCATCTTGTTCTTGCCCTTCTTAACGTTGGGGCCGTTGAGGTTTTTGACGTAGTTGTGATCGAAAACGGCCGTGCGCGGCTTGATGGACGAGAGGAACGGCTTTACCTGCTCCAGCAGCGAGCGCTCGAGCACTCCAGCTTTGCCGGCGGCGGCGTACATGTCGTCCTCGAAGATGTCCCAGCCGGTAAAGACCAGGTCGTCGAGCCCGGCGAGGGGAACGAAATCTTTGATCTTGGGCGAGCGGCCATCGGTGCGTTTGCCGAGGCGAATGGTGCCCATCTGGGTCAGCGATCCGATGGGGTGGGAGATACCTTTGCGCACAGCTTCGACGCCGGCGACGAAGGTGGTGGCGACGGCACCCATGCCGGGAATCATGATTCCCAACTTGCCTTTTACCGGAGCGATTTCGTCCGCACCGGACTTACTCTTGTCTGTTGGCATGTCGATCAGTCCGTTTCAATGAAGGATGTACAAATACAAATCTGCCGAATCGTCTTACGGGATTTGAGCTTTGTGTCAGGGCATGACTTTAGTCGTGCCGAAGAGTATGTGTAGAAGGCAGGGCTTCAGCCCCTGCAAGATGGACGGCAGGGGCTAAAGCCCGCACCCACATTGCAGCATTGTTGCGGCACGGCTAAAGCCGTGCCCTGACACAAAGCGACTCATGAGACAACCTTGTATGTTCTCGTATTGACGGCGGCGGGCGCAATTGCCGCACCTTGAACGGTGCGCTTTGCGCGCTGTGCGGCGATTTGCGGGATTCGACGGAGAGCTATGGCACTGGAGAGAGTGGCCGTTTCTATTGCGCTGAGGACAATAGCTGCCTCATGACTCAACCTGCGAGAATTGCAAGCCGCGCTCCCACTCTTGCGCGCGCGCTCGGCGTCAGCCACGCCAGTGCGATCGTTGTGGGCACCATTATCGGCAGCGGAATTTTCCTTGTCCCGGCGGAGATGATGCAGGCCGTGGGCTCGGCGCGGCTGGTGTACCTGGCGTGGATGGTGGGCGGCGCGCTGTCGCTGGCGGGCGCCATCACCTACGCGGAGCTGGGCGCAATGAAGCCGCACACCGGTGGCGAGTACGTCTACATCCGCGATGCCTATGGGCCGCTGCCCGCGTTTCTCTATGGCTGGACGTGGTTTGCCATCGCCAAGCCCGCTACGGTCGCAACCTTGACTACCGGACTGGTTCGCATTCTCGGCACCTTTTCCGCGCTGGCATTTCTCAATCAGGCCGCCATCGCAACCCCGTTGGCCATCTCCTACGGACAGCTTGTCGCCATGGCTGCCGCGGTTTTCATCACCGGCCTGAACTACATCGGCATCCGGCGCGCCGGAGACTTCCAGGTGGTTTTCACGGCACTGAAGATCGTGATCATCATCGCCATCGCGTTTCTGGCGTTTACTGCGTCCAGCGGGACGTGGCGCAACTTTGCGACCACCTTCAGCGGCGCAACCGGGGGATTCGCTGGATTTATGGCCGCGCTGATTGCCGCACTGTGGGCCTACGACGGCTGGAACGACCTGAACATGGTGAGCGGCGAGATCCGTGATCCCGGGCGCGCGATTCCAATCGCGCTGATCGTCGGAGTGGGTGTGGTTGCGGCGCTCTATATGCTGACCAATGCGGCCGTGCAGTATGTGCTTCCCGCCGCAAGTATTGCAGCCTCGCAACGGCCCGCGTCGGACGCGACGGCGATTGCCGTGGGCGCGTGGGGAGCAGCCGTCGTTTCCGCCGGCATGGTATTGGCGATCATCGGCTCCCTGAACGGCAGTATCATGAGTGGCGCGCGCGTGCCCTTCGCCATGTCGCGCGACGGCTACTTCTTTAAGGCGATGGCCGAGGTACATCCGCGCTTCCACACGCCGTCAGTGGCGCTGCTTGTGCAGCTCGTGCTGTCCTTCGCGCTGCTGTTGTTTGCAGGCAGCTTCCGGCAGCTGTTCTCGCTGGCGATTTTTGCCGAGTGGCTGTTCTACATGATATCGGCCAGTACGGTGTTCGTGCTGCGCAGGAAAGACCCCGAGGCGCCGCGGCCCTATCGGACGTGGGGATATCCGATGGTGCCGGCGATGTTCATCGCCGCTGCGGCCGTGCTGCTGTACTACACGTTTACGGAAAATATCCGGAACTCGGCCTGGGGCGTGGTAGTGATTGCGGCGGGCGTGCCGGTGTATTTGTACTTTGCGGGGAAGAAAGCAGCTAGCGATTAGCGATCAGCGATTAGACCAGCCGCGATGCGACGGAATTTGTGTGAGCCGTGGGCGTAAGCCCGCGGACAATCGCGAGTACGGAAGGCGAGCCGCGCAGCGGCGAGACGGATCTGGCTAGCGATAGCGGTCCCTCGACTCCGCTGCGCTGCGCTCGCGATGACACATAAGGACACAGCACCGGTCAGGCTGCGAAACGCAACTAAGGCTGCTGCTGCAACCAGCCATCGATCTTGGGCAGTACGCCTCGTAGCAGGGACAGCAACTTTCCGCGGACGTGTTCGCCGGTCTCTATAACTTCCTCATGCGTGATTCGTTCTCCAGTGATGCCAGCGGCCATGTTGGTCACGCAGGAGATGGCCAGCACTTCGATTCCCAGGTGGCGCGCGGCGATTACCTCCGGCACCGTGGACATGCCGACCAGATCGGCGCCAATTGAGCGCAGAAAACGAATTTCCGCGGGCGTCTCGAAGCTTGGCCCGGTGACTGCGGCGTAGACGCCTTCGCAAGTCTCCTCGCCCAGCCGCTCCAACTCTTCCAAGGCGAGTCGGCGGAACTCTGCGTTGTAGGGGGCGGTCATGTCGGGATGACGCAGACCAAGGTGATCGTCGTTGGGGCCGATAAGCGGGTTCTGGCTCTGGAGGTTGATGTGATCGCGCAGCATCACCAGCGCGCCCCGGCGATAGTTGAGATTGATAGCGCCGGCGGCGTTGGTCAGCACAACGGCGCGCACACCGATACGCGCCAGCACGCGCATCGGGAAAGCGACATCGCTCGCCGAGTAGCCTTCGTAGAGATGCACACGGCCTTGCATCACCGCCACGGGTAGGTCGTCGAAGCTGCCGATAAGCAGCCGGCCCGCGTGGCCGGGGGCGGTGCTCTTGGGGAAGTGCGGGATTTCCTCGAAGGCGACGACCGTACTTTCGCGGAGACCATCGCCAAAGGCGCCGAAGCCGGAGCCGAGGACCACCCCGAGGCGCGGCCGCAGTGCAGTGCGCGCGAGGACAAACTGCGCGGCTTCCTGAACGCGGGCAAACTCATCTAACTCTTCTGGGGCGGGTTCGGACATGAGTTTCAGCGCATTTGCCAATCGGGTTTCAAGTCAAGCCAAAAAGCCACGCACGCGCTCCGCTTATCCAGCCCTCCTTTGAATCCCTTACATTTGGGCCAACGCGCGGGCGCTCATTCGATAGGTGCTTCCACGTCGGTATCGCAGGCCCAGACCAGGGCAACCAGCCAGCCGATGAGGGTCCAACCCAGCCAAAGGTTTAACACCATGATGTCCAGCAAGGCATTGTGCTTGCGCAGACCGGCTACTCCAATGGGCAACAAGTACAGCAGGAAGATGAATAGCGGACCGATATCGAACGAGTGCTTCTCCACCAGATAGCTGGCCAGGTAGTAACAACACCAGGCACAGGTCAGGATAGCAACGGACTGAGCGACAGACGAGGCGACGGTGCGCATCATGGCGGCAATGAGCGAATAATATCAGGGTCGGCAGCCTGTAGTCAGCGGCCAGTAGCTAGTACCAGCACCCAGGCCCCGTAAGAACAAACTCCCATTCGACCGCGCGGTTGCTTATTTGCCAATCTCTTCTAAATACTTTTCCGCCTCGAGGGCGGCCATGCAACCAGTGCCGGCAGCGGTAACGGCCTGGCGATAGTGCCGGTCGGCGACATCACCGCTGATGAAGACTCCGGGCGTGCGCGAGCACACGTAGCCCTCGGGAATCAGATAACCCTCGCCATCGCGAGCAAGCTGGTCGCCGATAAACTGCGCGTTAGGCGTGTGTCCGATGCCGAGGAACATGGCGCTGGCCGGCAAGTCCCACTGCTCGCCAGTCTTCAGATTGCGCAGGCGCAACCCGGTCACTTCCTTCTTGTTGGCATCCAACACGTCATCGACCACGGTATCGGTGAGGAACTCGATCCTGTCGTTCTTGCGGGCGCGGTCAAGCATGATCTTGGAGGCGCGAAATTCGTTGCGCCGGTGGATGAGGGTAACCTTGGTGGCGAAGCGGGTCAAAAACAGCGCCTCTTCCATGGCCGAGTCACCACCGCCGATAACCGCGATCTCCTTGCCGGAGAAGAAAAAGCCGTCGCAGGTGGCGCAGGAGGAGACGCCGTGGCCGATGAGCGCCTGTTCGTTAGGCAGACCAAGCCAGCGCGCCGACGCTCCGCTGGCAATGATGAGGGTGCGGGTCAGTAGGGTGTCGCGGCCGACGCTGACCTCGAGTGGCTTCTTACTGCCGTCGGCGGCTTTGCGGCTGAGATCGACGCTGACCACGTGGCCGGCGAGAAACTCGGCGCCGAAGCGCGTGGCCTGCATGCGCATATTGTCGATCAGCTCGGGCCCCTGGATGCCGTCGGGGAAACCCGGAAAATTCTCTACCAAAGTAGTGATGGCCAGCTGACCGCCAGGCTCATGGCCGTCGATGACCAGCGGCGACAGGTTGGCGCGGGCCGCATAGATGGCCGCGGTCAGGCCGGAGCAGCCGGAGCCGATGATGATGACGTTGCGAATATTGTCAGGCATAGGGATTCGTTTGATTCTGCGGCGCCATGAAAGATGCAACCGGGTGCGCCCAGTGGGATTCTAGCAAAGTGCGATTTACAAGGCTGAGTATGGATCTACTATCGGGTTTGCGGGTGACGCGGAGCTAGCTGATGGTCGTTCAGCGGCTGGCGCGAAAAAAAACAATTCCGTCACAAATTCCCTTTGCTTTGAAGCTAGCTGATATATACTCGCGCCATCAAAAGACCAAGCTAGAACGTATAGTTCGAACTGGTCTGGTGTAAGGCTCGGAGGGGCGCCGAGCACATGGACAACGGTCGTGCCTATTCCCGGGCTGCGACTCATCATCCCTCCCATCCCTGGGATGGAATGCGCCGTCATTCCTACGTCTGCATGCTTTACCTGGGAGCGGTCTCCGGAATATTCCTGGGCACACGCTGGGCGGAACGGCATGGCCTTCCCGCACCCAGAGTATTCGTTGCCATGTTGCTGCTCTTCCCTGCTGCATTGGCGGGATCAAGGCTGCTCTTTGTGGCGTTGCATTGGAGGGTTTTTCGGCGCGATCCGGCGCGGGTTTGGCGAACCACCGAGGGTGGGGCTGCACTTTATGGTGGACTCATCTGCTCGTTCTTAGCGAGTCTGCCCTTGGCATGGACGCTGGCGCTTCCATTGGGGAGATTGTGGGACGCAGTAGCCATTGCCATGCTGGTCGGCATGATTTTCACCAGGACCGGCTGTCTTGTGCAAGGCTGCTGCGCGGGCCGGCCCTCGCAAAGTTGGATTGCCTTCGAACTCCCCAATGCGCAGGGCGTATGGTGCCGGCGTTTGCCGTTCCCGCTCTTTGAAGCCGGCATCGCTGCTCTCACCCTGGCATTTTCCGTTCACTTTGTAGACCAACGTTCCGGCGGCGTGCTGTTTCTGGGTGCGCTCGCCATGTACGGCACTGGCCGCTGGATACTTGAGCCCACTCGCGAAAGAGTCGATCGCGTCGGCGGCTGGAGCGTTCATCGAGCTATATCCGCAGTTCTCGTGGGCGCCGCCGCAACGGCGGTCCTTTTCCTGTGGGCTCTGCCCGGCGCAAGTGCTGTCGTCCATCGCTGAACCTGTAAGGGAGGTCAAGATTATGGCCGTGACGCACTGGTATTTTCTCCTGTTGCCTCTCGTCGTGTTGGCCGTCATGTCGCTGCTTCGCTTTCGTGGGTGTAGCTTTGATCCCTCGGGCATACCCGGGCAACCTGATCAATACGGGGTGGCGGTCACTGCGGACAATCCGACGGCATGGTTTCGTCTGGAGGAGACGGCTGGCCCAACCGCCCAGAATCAAGAAGGTCCGCCGAACGGGACTTATAGCACCGCAGCCAGTCCCCTTAGCGCCGGCAATCCCTTATGGCATTCGCAAGCGGTGCCAACCACTGCACTCAAGTTCGCCATCAATAATCCCAGCCTTGTCCCACTGGAGAGTCAGGATCCCTTCGACTTCTCTGTGAGATTTCAGGGATCACAGGTTGTTGCCAATGTCCCCGCCTTACTGAATCTTACGGAATTCACCCTCGAAGCTCTCGTCTTTGCCGATTGGGATTTGACCGCGACGGGTAATTACTACTGCGTACTGGAGCTGGCGGGGATTCCGAATCCAGCGACCAATATAAAAGGTGCGGGCTTCGGACTGTACGCCGGTCCCTCCCTCGACCTTGCCAATCCCACTAGTCCGTATTCCTGGCAGGCGTGGATGGGCAACGGCCTCGATTTCTACCGCCTTGAGGAGATGAAGCCCTACAACCCTCCCGACCCAGCTAATACCGGTCCTCTCGTCGAAAAAGACGACGCTACCTATCTCGCTTTTACCTTCAGTCAATCGCAGGGCCAGGCGTTTCTCTATCTGTTCACGCAGGACCGCGATCTGGACTATGTGGCCTATCAGCTGATTCCGGCGGGATATAAGCCCGTAGTTGCCGGCATGTCGTCCCAAGGTTTGCAGATCGGCGCTACCGCGCAAGGCCCCTTGTTCAACCCTCCGGCGCCGGCGCCCATTCCCGTCCTATATCCCTTCATAGGACAAATGGCGAACGTCGCTATCTACAACAAAGTCCTAACTGAGAGTCAGCTCAGGCAGCACGCTATCGCAGCGTTCTTCCTCAATTCACCGAGTACCTAAGTCGAAAAGGAGAGAAACAAATGCCATCGGCACAGGATATCTTCAATGAGTTGGTAAAGCTCGGAGCCAAGCTGGACGCCATCAACGCGACTTCGCAGGCAATCCAGACAGATGACGACCAAATCGTTCAGCTGATGGCCTACGCGGATACCGCCCTCTATCAGAACGACGTGCAGAACGCGACCATCATCTGTCTGCTGGAACAGATTGCGAAAAACACATGTGACCTGGTGAACCAGTCCGCGCTTCAGACCAGTTACCAGGAAAGTATAGAGAAGAGCACGACGCGCTTGTCGGCGCTGTTTGCGGCGACCCATCCCGAGGCCGCGTTCATTCTGGAGCGGGAGGACCAGCTACGCAAAGAGATTGAAAAGTGCTGTCCGCCGAAGCCTCCGTCGCCGCCTTGCCAGCAGAAGCCCTGCCCGGTGCCGAAGCAGATTGGTCCGCCGCCCGGAGGAAGGACGCAAATTCCGTGATGATGGCGATGCAGCCGATGCTTTTGGCGGCCTTCGTGATTGCCGCCGACCGATGCACCAAAGCAGCCGCAGGCACCCTGCTGGCCAAAGGCAGGGTGCTGTCCGTCGGGGCCGGACTGCGCATTCGGTGCGTCGTGACGCGCTTCCAGAATCGCGGATTGCTGGATCGTCCGGGGATGCTTTTGCTGGTTTGGGCAGCCTCGCTAGCGACCGTCATGCTTGCTACCAGTTCCGGCCTTTTTTTTCAGTGTCTGGCGGCGCAAATGGGGCTTGCTGCCGCCTTTGCGGGTTCTGCGAGTAATCTCTATGACCGGCTGCAAAATGGCGTCGTAATCGATTTCCTGGACTTGGGCTGGTGGCCGGCGAGTAACGTCGCCGATGTCGCTCTGGTTTTGGGCGTTGCTGTTGCTCTGCCATTTCTCTGACCCGTTGCTCTACTACAGCAGTGTGGAACTCGCTGCTGGCAATGGAGTCCACGAGTGCGTACTGGATTCTCGTGTATCAGAGCCTCGAGGGAGATAAGGGGGCGCGAAGGCCCCGCGGCTCATTTATCTTTGCTCGCCCGCCGGTGCCACGTTCGTCCGCTCCGAAGCACCCGGTAGTAAAATGCCTAATGATGGAACTTACGCGGTTGAAGAAAAATTGGGAAACCCTGGGGCGGCTTGACCCTATGTGGGCGATTCTTTCCGATCCCACCAAGAAAGGGCGCAAATGGGATCCGGCGGGGTTCTTCAAGTCAGGAGAAGCTGACATTAACGGCCTGCTTGGCGAAGTTACCGCCATGGGCTTCCAGCTTCTCCGCGGAACTGCTTTGGACTTCGGTTGCGGCATAGGCCGGCTGACGCAGGCCCTATGTAATCACTTTGGCAAGTGCTATGGCGTCGACATCTCCTCCACCATGCTTGACCAAGCCAAACAATATAATCGCTTCGGATCTGCTTGTATATATGTCTTAAATGATTCTCCGGATCTCCACCTCTTTGAAGCCAACAGCTTCGACTTTATCTACAGTAATATTGTCCTTCAGCATATACCGCCTGATGCCGGCAAAAACTATATTTCGGAATTTGTACGGGTGATGAAGTCCGGAGGGCTTTTGATCTTTCAAGTGCCCAGCACACTTCGGATAGCGCCGGACCAAGCTGCCGTGTCGGCGACTATAGACCAACCTAAGCAGGCCGCAAAGCGAAATGCAACCTTGGATAAGATAAGGGGGGTTTACTCCAGCATTAAAGCAAAGCTTCGCGGCGAACGCGAGGACGTAAGTCTGGAGCAGCTGATTGACATGTACGGCATCCCGCGTGAGGAAGTTGTCAAGGTCCTCGAAGGCGCCGGCGGCAAGGTTCTTCGAGTTCAAGAATACAACTGCGCCGGTCCCGCGTGGCTCAGCTTTCGTTATTGGGTGACGAAACCCTCAGAGCCGCAGAGCCATAGCAGCGATTGATAGCTGCGCGGCGGTCGGCGCGGAAGCGTCGCCACGCAACCCATCGATATTCCGTTGCGTGCCGCAGGAAACCTCTACCCGCGGCCGTGACAACGCGTTCATCACCCGCAATCAAGGCGCGACTCCGATATGAAGTTCTTTCTGAGAAAACTATACGTTGTACCCAGAGTTATCGTCTTCGGTGTTCTCGTCGCTACCCTATTTGCTGTCCTAGTGCCATTGAAACCGCGAATGCCAGCTACAGGATTGGACTCGTCCTGGGAATATGGCATGAATCAAGCCGTTGCCAACAGGATTCCCTTCGGTAAAGCCTTCGTATTTACCTTCGGTCCATACGCTTCCATCCAAAGTAACGTGTACCATCCTGCAACCGATCGTTTAATGATCTTAGGCAGTCTATATCTGGCGCTTTGTTATGCAGCAGGTCTGATTTTCCTCGGCAAAACCGCGCGCCTGCGCTGGCTCCTCATCTTTGCCGCATTTCTTGCGGGTGGCTTTATGCCGGTTCTAGATGCGTTGCTGCTGTCTTACGCCTTGATTGTAGCGGGAGTGGTCTATAGAGCCACCTTAGATGACGACCAGGCAACTCCGTCCCGTTCAACGCGTCTGGCACTGCTGATACTTGTGTCGCCGCTTGGATTACTGCCATTGGTCAAGGGGACGCTGTTGGCTCTGTGCGGCGCTATTGTCGCTTTGTGTTGTGCAATGTTGTGGAAACGGCACGATAGACAATTGGCCTATTCCTGCGCTCTGGTTCCGCTCGCGGTAGCTTTACTGGCATGGTCGCTTGCCGGCCAGCCTTTCTTAGCGTTCGGCTATTACGTACTACGGCTGCAACCGGTGATTTCTGGCTACTCTGAGGCCATGGCTCTACCGGGCAATCTTATCGAAGTTGTTGTCTACCTGTTTGCCGCGGCTGTCATACTATACGTCGCTGGTACAATGCCAAAGATATCGCGTTCATCGCGACTCTTCTTGTCCAGCTCTTTTCTGGTGTTTTTATTTATTATGTTTAAGGATGGATTTGTCCGCCATGATGCCCACTCGTATGTGGCTGGCACCGGACTGGTAATGGCGGCGCTGATATTGATTCTCATTTTACAAAATAGTGCCTCCACCGCGGCCCTTTTGGTTGCGCTTACGGCGTTGCTCTATCTTGATCAGGGGTACGGTGCGTCTTCGACGTCCACAAGAATTTATTATGATCGCGTTAGAGCAACATACAGCGGCGCCATTGAAGGCCTGAGACTAAGGTCAGCACGAGGCAATGAACTGGAACGGGTTTTTGAGGAGCAACGACGGGCGATCGCCGCCCAGTACCGCATCCCTTTGCTGAAGGGTACCACGGATATTTACCCCACTGATCAAGCGGCCCTGCTGGCATCGGACAATAACTGGTCGCCCCGGCCCGTGCTCCAGAGCTACATGGCTTATACTCCGGAGTTGGCGCAGTTAGACGAGCGGCATCTGGTGGGCGCAACTGCTCCCGATAATGTGGTCTTCAGGGTCTATTCTCTAGACGGCAGGTTTCCGGCGTTGGATGACGGCCCTAGTTGGGTACCTCTACTGAGCCGATACTCATGTGCTGGAATCGCCGGTGACTTTCTTTATCTTACTAAAGCATCGCTTCCTGGTCTGGGCTCCGTACTCCTGCCAGTCTCTGAGGAGACGCACTCTATTGATCAGGACTTCGATCTGCCCTTGTCCACGCAGCCGTTGTTTGCGCAGATTGACATACATCCAACTTTTCTAGGTCGGATTGCATCGAGCTTGTATAAGGCGCCGGCGCTAACCATACATGTGCGGACTGCTGGTGGCTTGAGTAAAACTTATACCCTGATTAGCGGCATGGCCAAAGCCGGTTTTGTGATTTCGCCGTTCGTGGAGAGCACCCGGGAATTCGCCTTGTTGTTTGGCGACAGCGACAATTGGAAAGATAGGCAGGTTATATCTGTACGGATAGACACAGCCGGCGGCAAGCCAAGGATGTGGAGGCGCAAATACACGGTAAGACTTAGCGGAATACAATTGCGTCCGGTGGGTCCCTCGGCCGACGAGCAGAATTTGGGGCCGTCCCAAACGGCTGCGTGCGGAACCCTCGAGAAGTAGCGGCCTCCAGGTCCGGCTTTTTGAATTACTTCACGCTCAAGTCCTCACCTTCCTCCACGGAGAAATCGCGATCGAACGGCGACGGGCGCACGCAGAAGAGCGGTGGCCGATGCCACCGCTCTCTGGGAAGGAATGGCGCGATGCTTAGCGCACGTTCGTTGTCGCAACTGGAGTAGAACCAGGTGCCGCGCTTTGCGCCACAGCCGGTGCCTGGGCATCAGTGTCATCGTCAGCGGGAGCATCCGCTGCCGGCGTTGGCGAGTTGGAAGCCTGCGTTTGCGCAGGGCTCGCCGCTGGAGCCGGCGCAGTTGTTGCCGGCATCGCGACCGGAGCTGGTACTGGCTGGGCCACTTGCGCACTCGGAGCGGCCGCAACTGGCGCTACCATCGGCTTCGGTGTTGGAGCGTATTTCTCTACCGTCTTCAACAGGAGCTCGGCGTCCTGCGGAACGGGCACTTGCCCGTTCAGCAGACCGTAATAGCTCCAATCCTTGCCATAGAAAGCCTGAGTGTCGGCCTGATCCTGCTTGATGACACCGCCGCTGAGCGATACGCCCAGAAAAAGACCGCGCGAGCGCGAGTACGTCAGCACCTGGGCGCGCAAAGTCAGATCGGTCATCGCCTGCGCGTCACGGCCCACCGGTCCAGCAGCCGCGGAAGCATCCGCGCCCAGCTTGAACTTGCTGTGCAGGAGATGCTGCATGCCGTCGACGGTGCGGACAATCAACACCAGGTCAGACGCCTGTCCACCCGCCTGAAATCCGAAGCTGCCGCCCGTCAGCTTGAAAAATGCAGGAGCGCTCCAGCCGTGCTCGGTGCGGCACGTCGCGACCCCTTTGCCGTAGTTGGCGCCCAGGACGAAGCTCGCCTTCAGCGCCGACGGCATGATGGCGATACACTTCGCTCCCGACATAATACTGTCGGGAATCGCCCGATCGGGTGCGGACATGATCTGTGCCAGGATGGTGCTGGCTGACTGGATACGGTCCAGATCGGCGTCGCGCCGCTCTGACGCCGCGGCCAGACTGACCATCGCAAACAGCGCTACCAACGCTACGGCAATCTTTTTCATCGCAGAACTCCAGATGGAACATTCCCTCAAGCGGCTTTCGCCAGCTGAGTTCATCTTAGAGTGTTTGACAGGAAGTTCGTGCCGGAGAAAGCGATTGGCTGGTTACTCTTTAGTGTCCCTGCTGACGTGAGTCAGGGCGCATGAAGCAACCAGCCAATGGGTCTGTAACTCGCTTGTCACCGCTAAAAAATGAAGGGCTGGAAAAGGAGACCCTCGTAACCTCCTCCAACCCTTTCTCCCAGGTTCTGTGGTAGGTGAATGCAGTATGGAATGCGAAGGTAATCCGGTCAAGTTACGAAAGTACAGTAGGGGTAATTGTACTTTAGTAACTGAACGTTTGTTCGGTAACCTGCGTGGTTCGCCAGGCGATTGGTGCCTCATTCGAAGGATCTCGGCGGTTTCGCGCACTATGACGCAGGTGAAGCACTTCGATGAGACCCTTGTTTTCGCGGATCTGGTAATACACGAGGATTGGACTGTGGAAGCAACTTGCGTACTTGTGAACGTTTCCGGACGGTAGCGCCCATGCGGGGAAAGCGGGTGAGTAAGTCTAAGTGGTCAAGCAGGCTGTTGCCGAAGCGGGACGCCGCCTCGGGATCATCCTCGGCAACGTAACCGATGATCTCTGAGAGATCGTTCAACGCCCTTTGCGTGTACTGGAGGCGGAAATCCACTGGGGCAGGAGCTTTCGCACTTCTTCACTTGGGATGGTTCGACCGACCGCGGCATCCCTAATACCCTCGTCTATCGCAGCGAGAGTTTCCTCGTCCTCATCGTCGAGGATCGGGACGCTGTCCTCCAGGTCGGACTTCTTCACCTTCGCCATATCGTGATGGTAGCCTCCAACATTGTTGGATGCAACCCGATTGTGTACGGCGCGTCCGCTTCGAACGGCTCCAGGAACTCGCCTGCTCCTCATTGCGCCCTCCTCGCCCTTCCCTTTACTATCGCCCTGCGTGCCTTTGCCCAAAGAAAATCCTGACCGAATCGTCTCGGCGGTGCCTCTCGACGACGACTCGTCCTTCGAGCTCAAGCTGCGCCCGCAGCGGCTGCGCGAGTTCATCGGCCAGAACAAGGTCAAGAACAACCTCGAGATCGCCATCCAGGCCGCCAAGTCGCGCGGCGAGGCGCTCGACCACGTTCTGCTCTACGGCCCGCCGGGACTGGGCAAGACCACGCTGGCCAACATCATCGCCAACGAACTGGGCGTCCCCTTCCAGCAAACTTCGGGGCCGACGCTCCAGATCAAGGGCGACCTGACCGCCATCCTTACGAACCTGCGCGACAAGCAGGTGCTGTTCATCGACGAAGTCCACCGCCTGCAACCGGCGCTGGAAGAGTTGCTCTACTCGGCGCTGGAAGACTACAAACTCGACATCATCATCGGTCAGGGCCCCTCGGCGCGCACCCACACGATAGAGGTGCGGCCTTTCACCTTCATCGGCGCGACCACGCGCGCGGGACTGCTCTCGGCACCGCTACGCTCGCGCTTCGGCATCGTCCTGCGGCTCGAGTTCTACACTCACGACGACCTGAAGGTAATTCTCCAGCGCTCGGCGGAAATTCTTGGCGTGGAGATCGACGAAGCCGGTGCAGTCGAAATTGCCACGCGCTGCCGCGGCACACCCCGCATCGCCAATCGCCTGCTGCGGCGCGTCCGCGACTACGCCCAGGTAAAGGGCAAGGGCACCATCGACAAGGAAATTGCGCAGAAAGCCCTGGAGATGCTGGAGGTCGACCGCTACGGCTTCGACGAGATCGATCGTAAGCTGCTGCTGACCATCATCGACAAATACCAGGGCGGCCCGGTCGGCTTGAACACGCTGGCAGCGTCCCTCGCCGAGGAAGCCGACGCGATCGAGGAAATCTACGAGCCATTCCTGATGCAGATCGGTTTCCTCGACCGCACTCCGCGCGGCCGTGTGGCGACTCATCTGGCGTATGAACACTTCGGCATCAAGCGGCCGCGGACGAACGCGACCGGGCAGGAGAACTTGTTCTAGGCGATGGATGTCCTTTGCAGGTATTGATGCAGTCCGGAGCACTGCTCCTCTCCTGAGTGGCTTGCGTACGGCCCGGGGTGGATGCTACACTAACGAACTAGTCAGACTAGTTGATTGGGAAAGGATGATCCCGTGAGCACAAGCCATAAGAGCTTGAAACCACAATCCAGCAGCAACGCGTCGCAAAGAGCGCGCTGGCAGTTGCAGACTGCGAAGGCTCAATTTAGCGAGGTCTTCCGCCGCGCGCGGGCCGAGGGGCCTCAGTGGGTCACGCGTCAAGACAAAGAGGCAGTGGTGATCCTGCCGGCGGAGGAATTTGAGAGGCTGTCGGCGCGCTCTCACCAACCGAAGAGCCTGTCGGAGTTTTTTGCCCGCTCCCCTTTGGCTAAGGCGGACATTGATCTTGAGCGAGACCAGGACTACGGGCGCGAGGTTGACCTGTGAGCGGTTTCCTGCTGGACACCAACGTTGTCTCTGAGCTCGTGAAGCCGAGACCTGAGGCGCGCGTTAAAGGCTGGATCGATGCAACTGACGAAAGACTGCTCTATCTGAGCGTGCTTACTCTGGGCGAGATTCGCAAGGGGATCGCCAAACTAGCCGATCGTGGACGACGCGTTGCTTTGGAAACATGGCTCGATAGCGACCTGATGTTGCGATTCGCGCATCGAATTTTGGCGATTGATCAGGCTGTGGCCGATCGATGGGGCCGACTTGCTGCTGAGGCAGCTATAGCGAAGGCTCCTTTACCCGTCATCGACGCATTGCTTGCCGCAACCGCACTCCATCACGATCTAACCCTGGTTACCCGTAACACCAAAGACGCAGCGCGGACACGCGTGTCCTTGTTTAACCCCTGGATCGACTAACGCCGTTCGCTCTTGTTTTTCGCCAGAATCGTTCTTCCGAGAGAAGTCTCCTCTCGAGCGTTGGCCAACGGTGGAAGAGCGGTCCTTTGAACCCTATGGCGAAAGGCGAAGAGCGTCTCCAGATTCCTACTAGCGCTCCCCTACATCTATTCGCTACGCTATCTTTGATACGCTATTGCAAGGAGAAATTCTGAATGGCTGACCTGATGAAAACTTCGAACCCTGCCCTGCGTGGCGCTTTCGGTACCGGCGATGTCGCCTACGGCGCCGAGACCATGACCATATCGGGCGCGGTCAACAAGACCGGGATACTGATTATCCTGTGCGTGGCCACCGCCGCCTGGACCTGGAATCGCTTCTTTGGCGTGCTGGCCACCTCTCCTGAAGACGCGGTCGCGTCGGTGATGCTGCCGGCGATGGTGGGCGGCATCGGTGGCTTCATCGTCGCCATGGTCACCATCTTCAAGAAGGAATGGGCCGGCGTAACCGCGCCCATCTACGCGCTGTTGGAAGGCCTGGTGCTCGGCGGCATTTCGGCGATGATGGAGATGCGCTTCCATGGCGTCGCCATTCAGGCAGTCGCGCTCACCTTCGGAACCTTGGTCGCCATGCTGATCGCCTATCGCACCGGCCTCATCAAGGTCACCGACAGGATGCGCCTCGGCATCGTCGCCGCCACCGGCGGCATCGCCGTCTTCTACTTTCTGCAATTCATCCTGGGATTCTTCGGTGTGCACTTCACCACCATCAACGGCTCTGGGTTCATCGGCATCGGTTTCAGCCTGCTGGTGGTGGGCATCGCCGCGCTGAATCTCGTTCTCGATTTCGACCTGATCGAAAGCGGCGCCAACATGGGGGCTCCGAAGTACATGGAGTGGTACAGCGCCTTCGCGCTGATGGTCACCCTAGTCTGGCTGTATCTCGAGATCCTGCGCCTGCTGTCGAAGATGCGCAGCCGGTAGAAGTTGTCAGCATTAGCAGAGTCGAGGTTTGCTCTTCCCACCGGGATTAGCGTTGCTGCGTCGCCAGGATGAGATACTTTTCCTGATTGGCGCGGTCGCCGAGCTGGGCGTAGGCGAAGCTCATGTGGACGAAGGCTTCATTTCTGATGGCCGGCACATGGTCGGCTACGCTCTGGGTGAGCGCGATGACTCTCTGCAAATGCTCGATGGCCTCGCGCGGGTGACCATGCTCTTCTTCGTAGATTCCGATGTGGAGGTAGGGATAGGGGAAAAGCGGGTCCATCGTTGCCGCCGCCTGGAAATGCGCCAGGGCAGCCTCCCGATCTCCCCTCTGCGCCAGGGTCTCGCCAATCATGTTCTCGGCCATCGTGTTATTGCTTACGACTTCGGCGGCATGCGTCCATAGGGTCAGATCGTCGGTCCAATAACTGAGCTGGCGACGGGTCGCGGAGGCCATTAACAGCAGAATGGCAATCGCGCCGGCAGGCAGCCAGATCTTCGACGAATGCCATCGCTCCGCGCAGTCGGCCACTCCCCAACAGAAGGCGATGAACAATCCAACGAAGGGCACATAACCGAAACGATCGGTCATGGCCTCTCCGTTGCCCAGTTGAACCAGCCCAATCATGGGAACCAGCGTGCCCAGGAACCACAACCATCCGACGGCCAGGTAGCGGCGACTGCGGCTGGCCAGCGCCAACCAAGTGATCAGCAGCAATAGCAGCAATGAGGTGGCAAGCTGCCCAGCGGGGGCCGTGCTCCGCGCGTGAGGGTAGAAGAATGACAGGTGCGCCGGCCAGATGGCATGGGCGAGGTATCGCACGTACGTGACAATGACGCTGCTCACGCGTACCGCAAAAGAATACGAGTTCAAGCCGCCCAGCGTGCGATTCGCCCACTGCGCTTTCATCGTAAGAAAGGCGCTGCCGGCGGAAAGCCCCAGCAGCGGAATCTTCTCCAGCAACAACCAGGAAAAACTCTTTCCCGGAACAATGTGGCCCGGGGTCTTCCCGGCCAAAGATGAGTCGGCGCTTGCGAACATTCGCCCCAGCGGCCAGTAGTCCCACAGCAGCAGCACGAAGGGCAAGGTGACGATCTGAGGTTTGGACATCAAGCCCAGGGCGAACAACATCGCCACCAGAAGATAGCGTCCCACGGCCGGCCGGCGCGCATACCAGCGATACGCGATCAGCGTCAGCAGAAAGAAAACCATGCTCAGCACGGTCTTGCGTTCCGCAACCCAAGCGACTGCCTCAACATTGCAGGGATGCAGCGCAAACAGACCCGCCGCCACAAAGCTGCGCCCAACATAGCCGGTCGCTTGCCACAGCAGCCAGAACAGCAGCAACGCATTCAACGAATGCAACAGCAAACTGGTGTCGTGATGCCGGCCCGGGTCGAGGCCAAAGAGCTGGATGTCCAATGCGTGCGACAGCCAACTCAGCGGGTCCCAGTTAGCGTACGGGAAGGATGTGAAGGACCACTTGACCGTGCTCCAGTCCAGGTGCTGGATGTGTAGGTTGTTAACCACATAGCCGTAGTCGTCGATGTGAATGAAGGGATGCCGCGCCACCGGCGCATACACCGCCAGCGTCACAGCCACCAGAACGAATCCCAGAAGGACGCGCCCCATTGCCGGCGAGAGGAAACGGCCAAGTTGGTGGCTGGTTTGGGAACGGGCCATAGGTCGCTATCGAAGATAACATCGCGACCCAGCATCCAGTCGTATGGCCGCGTCCACGCTCGAACCGCCGGCCCGAGCGCCGAAAGCTCCCTAGTGCCGGAAGTGCCGTACGCCGGTCAGCACCATGGCCAGGCCAAGTCGATTGGCCGCGTCAATCACTTCCTGATCGCGCACCGAACCACCGGGCTGGATAATCGCGGTCGCGCCCGCCTTTGCGATCTCTTCAACGCCATCGGGAAACGGGAAGAACGCGTCCGACGCAGCAACCGATCCCTTGATCCCAAGCACTGACTTCATCGCGCCGATCTTCGCCGAATCCACGCGGCTCATCTGGCCCGCGCCTACACCCGTGCTCTGACCATTGCGGGCATAGAGAATCGCGTTAGACTTCACGTGCTTGCAGACTTTCCATGCAAACAGCAGGTCGCGCATTTCCTGCTCCGTCGGCTTGCGCTCGCTGACGATCTTGAGGTCAGCTTCGGTGAGCGGCCGCATGTCGTTATCTTGCAGCAGCACGCCGCCGGAGACATTCTTCAACACCCACTTCTGCTCCAGCGGGACAATTTCCACCAGCCGCAGATTCTTCTTGGTAGCAAAGATCTCGCGCGCCGCGTCGTCGAAACCCGGCGCGGCGATCGCCTCGACGAACAGCTTGGCCATTTCTGTTGCCGTCTCGCGATCAATCGGACGATTGACGCCAATCACGCCGCCGAACGCCGACACCGGATCGCACTCCAGCGCGCGCTTGTAAGCTTCGGCCAGCGTGGTTGCCACTGCCGTTCCACAGGGATTGGTGTGCTTGATGATCGCGCAGACTGGCTCTTCGAATTCCTGCGCCAGGTCCCATGCCGCTTGCAAATCGACAATGTTGTTGTAACTCAGCTCCTTGCCCTGAAGCGGTTTGCCGTTAGCTACGCCTTTGTCCGAGCCGTCGGAGTATAGCGCCGCTTTCTGGTGCGGATTCTCGCCGTAGCGCAGATCGAAAGCCTTACGGAAGCTGAGCCGCAGAGTCTCCGGAAAGCCGTCATTGTTGCCGAGTTCGAATTTTCCGGCATCGCTCTCGGGCGCACCGATGCCTTCCAGAGTTGACGCAATCGCCGAATCGTATGCCGCCGTCGTCGCAAACGCCTTTTGCGCCAGCCGCCACTTCGTCTTTAACGACAGCGATCCGCCACCGCTCTCCATCTCGCCGGCGATGGCTTCGTAGTCTGAGGGCGAGGTCACGATGGCAACGTCCTGAAAATTCTTTGCCGCTGAGCGCACCATCGACGGCCCGCCGATGTCGATGTTCTCGATGATGTCTTCAAATTCAACGCCGGGCTTGCCTGCCGTCTTCTCAAAGGCGTAGAGGTTCACCACCACCATGTCGATGGGCTCAATGCCATGCTGGCTGACCGCAGCGCGGTGTTCCGCCTTGCCGCGCACGTGCAGGATGCCGCCGTGCACCTTGGGATGAAGCGTTTTCACGCGGCCGTCCAGCATCTCGGGAAAGCCGGTGAGATCGGAAATGTCCTTCACTGCGATGCCGGAATCGCGCAGTAGCTTGGCCGTGCCTCCGGTGGAGACCAGTTCGACGCCCATCTTCGCCAGCCGGCGCGCAAACTCCACCAGCCCGGTCTTGTCGGTAACGCTTAAAATTGCCCGTTGAATTTTTCCCACGAATTCCCTTTCCTTAACTTTCCGGGTGAGCACGTCTTGACAGGCCGCTGAAAAAGTCAAAAGCAGATCCCTCGTCGGCCTAAAGGCCTCCTCGGGATGACAAATCTAAAGAACTTGTGACGGCGCACCTAAAGGTGGGCCCCTTCAAAACTCACCGAAACCGATTTTTCCAGCGGCCTGTTGAGGCGCGCAGAAGAACGCCCAGGTGCTGTTTCAATTCCGTGTCGCCGTGTCTCTGTGGTTCACTACTTGCCGGCGGTCGCGGCCATCTTCTTGACCATGGCGATCACCAGCTTGCGGTCGCTGTCGTTCAGGTTGGGCGAATAGCGGCGAATCTGCGTCAGGAAGCGCACTTCATCTTCGGCCAGGTGGGGCGTCTTGCTCCCATTGTCACTGGCGCCGTCGGTAAAGAATCTGGACAGCGGAAGGTCCATCGCCGTCGCAATTCTAGCCAGCGTATCCAGCGACGGAATGGTGTGCCCGTTCTCCACTCGCGACAGATAACAGCGCAGCAAACCGGTGCGCTTTTCGATGTCACCTTGCGACATACTTTTCTGCAAGCGGAAATTGCGGATGGTCTCGCCGATGTTCATTTGGGGTTTGCGTCCTGTGGGGGAGTGGCCATGGGGTTGACTGCATAGTAACCATTGCCGGGAAGGCTGGCAAGTTAATTCTCGGAAAACGGGAATTGAGTGTGACCGGCAACTAACAACTGGCTACCGACACTGTCTTAAGTCAGTGCCAACTCCATATAGATCAGCCCTTCCACTGGCTCCAGCGGGTCGGGACGGACTTCGCGGAAACCCAGCTTGCGGTACATCTCCACTGCGGGCTGCATGGTTGGCGGATGCGAATCCAGCCGCATGTAAGAATAGCCCAGACTCCGCGCCTCCAGCAGCAACCGCTCTACCAGCTTTCTTCCCAGCTTGTCGCCGCGAAATGCCGGACGCACATAGAGCCGCTTCATCTCGCAGCGCCCATCGAGCGGGAACGGACGCAGACCGACGCATCCCACCGGCTGACCTATGACCATCGCCAGCAACAGAGTTCCCTGCGGCGGAGAATACATGCCCGGCAACCCGGCAATCTCCGCATCTAATGACCGGAAGCAATATTCCACCGGCAACTGCGCGCGATATTCGGCGAACAGGTTTCGCACCTGCTCGATCTGCTCCGCGGTCGTGGCTTCAACGATCTCAGACAACGCTGCACCAATTCCCCGGGGAAATCTGCGATGGCCTCGAAGGGGACGGACTTTAGTGTCTGCGTGGGAACCCTGCCGCCGCTGCCGCGGCTCCGATTTTTTCCCACTGCTACCCGGGGCTCACGCCCCGGGCTACCTTCATCCCGCCGCTGCGCGGCTGAATTAGAGCCAATCTCGGCGGTCTTCTCCCAACGCAAACTTACAAGTCGAGTTCTCACGCAAACTCTTCAGGCCGTGCGTCAATGTGTGAATATAAAACACGGGGCATCAGCTTCGAAAATTCGGTGCAGCTTGATCACCACTGCTATCCCATTAGAATCCCACCATTCACATTCAGCACATGCCCCGTAACGTAGCCAGCTTCCTCCGATGCCAAGAACTTCACGGCGTGGGCCACATCCATATCGCTGCCCGCTCGTCCCAGCGGAATGTTCTTCAGGATGTTGTCTTTCAATCCCGCGGGAAGGACCTCGGTCATCGCCGTCTCGATGAAGCCCGGCGCAACCGCGTTGACGGTGATGCTGCGCGATCCAACCTCGCGCGCCATCGACATCGTAAGTCCGATCAACCCGGCCTTCGACGACGAGTAGTTGGCCTGCCCTGCCTGGCCGATCTGCCCGAAGATGCTGGTAATGTTGATGATTCGTCCCCAGCGCTGCTTCAACATCGAGCCGATTACAGCCTGTGTCAGCAGGTATGGCGCGGTCAGGTTGGTGGCGATGACGTCGTCCCAGTCGGGGCGCTTCATGCGCATGACGAGCTGATCGCGGGTGATGCCGGCATTGTTAACGAGGATGTCGACTTTGCCGAAGCGCGCGATAACTGCCTTTACGACGGCCTTGATTTCCTCTTCGCTGGCAACGTCGAGCTTGAATGCAGCAGCTTCGCCGCCCTTGCTGTTGATCTCGCCGGCCAGTTGCTCCAGCTTCTCCTGATTGCGCGCGCACAACGCCAGCTTCGCTCCCGACTCAGCCAGAACCAGCGCGCACGCCCGGCCAATGCCCTGCGACGCTCCCGTAACCAGCGCGACGCGGCCTTCTACTCCTGCCATGAATCCCTCCCGCATGAAGCAAGCTGGATTATACTCAGCATTTAGCTAGGTCAGAGCAGCCGCTCCGGCGCCCAGAACAGCACCTTCAACTCGCTCGAAAAATAAGCCAGATCAGGCTGCGCAGGAAGTTGCAGGCCCGCGGGCTGCGCCATCGTGTTCGCTTCCAGATCAACCACCGCCTCCTGCAAATCCCACGGCAGATGGTGAATCTCACCGCGATACAGGTGCTTTCGGCTGACGGAATAAAGGCAGTATCGCTCGGTGAGAAAGTGCTGGGTCGACCCCGGACGCGCGTGGAACGTCTGCCGGCTAGCCGGTCCGTACGAGCACTTCAGCTCAGCCGGTTTAGGACCATGCTGCCGCTTCGAGAGGTAGTCGATCTTCGCGCCGCCCTTGCCCTTCACCTTCATCGACGCCTGCCAGTATGGCAGGCGATAGAAGACGCGCGCGCCCCACACTGCCGACAGATTGCTGGCGTCCAGGCTGAAGAAGTAAATGCCGGGCTTGCCGTTGTAGCTCACATAGGTCCGCACGTTGATCTCAGAAAAGTGCGAAAGCCACGGCAGCGACGGCACTCCCGGCGGCCGCAGATGATTGATCCAGAACGGCGTTACCGACACCCACGCGCGTTGCTGGTAGGTATCGAGCGTCAAAACGTCCGGAACCAAGGCCCGCACCACTTCCGGCGCAATCGCATAGTGCATAAACAGAAGATCGTTCCAGCGCTGGGTCATGATCCACGGCGCCATGGGCGCGGGCCATGGCCGATGCGCCGTGGCAAACAGAATGGAGTCGGCGCCCACCCACTGGGTGCGGCTATCGGAGGCGAGATCGGTTTCAGGCGGAGGTTTACGCAAGAAATTTATGGGATGTCACCAGTTTTGCACGATTCCCACAGCTTCGGCAGTTGCCCGCCTGTTCCGTACCGCATATGATTCACCGCAATGTCACTCGGTTACAAACCAGACGCGGATAACAGCGAACTTTATTCCAACCACGAGCCCAGCACCCAGGTGTACGCCGTTCACGGCGCCGATCCCGAGGTGCAGGCGTACGGCATGGCCAAGTATTCGCGCTCGGCGCTCTCCATGCGCGAATCGCTGGCCGAGATCAACGACCAGAAGGCCGAAAAGTTCCTCAACACGTTCTACTTTCAGTACGGCCACCGCAGCATTGCGGATTTGGCGCACATCGCCTTCGCTATCGAGCGGCTGTCGATCCTGGCCGCGACGATCGCCGTAGATGAGCCGCGCTGGGACGGCCAGGAGCGCTCTACTCGCTATCAGGACTTCCAGAAGAGCGGATACTACGTTCCCGATTTTGGGGACGACGCGGCTGCATCCGTCCTGTATCGGGACACCATCGATCACCTCTTCGCCGAGTATCGCCACTTCTCCGACGAAATGTTTGACTGCCTTCGCGAGCGCACGCCCAAGCCTGCGGAGATGAAGCAAGAGACGTATGAGCGCACGCTGCGCGCCCGCGCCTTCGACCTCTCGCGCTACCTGCTGCCGCTGGCGACCAATACTTCGCTGGGCCAGATCGTCAGCGCGCGCACGCTGGAAAATCAGGTCTCGCGCTTGTTGTCGCACACCCACGCCGAAGTGCGGTATCTTGGCGAACTGTTGCGGCGCGCCGCTCAGGAGCCCGCTTACGACGTTGGTCATGCCAAAGCATGGGCATTGCTGGATGAGATTGCGCGCGAGTCTCCTGCGATGGCAGGACGCGCCGGCGAATTCCTGATGCGACCAATCCGCGTCGCGCCCACGTTGATGAAGTATGCCGAGCCTAACGCCTACGAGATCGAAACCCGGCACGAACTTAGGGAAGCGGCGAAGGAATTGTTAGCAGGCGTTGCGATTGAGCCAGCCCCGACGGTCGATTTGCTCGACGCTGATCCGCTGGAGCTCGACCTCGCGACGACATTGCTGTATCAGTATTCGCATCACCCGTATCGTCAGATTCGCGATGTCGTAAGCGCGCTGCCCGAAGCGCAACGCCGCGAGATCGTCGACATGGGCCTGCGTCATCGCGGCCGGCACGATGAGGTTTCGCGCGCCTTCTCCGCCGGACAGCAATTCCGCTTCGACATCCTGATGGACATTGGCGGCTTTCGCGACATGCATCGCCACCGCCGCTGCGTGCAGATTGTGCAGGACTACACTACGGCGCACGGCTACGACGAACCGGTAGAGATCGAATTGGCAGGATTGGCCAAGCGATATCAGGCTGCGATGCAGCGCGCGCGCGATACCGCGGCGCAGCTTGCTGCTGGCGAGTCAACTGAAGCGGAGCAGCAGTCGCAATACGTCATTCCACTGGCCTTCCGCAAGCGCACGCTGTTCAAGATGGACCTTGCCGAGGCGATCTACATCAGCGAGCTGCGGACGGGTGCAGCCGGTCACTTTTCCTATCGGAACGTGGCCTACGCGATGTACGAAGCGGCGGCGCAACGCTATCCGTCGCTGGCGAAATACTTCCGCGTGACCGACGTACGCGAGCCGGTGGACCTGCTGAAGCGATAGTCGGACCATAGGGCGAATATGACAACAAGATCTCGGACCGCAAGCTGCATCGTCGTAACCCTGGGCCTGCTCTTCGTGCTGCACGCATCTGCGCAGGACGCCTCGAAGACTCCAACGCCGAATAACAAGGACGCATTAATGACCGGACATGCAACTGGAACATTCGAAGTCAAGGTGGTTCCCCAGGCGGCGGCTGATCAATCCAAGCCGGCTACCGTGAGCCGAATGTCCATCGACAAGCAGTTCCATGGAGGTCTCGAAGGCACTAGCAGGGTCGAGATGCTGACCGCCGGCACCGACGTTAAGGGCTCGGCTGTGTACGTCGCAATCGAACAGTTCACCGGGACATTGGCGGGGCGCAAGGGTACTTTCCTGCTGCATCACACTGGCATCATGACGCGCGGAACACCGCAGTTGACTGTGTCCGTGGTGCCCGATTCGGGGACGGGCCAGCTCGTCGGCCTTACCGGCGAGATGAACATCACCATCGCCGACGGGAAACATTCCTACGACTTCGCGTACACTCTGCCTGAGAGCCATTGAATCCTGCTTCAACCCATCATGGGACCGGTTGTGCGTCCGCAAAATGTTACCTAAGCGTTAATATCTTTCGATCTACTGTCGGCCTGCGCCCTGATGGAAATCCGCCCGGAGTGCCCGTTCCCGCAATCGCCGTCACAAACCCATGTGAGACACGGAAGTACTAGTACTTTCGTTCCCCTTGCTTCGCTATTTGTTCGCTTTTTTGGCGTAGCTCAATGTATAATTGCAAACGTCAGGTATCCATGCGCTCTTCATCGCGAATCGCCCATTCCACGGCGCCTGCCTCACTGACCCATTGCATTCATCTTCAATCTGTCCGCCCCCGCCAATGCTGTGGCGGGACGGAGTAGCCAAGGAGCGCCACGCATGGCAGACGAGAAAACTGAAAAGGGCCGGGCCATCGACCTGGCGCTGTCGCAAATCGAAAAGCAATTCGGCAAGGGCTCCATTATGAAGCTGGGGAGCAAGGGCGCAGTCGTGCCCATCTCCGTGATCTCTACCGGCGCTATTTCCTTCGACGCGGCACTGGGCGTTGGCGGCTTCCCGCGCGGACGCGTGGTCGAGGTCTTCGGGCCCGAGTCTTCCGGCAAGACAACCATCGCCCTGCAAGTGATCGCCGAAGCGCAAAAACAAGGCGGCATGGCGGCCTTTGTCGATGCCGAGCACGCCCTCGATCCGATCTATGCAGCCAAGCTGGGCGTTGACGTGGACAACCTGCTGGTCTCGCAGCCTGACTATGGCGAGCAGGCTTTGGAAATCGCCGAAGCCCTGGTGCGTTCCGGCGCCATCGACGTGCTGGTGGTGGATTCTGTCGCGGCGCTGGTGCCCAAGGCCGAGCTCGACGGCGAGATGGGCGACAGCCACGTCGGACTGCAGGCGCGCCTGATGTCCCAGGCCCTGCGCAAGCTCACCGGCATCGTGGCCAAATCGCATACCTGCCTCATTTTCATCAACCAGATTCGCGAGAAGATCGGCGTCATGTTCGGCAATCCGGAAACTACCACGGGTGGCCGCGCACTGAAGTTTTATTCGTCGGTCCGCATCGACATTCGCCGCATTGGCGCCATCAAAGACGGCGATCAGGTGGTTGGGTCGCGCACGCGGGTGAAGATCGTGAAGAACAAGACTGCTGCGCCGTTCCGGGAAGCCGAATTCGACATGATGTACGGCGAAGGCATCTCGCGTGAGGGCGACCTGATCGATCTGGCGGTGAGTCAGAACCTGGTGGAGAAGTCGGGCTCGTGGTTCAGCTACAAAGGTGAGCGGGTGGGCCAGGGCCGCGAAAACGCCAAGACGTTCCTGAAGGAAAACAAAGACATCGCGGCAAAGATCGAAGTCGAAGTGCGAAAGGCGCTGGGACTGATCTCGAGCGCCGACAAGGCGCAAGCCGCAGCCGCCAATGCCGAGGCGGCACCGTCTCCGCAGCCCAAGCCGCCCGCCGGACGGAAGTAAGCATGGAATAATGGGAGGCCTGAAATGTCAACTGCCCCACTAACGATCCCAGCGGACGATCCCAAACGAGATCTCACGCTGGCGCAGCCCGATAACCTCCCTCACATCGGTCTGGTCGGCGACACCTACACCATCACCGTGACGGGCGAGCAGACGGCAGGACGCTTCTGCGTAATTGATATGCATATCCCGCCAGGTGGCGGCCCGCCGCCGCACCGGCATGACTTCGAAGAGACCTTTATCCTGCTCGAAGGCGAAATGGAAGCCACTTTCCGCGGCAAGAAGTCGATCGTGTGTGCCGGCGACACACTGAACATTCCCGCGAACGCTGCGCATCAGTTTCACAACGCTTCCACCCTGCCGGTGCGCATGCTGTGTGTCTGCTCTCCTGCGGGACAGGAGAAATTCTTCCTGGAAGCAGGCGTACCTGTGGCCACGCGCACGACGCCCCCTCCGAAGCTGAACGAAAAAGAGCAGACCGCGTTTATCGAGAAAGTGAAGGCGCTCGCACCGAAGTACCGCACTGAACTGCTGCGGGAGGCGTAAGTCATCGCCTGACCCGCGCGTCGGTCGCCCACGCCCACACGCTACCCGCCGCAGCAGGAAATTGAGAGCTGCCGTGCGCCGTTCGCGGCGCGGCCACATTCTTCGTTGCTTGCCGACGCCGGCCAGAATAAAATCAACCAGCCGTAAATCCCAGCCTCCGAGGACCCTTGAAGGACATCGTCGCTATCTATCCCGGATCGTTCGATCCCGTCACCAACGGCCACCTGGACCTCATTCACCGGGGAAGCAAACTGTTCGATAAACTGATCGTGGCCATCGCGCGCAACCTTGATAAGGGCGAGACGCTCTTCTCCATGGAGGAGCGCAAGGAAATGCTGGTGGCCATGACCTTGCAGCTCGACAATGTCAGCGTCGATGTGTTCGAAGGCCTGCTGGTGAGCTACTGCATCCAGAAGAACGCGAACGCGGTGCTGCGTGGGATCCGCGCCATCAGCGATTACGAATTTGAGCTGCAAATGGCGCTGATGAATCGCAAGATGGAACCGCGCGTGGAAACCGTTTTTATGATGCCGGCGGAACAGTATTCCTACTTGAGCTCGCGGATCGTGCGCGAGATTGCCAAGCTCGGCGGCCCTTTGAACGGCCTGGTGCCGGAGATGGTGGAGCAGCGGGTGCGCCAGCGAATCACGCACGGACACCTTTCAGCTACAGGCAAACATCTCTTATGAAGGGCCCGACCATGACAGCTGCCGGAACTCAGCTTCTCACCCAGCGGATCCAACGCATCGAAGTTTCGGCGACTTTGGCGGTAGCCGGAGAAGCCGATAAACTTCGCGCGACGGGCGCGGACCTGGTCGACCTGGGCCCGGGAGAGCCGCATTTCCCTACTCCCGAGCACATCAAGGAAGCGGCCATCGCCGCCATCCGCAACGACTTCACCAAGTACACGGCGGTAGGCGGCACCACCGAATTGCGCGACGCCATCATCCAGCGCCACGCTGCCGACTTCGGCTCCGACTACAAGCGTGAGGACTGCGTCGCCTCCGTCGGCGGCAAGCATGCCCTGTTCAATGCTATCCAGGTGCTGGTGGAGGACGGCGACGAAGTCATTGTGCCGGTGCCCTACTGGGTTTCGTTCAAAGACATCGTGCGCTATGCCGGCGGCGAGCCGGTCTACATCGCCACCGACGAAGGGCGCGATTTCGCGCTGACCGCGGAGATGGTCGAGCGCGCCATCACGCCTCGCACCAAAGTCATTTTGCTGAATTCTCCCAACAATCCTTCCGGCGCGGTGATGAAGCCCGAGGACATGACCACCGTGCTGAAGCTGGCGCACGATCGCGGTATCTATGTGGTCTCCGACGAGTGTTATGTCTACCTGGATCATACTGGCCAGCGATTGTCAGCCGGGTCAATGCATGAGGCCAAAGAGCACGTCATCATCATTGGCTCTTTGTCGAAGACCTACGCCATGACGGGCTGGCGGCTGGGCTACGCGCTGGGGCCCGCGCCCATCATGAGCGCAATGCAGAAGCTGCAAAGCCAGAGCACATCCAACCCGACATCGATTGTGCAGAAGGCCGCGGTGGCCGCGCTGAGTGGCTCACAGGATTGCGTGAAGCAGATGCTGGCTGGCTATATCCGTCTTCGCGACCAGATTGTTGCCGGCTTGCGCTCGATTCCCGGAATCACTTGCGCGGCGCCCAATGGCGCGTTTTACGCCTATCCCAATGTGAGCCATTTTTTCGGGCGGAAGGGAATGAAGTCCGCATCCGACGTCGCTCACGGGTTGCTGCATGAGGCGCACGTCGTGGTCGTTCCCGGAGAAGGCTTCGGCACGCATGACCACGTCCGCATCTCGTATGCGACCTCGCCCGAGAATCTGACGCGCGCATTGCAGCGCATGCGCGACTTTTTCGCCAGCGTGTAGCTAATGTCTGAACTCTATCCATTTCTCGTGGTCCCCATCTTCGACGAGCGGCCTTGGGGCAGCCGCGACTTGCGTCCTATCTACACCAGGATCGTGAAGGAGCCGATCGGCGAAAGCTGGCTGACCTGGGAAGACAATCGCGTCGCCAACGGCCCGCTCGCCGGACAAAGCCTGGGCGATCTGGCGAAGAATTTCGGCGCGATCTGGTAGGGCAGGCCGCCGTCTACGACAACCGCTTCCCGCTGCTGGTGAAGTTTCTATTTCCTTGCGACAAGCTGTCGGTGCAGGTTCATCCCGATGACGAACAAGCGCGCAAAAGCGGCCAGCCCTGCGGCAAAACCGAATGCTGGTACGTGCTACGGGCGAATCCTGGCGCGCAGGTTGCGCTGGGTCTGAAACCGGGAGTAACGCTCGCCGAATTCGAGCAGGCGATCCAGGACACTCGCGCCGAGATGCTGCTGAACTGGGTCGATGTCTACGCCGGCGACATGCTCTACGTCGCAGCGGGAACGGTGCACACCATCGGCGGCGGAATGGTGCTGGTGGAGACGCAGCAGACCTCGGACATTACTTATCGCTTGTACGATTACGGCCGGCCGCGCGAACTTCACGTCGCCGAAGGATTGGCGGCGACCAGGCTGCACACCAATGCTGGCAAAGTCTTGCGGCGGTCGAGCGGTGAGACCGACGTTCTAGTGCGCTCACCGTTCTTTCAGGTTGAGAAGATGCAGTTGCGCGAGCCGTTGCACTCCAAAGTAGCGCCCGCCTCTCCGCACATCGTTGTCGCGGTGAACGGCGCCGGGATCGTAGAATCGCAAGGGATGGAGCCCATCGGCTTCGCCACCGGCGATGCCGTGGTGGTTCCTGCCTGTGTTGGTGAATATATCGTGCGGCCGCAGTGGGATCTGGAAGTGATCCGCATGTCGCTGCCCACCGGAGCGGTCGCTGAGCCCGAGACCGAACTGCCGCAGTCAATCAGCGCAAAGTAGTTTTTCTAGCGACCGAGACACCCTTCAGGAAGCGTGATGGTTCGACTGCGCGCATCCTCAGCGAGCAATGCCGACTGGATACTTCTTAAACATCTTTTCTACCGCTGAATTTACCTGGTCCAGCAACTTCCCTCGGTTGTCACTGAGGTTCTCTTTCGCTACGCCTCGCCATGCGATTTTCCTGTGAGCTGCATCGATAAGATCGACCACGAGTTGCCCCTTATGCACGACTACTGTCGTGGTCACACCGGGCACCGCACCCCACATCAGGAAGTTCTGATCGAATGGCGGTATGCCGGAATATCCGCTGTAGAGGTCGGAGTAACTCACCGCAATGTCCGAATCCGATGAACCGTACATTTGGACATACAGGTCCGGATGGCTGTCGGTCTTCTGCAAGCCGCGCTTGGTGAGTTCTTCTTGAATAGCGCCGGCGATGGCGGCCGCCAGCATGGGGCGGGAGACAGCGTCATGCGCGCCCCATGCGAAGGTCTTGAACTTGGCAAAATCGAGGTTGGGGTCGTATGTCACGTTGATCTTCTGCGCGTGGGCAGTGAGCGCAACCAACCCCGCCAAGACAAACAACTGGAAAGCGCGACATAGAAGCTGCGAGAAACGCGAGGCTTGCATCAGATCTTCCTTCCGTGGCGCTAAACCGGCCAACTAACAACATTGCCCTTCCGGGCATCATTACAGCTTCCCTGCACGCTGGCGACTGGGGATTCCCGCCACTTCGCTGGCTCCGGCGAGTGTATTTTGGACTACCAACAACTGGGGAAACATTGGTAGATGATCTCACGAGCACCATCCTCAGACATTCGGTAAAATCGAACATTCGAAATCATACGTGTTCGGAGCCGGCCCTGAGCGCAGCCGAAGGGTGTCTCTGTGGTGAAACGATTTGGCCAATAACTTCTATCCAGTCATTCTCGCCGGCGGACGCGGCACGCGCTTTTGGCCTTTGAGCCGCAAGCGCATGGCCAAGCAACTGCTCCCGCTGAACAGCAAGAAGAGCATGATTCAGGAGACCGTCGAGCGCCTGCTGCCGCTGGCCAAGGCGAAGCGCTTCTGGGCCATCACCAATGACGATCTGCGCGCTCCCATTGTTCGTCAGCTCAAGAAGCTGAACAAGCAGCAGGTCATAGCCGAACCGGTGGGACGGAATACTGCTCCCGCCATCGGACTGGCAGCCTTTCTGCTCGAAAAGCGCGATCCTGGCGCGGTGATCGGCATGTTCCCGTCCGATCACGTGATCGGCGATGAAAAGCGTTTCCGCGACGACATCCGGCGTGCCGCCGAGATCGCCGCGAAGGGAGCGAACATCGTCGTCATCGGGATTACGCCGACGCGTGCCGAAACCGGCTACGGCTACATCGAAGCTGGCGCTAAGCAGGCTCTGACCTGGTCAAAGGGAAGTCCCTCAGCGGCTAAAGCCGGCCTCGTTGGCTCAGACCTTACGGACGGCCTAAAGGCCGTCCCCTTCAAGGCAACGCTCGATGCGAGGCTCTCCAGCCCGGGTACCGACGTGTTCAATGTGCGACGCTTCACCGAGAAGCCGACGGCCGACGTTGCAGAACAATTTGTGAAGGCGGGCAACTTCTTCTGGAACAGCGGCATGTTTGTCTGGGGAGCGCAGACGCTGGCTGACGCCTTGCGCGAACATTTGCCCAAGACTGCGCCGCTGCTGGAAGAGATTGCGGCAAGCTATGGCACGAGCAAGTTCGAAAAGACGTTCGCCAAGCTGTATCCCAAGTGCGAAAACATCAGCGTGGACTTCGCGGTACTCGAACCGCGTTCGGCGAAGGGTGAAAGCAAGTCGGGCATCTATTGCATTCCCGCCAGCTTTGGATGGAACGACCTGGGCTCGTGGACGGCACTCTACGAGCATCGCAATGCCGGCGGCAAAGATAGCGCCAACGTAATCGCAGCCGAGCAGTCCTTCACCCTGAATGCGGAAGGCAACTTCATCCACTGCGGTGCCGACAAGTTCGTTGCCGTGGTTGGGGTGAAGGGACTCGTAGTGGTGGAGACGGAAGACGCACTGCTGATTACCACTCGCGAGCACGCACAAGATGTGGGCAAAGTGGTGAAGTATCTGGACGAGAAGAACCTGAAGCGGCTGGTATAAAGACAGCAATTAGCAATTAGCGATTAGCAACTAGCTAAGGCGGGAAGCTAAGAGCTAACGGCCAACAGCCAGAAGCGTCAACGCTCAATTCGACCATGGCAACCCAGATCAAATTCGGCACCGACGGATGGCGCGGCATCATTGCCGACGACTTCACCTTCGACAATGTGCGCCGGGTCGGCAACGCGATGGCGCATTACGTCCACCAACACGAGGACGCCAGCAAAGGCCTGGTCGTCGGCTACGATACGCGCTTCGCTTCCCCGCGTGCGGCGGAGATCATCTCCGAAGTTCTCGCGGCTGCCGGCATTTCGGTGCGCCTTTCCGACGACTACACGCCCACTCCCGCGCTCTCCTACGCGGTGAAGAACCTGGGCGCGGCCGGCGGTGTGATGATTACCTCCAGCCATAATCCATTTAACTGGAACGGCGTGAAGTACAAGGCCGGCTATGGCGGCTCAGGCACGCCGGCGATCATGAAAGCGATTGAGGGCGAGTTGGATTCGCCGAGGCTGGAGCGCAAGGGCGGCAACGTGACCGTCACCGATTTCAAGACGCCGTACATTGCAGCCATCAAGAACTTCGTCGACCTGAAGCTGATCGAGAAAGCCGGCTTCAAGTTCGCCATTGACGTGATGTACGGCGCCGGACGTGGCGTGGTGAAAGGCATCTTCACGGAAGCCGGCATCCACCACTTTGAGATTCGCGGCGAGCTTAACCCGCTGTTCCCCGGCATCAATCCCGAGCCCATCGAGCCGCACATCGCGATGTTGCAAGAATCCGTTGTGCATGCCCACTGCCAGGCTGGGATGGCGACGGACGGCGACGCAGACCGCATTGGCGCGGTCGCGGAAGACGGCAGCTTTGTGGATGCGCACAAGATCTATTGCGTGATTCTGGAGTGGCTGCTGAAGCGCAAGCAATGGCCGGGCGAGATTGTGCGTGCGTTCAACACCACTCGCATGCTGGACCGCATTGCCGCGAAGTACGAGCGCAGGTTGCACGAGTGCGGCATCGGCTTCAAGTACATCTGCGACCTCATGCTGGAACGCGACATCCTGATCGGCGGCGAGGAGTCGGGTGGCATCGGCATTACCCGCCATCTGCCCGAGCGCGACGGCCTTCTGAATTCGCTGCTGCTGGCCAACATCATGGCCCAGGAAGAAAGGCCGCTGGGACAGCTGGTGCACGATCTGCAAAAGGAGTACGGCGAGCATCACTATGGTCGCGTTGATCTTCACTTGAGCAATGACGTCAAGGATGAAGCCATGCGGCGGGTGCAGGCCACACCTGGAAGGATTGGTAGCTACGGCGTACTGAAGGTGGAGACTCTGGATGGGGTGAAGTTCTTTCTGGACGCACCTAGGTACGGCAATGGAGCCGAGGCCTGGGTGCTGGTCCGCGCCTCGGGTACAGAGCCGCTGCTACGCATCTATTGCGAGGCGGCGTCAGCCGACCTGGTATCGCAGATTTTGAAGGAAACCGAGACCTTCGTCCGGTCCGCAAACGCGACCTCCGTCTGATATCAGACACTACCCTCCAATTCCTTTCTGTCCACCAAATGGGGCAGTTGTTGTATACTAGACCTGCGTGTGTTCGAACGGCGCGTTTAGCAGCCATCCCTCCCTGTCTCGAGCGATTCCTGCCTGGAACCTTCCGATTCACCAACGCAACATCAACATTAAGGAAAATCAAGAAACAAATGGAACAAGGAACAGTAAAGTGGTTTAACGATGCCAAAGGCTTTGGCTTCATTTCACGTCAGAACGGCGAAGATGTTTTCGTCCATTTCTCCGCTATTCAGTCGAACGGCTTCCGCTCGCTACAGGAAGGTCAAGCCGTGAGCTTCGACGTGAAGCGTGGTGCAAAGGGTTGGCAGGCTGAGAACGTACAGGTTCTGTAAACACGAGGCACGAAGCGAGGGTAGCGGATGCTGCCCTCTGCTATTTGCGACGATGAGAAGGCGATTGAGTCTTTGGTCGTATCACCCCAATTCATGCCGCGTAGGGCTGCCAAAGGATCGGCCGGCAAGCGGCCTACTCTGAAAGCGAGGAACCAATGAAGAACATCTACGTGGGGAACCTAAGCTTCGATGCGACTGAAGACCAGGTACGCGCGATGTTTGAAGCGTACGGCCCGGTCGATAGGGTCAGCATTGTGACTGATCGCGACACCGGGCAATCGCGCGGCTTCGCATTTGTCGAAATGTCGGACGATGACTCGGCCGGCAAGGCTATGGAAGCCCTCAACGGCACCAACCTGAGCGGGCGCAACCTGACCGTGAACGAAGCCCGTCCGAAGACGGACCGGCCCCGGCGCGAAGGCGGCGGTGGCGGGCGCGGGGGCGGTGGCGGTGGCCGTGGCCGCGGGGGCGGCGGTGGTGGTGGCGGCGGTTGGGGACGCTACTAATCTCTGGACTGAGCCTGTAGCACAGATTCGACGATAGACATTAATGCCGGGGCAGAACGCTGCCTCGGCATTCCTATTTGCCCTCCGTTCTGGTTCGCGTCCTGCGATTCCACAAGAACAAACAACTCTGATAGGCTGAAACGGCATTTTCGCGCGCCTTTGCACATGCCTGACGACTCCAGCTATGCCATCCAATTTGCAGGTGTTGGATTTCGTCTGCCGCAAGGAAAGAACCTCCTGTCGGGCCTGGATCTTGCGGTGCGAACTGGCGAGACGTTTATGCTCGTGGGCCGCAGCGGATCAGGGAAAACAACCTCGCTGAAGCTGATCAATCGGCTGCTGACGGCAACCTCGGGCGAAGTGCGGGTTGAGGGAACGTCCATCGACCAATGGGACAAGGTTCAGTTGCGGCGTCGCATTGGCTATGCCATCCAGGACGTTGGGCTCTTTCCACACTACACCGTCTTTGAAAACGTAGCCCTGGTCCCTAAGCTTGAAGGATGGGACGGGCGTAAGATCGCGTCCCGTGTGGAAGAAGTGTTGGCGCTGGTAGGACTGCCGCTTGGCGAGTTCGCCGGCCGATATCCCGATGAGCTCTCCGGCGGACAGCGGCAACGGGTTGGGCTGGCGCGAGCGCTGGCAGCCGAGCCGCCCATTTTGCTGATGGACGAGCCCTTCGGCGCACTCGATCCCATCACCCGGGCCGAGATCCAGATCGAGTTCCAGAAGCTACAAACGAAGTTGGGCAAGACGATTGTCTTCGTGACTCACGATGTGAGCGAGGCCCTGCTGCTCGGTAGCCGGATTGGGCTGATGGAAGAGGGCAGGCTACGCGGAGTGTATAGCCCGAAGGAATTTCTGGAGGCGCCGGATGTCTCGGTGAAGGCGTATGTGGATGTGTTTCGCACGCGCCAGCAGATGTTTCAGGGCTCAGACAGTTAAGAGGCGATCAACGGTCAGCTAGAGCCAATCGCGCGGAACTTTCGTGAACTTCATCTTCACCCACAAACGCGAGGTCGCCACGCTCACCGCCGAGCACCTGTGGCTCGTCGGTATCTCGATGTTGCTGGCGATCGCCATCGGCGTGCCGCTGGGAATCCTTCTGACCCGCAAACCAAAGTGGAAGGCGGTGGTGCTGGGCAGCACGAACGTCATTCAAACCATTCCCAGCCTGGCGTTATTCGGACTGCTGCTGCCGCTGCCGTGGCTGGGCGCGCGGGCCGATCGCCTGGCGATCGTTGCCCTGGCGCTCTACGCTCTGCTTCCCATCGTGCGTAACACCTATGTTGGCATTGCCGGCATCAGTCCGCCGGTGCGGGAGGCGGCGATTGCAATGGGACTCACATCCGGTCAACTTCTGTGGCATGTCGAATTGCCTCTGGCGCTGCCGGTCATGCTGGCGGGAATTCGTGTCGCCGCGGTGATCACAATTGGCGTTGCCACTATCGCGGCCGCCATCGGCGCAGGCGGGCTCGGCGAGTTTATCTTTCGCGGCATTGCTATGGTGGATAACGGAGTGATTCTGGCGGGCGCGATTCCCGCGGCCTTGATCGCGTTGGCCGCAGACCTTATGCTCAGCGGCTTCGAGAAGCTGCTGGTACGGCACCGAAGCTGACGATGAACCGGCGCACATTCCTTTCCGCGTTGGCGCTGACCGTTTGCAGCGGCTGCCTGTCTCGCGAGGCCGAGCTGACCGTCGGCTCCAAGAACTTCACCGAACAGCTCATCCTGGGCGAACTCCTGACGCAGTATCTCCACAGTGTCTGCCAGATGCCGGTTGATGGGCGCTTCTATCTGGCCGGAACTTACATTTGCCAGCAGGCAATACTCGCCGGGCGCATCGACGCCTACGTTGAGTACACGGGTACGGCGCTGGCGGCGATCCTGAAGGAACAGTTCGCCGGCGAGCCGGCCAGCGTCTATCAGCGAGTAAAGCAGGAGTACAAGCAGCGATTCAACCTGGATGTCATGCCGCCGCTGGGATTCAACAACAGCTTCGCCATGGTGATGCGGGGCGACGACGCCCGGCGGTTGGGAGTGAAAACGCTGTCGCAACTTGCAGGAGCAGCTCCGCAGATGAGGCTGGGAGTGGGTTATGAATTCCTCGAGCGGCAGGATGGCTATCACGGCCTGGTCAAGACATACGACTTGCATTTTGCCGAAGCGCCGCGCGTGATGGACCTGGGGCTGCTCTATCGCGCTCTGCAAAACCGGTCGGTCGACATTGTGGCCGGCAACAATACGGATGGCCTCATCGCCGCGCTCGGCCTGGTTGTGCTGGAGGATGACAAACACTACTTCCCGCCTTATGACGCCGTACCGATTGTGGGGCCCGCTCTTTTCCAGGAGTGTCCAAGAGCGCAGCATGCGTTCGCAAGCCTTGCAGGCCGAATCACCGCGGAGGACATGCGAGCGATGAACTACGCCGTCGATGGAGAGAAGAAAGACGCCGGCGCGGTAGCGAGAGATTTTCTAAGGAGCCAACATCTCGTGGTATGACAACCGGGTTGGTTGCCGGTATCGGAATTGCAGCCGTATTCCCACGCGAGTAGTCTAAAGCTCAAGAATGGCAGGCAACGGCAACAATGGGCGCCGGTATCCTCAGTTCGTCTTAGGCGACACCTTGAGCGTCGCGTTCCAGACATTTCGTATCGGCAAGATGCGATTCATCCTCACTTCGCTGGGGATGGTGATTGGGACGGCATCGCTCATCCTGGTGGTCACCATCGGTCTTACCGGTAAACAATATCTGCTCCAGCAAATCCAAAACATCGGATCCAACATGATGGTTGCGGAATACGCCGGGGGCGGCATCTATGGGCGCGACGCTTCCAGCGACTTCCTCACCCTCGACGACTTGACCGCGGTGCGCCAGCAAGTCCCCGGCATCAGTAACGCCTCGCCCATGATCGAGTTTCACGATCGCATCGCTGTGCCCGGTGGCAAAGAGCGCGAAGTCATCGTGCTGGGCGTCTCCCGCCAGTATCTCAACGTGCGCAATTTGCAAATCCTCTCAGGCCGATTCTTCGACGACGGCGACACCTCGGCCCGCAATAAGGTCGCGGTGATAACCCAGAAACTGGCCGAGGCGCTGGGCTCGCTGGACTCCGCGGTGGGCCAGGAGATCAAGCTCAACGGACTTCCCTTCACCGTGATTGGGACCTTTCGGGAGCGCGTGGATACCTTCGGCCAGTCCGAAATCTCCGACGACACCATCCTGGTTCCGTACACCGTGGCGCGCTACTTCACCAACAGCGACGAGGTAAAGCAGCTTTTCTTTTCGGTGTCCGATTCCGCTGAAGTGCCTCGCGCCACGCAGGAAATCCATGACGTGTTGCAGTCCCGGCATCGTCCGGAGTCGGGTTACCGGGTCGACAACTTGACGCAGTTGCTGCAAGTGGCCGCCAAGACCGCGGATACGCTGACCGAGGTGCTGCTGCTGATCTCGGTGCTGACTCTGATTGTGAGCGGAGTCGGCATCATGAACATCATGCTAGCCACGGTGAACGCGCGCATCCGCGAGATCGGGGTGCGCAAAGCGGTGGGTGCCACGAATTCCGAGATCCGCGCGCAATTTATGGTGGAAGCGATCCTCATTTCGCTATCCGGCGGCATCGTTGGGATCGTGCTTGGCTTGGCGCTGCCACTGTCGGTGCGCTTCATCACCAACTACCGTGTCCCCATATCAGGATGGTCGGTGATCATTGCGGTGCTGGTCTCCAGCCTGGTTGGGGTTTTATTCGGAACGGCCCCCGCCGCGCGCGCCGCGCACTTCGACCCTATCGAGAGCCTGCGTTACCAGTAGAGAACCAAGCCGCCTCGCCGGGTACACCGTGGGATTATCACGATTGATTGCAGGACCACGCTGGGGCCATGACAAAAGCCGCCCTCACAGGGCGGCTTCGCATTCTGCATGCAAAATGGTTTAGATGCTGCTGTGCTCGAGGATTCCCTTTTCCAGCTTCTCCTGGCACTCAATGCAGTGGCGAGTCCAGGGAACGGCCTCCAGACGCTTGGCATTGATCTCGTCGCCACAAGAGATGCATTGGCCGAAACTGCCTTCCCGTATCCGCTCGAGTGCGCCGTCCACCATCTGTAGCAACTGGCGATCGTTGTTGCTCTGATGGAAGAGGAATTCCTTGTTATAAGAGTTGGCAGCCCGGTCGGCGATGTCCTGTGCGGACTCCACGTCGGCGTCGCGGCCATCCTGGGCCGTGCGAGTCATGGCGTACCGCAACTCCCGCTGGCGCTCCTCTAAACGCTTCTTAAAACTTTCGAGTTTCTTTCTCTCCATGGCTACTGTTCCCCGGCGATCCCGCACTGCCGGCTGACCGGCCTGGCGGGCAAAAATGCACTGTGCGAACGGGAATCATATGCGTCTGGAAGAGCGTACGTCAACTCCGTCCGTCACCGATGTTTGGGTTGTGACCCAATTAGGGAATTTGATGCCAAATGGCCGCGTTTCGAACCGAACAGCGAGGTTAAACACAAAAAAGCGGCCCCAAGGGACCGCTTTTCTTAAAGAGGCGAAAATAGGCGGGCGTCATTCCAGGAAGGCGCTACGAGGCGATGTCCCGCGCTGCGGGACGAATAGAGAGACGTCGAGACAGGTAACTAACTTCAAGGAGATTGTGCCTCTTTGCTGGTCTAGCTGATGCACTTAGGCTTCCAAAGGCGCCGATGACGCCGCTCACACCAGCGCAGGCTTCGAAAACCATTGCAATCAGGGACAATGGCAGAATTGTTGCGAGAGATGGGATCGAAGAACTCGAGCGGCAGGCCGTGCGTCAGAGTGGTATGCCGATGCAAACCTTTAGGCGGTCAGGTTCTTATTCTGGGCATTCTGCTCTTCGATGGCCTTCAGTTTGTTGAGCAGGGCTTTGTAGCTGATCTTGAGGATTTTCGCGGCTTGGCGGCGGTTCCAGCGGGTTTGCGTCAAGACGCGTTCGATGGCCTCGCGCTCGGCTGACCAGGCGGCGCGCCTTCCAATCTCCAGCAAGGATGGGGTTTCGGCGTCGCCGCCATTGCCTTTCGCCGAGTCGATCGGGATCGCTCCGCCAATAGCCTGTGATCGATCGCCGTCAGATCTTACGCCGCTCGCGCCCACCTCCAAGCCGGTTCCCGGCATGACACTGACGGCCGGCTTGCGGAGCGAGAGCTCGCGGACGATCTGCGCCTCGTTGCCTACGATTACGTAGCGCTTGACCAGGTTCTCCAGCTCGCGAATATTCCCGGGCCAGCCATGTTCCATCATGCAAGTAATGGCGGCGTCGCCGAATGGCGCCGGATGCTTGCCGTAAAACTCGCTGTACCGGCGCAGGAAATAATGCAGAAAAACCGGGATCTCCTCGCGCCGCTCGCGCAGCGGCGGGATATGAATGGTGATGACGTTCAAGCGGTAGAAGAGATCCTCGCGAAAGCTCCCCTCCCGGACCGCAGGTTCCAGTTGCTTGTTGGTGGCAGCCAGCACGCGCACGTCGACGGAGAGGTCGCGCTTGCCGCCGAGACGGGAAAACCCGCCATCCTGAAGAACGTGCAGCAACTTGGCCTGGAGCGCGGGAGGCATCTCGCTGACTTCGTCCAGAAACAGAGTGCCGGAGTTCGCCAGGTCGAACTTGCCCGGCTTTTGCCGGGTGGCGCCGGTGAAGGCGCCCGGCTCGTAGCCGAACAACTCGCTTTCCAGCAACTCATAGGGGATGGCCGCACAATTGACTTTGACGAAAGGCTTGTCAAAGCGCCCCGATTGAGCATAGATCATGCGAGCGACGACTTCCTTGCCAGTGCCACTCTCCCCGCAGATGAGCACCGTAGCCGTGGTATCGGCCACTTTCTCGATGGTGTACTTCACTTCTTCCATCGCGGGACTGGTTCCGAAAAGACCGGCGAAATCGCCATTGCGCCAGACCTGATCGCGCAGCGGGGTGGTCTCGGCGGGAAGGCGTTGTTTCTCCAGAATCCTGTCGATGCAGAGGTCCAGATCCTTAACTTCGAAAGGCTTGGCCAGGTAAGCGTCGGCTCCCAGCTTGGAGGCGTTGAAAATGGTGTCGGCATCGTGACGGGCCGACAAGATTATCACCGCAACATGCGGCTTGGCCTGCTTGATTTGTTGCAGGGTATGGAATGCGGCGTCGACGGGCGTGGTGAGATCGAGCAGGACCAGAGTTGGATTCTGGAGGCGCAGCGTGCGGAGAGCTTCTTCGCCGCTGCTGGCGCTGCTTACGTCGAAGCCACGACCGACCAGGTGGGAAGTGAGAAATCTCCCCCGACCGGAGTCGTCATCGGCGATCAACACCCGCAGCTTGGTTGCTGGAATCACTTCCACTCCGAGTTGAGGTTGCCGGGAAGCATTCCCCGACTCAAACAGGGAAATCAACAATCCAATATGAGAATCCCGATACCCACTTCCAGGTTGCACCGGCCCGCAGAAGCGACGCCAGTAGATCCGCGATTCCCCGCAGGAACCATCCAACCCTGGAATTGCGAATGGTGATTGTGTGGAACGATTGTAACTCCGCAGCCACTCGGGTGAGCGATTGCAGTGGAGAATTTTGTGTTAAAGCGCGGTAAATTGACAGGAAAGTGAAATGGGGCGGCCCGTAACGGCCACCCTTTTCAAGAGATACTTAGCTTCCGCCCGAGACGGTGCGGAGCTTACCCGGCATGAAGTGATACGGAGGCCAGGGACCAGTGATGGTGACGTGACAATCTTTGAAGTGCCGCGTGGCCGTGCCATAGCGGTTCTGATACTTGGCGACGGAGTTGGAATCGATCAGATGCGCAAAATCAATGAGCATGCCGCCGGAATCGGTGCGCTTGCAGATAACGTCTTCCTCCAGCGGGGAGAACAGTTTGTGCACCTGCATGGAAAGCGCGCGCGCCTTGGTCTGCCGTTCGCGGTCACGGGACGCTTGCTCGCGCAACTGGCGCAGATACTCGCCTCCCACTCCGGTGGGTAACGCCAGGATCGCCTCTTCCAGCATGCCGTCTTTCACCAGAAGTTTGAAGTGCATCTCCGCTTTGCCGCGTAAACGGTCAACCGTCTCCAGAAAGGTCCGGCGATTCGCCCTTACAGCGCGCCGCAAGGCTTCATCGGTATCGAAGATGGTGCCAAAGCGAAAAGGCAGGACGGTGAGGGTGCGAAAGCACTCGCTGACTACGCGGGAATGATCGACGATAGCTTGTTGAGTGAGGGTTTTTTCAGTGGAATATTCGCTGACGATGACTGCAAAATCGCCGCTAGGGTAGGCCAGAATCGAAGCGCCATTGACGCCTCGAAGGTTCTCTATCGCGAAAGGCCGCCGAGCTCGTGTGCCATTCTGGAGGCCCTGTTGCTCCGTAATACAATACGCGTACCACGCCATCTTAGTCTCTCCTGGGAGTACTCGCACACAGGTCGAAGGGCGCTGTGCATGAGGGAATCTTTGACTTTCGAACGTGGAATTGCAGATCTTAGGTGTTAATTGTGAACTTTACGGGAGCCACATCCCAACTTCTCTATCCTAAGCCTTTAGTCGTAGTAACCGCAACATAAGAATTCACATAAACGTCTGTTTTTATTGGCTGGACAAGGCAAAAGACTTCGTGGAGGGAAGTAGGCCATCCGTGGAAGCGGAATGGTGGCACTTTCCGGAAGCGCGGCTCTACATCTTTCGAGGGGGAGGGTTCATAGTTGCGATTGGAAGTTGGGTTAGGCAGTCCGATGCGCACCAAGAGACACGGATCGGGAATGCCTGAATCCCGCGGCGAGTTAGGCGGCCCACATTGATGTTTAGACGGTGACGTTAATGCCTGCGCTGGAAACGCCCGCCAATCCAGTGGCGCCGGCCCCGGGTACGGCGTTGGGTGCAACCTGCTGCCAAGTCTGCTGCATCGCCGCGAAGGCCTGCTGCGCCGCCGACAGATTACCGGATTGCAAGGCCTGACCAAGCTGGTTCAAGGCCTGTCCAAACGGATTCTGCGTAGTTCCCATATGACTGTGATGGGAGTCGGCAGCAGCGCCTGCCACTCCGATGGGAAGCGAAAGAGAAGGCTTGCCGGGCGGTGGCCAGATTACCCGATTGCAGCGCCTGCCCAATGGTGTTGAGCGCTTTGGCGACGGGACTATTGCTGCCGAACTGGCTGGCAGCGGATTGCGACAGACTGACAAAGTCGGTCTGCGCCTGCGCCAGATTTCCGGACTGCAAATCCTGGCCCAATTGTTTGAACTCACCCCGCACCTGCTGACAGTTACGTTGAATGTTGGCAAGCTGAGACAGGCTGCTGCTGGCGATTCCGGCGATGGACATATTTGCCTCCGATGCGATAGCACCTCCCGCGCCACAGTGCGCGCGGAGGACGGCGCCCGGAAGGCGCTATCGCACCCATAACAAGGGCAATCCGGATGCCGCTGAAGATTAGCAAATTCTAGGAGTGGCGCGAACTACACTACCCACAACTTCAGCGAAATGCTGACGGCTGCGGATCAACAGCTTATAATCGAGAGTTTTGTGACTACATTGTGAGGCGAACGTAATGGCTCAAGTGTCAATGGCAGCGATTCCCGCCCTGAAGGACAGCTTTGCGCAACTCCGCACCCGCATGGAGAAGGCGGTGGAAGACTTTCGCCAGGAGATGGCTTCTACCCGCACCGGTCGCGCATCGGTGCACATGCTGGACAGTGTGACCGTGGACGCCTACGGCTCGCAAATGCCGCTGAACCAGTTGGCCAACGTGAGCGCGCCGGAGCCGCAACTGATAACCGTGCAGGCATGGGACGTCAGCCTGATCGGCGCAATCGAGAAGGCCATCCGCAGCGCTGACCTCGGCTTGAACCCTATGAACGATGGCAAGCTCGTTCGCGTGCCCGTGCCCGCGCTGACCGAAGAGCGCCGCAAAGAAATGGTCAAGCACCTGCACAAGGCTCTGGAAGAACATCGCACCGCAGTCCGCAACATCCGCCGCGACGGCAACGAGCTGATCAAGAAAGCGATGAAGGACAAGAAGATCACTGAAGACGAAGAGCGTGGCGCGCTGGACCAGATCCAGAAGCTGACCGATGACGAAATCAAGAAGATGGAAGAGCTGGCCAAGGGCAAAGAAAAAGACGTGATGTCGATCTGAAGGGAGCAGCTAGTAACTAGCAATTAGCAACGACGAGTGGTGCCGTTCCCCTGGTCTCCCGCTTGCATTGACCGCGGCCATGCCGCAACATTCCTCTCATGCTGCTCGATCTGGGCGATCTGCGGGTACGCGACTGGCGCAGAGACGATCTCGACGCCTTGCTCCGCTGTGCCAATAATCCGAAGATTGCCGCCAACCTGCGCGATCAGTTTCCCTATCCTTACACCCGGCGCGATGGCATCGACTATTTGAATTACGTGCGCTCCACGGATGTGCCCATGTCGTTCGCGATCGAATACGGTGGTGAAGCCATCGGGGGCATTGGCTTCAAGCTGGGCGTGGACATCGCGCGCCTGAGTCTGGAAATGGGTTACTGGCTGGGCGAACCCTTCTGGGGACGCGGCTTGACGAGCCGCGCCGTGACCGCGGCATCCGATTGGGCCCTCGATAACTACAAGATCGTCCGCATCTTCGCCACCGTTTTCTCCCACAATGTGGCCTCCATACGGGTATTGGAGAAGGCCGGGTTTGAGCGCGAGGGAATCCTGCGCCGCAGTGCCATCAAGAACGGCGTCATTCTGGACCAGGTGATGTACGCCAAGGTGCGGTGAGCGAAAGCTCCTATCCTGCTAGCATACCCGTGTGCCTCCGCTGCTGGATGTTCGCAACCTGAGCATCGAATTCGTCACCCCCCAGGGGATGATGACGGCCGTCCGCGATGTCAGCTTTCGCATCGCAGCGGGCGAGGTGCTGGGACTGGTTGGGGAATCGGGTTCGGGAAATCAGTCAGCGCTCTGGCCATCCTCCGCCTGCTGCCGCCGCAAGCCCGCATTCGGGGCAGCATCCGGTTTCGCGGCGAAGAGTTGCTAACGTTGGCCGAACCGGAAATGCGGCACATCCGCGGAGCGGGAATCAGCATGATCTTCCAGGAGCCGATGACCGCACTGAATCCGGTGATGCGAGTGGGCGACCAGATTGCCGAAGCCGTGCTGGCGCATGCCAGCTCTACGGCGAGGACAAGCGGCATGCCGGCAGAATCGGAACAGCAGATCCCTCGCTTCGCTCGTGATGACAAAGACAGTAAGCACGCTGATTCAGCGCAGCCAAAGCAGCGCCCCTTGCAAGACGATCGCGCATTGAGCGCCCGCGCGCCCAAGATCAGCAAGGCCGATGCGTGGCGCCTGGCCGTGGAGGCCCTTCGCACGGTGGCGATCGACGACGCCGACCGTCGCGCGCGCGATTATCCCCACCAGCTTTCCGGCGGACAGCGCCAGCGGGTCATGATCGCCATGGCCGTCGTGAATCGGCCGTCGCTGCTGATCGCCGACGAGCCCACTACGGCGCTGGACGTCACCATCCAGGCGCAGGTCCTTGACCTGCTCGCCGAACTGCGCGAGAAATTTTCCCTGGCCATGCTCTTCATCTCGCACGATCTCGCCGTGGTCTCGCAAATCTCGCACCGCATCGGCGTGATGTATGCGGGAAGCGTGGTCGAGATGGGAACGGCGACGCGATGTTTTTCGCAATCCGGCGCACCCTTACACGCGCGGGCTGTTACACTCGGTGCCAACGTTGCGCTCCGATCGGGACAAACCGCTGCCGACCATTGAAGGGGCCGTCCCCGCGATTGCCGCGCTGCCGCCGGGCTGCACCTTCGAGCCGCGCTGCGGCTTGCGCATCGCAAGTTGTGCGGCTGCGCTGCCGCCGCTGGTGGAAGTTGCCGCCGGACATCTCGCGCGCTGTCCCGTGATTGCGCCGGAGGTTCGCTGACCCATGCGTCTGCTCGTGCTCAGCGATATTCACGCCAACCTGGAGGCGCTGGAGGCCTGTCTGGAGGCTGCGCCGGCCTACGATAGCGTGGTGAACCTGGGCGATGTGGTGGGCTACAACGCCTCGCCCAACGAAGTCTGCGACCGGGTGCGGGCCATGGGATGCCCGGTAGTGCGTGGCAATCATGATCGCGCCTGCTCCGGACTGCTGGCCCTGTCGGAGTTCAATATGGTGGCGGCGTTGTCGGCGCGCTGGACCCAGACGGCGCTGGCCAACCACCATCTGAACTGGCTAAGGGCCTTGCCGCAAGGACCGTTACGCCGCGACGAGCTGCCCGGCATCGAGTTTGTGCACGGCTCCCCGCGCGACGAAGACGAGTACGTGTTGAACAATTCGACCGCCGGCCTGGACTTTCACATGCCCGGCCACAGCGACGTCATCTTTTTCGGACATACTCATCTTCAGGGCGGCTTCGCGTACAAGGATGGCGAGACGCTTCCCTTCGCGCCGCGCTATCAAAGCAGCGACGGGGTTGAGCGTGCGGAGATGACCCTGGCTCCGGACGAGCGGTATCTCATCAATCCTGGATCTGTGGACAGCCTCGGGACAACGACTGGCGGGCTGCCTTTGCGCTGTACGAAGCCGACGGAGAAAAGCCGGCGCGCTTGACCTTCTACCGCGTTCCCTACGATGTCGAAAAAACCCAGGCCAAGATTCTGAAGGCCGATCTTCCGGAACGGCTGGCGACGCGGCTGGCCCTGGGACGGTAACAGCGATTTCCGGCGTCCGATTATCGTCCGTGCTGCTTGCCGCTGGTTTGTCCTGAACTTGCGTGGATTATTTGGCCGCAACGCGGCGCCCAACTTCGGCATCACACCTTGTATAGCGTCTCGGCTGTCTGGAGCAAGATTCCAGTTTTTGCTCCGTGACTGTCACCAACCCATTGACCTGCCCACTTCGCCGGAGGAGGTCAAATGCTAAGTACAGACGAGGTTATGCCTGCGTGTCCCGCCTGCTGTGGCGACAGAACTTCAATGACGAGCAACCGGGAGATCTACTGCGCGGATTGCAACCGTATCTACCCTGTTGTTGAACTGAAAACTGAGACAGTAAAAGCCGTGAGGCGCAGACCGGATGAGATCGGGAAGCCGCCTGAAGGTCAGCCGAAAATCTGCTTGCCATTGAGCGCCGTCATACAGGCGTGTTGGGGTAAATTTACACACATGCCCATCCGTCCGTTTCCGGAGAAATCGCTCTACCACTCGCAGGAGTTCATTGGCGCGCCCATCACCAGCTGCGATCAGGGCTATCTTGTGGCCTACATCGACGGCGGCGCGCGCGGCAATCCTGGCCCCGCGGGATATGGAGTCGTCATCGAGGACGAAGTCGGGCGCCGGGTCGCCGACCTCAGCGAATTCCTGGGTCACCAGACGAACAATTACGCCGAGTATTCCGGCCTGCTGGGAGCGCTGAACTACGCCATCCGGCACGGCTTCAAGGCGATGAAGGTGGTCAGCGACTCGGAGCTGATGGTGAAGCAGATCAACGGCCAGTACAAGGTCAACAATCCCACCTTGAAGGAGTTGCATGGCCGGGCGATGAAGCTGATCGATCAGCTTGATTGCTTCGAGATGAAGCACGTGCTGCGCGAGAAGAACCGCGACGCCGACCGGCTGGCCAATCTGGCCATGGATCGCGGCGCCGCCAAGCGAGCCCCGGCAGTCAGCGCCACCGATGTTGGAGGGGTTGCGTCAGTGGTGCCCGAACTCAATGGCGTAGTGCGCGACGGCGTCGTCCACTTCACCGGCAATCCCCTGCCTGACGGGACGCTGGTAAAGATCCGCGCGATAAAGCCGTAGCGCGACTACCCGTTTCGGATTGTTCCTGGCCAGAACGGGCATTCTGTATGGCGATCCTGGCGCTTAATAGTGCCCACCTCCTGTGTATACTTATGGCAATCTTTACAAGTGAGGCCTCGGCGAAATGCCCTTATTCAGCGCGCCTGAGAGACTCAAGCGCAAGCTAACTCGGCGTGATTTGCCTATCTTGTTTCTCAGATATGGAATTGTGCTTGGCTTGATCACGCTTGGCTTACTGTCGATAGGATGGCTCGCTATGTCCAGAAAAAGCGATCTCAAGCTTGTCTCCGGATCAGTCCAGCAAAGGCCTAGATGGCAAAGGACCAAGGGTGGCCCAATCATAGTTATCCCGGTCGAAATGGGCGATGGTCTCCACGACCTTACGGTGGAGGACTTGAGTCACTATCAGGCAATCATGAGATTGAAGCCCGGCGACCATATCACCGCGCTGGTGACGTCCTTCCTTGAATACCGTGTATGGCAACTGCAACGCGATGGAGTGATGCTGGAGAGCTACGAAGACATGAACCTATATCAAACCACGATGAATGAGCGGGGAGCCATAGCCGCGTTTTGCTCCGGGTTACTGTCTCTGATATGTCTGATGACGGCCCTTAGTCTAAGAATGTATTTCGGTACATGGCGGGATCCGAATCGCCTTCCAGCGGACGCAGCAGGCTCCGTCCAGAGCCTCTGAAACCCCGTCGAGGAATCCTTCTCGCAAACGCGGCACCGATCGAATTCGTTCTTCCCTCGGATCACTACCTGCAACAAATCCATTGGCGTATTATCGCCATAACACCCATTGACCTGAGACTGGGGTTTTGAGTGTAACGGCCCTTTCATAGAGAGGCCTCATGCAAACTTCGAACTGGACGCCGCTCGGAACGCGAGCGTTGTTTAGAACCCTCCTGATCATCTTGGCGTTTTGTGTGGGGGCGGCGATCCCGTCGCCTGCCCAAACCCTCACCACCCTGACGGTCTTCGTCTATAGCAACGGTAGCGTACCGTTCTGGCCCCTTACGCAAGGCAGCGACGGGTACCTCTATGGGACAACTTCACGGGGTGGGAACTCTGGGTCTGGCGTGATCTTCAAGATGACGACCGGGATCTTCATACCCCTTTACAGCTTCTCCGGCCCAGACGGCCAGTCCCCCGAAGCGCTCGTCGAAGCCACCGAGGCCTGAACCTATTAGGGTTGTGCGCCTTGCGTGGAGGAAATCAACTTAATTTCACATTACGGTGTAACAACTTAAAGGCAACGGTTTTAGGAAGATGGAGTTTCGCTCGCCGCTTACGGGCGAAGAATTCAGGGTTAGAGCAAGCGGTTTGAGGTACGGCGGCCGTACGCCTGAGAGGTGGGCCAGCGCGCCGAGTCAGCGTCTCCGACGCGTGCGCCAACTCCCGCCGCATACACGACAGCTTCGGACACACCATCGATTTTGAGATCGCTCTCGATTTTGGAATCAGCGAGCGCCATGGTGCAAAACGGCGCAAGTCCCAGCCAGGTGGCTGCCAGACAAAATGTCTGGCAGAGGTGGCCCGCATCGATCAGCATAATGCGATAGGCACGGGGACCAGGATACTTCCATTGCTGACGCGCAAAGACAGCGGTCATCAGCACGACGGCACTGGCGCCGTCGCACCACGATTGCCCGTTCAGATAGCTGGCAGTTCTGGCGGGAGAAACACGCTTATGCAGCAATTCCAGCCGATGCGTTGCCGCGTTGTAGTGATAGAGTCCGCGACTCAAGCCGCGCACCCGCTGGGCTATGACGTAAGCTTCGATGGGATGTCGCGCCCCGCCGGACGGTGAAGTCTTCAGCGCAACCCGGCCTATCCCTCGAAGGTCGAGCCACGATTGCACCCCGAAAGTCAGTCCCAGCAAAGTTGCCAGGTCGTCGAGTTTGAGCGCTGCCGGCGAGAATTGCCGCCAGGTGCGCCGGTCCAGCAGCACGCGGGGAAATTCTCCTTTTGTCTGGGGCGCAGGCAAGACAACCTGCTGGCTTCTGGGATAGCTCTTGCTCGCCGGCGGCATAGGTGTCTGGCGAGCCCGTTGCCGCAATACCGCACCGAGTCGTCGGACTCGATAGGGGCGTGCGAGTTCCTGGTGGCCATGTGAAAATAGCTGGCGGCCGGACTCCAGTCGCTCCAACCGCTCAGCGCCTCGGCTTTCTTGTCGCGGGGCGCGCGCGACCGCTCTACCAGGCCCGCGTCAATCAGGTTGGTAAGCGCACCCGCCAGGGACTGGGTGGTGTGATCGGGGAAATGGCGAGCTACCTCGGCCGCGGTTCGCCACCGGTCGAGGAAATGAAGCATCTCGCAGGTCTGCGGCGCGGCGGTAACGCGCACATCTGAGGCGTAATTCTCGAAGACTAGCTGGCGGCCCTGCCAGTAAGAAATCAGATGAGGGGAACGGCGGTAGCGTTCGGGCACTCAGTTACCGATCTCTCTCCTCACCAGGGCCAGATAATCGTTAAGGACCTTCTTGCACGATCCCAAGGCCTTAATTGCCGCATCGTAGTGATGCTGGTCGGCCGCGGGAGCGTTCTTCTTCTTAGAGCGAGCGTCGGCCATTGCCTTTTCGATCTCGCCGTGGACGGAAGCCGCGGACGGACGGGGCTTTGCTTTCGCGCGTGTCGCAGATTTTGCCTTCTTGCCGGTGGCCATAGCGAACCTTCTTGTGCGGTGGGAGTTGTTGGTAAATCATCGAGAGTTTAGTCACCGCTCCTTATCGTGTCAAGACTATTCACCGCGAGGTAGTAGTACCGTTTCAAATCCGCTGGGGTTGAATGCCTGAAACGATGACGTAAACTTACAGCGTGAAACACAGGGGTTGGCCAGACCGCCGAGGAATGGGAGCGCAAAGCGACTTTATCTCCGAGCAATTCGTGCCCAGTGAGCGCCATAAAGCGCAACAGCAAGTAATCGAGGAAACCGTCCGCACGATAAAAGCAAAACTCCCATCTCATCTGATCGACGATCAAGGCGCGCAACGCTGTTCCATCTGCCGGATGCCGTTCCCGCCCGATGCAAAGCCGTCCCCAGAGGAAGCGTTCCTCGAGCACGTCCGGCGTGCACACAATCCGGGACAAACGACCCATCGCCAGGGAGACGCTACGTAAACAGGAGATTCGCGCCGCGGTCATTTCGCAGGGTTGCCACGAGCGTCTGCAATCCGCCGCAGTAAAGCCTGAAACTGCGGATCTCTGCGAATGGGATCGAACTCCGGCTCGCCATTGAGTTCCACCATCCACTCGGAGCGCTCGGCATAAGCTTTGTCCAGGAACTCGAAGGCTCGCGATTTATCGCCCATACCCATATAAACCAGGGCACTGTAGATGGGCGGAACATATTGCGTGTGCGAAAGACTATCCAGCTCGCCGACCACCTGAAGCCCAGATTTCCGCTGTCCGGCGCGGCCGTACGCATCGCCCAGGATACCCAGGTTGAGCAAAGCCGTGGGCGAAAGAGTGCGGGCAAAATCGAGTTTCTGGATTGCCGGCGCGAAGCTGCCCTTCACCATGTAGGTCCGCCCCAGGACGGTGGCTACAATCCACGAGTCGGGCTCTTCCTGTTCAATTTTGTCGAGCTTCTCGATGGCGGTGTCGTAGTTTCGGGAGAAGTAGTAACAGCGCCCGACATTCAGCCGGATAGTTGTGGAGAGTGGATCAAGCTGCTGCGCACGCTGCATCTCCAGCAATGCTTCGGGAAAATTCCCAGTGTAGTTGAGATACAGTCCGTACCAGGCATGGGCGGTCGCGTAGCTGGGATTCAACGCCATGGCGCGGGCGAATTCCTCTTTAGCAGCCGCGCTATCCCATTCATAAGTCCATTCGATGATGGCGAGGGAAGCGTGTGCCTGGGCCAGCGAATTGTCGATCTGCAAGGCTTTCTTAACGGCAGCTTCCGCCATCGGCATGGCGTCGCGAGGCGGCACTTCACCCTGGCTTACCAGCAGCGTGTAGGAATCGGCGAGTCCAGCCCAGGCGAGGGCGGAGGTCGGGTCCTGGTCGATGGCTTTCTGAAACTCACGCAGCGCGCTGCGCAGGGCTTCGGGCGTGCGCTTGTTCAACAGATAAAGGGCGCGCAGATAGGTTTCGTACGACTGCGGGTCTACGGGCCGTTTCTTGGAGAAAGCGGCCGACTCTGCCGGCAACACTTCCACCCGAATCTCGTTGGCGATGGCCTGCGCTACTTCGCTCTGTAAGCTGAGTACATCGCGCAGGCTGCCTTCGTAGCTGTGGGCCCAAAAACTGCGGTCCGCCCGCGCATCCACCAGGTCGGCCGAAATCCTCACTTGGCCGTTGGCCCTCTCCACCGTTCCTTCCACCACCACATCGACGTTCAGCTCGCGGGCAATATCCGCCAGCGGCTTGTGCGAATCCTTGTAGTTCATGACCGAAGTACGCGAAATAACCCGCAGCGCGGCGATGCGGGACAAGGAATCGATGAGCTCCTGGGTCATTCCGTCCGCAAAATATGTCTGCTCCGGATCGGAGAAGTTGCTCGTCAGGGGCAGCACCGCAATCGATTTGACGGGTTGTGAAGTCTGAGTTGGTTCCGGCGACAGAATGGCGGCGCGCTGGTGATGGACCCAGAGCCAGACGCCAATCGCCAAAACGACGAGCGCCAGCACAGGCACCAGCAGCACCTTTGCACCGCGAAACTGGGTAAGCTTTCGGGGCTTGGCAGGACCCGTTAGCAGGGCGTCTTTTACTTCCGCGGCGGTCTGAAACCGTTCCTGGGGATGCTTCCTCAAGCAGCCCAGAATCGCGTCGTTCCAGTTCGAAGGCAGCTGCGGCACCAAATCACGTGGAGCTTTGGGCTCTTCATTGAGTTGTTTAAGGGCAACCGCCATGCGAGAATCGCCGCTGAAGGGACGCTGTCCGGTCACCATTTCGTACATGACGACACCCAGCGCGTAGATGTCCACGAGCGGAGTGATCTCTTCTCCCCGGACTTGTTCCGGGGCCATGTAATCCACGGTTCCGGCCATATCGATGTGAGTTTTGGAGGTGTCATCGCGAACGCTGCGAGCAAGTCCGAAATCGGTGACGATCGCGGAGGTGCGGCTGCGACCGCTTACCAGAATGACGTTGCCGCTCTTAAAGTCGCGGTGTATCACCTCTGCCTGGTGCGCAGCTGAAAGCGCGTCCGCCATGTCTTCAATGAGAGGTAGCGCCTCTGCCATCGGGATCGGCCCCTGTTTAACGCGGGAGGCTAAGGTGTCACCGGGCAGAAACTGCATGGTCAGGAACAGAAACTCCTGGCCAGAATCCGAGCGATGGACCCCCAGGTCATAGACTCGGCACACGTTGGGGTGAGTCACCTTTTTCCCCAGCGAGATTTCGCGTTTAAAGCGTTCTACCGTGAGGCGGTCAGAGACGATCTCCGGACGAATGGTCTTCAGGGCAACCCGGTCGTTGAGCGTCAGGTCTTCGGCTTCATAAACCGTTCCCATGCCGCCGTCAGCGATGTAGCGAATAATTCGGAAACGGCCGGCAATCACTTCTGGAACCGGTAACATGTTCAGGGTGGGCGGGGAGTCGGGGGCCGAACTGTCGTCGGCCTTCAGCAACGCCATGACTTGTTCAAAAAGATCCTGGTCGGAGCCGCAATTCTCCTTCAGAAATGCGATCCGGCTGTCGCCGCTCCGCTGGCGCGCAGCCGCGAACAGCTCACCAATCCTCTTCCAAAGCGTTGTGTCCACTTACCTGCCCGATCTCATGACCTAACTAGGCCGTGCCCCTCTGGCAGCTCTCCAGGCGAGTGCGGCAGCAGTATATAAGTCGAAGGAATCGCACGTCTCACGTCAGCAGTTTATGACAATGCTCGGAAGTTTACCTATATCAGGTTCTATACCAATCTTGAAGGCACTCGCAGTGGCCCTCAAGAACTGGTTTGCAGCGAGCTTTGAGGTACGCATTGCTGCGTGCCCCGCCCGCCAGAGGGAACCGAGCAGCTTGCGCCCGGGCGCTTCGAGAGACCGGTTTCAGCCACGACGCCAATGCCGGAGACAAATCTTTGACAAATTGATTACACGGCGGTAACAAGTCTTGATGGCATTGCGTGGTATGGTGCGCCATTGGGTACCCAGCGAGTCGCCAATTAAGCATTCATTGCAGCGCGAAAGGACAATTCTCATGACGAACCCAAGGCAACATGCGTGCCAGATTCCGGGGACAAAGCGGCTGGCGGCAACGGTCGCGTTTATGCTGGTGGTTGTGGCGGCGCAACTCGCGCAGGCGCAAACGTTCAACGTACTCCACAGCTTTAATGGGCTGGACGGACGACAGCCTTATGCCGGCGTGACGCTGGATCGAGCAGGAAATCTCTACGGAACAGCCTACTATGGCGGCACCGGCAACGGCACGGTCTACAAGCTGACCCATGAGGGATCCGGTTGGACCCTCAACGTCCTCTCCAGTTTTGCCGCAGGCGGGGCCAATCCCTATGCGGGAGTGGTCTTTGGCGCCAACGGCACTCTTTATGGCACGACCTCCAAGGGCGGCAGCGGCGGAGGAGGCAATGGCACAGTCTACAATCTGAGCCCTTCGCCGGCGGTTTGTAAGACCTCACTCTGCCCCTGGAGGGAAACCTTGCTTTATGTTTTCACGGGATCTCCTGACGGATACGGTCCCGGGTTAGGTGACGTCACTTTCGACCCAGCCGGCACCATCTACGGCACTACCTATGGCGGGGGCAATGGCTATGGCATAGTCTACGAAGTGACGCCCTCGGGTGGCAGCTGGACGGAGAACGTTCTTCACTCCTTCGGCTACGCTGACGGAGCATACCCTTACAGCCGCGTAATCCTCGACAACGCTGGCAATCTGTACGGCTCGACCTGGGGAGGCGGAGCAAATGCCGACGGCACAGTCTTCGAAATGACTCCTTCAGGATCTGGCTGGACACATACTGTTCTATACAGTTTTCAGATCGCAAGCGACGGAGGCAATCCCTACGCCGGCCTGATCTTTGATTCGTCGGGCAACCTCTACGGCGCCACCAGCAGCGGCGGTTCGGGCGGCGGCGGTACAGTTTTCAAACTGTCGCCCGCGAACAACGGTAGCTGGACGTATTCCCTGCTTTATAGCTTTACCGGAAGCAATGATTGCGGGCCGCAGAACAGCCTCGTCCTGGACGCGGCGGGCAATCTTTACGGCACCACCTATTGCGACGGCGCCAACAGCCTGGGCAATGTTTTCAAGCTGACACCCTCGGGCAACAATTGGACCTACACCTCGCTGCACGATTTTACCGGCGGCAGCGACGGAGAGATTCCGTTTTGCAGCGTCGCCTTCGATACCAGCGGAAATCTCTACGGCACCTCCGTGACCGGAGGCGCACATGGTGTCGGTACGGTCTGGGAGATCACGCCCTAGCCGGGAACTCGATTGGTAGTGAGGAGGCTTGCGATAACTGTTCCAACGTCCCAGTCTCGCAAGTAATCCTATCGCCCGGGTTTGCTGGCGTGGGATTTTCCTACGGGGTGGCGGCGGGTTCGTCTTCTTCGGCGCGCATCAGGCCAAACTTCTTCAGCTTGTAGCGCAGGGCATCGCGGCTTATGTCGAGTAGCTTTGCGGCGTGGGTCTGATTGCCGTTGGCTTGTCCCATGGCAATCTCCACCAGCTCGCGCTCCACTTCCTCCAGCGAAGTGCCGCCTTCGGGAATTTCGAGTTTAGGCAGGCTGCGGCCGTTGGGCAACTCTTTCGCAGCGCTGCCACCGTTGTTCGCGGAAGAGATCTCAAACGCCGTCAGCGCCGACTGTTGCTGCGCCACCGCAAACGGCAGGTAATCAGGGTTCAACTCAGTCTTCTCTTCCAGAATCATGGCCCGTTCGACCGCATTCTTCAGCTCGCGAACATTGCCCGGCCAGTCGTACTTCAGCATCAGCTTGCGGGTTTCGTCGGTGATGCCGGTAACGTTCTTGCGGAACTTACGGTTGTAGCGCGAGATGAAAAACTCCACTAGCGGGAGAATGTCTTCCTTGCGCTCGCGCAGCGTGGGCAGAAAAATTGAGATGATGGCCAGCCGGTAGTACAAGTCCTGGCGGAACTGGCCATCTTTGACCGCCCGCTCCAGGTCGCGATTCGACGCGGCGATCACGCGCACATCCACCTGCATATCGCGCACCCCGCCCACCCGGCGGATCACCTGGTCTTCCAGCACCCGCAGCAGCTTGGCCTGAAGCAAGGGCGACAGCTCGCCGATCTCGTCGAGAAAGAGCGTGCCGCCGTCGGCCATCTCGAACAGGCCCTTCTTCATGGTCTTGGCGTCGGTGAAGGCACCGCGCTCGTGGCCGAAGAGTTCGGCCTCCATCAGCGTTTCCGGAATGGCCGAGCAATTGATGGCGACGAACGGCTTATCCTGGCGGCGGCTCTCGTAGTGGATGGCCTTGGCAATAAGGTCCTTGCCGGTGCCGCTCTCGCCTTGCACCAGGATGGTGGTAGCTTCGCTGGCAGCGATTTTGTTGACGAAGCCCATCAGATCGGTCATCTTCTGCGAGACGCCGATCACATTGTGATAACCGGTGCGGCGGCGCATCTCACCGCGCAGCGATTCCACTTCCGAGCGCAGCCGCGTGGCTTCCAGCGCGTTCTTGACGGCGACGGCGAGCTCGTCGAAATCCAGCGGCTTGCCCACAAAGTCGTAGGCGCCCAGCTTGAGCGCGGTCTTAACGTCCTCCAGCTGCGGGTCGGCGGTAATCATGATGACGGCGCGCGCGTCGCCGGATTTCTTCAGCTGTTCCAGGAGTTCGATGCCGCTGGCATCGGGCAGGCGCACGTCCAACAACACGAGGTCGGGAGACTCGTGATGGGCCACGCGCAGCGCAGCCGCGCCGTTGTCAGCCTCTAGTACGTGATAACCCCACTCTTCACATTTCTGGCGTAGAGACCAACGAACCAGCTTCTCGTCGTCAACGATTAAGACTTTTTCCGAGGGCATTGATTCTATGCAATAGGGTACTACAGGAGAGTGCCCAGGACGTTGCGCGCGCCACTACTTTTCCCGTATCTTGAAGGGCATGGAAGTGCATTTCACGCCGGAGACGGAAAAGAAACTCAAAGACCTGTCAACGCAGAGCGGCCGCGGGACTGACGACCTGGTTGAGGACGCAATGGCGGGATATTTTGACGAAGTGATCCAGGCGCGCGAGATGCTCGACAGCCGCTATGACGACCTCAAGAACGGCCGGGTGAAATCCATTTCCCGTGACGGGGTGATTGCCCACTTCCGCGAAAAGAGCGACGCCGCTCGCCGGACGCCGCCCGGTTCATGATTGCGTACGATCTTCACCCGCTAGCCCTCCTTGACCTTGACGAGATTTGGGAGTTTATTCGCGAGGATAATCTCGCCGCCGCAGACAAAGTGATTGCGGATATCCTGGCTAGCATCGACGCGCTGACCACTTTCCCCAACCAGGGCCACAAACGTCCAGATCTTAGAAGAGCCCTGTGGGTTGTCGCGGTTATGCATGGACGGCGCAGCCCCCGCCTGATGGCCGCAATCCTCAAAGGCAGAGAATAGCCTTCTTCTCAAGCTGCTTTGCCGGGTAGCCGATAACTCATGTGTGCAGAAGTCGGCGCTCATCACAGGCTTGTCGCTCGCCTTGAGCGGGGTCACCTTGGCCGGCGTGAGCGAGTGGGCTTCCGGCCGCTTCGACAGCACCGTTGCTGATGGCGGAGCGTCGACGATAGCCGCAGCCGCCTCGGGCTATGACGGCAGCCGGGGAGTTGCCGCCGCTCCATCGCCATTCCCGGCACTCCCGGAAACCAGCGACCACCTTCCCGCAGGGACTCCGGGATATACCTTCCGCCGCAATGTTCCCGAGGTGCGTTTGCAATTCACGGTAGCCGATGAACAGGGCCGCGTGGTGCAGGACCTTTCCCCGGATGACGTTCGCATCTTCGACAACCAGGCGCCGGTCGCGAGCTTCAGCGACTTTGAGCGCGCCCAGGACCTTCCCCTGCAACTCGGCTTGATTCTGGATACCAGCGACTCCGTCAAACGTGTGCTGCCCGAGGAGAAAGCTGCGGCTGTGAATTTCCTGCAACAGATCATGCGACCGCAAACCGACACCGCGTTCGTCATGGGATTTGGCGGAGACATCAAGTTGTGGCAGGACGCAACCGCGGACCGGCAGCAATTGCTGGATGCCATTGCGCGCCTGAAGCAGCCGGGCTGGGGCACGCGATTCTTCGACGCGCTGTACTCCGCCTGTAACGGGCGGCTCGCAACCGCCGGCGACGGCAAGCTGGTTCACCGCGCCATTGTGGTGCTTACCGACGGCGACGACACGCATAGCATTCACACTTTGGGCAACGCAATCGCCGCAGCCCAGCGCAACGAAATTCAAGTCTACGCTTTGACCATCCATCCCCTGGGAGTGGCCGACCGCGGCGACCGGATACTGCAGCGTCTGGCCGATGCGACGGGTGGACGCCTCTACGTGGCTGCGTCGAGCCGCGAACTGGGCGCGGCCTTTGCCCAGATCGAGCAGGACTTGCGCACTCAATACTACGTTTCGTTTCCTCCGCAACAGGCGATGCCGGGATATCACGCTCTGCGCATAGAAGTGCGTCCTCCGCAGAAGCTTGCGGTCCACGCCCGTCAGGGCTACTACGCCATGGCGGAGTGAGACCGCTGTTCGAGAAGAAGCTCTCAGCCAAAAGCTATCAGCCGTCAGCTCTCAGCTCTCAGTCAAAACAAGACTGTCGGTCCTGGAGTTCTAGCTGACGCCTGATGGCTGATAGCCGACAGCTTCCATCAGCTATACTCGTCCAGCGAAGGGGATAAGGTGAGTTCCGTCGGCCTGCAACCTGATCACACAGTGCAATCGCACCCGGCCTGGTTCACTTTGTCCGGCAATCGCGCCTATCTTCTCGGACTACTGCTCATCGTCCTCACCGTCGCTTTGTACTATCCGGTCCGGACCCATCCGTTCGTCAACTACGACGACACCGTTTATGTCACCGACAACGTTCACGTCAAGGATGGCCTGACGTGGGACACGGTGACGTGGGCGTTTGTGACCGACGATGCCGGCAACTGGCATCCCCTGACCTGGCTTTCCCACGCGCTGGACGTTCAGATGTACGACTTGACGCCCGGCGGCCATCATCAGACCAGCATGCTGCTGCACGGGCTGAATGCAGCGCTGCTGTTCTGGGTGTTGTTGCGCGCCACCGGCTACGCCGGCCGCAGCTTTATGGTGGCCGCACTGTTTGCCGTTCATCCCGTCAACGTCGAATCGGTAGTCTGGATTGCCGAGCGCAAGACCGTGCTCAGCATGACGTTCTTTCTGCTGGCGCTGGGCGCATGGCGCTCGTACGGAGCCAAACCGCATGTGCTTCGCTATGCCGTAGTCGCGCTGCTGTTCGCACTGGGACTGATGGCCAAGCCGCAGATCATTACCCTCCCGTTCGTGCTTCTGCTTTGGGATTACTGGCCGCTGGGACGGCTCGCTGTTGCGACGAAACTCCCCGCTCTAGCCAAAACCGGGCTAGAACGGGGCACCCGGCAGATTGACACGGGCGGAATCTCTGCCGAAAAGCGAGTAGCGAAGAGCGAATGGCGATGGTTGTTGTTGGAGAAGCTTCCGCTCCTCGCCATCGCAGCAGCCAGCGCCGCCATCACCATGAAGGCGCAGCGCGCCAGCGGCGCAGTGCTTTCGCTGGGCGCAACGCCGCTCGCGATTCGCCTGTCGAACGGCATCGTCTCGTACGTCAAGTATCTGAGGAACGCCTTCTGGCCAACCGGGCTCGCGCCTATGTACCCGCATCCGGGAGACTCGCTGCGGGCATGGCAAGTCTACGGAGCGCTGCTGATCTTGCTGACCATCACTCTGTTAGTGGTCGAGCGCCGCGGCCGCCCTTATCTGCTGGTGGGATGGCTGTGGTTTCTGGGAACACTCGTCCCGATGATCGGGTTGGTACAAGTTGGACGACAAGCGATGGCGGACCGCTATGCCTATCTGCCGCTTATCGGAATATTCATCATGGTGGGTTGGGGCGTTGCAGAATGGAGCGCCGAAAAGCATCTGCCGGCTGCGCTATTGCCGGCTGTTAGTATCGCCGTGCTCCTGGCGCTAAGCATCGCAGCCCGCCGCCAGATCGGTTACTGGTCCGATAACGTAATCCTGTGGACGCACACCATTCAGGTGACGCCGCCCAACTACGTTGCGCAGGACAATCTGGGTGGGGCGCTGCTGGCGCACAAGCGGCTGGACGACGCGATCGCACACTTTCGCGAGGCGGCGGCCATCCATCCCGTCGATCCTATCAGCGCCTTCAACATCGGCTTCTACGATCAGGAGCATGGCGACTTCTACGGCGCCATCGAGCAATATAAAAGGGCGATCCTGCTGACCACCAGCCCGTCGGTGAAGATCCAGGCGTGGGACGATATGGGTGTCGCCTATCGCAGTCTGGGCAATACGCAGCAAGCGCACGAATGCTTCGAGGCGGCAAAGAGGCTGCAAGGGCCGTGACCGACGCGGCCATTCCATCGCGGCCGGGAACCTCGTCGTGGCAGCGCGAGCTGGTGCTCAGCCTCATCCTCGTCATCGCAACCATCGCGCTATACTTTCGCGTCAGCCACTATCCGTTCGTCAACTACGACGACACTCTCTACGTAACGCAGAATGCGCACGTACAGGACGGCCTCACCCGCGACACCGTGCGCTGGGCCTTCACCACCTATCACGTCGGCACCTGGCATCCTGTGACCTGGCTTTCGCACGCTCTCGATTGCCAACTCTTCGATCTCGATTCCGCCGGCCCCCACGATGTGAATCTGTTGCTGCATGTACTGAACGTCGTCCTGATGTTCTGGGTGCTTCAGCGGGCAACGGGTTGCAGCGGACGCAGCTTTATGGTGGCGGCACTGTTTGCGTTGCATCCCCTCAACGTCGAGTCGGTAGTGTGGATTGCGGAGCGCAAAAACTCGCTCAGCATGTTGTTTTTCCTGCTGGCGCTGGGAGCTTATCGCTGGTACGCTGCCGATCGCAAAGCGGGGCGGTACGTTGTGGTGGCCGTCTTGTTTGCCCTGGGATTGATGGCCAAGCCGCAGGTGATTACTTTCCCCTTCGTTCTTCTGCTGTGGGATTACTGGCCTTTGCAGCGAGTGTCGTTCACAACTGACGCACGGTCGCGCAGTCAAGCCATCTCCGATTTCTCCCGCCTGGTTTGGGAGAAGACTCCGCTGTTCGCGCTGGCTGGAATCAGCGCCGCTGTAACCATGAGCGCGCAACGCGCCGATGCCACCAAGACCTGGTATCCGCTGGGGCTGCGGGTGGAGTTTGCGCTGATCTCCTACATCGACTACATGGGCAAAGCGCTGTGGCCGGTGCGGCTGTCGGCCTTTTATCCCCATCCGGGCCACGTTCCGCTGCAACAGGCAGCTTTGGCATTGTTGATCCTCACACTGATAACCGCCCTGACCGTTGCCAAGCGGCAGCGCCGGCCTTATTTACTTGTCGGCTGGCTGTTTTTTCTGGGAACGCTGGTGCCTATGCTTGGCCTCGAAGGCGTCGGGTACCAGGGCAAGCAGGGCATCGCCGACCGATACGCGTATCTGCCGTTCATCGGGCTGTTCATCATGGTTTGCTGGGGCGTTGCGGACTGGGCGGAGCAGAAACATCTTCCGGCTGCCGTGCTGCGCGCGGTCTGCGTTGCCGTACTCGTTGCTCTGGGAGTGGTCGCTTATCGCCAGGTCGGCTATTGGCAGGACAATGTGACCCTGTGGTCGCACGCCGTACAAGTCACGGACGGCAACTTTCTCGCCGAGAACAATCTGGGCAAGGCTCTCGTGTCCGACGGACGAGCCGGTGAGGCCGTCGCGCATTTCTACAAAGCGGTCGCGATTTATCCCGCCGATCCCGTCGGTAATCTGAACATCGGAATCTACGAGCAGACGCGCGGAAATTTCTCAGCCGCCATCGAGCGCTACAAGAAAGCCATCAGCCTGACGCACGACCCGGAACTGAAAGCCGCCGCGTGGAACAATATGGCGACGGCATATCGCCAGCTCGGGGATGTTGAGGACGCCCAGCAAAGCCAGGATGCCGCGGCGAAGCTGCGGCGGTAAGAATCGCTCATGGCTCTTCGCGATTGGCTTTCGCGACTCGCGGTTCGCTATTCGCCAGAAGTTTGATTGTAGATTTTCTAGCGAAGAGCGAACGGCGGAGAGCAATTTTAGAAGTCGCGGTACTACTGTCACATTTTGGCGTGTACTTCTTACATGTCAACTATGAGAAACGCAACACTAAGCCGTAATCGACTGATAATGCAGCGGATATAAAGTTGGCAAAAGGCGAACAAAACCCCATCCCGTGTGCTATAATGGACTTAGAATTGAAGTTCAAGACAACCAGCCAACTCGGCTGGCTTTCGTGTTTTAGGGGCAATCTTCGCCTACGTCCGGCCCAAATCGTTGAGGCGGCGCGAACAGCGTTATTCTGCAATGCTTTCGGTTGCGAATGATACGATTGCCATGCACCTCAGATCCCCCGCCAACGCAGACCCAAAAAATCGCAATGGAACAAACCCCAAGTGCGCCTCACTGCGGACGGGACGTTCCCAGCAAGTCATTGACAGCAACTAGATTTGGTGTCATTGTCGCGTTAGCTGCATCGAATGGTTTGGAGCTAAGAAATGGTTACTCGACTTGATCGTCTGGCGCGGTTTCTGAACACCGATGCAGTGCCCATTTGGCTCCAACTTGCCCTCGAACAGAAACAAGAAGAAATCTTGCTCGCCTTAGAACGGGGGCAGGAATATACCATCGCGGGACCGGCAGGCGAAGCCGTGAGGATCAAACCGGAAGTAGCAGCCTAGCCAAGTGGTTGCCTTAGCCGCGTCTATTGCTATCGCTGTATATCTGCTTGTTCCGCAAGCATTATTTCGAGTTTTTCTTGGCCGGTTCGTACCCCTCAGGGCTTTTCAAGAAAGCAAGGCCGAAGAATTTACCAATGCGAGCGTTACCCTCATCGTAATTTTTCTGTGCTCCGTATTTCTTGTTCACCACACTCCATACCTGAAGTCGCACCCCTTCCCGTGCTCCGACAACCTTGCCTCGCGCAGATCGGATTATCAGCGCGTTGGCAGCGCTATCTACAGCGAGAAAGAGTTTCGCAACGACGATGCGTTCTGGGGCGCTCTGTGGAGAACTCTCGACCGGCAGGGAAGGTTCTTGACCTGGTACTACCTTCTGGTTCTCCTTTTCAGCATAGGCGCGACGCTGTCCATGAAATTCTATGGCGCTTTGCAGAAGAACAAGTTCTTCTCGGTCGCGGTCAGATTTGTAATTTTGCCCTACGTTTCCCAATGGTATGCGCTGTTGACGCCGTTTCTCTTCTCCGACAAGAGCACGGTAGTTACCGCTGACGTGCTGATGACAGACCAGGTTCTTTATCGCGGAGAGGTGGTGGAGTACTTTCTGGATGGGGCCGGCGATTTGTCCGGCCTTATCCTGGGATCTCCCCGCCGATTTGATAAAAGGGCGCAGCTTAGAGAGCGCGAGCAGTGGGGAACGGCGCGGGACACCGCTGATTTCTGGAGAGATATTCCCAGCGCGAAGCTCTACCTGGTTGCGTCTCAGATAGTTAACTTAAACCTCACCTACGCCTCACCAAAAGCATTTGAAGACAATGTCAGGCGAGAATTATCCAGGCGGGGGCTTAACGCGAAGAAGTATTCCGTGACAGTAGAATTTAAGCAACCCCCGTCGGGTACTGGGCAAAATCCTTAACACCTGGGTAAAAGAGGGACATTCAGAAGAGCCGTTTCGCTGAAGAAACTGCATAAGAGGCCCGTGAACAGATGGGCATGCCTGCCGAAAGCACGGGCTGAATACGATCAGCCGTGGGTCGCGTTTGACTTCCTCCGCCCTCCCTGCGTAACGTTCCATTTTGCAACTTGGAAGCAGCCTGGGTTCTTGAAATCCCAGACGCAAGCGGAGCAACGGCGTAGACCGCCGCAGCCGGAAGGGGGGATGTATGACGTCGGTTGATCTGAAGCCTGCGCAACCGACCCGCGCCCCAGGCTGGTTCGCTTCGCTCCTCGCACAAATGATTTTTCTCGGCATCCTGCTGGAAGTTGCCGTTGTCGCTGTTTACTATCCCGTCCACTGGCAGCCCTTCGCCAACTACGATGACCCCGACTACATCACCGACAACTTCCACATCAAGGCCGGCCTGCACTGGTCCACCATCAAGTGGTCGCTGACCGCGCGCGATGCGGCCAACTGGCACCCTGTCACCTGGATCTCGCACGCGCTCGACACCTCGATGTTCGGTTTGAATCCCGCCGGTCCCCACGATGTCAACGTTCTGCTCCACATCTTGAACGCATTGCTGCTGTTCTGGGTGCTGCAACGCGCCACCGGCTTCATCGGTCGCAGTTGGATGGTAGCTGCGCTCTTCGCGCTTCATCCCATCAACGTCGAATCCGTGGCCTGGATCGCCGAACGCAAGAACCTGCTCAGCATGTTTTTCTTTCTGCTGACGCTGGCCGCTTACCGCTGGTATGCCAGCAAGCCGCTAGTCGGCCGCTACCTCGTGGTGGCCGTTCTGTTCGCCTTGGGGCTGATGTCGAAGCCGCAGGTGATCACGCTGCCCTTTGTCCTGCTGCTGTGGGATTACTGGCCGCTCGGGCGGATCGCTCCTCGCTCTTCCCCCTCCACTCTTCGCCAGAACAGCTCAGATGAAATCTCGGGCGGAAAGCGAATAGCGAATGGGCAATGGCGATGGTTGCTCGTGGAGAAAGTGCCGCTCCTGGCTCTGTCTGCGGCCAGTGCCGTCTTCACTCTGGAGGCGCAGGCCAGCGGCGGCGCAACCAGTCATTACGGACGTCTCTTGCCGCTGGAGAACGTGCTCATCTCCTACGTGCGATATCTGGGGAAGGCCTTCTGGCCGTCGCGGCTGGCGCTCTTCTATCCCTACCCGCTCAAAGCGTATCCACTTTGGCAAGTCTGCGGGGCGGCATTCGTCCTGCTGGCTATCACCTTGGCAGTTGCCTTGGCATATCGCCGGCGTTATCTCACCGTCGGTTGGTTGTGGTTCCTGGGAACGCTCGTCCCGATGATCGGCGTGGTGCAGGTGGGCACGCAAGCCATGGCTGACCGCTACGCTTATCTGCCGTTTGTCGGACTATTCATCCTGGTGTGTTGGCTGGTCGCGGACTGGGCGGCGCAAGTGCACTTGTCTCCCGTGCTCCTGCCATCGGCCAGTGTCGTGGCCCTTTTGGCGCTCGCGCTGGTCAGCTATCGCCAGGTCGGCTTCTGGAGCGATCACATCACGTTGTGGACCCACGCTCTCGCGGTCACCAACAATAACTGGGTGGCAGAGAACAATCTGGGAACGGCGTTGCTGAAGATGGGCCGCATGGACGATGCCATACCGCATTTCCGGGCTGCTGTAGCGTTGGATCCCAGCGACCCCAGCAGCACCATGAACGTCGGCGCCTATGAACAAATGCACGGCAACTTTCCGGCGGCGATTGAGCTATACCGGAGGGCCGCGCAAATGGCGCGCAATCCGAAAGTCAAAGCCCGGGCATATAACAATCTCGCCTATGCCTACAAGGACACCGGCGACCTTGGCGACGCCCGGAAAAGTCTTCAAAGTGCCGTGGCCGTCGATCCGGAGTTTGTAGGCGGATGGATCAGTCTTGGCCTGGTGGCGCAACAAATGGGAGACCTGCCCTTCGCCATCAGTTCCTACTCGCGCGCGATACAGATCCATCCGTCCGACTTCGGATATCTGTTACTCGCGGGAGCGCTGGAAGCCAGCGGCGATCGCACCCAGGCGGCCAGCGCACGGCAAAAGGCCGCCCTGCTCTCGGACAATCTGATCACCGCGCAACACTACGCGGACAAGCTCCTGGCGCACTGAGGGATCGGGTATAGCTTGGCCTTCAGAGCCTGCCCGGCGCTTGCCGAAGGGCCCGCCGCAAGCGCCGTCTGAAGAGTTGGACTTCCCCCCAGGTACTTCGCCGGAAGCCGCCAATCCAGGACCGTTTCCCGACTTTCAAAGGCACGTACTTCAAGGTGAATTGTGAAGCATGTCACAGGATTTCAGGCCAGGGCTCGCTTATAATCGCGCTCGCAGGGGGCATGATGAACTCGGTTGCGTTGGATCCTATGCCGGTCGAGCAGTCGCAGCACAAACCGCGCCAGCTTTCCGTGACCTACAAACAGGCCCTGGCTCTCAGTCTCGCTCTCCTCGCGGCCACCCTCGCCCTGTATTTTCCGGTCATTCATCATCCCTTCACCAACATCGACGACCAGGGATACATTTACCAGAATCTGCACGTGCAGGATGGCTTGAGTGGGCCCACCATCAAGTGGGCGTTACTGACGTTCGACGATAACAATTGGCACCCGATTACCTGGTTCTCGCATGCGCTCGATTGCCAGATGTTCGGCATCAACCCCGCTGGCCATCACATGATGAACGCGCTCTGGCACGCGATCGACGCCGTGGGGTTGTTCTGGGTGTTGCTGCTGGCGACGGGCTATCTGGGCCGCAGCTTCATGGTGGCTGCGCTGTTTGCTGTGCATCCCATCAACGTCGAATCCGTCGCCTGGATGGCGGAACGCAAGACCCTGTTGAGCACTTTTTTCTTTCTGCTCGCCCTGGGGGCCTACCGTTGGTATGCGCGCCAGCCCGGATTCGTGCGATACACGGTCGTCGCCCTGCTGTTCGTGCTGGGCCTGATGGCGAAGCCGCAGATTATTACCCTGCCCTGTGTGCTGCTGTTATGGGACTACTGGCCGTTGCAACGGATGAAGACTCCCTGGCCCGAACCCCCTGCCGTCGGTCCGCCTTCGACGTTTCCCCGCAAGAGTCTCTTCTGGCTGATCAAGGAAAAGATTCCGCTCCTGATAATTTGCGCGGCCAGCGCTCTGATTACCATGAAGGCGCAACGCGTCGGCCGCCCGCGGCATTGGCCTTATTCGACATCCATCAGGCTCGGCAACGCGATCGTGGCCTATGTCCGCTATATCGGCAAGGCCTTTTGGCCTTCGCACCTTGCCATCATGTATCTGCACCCGGGATACTCTCTGAAATATTGGCAGGTGGCCGCGGCGGCCCTGGTACTGTTGGCGATCACCGTTCTCGTCATCGTGGGCCGGCGCTATCGCTATCTGCTCGTTGGCTGGTTCTGGTTTCTGGGGACCCTGGTGCCGACCATCGGCCTAATGCAGGTGGGCAGGCAGGCGCTGGCTGATCGTTACGCCTACCAGTCATTTCTCGGCCTGTTCATTCTCATCTGCTGGGGTGCGGCGGATTGGGCCACACGAAAGCACTGGCCCAGGGCCGTGCTGCCCACCGCCTCCATCGCAATCCTGCTGGGGCTGGCCGTCATCGCTCATCGTCAGATCGGCTACTGGAGCGACAACCTCACGCTGTGGTCGCACGCCGCGCAGGTCACCACGGACAATTGGGTTGCCGAAGACATGGTCGCCGGCATCCTCCTGACCACGGGACATCACGATGAGGCCATCGCTCACTACTATGTCGTGGCCGCTCTTAATCCAACCGACTCGGGCAGCAATCTGGCGATTGCAATCTACGAGCAAGGCCGCGGCCACCTTCAGGAAGCCATTCGGCGCTACAAGCTTGCTCTCATCGAGATGGACGATCCCTTGGAGCAGGCCAAACTTTATCAGAACCTTTCCATTGCCTATCGCGACGCGGGCGAGATTCCGGAATCGGCGGACGCCTTCTCCCGGATGAAAAAGTTGCGTCGAACCCATTAGTGCGGGGCGGGATAGCGGCCAGCCGCGGCAGCCGTCAATCTTAGTTGCAGAAAAGCCGCATTCGAGCGAAAATGCCTCAGCTTGGCCTCCGCGCTGCTCCTGTGTTCTCGCGCGGCAAATAAGGAAATCAGCTTCCATTAAGAGGGCCTTATGATACCGCAGTTACAGCGGAACACGACGGTTTCGTCTTCGGAAAGCGCGCCGCAATGGTCACTGGCAACTCGCATTGCCTTTCGCTTCGCCTTTTCCTATTTTCTGCTGTACGTCTATCCGCGGTCCGTGGGGTCCCTGGGGGCCTTTGTCAAATACAACAATCCCGTGCGCGACCTGTGGCACGCGGTTGTGCCCTGGGTGGGGGCCCATGTACTTCATCTCAGCGGCGACTTCACCGAAGTAGCCAATGGCAGCGGCGACCAGCTCTATGACTACGTTCTGCTCTTTTGCATTGCCGTAACCGCCCTGTTCGCCACTGCCATCTGGTCCTGGCTCGACCGCAAGCGCCCAAACTATGAGGTGCTTTATCTGTGGCTTCGCATTTTCGTGCGCCTGGTGGTCGCGGTCGCCATGATCAGCTACGGCGCCAACAAGCTCTTTCGCATGCAGTTTGCCGCACCAGGGTTAGCCAGGTATGTCGACACCTACGGCCAAACCTCTCCCATGGGACTGCTCTGGGCATTCATGGGAATGTCGCACGGTTACAGCTTTTTTGGCGGCGTGGGCGAGATGCTGGGAGGCCTGCTTCTGCTCGTTCCCAGCTTTACCGCGCTGGGTGCTCTTGTAACCGGCGCCGTGATGACGAACGTGCTCATGCTGAACCTCTGCTATGACGTACCCAGGAAGATTTACTCCATTCACCTCATACTATTCTGCCTCTTCCTGCTACTTCCGGATATGACGCGCATAGCGGACTTCTTTCTGCTGGGTCGCAAAGCCCAGCTTTCGCCTCCAGTTCAGCTCTTCAAAGAGAAATACATGAACTACGGGGTGGTGGGCCTGCAGTTCATCATCGGAGCAGCTGCCATAATCGTTTGTTCGTACTATGCCTATATCGACCAGGGCAAGAACGAAACTTATATTGAACCGCCCCTTCGCGGCATCTGGTCGGTGCAGGAGTTTGCCCTGGATAATGCCCCTCGCCCGCCCCTGCTCACCGACCCCCAACGCTGGCAGCGTGTGATCTTTGACGCTCCCGATATACTGACCATTCAATCCATGGATGGCACGCTGAAGAAGTACTACCTTCAACTCGACGACCAGAAGAAGTGGTTGACCCTTTGGGACCCACCCGATACGCATTGGAGTGCCCGGCTCGTCTTCGATGCTTCCAAACCAGACCAGATGAAGTTAGAAGGCCGTTTTGGCCAGAACCACGTGCTCGCGGACCTGCAGCGCGTCGATATGTCCGATCCGGTAAAGTTTCTGCTGATCAATCGCGGAATGCACTGGGTGAATCAATATCCCCAAAACCGCTGAGGCCGTGGCCAGAAGTCCATTTAGACTTTTTCATCCGGCAGCTTCACCCGTGCAGCTCCGGCGCTTCGCTACCGAGCCTCCGCTCGCCTTCGCTTCCCTCAGCGCGACCGGGCTTCCGGCCTAGAATCCAAACCAGGTTTAGCAGCAGTACCGGCTCAACTGGTTTGCGATAACGGCCCTCGCAAAGGACCGCATTTTGCAGCACCATGACCAGCGTAAACAGAGTAACCGCCACCGGAATAAGATCGAACCGGCGGTGCACGAACTCGCGTGCATTCCATACGAAGACGAAAAGAATTAACGGCGCCCACATCCATCGGCCACGGTATTCCAGGTGTCCGTCCCACTCGTTTGCAGCAGTCTCCGGCCACGAGGGCGCGAAGAAGAAAAGGATGATGTTCTCGCGCCATTGGGCCAACCACTCGCTGCGGTCACGATTGAAACCCTCATAAGCGGTTTTCCAGTCTCGTTCTCCATAGGACCCATCGATAGTGACGTAAGCTTTGGAATTTCCGAAGGCCCGCCGCATGGCCCAGGGACTCAAGGGCTCCAGCGGTCGTTGGTAAGAACTTGGCGAGCCGAACGACATATCGATATCGGGCACGCTGGGCTTCAAATACCCGGGATCATGGGAAGGGGCGTAGTAATGAAAGTAAGTCAATCGCGCCCCTGACCGAAGAATGATTCGCGTGAGCCAGGGATTGCCAAACGGCGCAACAAATCCCAGTTCTACCTTGCTGCGCACCCCCTGCGGTATCAGCATGACGATCGCTAACCCGGCCGCTGCCGCAAGGTCCCGCAGCGGCGTGGACTTCTTCCACCAGCTCCACAGAACGCAAAGCACTGCTAAGGGCACGACGGTTGGCTTGGTCAGCGAAGCCAGCGTCCAGAAGAAGATCGACGTCAGGAAAGCTTCCGTTCCTCCTTTCCGCAGATAACGCGCCGTCATGCATAGGCCGGCGCCTTCCAGCAGCAGCAGCAGCGTCTCCATCATGATGAAGTGGTAGATTACGAACAGCGACGGAGTCCACGCAATCAGCGCCCAGACCCACAAGGCCGGTATTTTCTGTAGCCCAAACTCCCGCGCCGCACGATAATAAGTCCACGGCATAAGCACGGAAAGCAGTGCCGATGCGAACGCGATCAATAACCTGCTGTCCCCGGTGAGATGGCGTAGGAACCAGATATATCCCTGATAAACAATGGGGTCCGCACCGCCGAAGTAATTACCTCTTGGAAAAAGCAGTCCATTGTGCCAATGGCGTTCCATGTCGGACCAGATATAGTCCATCGGGTTGTGCACAAAGCAGATAAACACTCGAAAGCAGGACGCGGCCACAATGAGGAGGATGAGCAGTTTGTACTGAGTAGTGTGCTTCGAGAGGCCCGTCATTATCAGATTTCCCTTTTCCTTCGCCGCGGACGATGGATTTCACTCGAATCGTAACGGAATGTGGACGAGTCTTTCCTGAAACTCTCTCTCCCCGGCTAGACGCCGATGGAAGCCATGAGGCCTTCTACATGGCGGGGAGCATATCCGAAACTCGTCGCCTTCACGATCATTATGCAACATCGCCGCCGCGCATCGCCGCCGCAAACCGTCACCGGGCCGGCACTACGGTCGATTTCCTGGCGGAGGTCGAAGCTGCTCGACTGGTCCGGAGTCGAGTTGATGGCCGCCTTTCGCGAGCGTTGCCGCCCGCTCTTCGGCCCGCTGTTCGTCTGCCGCCCGTCCTTGCCGTCGATACAGCTTTGCCAGGTGAGACCAGGCGTCGGCGGCATCGGGGTCAAGCTGGACCGCCTCTTCCTGGAAGGACGTGGCTCGCGTCAAGTCACCCAGGGCCTTCCAACTGGCTGCCCGTCCCTGGGCCACGTCAAATTTGAAGCTGCGTCCTTCCGTCACCGCCAGCATCTCCGGGGAAGCATTGTCGACCGCTTCATCCAGTGCTTGCAACGCCGCTTTGGGCTGCCCTGTCACCACGGCGATCCGCGCCAGCTTCAGCAGCGCGCGTGCCTTCATGGCGGGGCCGGACGATAGCTGCACGCTTTGTTGCAGAGCATGGGTGGCTTCGGGTATCTGGCCCTCGCGATCGTAAAGGTCGCCCAGCGCGAACCACACCGGGGCGTTGCCAGGCGAAACAGAGATGGCCGCGAGCCACTCGCGTTCCGCTTCGGAGCGCCGGTCCATGGCATTGAGAATGTTGCCCCGCACCCACCGCAAGAGCTCGTAGTCAGGGTAAATCTTGAGCGCCCGGTCCGCTGCCGCAAGGGCTTCAGTATTCCGGTCAAAAGTAGAAAGAACCCAAGCGGTTGCGACCCATTGGTGAAAGGAGCGCGCGCTTTGATCCAGCGATTCCACCGGTAACGCTACCGTGGCACAGTTCACTTGCAAGCGGTTGATTGTGCTTTCGGTTTCCGGTGTGCGACGGAGAAAAACCGCGGAAACCTCGTCCAGATAGACCGGCCGCCAGCCTGTGCTACCGCATAGCTCCTTCAGGCGGAGCAAGGACATCTCGTCACTGGCCAGCGAAAAGATGAGGGTGTTGATGTTGTATCGGTCCGCCTCGTGCTGCCAAAGTGGCGAATCAAGGGGTGTCCGCTGGAGTTGATATTCGTGCTGGAAACCCTCCGCTCCAAAGGGAATGGCCCGGCCATCGAAGTAGTCGCGGTATTTGAGGCCAAGCTTCCACACCAGGTAACCGCCTTCGTCATAGGTGTTGAAAATTTCTCCGGGAAGGTTTTCCCGCTCGACGAATTCGGCCGCGCCTTGCGGGAAACACCAGGCCAGACCGGTGCCGAAAACCGATCTTTTGTCAGTGGCGAGATACAGACGATTGCTTACGACATCGCCTATCCGTACGAACGCCAGGGTGGCGATCATCACCACCGCCGCGGTAGCCAGAAAGACGCGGATGCGCTGGTTGGGAAGCCACAAACGAATTTGCGGAATGGCTGCGATCAGGATTGACCCTCCTACCACAACCACCACACACGAGGTCAGCGCCTGCATTCGAAGGTGGCGCGTGGTCTGGTACATGGCTCCCACCAGCAGGATGGCTGCCCCTGGTCGGCGTTGCGGGAGTGCCGCCAGTACGGCAAGGATCACCACCACCAGGAGCAGAGTGACGGTGCCTTTCGGATCTCGAAGCGAAAAGCCCTTGAGGCTCCCTGACCAACTCCATTGCAAATTGGCCCACTCCTGGATGACTTGCGAGTGCAGCGCCATGGCGCGTTCTTGCCGGACTAAGGCCTGATAAATCCGCCATCCCCAGGGGTTCGCCAGCGTAGCCGCGGCGGTAACGGCAAACCACGGAACGGCGCGCTTAAGCCTCTGGACAGCCTGGCTCCGCCGGCTCGCCGAAGACAACAGCTCCAGCAATTCCATACCCATGAAGGCCAGCATCAGTACCAGGCCGGCGGCAAAGCCAAGGTGAAGGTTGACCCACGCCATCATCAGCAGCGGCAGACACCACAGAGGAGCGCGACTGGTTTGATAATTCTGCCAAAGAATCGAGAGATAAGCCGCAAACAGGATGACGGTAAACATTTCAGCGCGCGGCGAGACCCGCACCGCGATGAGCGGCATCGCGAGAATCGCAATGCCCGCGGTGAAGACCGAGCCACGCCGGAGCAGCAATGCCACCGTTCCCAGGCACGCTGCCGCCCCAGCCCATGAAAGCAACCCGTATCCCCCGAGCAAGAAGATGGCGTAAAGCACCAGTCCGGAACCAACCGGGTAGACCCACGGTTCCCCCGCAGCTGTGTAGGAAAAGACGTCAGTCGAAAAAACATGATGATGCTGCGCGACCCAGCGGCCCGTTGCCAACTGCCAGCCAAGGTCCGGGTCGGAGACGGTCTTCAGTCCGGCCAGAAATGCATACACCAGGGCAATCGCGCCCAGTATCAGGAACAAACGCCGTTCCAGAACCGAGGCATCCTTCGTTGACGGGAATAATGAGGCGGGCTCGCTTTTCAAGCTGGCACTCTGCAATGACACCTGCACGCAACCTTGGCTTCACGATTTTATCAGCGGCATGGACGGAGCACATCCCTGAGGCACTCCGGTATTCGCTGCCAAAAACGGCAGCCCTTCCCGCGCGGCGTCCGCCGGCGGATCAATCTGCACGAACCGAAGTCCGATAGATTTTTCTTTTGGCGAAGGCTTGCGGCCGCGGCAGATTCTAGTTTTCTGTTTTTCCGTTTTCAGTAGAAGCTCAGATGGGATCAGACATATTCTTCCGGCCTCTGCCCCTTCGATTTTCGGCGTTCTTCATAACTCCGAACTGGAATCAGTTTTTCGCTTTCGGCGCAGTAGCTGCGGCGGATTCATGGAGAAGCTCATCCAGGTTCTTCTTGACCAGTCGAGTGTACGGGTGATCTGGCCCTAGCGCTTTTTCCATGATCGCCAAGGCGCGGCGGAATAGCGACTCGGCTTCCGCGTAGTCCCCCTTCGTCTTCAGCAGCAAAGCCAGGTTGTTAAGGCTGTTGGCTACATCGGGATGATCCGGCCCCAGCGTTTTCTCCCGAATTGCCAAGGCGCGCCGATAAAGCGGCTCGGCCCCCGCATAGTCTCCCTTGGTCTTAAGCAGTACGGCCAGGTTGTTGAGGCTGTTGGCTACATCGGGATGATCCGGCCCTAGCGTTTTCTCCCGTATTGCCAAGGCGCGCCGATAAAGCGGCTCGGCTCCCGCGTAGTCCCCCTTCGCCTTAAGCAGCCAGGCGAGGTTGTCGAGGCTGTTGGCTACATCCGGATGATTCGGCTCCAGGGTTTTCTCCCGTATCGCCAGGGCCCGCCGATACAGTGGCTCAGCTCCAGCGTAATCCCCCTTTGTCTTAAGCAGCAAAGCCAGATTGTCGAGGCTCGCAGCCACCCGAGGATCATCCGGACCCAGGGCTTGTTCTTGCATCGCCAGAAGCTGCCGGTAAAGCGGCTCCACTCCGGCGTAGTTACCATTGTTGGGGTGAAAGTCACGAAGGAAGCGGCTTTGGACGTCGGGAGTAATGTTGTAGAGCATCAAGGCGCCGACCCGCTCGGTGGCAGGGATCTGGAGGTACCAGGGCCACAATCTGGGATCTTTGGACCTTCCCATGAGGAATCGGGTGGACTCGGCCGAGGTAGGACTGATCACATTCCAGCCCGCGGCGGGGGCCGCGTCATCAACCTCCTTTATGAGCGGCAGGCCGTACCAGGCCTGTAGATGATAGCTGTCCACTACGCCATCGAACGTGATCAGCGAAATCTGCCCGACGCCCAGCTTGTGCAGGCGCTTGGATAGAAGCTTAAGGTCCTGGCCCCAGTCGTAGTTGGAATCCACCAGGATTTTTTCGGGGTTTTTGCCGGCGAATCCGTTGAAATAGGCCAGGTAGTCAGGATGATGAACCGCGACCGACACGGTCATCCATACCACCAGAACTCCGGCGGTCAGTGCACAGGTGGCTCCGGTGCGAGACCATTGCAGCAGTTGCACCAAACCTAAAGCGGCAATGATCGAGAGACCAATATAGATGGGCTCAATATGGCGAATGCCGATATCGATCCGGCCCCACATGGCCGGCAACAGAATGCCGAGACTAAAAGCCAGCGGAAACAGGTACACCAGGCGAGCGCGCTCTCGCAGGTACACCAGGGTACCCACCGCCAACATCATCAGGAAGGCAATCGGAGTTTTGACCGCCAAGGCCACCGGGAAGTAATACCACCAGCCTGTCATGCGGGATTCGCCGAGCAGAAAGGTTGGATGTCCGTACCGATTATGGGCAACGGCGTCCCGGATTCCACTGAAAAACTCGGGAGCGGGCAGACTCAAGTTAATCCCCGGCACAAAACCGAACGAGAACCAATAGGCGGCCCACATAATCAGGCCGGTCGTGATGACAGCCACCGCAAAGGAGGCGGCACGCTGCCGGGCGAGTTCCCACAACTGATGCCAGCTTTGCCTCCGGACGACTAGATAGCAGGCCAGCGCCAAGCCGATCGTGAGGGGCACGTAGCCCAGGGCCGTGAACTTCGCCAGAAAAGCCAAAGCCACGCACGCTCCCAGAAGCACCGCCCTCAACCATGTAGGTTTTTCGGCCCAGAGGATGGTAGCGAGGAACGCGGCCCCTACCGTGGCCCCGAGCGCCATGTCGGTAGTGGCCAATCCGGCGTCCGCCAGCATGGTGGGTAACAGGGTAAATAAACCAGTTGCCACCACAGCAACCGGCTTGCCGAACATTTGCCATGACCAACCGCAAACCACCAGGCAGGCCAGCAAAAAGAAAGGCAGGTTCCCCAATCGCATCAAAAACACGGTGCGATCGAGGTTGCGCGAATGCGCCAGTATGCTAAGTCCCTCCTCCTGCATGTTGGGCAGGCCAGCGGGCCGCGAACCATCGAGATAAGGACCCAGCGCCTGTAGCGCTCGAGCCAGGGGCGGATGCAGTGTTTCGAGGTTGTACGTATGGCTGGCGACGTACTCCAGGCCGCAGGCCAAGTGAGCTGGCTCATCGACCGTAATGCTCAGCGCGGAATAGGTTGAGATCACCCGGACACAGGCAATTCCCACCAGGCCCAGACACAGCACCAGGCAGTACTTCTCCAAGAAGGGAGCAATCCGCGCCTCCCAGAACCCGGGCGGTGACTCTACCATCACGGTGGGGTAACCTCGGTTGCGGCCGTCACCCGCAACGGCACGGGACGCGGGTCAAACATCAGTTCAACAATCCATACATGTCCACTTGCTGTTGCGCGCCAACAAAGACGTGCCCGTCAGCCACCGTAGGAACAGAAAACTTCGCTGGCAGTCCGGCTTGGTCGCGAGCGGCGTTCTGCTGGGAGTTGTAGAGCTCGGTTGCTAGATTGCCGGCATTGTAGGCTCGCAATATGGCGTTCCCGCCGTTGTCGAAATTGTCGGTCTCGATTATCCACACAATTCCATTGCTGGCCCCGCTGGAGGAGATTACCGGCGTCTGTCCGGGATAGTTGAATTGCTCCGGCGACTGCGAAGTGGGAGCGGTGGAAAGAAGCTCCGTCTGCGGATTGAACGAAAAAACCTTCAGGTGGTCGTCGAAGCCGCCGAAATACGCATTGCTGTTCCAGAACGCGGGGCCGCCCCACACTCCGTGGATGACGATGGGCAGAGTCTGCACGATCTGGTCGTCATTTCCGGAATGCCAGTGACCCATGTTGTCGCGATTGATCAGATCGATGGTCCCTTCTTTGCCAACCTGGATCAGCAAATGAGGGTACGGGCCGGATTGGTCGGGAAGCAGAACAACCCCGGCGGAGCCAACATCGGTGTCATGGTCATCCAGTGTCTGCTGGTCCCAAGGCGTGAAATAATCGGCAACCGCGAGACCGGACCCAGACCAAGTCAGCCGCAGAACGCTGTCCCCGTAATCGATGCCCCCGTTATTGACGTCAAACCAGCCGTTGCCCGTGGTCGCATAGATTGAACCGGCAGCATCGGCCGCCGGCCCGGAACCGCCGCCCCATATGCCTCCTTCGTAGCCATTCGGCGTATCGATGAAAACTCCGGTAGGAGCCAGGCTGTTTTGGTCGAATGACATGAGCCACCCGTGGAAGGAGCCGATATCACAGTGCGCTGAAAAACCGACGAACACCTGCCCATCGACCAGAAGTAGACTGGCACGCTGGTTCGCCAGCAAGGTATTGAAGTTGATGGTGCCGCCGATGGAACCGCTGCCGATTCCTCGGGCCAGCGCGCTGATAGTGTGGGGAGGGACCTTGTCGAGACCTGTCGTTATATCCAGGGCATGCAGCTTGTGGTAAAAGGTCTTGACTTGGGTTTGCAGGTTATATTGCTTCGTTTCCACCGACACGTAGAGGGTGTTGGTAGTGGTATCGATCACCGGCGTACCCGTGATCCCGATCTCGGGAACGAGGTCGGTGCAATTCACATCGCTGCTCAAGACCGGGCTAACCACCAACTGCAATCCCGAATTGGCCAGGAAATTGGTATGCCACAGCGTTTGTCCGCTGTTTACGTCGAAGGCATAGAGTTGATCGTGCTCCGTCGCCACGAACAGCACATTGTGGGAAGTACCCGCGATGGTCAGATTGGGCACGTACAAGGGCTGGGCATACACGTAGCCTTGTACGGGAAAGACCATTTTGCGGCCAAATTGCGAGACGTTCACGTTCGACGGGGTGAGAATGGTTTCATTCGTATTTGTGCCGGAGTGGCTGTTGTCGTATTGATAAGTCGGAACCGTCACTTGCGCCGTCAGCAGGCAGCTAAACAACGCCACGAAGCAGGGAGCAGCAAAGCCGTAGATCTTTTTCGTCTTCATGGAAACTTACTCGCCCCTTGGAGTTCCGGTCGTCCACCGACCGCGCGGCATTGTAAATCAGTTGGAAAGAGAGTCGCAAAATTATGCTATGAGATCGCTCCCCGTACAATGGAATTCGTGCGCGACATAATTCGGAGCAGCTTTCGGATATTTGACCCTGACGTGGCCGGTGAATTCCCTATCCCGTGCGTAAAAAGAAGTTTCTCGACCCGAACCGGTCGCTAACGGGTTACGACCAGCTTGGCTTGCTCCACCTTGGCTTGCTCTAGGCATGCTCTCGACTTCGCCTTGTCCCCTAGCGCCCGATAGGCTTTGGCCATTCCGACCCACGCGTTGACTACCAGTTCGGACTGTTCTCCCGGGCTGTCCAGCACCCGCTGGTAATAGACGACGGCCTCGCTGAAGTTTCCTGTCTGCAATTGGTAGATGGCGACGCCCATGTTGGCAGTCCGGTCTGTCGGTGCGATGGCAATTGCCTTGTAGAAATGAGGCATAGCTTCTTCCACTCTTCCGTCCATCGCCAGTACTGAACCCAACTGGCTCTCCGCGACCCAATTAGCCGTCGTAACCTGCAAGGCGCGGGACCACAAACCTTCATCCGTTTGCCAATAGTTGATCTGACGCCGGGCAAGCAAAGCCAGAACCAGCAACACCGCGAGGCTGATACTCGGTAACAACACCGCCGGCAGATGCGCATGCTCGCAGAAATCCGCCGCGCCCCAGCACACCATGATGAACAGGCCGAGAAAGGAAACGTAGGCATAACGGTCGGCCATGGCCTGGAGGCCTACCTGTACCAGCCCAATCATGGGAATCAGGGTTCCCAGAAACCAGAACCAACCCACGGGCAAGTAACGATGCCGCCAGCCGGCCATCACCAACCCCGTGATGACCAGCAAAATCAGACCAGCCGTCAGCACTTCGCGCCGGCTTAGGGAGGCCCCGGGATGGGGGTACAGAAGCCCAAGCTTGTTTGGCCAAAGCGCGTTCTTTACATACAAACCATAAGAAAGAACCGCGTTCTTCACCCGCACCATGAGTGGAAACGAGGTGCGCGCGACACCCTGGACCTTCAACGTGATCACAGCACAGGCGGCGGCAATGGCCAGCAGCGGAGCCTTCTCCAGGATCAACCAGAGGAATCGCTCTTCGCTAATCGCTGTTCGCTTTTCGCCGGAGATTTCACCCGCGCCATTCTTGCGAAGAGCGCAAGGCGAAGAGCGAAAAGCTAGCCTTCCCAGCGGCCAGTAATCCCATAGGAACAGAACGCAGGGCAGGGTGATGATTTGTGGCTTGGCCATCAAGCCTAAAGCGAAGAGCAACGCGACAACGGAATATCGTCCCACGTGAGGCCGGCTTGCGTACCAGCGATAGGCGCCCAGCGCCAGCAAGAAAAACATGGTGCTGAGCAGGGTCTTGCGCTCGGCAATCCAGACCACCGGTTCCACGTTGATGGGATGCACCGCAAATAACGCCGCCACCATGAAGCTGCGGCCTGCCAATCCTGTCGCTCGCAGCAGCACCCAGAACACCAGCACCGCATTCAGCGCGTGGAAGAATATATTCACATCATGCGGACCGGCCGCCTTCAGCCCAAATATCTGGGAATCCAGCGCATGACTGAGCCATGTCAAGGGATGCCAGTTGGCCGCGTGGGAAGTGGTGAAGGCCCACTTTACGGTTTCCCACCCCAACCCCGCCCGCACGTAAACATTCTCGTAGACGTAGTCGTTGTCGTCGTATTTAACGAAGGGATGGCGGTGAGCCGGATAGTAGAGAGCGACGATCGCGACGACCAGGAGCAGACCGAGAACGACTGGCCGATGCCATAGCGCTGTGGCGATGTCAGCCTGCCGGCGGACAAGGCCGCCGGACCCGGGATTCACTTCCACGGAACTCAAGCGCTTCTCTCTGGTCGCGAGGATTATAAGTGACCGCGCGATGGCAGTACAGGACAAGCCAGGATTGGCAGTCTGCCAGGCAGGGTCGTAGTGCAAAAGAAAAAGCCGGAGCACTGGGCTCCGGCTCGAAAAGACCTGGGGGAAGGGTCGGGTTGAATTAGAACAGCTTGCGGCGCAGAACGCCAGCCAGGCCGAGGATGCCAGAACCGAACAGCATGATGCTGCTGGGCTCAGGAACCGTGCCGGTCGTGCTGGTGGTGGTGCTGGTGGTGCTGGTGGAGCTCGTCGAGCCCAGTACCGTGAACGCTTCCGAAGGAATCGTTCCGACCGAGTTCTCCGAAGCCGATGACGGACCGGAGTTCTCATCCCAGTAAATCGGGTCGCCGCTGGGTACGCTGGCGTTCTGCAGGTTCAGCCAGTAGCTACCGGCGCCAAGATTCGGACCGGCAAAGCTGGTGCTCTCCTGGCAAACGTTGAAGCCGAACGGGTTGCCAGCGCAGCTGCCCTGGGTGAAGTTGACGGTCTGGTCAAAGTAGCTGGTGCCGCCGTTTTCGCTCGAGGTAATGGACAGTTCGGCCGACGTCAGTGTGTCGCCCGGGAACAGCCACATACCAAAGCTGCCGCCAGTGATGGTGGTGTTGTTGGCAGCCACGGTGAAGGTGTCGCTAACTACGAAACCGAAGTTAACAGTCCAGGCGTCGGTGTTGCCATTGATAGCGCCGTTGTTGTAAACAGTCTGCGCCATAACAGGAACAGCCGCCAATGTCAGGCATAGTGCGAGCAGTGACAGCGAAGCGATACGCATTTTCAAGGATCGAACCCTCCTTTAGGTTCAATTCACGTACAGACCCAATTTGCCCCATAGCGAGAGAGGCTACCATGACAGAAGCAATCCTCGTGCCACGATAAGTTCAATGAATACCGTCGCTTCGGAGATTTGCCTGTGCAGGTATTTGCGACATTGTTCTACGCGATTTCCCTCCCAAACCAGTTGAGATCATAGTGGCCCATAAATTGTCACTAAAGTGCCAACAATCCTCGCCCAGCCCCAATCAGTTACCTGCGCTCTGGATTTCACGCGGATGGACGCTGCGAGATCGATGATTCCGAAGATTGTCCTTGCCTTCAATGCCCGAACGTCGGAATATTAAGCCGTCTTGGGCCCCTTCCCGGATCCTGCGGACGCTGCCCGTGAATTGCTTCCTTCCTGAATCGGCTCTCCGCACGATCGCCCGGCACTTGACCCTCTAACCTGTGGAGGAGCGACGAAATGAAATCTCGAAAGCGAGTCCGGATTGCTGCCCTGTGTCTGTTGTTGGTCACAGTGATCACTATCAGCCTGAAGGTGCGATCCAGGAGCGTCCAATCCGCTCAGCACTCCGCGAGCCGAGCATCCCTTGCCCAGCCCGCTACTTACATTTCGAATGCTTCGATCCGGGCCGCAGCGATTTCTGACGCCATGCGGTTGACGGACGATGAGAGCTCAGGGCAGCGCGTCTCGGCGACTCTCATGCCAGACGCGAATCTCTACCTGCCCACCGTCGAGGAGTTCGCGCTGACCCCACCGAATCCGGCGCTCAACATCAACCAGACCACGCTGGCCGTACGCTTTCAGCAATCAGTCGTCGCCAAGCTCGGGTCGCAGTTCCCCATCACGTTGGCTGGTCAGCGCGTCGTCCTCAAGCGCTCGGAGGATGATAATAACGTGTTCTCCGCGCAGGTTGACTTCGATTGGGCGATGTTCGTAAAGCAACAGCAGCATCGCAAGGAGTTGGCCAGCATGGGTACCCTCGTCCCGGTTTACAAAGGACGCATTTTCCTCGGTAAGGAGAAAATGCAATTCCTCGATCCGGCAAAGATACAGGCCGCTCTGCAAGCGTTCCAAACCGTTCGATTTTCGCCCAAAATTCTTACCGGCGGCGACGGTGTGACCGTCGTGCCCAGCCATGAACTGATGGTCATCGACCCCCACGTGGTGGAGGACGGAAGCCGGGAGAGCCAAGGGGGCGGACAATTGGGTCGTACGTACGACGCCTGTCTGAGCGTTCCGGGCAATCCCGTGGGGGCCTGGACCTTCAGGAAGTTGTGGATGTCGGTTGTGAACACCACGAGCGTTCCAGTAGCAGAACAGGCCTTGCAGTCTTTCCTGGGTAACTGGCAAAACAACCAGACGATAAACACTAACTTTGTAGTCATTCCGAGGAATAGCTCGTCGGACCCGTCGTTAGGCATGTCCGGACTCTTACAAAACTGGCCGAAGGACCCCGTGCCCAATAGCACCTGTGCCGGCGGACACTGCCCCTCGGTGGAGGCGCCCGTACGACTGAATGCAATCGTAAATCGCATCGACTTGTCAGGGCAGCCCAACCAAACCGCGGGCGGCGAGCTCAGGTTAGTTTTTGGCCTGACCGCAGGCGTAGGCTCTCAAGGACAGTGCTTCGTGGACAGCGGGAACGGATCAGGACCTCCCAATGTTTTCTTCAACATCATCTTCGAGTTCCACGTCCCGCCTTCTTACACTTTGCCCCAATGGGCGGCCGCGTGGGACAGCCTCCCCAAGGACAATTTTGACTATGAGAATTGCCCGCCCGATGGCTGCTACGTCCCGCTGCTCGAATCCACGATAACTGACAACGTGGTGCAAGCAACCTCATGCACCGATCCCAATGGCCACCCGAATACTTGCCTGTTTCACATCAGGACCAATGAATTCGAACTTCGCGACGAAAACCTCCAGAATGGCAATTTCTGGGAACAGCGGGAGTTTTACATTCGGACGTATGGGCCTCCCAATATCATTGCCGAGAAGGACGTAGCCCAGACTCCCGACGGCAGCTTTAACACCGCCGGCCAACTCAACGCCAGCAATCAACCTCAGTGCCAGGGCAATTTTGCTTTGGTTGATGGCAACCTGGTGCCTCCCCAATGTAGTTCGCTGAGTCCCGCCACCCTCGCTACCTACATCTCCGCCTTTCAGTCCGAAATCGTTGAGACCCAGGGAACTCTCCAAGTGCCCGACGACTACCCGTCAGGGCAGCCCTTCCTGGGCGGCTCGGCGTTTAATGGCTTCAACAATGTTGGCCTTTCCAATGGCTTTTGGAACGCCACCGGAATCGGCGGGAATGAGGCTGCCGCGAGAAGATTCTTTTCCGTCAACACCTGCCAGGGCTGCCATGGGGCCGAGACCCATACCCAGGAGTTCCAGCAGGTGATGAACCGCAAGGCCGGAAATCCATCTTTTCTCTCCGCCTTTCTTCTTGGCTGTGTACCTCCCAATGGCGGCGGGATCTGCACCACCTCCGGAAACCCAGGTGGAGATGGCTGCCTACCGGGAACCGTTGCAGAGTGCCAGCTGGACGCACCCGGTCAGGAATTGGTACCAGACCCATCGGGACTGAGCCACACAGGTTATGCGTTCGGCGACATCGCTCGTCGCGTGGTGAACCTACAGACCATCCTCAGCTCACCGAACCAGCTTTTCCTGCCATTTATTCGTCCCAAAATCGGGGTGCACTGACGCCCGAAGGGGACGGCCTTCAGGCCGTCCGTAAATGCCACAATATCAATATGGCTTTCGCCGCTGAGGGACTGCGCACTGACTTGATCGGGATTCCCTCGAAGTTCCGTATTCCGCGTGAGCGAGCCGTTCGGCGCCCAGGGCCACGCGCAACGCGGGGCTTCCACGTCACACCCCTATCGCCTGCTGTATCGCCGTAGCGATAGCGTCAGTATGGCGCCGCATCTGGTGTTCCGACTCGGCCTCAATCATCACCCGCGCCAGCTTTTCAGTTCCGGAGTAACGCACGACAACCCGGCCATTGCCTTCCAGTTCGCTTTCAGCTTGGCGAATCGATTCCATCACCTCGGGCAATTGTTCGAAGGGCCGCTTCTCACGCACATGAACGTTCTTGATCTCCTGGGGAAAGACTTTCATGTCGGCGACCAACTCGGCCAGCGGCTGGCCCGTCCGCGCCATCACCTCCAGCACCCGCAGTGCAGTCAGGATTCCGTCGCCGGTAGTGGCGTCGATATCGCGGAACAGGATGTGGCCTGATTGCTCGCCGCCCAGCGTCGCGCCCGTCTTCAGCATTCGCTCCAGCACGTACTTGTCCCCCACTGGAGCGCGCAGCATTGCGATGCCGCTGCGCTTGAGGGCCGCTTCCAGCCCCATGTTCGACATCGTGGTCGCCACCACCATGTCGTTATGCAGCCGGACATGCATCTGCATGTCGCGCGCGGCCAACAGCAGCACCCCATCGCCGTTGACTACGTGTCCGCTGGCATCGGCAAATAAAGCCCGGTCAGCATCGCCGTCAAAGGTGACGCCCAGATTGTATTTCCCGTGCCCGCCGGCGACGGCTCCCGCCACATGTTCGGGATGAAGCGCTCCGCAGCCGGCGTTGATGTTGCGGCCATTGGGTGCAATGTGGAGGAAGTCTGCGGCAATTCCACAATCGCGAAATACCAGCGGCGCGATGCTGCTGGCCGCCCCGTTGGCGCAATCCACCAGCACGCGCAATTGGCTGAAATCCGTTCCCGCAACTGTCTCCGCCAGCCACGCCGCGAATTTTTCATGCAGTTGGCCGTCTCCTGGAAGCATCTCGGCGCCAGGTACCACATTGTGGGATGCATCCGCGGCCAGTTGCTCGATGTGGGCGAAGATGTCCGCCTCGATGGCGTGCTCCAGTTCGTCGGACAGCTTATAGCCGTCGGCGCCGAAGATCTTGATGCCGTTGTCCTGCCAGGGATTGTGCGAGGCGGAAATCACGATGCCCGCGGCGAATTGATTGGCGCGCGTGAGATACGCGACTCCCGGCGTAGTTATTACTCCGGCGCTCACCACCTGGACTTGTGCCGACTCCAGCGCCGCCGCAAGCGCCGCGCTGATCCATGAACTCGACTCCCGCGTGTCCTGCCCGACAACCACGCGCGCCGCTTTATCGCGGGCCACCAGCCGTTGCCCCAGCGCCCGCCCAATCGCAAAGATGGTCTTCTGGTCGAGGGGATACTCGCCTGCGACTCCCCGAATTCCATCGGTCCCGAATAATTGCCTCATCAATCCGTCCTCAATCCCGTCGCACCCAAAAGCGCCGCAACCGGTTCCTGCCTCGGACCGGTCAAGGCTTGCCTGACTCGCCCGAAATCCTTCCCGTCCTAACGGTCACACGAATTGGCTGGGGCAATCGCACCCGCACCAGCGGATCCGATACGTAAGCATGGGTGGTGAACGTCGCCTCTCCCACCACGCCGGTAGCGTCTACCGGATCGGTCATCGCCGTTTGTATGCTTTGTACCCGGCGCTCCGGACCCACAATGGTCACGGTAGACGGAGCTGCCGTCACCGTGGTTATTCCATATCCGGTCAACAACGTGCCAATCACCCGCGGCTGCACCGGAACTGTCCGCGCCATGCTGGGGTCAAAGGTGATATGAAACTGCCCCGGCACAATCTGCACTATGCTGACATTGCGGGGAACGTGGATGTCTTTGCGCGAAAGCTCGAAGGTGCGCTCTCCCGGACCAGCCCCTTGCAGATCGAGAATGGCATGGACCTCGGAAGGATTCAACCGCTGCAACAAGCCCTGCGGGCCCCGCACAGTGAGCCGCGCCTGGAACGGGTAGTCGGAATTGATTTCCAGATTCTGCGGCGCATTCTGGAACTCCACCGGCACGGTCATGGGAATCTCGATGGGCTGATCGCGACCCACCGACCACCACAACAAGATGGCGATGGCGAGCGAGACCAGCTTGAAGGCCAGGTTCTTCAGCACGTACTTGCGAAAAAAGCCGCCGGCCGATGGGCTCATGGCTGACGTTCTGCTCCGTCGGCAAGGTCCTTCTCGTGACTCAACCGTTCCAGCTTGCGGTCTTCGCTGGCCAACTCGCGGTCCGTCAGGGTAGTGGGCAGCGCCGCCGTCGGAACGTAGCGGCGCAGAAGCTCGCTGAGCCGCTCGCGCAAGTATTCCACCGTGATATCGCGCTCGATGGCGCCGCCTACGGCAATGCTGATCGCGGCTGTCTCTTCCGAAACCACCACCGAAATCGCGTCGGTCTCTTCCGTGATGCCGATGGCCGCGCGATGCCGGGTGCCGAACTGCGTCGAGAGCACCGGATTCATCGACAGCGGCAGAAAGCAGGCTGCGGCCGCGATACGTCCTTTCTGCACGATGACGGCTCCATCATGCAGCGGTGCGCTGGGCCGGAAGATGGTAATCAGCAAATCGTAAGAAAGGTTCGCGTCCAGCGGCACCCCGCTTTCGACAAAAGTCCGCAAACCGATCTCGCGCTCGATGACAATCAACGCGCCGGTGCCGGCCTGGGCGAAGTGGTCGGCGGCCAGCACGATGTCTTCGTAACTGTCGGTGCCGTCGAACACGCCCCCCCGGGCCGCCGAGAGCCGGCGCCCCAGACGCGCCAGAGCATGACGAATCTCGGCGCCGAAAACCACGATCAGCGCGAAAACCGCATAGGGAAACAGTGTGGTGATCAGCCAGTCCACGGTGCGCAGTTGTTCGATGTGCGCCAGCCAGAATGCCCCAATCAGCAACACCACCGCGGCCAGCATCGGAATCGCGCGGGTACCCTTAATCAGCTTGAGGAATTCGTAAATAATGAACGCAACAACCAGGATATCGATGATGGAGATCACCGAGAATTGCGGGATGTGACCAAAATTTTGCAGCATCCTGGTGCCTGTGGCTGAGGGAGATGTGGCACGCCCCCACTTCATTCTAAATGCAGTGGCTCACGATTAGTGGCTAGTGAATAGTGGATGGTCTACAGCTCAATGGAGTTTCGACCTCGAATCAGTGCTCGCCCAGCGACACCCGAGCCCGTCAGGGCGGAAGCGCCGTTAGCCCAGGGCGGAAGCCCTGGGTGGGCTGCCCATATAAGTCATGAGCCGGCTCCAGCCGGCGGCACACTACTCACTCTCCCCTCGCGTAACCCGCTCCACTTTGGCCGTGAATTCGCCGCGGCCAAGCTGAGTGCGCACGCGTTCGCCCGGCGCCAGTTGGGAAGCTTGGTTCACCAGGCGGCCCTCGGCATCGAAGACCAGTGCGTAGCCGCGCGCCAGGATTGCCTTGGGCGAAAGCGCTTCCAGCCTGCCATGCGCACGCTCCCAACGGGAGCGCCGTCGCAGCAGGATCATTTCCGGCGTCCCGCGCAAAGCGACCGTAATGCGATTGAGATCCGTTCGCCGCGAGACCAGCAGCCGCAAGATGGCGGCGTTCAGCTCGCCCGTGCGCGATTCGAGCTGCCGTCGCATCACCCCGGTTCGCACTCGCAGATCATGGCGACGCAGTTGGGCTTCCACCGCCTCGATGCGGCGAGTCTGGTTCTTCAGCAAGCGCGACTGCGATTGCGCCAACCGGTACACCAGCTCGTCAACCCGCTGCTGGCGGCGGGCAATGCTGTCCGTCATGCGCGCGAAAACCGCGTGCTGCGCTATCGCTGACAGGGCGTTGTTGGCCCGCAGCAGTTTGTAATTCATGGTCTGCGTCATGCGCTTATGGAAGCCTTGCAGCTTCTCCGCGAGCTCGTGCTTGGAGCGGATGACCAGCTCCGCCGCAGCCGATGGCGTGGGCGCGCGCAGATCCGCGACAAAATCGCAGATGGTGAAATCAGTCTCGTGCCCAATGGCGGAGATCACCGGGATGGCAGACGCTGCAATCGACCGGGCCAGCCCTTCATCGTTGAAGGCGAACAGGTCTTCGAACGAGCCGCCGCCGCGCGCCACGATAATGACGTCGATGTGGCCCTGCCGGTTGAAGTAGCGCACGCCGGCGCTCACTTCAGAAGCCGCAATCTCGCCTTGAACCTGCGCCGGATAGATCAGCACGTTCACCGACTCGTGCCGGCGGCGAAGGATGTTCAGGATGTCCTGCACCGCGGCCCCGCGCGGAGAGGTCACTAAACCGATGCGCCGCGGCAGCACTGGAACGGGCTTCTTGCGCGCTTGATCGAACAGCCCTTCCGCCGCCAGCTTGGCCTTCAACTGCTCAAACGCAATCTGCAGCGCGCCAGTGCCCTTGGGTTCAAGATGTTCAGCCTGAAACTGGAGGTCACCACGCTCGTCGTAGACGGTGACGCGGCCCCGCGCGATAACTTGCATGCCGTTCTCGGGACGAAAACGCAGCAGCCGCGCCTGCGTCCGCCACATCACCATGCGGAGCTGGGCTGCGCCGTCCTTCAGCGTGAAGTAGAGATGGCCTGATTCCGCGGGGCGATAGTTGGAGATTTCGCCTTCCACGTAGACGTCGGCGAAGGCGCGCTCCACCTGCGTGCGCACGGCGGCAACCAGCTCGCGCACGGGATAAACCTTGCGCGACGGCGCTTGAAACAGCAGCCCGAGTTGTTCCCCGCCGGACATGAAGGAAGTGTATCAAGGGCAGCTGTCAGCTCTCAGCTATCAGCCGTCAGCTAAACCTGGGCATTAGGGATTGATGTCAAAGGTTCGCAAATTCAGCGCGGACTAAGCTTGCCTCAAGCTGAGAGCTGACGGCTGAAAGCTGAGGGCTGCCTCACCTCATCCGATTTACGAAGTACAGCACCAGAGACAGAACGATGCTAAGCAAAATCGACGTCATCAGCGGGAAGTAGAACGTGGTGTTCTTTCCGCGATACACAATGTCGCCCGGGAGTCGCCCGATAGGCAGGTTGACCTTGCCCGCCAGTATCAGCACCACTCCGATGACCAGCAGCAATCCGCCGACAAACACCAGCCCGCGGCCAAGATCGCTCATGGCTCTAGTTTAGAGCACAAGCCCGGACTACGGCGTAATCGGCCCGCAGGCGATGCGGTCGCCGGAGTTGCCGGAGGGATCGGTCTTATAGTCGTCGGCTTTGGCGTGGACCATGATCGAACTTCCTCCATTCGACAATAGAGAGCTAGCCTCGCTCCCTGTCCCCAGCACCACGTCGTCATCCTTGACCGTAGCCTTCGCCGTACCGTTCTCCTTGACCGTGAAGTTCATCATGTCGCCGGCGTGATGGCCTTGCGGATTGTCGAAGCCGTGTTGTTTGCCGGTCGGATTGAAATGCCCACCTGCCGATTTGAAATCGGGCGGCTCGCACATGGCCTTCTGATGAAAGTGCACCGCATGGACACCCGGCGGCAGGTTCTTCAGATCGAGCTTCACTTCCACACCCGGTCCCTTCGAAACAATCGTTGCCGTACCCACGTCGCTGCCTTTGGCATCCTTCAATTCGACGGTCTTCTTCTTCGCCGCCTTGGTCTGCGCAGAGCCTGAACCGATGCAAACACTGAGGGCGGCAGTGACAACCAGAGTGCGAATGGCAATTGAGTAGCTCATAGCTTGCGAGTTTTATCACAAACCGGTTTCCCGCGCTCGTCATTTTATGGTGTTGTAACAAATGATTGGGCGACGAACGTCGCATCGCTCATCTGTTATGCTTTCGGGTTTGCCTCTCGCCACAGGGGGCCACTCCTTCTTAATGAAAGGCCAGCAATTGGCGGTCGATCCTGTAATTCTGGTCCACGGTGGGGCCTGGGCCATCCCTGAAGATATGCTTGAGCCGCATCTACGCGGCGTGAAGGCCGCGGCCGATGAAGGCTGGCAGGTGCTGCGGCGCGGCGGCAGCTCGCTGGACGCGACGGAGGCTGCCGTGGTCGCGATGGAAGAGGACGAGACCTTCGACGCCGGTCGCGGCTCGTTCCTCAACATGGATGGCCGGGTGCAACTGGACGCCCTCATCATGGATGGAGCGACCTTGCGCGCCGGCGGCGTCGGCTGCGTAGAGCACATCCGCAATCCCGTCCGTGCGGCGAAAAAAATCCTGACCGAGAGCCCGCATGTCTACTTCGTCTCCACCGGCGCGGAGCGCTTTGCCCAGGAGCACGGCATTGAACTGTGCTCGAACGACGAACTGGTGATCGAGCGTGAAGTGGAGCGTTTGCGCGAGGCCAAGAAGCAGGCCTACTTGAAGATGCCGGACGAATTCGGGCCGACGCGCTCGCACGACACGGTGGGCGCAGTTGCGCTGGATGCCGAGGGTAACATTGCCGCTGCCACGTCCACCGGCGGCACACTGAACAAAGCGCCGGGCCGCGTGGGCGACTCGTCGCTGATCGGTTGCGGCTGCTATGCCGATAATCGAAGCGCCGCCGTCTCCACTACCGGATGGGGCGAGCCTATGATGAAGCTGGTGCTGGCCAAGTGGACCGCCGACCGCGTCGAAGCCGGGCACGCTCCGCAGGAGGCAGCGCAGCAGGCCCTGTTTTACTTGAAAGCGCGCCTCAACGGGCACGGCGGAATCATCGTTGTGGACACTCGCGGCCGTATCGGCATCGCCCACAATACACCGCGAATGGCCTGGGCGGTTTGTGCGAAACAGGGGACGAAGGCGGGGATTGTTATCGAGGGCTAATGGAGACCTCGCCTGGCGGATCTTCTAGTTTCGCCAGGTAGGAATGCTCAGGTCCTTGCAAATCTTTCGGGCTAAATCGTCATTGATTTCGGTGTGCCGAGGGCCGCAGATGCTTTTCCTGAGGGACGATTGACGTAGATCGAGTGATTTGCGCCCTCCCGCAACAACTGACAGCCATATCGTTCAAGGTGTCGAACGAGTTCGCGGCGTTTCACGCACTGACCGTCAACGGTTCCCGGATGACCTCGTACCCGCCAGCGGATTCGTGGGCAAGAGTTCGGTTCGCTTCCAGCACCAGAGCCACGGCTTCCTGTAAGTTTGCACGCGCTTCTTCCAGAGAGCAGCCCTGGGTATTTGCGCCGGGCAATTCCTCGACAAAGGCGATGTATCCCTCGGGAACGCGACGGAAGACGGCGGTAAACTGAAATTCCATAGAACTATGATACGCCCGCTCCCGTGACCAAAGCGCTCCGTGTTAACGGTAGTGGGTCTGTTTGAACGAGACTGACCCACTACCGCGTTAACGCATTACTTTACAATCGAGTGTCCCGTCCCAAGGTGAACCTCGCATGAGCAAGCTCAAGAAATCCAAACGACCTGCCGACGCCACCCGCTGCGTTCATTCCGGCGAAGAGCGTCATGGGCAATCCGCTCCGCTGACTACGCCCATCGTACAGACTTCCGTATTTGTGGTGCCGCGCGTCGAAGACCTGCGCCGCTACGCCGACGGCGACAGCGACCTGTATTTGTACTCGCGCTACGGCAATCCGACGGTGACTGCGGCGGAGGACAAGATTGCTGCGCTGGAAGGTGCGGAAACGGCCATCGCAACCTCCAGCGGCATGGCAGCGGAGCTGGTCGCGGTGCTGGCCACGTGCCAGGCGGGCGACGAGATCGTCTCCATGCTCGACATCTACGGCGGAACGGTCAAGCTTTTCGAGCAGGTACTCCCACGTTGTGGGATCAAGGTGCGGTTCGTTCCATATCACGACATCAAGAACGCCGCGCGCTACTTCAGCCGCAAGACCCGCATGCTGTTTCTGGAATCGCCCACCAATCCGACGCTGCGCTGCGTCGATCTGACTGCTCTGTGCGAGCTGGGCCGCAAGCGCAAAGCCTGCGTCGTGGTGGACAACACCTTCGCTACTCCGGTGCTTCAGAAGCCGCTCGAACTGGGCGCGGACATCGTGATTCATTCGGCGACAAAGTATCTCGGCGGCCACAGCGACCTGACCGCGGGCGTGCTCACTGGTTCGAAGAAGTGGATGGACTTGGCCCGCCCGATGATGATCCTGACCGGCGGCTGTCTCGATCCGGGCTGTGCGTATCTGTTGCTGCGCGGGCTAAAGACACTGGATGTGCGCGTGGAGCGCGCCTGCCGCAATGCGGCACGCATCGCCGAGATGTTGCAGCAGAATCCCAAGGTCGCGCGCGTGTATTATCCCGGCTTGCCTGACAACGACTCGCACGAGATCGCGCGCCGCCAGATGAAGGATTTCGGCATGATGGTCTCCTTCGATCTGCGCGGCGGCGGACGAGCGGCGGAGCGATTTATCGACAGTCTGACATTGTGGTACCTGGCCGCCAGCCTCGGCGGCGTGGAATCGACAGTGTCGTATCCGGTGCTTACTTCGCACACCGGACTCAGTGCCAGGCAACTCAAGCTGCTGGGTGTGTCACCCGCAACGGTGCGGTTATCAGTTGGAATCGAAGACAGTGCCGATCTGATAGCGGATCTGGAACAGGCGATGGCACGGGCGTAGCTCTCACCTCTCGCCAAAAGATAGCGAAGAAGATGGGGCACCCGCACGGCCATGCACCACAATGGTGTATCCTGATGCTATGCCAATCGCGAAGCGAGAATCCCGGAAACAGGTTCGGCGCAGCGTAACTCTGCCGGCCGAAATTGATAAGCAAGTCCATTCCATCGCCCAGCACCGTCGCCTCAGTGACAACCGTGTTTTGGTCGAGCTAATCGAGCGGGGGATCGAAGCCGCCCAGCAAAGGGAGCAAGCGTTTTTTGAATTGGCCGGGCGATTCCGCGCCGCAAGCGATCCCTCCGAGGTAAAGCAATTGGGCGATCAGCTAGGCCGCTTCGTGTTCGGTGAAGAGTGACCTCGATCAAGACGTGGCGTGAACTTCCCGCTGCCATTCGCGACCACTTGGTCGAACACATGCACGATCGCTGCATCAGCCTCGACGACCTTAATCGATTACGAGTTTGGATGGAGTCGAAACCAGACGTACCGGAGGGCCCGTGGTATAAGGATTTCGGCTCGTTTAAGCTGTGCGGTGAAGGTAGGTACCCGAAGACGTTTCTGTTGCAGGGTCAAGCCGCCAAGGGCGAGAAGGTATAGCGATGGGTCGTGCGAACGGCCAGAACTTCGCCGCAAGCGATGGGTTGTAGTCTCGCAGGTATACAGATGCGAGTCTTGCGCACCTTAATCGTCCTCATCCTGACCGGCGGGTTGGTAATCGCGCAAGAAAATGCGCCCGCAAAGCCGGCTGAGTCATCGTCGCCAGCAACTCCCACCACTCTTTCCCAGCAACAAATCCGCGACTTGATTCGCCTTTCCGCCGACAAAGGTTTGGAAAACGACAAGAAACTGCGCGACTACACCTACGTCGAGCGCCAGGAGGAGCGCAGACTCGACGGCAAAGGACAGGTGAAGTCCACCGAGACGAAGACCTACGACGTAATGGAAATCTATGGCGAGCAGGTGCAGAAGCAAATCGCCAAAGACGACAAGCCACTCTCCGCGAAGGACGCTCAAAAGGAAGACGAGAAGATCCAGAAGCTGATCGACAAGCGCAACAGCGAATCTGAATCCGACCGCAAGAAGCGGCTGGAAAAAGAAGAAAAGGAGCGGGAAGACGAGCGGCAGTTTGTGCGAGAGGTGGCCGACGCCTACGACTTCAAGTTCGTCGGCATTCAGAAGCTGGAAGGCCGCGACAACTACGTCATTGACGGCGACCCCAAGCCGGGTTATCAGCCGGTCCGCAAGGAAGCCAAAATCCTGCCCAAGACGCGTTTCCGGGTGTGGATCGACAAAGACGATTCGCAGATGAAAAAGCTGGACGTGCAATTCATCGACACAGTTTCGTTCGGCCTGTTTCTGGCCCGGCTGCACAAGGGCTCGCGTGTCGTCATCGAACAAACCCGGGTGAACGATGAAGTCTGGCTGCAGCAGCACATCGCGGTCAAGGTGGACGCGCGCATTGCATTGCTGAAGGACTTCAATGTCGACGTGGATGTCACGGACCACGACTACAAGAAATTCCGCACGGATACGAAGATTGTTCCGATGGGAGAGCTGCGTGAGAACCAGTAGAGGGTGCAGGCTCTTTGATTTGCCGACAAGCGGATCGACCAAGAGCTTAGGAAAGCCCGATCAAGTCACGGCGAAGCCCCTCAGCGGCTAAAGCCGTATTCATAACCGGGCGTTTACGGACGGCCTAAAGGCCGTCCCCTTCAAGAAGCCGGACTTAATCGGAGTTTCCCTCACCCTGAAAGCACCCGGCGAAAAGTCAGCGCGATTTTTGGTTAAAATTCGCTCATGGCTACGATAGTGCTGCTTACCATTTCAAACATTTTCATGACGTTCGCATGGTATGGCCACCTGAAATACCGCCAGACGCCGCTCTTCAAAGTCATCCTGGTGAGTTGGCTGATCGCGTTCTTCGAATACTGTTTCCAGGTCCCGGCCAATCGCATCGGCTCCTATGAGTTCACTGTAGTGCAGCTCAAGACCATCCAGGAGGTCATCACCCTGACGGTCTTCGCGGCCTTCTCAGTTCTTTACTTGGACGCGGAGTTAAAGTGGAACTACCTCGTTGGTTTCGCGCTATTGGTGGCTGCGGTTTATGTCATCTTCAAGAAATGGTGATCAATTCAGCCGCGTGGAAATCAACCTGGCCCACGACCAGGTGCCAGTCCGCGTTGACCCTGAATTTCGCGGCGTAGTAACATCAAAGCAACCGGTGGAACGCAGGAGAAGGTTGTTTCGGAATTGTCGCAACGATGAGACTGCTTCGCCTTAAGGCTCCCGCCGCAACCCTGCTCTTCCTCAGCTTCCTTGTCGTCCTCACAGGTTGCGAAACCACCGACACCAAGAAATCTGCTGTTCTTCCCGCGCACGCCGCCACCGCGCCTGAAGTCATGGCGCCAGTTGTCCAGAAGGCCGCGCCGCCGCCCAAGGTGCAGGAAGCTCCCAAGCCGCAGGCCGATCCCGTCGATGCCTTGATCGCACTGGCGGAGAAGCAATATGCCGCCGGGCAGGCCAACTATCAGGCGGGACATCTGGAGGCGGCCAAGGAGAATTTCGACCAGGCGTTCAATACATTGCTGGGCAGCAATCTGGATGTGCGTAACAATGAGCAACTGGAACGCGAATTCGACAAGATCGTTGAGGCCGTCCACGAGTTGGAGATGGCAGCGCTACAGCAGGGCGACGGCTTCAGCGAGCCGCGCTCCGAGCCGGCGCCCATCGACGAAGCTAACGACATCACCTTCCCGGTCGATCCCAACGTCCGGGCGGTGGCGGAAGCCGAGATCAAGAACACCAAGTCCGACTTGCCGCTGGTGATGAATGATCAGGTGGCGATGTTCATCAACTACTACTCCAGCCCGCGCGGCAAGGCCACGCTGGAGCACGCCTGGACACGGGCAGGACGCTATCGCGAGATGATTGCGAGTGTTCTGAAGGAAGAAGGCGTTCCCCAGGACCTCATCTATCTGGCGCAGGCGGAGTCGGGCTTCCAGCCGCTGGCGTTGTCGCGGGCCGGGGCGCGCGGCATGTGGCAGTTCATGGCCAGCGCGGCGGAAATTTACGGCCTGCAGCGCAGCTGGTGGATCGATGAGCGGCAAGATCCGGAGAAGGCGACGCGCGCCGCCGCCCACCACCTGAAGGACCTGTACAACCAGTTTGGCGACTGGTATCTGGCGATGGCCGCCTACAACTCAGGCGCCAGCACCGTGCAACATGCTGTGGAACGCACCGGCTACGCCGATTTCTGGGAGCTCTACCGGCGCGGCGTGCTGCCACAGGAGACGCGAAACTACGTTCCCATCATTCTGGCCGAGACGATCATCGCCAAGAACCCAGAGCAATATGGTTTGCAACGGGTACCGCCCGAGCCGCCCCAGCAGACGGACCAGGTGACGATCAACTATCCCGTGGACTTGCGCCTGGTGGCCGAATGCTTGGATACCTCGGTGGATCGCTTGCAGGAGCTGAACCCCAGCCTGCTGCGCATGACCACCCCGAAGGACCAGTCATTCATCCTGAAGCTGCCGGCCGGATCGCAGGCAAAGTACGAGACCGCGATGGCCACCATCCCGCAGGATATGCGTACCTACTGGCGCTATCACCGGGTGGAATATGGCGACACGCTGCCCTCCATCGCGCGCAAGTATCACACCTCGGCTTCGTCGATTGCCGAGGCCAACAACCTGTCGGACGACGAGGTGAAGGCCGGGACAAAGCTGATTATCCCGATTGCGCCCGGACGGCACGACACCCAGACAGCCACTTACTCCCACAAGGCGACTCATTACAAAGTGCGCAAGGGCGATACGGTGGCCTCGGTGGCTGACGATTTCGAGGTTCCCGTCGATAAAGTGCGGAAATGGAACCACTTGCGGGGCACCGAGCTGACGCCGGGACGTATGCTGGTCATCTACAAGCCCACCAGTTCGGAGAGCGCCGAAGCCGATCCGTCAGAAAGCAAGGCAGACACTAAGGCGGAGACCAAGAGCGCGTCGGCCAGCACCGGGCACAGCAGCGAAGTCCAGCAAGGCCCAAAGTTCCGACGCCTCCAAGTATCACAAAGTAAAGAAGGGCGAAACCCTCAGCAGCATCGCCGAGTCGAACCACACCTCCGTCGCCGCCCTGAAACGCGACAATCCCAAGCTGGCTGCCAACCTGCGCGCCGGAGAAGTGCTGCTGATTAAAAAATAGCTGTCGGCTATCAGCTTTCAGCCGTCAGTATCAGCTATCGGCCCCTGGCTGTCTCGGTCTCTAATTTCGCTTTCTTACTAAAGACAGGCGAGCAGACGGGAATCCGCGCTTTCGATTCTGCTTTAGCTGACGGCTGAAAGCTGAGGGCTGACGGCTGTTTTTTCCCCTTGCACCCCTTCCCTTCGCGCGGATGTTCTGTTACAACAAGCGCGTTGCACTAATTTCCTGGGCCCGCGGTGCGGCGTAGCGTTGCGATGTGGAGTTGCAATCGCGAGGCTCTTGTGTGAAGTTTGTCATTGGTATAAAACCAGGTTTTGCTTAGCGAGCTGCCTCCGTTCAGTCATGCGGAGTCCGGCACCATCAGGAGGACAAGCATATGACATACGATGAAACGCTCTATGGCCGCAGGGACGATGAAATGGATGACTATGGAGACAGTGCTTACGGCGACTCCGCCGACGACGAGGAATACGAAGAAGAAGAGGAAGAGGAAGAAGAGCCCGAATCCGTAACCATTGTGGAAGAAGACATCGACCTGGAGCCGCCGGTTCGCGAAGCTCCGGCCTCGCCTCCGGCTGCGCGCAAGCCCGCTCCCAAGAAACCTGCGAAACCAGCCGCCAAGAAAGCGCCGGCTAAGAAAGCTCCCGCGAAGAAAGCGCCTAAGCCAAAGAAGGCAGCCAAGAAAAAAGCTGCTAAGAAAGCGGCAAAGAAGCCGGCAAAGAAGGCTCCGGCTAAGAAGGCTGCCAAGAAAGCCCCTGCGAAGAAAAGGGCAGGCGCCAAAAAGAAAGCTGCCAAGAAGCGTCGCCGCTAGGAAATTCTGGCGCTGACAGAGATCTCGTTGATGAGACAGCCGCGGTTTCGTGCCGCGGCTTTTTCATTGCTTCCGGCGGCTTGAACAGCGGCGAGCACCGCACATCCGGGTGCGACCTGGCTCACATGACTGCGGTGTAGTGTCGCACGTTGCAGCGTGATGCCTGTTGCTGCGCGGTTGCTCGCTTGCGATTAGGATTCTCGCGTAATACCTCATGTCGTGCCGGCGCGCTGCCAGCGATTCCGACCCCCGGTAGCTGGCCAGTATCCGGCACGGCGTTTTCTCTGCGTTACTGTCGCCCCTGAAGGGGCTCGGGTTTGGAAAGAACGCCTACCCAGCGCTGAAGCGCTGGGCTATCATCTTCCCTCCCGCTGCGCGGGAGTCGAGCGGTCGCTCCGTTACGTTTGCGTTTGTTACCGCGTGTCGCTGATAGCGCCTTCTGAGAAGTCGAAAGCAGATCGCTCGTCGGGCCAAAGCCCTCCTCGTGATGACAAATTCAAAGGGCCTGTGACGGCGCACCCGTTCGGCAGGTTCAGGGCATGGCGGAAGGTACGCCCCCTCAAAACAAGGATTTGCCGTCGCCCGTTATTTCCCTGGAGATTGGCCGTCGCCATTACTTCGTGGCCTGTAGCGCCGCTCGCAAATCGATCGGCGCAGAACCGTCGAAGAGGATGTCGCTGGTGGGTACCTGGGCCAGCGCGGCCGCGTCGGGCGCCATCACCGTCCACATCAGCAACAGCTTGTTATAACGCGTAGCGAAGATTGCCTGCGACATGCGTTGCCCCAGATCTTCGCCTCGCTGCGTGGTCGCCACGGTGCCATGGAAGATCATGAACAGGTGGCCGTGCATTGCCATCAACTCGTCGGAATCGATCACCCCAAATTCGCCCATCTGCTCCAGGCTGGCTGCAACTTCGTCGGCAGTTCGCTTGTCGGTAAGCGACGCGGCGGTGCGCATCGATAGACAACTAGGGTCGAGAGCGCGCAGCGTGATGCTCGGGCCGGGCTGCTGTTCCCTTACCGCAACCGGAAGGCGGGGAGCAATCTGGAGCAGAGTTTGCGAGCAAGCATGAAGAAACTTGTACTCGCGCAGGGTTGATTCGTCCTGCGGAGGCGAAGGATCGCTCTTGTCGGCGGCAACCACGTCCCATCCCTGCGGGACCCGGTACTGCAAGCCCGCCTCAGGATTGCGATAGACTCCGTCAACCATTTCTCCCGGAGGGATCTTTCTGCCAGGCTCGTCACGAAGAGCAGCATTCACCCGGAAGGTCGGCACGGTAGGTCCGGTGTAAGGCGCACCTTGGACTTTTACCGGTTTACCATCTTCGTTAATCAGCGTGCCATCGTCTTGCGGACAATAGAAACGGGCGTCCTCCATCAGGTTCTTAGCCTTGCGGAGGAAGTCCTTATCGTTGGTGCGGATCATCACCTTGACCATGTAGTTGTTGATGCCAAGCCAGTACTGCGCGGCATAATTCCGCCCCACGCGCCGGGTGGAAGAATAGAAATGCCCGGAACGCAGCATGAAGCTGGGAACAGGAAATTGCAATGGCCCTCCGAAGGCGGTCTGGTTTTGTGCCCAGCGCTCCAGCTCCTCTTGCTCGCGCTCGGGAGTATTGACTTCATAGCCCGGACGCGGATCGGTGGCCGTCACCTGGATGTAGCCGTTGCGCTCTCCGTTTTCGTACTGGAGCATGAGCAGAGCATGCTGTTTCTCAGGCATCACCGGCACCATGATTTCGTGCCCTTGCACGGTGATGGGAAGATCGAAGCTGAAACCAAAAAACTGGCTGGTGTAATGGGTGTTAGAGAGGAATCCCGCCTCGGGCAGCAACGGATCCTGGCCCGGGGCTCTCTTGGGCGGAGTTGACCGCTTGAAAATGAGGTTGGGATCGTTTGAATTGGCGTAAGGCGCCGAGGGACACTGCGCCTGCGACCCAGGAATGACACAGGCAACCATCAGGAGCAGCGCACAGATGTGAAGCTCACGTGACACACGGCGCGCGGCTGCACTGAGAGTTGACATCTGGGCTTTATCCCTGGGGTGGCTGCGGGAGTTAGCTCATCATGCCAGTATCAAGTGCGTCGGCGCAAGTGCGGAGAGTGCGATTTCGCAGGCAAATGCAGATCGGGAGGCCCAGTCTGCGTGCGGAACAATCTTCATCGGTCTCGACAAACGACGCGGGCCTAACGCGTGCAACTGTTGCTCAGCATTTTCACAGTGAGCACGCGCAAACCGTGCGCAGGATTGCTGCCTTCGCTCTGCTGGCTGTCCGCTCCCTGCTGCTGCGGCGGCAGCGGTGCCGGCTTGCCGGTCACGGTGACTACGTGATTCAAGTGCTCAGCAAGATCCACGTCCTTGGAAATCAGCATCCAGGTGATGCCGTTCTGGTCGGTGAGCCGGTAGCCGCCCACGTTACCCCGCTTGAGGCAGCCGGTAAGCGAGATCTGGATGGGTGGGCTCATGGTCCTGGGTGGGTTTGCATCGGACTGGCCGCTTTGGGTTTCGCTGGACTGCGCGCCTTGGGGTGCGCTGGACTGCGCGCGAAGCGACAGCCCCAGGCTGAGAATCGCCAGGATGACTAGCGCGAGATGACGTCGCATGATTGGGCTCCTTGCTTCTGTCATTGTAGATGCGTGGCGAGGCATTACGGAAGTGAACGAGGATTCCAAGCCAGGCCGCTTCGCGTATCTTTGGGGAAACCGCAGGGGAGAATCACTGAATGTGTGGCGTTCTAGACTTGTGGTCGACGGCTGAACTAACGACGGCAAGATCGACAAACATCTTTGTCCAGTTGGGGCTGGAACTTCGTTCTATCTTCCGGAAGTTATAACGCTCGTACCAACCAATAGCTGACTCCATAACATCAGCGATTAGATAGCGAGCACCCGATACCTTGGAAATCGTAAGACAGTGTTCAAAGCAGCGAGACAGCAACACCTCTCCGATGTCTTTCTTTTGATAACGCTTATCGACCGCCAAACGCCCCAAAAGGAATGCCGGCAAACTCTGATACTTTGGGAGTCCTGCCAACAAGGATGCTGGTAGCCCGATGCTGGGAATCGACGTGTTAGCCAGGGTGAAATAGCCCAATACGCGACAAGGGCCATCCTGACAGCAGACAGCGACGTATGTCACCCCGAACATACGTCGCTGATCTTTCATGGCGTACCGGCGGACATATTCATTCAACTGGGAATCTCCGCAATCGAACTCGTCTGTTTTGTCCGACGCTTCGAGCTTGCGGATGTTGAAGTTTATGTCCATTAGCGCCTATTCATCGCCCGTATGAGGTGAGACGACGGCTTAGGCTGACTCTCTGAAGCCAGCTTTCCGAAGCTCTCTACCTCTTGCAGAGTCCAAGTTGTGGAGACTGAGGGCAAGTCAAAATCAGGTGCCACCCGCTCCAGTTCGGGCGTTACGAGTTCGCGAATAACGTCGCCTTGCTCGTCGATTGTGACTATCCGGTGTCCCCGCTTTCGCTCCTTTACCGCCCAATTCATCAATGCCAAGGCTTTAGCAAGAAAGTCCGCTTTGCTTCTTACCTCTAGTTCCTCCATCAACGTGTTGAGCACGGCATCGTCCGCAGAAGCGAGGTCTGCTTGAAACTTAATCGTTTTCATGCTGAACCTCATCGTTGCCATATGCGTTTTTGTTGCCATTTACACGTTTACGTTCCAATTCGAGCGCGCCCTTCCCCCCGAAGATAGCGCCCGAACACGACACTATTCGAGATGTATTAGATTGTCAATCACCTAATTTAGTAGTATTAGATGAATAATAACATATCATATATCGAGTCATTATAGAGTAAAAACGAATCGACAAACGCCTTTGCGCGAGCTAACATCTTGCATTATTAATCGCTTACCTAACAACAAGCGAACGAGGAGAACAAAAAGTGCCGTTTAATTCGAATCATGGCTACCGGTTCACCGAAGCAGGAATTGCTGCCTATGCGCCGCGTGAATCGGGCGTGTACGGCATCTACAACAACAACAGTTGGATTTACATTGGCGAGGCGGGCGACATGGAGGCGAGGCTTTATGCTCACCTCCGTGGCGAGTCCGACCAGAGCGCGCGCATCCAGCGCCAGAATCCTACGCTGTACGTTTTCGAGCGTTGTGATGCCCGGAATCGGCTGGCACGGGAGCAGACCCTAATTCGGGAACTGAATCCGATTTGCAATCGGTAATAACCCCGATACCATCAATTGCGCCCGTAAGCCGGTGAAAGAATATCTCCATACCGTTCACCTCGATTACGGTAAACAACTCGCAGACGCGCACCTTCACATGTGCGCTTGCGATTCCTACCTGATAGTCGCAGTCCCGTACCAAGCCCGGAACGCCGGCTAAATTCCGCAACTTCCCGAGGAGCACGCGCAGGCGCAGCCGTGTTCTACTCGTCCGTCGACTAAAGAGCGATTTCATCTGTTCCGTAGGATGCCCAGATTGGTTCGCGGGTTTGGTTTCGGCTTGCATTCTGACGCACCTCATGACCATGGTCTGTGTGTCCTCATGCAGACCTACTCAACCCAGCTGGCAGCCGGGGTGTTTGCTTTTGGGGAGGATGCTAGCACATGGACGCAATGTTGATGCGTTGCCGTCGTGTTTACCGCCCAGATTCAGACCTCGCCACCACCAGTACTACTCGTCACTTGCACTCTGTATTCAGCTCCCATATTCTCTGCCTGTGCCTTGGGGAGTAGAGCGATACCAGCCCAGCGGAGATTTCCGCGCTGTCACGTTTGCTATTGAAGACCGGCGCTTCTGCAACCTCACCGCGACTGCGGCGTCTGTTGCCAGCGCCCGCGCCTTCAGCCTTGCCTCTGGCACAATTGGAGACCGAGGTAAGGGCTGTTCATGAGCACGCCTCGGGTTACGGATTTCTTTCGGGGGGCGGTCCACGATCTACGGGTACGGCCGCGCGGAAACGTCCCGGCCCTCGATGTGCTTCGCAGTCTTGCCATCCTGCTGGTTTTCACCGCCCACTACGGAGACGCGTTCCGGGCCGTGCCCCGGGTGCAGGCGCTGCCGATGTTCAACTGGGGCTGGACCGGCGTCGACCTGTTCTTCGTGCTCAGCGGCTTTCTGATTGGCGGGCAGCTGTGGAAAGAGGTCAGCCGCACCAACCGCATCCAGATTGGGCGATTCCTGCTGCGCCGCGGCCTGCGCATCTGGCCGCTCTATTATGCCTTTGTGGGGTTGGTGGCTTTCGAGGGGCTGTTTGGGCGCAGTCTCAGCGGCCTCTGGTCCGATGTCTGTTTTCTCTCCAATAACTTCCATAACCAGATTGGCGGAGGATGGTCGTTATCCACGGAAGAGCAGTTCTACGTTGTCGCTCCAATATCGATTGTGCTGTTCTCGCGGATCATCAACCCGAGGCGGCTTTGGATTCTGCCGGTGGTTGGCATGTTCATCGTCGTGATCAGCCGCGCCATTGCCATCAAATATATTGGCCCTCGCCTGGCTACTCTGCCCTTTGACCTGTACAAGGCAATGTATGCACATTCGGATGGACTGGCGGTGGGAGCGATCCTGGCCTGGTGCAGTGTCTATCGCCCTGAGGTCATTCGTTCCAGATGGCTGCGCGTGTCGGTTTGCGGCGCAATGGTTGTGGCAGCCATAGGCTTACATTTCCTTGATCATGAGGTGTTAGGTTTTACTGCCCTGGCATTGATATTTGGCGCCGCTACTCTGTTGGGACTGGGGCTGGAACGGACGCCGAAGCTGCTGGACTGGCACGGCTTCTACATCGTCAGCCGGCTTTCCTATGGAATGTACTTGAATCACTTCGGTCTGCTGGAGCGAGCGAGCGCACTGCTGTTGGGATGGCGAGTGAAGGGTGGCGAAGGCGGGTTCTGGATCCTCTACCTGGTTAACCTGATCGCGTCGATGGCAATTGCCTTCGCGACATTTCAGTTGATCGAGTGGCCATTTCTCCAGATACGCGCGCGCTGGCTGGCGTCGAAAAAGCAGCCGCAGATGGAAGCCGCCGCGCCAGCGACGGCTATTTCCTGAGCCACATCCTTC
>CAWKIR010000013.1:0-19613 GCA_963849815.1 uncultured Acidobacteriaceae bacterium | reverse complement strand
ATCGCCGGTCACCAGCACCAGAAGTATGTTCTGCTCCGGCCGTTGCGCCAGCAGAGGATGCTTGGGCTCGCCCGTCTTCTCATCAAACAGGTCGCAGCGACTGATGAGTGAGCGCAGGACACTGGTAATCATCAGCGCGTAAGGCCGCGCCGCCAAAGCACGTTCCTGGGCGCGGCGCAGCTTGGCTGCCGCCACCATCTTCATGGCCTTGGTGATCTGCCGCGTGTTCTTCACGCTGCGGATGCGCCGCCGGATATCCCGTATGTTCGCCATGGTTCGTTACAGCCCGCTCCAACGACGGGTTTGACGGGGCACAGCTTTAGCTGCCCCGCTACAGCTTCCTATTCTTGTCATCCCTGGCGGGCTTCCGCCTGCGAAGGATGCGCTTTCAAGCGAGCAAAGCCCATGCCTTTATTCGCGTGCAGCACGCCATTGCAGGCTGAAAATTCCGTCGCCGAAACGCCTTGTAACAGGGCACGACTTCGGTCGTGCCGAATCGCCGTCTCTTTCTCTCTCAGCCGGCTTCAGCCGGCGACAGAACCTACGCGCTAGCCTTCGCTTCCAACTGATGCTCGCTGACGAATCGCTCCTTGAATTCCTTGATCACTTTAGTCAGCGACGCCCGCAACTCATCATCCAATATCTTCTTTTCTTCGATTGCTTTCAGCACGCCCGGATTTGCGGTGTCGACATACGCGTAAAGCCCCTTCTCGAAGTCATGCAATTGCTCGATCGCCAGATCATCGAGCAAGCCCTGGGTTCCGGCGTAGATGATCAGAATCTGCTTCGAGAACGGCAGCGGCTGATACTGACCCTGCTTCAGGATTTCCGTAAGCCGCGCACCGCGGGCAAGCTGCGCCTGCGTAGCTTTATCCAGATCGCTGCCAAACTGCGAGAACGCCGCCAACTCGCGATACTGCGCCAGATCAAGTCGCAATGTTCCCGCAACCTGCCGCATCGCTTTGATCTGCGCGCTGCCGCCCACGCGGCTTACCGACAGTCCTACGTTCACCGCGGGACGCACGCCGGAGTTGAACAGATCGGTTTCCAGATAAATCTGGCCATCGGTAATCGAAATCACGTTGGTGGGAATGTACGCCGAAACGTCGCCCGCCTGCGTCTCAATGATGGGCAGCGCGGTAAGCGAACCCGCGCCAAGATCGTTGCTCAGCTTCGCAGCGCGCTCCAGCAGGCGCGAGTGAAGGTAGAACACGTCGCCGGGATAAGCCTCACGTCCCGGTGGACGGCGCAACAGCAACGAGATCTCGCGATAAGCTACGGCGTGCTTGGAAAGATCGTCGTAGATGCACAGCGCGTGGCGCTTGGTATCGCGGAAGTACTCGCCCATGGCGCAGGCGGCGTAGGGCGCGATGTACTGCATAGGCGCGGGATCGGATGCTGACGCCGACACGACAATGGTGTAATCCATCGCGCCAAAGTCATCCAGCGTCTTCACCACTTGGGCAACCGACGAACGCTTCTGCCCGATAGCGCAATAAATGCAGATCAGGTCGCGGCCTTTGCTGTTGATGATGGTGTCGAGCGCCACTGCGGTCTTGCCGGTCTGGCGGTCGCCGATGATCAGCTCGCGCTGGCCTCGGCCGATCGGAATCATCGAGTCGATGGCTTTCAGTCCGGTAGCCATCGGCTCTTTTACGGGCTGGCGGTCAATGACGCCAGGCGCCAACCGCTCAATGTTGATGAACTGATCGGTGTTGATCGGCCCTTTGTCGTCGATGGGCTGGCCCAGCGAGTCGACCACGCGGCCGATCATCGCATCTCCGACCGGCACACTCATGATGCGGCCAGTGCGCTTGACCTCGTCGCCCTCTTCGATCTCGGTGTACTCGCCCATCAGCACCACGCCCACCTGGTCTTCTTCCAGGTTCATGGCGAGGCCGGCGACGTTGTGCGGGAACTCGAGCAGTTCTCCGGCCATGACCTTGTCGAGGCCGTAGACTGCGGGCGATGCCGTCGCCGACGGACATAACTGTGCCCACTTCGTCGACGGCGATTTTCGTCTCGTAGTTTTCGATCTGCTCGCGTATGAGCTTCGTGATCTCGTCTGCTTTGATCTGCGCCATAAGATTCCGTTCGAGTGCTCGGGTAGTGCTGGCCTTCACGCCGCATCCCCACGTTCCATTTAGTTTCAGCGTGCGGCTTTACAGGCCGCTGAAAAGTCTGCTTCCGAAAGCTTTGTAACAGGGCACGACTTCAGTCGTGCCGATAAGCCCTGCATTTTTCTCCTGAGCCGGCTTCAGCCGGCGGCAGGTCTTACGCCAGGCTCAACTCCTGCCGTATCTTTTCCAGTTGCCCGCGCACTGAGCCGTCGTAAATCGTGCTCCCGGCGCGCACCATCACTCCTCCCAACAGCTCGGGAGTAGCTACATACCGCGTGCGCACCTTCTTGCCGGTCATTTTCTCCACCCGCGACTCCAACTCGCGCTTCTCTTCCGCCGACAGAGGTCGTGCGCTGGAAACTTCCACCTCGGTGAATCCCAACTGCGCATCCAGCTCAGTCTCGAACTGCCGCAACATGTCATCCAGCATTCCCATCCGCCGGTGATCGATCAGCACCGCGATGAAGTTCCGGATGGGCTTCACGGTCCCCATCTGTTTGGCAATCGCATCCAACACCGCGCGCTTTTGCTCCGGCGAAATCGCTGGCGAGTCCCACACTCGGCGCAGCTCGTCACTCTCGTGTACCGCCTCCACCATCGACCTCAACTGCTGGCGGGCAACTTCGGCATCGATTTTCTGCTCGAGGATGACCTCGACCAGAGCGCGGGCGTAGCGGCTGGCAATGGCGGCCATGGTCTACTTCCCGTCCTTTCCCAGATGCCCGACAAAGTCGCGCACCAGCGCCTGGTCGGTAGGCTCGTCCACGCGAATCTCGCGCCCCGCCAAATCGACGGCCAGCGACGCCGCGTAGCCTTTCAACTCGCGCCGCGCATTGCGGGCAATGGCGGTAATCTCAGCCTCGACAGCCTGTACCACCCTTTGCTTATCTTCTTCGGCGGACTGGCGGATACGCTCTTCTTCCGCCGCGGCTTCACGCTCGGCGGAGGCGCGAATATCAGCTACCTCTACGTCCAACTTGCTCAGGCGTGACTCAATATCGCCCAGCCGGCGGGCGGCATCGGCGCTGGCAGCCTGCGCTTCCTTGATTCCTTTTTGTATGGCAACGGTGCGATCGCGCAAGGCTTGCGGCAATTTAAACTTCACCACCAACACATAGATGATAGCCGCGACGCCCCCGAAATTCAGTAGTATCGACAGCCAGAAAGACAGGTCCGCTCCCAATCCTAGCTTGTTTCCAAGCTTCTCCGAGCTGTGCGCGGCTTGCTCCGTGGTCTTGGCCAGAATTGCGCCGACACCGGCATTGGCATTTCCCGCGCTCGGGTCGGCCGCAGCCTTACCTGGCTCGGTTTTTTGCGCCGCAGGATGGTCGGCTGCGTCTTGCGCGTAGATTCTGAAGGAGAGAGTGCCCAGCATCACGCAAGCCAGAAAAGTGATCGCACCCCAGCGCTTCAGAAATCGCCGCCTCATGCGGGACCGCCTGCTGCGGGAGTTGCGCCGGCGGGTTTCAGAACGGTGCGAATGATGTCTGCTGCCAGGCGCTGCGTCTCGCCTTGCAGGCCGGTGCGCGCCTCAGCCATGTCCTGGTCGATGGCCAGCTTGGCTTCCTTCAGCTGCTTTTGGGCGCGCTGCCGTGCCTCAGCCAATGCCTGCGTACGCAACTGCTGGGCTTGCTGACGCCGGGCGTCCTGCGCCTTGAAAATCGCCAGCCGCGCTTCTCGCAGCTTATGCTCGTATTCCTGCGTCCGCGATTCGGCGGTGGCCACCTCCGCCCGCGCGTTGGTAACAGCGTCCTCAGTCCGCTCGCGTCGCTGGGCCAGCACCCGCTCCAGCGGCCTGCGCAGCAAGTTCTGGTAGATGACGTACAACAGCAACAGCAGCACCACCGTGGGGATGGCGTCGAGCAGTAATTGGCCTACTTGTCGGAGAGTAGTGTCCATCCTATGTCGTTGAGTGCCTACCGCTGAAGATGCACTTGGGGGCGCAGAGAAATAACTGGAACTATTGAAGCTATCAGAGCCGATCCAGCAGTGTCAATGAACGCTGCTCCGATAAGCGCCGTAGGCGCGACAAAAGTTAGCCCAGCCGTTTGCGGCTGGGTTAATGGGCACAAAATGATCTAAGTGCCGCAGGCACGACACGTTTTCGCTCACGATCCGTATCACGGCACAGGGTGGTTCCAATTGCCGTACCCGATGCTTTGGACTGAATCGCGATGCGGCGAACTGGAGACGGCCATGCCCGTGTCGTGCCTACGGCACTCGTCCACTCGAATATGCCCTCGCAGACCCAGCCGTGAACGGCCGGGCTAACCTTTGTCGCGGCCTACGGCGCTACCGTAACGGCGATGGAATCACCGGATATCTTGCAACACCTGGCACGAATACGTCTTCACTACCACCCAGACCGTTCCGCCCACCTCAAGATGCAACGCTTCTCGCGCCGTCGGCGTCAGATGCACTTCAAACTCGGCACCGCAATTCACCTTCGCGACCACCATCACATCGCGCTGCCGCAGCGACGTAATCAGGCCGGAGAAAATATTGCGCGCACTCAATCCCTGGGGCGCTGCTGACGCCAGCAGAATGTCGCCGGCGCGAATCCCGATGCGCAGTGGCCGCAAGCGATCGACGCGCGACAGTGGAACTTCCAGCTCAAGAGTCGTACTGGCGACGCGGCAGGTCATGGTTCCCTGCTCGGGATGGTCAGCGACAAAGGCGCATTTGAAAATATTTTCGAAGCCTGCCAGCCGCGCCACTGTCTCCGACTGCGGACGCAACAACACTTCGTGGGGAGAACCCCGCGCCACGATCCGTCCGGCATCGATCGCAATGACGTTCTCGCCCAGCGCGAAAACCTCTTCGCGCTGATGCGTGACGTAAAGAATCGGAATGCGATGCTGGTTGTTCCAGGCGCGTAGATCATCCAGAATTTGTGCTTTAGTCACGGCATCGAGTGCCGTCAGAGGCTCATCCAGCAACAAAACGCGAGGACGCCTGACCAGCGTGCGCGCTAGCGCAGCCCGCTGGCGTTCGCCTCCCGAAATCTCTTCCGGACGCCGCCCAGCCAGCGCCGAGATTCGAAACAGCGCCAGAATTTCTCCGCAGCGTGACTGGCGCTCCGATTCGTGAAGTCCGTCCAACCCGTACTGCACATTCTGCGCAACCGTCATATGCGGGAACAACGCCAGCGTTTGCAGCAGATATCCAACCGATCGCCGGTTCGACGGCAGATTCAGCCCCCCGGCCGAACTGAACAGCACCCATTCCCCGACCGCGATCCTCCCCGCTCCCGGCTTCTGCAACCCCGCGATGCAGTCCAGCAGCGTCGTCTTCCCGGCCCCGGACGCGCCAAACAGAATCGTGAAGCCCGCAGCCGCCGTAAAGTCGACCTCCAGCGCAAACGCCCCCACTCCCTCGCCGGTAAAACTCTTCCGGATGCGGACGCTGAGCTCGCCATCTGGAGCTGGCGCGGCCGTGGCGGATTCGCTCATTTCCATCCCCACACATTCCACGCCGCGCGCTTGCGCAAGCCATAAAGCGCGGCCAGGATCGCAAAGCAGAGCACCAGCAGCAGCAGCGCGGTGCGATTGGCGGCAGCGTAGTCGAGCGCCTCCACCTGGTCGAAGATCAGGATGGAGACAGTCCGCGTTGCACCCGGTATGTTGCCGCCGATCATCAGCACCACACCGAACTCGCCCAACGTGTGCGCAAAGCTCAACACGAAGCCGGTAAGCACGCCGGGCAATCCCAGCGGCAGCGCAATGCGGCGAAACGTACGCCACCGCGACGCGCCCAGCAACGCCGAAGCGTCCAGCAGCTTGTGGTCGATGGATGCAAACGACGTCGCCATGGGCTGCACCGCGAACGGCAGGCTATACAGCACCGAGCCAACCACCAGCCCTTCAAAGGTGAACGCCAGCGGGTGTCCGGCGATGGCCTGATACCAGCGTCCCACCGGACTGAGCGGCCCGATCGCCACCAGAACATAGAAGCCCAGCACAGTCGGCGGCAGCACAATTGGCAGCGAGACGAGCGCCTCGACGAAGAATTTCCAGCGCCGCCGCGAATACGCCAGCCAGTAGGCGAGCGGCACTCCGACAATCAGCAGGATGAATGACACCGTGACGGCCAGCCGCAGCGTCAGCGTGAGTGCCTGAAGAATCATTAGTGTGATGGGACGCGGAAGCCGTACTGCTCCAGGACCACCGTACCCTCTGGCGAACTAATGTAATCGATAAAGGCCTGCGCCGCTTGCTTGTGTTTGGACGACGACAGAATGCCGACGCCCTGCTGAATCTCAGGATAGGCGTCCTGCGGCAACTCCCAGTACTTGCCTGCGTTCTTCATGGCCGGAGACATGGCCAGCGACAGCGCGATGAGCCCTGCCTGGGTATTGCCCGATTGCACGAATTGCGCTGCCTGGCTGATGTTTTCGCCCATCACGAGTTTGACGGTAACTTTGTCCTTCAGTCCAAAGTGCTCCAGTGCGGCCATCGCCGCTCGTCCATAAGGCGCGTGTTGCGGATTGGCGATGGCAATGCGTTGCACCGAGGGATCCAGCAGCAAGTCCATCTTCAGCTTTCCCGGATCGAGCTTCGAACTATTCGGCACCCACAGCACCAGATGGCCGATGGCGTAGGTGCGCACCGAGGCGCTTTCAATCTTCCCGGCTTCGGCAAGCTTCTTTGCGTAGTCAAGATCGGCGGAGAAAAACAGGTCAAAGGGGGCGCCATTCTGGATCTGCGAATAGAAGTTGCCGGACGCTCCAAAAGACAAGTCCACTTTGTTTCCGGTTTTCTGCTCGAAGCGCGCCACCAGATCTTTCATGGCATAGTTAAGGTCGGCAGCAGCGGCAACCCGAACGTCTTCTGCGACGAGCCCCGGCGACAGCAAGCTGAGCATCAGCACCAGAATCACGAAAACGCGCATATTCCCACCCACCTCAATCTCTAGTGCCCCGAATCAGAAGTTCATTAAATAACTTCCGGCCTTGTGTCAGGGCACGACTTCAGTCGTGCCGATCCATCCACCAGCAACCCGGGCTTTAGCCCCTGCCAATCCGTTCCAAAAGCGAGAATTATAGGCGATATTAGATGATTTCTGGATTGCGGATTGCAGTTTAGCTGACCGATGACCGTCGAACAAATCGATTCTTGGTCTCGCGCACAAAACCAACGCCGACTTTTTTCCCGAATTGGAACGCCAACCGGTCTAACTTCGTCGAAAGCCCGTCCGTTCGCTCTCCACTCAGCTAGAGTGAAAAAGGTACTCATACAACATACCTTCCTACGGAGAACCCAAAAAATGCTAGCCATTGGCGAGAAATTCCCTGATTTCAGTGTCACTGCCACCGTCAGCACCAACAAAGAAACCGCCTTCAAAACCATTACCGGCGAAGACTACGCCGGCAAGTGGAAAATCTATTTCTTCTGGCCCAAGGATTTCACCTTCGTCTGCCCCACGGAAATTGCCGCCTTCGGCAAGCTGAATAAAGAATTCAAGGACCGCGATGCGCAGCTCCTGGGCGGCAGTACCGACTCCGAGTTCGTCCACCTGGCATGGCGTAACAACCATCCCGACCTGAAAGACCTTCCCTTCCCCATGCTGGCCGATATTAAGCGTGATCTTTGCGGCCAACTCGGTATACTTGACGAGAAGGAAGGTGTCGCCCAGCGCGCCGCTTTTGTCGTCGACCCCGACAACGTGATCCGCTTCGTGTACGTTACGGATCTGTCGGTGGGCCGCAATCCGCAGGAGGTTCTGCGCGTGCTGGACGCGCTCCAGACCGACGAACTTTGCCCCTGCAACTGGCAGAAGGGCCAGGAAACACTCAAGGTCTAGCTGGGCCAGGAGAGGGCTCCGTCGCCGATACGCCGACGGAGCCTTATTTTTCTGCGCCAGCTGATTCGAGGAACGCGATGAATCTTGATGAACTGATCGAGGCGATTCCCGCCTACGCCAAAGACCTGAAACTTAACTTCTCCAGCGTCGTCCGCCAGCCCACCGATCTCACCCAGCAGCAGGCGTGGGGAACCGTGGTCGCCTCCGCTATGGCCTCGCGCAATCAGGAGATGATTGCCGCCGCGCTCGACGAAGGCGCTACTCATCTAACCCCGGAAGCGCTGGAAGCAGCCAAGGGTGCTGCTGCCATCATGGGCATGAACAACATCTTCTACCGCTTCCTGCACCTGACATCGAATGAAAAGTACCGCACCATGCGCGCCGGGCTTCGCATGAACGTAATGCGGACCCACGGCATCGACCCACTTGACTTCGAGCTCTGGTGTACGGCGGTATCGGCGATCAACGGCTGCGGCGCCTGCGTTGACTCGCACGAGAAGACGCTTCGCGAAAAGGGGCTAACCGAAGAGACAATTTTGGCCGCCATGCGAATCGCCTCGGTGATTCATGCCCTGGCCGTGGTGTTTGATACGCAAAAGGCCGCTGCGACGAAGCCTGCGCCCCAGTTCGCGTAGTACCCCGAACCATGAGTTCATTGCTTAAACTGGACCTTTGTAACAGGGCACGACTTCAGCCGGGCCGATAAGCTCTTTGCTTTGTCATCACGAGGAGGCCTTTAGGCCGACGAGGGATCTGCTTTTGATTCTTGAGCGGCCTGAGAAGTCGCATTGATATTGCCGCATCTACGGACGGCCTTCAGAGACTGCGTCGCAATGACGACTGGAATTTTCTGCCGGGACAAAACTCACATGTAAGCCCTCAAACTAGCCGCAACGCGGTGGGATGAAGTTAGACGGGGGCGTGAGCCCCCGGTCGAGTGGGAACCTGACCTGAGCCGCAGAGCGGCGACACAGTCTCCTTAGGCCAGCGTCCAAGCCCTGTGTTTCTCATCCTGACGCCGGTTCAAAGACTCGCCCTGCATCCACCCCCATAAAACGCCCTCGAACTTCTGTATGTGATCTGCGTCACAGACTTGCAAGTACCCTCGTCACAGCCCCAAGGCCATCCACCGCCTATCGTAAACATTACTGATACACGGACTTCATAGCGGACCGCGCTCACCGCCGGTCCTGGGGGAAGAAAAAAGTGAAAACAACTGAATTCTCTGCTTCGTCGGCTGCCACCCTTCATACCAATTCATCGGCCGCCGGCGAAGCCTCACCGCACACCTTGCCCAAGAACGAGGAAGCTGCTGGAGGCACGATGCCCAGAATCAAAGTGACGCTCGACGGCAACGAAGCCGTCGCCTACGTGGCCTACCATGTCAGCGAAGTTGCTGCCATTTATCCCATCACCCCTTCGTCGCCCATGGGCGAGTCCTCCGACGCATGGTCGTCGGTCGGCGACAAGAACATCTGGGGCACGGTCCCCAAAGTTGTCGAGATGCAGAGCGAAGCCGGCGCGGCCGGCGCCCTGCACGGAGCCTTGCAAGCCGGAGCGCTGGGTACCACGTTCACCTCGTCGCAGGGCCTGCTGCTGATGATTCCCAACATGTACAAGATCGCGGGCGAGCTGACGCCCATGCGTCATTCACGTTGCCGCCCGCGCCCTCGCCGCCCAGGCGCTGTCGATCTTCGGCGACCACCAGGATGCCATGTCCGTCCGCCCCACCGGATTTGCCCTGCTGTCGTCCAACTCGGTACAGGAAGCCATGGACCTGGCGCTGATTGCGCACGCCGCGACGCTGGAATCGCGCATTCCGTTCCTGCATTTCTTCGACGGCTTCCGCACCTCGCACGAAGTCTCCAAGATCGAGCAGCTCAGCCTCGACGACATGAAGCGCCATGATCGACAACGATCTGGTACGCGCACATCGTGAGCGCGCTCTGTCGCCTGACCATCCGGTACTGCGCGGCTCGGCGCAGAATCCCGACGTTTACTTCCAGGGCCGCGAGTCGGTGAATCCTTATTACCTGGCCTGTCCCGACCATCGTGCAGAACGCGATGGACAAGTTCGCCACGCTGGTAGGCCGTCAATACAAGCTCTTCCAATATGAAGGCGCGCCCGATGCCGAGAGAGTCATCATCATGATGGGCTCCGGCGCCGAAGCGGTCCACGAGACAGTCGACTATCTCATCGCGCAAGGCGAGAAAGTCGGCATGTTGAAAGTACACCTGATGCGGCCGTTCTCGCTGGAACATTTCCTCGAAGCGCTGCCCAAGACGGTCAAGAGCATTGCCGTACTCGATCGCACCAAAGAGCCCGGCGCTATCGGCGAGCCGCTCTACCAGGATGTCATCATTGCGCTGACCGAAGGCTTCACCGCCGGCAAAGCCCCGATGGCAACCTTCCCCAAAGTAATTGGCGGTCGTTACGGCCTGTCGTCGAAAGAATTCACGCCGGCGATGGTCAATCGCATCTTCGCGGAGCTCGACCAAGCCGACGCCGCAAAACCACTTCACCATCGGCATCAACGACGACGTCACCCACACCAGCCTCGATTACGATCCGGCGTTTTCCACTGAGCCGGCTGAGACCGTCCGCGCCATGTTCTTCGGGCTGGGCGCAGATGGAACCGTGGGCGCCAACAAGAACACCATCAAGATCATCGGCGAAGAAACCGAACTCAACGTGCAGGGCTACTTCGTCTACGACTCCAAGAAGTCGGGCGCGGTCACCACCTCGCACCTGCGCTTCAGCAAGAAGCCCATTCGCTCCACCTATCTCATCTCGCGCGCGAATTTCGTGGCCTGCCATCAGTTCAGCTTCATGGAGCGGCTGGATGTTCTGAAGACCGCCGATCCGGGCGCGGTCTTCCTGCTCAACAGCCCGTTCGGAGCGGACGAAGTATGGGACAACCTGCCGCGTACAGCGCAGGAAACCATCATCAAGAAGAAGCTGCGTTTCTACATCATCGACGCGGTCGATGTTGCTCGCAAGGCAGGCATGGGCGGCCGCATCAACACCGTCATGCAGACCTGCTTCTTCGCCATCAGCGGCGTGCTGCCGCGCGAGGACGCCATCGCCGCCATCAAGCACTCCATCGAGAAGACCTACGGTAAGCGCGGCGAGTCCGTCGTCCGCAAGAACTTTGCCGCCGTCGATGCCGCTCTCGAAAACCTCCACCAGGTAACAGTCCCACAGACCATCACCTCGAAATTTGAGATGCGCCCGGCGGTCCCAGCCAACGCGCCCGACTTCGTCCGCAACGTGGAAGCGCTGATGATCACCGGCGACGGCGATCTGATCCCGGTCAGCGCGATGCCCATCGATGGCACCTTCCCCACGGGTACCACAAAGTGGGAGAAGCGCAACATCGCGCTGGAAATTCCGGTCTGGGACGAGCAGCTTTGCATTCAGTGCGGCAAGTGCGTGATGGTTTGCCCGCACGCTGTCATCCGCGCCAAGGTTTACGATCCCAGCTTCAATCACGCGCCTGAGGGCTTCCAGACCGCGGTTCCCAAGTGGCGCGAGTTCACCGACCTGAAGTACACCTTGCAGGTCGCTCCCGAAGATTGCACCGGTTGCGGGCTGTGCGTCGCCGTCTGCCCGGCCAAGAGCAAGAGCGAAGCCAAGCATCGCGCCATCAACATGGAGCCGCAGCCTCCGCTGCGCGAGAAGTACAACGAGTACTGGGACTACTTCCTGTCGATCCCCGAACTGCCGCGCGAGAAGGTATCGCACGGCCAGGTGAAAGACGCGCAACTGCTGGAGCCGCTGTTCGAGTTCTCCGGCGCCTGCTCCGGTTGCGGCGAGACGCCTTACATCTCGACTATGACGCGCCTGTTCGGCGACCGCGCACTGATCGCCAACGCGACCGGTTGCTCTTCGATCTACGGCGGCAACCTGCCGACTACGCCCTACACCATCAACGCCGAAGGACGCGGCCCGGCATGGTCCAACTCGCTGTTCGAAGACAACGCCGAGTTCGGCATGGGCATGCGCCTGGCCATCGATAAGCAGAACCAGTATGCGAAGGAGCTGGTCGAACGCCTGTCCTCCAGGATCGGCGACGATCTGGCAGTCGCAATCCTGAGCGCCGACCAATCCACCGAGGAAGGCCTCTTCGCGCAGCGCGAACGCGTGAAGGCGCTGAAAGAACAACTGGTCAGGCGACAAGTCGCAAGCTGCAAGCGATCTGCTGGCGGTCGCCGATGAACTGGTCCGCAAGAGCGTTTGGATCATCGGCGGCGACGGCTGGGGTTACGACATCGGCTACGGCGGCCTCGATCACGTGCTCGCCTCCGACGCCAACGTCAACATCCTGCTGCTCGACACCGAGGTTTACTCCAACACCGGCGGTCAGATGTCGAAGTCGACGTCCGTTGGGCGCGGTGGCGAAGTTTGCCGCCGGCGGCAAGCATACTCCCAAGAAAGACATCGCCATGATGGCCATCAACTATGGCCGCGCTTACGTCGCGCACATCGCCATGGGCGGCAACGACGGACAGACCATGAAGGCCTTCCTGGAGGCCGACGCCTACGATGGCCCGTCGCTCATCATCGCTTACAGTCACTGCATCGCGCACGGCTACGATATGGTGCATGGTCTCGACCAGCAGAAAGCCGCGGTCAACTCCGGCCACTGGCCGCTGTTCCGCTATAACCCGCCGCTGGCCAAAGAAGGCAAGAACCCATTCGTGCTGGATTCCCGGCCGCCCAGCATTCCGCTGGAGCAGTACATTTACAACGAGACGCGTTACACCATGCTAGTCAACAGCAATCCTGACGAGGCCAAGAAGCTGCTGGTGGCCGCGCAGGAAAACGTCAACGAGCGCTGGAAGCTCTATCAGCACATGGCGTCAATGAATTTTGAGAAGAAATAGGAGTCGAGCGCGGGTGGGGCGGACCTTTAGGTCCGCGTCAGCAGAAGATGATTTGGGCTTCAGCCCCTGCGCCGAAATTCTGTGACAGGGGCTCAAGCCCGAGCTTAATGAGGCTTCTTTCCGGCACGACTAAAAGTCGTGCCCTGACACGAAACCTGAATTGCCACTAGAGTAACGCACGAGCTGTGCGAGGAGAAATCATGATCGACCTGTCAACCAATTATCTCGGACTGAAGCTGAAGAACCCGGTCGTGGTATCGGCCTCGCCGCTAACCGAAAAGCTGGAAAATTTTGCCCGCCTGGAAGATGCGGGAGCTGCCGCCATCGTGATGTACTCGCTGATGGAAGAGCAAATCGAGGCCGAGAGCGCGAACATTGACAACGCGCTGGAATACGGCACCAACAGCTACGCCGAGTCCATGTCCTACTTCCCCGACATGCAGAAGTATCACGTCGGCCCCGACCGTTATCTGGAGTTGCTGCACAAAGGCAAGCAGTCGGTCAACGTTCCCGTCATCGCCAGCCTCAATGGCCGCTCGCCGGGTGGCTGGGTGCGTTACGCGGAACTGATGCAGCAGGCGGGCGCCGACGCGCTCGAGCTCAACATCTTCGACATTGCCAGCGATCCCTCATTGACCGCCGACGATCTGGAGACGCGCTACTGCAATCTGGTGCGCGCCATCCGCAAGAGCGTCCGTATTCCCATCGCGGTCAAGCTGGGACCGTACTTCACTTCCTGCGCCAATTTCGTTAAGCGCCTGTCGGAAGCTGGCGCCGACGGCGTCGTCATCTTCAACCGCTTCTATCAGCCCGACTTCGACCTCGAGGAACTGGAGGTCACCCCGAACCTGGTCCTCAGCAGCCCGCACGAATTGCGCCTGCGTCTGCACTGGACCGCCATCCTCTATCACCAGGTCGAGACCTACATCGCCGTCACCGGCGGCGTCCACGACTCCACCGACGTGCTCAAGTGCATGATGGCGGGCGCGCATGTCACCATGATGACCTCGGCGCTTCTGAAGTACGGCATCGAGCATATGGGCGTCGTGCTGGCCGGCATGGAACGCTGGATGGAAGAGCACGAGTACATCTCCGTGCGCCAGATGCGCGGCAGCATGAGCATGGTCAATGTCGATAACCCGGCGGCATTCCTGCGCGGCAATTACATTAAGATGCTGGGTTCGTATACCTGGCGCGAGCCGGGCACGGCCTTGAGCACCTTCTAGATTGGCTGGCGGCGGTCAGGCGTCAGTGCAGCTCAGCGCGATCCGAGAGGAATTTGCCTCTCGGCAAGCGAAATAAGACCCTCCAGATGCGAGCGCCCTTCCGCGCTCGCACGAATTTCCTTGCCAAAATCGTAGATCGTACTACTATCCCTTCATCAGAATTTGGGGCTCCGGTTCAGTGTCTGCTGCAACCGTGTTTTTCTTCACTTCAACAACCGTTTTCCCTCTACGAGGTGACAGAACATGACCCTGCCAACGATTTCTCCTGTATCGTCCATCCTTTTGTTAACTGCCTCGCTCGCTGCACTGAAATCAGTGGTGCGGCTTCTGTGGCGTCGCCACCACGCTCGCGGCCTGGTCGCCAGCGCCATGGGCTTGGCCTTCTTCTTCCTGGCGTTCTCCCCGGCCTACGCCACTGACCGCCTCATCATCAACGGCGCCGGCTGCCAGGTGACCGAAGAGGATGCCGTCGGCATCCTTCTGAACCAGGACCTCTACCTGCGCATCGATTACCCCAATACCCATTGGCGTTTCGGCTTGCGCAACATGGGGCTGAAAGGCACGCAAGCACTCGATGTCACCATCCAGGGGGCGCAGTACACTTCGCCCCAGTACATCATTAAGCGCGCGGGCATGGCGGAGATGTTCGTTCCCTACGACGATCGCAGCGAAACCTACTACGACATGTCGTTCGGCGATGACCGCATGGACCAGATGGACCCCGCCGATCTCCCTACCCAGAATGGCGCGCTCGTATACTTCAGGACCCAGCAGGGCAATTACTATGTCCGCGATACCGTGCCTAAAATCGCGGTCGAATGCCGCGACGAGGGAGTCGGCTGGTTGTGCAAAGAGCCAGGCAGCCACATGCGCAGGCGTATACAGGAAGTGGTCGTGTGGTCGGTCTTCGACGCCTTCAACTACGACTACATCATCGAATACACCTTCCATGAGGACGGTCGGGTTACCTTCCGCAGTGGCGCTACCGGCTACAACCTTCCCGGCAATACCTCTGAGGCTCACGTTCATAACGGACTTTGGCGGGTGAGTACGCAGCTCCTCGGTCGCGATGACAACGACGTGCAGGAGTTCACTCATGTTGAGGATGTCAACGGCTATCGGGCCACCGATACCTATACCCCGGTTACGAATGAAGAGACTACCGATTGGAATCAGGCCCAATTCAGCAGCGTCACCGTTCAGAGTCAGACCCAGACCAACGACTACGGACACCTGGTTGGCTACCAGTTCTATCCCTTCAATCGTTGGGGCCAGGGTCACTTTGAAGAAACCTTCACCCAGCACGACCAGGACCTCACCAACGATAACCCAGGTGAAGATGGTACTGGCACGGGCATCAACAACTGGCTCTACACCTGGTACAACCCCAACAGTTATCTCCTGTCGTACCTGAACGGCCAGCCCCTGGGCGGGACGGGCGACGGTATCGTGCTGTGGTATTTCGGATCGACCCACCATGAACCCACCGATGCCGACAACCAGATGGGCAGCGGCGGCCGCACCGGTATCACCCTGGTCCACTGGCTGGGCTTCGAAATGGTGCCGCACAACTTTTTCGACTACAACCCGCTGGGCGGGCCGCCGCGATGCGGCAGCGGCGGTGATCTGAATGACGCACAACTCCTGGGCTGGCACCATCACTAATTGGCAATGGGCTTCCGGGCGCGACCTCTGGGTCGCGCCTTTTTCTTGCCCCGGTGCGTGCTAAGCTGTACCGATGGCGCTCTATCTCGTTACCGGCGCGGCAGGCTTCATCGGCTCGGCCCTGGTGCGCGCGTTGTTGGAACGCGGCGATCAGGTGCGTGGCCTGGATAACTTCGAGACTGGCCGGCGCGAAAACATTCAGGAAGTCTCTGCCCAGATCGACTTTCGCGAGGCCGATCTGCTCGACTTTCCGGCGGTTCAGTCGGCGTGTCTGGGCGTGGATTACGTGCTACACCAAGCCGCGATTCCCTCCGTCCCCAAGTCGATCGCCGACCCTGCGCGCAGCAATCGGGTCAATGTCGAAGGCACCGTGAATGTGCTCATCGCCGCTCGCGATGCGGGCGTGAAGCGCGTGGTATACGCGGCATCGTCCTCTGCCTATGGCGACACGCCAACCTTGCCCAAGCGCGAAGACATGACGCCAGTTCCGCTTTCGCCCTATGCTGTCGCCAAACTCACCGGCGAGATGTACATGAAAGTGTTTCACGGAGTGTACGGGCTGCCCACCGTCTCGTTGCGCTACTTCAACATCTTCGGTCCCCGCCAGGATCCCACCTCGCAATATTCGGCGGTGCTGGCGAAGTTCATCACCCTGATGTTGAAGGGCGAGCGCCCCACCATCTATGGCGACGGCGAGCAGTCGCGCGACTTCAACTACATCGACAACGCCGTGGCTGCGAACCTGTTGGCGGCAACCGCTCCTGAGCGCAACGTTGCCGGCCAGACTTTCAACATTGCGACTGGCCATCGCTTCGACCTGAACCAGACCATCGAGTTGCTGAGGCCTTTGACCGGCTACACCGGCAACGTTGAGTTCGCGCCCGAGCGCGTTGGAGATATCAAGCATTCACTGGCTGACATTACGCGAGCACAAGAGAAGTTGAAGTACCAGCCATCGGTGGATTTCAAGGAAGGTTTGCGCCGCACAGTCGAGTGGTATCGCGTGAGCGAGACCGCAAAGCAGCGGGAGTTGGCGGCCAGCAGATAAGGGTTGCGGCGAGAAGAGGCCGTACCTTCGCGCGATTGTCATCACGAGGAGGTCTTTAGACCGACGAGGGATCTGCTGTTAGCCATTTGAGGAAGGAAGCCGTCAGACGCGCGAAGACCTGTGCCGTCCCTACAGGAATCAGGCTCTTGTAAAACCTACCCAGCGCTGAAGCGCTGGGCTAACGTATGCCGTGCCTACGGCACTTATACCGAAAGGAATTCTTATGCCCCGTACACCCGGCGTTTACGCCACTTTTGATACCAGCGAAGGAACCATCGTCGTCCGCCTGTTTGAGGCGGAGGCTCCCATCACTGTCAAGAACTTCATCGAGCTCGCGGAAGGTTCACGCGAGTGGACCCATCCGCACACTCGCGCCAAAAGTAAGACGCCGCTGTACAACGGCACCATCTTCCATCGCGTGATTCCCGATTTCATGGTCCAGGGCGGCGATCCGGCGGGCACCGGCATGGGTGGCCCCGGTTACCAGTTCCAGGACGAAACCAAAGGTTCGCCCCACAAGTTCGACAAGCCGGGCAAGCTGGCGATGGCCAACTCCGGACCAGGAACCAATGGTTCGCAGTTCTTCATCACCGTGGCGGCGACGCCGTGGCTCACCGGCAATCACACCATCTTTGGAGAAGTGGTCGAAGGGCAGGACATCGCCGACAAGATCACCAAGCTCCCGCGCAATCGCCAGGACAAGCCGAACAATGACGTGGTGCTGAAGTCGGTGACCATCGAGCGGGTGTAAAGGCGGTTCCGAGTTTTAAGGCCCGGATTTCACTCTCCGGTTCTATGCCGCCATTTTCGCCAGTAAATCGGACGGATGGATCGGTTTCGCCAGAATCTCAAAATCATGGCCCTGGCGCCGGGCTTCATCCAGCAGACCGGCGGTAGACGCCAAACCCGAAAACAGCAGAACCTTGCAATTGGGATACTGCTCCTTGATCTGAATCGCCAAGTCGATCCCGCTCATTCCCGGCATGATGACATCGCTGATGATCAGATCAGGGACCTGGGTGCTGCACGCTGACCATGCACTCTGTGCATCGTACAGCGCAGTTGCGTCATAACCGCATCCACGCAAAATTGCAGCCAAACTATCTGCAATGCAGCGCTCATCGTCTACTACCAATACACGTTTAGGCATTTCTAAATCTCCTGGATGGCGCCCTTGGCGGATGGCCACCCGCACCACCGACCGCGTGCTATTTCCGGCTGCGCCCGGAATTGCCGGCCCTTCCCCGCGCGAGGCCTTGGTGTTGGCCGCGTCTCGCGTTGGCTGTTTCCTTTTCCGTCGATTCTTCCACCGCCTTCGCAAAGGGCCTCACCGCGGGATTTGCGATGACTTCGGAAAGAGGTACGGCCTCGAATCGGCGACTGCTCTTTTTCATTTGTTACCCCACTGTGTTGACCCTACGCCTGCGATGCGGATACGGGCACTTTTTCTTTGGACATCGGTTTGCGAACTGGTTAGGGATGAGTAACTTACGGCTAATTAAAGGCGGCGGGATTGTTAGTTGCCGGATTGCGTTTGTTTAGTGTATGGTTAGCGGTACGTTTAGACGCGCCTTAAGAGGAAGACGCTATGCCCGGCAACAAGGCGTCTGGAATGCGCAAGTTTAAAACTGCCGCGCGCTCCCTGGTGCCCACTGGCCGCAAGGGCAAACACAATGGTATCGTCACCGATATTTTGAAGGACCTGGAGAAACTCGAGGTCGGGCTCTGTCTAAAAATTCCCTTGTCCGAACTGCCGGACACCAAGGTCAATATTCGTTCTGCACTGAATCGTGCCACCCACTCCCAGCACAAATCCGTGGCGACGGCGACCGACGAGGAGTTCCTGTATGTGTGGAATTCCTAGCTGCGCTAATGTTGCCTCGAACCAGCATCCGGCAACCACCGGTTAGCTGATTTCTCTCATGAAGCGTATAGTGTCTCTGCATTTCGACAAGGCTTGCGAAATAGGAGATAAGCATGAAGAAGCTGCTTTGCGTGGTTGTGTGTTTGTTCCCTCTTCTGACGTTTGCTCAAAGTCCATTTGACGGCACTTGGAAGACCAACATGACCGAGTCCAAGCTGTCGCAAAAGCCATATGTCTTTTCGGTCAATAATGGAATGTATGACTGCGAAACTTGCGTTCCTAAGATCAATATTAAGGCCGACGGCACAGATCAAGCTGTGACTGGCCAGACCTATGACACCCTTATGGTGAAGGCGGTTGACGCCAATTCAATCCACCTCGTCACGAAGAAAGGTGGTAAGCCGACGGGTGATTCGACGCGGACGGTCTCCGCTGATGGGAAGACGCTTACCATTAATGGCACCAGCTATCCTGCCGACGGCAGCCAGCCCTACAAGTCAGAGGTCAAGTTTACCCGAGTTGCTAAGGGACCTGCCGGTTCCAACGCGACGTCCGGCTCCTGGCGTATTCAGAATGTCAATGAAGATAGCGCGGGACTCACTGCCACGTACAAAGTATCCGGCGATGAGGTGAGCATGTCGACACCGACCGGCGAAAGTTGGACCGCTAAGTTCGGTGGCCCAGACCAGCCGGTGAAGGGCTTGTACGGCAACTACACGGTGTCAGTTAAGAAATTGGGCGACCGTGCGATTGAAGTGACCATGAAACGCGATGGAAAGCTCAACAGCGTGACTAAGGTCTCCGTCTCGTCCGACGGCAAGAAAATGACCGAGGTCGTGGATAACAAGCTAACCGGAAGAATTACGACGTACATCGACGAAAAGCAGTAAGCGACGGTTTCGAGTTTTAGGTTTCGAGTTTCAAGAATGGGTGGGAGATTTCGGTCTCCCGCCCTTTTCGCCATCAGCTCACGGCTTACCGCTAACTTGGCTTCGCTGCCT
>CAWKIR010000012.1:0-119747 GCA_963849815.1 uncultured Acidobacteriaceae bacterium | reverse complement strand
AGGGTTTTAGCTTGATCGGGAAGCGGAGGTACTTTTTGCCGACACTTCAATGTTTGTCGTGCGGTAACAGAGAACGGTTCCTCGAGGTGATGCGCTCCGAAACGCATTTGGTTGATGGCAATCTCAACTATCTCCACCTCGTCGATGCGGAAGCGGATCACTACGCATGTGTCGAGTGCGGGCAACAGGTGACTCTCACTCATTCCGCACAGTGATCACAACGTCGTTGCTCCCCCAACCATGACGTGAATGCAGACTTGCCGCCAGGCTCAAATGCTTGTATACATAAAGGCCCGACCTTAACGATGGTGATTCATGAGCATCGATCCGCTGGTGCAGATCGTACATTCATTGCAGCAGGCCGAGTGGAGCAAGCGCAATGAAGAAGCCTTTGATGCACTTTTCGGCAGCCCGGAAGGGCGCTACCCGAGAGCGGCGAAGAATTCGGTGACGCTTCGTGCTCCTGAAATGAATCCGGATTCCGGCGTGCCGTTCGCCGCCTATATCCACCCGTCAAATCCGAGCAAAGGTGCCTATGGTGGTTTCTCGTTCGTGATCTTTCCCGTGGCCGACGCCCCATGTTTGGTGGGGCTCCTTGTGGGGACGCAAGGCCTCTCGCCTGACGAAGCGGTCCTCGGTCGTCCCGGGCATGCGCGTAAAGCGCAAGCGATTTGTGCTTGGTTGAATCAGGAGTTCGCCCACGGTGAACAGATTGCCTGGGCCAAACAGGATCCAACCCGCACTGACATCAATGTGCCGGAAAATCTACAGCGACAGTGGTCTGCGTACAAGTCGGTGTTTGATCGGTACGGCAGGGTAATGTATGCGTTATTCAAGCCAGGGGCGGATGACAGGATTACGCGTGAGGCAATTACAGCGCTGCTGGACCTATGTTTTGAGGAACGTCGGTTTCCCGTAAATGCCAATCAGCGGGACGATTCCGAACGCATTCGAGCAAAGTGGTTCGGTTGTTTGATGCCGGTGGCGACGCGAACAGAAGTCCGCAGATTGCTTGCTGCCCGGCGTTTCGTGATTCTTCAGGGGCCGCCGGGAACCGGCAAAACTACTATGGCTCTTGAACTACTATCCGACGACTATGGTGGTGTGGGGCGAAGCATTCAGTTCCATCCGAATACAACTTATGAAACTTTTGTCGGCGGGTTAGCTCCCGAGGAGGCAACGACACAGTTAGGCCTTCACTTCCGGCCCAGACCGGGTTTTCTTATGCGGTCCGCAAGGGATGCCAGACAGAATGAATCCAAGCCGTATCTGCTGCACGTCGATGAGATCAATCGAGCTGATCTCGCAAAAATATTGGGAGAAGCCATCTATCTACTCGAGGCCAAATCTCCACAGAAGCGAGAGATCGAACTTTCTAACGACTACGGCCCCCCGTTTCACGACAGACTCCAGCTTCCAGGGAACCTACATATCATCGGAACTATGAACAGCGCCGACCGCAGCATTGCTATTGTTGACGTTGCGGTCCGGCGCCGTTTCGCATTCGTTTCTCTGTGGCCACAGATGGACGTGGTTGAGCAGTACGGTTGTGAACTGATGAGGGACGCCTTCCGCAGGATCGTATCCGTTTTCATCGAGCATGCGAGTGAAGACGCATTTCCCTTGGTGCCAGGTCATTCTTATTTCCTTGAATCCGACGAAACCGCGGCAAAAGAAAGCCTGAGGGTCAATCTCGCGCCGCTTCTGGAGGAATACCTCGCTCAGGGCTATGTGAGCGGCTTTGCGGAGCATGTCCGGACGTACTTGCAATGGTTAAAGAGCCTCTGACGCGGAGAAGAGCTAGCAAGCAAGCCGCTCGCTCGCCGCTGCTTGCACCACCTGTTCAACGCGAGATCTGCCTCGAGTTACAAGACAACTCCTTTAGTCAACAGTCAGCCATTCAATTCTTCGGACTGCGCAATATATACCGCGATGCAGCACCCGCGGCTGCCCGGTTAGCTGAACAGTTCGAAAATCAGAACCGCTCGCTGTTTCGACTCATGGATGTCCGCTTCACTCGTAATTACGATGGTGACGACGTATACGTCACACTAGAGGCGGGCAACGTTGTCGGGGCAGTTCCGCTATTCTCGCCTACAAGTGGCCTGCTGGATTACGGATTGGTCATTCAACCACGATTCCCGTGGCCGGGAGTCGGCCCTATGTTAGCTGAAATGGGGTGGCGAGTAGCGCCTATTCCGCTCAGGCTGCCTCTATTAAAACGATCTGAACGCAAGGTTCCCACCTGGGTCATCTCGTCTATGGTGCTTGCTCGGTTGAGGGCGCTGCTTGACGCGCTCGCCAGACGGTTTGAAGTGATCACCGAAGTTAGGTCCGCCCCGCGAGGCACCATCAACTGGTCGTCGTACGTAACTCGTCACCTGGCGACCGGACAGTTTTTGTCCATTCCTTGTTCATTTCCGGATTTACAGGACGACCGGCTATTGGCGGGTGCAATCCGGTACGCGTTGGAAAAGCAACGGGGTGCCCTGGAATCGCAAAGAGAACATGGCGCATTTGTTCATCAACTTGACCTGCCCCCCATCTTTAGTCCAGGGATAATGAGACTTTCTCCGGTCTTTGTTCGCCCCAGCGGCCGCTGTTGGGAGCGGGGATGGAGGTGTGGGGGAAGGGGCCGGCGTTTGAGGTCCCTTCTCCCACTTTATCCCCGTCGAAGCCTGCCGACTGCTGCGCAAACTCCATCGGGGTACGGTACTGCAAGCTGCTGTGTGGCCTGGCTTGGTTGTAGTCTTGCCTCCACTGCTCGATTTTCTCGCGTGCGTCGGCCAGGCTGGTAAACCAGTTCTCATTCAGGCACTCATCGCGGAAACGTCCGTTGAAACTTTCCACATAGCCGTTCTCCATTGGTCGTCCGGGTGGAATCGTGTGCCACTGCAAACCTTGCTCATAGGCCCACTGATCGACAGCGCGGCTGACGAACTCGGGTCCGTTGTCGCTGCGGATCTGCCGCGGCAGCCCGCGTTGTCGCTTCAGCTCTTCCAGCACGCGCACCACGCGCATTCCTCCCAGCGAAGTATCGCCCTCGATCGCCAAGCACTCCCGCGTGTAGTCATCCACGATGTTCAAGGTGCGAAACCTCCGTCCCGAGCTGAGCGTATCGCTCATGAAGTCGACCGACCACACCTGGTTGGCTGCCATCGCTGCCGGCAGCAGCTGACGCACCGTGCTGCGCTTCCGCCCACGCTTGCGCCGCAGCGACAGCTTCTCCTCCACGTACAGCCGATACACTCGCTTGTGGTTTACCTGCCAGCCTTCGCGCTGCAACAGAACCTGCAGCCGGCGGTAGCCGAATCGGCGCCTGATCTCCGCCAACTCGCGCAGCCGCACCCGCAGCGACTGGTCCTCGCTCCTGCGTTTCCGATAACGACACGTCGCACGATACAGCTCCATCAGCCCGCAGGCCCGTCGCTGGCTCAGCTCTACCTCTACCTGCATCACCAGCACCGCCTCTCGCCGCGCCTGCGGGCTCACCACTTTTTTGCGACTACCGCCTTCAACGCTCGGATGTCCACCGCCTGCTCAGCTACGATGTGTTTCAGCTGCCGGTTTTCTTCCTCCAGCTGCTTCAACCGTCTCGCTTCACTCAGTTCCAACCCACCGTACTTGCTCTTCCATCGGTAAAAACACGCCTTCGCGATCCCGTGCCGCCGGCACAGCTCGCCCGTCTCCACCCCGGCTTCGGACTCCTTCAGGATGGCAATGATCTGCTCTTCGCTAAATCGACTCTTTCTCACGACTCCTCCTCTGGCCCTGGCGGGCCATCGTAAATCGAGAAGTCACATTTTCGATGGACTAATTTCGGGGGAGCAGGTCAAACTCATCGCGTTTTGCGATGAGCTCTTGCGGAGAGTTCAACGATGTCCAGTATTTATGCCGCCTCCGAACATGCTGTCCGCTTGGCTGCAGCGACCATTGCGCATGCAGAGTTTTCGAGACGGACTACAGGCGATCGAATGGACGATAGAGGATCGTGGGTTGGCTGGTATTAGTGACTTGGAAGGGATTCCTTGGTGGATGCAGATGGAACAGTTTTTTGAAGCTTGGCTTGAGGTGGTCTTTCATAACGTCGCGCGGGAGATGGGAGCGCAGCTCAGGGCCGGTCGGAGGAGAGAGACTGTTCATGCAATGCATTGGGAGCCTTCGTACGTGGGGGCGCAGAATTCTCTGATACCTGATCTGTGGCTTGACTGCGGCGCGATGACAGTTATCGTTGATGCCAAATATAAACGCCACTGGGAAGAATTGGAGGACGCTAACCTGGGTTCACTCGACGAAGCTATTCGGGAACAACATAGACACGACATTTTCCAGGTGCTCGCATACGCCAACTTAGCTCGCACTGCGCGAGTAGTTGTCTGCCTCGCCTATCCATGCACCCCCGACACTTGGGTGCGAATGTGTGAACGAAAGAGAGTAGTTCACAAAGCGGACATAAGCGTAGGAACTCGCAGCGTGGCGCTTTGGCTTACGGCCGTACCGATGGCTACCTCTGTTGAGAAGATTTCTCGTGTCCTAGTTCCAGAGCTACGCGCGGCAGCAACATAGGGTGTGCCGGTGGCAGTCTAGAAGAAAGTCATGGACAGAGTAACGCGAGAAGTCCGTTCAAGAATCATGGCATCCGTTCCTTCGTTCGGAACGACTGTAGAACGAAGGATGGAAACGGTTCTACGCAGCAACCATGTCAGCGGGTTCCGAAGGCATTGGTCTGTAGCGGGCAAGCCGGATTTTGCATGGCCGAAGGTGAAGGTTGCTTTGTTCGTCGATGGGTGCTTCTGGCACGGCTGCCCCCGATGCGACAGACCTTCAAAAAGCAACCGTCGGTTTTGGCTGGACAAGGTCACCGCAAATCGCAAAAGAGACCTTCGAGTTTCCCGAAAGCTGCGGCGGGACGGATGGAAGGTACTTCGCGTTTGGGAATGCGCCGTCAACGAGTTGCGGACGCTGCGCCGTATCAAAAGGGCAATCGGCCTCTCGGAGTGAGAGTCGGGCGCGAACCAAAGTTTATCGGCCAGTCTGACGCAAGCGTCTGCACTCCTGCCATCCGCCCCGGTCATACCTATTGTTCGCCGATCAATGAGGATGAGTGTGTCCAGCTCCCAATACAAAAGGGCCGCACGCGGCGGCCCTGATCGGAGAGTTGGGGGGTTAGAGCGTGGACTCGATCTCGAATCCCCAGGCTTCCAGAAGCGGCTCGGGAATGTACTTCGAGTTCTTGTTCTTCCGCGCCCATTCGCGCAGCCGGGTGGAGCGGATGTACTGGTCCGGCTGGAGTTTGAATTCCTTCACCACCTGTTCGAACTCGGTGATGGTGGGCACGACCGGGCCAATAGGCTCGGGTTTGCCCCAATTAGGATTGCCACGTCGTTTTGCCATGCTTGCGTTTGCTTCCTGTTCGTAGAGATATTAAGTCTGGATGACCGATGCGTCCCCAGTGCTACCTGGCCCTTCCTAACTCATTGGATTCACTAAACTTTACCAGCGATTCAGGCGCGTACCGCCGGGGGCCTGTTCCAAGAGCCGACCATCAGGGAAGGAAGTCTAACTGAGCCGAAGGAACGAAACACTATAGCCCGGTTTTTGCCCTAACTCAAGCTAAATCCTGCCATTTAATCCCCTAGATCACCCAAAAGTGGCACTATCGCCTGCAATCTAACTACCCCTGTAGAATCAGACGATTGGACCGTGATACGGTTAGCACTATGAGCGCACTTCTACACTCTTAACCCGCGGCTAGCTGGGGAATATCTGTGGAAAATCATAGATTATCTCGTCGCCTACGCTCGGGACCCAGGGATCACCGCCGGGCCCGGATCCTCAAGACATGTCCGGGACTGTTCGGGTTGCCGACTTTCCTGAGGGGAACGGTGTCCTACTGCCTCTGTCGCGCCAGGATTTCGTCCACAGTCTCTTGAGCGGCGAGGAAATTGTGCGACAGCCGCTGCGCTTCAGCCTCAGCCACTTGCGCCTGGCTATTCTGGCTGGTTTGCTGCAACGCTCGCGCCAGCAGCAGATATCCAACATCGGAGGGTTGGAGTTTCACGGCTTTGGAGTAGGCCTGAATCGCCTCGCCAGGATCGCCACCCAGCTGCGTAACAATTCCTAACCCGAGCCAAATCTGTCCGTCGCCGGGAGTGATTTGCAGCGCCTTGCGAAAACTCTGCCGCGCCTGGGCAAAGTCTCCCAGCTGTCGATACGCAGAGCCCATGCGGGCAAAGGTCGTCGAACGCAGCCAGAGATTGCGCTGGACCGCATCGTCGGTAAGCGTGATGGTCCTTTGATACTGCTCAATCGCCTGCTGAGGCTTGCCATGTTGCTGGTCATAGGCGCCGATCAACATGTAGGCCGAAGGATCCGACGGATTCATTTCCGTTGCGGCCTCCAGATGAGGCAGGGCGGCGTCAGCCTGTCCTCGGTCCATCAACATGGAGCCAACAATGTTCTCCGCAAAATAGTTGCCATGTGTGACTTCCAGCGCGTGCGACCAGAGCGTCAGGTTGTCGCCCCAGAACCCGACCTGGCGGTAGGTTAGGGCCCCGAGCAGAAGCAACACCGCGACACTGCCGCTGCGCAGCCAGGTTGGCGAAACATGCCGCTGTTCAGCTAAGCCGGCAACGCCCCAGGAGACCAAAATGAATAGCCCGATAAACGAGATGTAGGCGTAGCGATCAGCCATCGCCTGCCGGTTGACCTGCACCAGCCCGATCATGGGCACAAGAGTCCCCAGGAACCAGAGCCAGCCGACGAGCAAATAGCGATGGCGTCGCTTCCAAACCACCACTCCCGAAATAGCCAGCAAAACAGCAAGCGCCGCAAGAACCTGCCATGCCCGCAGTGAAGCTCCGGGATGAGGGTAGAAAAGGGCAAGATTAGTCGGCCAAAAGGCTTTTCCCAGATACTGGACGTAGGAAACAACCGCATTGCCCAAACGAATCGAGAAGGACATGCGCTTGTCGACATCAATGCCGCCAACTGCCAGTTGCGACTTCACCGTGATAACGGCGCTGGCCGCGGCAATGGCGAAGAGCGGAAGTTTCTCCCGGAGCAGCCACAGGAATCGCTCTTCGCTGTTCGCCTTGCGCTCTTCGTCAGAAGATCGCTGCTGGTTCTTCGTAAGTTGAACTTCGTCAGACACGCCGAACGAGTCTTTCTGGCGAAAAGCGAACCGTTGCAGCGGCCAATAGTCCCACAGCAGCAGCACGAAAGGCAGCGTGATCACCTGGGGTTTTGCCATTAGTCCCAGCGCGAAAAACGCCGCTACAACCAGGTAGCGTCCGACCCGCGGCTTACTCGCATACCAGCGATAAGCTGCCAGTGCGAGCAGGAAGAACAACATGCTCAGCAGGTTCTTACGCTCAGAAATCCAGGCTACGGACTCGACATTGATGGGATGCAAGGCGAACAGCGCGGCCACCATGGCACTGCGGCCCACGCGTCCGGTCGCTCGCTGTAACAGCCAGAACAGTAGCACTCCATTTAAGGTGTGCAGCAACACATTTTCGTCGTGAGGACCATCTGCATCGAAGCCAAAAACCTCCGTGTCCAGGGCATGCGACAACCAAGCCAGGGGATGCCAGTCGGGTACGTCGGGAGTGACGGAACCAGAGGAAGTGAAGGCCCACTTGACGGTGTCCCAACTCAATCCGGCGTGGATGTGCGGGTTCGAAAAGACATAAGGACCGTCGTCGAAATTCGCAAATGGATGAGTATGGACCGGAGAATACACAACCACCGTCGCAACCACCAAAAGAAGTCCCAGCCAGAGTGTCCAGTTGGTGGACCGCGCGCCTTTAGCCGTGGGAGCACGGCCATGACGCGCTCCGGATCGAGGGCGCGGCTTTGCGGGGGGAAAGGATTTCACAAAGAGGCTGGCCCCAAAAGATTTGCTTCGTGCTGGCCAGACCAGCAATTATTTCACACCGCATCCAAAACAACGGCGCCACGACCTTTTGAGACGTGGCGCCGTCGAATCAGTCAGACTACTTGCAGCTTCCTAGTTAACACCGATGGTGTAGTTCGAGGAGGCAATACCGTTCGCGATTACCTGCATGTGGGTTTGGCCGGATTCGATATCCGACGGAATGTCCACATACGTGTACGTAGGACCGTGGTATCCCACAGCCATCGTGCTGTGGCCATGCGTCTTGCCGTAGAACACGTGTCCCGTGCCGACGTTGGTGAACCGTACGATGGGGTAGTTGGTGGCATCCTGGAAGTCATCGCCGTAAGCGTTGTTCTGCGAAGCGCCATTGAAGTTGGTGCCGTTCAACTTAATGGTTGACCCAGGTGATACCACCGCGTTGGTCACAATTACTGTCGGAGTAAAGCCGGTGTACGTGCTCCCGGCGGAGTTCCACAGTTCAACATCGTTGCTGAAGTCGGTGAACATGATCTGCCCGGTGGGGAGCATGAGCAGATGCCCATAGTAAGAGGAGTCGCCAGGACCGTTGGGGGGATTAGCAACCTCCGTCAAGGCGCTGCCATTCCACTCAAACATTTGGCCACCCGGGCCGCCAAATCCGGGGCTGGCAAACATCAGGACGTTGCCGTTGACCTCCAGCGCGGCCGGACCGTCGGCGATGTCGAAGGTGCCGGGGAAGTCCGGGGCCTCAGTCCAGCTATTGCTGCTGACGTTAAAAACGCCGTTGTGGCCCGCTGCGCAAGTGTTAGCGCCGGTCTGGAAGACATTGCCGGTCGGCATCAAAACCGCAGGGCCAAGCTCATAGGTCGCACTGCCCGCGCCACCGCAATTGGCGGCCGAATCCCAATACTGCTCTGGCGTGCTGCCTTGGCTGGTCCAGGCGCCCGAGCCGGGATTGTAGGTTTCCCAGTTCTTGCCGGCTGAGTTGTACTGGAAAACATAAGCATCGACGTCCAGCACGTTGCCGCCGGGCAGCAAGGTCATACCTTCTTCGTCATAGATGTCGAATTTGCCGGAACCGGTAGCGGTCCAGGTCAAGGTCGACGGATTCAACAAAGCCGCCTGCTTGGCGGTATCGCAGCAGCTGCTCTGCATGTAGGTTCCGTTGGTCAGAATCACGCTGGGGCTATCCCCGATCGAAGCCCATCCGCTGGGCGGAGTGACCGAGGTCCAGCTGTTGGCAACGGGATCATAAATAGCTCCCTTGGTGGTCCAGGCGTCCCGGCCGAGATTGTATTCCCCGCCTTCCGCGATGTAGCGGCCATCCGGCAACACCGCAGAACCGAAGTAAAGCGGGCCGTAACCAGAAGGCATAGTCGCCACCTGCGTCCAAGTGCCCGTCGCGTAGTTTCCATTGATGTCCGGAGTTAGAGTCCACCAATTACCCCAAGTTCCAGAGTTGCCGCTCTCGTCGTGAACCAGAACCCGGCCGTCGGTCAGCAACGCCATCGCGCCTGCGCCGCCGAAGGAACCTGGTAAGGCAGTTACATGTGTCCACGATTGCGCGCTGGCTACACCCACTGCAGCCACCGCGACCAGTGCGATTCCGAGCATTCGCAAAAGCTTCATGTTTCTCCTCAATAGTTGTCTCAGTTTTGTCTGAAGGAAGGGTGTCGATGCAGACCGTCGGCAGCCGAGGGAGCGCCGCAGTTATACATCTCGACTCAGCAACAGCTTGGGAAAAGTACTCCGAATCGGTATGTAAAGTCAATAGCTTAGCGCGAAATACTAGCAATACTAGTTTTATCTAAATCATGCCCCGGATTTCGCACAGAAACGAGCCGCGACGTGTAGCCCTCAGTAGACACGGGGGTTGTGTTGCGGAACCTTCACTCCGGACATTACCGCGCCCACTCGGCGCGACAGTTTGTCGCCGGAATCGTTGACAAAACTTTTACAAACCAGGCGTCCGCCAGCGAAAAACTCATCCCGCGACACAGCCTTACCATCTCGCCCTCTACATATATAGTACCTTTGCGGTACTATATATAATCAAACTTGTAATGGAAAAGCACAGACCATGATCCGCCTCGCTAAACTGACTGATTACGGCTTGGTCCTGATGACCATCATCGCCCGCGGCCACGGCGCGCCTGTGCATACGGCGCGAGATCTCGCTGCGGATTCGCGTTTGCCGTTGCCCACGGTCAGCAAGGTCTTGAAGCAGCTCCTGCAAAGCGAACTGCTGGTGTCGCATCGTGGCATCAAGGGCGGCTACAGTCTGGCCAAGGAGCCGGCCGAAATTTCCGTCGCTGAAATCGTTACCGCCATGGAGGGCCCCATCGCGCTCACCGAGTGCAGCACCGACGTAACCGGCCTGTGCGACCTGGAGCGATCCTGCCCCATCAAGCGCAATCAGCAAGTGATTAGCCAGGTAATACGCGGGGCGCTGGACAAGGTGACGCTTTCCGATTTGATTCACCCCTTGCAGCTGAGCGCAATTAAGGGCGCGCAGGGCAAGCTGGTCACAACGATCGGTTATTCATCCGGGAGAGTTCAATGAGTGCGAACACGAACGTAATTCGAGATCTGGCGGAGCGCGAGTATAAGTGGGGCTTCGTCACCGATATTGGGGAGGAGCGGATCCCCAAAGGTCTCACCGAAGACACCATTCGCTTGATCTCAGCCAAGAAGAACGAGCCTGAGTTCATGTTGCAGTGGCGGCTGAAGGCCTACCGCTATTGGGCGGCGCAGGAGCAGAAGCAGGCCGAGCCCGCCTGGGCCAACATCAAGTATCCCCCGATCGACTATCAGGGCATAACCTATTATTCCGCGCCCAAGCAGAAGCCGAGTTTAACCAGTCTCGATGAGCTGGATCCCGAGATCCTGCGCACCTACGAGAAGTTGGGCATTCCTCTGGCTGAGCAGAAAATGCTGGCCGGCGTCGCCGTCGATGCTGTCTTCGACAGCGTCTCAGTGGCCACCACGTTCAAAGCCAAGCTCTCCGAGGTAGGAGTCATTTTTTGTTCCTTCTCGGAAGCGGTGCAGAAGCATCCTGACTTGATCAAGCAGTATCTCGGCTCGGTCGTGCCCTACACCGACAACTTCTTCGCCGCGCTGAACGCCGCGGTCTTCAGCGATGGATCGTTTGTTTATGTGCCCAAGGGCGTGCGCTGCCCCATGGAGCTCTCGACGTACTTCCGCATCAACGCCGCCGAGACGGGCCAGTTCGAACGCACCCTGATCGTCGCCGACGAAGGCGCGGCTGTCAGTTACCTGGAAGGTTGCACTGCACCGATTCGCGATGAGAACCAGCTGCACGCCGCCGTGGTTGAACTGGTCGCGCTCGATAATGCGCAGATGAAATATTCGACGGTGCAGAACTGGTATCCCGGCGATAAGAACGGCAAGGGCGGAATCTACAACTTCGTCACCAAGCGCGGCAAATGCCAGGGCGTGAACTCGAAAATTTCCTGGACACAAGTGGAAACCGGTTCCGCGATAACGTGGAAGTATCCCAGCTGCATTTTGCAGGGCGACAACTCCGTCGGCGAGTTCTATTCCGTCGCGCTGACCAACAACTATCAGCAGGCCGACACCGGGACCAAGATGATCCACATCGGCAAGAACACCCGCAGTACGGTGGTGTCGAAGGGCATCTCCGCAGGACATGGCCAGAACACCTATCGCGGGCTGATCAAGATTCTGAAAGGCGCGACCGGCGCGCGTAATTACACGCAATGCGACTCGCTGCTGATCGGCGACAAATGCGGCGCGCATACCTTCCCATACATCGAGGTGAAGAATTCGACGGCACAGATGGAGCACGAGGCGTCGACCTCGAAGATCGGCGAAGACCAGCTCTTCTATTTGCGGCAGCGCGGCCTGAAAGCCGAAGACGCGGTCTCGATGATCGTGAACGGCTTCTGCAAGCGCGTCTTCCGCGAGCTCCCGATGGAGTTTGCCGTAGAAGCGCAGAAGTTGCTGAGCGTGAGCCTGGAAGGCAGCGTCGGATAGAGGACCGTGCGGGCTGAATCGGTTTTGAGACACCTGGCGCGGCGAAATCTCTCCGCGGAAGCATCTCAGACCGATTCACCAGGTACGAGCCCGCAGGGCGGAATAACTTGGCCCAGCACGGAGCGCAGCGGAGTGCTCGGTAGGAATGTAAATGAGCTGAGTCCCGTAGGGACGGCACAAAAGCAGGTCCCTCGACTCCTCGCTCCGCTCGTCGCTCGGGACGACAAATTTTGTTGAATGAGATCGCCGACCTGAAGGTCGGCTCTACCAAGGACAATGCAATACATGAGCTTACTGGAAATCAAGAACCTGCACGTTAAGGTCGACAACAACGAAATCCTGAAGGGGATCAACCTGACGGTCAACCCCGGCGAGGTCCACTCCATCATGGGTCCGAACGGATCGGGCAAGAGCACGCTGGCCCAGGTGCTGGCCCGCCGTGAGAGCTACCACGTCACCGACGGCTCCGTCACTTTCGATGGCAAGGATCTCCTTGAGATGAAGGTTGAGGATGCTGCTTGCGAAGGCGTCTTCCTGGCATTTCAATATCCCGTCGAGATTCCCGGCATCAGCAACGCTTACTTCCTGCGCTCGGCGCTGAATGCCGTTCGCAAGTATCACGGCCAGGACGAAATGGACGCCATGGACTTCCTGCCCATGTTCCGCGAGAAACTGAAGCTGCTGGAAATGGACGAGAAGATGATGAATCGCTCGGTCAACGAAGGCTTCTCCGGCGGTGAAAAGAAGCGCAACGAGATTTTGCAGCTGGCGATCCTGGAGCCGAAACTTGCTGTCCTGGATGAAACCGACTCCGGCCTCGACATCGACGCCCTGAAGATCGTCGCCAAGGGCGTCAACTCCATGCGCAGTCCGGAGCGCTCGTTCGTTGTCGTGACGCACTATCAGCGGCTGCTGGACTACATCGTGCCCGACTTCGTGCACGTGCTGATGAATGGCCGCATCGTGCGCTCCGGCGGTCCGGAGTTGGCGCTGGAGCTGGAAGAAACCGGGTACAGCTCAATGGAAGCTGAATCCCGCGAGACCGCGCGAGCCTAGCGCCAGCCCGAAGGGCGAGACTGAATTTGCCTAGCGCGGAAGCGCTGGGTACGCGCAGGAAAAGGAAATCCGAGTCCCTTGAGGGACGGCACAGAATTTTCGAGGAATATATAAAGCGTGATTACCGCGATCCCACAATTAGACACTTACCTGGAAACTTTCAACGACTTCCAGAGAACCGCTCCCGGCCATAACCTGTCCTGGCTGCGCAAGCTGCGCGAGGACGCCTTTGCACGCTTCTGCGAGGTTGGGTTTCCCACGACGCACGATGAGGATTGGCGCTTCACTAACGTCTCGGCCATCGCCAAGACGCCGTTCGCGCTAGCCAGTGAGGTCTCCGAGCTAAGCAATCACGATCTGAACGCGTGGCGTTTTCCCGAAGCAGCATGTGAACTCGTTTTCGTGGATGGGAAGTTCAGGCCCGATCTCTCGCCGATTCGCAGCTTGCCCCTCGGCGTGACGGTCGCCAGCCTCGCCGGCGAAATCACCACCAATCCCGCGGCCCTGGAGCCGCATCTCGGCCGCTACCTAAATACCCAGCGCGATGCCTTCGCTGCGCTCAATACCGCTTTTGCCGCGGATGGCGCGTTCGTCCACATTCGCAAGGGCAAGGTGCTTGAGCAACCAATCCATTTGCTCTTCGTTTCGACCTCTGGCAGCACACCGCTCATGACACATCCGCGCAACCTGATCGTCGCCGAGGAGCAGAGCCAAATCGCCGTCGTCGAAGACTACGTATCGCTCGGCAGCTCCGTCGCCTTCTGTAACACCGCGACTGAACTGGTCGCGGCGGAGAGCGCGGCGGTGTCGCACTACATGATCGAGCGCGAGGACACGCAGACCTTCAACGTCTCCACGTTGCGCATTCAGCAGGGACGAAGCTCTAACGTGGCCACGCATTCCGTGCTTCTCGGCGGTGGACTGGTGCGCAATAACGTCCATCCCGTGCTCGCCGGAGAAGGTGCGGAGTGCCTCATCAACGGCTTGTTCATCGGCAATGGAAACCAGCATCTCGACAACTACATGCTGGTGGAACATGCCAGTCCACACTGCGACAGTCGCCAGTTCTACAACGGCATCCTCGACGGCCGCTCGCACGGCGTCTTTCATGGCCGCATTATCGTACACAAGGACGCGCAGAAGACCGACGCCAAGCAGACCAACCGCAACCTGCTGCTCTCCGACGACGCTCAGATCGACACCAAACCGCAGCTGGAGATCTACGCCGACGACGTGAAGTGCACGCACGGCGCAACCATCGGGCAGATGGACGAGACGGCTCTCTTTTACCTGCGCTCGCGCGGCATCGATGAAGCGTCGGCGCGAAAACTGCTGCTGCTGGCTTTCGCCAACGAATGCCTCGACCGCATGAAAGAAGATAGTGTGCGGGACCATTTGCGAGAGCTTATTAATCGTCACCTATTTGCGATGACTGACGCCGCCCCGGTTGCAACCGCTCGCGGCGAGGACAAGGGAAGAAATTGGGAGGAACTAGGATGACAGCCGCCGCGAACAGCGTGCCTTGGGAGGTTCAGCCCCCAATGGTTGGTGAAACCACATTTTCGGTAGAGGAAGTTCGCCGCGACTTTCCCATCCTGCATCAGCAGGTTTACGGGCACCAGTTGGTTTATCTGGATAACGCTGCCACCTCGCAGAAGCCGCAGGCGGTGATCGATGCCATCTCGCATTACTACGAGTGCGGCAACGCCAACATTCATCGTGGGGTTCATTTCCTCTCCGAGCATGCCACGGAAGAGCACGAAGCCGCGCGCCGGACAGTGCAGGCGTTCCTGAATGCCGCGGACAAACGCGAGATCATTTTTGTGCGCAGCGCCACCGAAGGCATCAACCTGGTGGCGCAAACCCACGGGCGCAAGCACGTGGGCGCCGGCGATGAAGTTCTGATCACGGCGATGGAGCACCACTCCAACATCGTTCCCTGGCAGATGCTTTGCGAAGAAAAAGACGCCACACTCCGCGTCATCCCCATCAACGATCGCGGCGAGTTGCTGATGGATGAGTTGCCGAAGCTGCTCGGCCCGCGCACCAAGCTGCTGGCGGTCACGCATGTTTCGAACGCCCTGGGCACAATTAATCCTTTGCGCAAGATTGTTGAGATCGCCCATAGCCACGGCGTTCCGGTAGTGGTCGATGGAGCGCAGGCCGTCCCCCACCTTAAGGTCGACGTTCAGGAACTGGATTGCGATTTCTATGTTTTCTCGGGACACAAGGTCTATGGCCCGACTGGCATCGGCGTCCTGTATGGCAAGCGGGCGCTGCTGGAGGCCATGCCTCCCTATCAGGGCGGCGGCGATATGATCCGCTCGGTGACTTTCGAGAAGACTCTGTACAACGATCTGCCGTATAAGTTCGAGGCCGGCACGCCGAACATTGGCGGTGCCATCGGCTTAGGCGCGGCCATCGATTACATCAACCATTTGGGAATCGACAACATCGCGGTGCACGAACACGATCTGCTGGTGTATGCGACGGAAGCGCTTTCGGCAATACCTGACATTCGCATTATCGGCACAGCGGCGGAGAAGGCTGCGGTGATTTCCTTCATCATCGAGGGAATTCATCCCCACGACATCGGCACGATCCTTGATCGCGAAGGCATTGCGATTCGTACCGGACACCATTGCGCGCAGCCGGTCATGCAGCGTTTTCGCATCCCGGCGACAGCTCGTGCTTCGTTCGCGTTGTACAACACGCGCGGCGAAGTCGATGCGCTGGTTGAAGGCATCCAAAAGGTGAAGGAGGTCTTCGCCTGATGTCCGATCTGCGCGAGCTCTATCAGGACGTGATCCTGGAGCACAGCAAGGCCCCTCGCAACTATCGTGAGCTGAAAACGGCGAACCACAAAGCGGAGGGATACAATCCGCTTTGCGGCGATCACTTCACCGTGTATGTCGATGTCGAAGGCGATTCGATTCAAGATGTCACGTTTCAAGGCTCGGGCTGCGCCATCTCCAAGGCATCGGCCTCAATGATGACGCAAAGCGTGAAGGGCAAGAGTAAGGAAGAAGCGACGAAGCTGTTCGAGCGCTTCCACAAGCTGGTTACCGGAGAAGCGAACGGCGACCGCGAGTCGCTGGGCAAGCTGGATGTGTTCGCCGGCGTCTCGGAATTTCCCGTACGCGTAAAGTGCGCAACCCTGGCCTGGCACACTTTGCAGGCGGCAATCGAAGGCAAGCAAGCCCCGATCTCAACCGAGTGAAGCTCTTAGCTTTTAGCTCTTAGCAATCAAGGGAGATTTCTACGTTTTGCTTACCGCTAAAGGCCAAGAGCTAAGGGCCACGAGCCACTAAACCATGCACATGGGCGTTGCCATCAAGTTGAGCCGGGACTGCGAGGTCATCGAGATCCCCAGCGGTACGCGCAGCATTCTGCCTGCGGGTTCGGTAGTCAGCATCATGCAAACTTTGGGCGGCAGCTACTCCGTCAGCGGCGGCCAATACGGATCCATGTACCGCATCGATGCGCATGATGCCGACGCGTTGGGGCTGCCCGTTCCCGAGGCAGCGCCATCCTCCGAACAGCGCCCTTTCAGCGAGCAGTTGGTGTGGGACGAGCTGAAAACCGTCTTCGATCCTGAGATTCCGGTCAACATCGTCGATCTCGGTTTGGTCTACAGATGTAGCATCGCTCCGGCCGAGCAAGGAGGAAACAAGCTTGACATCAAGATGTCGATGACCGCGCCGGGTTGCGGAATGGGTAACGTCCTGAAGTCTGATGTGGAAAATAAACTCGCGCGCCTGCCCGATGTGACGGAAGTCAACGTGGAGATCGTATTCGATCCGCCGTGGAGTCCCGCCCGCATGTCAGAGGCAGCCAAGCTCCAACTTGGCTTCGATCTCGACTTCGGCGAGGAGCCGGCGTCCGGGCTGCCGATGATTCGGTAAGTGCAGGGCCGCGGGCGTTGATTCAATTTGCGCATCCTGACCTTCATGCCCGATCACAGCACATTTCGCACCGTCATCGATCTAACTCATGATCTAAATGACCGCTCGCCCAACTGGGAGGGGACAGCGGAGTCTCCATACGAGTCGCGCGAACTGGGCAACCTGGAGCGCGATGGTTACTACTCGCGCGTCTTCACCACCCAGGAGCACTACGGCACGCATCTGGACGCGCCAGCGCACTTTGCCGCGAATGCGTGGACAGTGGACCAGATTCCGGCCGAGCGACTGGTGCGGCCGCTGGTGGTCATTGACGTTCGCAACGCCGTAAACGGTAATCCTGACTACGAAGTGACGGTGCAGGACCTCGCCGCGTGGGAGCAGGCGCACAGGACGATTCCCGCAGGCGCAGTGGTGATGGCCTATACCGGCTGGGATGAACGGTGGAATTCACAAGAGCAGTTTCGCAACCAGCGGAGCGAGCTGACGCACTATCCGGGCTTTTCTCTGGCAGCCGCGCAATTCCTAGTGAAAACACGCGAGGTAGTGGGACTGGGCATCGACACCATGAGCGTGGACATAGGCGCAACCGCAACTTACCCTGTTCATCTGTTCACGTCGAAGGAAAATGTTTACCACGTAGAAAATGTAGCTAATCTTTCGCAAGTGCCGCCGACGGGAGCGATTGTCGTGGTCGCGCCCATCAAGCTGGAGAACGGCTCTGGCGGCCCGGCGCGGGTGCTGGCGTTGGTGAAATAGCTGTCAGCTTTCAGCCGTCAGCCATCAGCAACGCCATGTTTACACGGGGGTTGAACACCCGTAGGGGTTCTTCCACTTCGTTCGTGCACAGTGGGCGCCCTCACTGCGCTCAGGATGGCAGTGTGAATGGAAGTGCGGAGGTAAGGAAAAGCTGACGGCCGAGAACTGATAGGCTGACAGCTCCTACCGCACATGGGCCTTGTACAGCAAGTAGCTGAAGCTTTCGCGAAGGGCGGCGAGATATCGGCCCACCGTAGTCTTGGGAATTGAACCGGGACGCGGCGAGATGTACACCGTGATGCCCTGCGCCATCATCATCTGCTTGGCGCGAAACATATGATAGGCATCGCTCACCAGCAGGCAACTGCGCATGTCATTCGCGTGCAGGATTACGGCCACCCGCTGGGCGGATTCGTCGGTGTCGCCTCCCTGGGTTTCCGCGATGAGATTTGCGTCCGGCAGGCCGTGCGATTCCAAGTAGTCCCGTCCCACCTGGCCTTCGCTGAATTGAGGATCGTTGCCCGCACCGCCGGTGGTAATGATAACCGGCGCCAATCCGCGCTGAAACAAGCTGTAGGCATGATCCAGGCGCGCCCGGTATACGGGCGACGGATGGCCGACGTACTCGGCCGCTCCGAAGACGACGATGGCATCGGCGCGATGCTCTTCGTCGATTCCCGCCTCGCGCATGATCTGGCGGCTGATGAACAGCAAGAACCCAAGTGCGCCGACAGTAACCAGCGCGACAACCCAGCGGACGGGGTGAAATTTGGATTTCCCTGCGACCGTGGCTACCTACTCCTGCCCTAAGAGCTCGATGATCTGTTCCTCGGGAATCGCACCCTGCCGCAGCAGGCGCCAGCTGCCTTCGGTCGTCAAATCAACAATCGTCGAAGGCATTACGCCAGGGGATGGGCCGCCGTCCACGATGATCGACAGGCAATCGCCCAGTTGGTCGCGTACCTCCATTGCCGTGCTGCATTCGAGCTCGCCATGCAGGTTGGCGGAAGTAGCCGTGATGGGCAGCCCAGCCGAGCGGATAATAGCCAGTGGGACATCGGCGGCCGGCACACGTAACGCCACGTTGCCGGTGTTCGCGGTGACCTTCAGGGGAAGCTTGGGATCGGCCTTCACGATGATGGTGAGCGGGCCGGGCCAGAAGCGGCGCGCTAGCAGGTAAAAGATTTCAGGCACCGGCCACGCAACGTCGGCCGCCTGGTCAACCGACTCGATCAGCAGCGAAAGCGGCTTGTGTCGCGAGCGTGTCTTGATCTCATAAACCCGATCGACAGCGTGCAGATTGAAGGGATCGACCGCGAGACCGTAGAACGTGTCAGTGGGAATACCCAACACTTCACCCGCGCGGATCTTCTCCGCGGCGTAGGTGACCAGCGAGCTTTCTGGCGCTTTACTGTTGATCTTTACTATTTCGGGGCGCAACCGTACCTCTTCTTCGTTCGCGAGGTGTTTGTGGAGCGAAACCTAACACATCGCTCCGAACAACAGCAACTGAGAAGATTATCACGCCGACGCCCACGACGCAGTGACGCCGCCCGGCAGTGTAGGATAGACGCCGGTTCTGCGAGAGCAATGCCTAACACCGTGCGGTTTGAAGATCGGGTGCGGCGCGTGGATAGCAGCCAGAACGCGCGCGTGAAGGAGTTGCGGCGCGCCTTCGCCGAGACTACGCCAAACCAGCAGGGCGAGATTGCCATCGAAGGCATGCACCTGGTGGAAGAAGCGATCCGCAGCGGGCTTCGTCTAGGGACAGTCTTCTTCAGCGAGTCGGCCCGCGAGCGCGCGCATAAGCTGCTGCCGCAACTATCGGCGCATACCGAGGCGTTGCTGCTGCCCGACAGCGTGTTCGCCAACGCGGTGCCGAGCGAGACGCCACAGGGCGTGGCGGCGATGCTGCGAGTGAAGCCATTCAGCCTGGAGAATATCCTGGCCGCGCGGGCCACGTTGCTGGTGATTGCCTCCGGCCTGCAAGATCCAGGAAACCTGGGGACCATCGCGCGCTCCGGCGAGGCGTTCGGCGTGACCGGCCTGCTGCTAGGCGAGCGCACCGTGAGCCCCTGGAACTGGAAGGCGGTGCGCGCCTCGGCGGGATCGCTGTTTCGCGTGCCGACCGCGAAGGTTGAACTGGCGCAAGCTCTGCCTGAAATCAAGGCGCGCGGGGTGCGTGTGCTGGCTACGTCATCGCATAAGGGCACCGCAGTTTTCGACGTCGACCTGCGCGGGCCAGTAGCGCTCGTCGTCGGCAGCGAAGGAGCGGGCATCGCCAAAGATGTGCTGGCGCAGGCAGACGAGGTGGTGGTCATCCCGCAGGCGTCGAAGGTTGAATCGCTGAACGCGGGGATAGCCGCATCGATTGTGCTGTATGAGGCGGCGAGACAGAGAAAATAGTGATTTCACCACGGAGGACACGGAGAACGGAGGGTGAAGGAATAAAATCAAGGATTGTTTGTCGGACTCCTGATAAATTTTAATGTCCGGATGTTGCGACAAGGAATACTCCGAAGAGTCATCTAGATTCTCCGTGCTCTCCGTGTCCTCCGTGGTGAATATTTTTTGAGCCTTTTCCAGAACAACTCGCCGTCCGACGAAGCGGTTGACAAGTCGCGGCCGCTGGCCGACCGCATGCGTCCGCGCACGCTAGACGAGTTTGTCGGCCAGGAGCACATCCTCGGGCCGGGCAAATCACTGCGGGTGCAGATCGAGCGCGACGACACCGGCTCGCTGATCTTCTGGGGACCGCCCGGTGTGGGCAAGACCACGCTGGCCAAGATCATCGCGCGGATGACGCAGGCCGACTTCATTGAATTTTCGGCGGTGCTGAGCGGGATCAAAGAGATCAAGCAGGTGATGGCCGACGCCGAGCGCGGGCGGCAATACGGCACGCGGACGCTCGTCTTTGTCGATGAAGTGCATCGCTTCAACAAAGCCCAGCAGGACGCATTTCTTCCTTACGTCGAGAAGGGCAGCATTCGGCTGATCGGTGCGACCACCGAGAACCCTTCCTTCGAGATCATCTCCGCTCTGCTCTCGCGCTGCCGCGTGTACGTGTTGAAGTCGCTGAGTGAAGAACAGATTCTGGGACTGCTGCAACGCGCACGGCAAGATGAGGAGCGCGGTTTGGGCGAACTGCACCTCGAGGCCGAGGAAACTGCGTTGCGCAAGATCGCCGCCTACTCCAGCGGCGACGCTCGCAGCGCCTACAACGTACTCGAGGTGGCGGCGACATTGGCGACCGAGCAGGCGAAAGATGCCGCGCCCCGGATCACCGACGCAATTGTCACCGACGCGCTTCAGAAGCGCGTGCTGAGGTACGACAAGGCCGGTGAAGAGCATTACAACTTGATCTCGGCGCTACACAAGAGCGTGCGCAACAGCGATGCCGATGCCGCACTCTACTGGCTGGTGCGGATGTTGGAGGCCGGTGAAGACCGGCTATACGTTGCGCGGCGATTGGTTCGAATGGCGGTCGAGGACATTGGGTTGGCCGATCCAAATGCGCTCGGCATCACGCTGGCGGCACGCGATGGGTTCGACTTTCTCGGCATCCCGGAGGGCGATTTGGCACTGGCGCAGGCGGTGGTCTACCTGTGCGCGGCGCCGAAGTCGAATGCGGTTTACAACGCCTATGGCGCGGTGCTGGAAGATGTGGAGCGCACCGCACAGGACCCCGTGCCGCTGCACCTGCGAAATGCGGTCACCGGGCTGATGAAGGCTTTCGGTTACGGCGAAGGATATCAGTACGCCCACGATCAGGAATCGAAGGTCGCTGACATGCAATGTCTGCCTGACAATCTGAAGGACCGCATGTACTACCATCCTACCGAAGAAGGAATTGAGAAGCGCATCAAGGCGAGGCTGGAAGAGATCAGGAAAATTAAGCGCGGCTAGTGACTAGCTGCAAACCCCGCACAGCGAGCAATTAGCCGCGACCAACTAGCCATTAGTCTTTGTGCCCACCTTCTCGCCAGAAGGCGACGAGGAGGATGGGCACGACTTGCCTTTAGCCTGTTATCAACCTAGCTGGGGGAACGCGAGAATCGTGAGCAGCGCATCTCCCACAATTACGTCCAGCCCTATAGGCAATCCATAGATATTCGTCTGGTTTATTACTAGTTCCAGGCTTCGCACCTCTACACTGGGCAGCGGGAAGTATTCGTAGATCACCCGCTTCAGGTACAAGGTTCCCAGGCCGGCAAGGTTAACGCTGGTGTTGAGAGGTATATTGTCGGTAATTTCCGGATGCCCAGCTACCGAGATGCCGACATAGGTGTCGGTTCCATTCAGAGTGAAATCGAAGTACTGGTCGACCGATCCATCGACCACCGCCTGCATGACACTGGCTGTCACCAGACCGTTCAGTAGACTCAGGCCCTCTATCGTCGAAGTATTCTCCCCACTGGAAAACGCCGGCGTCAGGTTCGACTCGACGGTATCGGTTAGCGTGCCACTCGTCAGAATGCTGGGCAGGTTGAGTCCGACCTGTGTATTGGTCTGCACAATGCCCTCGGTGCCGAGGCATGGCAGCACCTCAGACGCGCTCGGCGACGAAGCCAGCAATCCTCCACTCACCTCCGTTCCATAGGAGTCGCCGCTGATGATGCCGGGCGCGAACACGTTGTACATGCCGCTGGTGGCACTGGACACGATGATCTGGGTGCCCACTTGCAAGCCCAGCAGATTGCCCACTGTCACGTAGACATGCACCATGTTCACCGTCATAGTCGCATTCGAGCTGCCGACGTTTGAGGTTTGCTCATTGAGCACCACATATCCCAGTAGCGGAAGGTTGATGCGCGTGTTGGGCGGCTCCGTGCTGTTATACGGACGCCCCAGGATCACCAGATTGTTGAAATTGGAACCTGCCGTGCTCACTTCAAAATTTCCATTGTTATCGAGGGTCGTAGTGCTGAACGCGGTAATCTCCTGGGCTGAGATCAGTCCGCCGAGCAGGCTGATGGCGGCACTGTTAGCAGAAGCCTGTGCTTGCTGGCTGGCATCGGAGACGGCTGTGTTGACCGCTCCCCCACTCACCAGTGGTGGCAGACTAACGCCCGCGACAGTACCGGTTGAGTTGAGTGGCTCCTGAGCCGTGCCGCACACCCCGGCCAGCGACGCCGGTGCGGTCTGACCAACGAGAACAGTATTTCCCACGAAAGCATAGGTGCCATAGGCCGACGGCAGATACGACTGTGTATAGGTGCCCTGGGCAAAACTGCTAAGGGGCGCGAATGCAATCGTCAACACCAATATGATGCTGGCACCTACTAACCAGCGAAGGGCCGACGATTGCACAGAAGTGGCATCTCTTGTGCACAGCATTTGATTGTCTCCTGATTCAGTGTTTCAGGGGGCCCTGACTCACCTCAGCTCGCCTGCCACAAACCCGCAGTGGAGAAGGACCTCCACAAGCCGCGATATGGAGATGACTGAGGGCCGAGAGTTGCGAGACTTCCAGATGAACCATAGCGGGCGGATAGGCCAGCTTATCCGCCCGGTTCACATCGCCTACGGCAGACCACTGCTCGCCTATGGTAAGGAGGCGGGAATCATCGTGATCTGCGCGTCACTGATAACGATATCGGCGCCAATCGGCAGGTTGTAGGAGTTGTTTTGGTTGATCACCAACTCAATCATCCGCACCTCTGTACTGTTCGGGTAGGGATAATTGCGGATCAGGCGCCTGAGGTAAAGGGTCCCGAGGCCGGCAATCGACACCTGAGTGTTATAGGGCACGCTGTCGTTGATCGAGGGATAACCCGCGACGGCCAAGCCAGCGAATGTTCCTACTCCAGTTTCGAAAGTTCCGCCGAAACCATCGACGACTGCGTTTACCTGGCTGTAGATTACGTTGGCGGTAATCAGGCCGCTCAGCAGGTTGAGGCCTTCGACCTGGGATGTCATCTCACCCTTGGAAAGCGGATTGGTGAGATCCGACTCGCCGGTATCGGTGACCGTGCCGCTGCTAAGCACGCCGGCTATGTTTACGCTGGCCACCGAGTTGGTGATCAACTGGCCGGCCGTGCCAAAGCAAGGCAGGTTCACCGGCGCGGTAGGACTGGAGTCGATGAGCGTGCTGTTGACCGAGGTCCCAAACGAAGCGCCCGTGACTATCGCGGGAGCGAAGGCCTTAATCATACCGCTGGTGGCGTTGGAAACGATGATCTCCGTGCCCACATCCAGCCCCAGCAGGTTGCCGGCCACCGTGATGTGGATGTCAATCATGTTCACAACCAACTGTCCCTGCTTGCTGTTAATGGTACTGGTCTGTTCATTGAGCACCACGTAGCCGAGCCCCAGCAGATTGATATTGGTGTTAGGCGCAGGACTGTTGTATGGAATTCCGGCAATCAGCAGGTTGGTAAAGGTAGAGCCCGCAGCACTGACCTGGAATCCGCTGCTAGTCAGGGTCGTGGTGCTGACCGCATTGAGCGCCTGGGCGGTGATGAGTCCGCCGAGCAAACTAACATTGGCAGTGCTGGCCGTGGCCTGAGCGGACATGGTTGGGGAGCTGCTTGCAGTGGTAGTTACCGCTCCTCCAGTCACGATGGGGAAGAGATTGAGACCAACACCGCTTCCATCGACGGTCTCGTTATCGTTGTTGGTGCCGCAGGGCACCTGCAAACTGGCTACACCGGTTTGGCCAACGAGAATGGTATTTCCCACAAATGCGCTCGTCCCGTAGGCTGAAGCCTGATACAGCACGGTTTGTACGGGACCGGCTAAGGCGCTGACAGCTGTTAAAGCAACAAGCAGAGCGAGGGCCATGCCAGTAGCGAGACCTTTGCACGCTTGCGAGGATTTGCAATCCGAAATATCAGTTGTATGGAACATTCATTCCCTCCTTTTAGGGTTGTCAAGGGGGCCCAGTGTTCACCGGTGAATGTTGTCGAGAGGTGCGGCGTGTTCGCACGTTGGCGGTCACGCACTTCGGAACGGCTATTGGGGATGGGCACGACCACGGCGGCTCAAGGCATGGCCGCTATGTACTCTGGCCGGGAGGTGCTAGGAGAACCCTATCGGAGACTATCGAAAGATCGTCATCGTACTACCTCCTAACTGCATTACGAGGTCCAATGATCCATTGATGCCATAAATTCTTGCAATCATCCCTCCAAACGCTAACTATGTGAAACGTCTTAGTGATCTACCAGACATAACGGACCATCCCGGGTAGTTTTGTCCATCAAATGGGAAATAAAGTCCTCAATAGCCGCTTTCGTGGCGTAGGGCAAAAGTTTCTCATTTCATCAGGGTTTCCCTTACCATTGACGTGCCGGAGATGCCATTTTTGTGGCGAAGGCACCGATAAATGCAGTTAGCAACCAGCAATTGGCAACTCGCAATTAGCAACTAGCGACTAGCAATTAATAACCAGCAGCCAGTACCGGAAATCGACAGTTAACCATCAGTCATGGAATGGGCCACGATAAGTTTCACAATGTGGTATAAAGGCCGCAATGCGAATTACCCATATAAATGGCCTTAAATGCGATTATTTCGTTTCCATGCTCGCGGTAGCTGTAATGTGTCGCTGATGGGCAGGATGGTTTAAGCTGGCTGCACGGAAACCACAAGGCGACACTGTAGCTTTTGCAAGTTGCCTGTATCGAGAAACCATAAAGACGGAGAACTTGAGAGTGACTCGATGGCGAGCGTTCCTGGTCAGCGCGAAGACATCAGACCATGGTAGCTTCCACGCAAATAAGAAGACGTACTTGTCAAAGTGGCCACGCACACTAGAAAAGCCTGGCTGTTCTTACAGGGCTGCGTCGCTGGCGCGGCTAATGTGAGGCGATCATTCCGCCGCATAACTTAAGATTCGGATTATGCCAGAGACACAGCGAGATTCAGGTTGCAGGAGACGTTGAGTGGCCGCCAGTAACTGGCAGTTCCCGCGAAAATGCTTCAGTCTGCTTTTTCATTGGGGGGCTGGAGCGGATGGTCCACATAGATGCGCTGCAACAAATTTTCGGGCCAGAGGGCCAGGGCTGCACCATTGTGGTTGGCCTCGGCCGCCACTTGGTTATAGCGCACCAGCAGCAGCCGCGGATCCAGCAGACAGTCCGTGAACACAGCTCGTCCGAAACGCTTCTCGACCAGTGCCGCCATCTCGTAGCCCACCGTGTACCATGGTCCCTGATAGCCGAAGAAAGTAGAGGCTTTCTCCTGGATTGCGTCGCCCTTCAGTTTTCCATCAAGCACGTCGTCGAAAAACTGCGTCAAGGTGACCAGGTCCTGATTGAAGTGCATCATATCGCTGTCCCAGCGGGCACGAGCGAGCGCATCATCCTCCCAATGCGGACGCAGTTCGGTCGAACCGGCCGCGGCCAGCACCGCTTCCCCTTCGCCGAAAGCGCCCATCGCCTCGGCGGCCTGCTTTACGTTTTCGGGCATATCGGCAAAGACCTTCTTCTGCTGCGCGTCCAGGCCGAACAAGCCTATATGGTGGCACTCGTGCGCCACGATAGTTTCGAACTGCGCCTGCGTCTGTTTTACCAGGTAGACAAAGATCGCAGGCTCGCCATGCGCGTTACGCCATACAAAGCTGTTGTTGTGCGGCTTGATCAGCGGAAACACCCGTGCGTGGATGACGGCCCCCGGTGGCAGCCATGCAAGTACGCGCGTGCCGATGCCGGTCATGTCCGCGCGCTCCATTCCGGCTAGAGTCTGCACCCACTCCTGAGTGCGGGCCAGCGTCTCGGGCGCCTGGAGAAACTTTTTGAAGTCTTCGTCGGTGAAGGCGCGCTGTATTGCCGCCTCGCGCGCCTTCAGCCACTGATAGGGTACGGTCGCAAACAGCTTCCGCCAGTCGGCATCCGTAACCGCCTGGTGGGCCTGCTCCTTATGCAGAATCAGCAGTGACTGTTCGGCCTCGGAGGCGTCGAGCGTCAACTGGACCCGCGTGTCGGCGGCCGCTTTGTTCTGGGCGAAAACCCAGGCGCCAGCCGCCAGCACCAAGGCTAAGACCGAGAAGCGGACAAAGGTGGACATCGGTTCCTCTGGCTAGAGATACGTCGCCGATGACGTGGTGGTTCGTCATTGGGCGTTGAAGAAGTAAGAGCCGCGAACCGCCCTTGTCGCTACGGCACGGGCGGATTCGATTAACTTAAGCCACAGCCATTTCGATGTCGGCCAGGATGTCGGCCACGGCTTTAGCTGGGTACGCGGATTCGAGGATGGGGCGGCCGACAACGAGATGGGTAGCACCGGCGGCGATCGCCGCCTGCGGGGTGACCACGCGGGCCTGGTCTCCAACGTCGGATCCTGGTGGGCGGACGCCCGGGGTGACGATGGCGAAGCCCTGGCCAAGCTCGCGGCGCAGCTCGCGAGCCTCATGCGCCGAGGCGACAAGACCACCGCAGCCCGCCTTACGGGCAAGCGTTCCCAGTCGCAGGACCTGAGGGAGCACGGTACCGGCGATGCCGATTTCCTGGAGGTCGGAGTCGGAGATGCTGGTCAGAACCGTGACCGCCAGCACGGTTGGCTTGGCGGCGGATTGTGCGGCCGCTTCGACGGCGGCCTTTAGCATCTTGCTGCCGCCCGAGGCATGGACCGTCAGCATGGTGACGCCCAGCTCCGCTGCCGAACGGACAGCCGCGCCAACGGTGTTGGGGATGTCGTGATATTTGAGGTCGAGAAAGACCTTGCGACCCGAGGAGATGAGTTCCCGCACCAACTGCGGGCCCTCGGCCGTAAAGAGCTGTTTCCCGACTTTATATGTGGTTGCGGCTTCGCCGATGGCTTGGACAATCCGGCGGGCCTGGGCGGCACTGGAAACGTCCAGCGCCACGATGAGCCGATCTTTTTCCAGCATCATCTCCCAGTTTACCGCAGAGCCGGTTCCCAGAGTTACTACTTAACGCCGTAATTATTGCGGGCTGAGGTTCGACGCTATTTCGGGAGTTTGAAGAACATCGAGGCGTACACGATCTACGCCACTCATGGACAGCATTTTAGCTGCGCCGTAGGACAGGTCGATGATCCGGTTGGGAGCGACGGGTCCGCGATCGTTGATGCGGACGACGACCGACCGATCAGTCTTTAAATCTGTGACCTTGACCCAGGAACCGAGCGGCAACGTCCGGTGGGCGGCCGTAAATTGAAACATGTCGTAGGGTTCGCCGCTGGCAGTCTTCTTAGACTGGAAGATGCGACCGTACCATGAAGCCTTCCCCAGCTGAGCTTTCCTGGGCCGGGGCGACTTGGATTCCTGAGTGTGTCCTGGGGTCCCTTTTTGCGATTCCGGTGTGCTATTACCGGGTGCTGCGCTCAGCGCGGTGGCGAAAAGCAATGTCGCCGCAACTGGGCTGAGTACTCGTAACATTAAACACCTCTCATCGTTTAAATTGGTCCTCCTAACAGGATGTATAAAGTCTATTGACCGTAAGAACTAAGAGTCAACCCCACCAATAGGGGATTGGAGCTTTTGGGGTTGCCATTTTTTTACTATTGTGCTAGTACCTGCCAGGCACTAAAGCCCCCGTTGGTCGCGAACGCAGCTACTTTCCTGTCAGAAATAGCCGGTCGAATGACTGGAATTGCCTGGGCGGTGGACGTTGAGCAGCGTGTGCTGGTATAGATTAATCCTATTAGAAACAGCAGCTTGCCGGATGCCTCTAGCCGGAATGGCAAGCGTAAGGGGAGGCTCGATTTCCAGGTGGAGGCTCCCGGGAGGCAACTCGGGCGCGCCAGCAGCCGGAAACCAGATGTCTGGGCGATCAGGACCGATCCCGGGTGTTTGAGGGCTATCGGCCGGTTGCGAGAAAATCAAACGACTGGCGAATGCTATTCTTATGACACCTTCCTATGACGAGGCTGTAATCCTTTCATGCCCGACCAGAACCCTATCGATCCGCCGTCCGACAACGAGCCGAATGAGTCCTTTAGCGACCTTCTTTCGCAGTATGAGCGCAGCCACGCCCGCCGAGCGGAGGACGGCAGCAAACAGCTTGAGGGCACGGTCGTTGCCGTCACCGACGACTCCGTGCTGCTCGATATCGGATACAAAAGCGAGGGTATTTTGCCCTTGTCCGGATTCCAGAGCGCGGGCGAAACCGTAAAGCCGGGCGACAAGTTCCTGGTTACGGTCAAGGGCCGTGATCCCGAGGGCTATTACGAGCTCACGCGCTCTCGCGTGGCGCGGCCGAAGGACTGGAGCGGGCTGGAACGGGCGTTTGCCGAGAAGGCAACCATCGTCGGCACTGTAACCGAGATGATAAAAGGCGGCTTCAGCGTCGATGTGGGGGTCCGTGCCTTCATGCCGTCGTCGCGTAGTGGGGTGCGCGATGCTGCCGAGATGCCGAAGCTGGTCGGGCAGGAGATCCGGTGCCGCATTACCAAGCTGGATGTCACCGAGGAAGATCTGGTCGTCGACCGCCGTGTTATAGCGGAAGACGAGGAGCGCTCAGCGAAGGAACTGCGCTATTCCGAGGTCAAGGAAGGCGACATCGTCACCGGTACCGTGCGCAACCTGACGGATTATGGAGCATTCGTCGATATTGGGGGCGTCGATGGCCTGCTACATGTGGCCGACATCGCCTGGGGCCGTGTCAACGCGCCATCTGATGTTCTTTCGGTCGGGCAGGAGATCGAAGCCAAGGTCTTGAAGATCGACTCCGAGAAGCAGCGTATTTCCCTTGGCCTTAAGCAGCTTCAACCGCATCCCTGGGATGCGGTTGCCGAAAAGTACAAGACCGGCGAGCGGGTCCGCGGAGCGGTCAGCCGGCTGGCGGATTTTGGGGCGTTCGTGGAACTGGAGCCGGGAGTGGAAGGGCTGGTCCATATCTCGGAGATGTCGTGGGTCAAAAGGGTGCGCAAGCCGAGCGATCTGGTCAATATCGGTGAAACGGTGGAAGTTGTCATCCTCGGCGTAAACGTTGGCGAACAGCGGCTGTCCCTTGGGCTGAAGCAGGCATTGGGAGATCCCTGGGCCGAGGTGGCGCAGAAATTTCCGGTCGGCTCCGCGATCGAAGGGCCGGTGACCAGCATAACCAAGTTCGGCGCCTTCGTTCAGGCGGCTGAGGGCGTGGAAGGCATGGTGCACGTCAGCGAGATCAGCGCCGAGAAGCGGATTAACCATCCGCAGGACGTCTTGAAGGTGGGCCAGATCATCAAGGCGCAGGTGCTGGCCATCGATAGCGAACGTCGCCTGATGCGGCTGAGCATGAAGCAACTCGTCCCCACCAGCGTGGATGAGTACATCGCCGAACACAAGGCGGGCGACGTGGTTACTGGGCGGGTGGTGGAAGTGTCCGCCGCAAGCGCTCGCGTGGAACTGGGCGAAGGATTCCAGGCTCCCTGCCGTCTTAAGGCAACCGCTGCCCCGGAGGAAAGCAAGAGCGAAGGCAAGGCTGATCTATCCTCTCTGACTTCCATGCTGCAAGCGCGGTGGAAGGGCGGATCAGGCGGCGCAAGCGCTGCCGAGCCGGAAGCTATTCACGCCGGACAGGTTCGGAGCTTCCGCATCGCCAAGCTCGACGCCGACAGCAAAACCATCGAACTGGAATTGGCGTAACTAGCCGTTGCAACGAAGGCCAACCGTTGAGTTCAAGACCACCGCAGGGATCCAGTGCGCGGGATACGACGATTAGTCCTATGAATCGCACCTTCGTTCTCTCCATACTTATGCTCGCGGCGTTTGGTACCGCGCGCGGGCAGTGGGACATGCAACAGTCCAACTCCACGGCCAGCTTCCGTGGCATCCACTCGGTGGACGGGGCCGTGGCGTGGGCCAGCGGCACAGACGGCACGGTGCTTCGGACAGAGGATGGAGGTTCGCATTGGCAGAGATGCGCTACGCCGCCCGGAGCCGAGAAGCTCGACTTTCGCGGCGTCTGGGCATGGGATGCAAAGACTGCAATCATTATGTCGTCCGGGCCAGGAAACCAGTCCCGGCTGTACAAGACTACCGACGGCTGCGCGCATTGGACTGAGGAGAGACAGAACTCAGAGAAGGACGGGTTCTGGGATGCGGTTGGCTTTCCGGCGCTGGATTTCGGCACGGCCGGAGACCAGCAAACGGGGGTGCTGGTTGGCGACCCTGTCCGCGGACGTTTTTACACCGAGGTCATGATTCCGGAACACGGCTGGGCGGTTGACGCGGACTCCTGTGCGGCTGTCCAAGGTGAGGGCGCCTTCGCTGCAAGTAATTCTTCGGTATTTGTCTTCGGGTCGGGCCGGTACATCCTGGTGACGGGGGGCAAGCTCGGCGCCCGCGCAGTACTCTCGCCTCTTCTGGCTTACAACGACGGCACTCGAGATTGTCTAGCCGTTTGGCTTCCCCTGGCGGGCGGGAGTGATTCGACGGGAGCTTTTTCGGTTGCGTTCCGCGACGCGAAGCACGGCGTAGTGGTGGGCGGCGACTACAAGAAGCCTGACGATGCCTCGAGCCCCGCGGCATGGACAGCCGACGGCGGCCGACACTGGAAGGCCGCGTCCAAGCCGCCACATGGATACCGCTCTGCCGTGGCATGGGACGCCGAAGCAAAAGTATGGATCGCGGCTGGAACCAACGGATCTGACATTTCTCGGGATAACGGCAAGACTTGGCAGCGCCTGGACGATGGCAACTGGAACGCGGTGTCGCCGCCGTTCATCGTTGGGCCGAAAGCACGCATTGGAAAACTGCGGGCCGACGCCGTCAAACCGTAAGGGGAGTCTTTTGCGGCATTGTCGGTGCCGCCGCTTTGCGGCTAGTAAAGGCCGTTCCCTTCAAGATGGAGCTTGACCAGAGTGCCTAGCGGCATTCCATACTGGATTCGCCGGCGACAATTCCGTTGGCGGCATTGGCAAATCGCAGGGTGCAAGTAGTCACGGCTGATGGCAACTCGCGGAGCAGGACCACCGAAGTATCCTGATAACGGCAACGCATAAAGACCTTGAGAGACCGGTAGTCTTTCACATTCCAGGTCTGCGTAATCCTCTTGCCTTTTTCTTTCTGATCGTCGGGAGCAAGGTCGAATTCCTGGCCGTCGGCTCCCACGTTGTAAACCGAGATCCGCTCAAAACTGTGCTGGGACTTAGCCGTGGAAACGCTCCAGCCCGGCGCCGGTGCGGCTGTTTCTTCTATCGCGATGTTGGCCGGGCAAACTACCGGAAGCGAAGTTTGCTTTTGTTGCGCCTGTCCAGCCGCCGAAGGAAAGAATGCCAACGAGCACCCCAGAAACCCCAGCCACAGTGAGCGCTCAAGCGATGACATAAAACGCGTCTCCATCGTTCACCGGCTTCACTCCGGGAGCTCCTCCTTGAAATCGAATGGTGCGCTGATGGACCGGCTGCCCCTTCCATTGATCCCACACTTGCAGTCCAGCGCCGTTCTGGCCCGTATAGATTGCCGCGTGGGAGCTTCCATCGGTGCTGTTGGTATAGGTGCCTTGTGGCCCAAAGGTAGCGATCGCGGTGCCCGGCTGAATGGCCGCATTGCCCCGCAGCAGCGCGCCCTGCGACCAGCTGGCGGTTAACGGAGCCCCACTCGCCGTCTGCACATAGGCTACGCACTGTCCGCTGCCGACGACCTGGCCCTGGTAACTTTCTGGAGCAGTCGCAATATAAGCCATGTTCCGCGTCTCCTTTGGCACGACGATGGTCAGCCGGTAGTTTGCCAATTTCCTGATGCAATTGCACGCCAATTTTTTGCTTTGCCTTTGCGTCGTCAGTCTGGTATTGTCCGCGGCAACGCAAAGCTTGGGTGGCCGCGCCAACGATTTGAGTCGGTCACGAAGGTTCCGCTTGCTTTATCTCAGGGAGGGCTTGCATGGCTTTCTGTCCGAATTGCGGTACGCAAATCGCCGATAATGTGGCGTTCTGTCCGAGTTGCGGCAAAGCCGTCGGGCAGGCCGGGACCGGGGCAGCTGCGGCTGCGCCGGCGTCAACCCCAACGCCCGCGCCTGAGGCCGGCTATAACGCGACGGCAGCTCCGGTTGCACCTGCCGCGCCGCTGGCGGAGAACGTTGCGGGCATGCTGGCGTATTTCACCATCATTCCGGCGATCATTTTTCTGCTGATCGAGCCCTACAACCGCAATCGATTCGTGCGCTTTCACTCGTTCCAGTGTCTATTCGTCGCGGCAGCGCTGGTGGTCATCGACGTCGTGCTGATGATTCTGTCCCAGATTCTGCATCTGGTGCCGGTGATCGGATGGATGGTGACGGCGCTGATTTGGCCTCTCTACAGCCTCGCCGTGCTTGCACTCTGGGCCTTGGTGGTGATTAAGGCTTATCAGCACCAGGTCTACAAACTGCCCATCGTCGGCGATCTAGCGGAGAAGCAGGCCGGAGCGTAGAGCTGCTCTCACCGATATACTGATCGGCGAGAATTCTCCGGGATGGCACTCTCTGCCTCACTCATGACGCTGGTCCAACACCTGCTGTTTCTATTCCTATTGGTGGTGGCTCCGGCCTGGGACTTCTACGACACCAGCCGGCTGAAGAAGATCCCTGGCTCGCCGCAGAAAATCCGCTACTACAAAACGCTTATGGCGTGGCTGTGGATTTCCAGCATTGTGGCCTTGATTGTCGTGGGCTGGCGTCCGCTGTTCACCATCAGCCCCGCGCTCAGAGAGATTCCCTGGCTGCTGGAGCATGCCTGGGTCTTCTATCTGGTGGAAGTGGTGATTGCGCTTTTCGCCGCGCTCCTGCTGCTGCCGATTGTGATCGTCGTTCGGAAAAAGCTAAAGAAGGAGCCGCGCAAGTATTCGCAAGCCGACGCGTTGAAGTCGCTCGATTACTTTTTCCCCGACACCTGGGCGGAACGCCGCTGGTTTGTTTTCCTGTGCATCACGGCGGGCGTCTGCGAGGAAACGCTCTTTCGCGGATTCCTGCTGCATTATCTGCATGTTTTTCCCTGGACGGTGAACCTCACCGTGGCGCTAGTGAGTTCGTCGGTGATCTTTGGACTTAACCACCTCTATGGCGGCATCAGCGGAGTTGTGTCCAGCGCTGTCACCGGCTTCTTGTTCGGCTTGCTCTTTCTGCTGACCGGAAATCTGCTGCTTCCCATGGTTTTGCATGCGGTGACGGATTTGCGGATGCTGGTGATCTTACGGCCTCCGGCGGAGTAATCCACCACCGAGACACAGGGGTTTCCAGGACTCATCTCATAAATCCCGCAGCGGCGAAGGCCAAAGTACCGCGGGGGCCAAAGCCCACGATTTGACAGCAGCTTTCGGCCCGGCTAAAGCCGTGCCCTGACACAATGCATTATGAGATGGCTTCTAGTTTTCTCTGTGGTCTCGCGGTCTCTGTGGCGAACGGCCGTTCCGTGCTGGCCGCTTGACATCCAACCCTGGAAATGTCATTTCTATTTACTTTTCATTTCCTGTGACCGATGAGACGGGGGCATTTCCTCTATACTGAACAGCTTTACTGCGGTGGAAAGGGTTTGTGAGGATCAAGGTCTTCTATCACGACAAGTGTTTTGACGGGGCCTGCTCGGCGGCGCTGTTCACGCGGTTCTACCGCGAGCGCATACGAGAGCACGCCGAATTCGAGTATCAGGGACTGGTGCACCGTGCGGGCGCGCTGTTCGACGAAGCGGATTTCACCGGCGACGAGAATGCCATTGTGGATTTCAAGTACTCGTCGTCGCCGCGGGTGACGTGGTGGTTCGATCATCATCAAAGCGCCTTCCTCACGCCTGAAGACGCCTCGCACTTTGAGCATGAACAGAGCACCACCAAATTCTACGATCCCAGCTTCCGCTCCTGCACCAAATTTATTGCCGTGGTGACGGAGCAGCGCTTCGGCTTCAATCCCGCGCCGGCAGCCGAGATGATTGAGTGGGCCGACATCATCGACGGAGCGCTGTACGACAGTCCGCAGGCGGCGGTGGAGATGAAAACTCCGGCCACCAGGCTGACCATGCTGATCGAGTCCAACCAGGACCCGCAATTCATCCCCAGGCTGATCGCACAACTGGCCTACAAGCCGCTGGCGGAGATCGTGGCGGAGCCGGCGATCGCGGAACGGCTTCCGCAATTGATGGAACGGCATCGCCGCTCCATTGAAATCCTGCGCGAGCGCGCCGAGTGCAAGGACGGCACCGTCTACTTCGACATCACCGATTACGAGCTCGAGGGCTACAACAAATTTATCCCGTACTACCTGCATCCGGATTGCGTGTACAGCGTTGGGCTGAGCAAAAGCAGCTTCCGGACGAAGGTCTCGGTAGGATCGAATCCCTGGACAACGGCGACGCACATGGAGAACCTGGCGAAGATTTGCGAACGCTACGGCGGAGGCGGACACGCGCGGGTGGGAGCAATCTCGTTTCCGCCAAACATGTTCGAGCAGGGACGGCAGGCGGCGGCGGAGATTGTGCAGGAGTTGCGGGCCAGTTATCGGGCGAATGAAGGTCGTTAGAAGAGTACGGGAGGTCGGAAGCGCATATCCTTCGTCGGCCTGAAGGCCACGAAACAGTAGCCAGTTGTCGGTTGCCAGCTTGCCGCAAGGCCGTCCGTGCCTGAGTAATTCTTGCCGCTGCAGATCCGTCGTCGATATAAGAGGCTGTGTCGCCGCTCGGCGGCTCAGGTAAATATCCCACTTGACCGGGGGCTTACGCCCCCGTCTAACTTCATTCCGCCGCGTTGCGGCTAGTTTGCTTGCGCTAGACGTTGAGACTACGGGCGCGAGGCGCGGCTGGCGATTACGGACTGAGTGCCGGCGGTTGGCATGGCGTTCTCGGCGCGCTGCAACAAATCCCAGTCGGATTGGAATTGGGGCGACAACTCGCGATGCTTGGCCCGCACCGAGAGCAGGGCATCCGTGCGAGCCAACAACAGCCGCAGCGCCAGCCGGGAATCCGATTGAGGACTGACAATGTTGTTGTGGCCCAAGCCCACGCGCAGCAGGCGGCCGCTGTTGTCCGCTTCCAGCCAGGGTTGGCCGCCGGCGTCCACATACACTCGTCCCCGCGCCTGAAGGTTACGGAAAAGATTGTGCAGCTCGCGACGATTGGAGACGATTCCCTCGTCGATGGCGCTTTTCAGGACTTCCTCGAAGCGTTCACGATAGGCCTTCCATTGCTGGGCATCGCCAACCTGCTGGACGCGCTCGGCGTGCAAATCGCGCTGTAGTTCCTGCGCCTGCGGCTGGTCGCCGGACTGTTTCGCGTCGGCCAGTTCATCCAGCAGGACGGCAGAACTCTCGGAAGGACGATTGCGCAGCTCGTGGTCGGGATCGAAGTGTCCGGTGAAGAAATAGGAGGCAGCCAGTACGGGAACCGCCTGCGCCTCCACGAGCATGATCGGCACCAGCCATTTGAGGGAGCGAACCGTCTGCTCCGTGCCTTCATGGCAATCGGAGCTGCGCTTGTAGGTGCCGGGCACCTGCTCCACGCGTAGCACATGCAGGTCGAGTTCGGGATGATGCTCGGCGTAGTGGGTAAAGCTGCGGGCGATGGCCTTGGGGCCAGTCATGGCAAAGTCGTTGAGGATATCGCGGTGGGCCGAGTGGGGGAAGTAGGTATTCACCACCAGCTTGGCGAAGTCGGCGCAATTGCGCGAGAAGCCGTTGTAATGATTAACGTTGGCGCGGGCGTTGAAGGCGCGGACGAACTGTTCATCCTGCTCCACCGAGGTGTGGACCTGGAAGATGTAGATCTCGCGTACGAAGGCGGCAGCCACCGAGTCGCGCCAGTTGGCTTCAGGATTATTGATGCAACGCCGCGTAGTACACAACTGCTGAAGATGATTCTGGCGATACTGGTCCTGCAATACCTCGCGCAGCTCCGGAGAGCCGAACAGCGGCCGGTCGCGCACGTCGTCGACGCCATAGAGATAAAGGCTGAGAGGAACGATGTTCCACTCGTAGGGTTGATTCTCCATGTAGTCTTCGTAGTTCTGAATGACGGCGCCCAACTCGCCGGGCTCGCACATCCTGAGAGTAACGGGGGTGGCCGCGCAGATTCGCGACAGGTAGACAGCCGAATGTCCTTCGCCGGTGATTTCGGCGGTCAAAGGCAAGGGATGGGCGTTGGCCTTGGCATTGAGGAGCAAGCCGATGTCGGCCCGCGCTGCCGGGGGAACGGCCGCGAGAGCGAAAAGTACAAGGAGGACTTTCAGACAAAGCCGCATGTGCTCATCAGGCCCGCGCGGGTTATGCACCTGCGGACTCCCTACTGGTCTTAGACGAGGCCAGGCTGAAATGGGTTTGCCCCCGGGAATCAGCCTACCTGTTGTCGGTGTTTCTATCATACCGATAGAACTGCGATTACGGCATTAACTGATTGTGAACCCGGGTTCAGCCGCGTTTGTTTTGCCAGGGATTCATAGAGGAATAGACTCTGTCTGCAAGGCAATCCGCAGGTGGACCGAGAGGGATGCGGAGATGTGGGAGTGGCCGAGGGCGGAATCGCGGCTTGGCACCCGCGAACCGGACCTCCGGCCGAAGTTGCAGTGGAAGAGCGGCGGGCCAGCGAAGGGCCTGTTCAATTCAGGAGATCGAAAATGAAGCGAGTTCTTTTCATGATGGGGCTATATCTTTGCGCCATGACCATGCTGGCGGTTGCCAAAGACCAGAGTTGGGAGGGATGGATCAGCGACGCCAAGTGCGGCGCCCAGGGCGCGAACGCCTCCCACGCTGCCTGTGCCAAGAAGTGCATTGGCGCCGGCGAAAAGCCAGTCTTCGTCAGCGACAAAGACCAGAAGGTGATTGCCGTGGCCAATCCGGATGCGGTCAAAGACCACGTGGGACAACACGTGGAGATCAGCGGCAACCTGACCAGCGACGGTTCGCTGCAAGTAGCCAGCGTGAAGATGCTTTCGCAGTCCGGCGGAACGGGCGGCGGCACGAACGACATGCACTGAGCGGAAATGGGGGCGTCGAAACCCGGCTTGGGATTGGTGGCGCCACGGCCTGTTTACAACAGTAACCACAGGTTACAGACTTTCGCTAACGCGCATGAGTAAGCTCTGACTGTCTGAGGGTGTGCAAGGAGCAGGAAGCAATGACGCTCTCCAAGGTTTTTCAGCCTTCCCTGTTGTGGGTTCGTATTTTCTCGTTTTGCGCTGGAGTCAGTTTCTTAGGCGGCGTTCACTCTTGCTTTCATGACCCGTCTGGCTTGAAGTGGATCGGCGACTTCCTGATGGTGTTCGTTGCTTGGCAGTTAGGCTCTCAGGCCGCGGAAAAGTTGAAGCTCAGGCAAGGCGAAGCTGCTGACAATGACGCTCGATATTGATTCCAGAATGATGATCGTTGATAAATTGCCATGTCGGTGGTAATCCTCGCTGCGCTTCCCGTTCATAATTAGTCACTGATGGGCAGGTGTACGCAAACAATCCTAGAACAGATCTACGATTCGCTATACACTGCTGCTGGGATGTGACCACGGTCAATGGTGAATGCAGAACGGAGAATGAAATCATGAAGAAGAGCGTCGTAGCAGTTCTATTTGTAGTCAGCGCGTTGCTTTTGGGCAGCGTATCCGTCATGGGGCAGGCCGCGGCGCAGAGTGCTCCGGGCGCAGGCGCGCAAGCTAGCCCGATCAAGGACCAGGACGTCGAGATGCTGCGGGCGGACCTTCGCGCGCAGCGCAAGCAGATCATGGCAGAGAACATGACTCTGACCGCCGACGAGGCCACCAAGTTCTGGCCGATTTTTGACCAGTACCGCAAAGAAGCCATTAAACCCAATGACGAACGGTGGGCGGTGATTAAGGACTATGCCACGAACTACAACACCATGACCGATGCCCAGGCAGCGGATTACATGAAGAGATCGAACGCGGTTGACCAGCAACTGCTGGCCTTGCGCATGAAGTATGTTCCGATATTTGAGCAGGTCATCTCGGCAAAGAAGACTGCCCTGTGTTACCAGATTGATCGCCGGATTGACCTGCTGATCAATCTGCAGTTGTCCGCGACGATTCCCATGGTCAATACGAAGTAAGCAGCCAACCGCACCGGGCCATGATCGCCCAGAGGCGCGGCGTTCATGGCGTCGTTGGGTTGCTTGGTGGGGAGACGAAGGAATTCATCAGCCGTCAAGGTTTCCCGCATGAATCAGGGTGCAATCGTGTCGCATCTCTCGCAAGTGGTCCTGGTCCGATCGCAGGCCGACGTATCCGTCGGGACGCATGGCCAGCAGCGTAACACCATCGATGCCGAGCTGATCGGCTTCTAAAGGCCGGCTCCTGATGACAAGCTTAATGGCCTTGTGATGGCGCACCCTTCGGCACGCCCAGGGCGGGCTCTAAAGGTGCGTTCCTTCAAAACTCGCCGGAACCGACTTCATCAGCAGCCTGTCAAGTCGCACCTTACCAAGCGCTCCAAAAGCGACCACCGGCGAACCTATTCCACCTCGTGCTTCGCGGTGTAGCCGTCGCGGGCGACGATGGTGTACTTGATGTCCTTATTCTTTTCGTCCCTGAGGAGGAACGGCTTGTCGTCGGGACCAACCAGTTCGACCTTCAGCTTGCGATAGCTGCCGTCCTGCTTCACGTTGGTGGGCTTATAGGTGATGGTGTACTGATCGCGAATGGCTTGCGCGACTTCGCGAAAGATGTCAGGCAATTCGCCCATCTGGCGCGGAGAGTAGCTGCGACCACCGGTGATGCGAGCAAACGCCGCCATCTGATTCTTGGCCTGGAGATAATCCATCATGGGGGAGTTTCGTTCGGGATTGGGTCCCATCGCCTGCACGCGCTCCAGGAAGGCTTCGCCGGTGCAGATGGTGTAAATGGTGATGTTGGGGGTGGTCTTGATCTTCTTCAGGGTCTGGTCCAGGGTGAGTTTGCTGAAGGTGTCGCGGCCGCTGGCGACCACCACCAGTTCCTTGCGTCCGGGCACGCGATCCAGGCGGTCGAGCGTGTCATAGATCGCGTCGAAAATGTTAGTCTCGGCGAACCCTGGGATGCGCAGCGAGTTTAGCGCGCCGAAGATGGCCTGCTTGTCCTGGGTGAAGTCCACCAGAACGTGGGTCTTCATGTCGAACTCGACCACAGCCACCCAATCCTGCGGCTGCAAGGTGGAGGCGAACACATAGGAAGAGTTGAGCGCGTCGTACATGAAGTTGTAGTTGGTGGCGGCGAACTCCACCAGCAGCACCGCCGTAATCGGCGCCTTACTCTTGGTAACGGAGATGATCTTCTGGGGCACGCCGTCTTCGAAAACCTTGAAGTGCTGCTCGGCAATGTCGAGCGGCAAGGCCAGGGGACGGCCATCCTTGGATATGAGATGGGCGTCGACGGTGACCACGGGAACGTCAACGTGCAGCGAGAATTCAGGATTGTCAGCGGGCTTGGGCCTGGGAGGTGGAGGCGGCTCTTCGGAAGAACTCTTCTTGGGCACCGCGATGGAGCCGGATTCGCCACCGGGACCACCGGCTTCGGCCGGCATCTGGTCCTGCTGTTTTTGGCTGGGCTGCGATTGGCCGCTTTGGTCGCTGCTGCCGGATTGGGCATAGCCCGGCGTGGCGCCCAACCAGATGACTACCAACACGGCAATAAGCGCGACGCGACCGACGCCAAGAACATTGGGTGAATTACGCGGAATCTTAAGGGAAAGTCTGATCCCGTCCAGGCGAAGCCCCTCAACGGCTGAAGCCGCGTTGGTATTGCGGTATTTGCGGAGGGCCTGACGGCCGTCCCCTTCAAAACCCGACTTAATCAGAGCTTCCTCAAGGTGTTTTTTAGAATACATCAGAGTGCCTCATCGGCCTGTCTGTCTGCTAGTATAAATCCACTTTTACACCATCGGTTTCGCAGGGACAGCAGAAACCTGCTTCCGGTTAGACGGATATGTCTCCGTATTGGTATTGGCAGAGCCGCGATTGCCGGTTTCTGGGGCCGGATCGAGGCAAGGAAAGAAGGAACCAAGAAGTATGCTTCGCCACAGGTTGGTGTCACTCGCCGTCTGCCTGATCTCCCTCGCCGCCTTTGCCGCTGAACCCAAAGTCCAGATCATGCCCGAGGAGCAGGTGAAAACCGGCATGCGTGGAGTGGCCTACACCGTCTTTGAAGGGGTGACGCCGGAGCCGATGGAGGTGGAAATTCTGGGCGTGCTGCGCGATATGGCGGGGCCGCAGGCCGACGTGATCCTGGCGCGTCTGCACGGCAAGAAGGTGGAATATACCGGGGTGGTTGCGGGCATGAGCGGCAGTCCGGTCTACATTGACGGCAAGCTGGTGGGCGCCATCGCGTATCGCATCGGGGAATTCTCCAAGGAGCCGATCTGCGGCATCACCCCGGCCGCGTCGATGCTGGAGATCGACTCCCTGGACAAAACGCCGCTGACCGACGTGTCCCACAATGTGGGACACGATGAAGAGCTGGTCAGCCGGACGTCAGGGCCAGGCTTGGCGAGCGCGGAGGATGCGCAAGCGGGATACGCCAATCTGCTGAAGCCGATCGAAACGCCTCTGGTGTTCAGCGGATTCAGTCCGGACACGCTGCGGCTGTTCGCCAAGGACTTCGCGTCGGCGGGAGTTGTGCCGGTGATGGGCGCCGGTTCGGTGAGCAATGACAAGCAGCCGGAGCCGCTGCAACCCGGGTCGGCGGTCAGCGCAATTCTGGTGCGCGGCGATATGAATATCGCCGGAACCTGCACCGTCACCTATCTGGACGACACTCACTTGCTGGCTTGCGGACATCCCTTTCTCCAGTCCGGCAACGTCGACATGCCCATGACGAAAGCGACGGTGCTGGCGACTCTGCCCTCGCCGCAGAACTCCTTCAAAATCGTAAACACCACCGAGCCGGTTGGCGCCTTCGTTCAGGACCGTCGCGCCGGCATCATGGGACGCTTCGATCGGCAACCGCAGATGATTCCGGTGACCCTGACCTTCCGGGGCGTTTCCCATCCCAAGCAGTTTCACTACGAAGTGCTGAACAACGCAAAGATTACTCCCGCCGCGATGATGGCGACGGTGTTCAATGCGATTCAGGGCATGAACGAATACGGCGAGGACACCACCTTTCGCCTCCAGGGCGACATCACGGTGTTGGGTTATCCCAAGCTCAGCGTGAAGAACATGTTCGCTCCGGCCGACGGCTCGACCCCAACCGCTTATGGAATTGCACTCTCCATCGGCGAGCACTTCAGCCGCATCTTCGAGAACCCTTATGAGACGCCGAAAATCGAAGGCGTCGAGCTGAACTTCGATCTCGTGCCTGATCGCCGCTCGGCGCGACTGGAAACGGCCCGCACCGACGTCACCGAAGCGCGACCCGGCGATGAGATCACCATCGAAGCGCTGCTGAAGCCTTATCGCGGCGAGAGTATCCTGCGCAACATTTCCGTCAAGATTCCTACCTCAACGCCGCGCGGCACTCTGCACATTCTGGTCAGCGACGGCGACACCCTCGACAAGATGCATCGCGTTTCCGGTCCCATGAGCCATCATCTCGACCTCGGTTCCACCATCGCGCTGCTCAACAAAGAGCACACCAACTCCGAGGTCTACGTCTCGCTGCTGGAAGCCAACCCGCAAGCCATGGTCGAAGACAAAGTGATGCCCACGCTCCCGCTCTCCGTGATGAACGTGATGGACGGCCTTCGCGGCTCTCAGGACATGATCGTCGTCGGAGAGTCCGCGGTCGATGAAGCCGCAACTCCGGTCGACTACGTCGTCTCCGGCTCCCAGATCATCACTCTGAGGATCAAGTAGGGACCATCGCCGTTTCGCCTTCCACCGTCGCTCCTGAACTCCGCCGCCTTTCTCTTGAAAAAATGTTCCACGTGGAACAAGAACGCGAGGTCGCTTTCGCTTTTTGCTGTCGAAGCCTTATGCCGAAAAGTATAGCTTAACCTACTATTTTTCAGCATGTTAGCTCGACTACAACCCCGCTTGGCGCGATGTGAGGAAGGGGGTGATTGCGCGAATTGGAGTGGGAGGCGGAGTGCTGGGTCAGGTGCAATTTTTTATCCGAGCGCCGCAGGCGCGAAATAATCTAGCCCGGCACGCAGCGAAGCGGAGTGCTGGGTAGAGTTTTTAAAGAACCCGAGTGCCGTAGGCACGACATAACTTAGCCCAGCTTTTCAACGCGAGGTAGGATCATAAAGAGCTCGGACCCCGTAGGGGCGGCATGGTTCTCACGCGAATGAGCGGGGCACCCAGCTAGATTTCTCCAAGTTCCGAGCGGACCTGCTCCAGCGCCATCTCGCATTCTTCCATTTGCCGGCGCAGCGACGACTTGCTACACGGTCCGGAAACTGTCGACAAGCTCGCCCGGTAGCCCTCGATTCGCTGTTGCAACAAAATCTTCCGAGCCATCAGGTCGTCAACATTAACCTGTGCGTTTGCCATACCCCCACATTACAGCACAACGTAGTCGATGTACTCTTGATCTCGCCTTATCCGACTGCCGTAGGCGCGACATAACTTAGCCCGGCGTTTCAACGCTGGGTAGGTCGATAAAGAACCCGGAGTCCCTTCAGGACGGTACGGCCCTCACCCCGTGGACCTGAGCGGGCGCCATTGCGCTGATCGGGCCTTTTCCTTATCGTGGGAGCTTGAGCCGCACGTCGCTACATATCGGATTAAGAATGAAATTGCGCGGGTGCCCCACCCAGACCGCCTTTGCTTGGGTCGGTCTTTCCCTCGTTTGCGTGTTAACCATCGCCCCCTGCTGGGCCCAGACTACCCGTACCTGGGAACAAACCAAGTTTGACGACTTCGAGAAGGGCACGGCTCACGGCGTCGCCATCAGCAGCGATGGCAACCTCACCCTCGCGCCCGCCTTCAGCGCGCTTTACACCTCGCCTTCCACATACATCTGGGACGTCGCCGCCGATTCCGCAGGTAACGTCTACGCGGCGGCCGGTTCTCCTGCGCGTGTGTACAAGCTCACACCTGACGGCAAGGCGCGCATCATCTTCGCCCCGCAGGAGCTTCAGGTGCAGGCCCTGGTGGTCGACAACAACAGCGGCGCCATCTACGCCGCGACCTCGCCCGACGGCAAGGTCTACAAGCTGGTTCACGGCGGCCCCGCTCCCGGCAAGGCGCCCGAAGGCTCGCACACCACCGCCGAAGTTGCCGCCGCGCAGGAAGGGACGAATCCCGGCGAGAAACCGCGCCCGTCCGTTGATGTCGATCCCAGCTACACTGCCAGCGTTCTCTTCGATCCCAAGACGAAATACATCTGGACTCTGGCCCTCGATCGTCGAGGCCAGCTCTACATCGGCACAGGCGATCGCGGCGAAATCTTCCGCGTCGATCGCAACGGCAACGGCAGCCTGTTCTTCAAAAGCGACGAAGCCCAGATTCGCGCACTCGACTTCGACCAGCTCGGCAACCTCATCGCGGGCACTGACGGCAGCGGCCTCATTTATCGCATCTCGTACCAGGGCGAAGGCTTCGTTCTCTATAGCGCGCCCAAGAAGGAGATCACCGCGCTCGCCGTCGATCGACAAGGCAATATCTACGCCGCCGGCGCCGGCGAGAAGCGCGGATCAACTCCGCCCGCCGGCATTCCCCTCGCAGGCCTAGGCATCGTCGTAACCGCTCCGCCGCCCGCAACCGCCGCTTCAACTGCTCCATCCGCGCCTGCTGCGCCTTCAACGCCGGTGATCAGCGCGCCTCCCAACATCGCCAACCTCGGCGGCTCGGAGGTCTATCTTCTCGCGCCCGACGGCTCGCCCAAGACTATCTGGTCATCGCACGACGATCTGGTTTACGCGCTGGTCTTCGATCACCAGGGCCGGCTGCTGGCCGGCACCGGCAATCGCGGAAAGATCTATGCCATCGTTGGCAGCGAATACACCGACCTCGCCGAGGCCAGTGCCAACCAGGTCACCGCTTTCGCTCCCGCTCCCCAAGGCGGCCTCTATGCGGCCACCAGCAATCTGGGGAAGGTTTTTCTTCTCGGCTCCAGCCCGATGAGCGAGGGCGCTTACGAGAGCGATGTCTTCGATGCCAGAAATGTCTCCAAGTGGGGACGCGTGGAAGTCCGCGGCAGCGGCAACTTTCAGCTCTTCGCGCGCAGCGGCAATGTCGACAATCCCGATCGCAACTGGAGCCCTTGGAAGCCAGTCGACCTGCAAAAGGACCTTCCCATTGACGCGCCGCCGGCGCGCTTCATCCAGTGGAAGGCGGTACTCCAGCCCAGCGGCCACATGCCTGTAATCGACAGTGTCATCGTCAACTATCTGCCCCGGAACGTCGCTCCCGAGGTGGACAACGTAACCGTAATGGTCGGCTCGCGCATACCCGCGGGCCCGCACACCGAGCCGGAAGGCTCAGCCGCCGCTGCCTACGAATCTCCGCTGCCAATCACGAAGGACCGGCATTCCATCGCCGTGAAGTGGAGTGCGCACGACGACAACGATGACACCTTGGCCTACGACGTTTACTACCGCGGCGATGGCGAGACGCGTTGGAAGCTACTGCGCGGGAATGTCGCAGAGCGCTTCCTCAATCTCGACTCCGATATCTTTCCCGACGGCGGTTACACCATCCGCGTCGTCGCCTCCGACGCGCCTTCGCATTCCGCCGAGGACGCGTTGACCGGCGAAGCGACGAGTGCGCACTTCGAAGTCGACAACACCCCACCGCAGATCGAGTCGCTGCATGCCAAAGCCGACGGCGGCAAAATCCATGTCACCTTCCGCGCTGTAGACAGCTTCTCGCCCATCAGCCACGCCGAATACTCCATCGATGCCGGCGAGGCGCAGACGATCGAACCCGTCGGACAGATTTCCGATTCCAGGAGCGAAAGCTACGAATTCACTGTGCCGGCGCCGCAGGACGAGGCGCATGCCCCATCAGCAACCACAGCCAAGTCCTCAGTTCAAGCCGCCACGTCCGACGAGCACACCATCATCGTGCGCGTCTACGACCGCTTCGACAACATGGGAGTCGGCAAGGTGGTGGTGACCGCACCGGCGAGGCGCTAAGCTAGCGACATATGTTCATTCTAGAAGTGCTCGAATTCGCGCGCTTTGAAGGGGCGCGGCTTTAGCCGCGCCGTTGCCGTACCTATATTGTCATCACGAGGAGGGCTTCAGCCCGACGAGGGATCTGCTTTCGCTGGCAGCTCGAAAAAATGGTCGTGCAGGGACGGGACGTCCTTGCCGGCAAACCGACAACTGGCTACTGACAACTGTTTCTTCAGGCCGACGAGGGATCCGCTTTCGCCTCTGATGCTATGACTCTGCACTCCGCCATCGACCTTCTTGCTCTGCTGGTCTGCTCCGTCTATTGCACCATCCCGTTGTTCTGGCTCGCAATCCATCCTTTCATCGCACGCTGGCGTAATAAAGGCCGCCGAGCCTATGCTTCGATCCTGCCCACCTGGGCCGCTTTCATCGCTGCTGCATTTCTGCTCGCCTGGCCCTTTCGCCATGCGCACTACTACACGACCTGGGTCCCTTGGATACCGGCAGCTTGTCTGTTCTGGACTGGCTTCTCCATCTACTCGGCCGCCTTCAAGAGCTTCGACCGCATCCAGGTCTCCGGCCTGGCTGAACTGGAGCCAACCCAGCATCGCCAGGTACTAATCACCACCGGCATTCGCTCCCGCGTGCGCCATCCTATCTATCTCGGACACCTGTGCGAGGTCCTCGGCTGGTGCCTCGGCACCGGATTGATCGCCTTGTACGCTCTCGCGGCCTTCGCGATCGTCACCGGCACGTTGATGATCGCGCTCGAAGACCGCGAACTCGAAGCCCGCTTCGGAGACCCATATCGTGCCTACCGCCGCAAGGTTCCCGCCGTCATTCCCCGCCTCCTTCGGTAGAATAAAAGCTAACTCTGTGTCCTGTGCGCCTCTGTGGTGAAGAGGCTCTTACGCATGCAATTCGAACTCTTCATAGCCGCGCGCTACCTCCGGGCCAAACGCCGTCAGGCTGTTATCGGCGTCATCACCGTTATCTCGATCATCGGAGTCGCGGCGGGCGTGGCTTCGCTCATCATCGCGCTGGCCATCAACAACGGCTTTCGCCAGGACCTTCAGGACCGCCTGCTGGGCTCGACCTCGCACATCAACCTGCTGCGCATCCAGAGCGACGGCATCCGCAACTGGGAGCCGCTGCTTGCGCGCCTGGAAAAACAGCCCCACGTCATCGCCGGAGCTCCCGCCATCTATGAGCAGGTGCTGATCTCGCGCGGTGCCCGCGCCCAAGGCGGCATATTGAAGGGCATAATTCCCGCCGACGAGCGCAAGGTCAGCACCATCCTCGACACGGTGAAGCAAGGTTCCGCCGCAGCTCTGGATGAAAATCCATCCCAATCGCCCGCCGCCGGCAATGAGACGACCGCGCCTCAATCCACTCTTCCACCAGTTGTCCTCGGCAAAGATCTGGCCGACGAACTCGGCGCATCGGTGGGCTCCGTCGTCACCGTCACCAGCCCGCAGGGCGAACTCACGCCCTTCGGCATCGTTCCCAAGTACAAGCGCTTCAAAGTCACCGGCGTCTTTGCTTCCGGCTTCTTCGACTACGACAACACCTGGGCGTTCATTCGTCTTTCCGACGCCCAGCGCCTCTTCGATCTCAGCGACGTAGTCTCGGTGCTCGAATTCAAAGTTGACGACATCTACAAGGCCGGCGAGATCGGCCAGCAACTCGAAGACGCCGCCGGCAAAGGCTTCATGTCAACCAACTGGATGGAGCAGAACCGCGCCATCTTCCACGCTCTGCGCCTGGAGCGCGTCGTCACCTTCATCACCATCGGTCTCATCGTCTTCGTGGCCGCGCTCAACATCCTCATCTCGCTGATCATGATGGTGATGGAAAAGACCCGTGACATCGCCGTGCTGGTCTCCATGGGCGCCAAGCGCAGGCAAATTCGCCGCATCTTTATGTATCAGGGAATCCTCATCGGCGTGATCGGAACCGCGCTGGGCCTGATTGCCGGCTTCGCGCTCTCCTGGGCCGGCGGGCATTATCATTTGCTCTCACTCTCCGCCGAGGTCTACTCCATCGACTATGTTCCCTTCGCGCCGCGGCCCGTCGACGGCCTGCTCGTGGCCCTCGTCGCCATCGGAGTCTCCTTCATCGCAACGCTTTATCCCTCGTGGTCCGCCGCCAGTGTGCTCCCGGCCGAGGCGCTAAGGTACGAATAGGAAGGGATCGCGCCGACCTTCTAGTCGGCGTCGAAGCATCGTCTCCCATTCCACCCACTTCTGCACTTCATCCCACCCTTCGCTGCATCCCACCCTTCGTCGTGTTACCCTTTTTCTTTGCATTTCGTCTACATTACTTGTGCCCGCTTTGCACCTGCCTTTGGAGCTATCATGACATTTCTAACTCAGCCCCTGTATTCACTTCTGAAGTGTGCTGCCATTTGCGTCTTCGCTCTCACCATGCTTCCAGCCCAGGCCCAGGACGCGCCTAAGCAGGAAACCCACGGCATCAACCCCGCCAACATGGACACCGCGGTGAAGCCGGGCGATAACTTCTATCTCTACTGCAACGGTGATTGGATCAAGCGCACCGAGCTCCCGCCCGATCGCTCCCGCATCGGTGTCTTTAACAATCTCGCCGACCTGAGCGACAAGCGCACCGCAGCCTTGATTGAAGAGGCCGCCAAGAGCAGCGATCCGTCCGGTTCCAGCCAGCGCAAGATCGCCGACCTCTACAACTCCTATATGGACGAGGCGGCCATCGACGCCAAAGGCCTATCGCCGCTCGCGCCGCATCTCAAGGCCATCGCCGCCATCAGCAACAAGAAAGAGCTTGCCTTCGCGCTAGGTGAAACCCTGCGTGCCGATGTCGACGCGCTAAACAACACCAACTTCCACACCGCGCACTTGTTTGGATTGTGGGTCGCTCCGGGCTTCAACGACTCCGATCATTACGCACCCTATCTGATGCAGGGCGGAGTGCAACTCCCCGATCGCGAATACTACCTTGCCGATAACGAGCACATGAAAGAGGTTCGCACCAAGTATCAGGCGCACGCCTCCGCAATGCTCAAGCTCGCCGGTTTCACCGACACCGACGCTCGCGCTGAGCGCATCGTCGCCTTGGAACATGCCATCGCGGAAAAGCATCTCAGCCTGTCTGACAACGACGACATCCACAAGGCCAACAACACCTGGAAGCAATCCGATTTCTCAGCCAACGCTCCCGGCCTGGATTGGGCGGAGTACTTCCGCGGCGCCGGCCTCAGCAAGCAAACCAGCTTCATCGTCTGGCAGCCCACCGCCTTCGCCGGTGAGTCCGCCCTGGTGGAATCGACTCCGCTGGAAACCTGGAAGGACTGGCTCGCATATCACACCATCGAAGAAACCGCGCCCTATCTCAGCAAGGCGATCTCTGACGAGCGTTTCGCTTTCGTCAGCGGCGTCCTCCAGGGCACAACCCAGCAGCGTCCGCGGTGGCAGCGCGGCGTAGTTGTCGTCAATCGCTATCTCGGTGACGATGTGGGGCAGATCTACGCCCAGCGTTACTTCCCGCCGGAAGCCAAGGCCCAGGCGGAAGCCATGGTCGCCAATATCATCGCTGTCTACCACAAACGCATCGCAGCGCTTTCGTGGATGGATCCCACGACCAAGGCCGAAGCTCAGGCAAAGCTCGACACTCTGTACGTCGGCATTGGCTATCCGGAGAAGTGGCTTGACTATTCAGCCTACGAAGTGAAAGCTGACGACATCTTTGGCAATGTCTGGCGCGGTAACTTGTTCCAATACCGCCGTCAGGTGGCGCGGCTCGGCAAGCCGGTCGATCGCCACGAATGGTCGATGACGCCGCAGACCGTCAACGCCGTGAATCTCCCCTTGCAGAATGCCCTTAACTTCCCGGCCGCAATTCTTCAGCCCCCTTTCTTCGATCCCAAAGCGCCCGCCGCCGCCAATTATGGCGCGATTGGGACAGTCATCGGCCATGAAGTCAGCCACACCTTCGATACTGAAGGCAGCGCCTTCGACGCTAAAGGACAGGTGCGCAACTGGTGGACGCCTGCCGATCTCGCGCACTTTGAGGCAGCCACCGCGAAGCTTGCCGCCCAGTACGATACCTACATGCCGTTCCCCGATCTGCATGTGAATGGCAAGCAGACGCTGGCCGAAAACATCGCCGACGTCTCCGGCCTGGCAGCCTCTTTGGACGGCTATCACGCCTCGCTCGCCGGCAAGATCGCTCCCACCCAGGACGGATTCACCGGCGATCAGCAGTTCTTCATCGCCTTTGGCCAGGACTATGCGGGGAAGACACGCGATGCCGCGCTGCGCCAGCAGGTAATGGTCGATCCGCACTCTCCGTCGCAGTTCCGTGCCGATACAGTTCGCAACATCGATGCCTGGTACACAGCCTTCGACGTTCAACCCGGTCAGACGCTGTACCTCGCGCCCGCTGACCGCGTCCGCATCTGGTAAAGGATTAGCAGTCCCGCACCAGCATCGGGGCCTGCTAAGAATACGAACTGTCATCCCGCTGTGCGGAACTTCCGCCTGCATTTCCGGCCCGCATCTTCTTAAGTTTGCGGACCGGGCTGCCTTCGGCGGCATACTCACCGGACGCCGGCAGAACAAGAAAGAAATCGATGCTGTGGTATCGTAAGCTCGCCGTTTCTGACGATCCAACGGGCAGGAATCAGCTAAGTTCCACGTGCCTGAATGCTTCAGGAGTGGAAGTCTCGGTGGGCATTCTGTAAAGTACTGGAAACTGGATGGACGAATGCTGACTTGGCTAAAGCCGCCCATTCCCTCAGCCAATCTGTCGCCAGCAAACGATTTGCCCGGGAATCGATCCAGGATCGAGCGACGCTTGTTCCTGGTGCTTGGCGCCATCGCTCTGGTGTATGCGTTCCTGGCCGGCCTGGCCACGGTGGGTGACCCCGACTTCGGCTGGCACCTGGCGACCGGCCGCTGGGTAGCGCAACATCATCATGTCTTTTCGACCGATGTCTTTTCCTACACTGTCCCCGGGGCCCCCGCGATATATCCCGCCGGCGGCGGACTGATCCTTTATGGCATTTACTTGCTCGGGGGCTTTTCCCTGCTTTCATGGCTGAGCGCGTCAGCCACTGCGGCAACCGTAGCGTTGTTGCTCCGCCGCGGCTCTGTTGTGACAGCGGCGGTCGCTATCGTTGCCGTGCCCTTCATCGCCTTCCGCACCACGCCAAGGGCCGAGCTCTTTGCGATCGTTCTCTTCGCCGCATATCTGTCGTTGCTTTGGCAGAATTACCAGACTGGCCGTGCTCCGCTCTGGTTACTGCCTGTGCTGATGGTTGTCTGGGTGAATGTTCACTTGAGCTTCCTTTCCGGCTTAGGGCTGTTGGTGGCCTTCGCCGGACTGGAGCTATTGGAGTTGCCCTTTTCCGGTGACAGCCAGGTGTTGCAGCGGCTGAAGCGGGAGATTCCATGGTTCCTGGCCACCGCCGCCGTTACAATCATCAATCCCTGGGGATGGAGATTCTATCCGGCAGTCCTCCAGTTCACCAGAAGGGTGAACACGCTGTACATCAACGAGTGGGCCGGCTTGCGGTGGAACTGGACCAGTCCCCTGACAAGTATCTCCCCCCGGAACACAAGCGACATCTTTCATGTGCTGCTCTTGATTGTGGTTCTGGCTGTGATCGCGGCCGTGCTACAACGCCGCGCAGGAGCGGCAATCCTGCTCTTCGGAGCCGCCTTCGAAGCGAGTCGCCATGTTCGAATGATCGGACTGGCGAGCTGCGTCGTGGTGGTCGTAGCCGGCTCCGTGCTGTTTTCGGCAATGCCCTGGATCCGCTCGCGCATCCCTGATCCCCGAACGCGTTCGATCCTGGCCACCGCTGCGATTGCGATTTTTGCAGTGCTCGCCATTGTTCGATCCGCCGATCTGATATCCAACTATCACTACCTTGCCGAGCGGAATCTTTCGACCTTCGGCCCCGGATTGTCCGGGTGGTTCCCGCGGACCGCTACTGCCTTCATTCAGAACCAGGGCCTTCCAGGTGAGGTTTTCAACACCTACAACGAAGGCGGATACGTTCTCTGGACGCTGGGGCCGCAACGCCGCGACTACATTGACGGCCGCGAGGTCCCCTTCGGTTCCGCACTTGCCCAGCATGGTGGTGAATTGCTCACCGCATCACTCGATTCCGCGATCTGGCAACAGGAAGCGGACCGCTACGGCATCAACACAATCATCTTCCCACTCACGCTGGATGAAATCCCGTTGGAGCGCCTCAAAGCGGACTGCAACAGCCAGCAATGGCGGCCGGTTTTCCTCGATGAGGTCTCCGTCGTTCTGGTTCGGCGTACCCCACAGAACGCAGCCTTTATCAAGCGCTTCGAAGTCGACTGCGCCACTGCGCCACTGCCACCTGGGCTACCGCCGCTCACCGCGGCTTCCTTCGACCAGTGGGTCAACGCGGCGCGGGTGCTCTCCGCATTGGGACGCAACTCCGAAGCCCTGGCCGCCGCCGACAAAGCAATGTCGATCTTTCCTGACAACGCTCACGCGCGCTGGTATCGGGGCCAGATTCTGTATGCCGCGCAGCGCGATTCCGAAGCCGAACAGGAATGGCAGAGGGCGCTTGCTCTTGCCCCTCGCGAGACTACGCCCTGGGCCTCGCTCTCCAATCTCCAGGCTTCCGTCTGGTCTTCGCTGGCAGAACTCTATCATCGACAGGCGCGCCTACCGGAGGCCATTCAGGCCCTGCAAGCCGTCATCCGGCTGTCGTCCGATCCGTCCACCAAAGTACAGGCCATGGCAAATCTGGCAGCCCTCGATCTTGCCTCTGGACAATCGTCTGCGGCCGAGCAGGAGTGGCTGGCAGCTCTTTCCCTTGCACCCGGCGACCGTCTCCTCTGGCTATCGCTCGCGGATTTGTACCAGACAGACGGACGCTTGCCTCAGGCCGTTCACGCCATGCAGCAGTCAATTCGCCTTACATCGGATTCAGCGGTGAAATCACAGCAACTGGTCGCGCTCGCCCAGCTCTACCTCAAAGTCCGGCAACCCAGGGACGCATTGCTGGCCCTCGATGCAGCAGTCAACACCGCGCCGCCGGAGCTGCTGGCTGCGACCCCTGGACGCAGCTTCAGCTTCGATCTTGCGCAGACACGCGCCGCTGCGTGGATGGCCTTGGGCGACCTTAAACAAGCTACTGCCTTCGAAGAGCACGCAGTCCAGATCGATCCTGCAGCCGCCGATGCCTGGTCTCATCTAGCGAAGCTCTACCAGCGCGAAGGACGCTTGACAGATCAGCAACGTGCTGAGGAACGCGGCAAGACACTCCTCATCGATAACTCCAGATAATGACCTCCCGCCCCGCAGTTGCAGAAAATTGAACATGCCGTGCTTTTCCCTGCCCCTTCCGTCGCAAAGTCGCTGACTTCCCGCTCCATACATGATCTAATTCTTATTAGGTCAATCGCTGGCCCTTCGTCCCAGAATGGGCGCAGTTCCAACGGTTTGGCCGGAATTTGTGTCGCTCTGGAGCGCCGCTGCATCAAACTGTAAAAGACGGCTTATTGCGTGCGGAGAATCTCAAGAAGGTTTTTCGCTCTGGCAATTCGGATTTAGTGCTCTTTGAGAATTTGTCGTTGCAGGTACAGACCGGGGAGATGCTGGCTATTGTCGGCGAGTCAGGTACCGGGAAAAGCACCCTCCTTCATATACTCGGAGCGCTTGATCGTGCTTCCGAAGGTGACGTATACTTCGCCCAAGTTCAGTTGGGGAGCCTCTCCGAGGATGATGCAGCAGAATTCCGCGGCCGGGAGCTTGGTTTCGTCTGGCAGTTTCATTACCTGCTGCCCGAATTTACCGCGCTGGAAAATGTGGCCATGCCCTTGCTAATGCGGGGCACCAGCAAGCGCGAGGCGGAGCAGCAAGCCCTGCAATGGCTGCAGGAGGTTGGTTTACAGGACCGTGCCACTCATCGGTCCGGCGAGTTGTCTGGTGGCGAGCAGCAGCGGGTAGCGTTGGCGCGCGCTTTGATTACCAGGCCGAGGGTCCTGATGGCCGACGAGCCGACAGGTGACCTCGACAACCGGACAGCGGAAACGGTTCTTAATTTGATTGCCAGGCTACATCGCGACTATCGTCTGACCTCGCTCATCGTTACTCACAATCTTGGGTTTGCGCGTCAGTGCGACCGCGTACTGCGTTTGCAGCAGGGTCGGGTAGTCGAAGTGTCTCCGCAGGCGTTGTCGGCGTGACGGAAACGTTGGAAGAAGCTTCGGGTTTGTAATAGTGATGGTCTTAATCGCGGATGCGTGGAAGACACAGCGAATTGGTCATTGGCAGGATGTTGGTTTGCAGTGGAGCCAGCCCGCAGGGCGGAACAATATCAGCCCAGCGCGTAAGCGCTGGGTAAGCTGCATTATTGACGAGAGCCCCTTAGGGGCGGCACATTTTCGAATTTCGGTCCCAGCTTTATCCGGGGCCGGCGGCCACGACGAGTCAGGTAACGGAGTTCGGCAGGAGAAACAATTCCCGTCGCGCTCTTGGAGAGGTTCATGTTTGAACGGTACACGGAAAAGGCCCGGCGCGTAATCTTCTTCGCTCGTTACGAAGCCAGTCAGTTCGGTTCTCCTTACATCGAAACGGAGCACCTGCTGCTTGGTCTTCTGCGCGAGGACAAAGCGCTTACCAATCGGTTCCTTCGGTCCCACGCCTCAGTTGAGTCGATCCGGAAACAGATCGAGGGCCACACTACCATTCGGGAGAAGGTTTCCACTTCCGTGGACCTGCCCCTCAGCAACGAGTGCAAGCGGGTGCTGGCCTACGCCGCGGAGGAAGCCGAACGCCTGTCGCACAAGCACATCGGTACCGAGCACCTGCTGTTGGGCCTGTTGCGCGAAGAGAAATGCTTCGCGGCTGAAATTCTGCACGAGCGCGGATTGCGTCTCTCTTCCATTCGCGAGGAGTTGGCCCGCACCTCGCAGGAGAAGGCCCAGCCTTCGCAGCGTTCGCGCGAGTCGTCGCTGCTGTCTGAGTTCTCCCGCGATCTCACTCAGGCCGCGATGGACACCCAGCTCGATCCCCTGGTCGGTCGCGATGGCGAGCTCGAGCGCGTCGTCCAGATCCTGTGCCGCCGTACCAAGAACAATCCAGTGCTGATCGGCGAGCCTGGCGTCGGTAAGACTGCCATCGTCGAGGGTCTGGCCCAACGCATTGCCGACGGTGAAGTGCCATCGTTCCTGGCCGACAAGCGCATCCTTGCGCTCGACCTTTCCCTCATCGTTGCCGGCACTAAGTATCGCGGCCAGTTTGAAGAGCGCCTCAAGACCATCATGAAAGAACTGATGGAGTCGCAAAACTCCATCATCTTTATTGACGAGCTACACACCCTGGTTGGCGCGGGATCGGCGGAAGGCTCGCTCGACGCCGCCAACATCCTGAAGCCGGCGCTTTCGCGCGGCGAAATTCAATGCATCGGCGCTACCACGCCAGGCGAGTATCGCAAGTCGATCGAGAAAGATCGCTCGCTGGAGCGCCGCTTCCAGGCCGTGAAAGTTCCGCCGCCCAACGAAGCCGATGCGGTCAAGATTCTGTTCGGTATCAAGGAGCGCTACGAGAAGTTTCACGCCGTCACCTACACTGACGAAGCCATCACGTTCTCCGTATCGCACTCCAATCGCTATTTGCCTGATCGCTTCCTGCCCGACAAGGCCATCGATCTGGTTGACGAAGCCGGCGCCCGTGTTAAGCTTCGCCAGACTTCCCTGCCCGAGGACATCACCGAGGTGCAGAAGCGGATCAAGTTCATCGTGCATCGCATGGAAAACGCCATCGCGAACCACGAGTTCGAAAAGGCCCGCTTCTACTCCGATGAGGAGCGCAAAGAGCGCGAGAACCTGCGCGCTCTGCGTGAAAAATATCATCTCGATGAGTCCTCGACTGGCGTCGTCGGCCGCGAAGACATCGAAGACGTAGTCTCGCGCTGGACCGGCGTCCCCATCGCTTCTATAAAAGAAGAGGAAAGCCAGAAGCTGCTGCGCATTGAAGAAGAGCTGCACCGGCGAGTGATCTCGCAGGAACGCGCTATTTCGGCGCTGGCCCGCGCCATTCGCCGCTCGCGTGCTGGACTGAAGAGTCCGAATCGGCCTATCGGCTCGTTCCTGTTCCTGGGCCCCACCGGCGTAGGCAAGACCGAAGTCGCGCGCACCCTGGCCCAATTCATGTTCGGCAGCGAGAAATCGCTCGTGCGCTTCGACATGTCTGAGTTCATGGAGAAGCACTCCGTCTCCAAACTGATCGGCTCGCCTCCGGGATATGTCGGCTATGAAGAAGGCGGCCAGCTCACCGAGCGGGTCAAGCGCGCACCCTACTCCGTCGTGCTGCTCGACGAAGTGGAAAAGGCCCACCCCGATCTCTTCAACATCCTGTTGCAGGTATTCGAAGACGGCCAGCTCACCGACGGGCTGGGCAACACGGTGGACTTCAAGAACGCCATCATCATCATGACCTCGAACATCGGCGCGCGGCACTTGCAGAAGCGCACCGGTCTCGGCTTCCAGTCTGAGTTGGACGAGAACACCTCTTCCAAGGTCGAGGACATGGTGCGCAACGAAGTGAAGCGCACCTTCAATCCCGAATTCCTCAACCGCCTCGACGAGGTCATCATCTTCAACGCCCTGACCGAAGTCGATCTGATCCAGATCGTGGAATTGATGGTGCAGCATCTGAATACCAACCTGGCCCAGCGCTCCATCACGGTCACAGTGACCGAAGAAGCGCGCAAGTGGATCCTCGACAAAACGGTCGTCGATCGCACCTATGGCGCCCGTCCGCTGCGCCGCGCATTGCAGAAGTACATTGAGGACCCGTTGTCGGAGGCGCTCATCCAGGGCACCTTCGCCCAACGGCCGGCCTTCATCGAGGTCTACCTCGACAACGACCAACTCTTCTACCGCCCCGTCGGCGAAGAGAAAACTGAAGGCGTGCTGCTGTACAGCAGCTAGGCGGGTAGAGCGGCGCTTCAGCGCTCGTCAAAGTCAATAAGCAATCGGGGCTTTAGCCCCGGAACAACGAAGGGGAGCGGAAACGCTCCCCTTGTTATTTTCTCTTCGATCAAACAATCGTGGGAAGCCATCCTGACTCTTCCCTCATCCAATTCGGCATGATTCGCAAACTACCGTCCGGACAATACCGTCTCTACTCGCGTAAGAAAAATCCCAAGACCGGCAAGCGCCGCAACCTAGGGACCTTCGACACGCGCGACAAGGCGGAGGCCCACGAGCGCGCGGTGCAATATTTCAAACGGCATTGATTGGTGACCAGGTCTGAATCTACGCCACGAAGTACTTGGCCGCAGGATGATGCACGATGATGGCCGAGGTGCTCTGCTCAGGGTCCAGCAGGAAGCCGGTAGTCAGCTTCACTCCGATGGTCTCGTCCGGATGCAGGAGCGCGAACAGCTTGGTCTGGTCTTCCAGGTTGGGGCACGCCGGATAGCCAAACGAATACCGCGACCCGCGATACTTCTGATGAAACAGGTCGCGGATGTGCGGCGAGTCGTCGCCGGCGATCTCAAGCTCCCGACGAATGATCTTGTGCGAGAGCTCAGCTAGCGCTTCGGCTGTCTCCACACTGAGTCCATGCAAGTATAGATACTTGGTGTACTCGCCGCCCTCGAACAATTTCTGCGTCTCATGCGAAGCCGTCGCGCCGATGGTCACGCACGACATGGCGAGCATGTCCATCTTGCCGCCGCTCTTCGGCAAAAAGAAATCGGAGATGCACAGGCCGCGGCCTTCGCGCTGTCGCGGAAAGGTGAAGCGCAAAGCCTCTGCCGGAACCGGGTCGCCCTGCTTCCATCCCACGGGCAGGTCGTAGACGACCACGTCGTTACCGTCGCCCTGCGCTCCGAAATATCCGTAGACGACTTTGGGCTCAAACCACCCCGCGGCGATCACTTCCTCTTCCAGATCTTTCAGGATCGGCCGATACTTCGTCTCAACCAGGCGCCCGTAGTCTTCCTGCGACGCCGTCTTCAGCTGCCACTGATTCTTGAACAGCGCGGTCTCGTTGATGTACTGGAAGACTTCGCGCAAATCGAAATCCTTCGGCTTCAACACGCGCACGCCCCAGAACGGCGGCTGGGGAATGTCCGGAGCGGCGGGAATCTCGACATTGGGCGAGGTCGCGCCTTCGACGCCTCCAAGGGTGTGTGTCGGGCGCACAAACTCCTTCACCACCTTGCCTTCTGCAATGCGCTTCTCGCGCTTCCCGTTGGGCGACGAGAGATCTTCCATCAGGTGCAGCCCGGCGAAGGCATCATCGGCGTAGAAGATGCCGCCGTTGTACTCGCGGCGCAGATCGTCTTCCACATACTTTCGCGTCAGAGCCGCGCCGCCGCAGATCACCGGAAATTCCAGCTTTTGATGATGCAGGTCCTGCACCACATACTTCATCTCCAGCGTCGACTTCACCAGCAATCCGCTGAGCCCGATGGCGTCGGCTTTCTCCGCGAGCGCTGCATTGATGATCACATCCGATGGCTGCTTGATGCCGAGGTTCACCACGCGATAGCCGTTGTTGGTGAGGATGATATCCACGAGGTTCTTGCCGATATCATGGACGTCGCCCTTCACCGTCGCCAGCACGATGGTTCCCTTCTGGCTGCCTTCTTTCTTCTCCATCTTCGGCTCCAGATACGCGACAGCGGCCTTCATCACGCCAGCCGAGTCGAGCACCGAAGGCAACTGCATCTTGCGCGCACCGAACAGGTCGCCGACCGTCCTCATGCCGTCCAGCAGGATATTGTTGATCAAGTCGAGCGGCGTATAGTTGACCAGGGCTTCTTCCAAAATCTCGTGCAGCGACTTCTTGTTCGCGCCATCGCCAACGCTCTTTTCGCCGTTGATGATCGCCCACTTCAGCTTGTCTTCCACCGACAGCGTATCGACGTGCGCTGTCGTATGCTCCTCTTTGCCCTTGGTCCCGGCAAAGTGATTCATGTAGACCTGCAACGGATCGCCGTTCGATTGGTCGTAGAAAATCAACTTGCGCGCCAGATCAACTTCCGCTTCCGGAATTTTGTACAACGGATAAATCTTGCTGTAGTTCACGATGGCCATATCGAGGCCGTGATCGACTGCCTCGTGCATGAAGACGCTGTTCAAAATCCGCCGCGAATAGACATTCAGTCCGAACGAAATGTTACTTACGCCGAGAATGGTCTTCACCTCGGGCAATTCGGTCTTGATCGCCTTCACCGCTTTCAACGTCTCGATACCGGCGGTGCGGTAGTCTTCCTGACCGGTCGAGATGGGTAGTGTGAGCGCGTCGAAGATCAGATCGCACGGACGAATGCCATACTTGTTCACCGCCAGATCGAAGATGCGTTTGGCGATGGCCAGCTTTTTCTGCCACGTCAGGGCCATGCCGTCTTCATCGATGGTCAGCGCGATGACCGCCGCGCCGTAGCGCTTCGCCATCGGCAGAACCTTCGACGTGCGCTTCTCGCCATCCTCCAGGTTGATGGAGTTGATAATGGCCTTGCCCGGAATGCGCTTCAGGGCTTCTTCGATCACGTCGGCTTCAGTGGAGTCGACGGTGATGGGCGCGGGCACGCGGGTGGCAATCTTTTCCAGGATGTTGCTGATGTAGGCTTTCTCATCCTCGCCCACGATGGCGCAGCACAGGTCGAGCATGTGCGAGCCTTCATTCACAAGCTTCTTGGCCAGCGTGAGGATGCCGTCATAGTCCTGCGCGCGGACCATGTTCTTGAAGTGCTCGACGCGCGTGGTGGTGTTCATCTCCTCGGCCACAACCAGCGGCTTGGGATCGAGATCGAGCGGCACCATGGAGTACGCGCTGGCCGCCGCGGCGACGGTCTTGATTTCGCTCCGTGCGGGTTCAAGATTGGCACAAGTCTCTACCACAGCTTTCAGGTGTTCGGGCCGCGTACCACAGCACCCGCCGACAATTCGCACACCATATTCGGTGATGAACTGCTTGTGGTAGTCAGCGAGCTCCTGCGGCTCCAACTTGTAGACCGCATGACCGCCCACGTTTTGTGGCAGACCTGCGTTCGGCAATACCGATATTGGCTTCGGTGAATTCAGCCCCAGATAACGTACGGCGTCGTTCATCTCCTTGGGGCCGGTGGCACAGTTCATGCCGATCACGGCAGCATCGAACATCTCCAGCGTGGTGAGCGCTGCGCCGATCTCCGTTCCCAACAGCATGGTGCCGCCAACATCAATCGTGACCTGCACCTGCACCGGAACGTTCTTGCCGGTCTTCTTCAGCGCATCGAAGATGCCGACCAATCCAGCCTTGGCTTGCAGAATGTCCTGACAGGTCTCGAGCAGCAGTACGTCCACGCCGCCCTCGATGAGCCCAATGGCTTGCTCGGTATAGCCGGCAGCCATCTCGTCAAAACTGATGTGGCCGAGCGAGGGCAGCTTCCTTGTCGGGCCCATCGATCCGGCAACAAAGCGCTTGCGGCCATTTGTCGAGTAGCCGCTGGCCACTTCCCGGGCGATTTTGGCCGCAGCCACGTTGATCTCGTGCACTTGGGCGAGCATGTCGTACTCGACCATGTCCATCGGACTGGAGTTGAACGTATTCGTTTCGACTACGTCGCAGCCGACTTCGAAGAATGCAGCGTGGATGTCTTTGATAAGGTCGGGCCGGCTGAACACCAGAATGTCGTTGTACCCCTCCTTACCCCGAAAATCGTCCATGTCGGGGTTGCGGAGCTGGATGTTCGTCCCCATGGCGCCGTCAAAGATGACGACGCGTTCCTGCACGGCTTTTAAGTAGTCGCTCATTTACCTTTCAGTGCGAGTGTTCGAAACTCCTATGTAAATGTGTCATCCCGACCGACGGCTTCAGCCGGAGCGGAGGGACCTGCTTTTCGTCGCTAGCAACAGGAGAGGAGAAAACTCGCAGCTTAGTGATTAAGTATCGCAGTTCCCGCCGCTTTGGACAAAGCCGCTGCCAGCTAACTGCAATCCTCTGAGGTCATTGGAGAAATACCGCATTGAGCAGCGAGACTGGCCGGTGTCCGCAACCTGGCTGGCTGGAATGGCCTTTCGCAGCTAGTCCCACCTCCATGTCATTGACCCCGCCTCTCTGAAAATGTTATAAAAACTCGCCTTTGTGTTCCGCTTGGAGTGTGCTCCAGGCTGCACATAAAACGGTGCAAGTGCTCCCGACGCGGCCAAGCCTCAACACTTCTGTCTTGAAGTGGAAGCGCGTTTCCGGGATTCCAGCAGGTCCATCAGCCCCAACAAGTCCAAGGTCTGGACTCGTCGGGGGCCCTGATTGCCCAACAAGTTCGAAGTGGGACTTGTGGACGATCAGTCTGTGTGCGCCCCGCCGGCTGGGTGGTCAACGATCTTAGGAAACGCTGTTCGCGAACTGTCGCGGCAGATTGAATCGAAACTTCATTTCATGGGCGCTGTCCGCCTGCAAGCGGCTGGCTCATCGGAGGAATCATATGCGCACCTGGCTCGCTGCATTGCGGCGGCTGTCGTCGGCAGCCCGCAGTAATCCGGCCAAATTCGTCATCCCCGCGTTCTCCATTTTGATGTTGCACGCTTCCACTGCTTTCGCCCAGCCGAACGAGGCTGCGGGCGAGGCCAACCTCCAACTTCCCGATCTTTCCTCGGTGAGTTTCCTGGGCATGACGGGTCACAACCTGCTGCTGATCGGACTGCTCTTCTGTGCCTTCGGCCTCCTGTTCGGGCTGGCGATTTACATGCAACTGAAGAACCTGCCGGTGCACCGCTCCATGCGCGATATCTCGGAGCTGATCTACGAGACCTGCAAGACCTATGTGGTCACGCAGGGCAAGTTCCTGATGGTGTTGTGGGCGTTCATCGCCGTCGTCATTGTGGCGTACTTCGGCTGGCTGGCCCCCGTTCCCGGCAAGCCCGTTGGCGTAACCCTGCCCATCATTCTCTTGTTTAGCATCGTCGGAATTGCCGGCAGCTATGGGGTCGCATGGTTCGGCATCCGGGTAAATACTTTCGCCAACTCGCGCACCGCTTTCGCCGGACTGGGCGGCAAGCCGTATCCCATTTACGCCATCCCGCTGAAGGCCGGCATGAGCATCGGCATGATGCTAATCTCCGTCGAGCTGCTCATCATGCTTTGCATTCTGCTGTTCGTTCCGGCTGATTACGCCGGGCAGTGCTTCATCGGCTTCGCCATCGGCGAGTCGCTGGGCGCCGCGGCGCTGCGTATCGCCGGCGGTATCTTTACCAAGATCGCCGACATTGGTTCTGACCTGATGAAGATCGTCTTCAAGATCAAGGAAGACGATGCTCGCAACCCTGGCGTAATTGCCGACTGCACCGGCGACAACGCCGGCGACTCGGTTGGGCCCAGCGCCGATGGTTTCGAGACCTACGGCGTTACTGGCGTAGCGCTCATCACCTTCATCCTGCTGGGCGTTCACAACCACACCGTGCAGGTGCAACTACTGGTGTGGATCTTCGTCATGCGCATCATGATGCTGGTCTCCAGCACAATTGCGTACTTCCTGAACGAAGCGGTGGCCAAGGCACGCTTCGGCAATGCCACCGAGATGAACTACGAAAGCCCGCTCACTTCGCTGGTGTGGCTAACGTCAATCATCTCCATTGTGCTGACCTATGTGGTCTCGGCTCTCATCATCCCCGTGCTCGGCGGCGACAGCACGCAATGGTGGAAGCTGGCCACCATCATCTCCTGCGGAACTCTGGCGGGAGCCATCATCCCTGAACTGGTGAAGGTCTTCACCTCCACCAATTCGGCCCACGTGAAAGAAGTGGTGACCTCGGCGGAAGAAGGCGGCGCATCGCTCGACATTCTGTCAGGACTGGTTGCCGGCAATTTCTCCTGCTACTACCTGGGATTCACCATGGTGCTGCTGATGAGCATCGGCTACTACGTCAGCACCTATGGGCTCGGCCAGATGATGCTGGCACCCGCGGTCTTCGCTTTCGGCCTGGTGGCGTTCGGATTTCTTGGCATGGGCCCGGTTACCATCGCCGTCGACTCCTACGGCCCGGTAACGGACAATGCCCAATCGGTGTATGAACTGTCGCTGATTGAGCAGGTGCCGAATATCGAGAGCGAGTTGAAGCGCGATTACAACATCGACGTCAACTTCGAGCGCGCCAAGCACATGCTGGAAGAAAACGATGGCGCGGGCAATACCTTCAAGGCCACAGCCAAGCCGGTGCTGATCGGCACGGCCGTCGTGGGCGCAACCACCATGATCTTCTCCATCATCATGGCACTCACTCACGGGCTGACGGAAAACGTCGGCAAACTGTCGCTGCTGCACGCTCCCTTTGTGCTTGGCCTCATCAGCGGGGGCGCCATCATCTATTGGTTTACCGGCGCTTCCATGCAGGCCGTGACTACCGGCGCTTACCGCGCGGTGGAGTTCATCAAAGCCAACATCAAGCTGGAAGGCGTAGAGAAGGCCTCGGTAGAGGACAGCAAGAAGGTCGTGGAAATCTGTACGAAGTATGCCCAGAAGGGCATGTTCAACATCTTCCTCGCGGTCTTCTTCGTGACCCTGTCATTCGCCTTCGTCGAGCCGTTCTTCTTCATCGGCTACCTGATCGCGATTGCCATCTCCGGCCTATATCAGGCAATGTTCATGGCCAATGCCGGCGGGGCGTGGGATAACGCCAAGAAGATTGTCGAGGTTGAACTCAAGCAGAAGGGGACCCCGCTGCACGATGCAACGGTTGTCGGCGACACCGTGGGCGATCCTTTCAAGGACACCTCCTCAGTCGCCATGAACCCGATCATCAAGTTCACCACGCTGTTCGGGTTGCTGGCCGTGGAACTGGCTGTCAGTTTGACGGCGAGCAAGGGTGAAGTCTTCAGCCACGTGCTGGCACTGTTGTTCTTCGCCGTGTCGTTTGTGTTCGTGTACCGGTCGTTCTACGGCATGCGGATTGTGAAAGCGAAAGCGTAAAGCTTGCGGCCCCACACGCAACCGCCGCCCTATGGGATGGCGGTTGCGGACAGCTCCGACAAACGTATGAGCACATGGCTTTACAGGCGATGCACTTTTCTGGCTGTCATGCTTGGGTTATTTTCAAGCTCCTTGATAAGTCAAGAAGTTCCGAAGGGCATGATCAAAATCACCACGCGCCTGATTGAGCCGGAGCCCGAGCACGGTTCGTTCGGGGCACAGCCAAGAACCCTCTGGCGGGCAGGAAAGAAGTATGGCCGCATCGCGGAGGGCATTGATAACCAACAACACATTCACGGGTTAATGATCATCAGCGAGCCGGACGCCTGGATGATCAATCTTTATGACAAGTCTGGAAGGCACGTTATCGACCCCGGCCCGTCCCTAGAAGTGCATGTTCCAATTTTCCAAACTCCTGGAGAGGCGAAGTCCAAACTGAACGAGTTGGAGTTCGGAAACGAGCTTGAGTTTTTTAAAGCTAACCACGCCTCCGAATCAGCGGGTGAGCCTCTGCACGGCAGTCAAACCAGTCGCTACGAACTCACCTTGAGCGGTCGCACCGTTATCCTGTGGGTCGACTCAAAAACGGAAAAGCCTATTCGCATCAGCCTTGCGAAAGGCTCCGACAGACGGACGATCGAATACCTGGCCTATGAGGATATGCCCTTCGACCCCGCTCTCTTTCAGCCGCCTCGGGGCATTACGCTTGTGAATGCCAAATGATGCCGAACCGATACGTTTGGGCGTGTCCTGCTCAGCTAGTCGCCGGGGTTGGTCAATCAGTACAAGATACCTCAGCAGAAAACGCCATCCCTTGCCGGATGGCGTTTTGTTTTGCATGAATCGCTTGGCTAGTACGCTGCGCGGCGCATTATTGGTTTGCGAAGCATCCTCACTGGAGTGGATGGTCATTGACAGCATCAGGCGTTGCCGCATTAGGCGTCGTTGCGTCGGGAACCGCCGCATTTGGCGTCGTTGCCTCCGGAGTCGCCGCATTAGGCGTTGCTGCGTCGGGAGTCGCCGCATTAGGCGTCGCTGCGTCCGGAGTCGCCGCATTAGGCGTTGCTGCGTCGGGCATTGCCGCGGTCGGCGTTGCGACCGCACTGGGAGCCGCCGAAGCCCCCGGAGCTGGTGGAGTTACCGCCGGTGCGCTGCCGCCCGAGAAAGCGCTTTCAGCGTTGGAAGAAGATCCTTTGAGCGAGAATGCTGGTATTGGCGATGACCGTATCGAGAACGCCGGTATTGGCGATGACGGTATCGAGAATGCCGGTATCGGCGACGGCGGCATCGAGAACGCAGGCATCGACGGTGATGGTATTGAGAACGCAGGCATGGAGAACGCCGGCATCGGCGACGGTGGCATGGAAAATGCTTCAATATTGGAGGATGTTCCCATAGACGGGACCGCCATCGAGGGTACCGTCATAGAAGTTCCTGTCATCGCCGGTGTCGTCATCGAGGGTACCGTCATGGTGGACGATCCGCCAAGACTCTGAGCGTAGACCGCTTGTCCGAGCGTAAGAGTGGCTGCGACCGCCGTAAGTAGAATGGCCCTCATGTTCTCGGTCCTCCGTTCTTTGCCGCCGCTTAAAACAAACTCGGGTCAATTGTAATCTAAGTGCCGAACTGCCCTAGGTTAATCTCATTTTGCATGAGCGAGCACCCCGGGTATTCGCGGCGCCCGCTCTACTTCACTTGCGGCCGCGTTTCGGTTTTGGCTTCGGCTTATGCTTGTGCCTTGAAGGCGGAGTCGGTATTGGGGCTGGCGTTGGTGCAGGACTCGGGGTCGACGTGGAGGTTGGAGGTGGAGCTACCTCACCTGCCGACAAGGACTTCAACAACACTGCCCCATTGGGGCTGCCCCATCCGCTACACGGATCCCAGCCCAGACCGGCGCTGTAATCGCCATTGTTGCCGGACGTGATGTCGTGGAAAGATCCGTTTTCTCCAACGTTCTGGTACAAGGTCGGATTCAGATATCCCACTGACTTGCCCAGCGACTGATTGAAAAGCGCGATCAGTCCAGCCCACAGTGGTGCAACCGCACTGGTTCCTCCCACAGCAAAACTGGAGCCGTCCACTTGCACGTTGTAGCCTGTATTGGGGTCCGCATCGCCGGCAACGTCAGGCACACCGCGGCCCGCGAAGTTGCCGGGATTGTCGGATGGCGGCACCTTCGCATTCGCCTGGTAGGAGGGGAGTGGAAAGGTTGTGCTGATCCCGCCGCCGGTGGCGCCCTCACCGCTGGAAAGATCGTTCCACACCACTTCGCTCGAAATCGAGCTGCCGCTGAGCTCCAGCGTGGTCCCTCCGCACGCCAAGGCGTACGGGCTGGACGCAGGGAAATCCACATGATCGAGCCCATCGGTCACACCGTCAGTTGATCCGTTATCTCCACAGGCCACACATACGGTTACGCCAACGGCTGCGGCAGCCTGAAGCGCGCTATTGAACGATTGCAGCGACTGCGCCGTCCATGTCGACTCAGGCCCTCCCCAACTGATCGAGAGCACCGAGGGCTTATTCACCTGGTCGGTCACTGCCTGGTTGATGGCGTCGAGGAATCCCGCATCGGTATTGGGCGCGAAGTAAACCGCGATGTTGGCGCCGGGTGCGATCGCCCCCGACACTTCAATATCCAGGCCGACTTCCGTGTCGGGACCGCCGGTATCGCCGGTCGGCTGGTTTTGCCCGCCATCAACGGAAACGGCCACTACCGTTGGCGCAGGCGAGATGTTGAGACCGCTGAAGTATGTTTCCAGATCGGACTGGTTAAAGCCGCCTCCCAGTTCGATGATGCCGATCGTCTCACCCTGGGCGTTCAGATTTTTCGGGTAACTGTATGCCTGGGCAACTTGCAGGGCTGTGAGCGAAGCCTGGGTCGCGGACGGCTTAGCTGAAGCCGACAGCTTGCTGCCGATGCGAAAATGAGTTTCTGCCTGCGGCCGGTTATCGAGCCCGTGGACGCTACGAATGATGGCACTCAGCTCTTGCGGCACCTTCACCGCGCCGGTGCGCACGCGATACGAGCCGCCCTTATAGTTGTAGCGCGCCAGCTGTACTTGAAAAGCCTGGGAAAATGCGGCGCACGTGCCGCTGAGAGACACGGTCTTGGCGGGCAGGTTGGCGTTGGCGAGCGCCAGGCCGAATTGCGCAGCGAAGGCCAACACCTTATGGACATCAGTGGGATCGGCGCCGTAGCGCGCTTCGTACTCCTCCCGCGACACCCGCTGACCGCGCGCGACGAGGTCGGCCAGTGGTATTGGTTTCCCGCCCGAGGTCCGCTGCCGCAGCACCAGCGTCACCTGCATCACCTCGTTGGGGTCCGAATGTCCCGTCCGTGTCGCTCCTTGCAACGGCTTGCGCTCACTGCCTGCAACTTCTACGTACTTCTTGAAAGCCATATCTGCTCCTTGGGATGTGTTCTAGCCACTAGCCCCTTCTTCACGGCCCTTTCATCTTGTCTTTCACGCTCTTGGCCAACTTCTCGATCTCCTCGGCCTTCTTGATTACTTCCAGGGACAGCGTGTTCTCGTCGGTCTTGTCCACCGACTGCTTCAGCTCCGTAGCTAACTCTAGCAGCTTTTCGGTGTCCTTTTTGAGCTCATCCTGGCGCTGAAGATTACGTTTTCTCGCCATCTCCTTTTTCTGCTGCACTTCCCACGGCGTCTCCTCAGTGTGTTGCGATGGCTGGAGGATGGTCGGCGGCGGCGCGGCCTGTTGCGCCCGACAGCCGATTCCGAAGCCGAGAAAAAGCGCTGCCATTGTGCTGAAACGTATCCAACGTGGGAAAACGTGCGCTATGTACGTCATAATCACCGTGATTGTATTCCGCAACGCTGCGGTTCCAGAGCAACGCGGTCGCTAGAGTGGTCTGGCACTTATCTTATAAATCATTCGCGGTGCTGTCAGGAAAACGCCGTTACAGGGTGCGAAAAAAGTCGGCTGTGCGATGTTCTGAAGGGGGTGCAACCTCAATCATGCCCTGGCCCCTCATCGGGTTCGTTCTCAATCCTTGCATTGCTTAGGCTGATTGGGCGAGGTATGCTCCCAGCGAAGGAACAGTCATGCGAACTTGGCGATGGGTTGTTCTCCCTGCGGTGGCTCTCCTGATGGCATGTGGCTCGCACCATGATCTGTCCAGTGCCTCGCAACCGCTGACACCGGAGCGTGCCGCCGAGGTCGAGCGGGATGTGCGAGCCTACACCAGCGTTGTCGCTCGCGATGTCACCCAGGAGGGCCCATCGGCGTGGCGTAAGCATTTCGCCGACGCTCCTGACTTCTTCATGGCGTCGGAAGGTCGTCTGGTGTTCCCCAACAGCGCAGCCGCAACCGCTGGAATTCAGCAATTCGCCGGCACCATAAAGCACATCGAGCTTCAGTGGGGCCAGGACTTGCGAGTCGATCCACTCACTTCGGAGCTCGCCATGGTGGCTGCTCCCTGGCACGAAATCCGCATAGACAACGCCGGGAACCGTGCGGATGAGAGCGGGTACTTTACCGCGATAGCAGAATACAAGAACGGCCGCTGGCAGTTGCGGGACGCTCATTGGTCAGTCGCCGGGCCGCCTCCCGCCATCCAGTAGGTTGCCCCTGCTTCGCGTTAGTGTCCCCCAATGTCGTAACATGACTGATTCCTCTGGAATCCCCACGATGCGGAGATCCTTACCGTACTACCTGCCATTGCTTCTGGTGATTGTCTTCTTCAGCCTGATTCGCTGGCATTTCCGCTACATTCCTCTCGAGCGCGATGAAGGCGAATATGCGTACGCCGGACAGCTCATGCTGCACGGCATACCGCCCTATACGCTCATCTACAGCATGAAGCTTCCCGGCACCTTCGCCGCGTACGCTGCCATCCTTCTGGTGTTCGGACAAACGGCGAAGGGCGTCCATCTGGGGCTGTTAGCGGCGAATGCCGTAACCACCTTCCTGATCTTCCTGCTCGGCAAGCGGCTCTTTGGACCGCTGGCGGGACTGGTGGCCGGATCCAGCTACGCCCTGCTTTCCACAAGTCCGTCAGTCATTGGATTCGCGGGGCACGCAACCCACTTTGTGGTGTTGTGCGCCGTAAGCGGTGTCCTGCTCCTCTTAAACGCGGCTGAGAGCCGGCGAACGTGGCTGTACTTCTTGAGCGGTCTGTTTCTCGGCTTGGCGTTCCTGATGAAGCAGCCCGGAATTATGTTCGCCGCTTTCGGCGCCCTGTATCTGGTCAAGGCAGAGCGGCAGACATGGCTGCACCAGCGCCGGGAATTCTGCATAAAAATCGCCCTCTACGCCTGCGGAGTCCTGTTACCATTCGCCATCACCTGCCTGCTGTTGGCCATCGCAGGCGCGTTCGGCAATTTCTGGTTTTGGACGTTTCTCTACGCCCGGCAATACGCCACGACTATCGGAATTCGCGAAGGCCTGCAAACTTTGCGGCTGATTCTTCCCAAGGTCGTTCTGCCGGAAGTGATGATCTGGCTGTTGGCTGGCATCGGCTTCAGCGCGATACTGTGGAACCGTGCAGCGCGGAGTCAGTGGTTCTTTTTGACGACTTTCTTTCTGTGCTCGGCTGCCGCCGTCTGTCCCGGGCTCTACTTTCGGCAGCATTATTTCGTCCTGCTATTGCCGGCCGTAGCCCTGTTGGCGGGGGTAGCGGTGTACTGCGGGACCGCCAGTCTGAAACAGCATTTGCGCTCGAGAGTCTGGGCCTTGTTACCGCTGGTCGTCTTCATCGCCGCATTTGCCGGAACCCTCTACCAGCAACGCAATTATCTGTTCAAAGCGGGACCCTTTGCTGCCGCGCGCATGATCTATGGCTCAAATCCGTTTCCGGAGGCGGACGAAGTTGCCTACTACATCAAGAACCACAGCGCTAAAGACGATCGCGTAGCCGTCTTGGGCTCGGAACCGGAAATCTATTTCTACGCCGACCGTCCTTCGGCAACCGGGTATATCTACACTTACGGGCTGATGGAAGAACAGCCGTATGCAGGCGAAATGCAGAAGCAGATGATCAGCGAGATGGAAGCTGCCCAGCCGCAGTACGTCGTATTGGTAGACGTGGCCCCTTCCTTTGGCAGACTGCCTAGCTCGAATAAGCACATCTTTGACTGGATCGATAGCTACTTGCCAGCGCACTATGACTTGGTGGGGATTGTCGATCTTCTGGGCTACAGCAAATACGTCTGGGGAGACGCCGCTAAAACCTACCATCCCCAGTCCAACCAGGTCGTCAAGGTTTTCAAGAAGAAGCCCGCTTGGAAATAATCCCTGACTGGTTTTCCAGCGCCTGCACTTCGCATAACCTTTGGAGGACGTGTGCTGTTAGGGTATGATGCGCCTAACAAGCAAGCATTAGCAGCGGTCGCTTGGCGTCCGCTCGCCGCCGATCTCAAGTTCAACTGAAGAGAGGAAGTATGACTAAGAAGCAGTTATTTATCGCTTCGGTCGTTGTGTGGTTTGCCGTGGGAATCCCCACCGCAGCCGTCGCACAGGATGAGCACACTCCAGAAGGCACCGCGGCCCCGACCCTCCAGCAAACGGCGCCCAGTCAGCCAGCCCCGCAGATCTACCGGCGGTCCGGTACTGTGATCACGCCCGCTAGCAGCGTCATGCGTCCCGAGGATGCTGGCATACGCGCCCACACCAACGTTTTGATCTTCGTTCCCGATGGCCATCCGGTGTCTTCGCCAGACATAGCCGGAGCCGGTGGCGAGACGCCAGCGTCGTTGGGCTGCGTCTATAAGGTTGGCCCCATCTATACCGGATGCAATCCGGCAACGGGCGGCACCAATCATCCTTCGGGCGGTTGGGGCGCAATCGCACTGGTGGACGCCTATGACAACCCGCACGCGGCATCCGACCTGGCAGCTTTCTCGAGCAATTACGGCCTGCCCGCCGCGACCTTCACCAAGATCTACGCCAACACCAGCCAGGGCACGCAAAACGGCATGAGCGCCAGTTGCAGCGGCGTTCCTCCGGGCGATACCGGGTGGGGATTAGAGGAGGATCTGGATATCGAGTGGGCACACGCCATGGCCCCCAGCGCGCAAATCGTTCTGATAGAAGCCTGTAGTAATAGCGACGCGGACTTGTTCTATGCCGAGCAGATAGCTGGCATAGCGGTCAGTCACCGAGGCGGCGGCGACATCTCCAACAGTTGGGGCGGCGGAGAATTTCCGGGCGAAGTCGGCGCTATTGATGACGTCTTCTATCGCTACTACTGGAAAGTGACGTCCTATTTTGCCGCGGCAGGGGATGACGGATGGGGCGCTCAATATCCAAGTTCCTCGCCTTGGGTAGTCTCCGCTGGTGGCACCACCGTCAATCGCGATTCCAGTGGGAACTTCATGAACGAGAGTTGCTGGGCCCTTAATTCTGACGGCAACGGCTCTGGGGGCGGTGTCAGCCAATATGAACTCTGGCAAAACCCGCCAAGCATGGCAAATGGAATGGGGCCTTGGACTGCGTTTCAGTATCCGCTCTTCGGCCAAACCGCGCGACAAACTCCCGACATGGCCTTTGACGCTGATCCCAACAGCGGCGTCAATGTTTACGATACGTACGGATACAGCGGATGGCTTGTCGTCGGTGGTACCAGCGTAGCTTCACCTTCCCTGGCCGGCATCGTCAACCTTGCATACAATCGGCAAGGCCAGGCTCCGGAAATTGGCGGGCAATATACCAACGAGGAAAACAACCTGATCTATGCGCAGGAGTTTAACCACGTCAACTACAGCCAAAACTTCTACGATGTCACCATGGGATGCAACGGAAGCGGCCATTGCGCCGCGGCCTATTATGATCAGTGTACCGGTGTCGGATCGCCCCGCGGCACTTATGGTAAGTAACGCTAAACACTGCTCTGGAAGGAATCGCGGGCCTTCGGGCCCGCGAAGTCCGTCTGTCCACTTCCTAATCGATCCCGACGTTGTACCTCGGTGACGCAATTCCGTTCACTACGACTTCCAGGTAGCTCTGACCGGTCTCCATATTGGACGGGATATCGAGGTGGGTATACGTCGGCCCCGGATATCCGACTGCCATGGTGCTGTGGTCGTGAGTGCGGCAATAGAACACGTGTCCCGTGGCCACATTAGTAATGCGCACGATGGGATAGTTGGTAGCTTCCTGAGCGTCGTCTCCATAGGCGTTGGCTTGCGAGGCGCCATTGAACTTAAAGCCAAACAGGACCAACGAGCTCCCCCGACTGAGCACCGCCGAGGTCAGCATAGCCGACGGCGCCAGGCCAGAATACGAGTTCCCCGTGGGAGTATAGATCTCGACATCGTTGCTGCCGTCGGTGTACAACACCTGTCCGGTGGGCAGCACCAGCATGCGTCCGTACCATGAAGAGTTGTTGGGCGAGTTCGGTGTGCGCGGCACCGAGATCAACTCGCTTCCATTCCACTCGAAGAAATAGGTGTTCAGCTCAAAGATGCCAGGACTCGCGCTCACCAGCACGTTGCCGTCGGGCAGCAGGGCCGCGGGACCGTCGGCAATATCCAAGCCGTCGGGGAAGTCGGGACCTGGCGTCCAGGTCTGCGTACTGAGACTGTATACGGAGGTATGGCCAGCACCGTCGCCATTAGCACCGGTGGCGAAAACGGTGCCGTCGGGCCGCAACATCGCAGGTCCCACCTCATAGGAGCCGTGCGAGTCCCAAAGCTGAACAATGGTGCTTCCCGCGCTTGACCATGATCCACTGGAAGGCGCGTAGAGCTCAGAGTTGGTACCCGTAGGATCGTTCACATCGGTGTAGGCATCCACCGTAAGTACGTCGCCGGTAGGCAGCAACGTCCAGCCCTCCTCGTTGTTAGAATCGAATTTGCCGGAGCCGGTTGCGGTCCATGTCAGGGCAGATTCATTGAACAGGGCCTGCTGCCGGCTGCAACAGTCGGCCAGCATGAACGTCTTGTTGAACAGGACTACGCCTGAGGCATCGCCGATGCTGCTCCACCCGGTGGGCGGATTGACGTTGGTCCAGGTATTAGCCACGGGATCGTAAATCTCCCCCAGGTTGGTCCACACGTATTGGCTGAAATTCTGTTCACCCCCCTCGACGATGACCTTCCCATCGGCCAGCACTGCGGAAGCGAAGAACAGCGGACCGTAGTTCGACGAGAGTGAGGCCAGCTGCGACCAAGTCCCATTGACGTAGCTGCCATTGATGTCGGGCGTTAGCCTGTACCAGTCGGAATATCCATCGTTCGGATCTTCATGGTGCATCATGACCGTGCCGTCGGTAAGTAATAGGGCGGTTCCGGCGGTAAACGCCGGTTGATGTGTTAGCGGCTGCCACGATTGCGCACTGGCCATGCCTGGGGCGACCAACAGCGTGACGATAGCAGAGGCGAACATTCGCAAAAGCTTCATTTCTCTCCTCGGTGATTCCGGGTGAACAGCGAACGGAGTCCAGACATTATAGACCGGCTGCGCTCCTTTCATCGCTTGCTACTGCCTGCTACTCTTGAACTCCATAACAATGCCAGCGCGTGCTACCCATCCCATTCGCTCACTCCTGAAGCAGATGCCTATCTATGCGGGCTTCAAGCAGCTGGGCCACTATCCGGATTATTGGTGGTGGAAGCTGCGCGGCGAGCCTCGCCGGATTCCCCACGTCATCAAACAGCGGACCGTCATCGAATATGCACGAGCGTTCGGGCTGACTACCCTGGTTGAAACCGGAACGTACTACGGAGAAATGATCGCCGCAGTCACTCGCCGCTTCCGCCGGATATACTCCATCGAACTCGACCCTCGCTTCGCGCGCCTCGCGCAAAACCGTTTCCGCAAGCACTCGCATGTAGAGGTTATTAGCGGCGATAGTCAAGCCGCCGTGCCAATGCTGCTGGAACGGCTGGGTCAGCCTTGCCTGTGGTGGCTGGACGCCGGCTACTATGGCTGGAGTGGAGGCTTCGGCAATCCCAACCGCCTGGGATCCGAACTCGATGCGATTCTTGCCGATCAAATTCCGGACCACGTTATCCTGATGGACGACGCCGACGGCGTCAACGGCCAGGCCGGGGCCCCGACACTGGAAGAACTGACCGCTTCGATTGAATCCTCTTTCCCCAACCGGCGCGTCGAAGTCGCACACAATATCCTGAGAATTACGCCCCGATAGCTGATCGGAGCGCCGATGCTACGGTGCCGCAATCTGGAATCGCAAAACCGACTGCGCTATCCGGTACTGATACTTCGCGGCAGCAAATTGAATTTGCGCTTCCGTCTGCTGGAGTTGTGCCTGGCTCAATTCCACAATCGAACTTAACCCCAAGTTATAACGCGTCTGCGACAACTTTACGGCCAGGTTCGTCTCTTCCACGAACTGCTGCGTCACGTTGATGCGGTTATAAGCGGTGATGGCGCTCAGCCAACTGTTGCGCACATCATTGGCAATCCGGTCTTTCAGGTCGCGGAGTTGCTCGTCGGCGGCCTGCGCCCGAAACCCCGCTTCGCGCGACCGCGCCACAAACTCAAAACCGTTGAAGATAGGAACATTGACATTGACTCCAATGGCGCCATACCACGACGTGAACGGGCTCACCCCGGCGACCGTGCTGCTGTAAGGCGTGCGGCCGACCACCCCCAAAGCCTCGACACTCGGCAGGAGCAAGTCCCGTTCTGCCTTCTGGAAGTGCTGGGACGCCTGATACTCATAGGTCTGCGAAGCAATCTCCGGGCGGTTGCTGAAGGCCTGATCCACCAGTTGACTGACGGCATCTGGAGGCGGCGTCAGCTGGCTTTCGGTGTCGGTCAGCTCAAACTGTGGTTGCGAGGAATAGCCCAGCACCTGGGAGAGCGTCGAAAGCGCGGCCTGATAATTGTTCTGCGCGTCCAGCAGGAGCAGCTTGGCTTGCGCCAGATTGGCGTCGGCAAAACTCACGTCGAGCTGGGAGCGCAGCTTGTTTTGGAACAGCGTCGTAATCTGGCGGGACACTAAGTCTCGCTCACTCACCGTTTCTTGGGCCACCTTCAAGAGCGCGCGTTCCTGAAGTGAGTTGTAGAAGGCCTGATCGACGGCCAGCTTGATCTGGTCGGTAGTTGCGGCGGCGTTCATGTCAGCCGCCTTGGCGCGTAACGCGGCCGTGGCTACCAGGTTGTTCGTGCGTCCGAAATCGGTAATGAGTTGGGAGAGTGTCAGCCCGCCGGCCGCGCGTTCGTAGACGCTGGGATTGTTAATCAGTCCCGCTGCGATCCGCGTGCCCGCCTTCGGCTCGACCGCCGTCAAGCTCCCAAACACATTGGGATAGTAAGCAGCTTTCTGTTCACGGGTGACTTGATTCGAAGCCAGCGACAGCAGGCGGTATACAGAAATTTGCGGGTTGTTCTTCAGCGCCAGGGCCTCTGCGTCCTGGACTGTCAGGCGTTGGACTGCGCCCGTCGTGGGAAGCTGCGGCGGGGGCTGTGGCAGCGCGGCCGACGGACCGGAGGGCGCCGGCAGTGCCTGCGGCGGAGGCGGCGACGTCTCCGTTTGTGCAGGCACGGTGGCTGGGAGCCTTGCTGAGGCTGCCTGCGCCACCAGCGCAAGGCTGCTCAACGCAACTGGAATCACAAGCCAGGGAATCCTGCGTCTCAAGCTTGCACCTCCGGTCCCGGCTGTTGCTCTTCCTCTCCGCGATGCATCAGGTAGTACGCCGCGGGCACCAGGAAGAGAGTCACGATAAACGAGAACATCAAGCCTCCAATGATGGCGCGCGCCAGTGGAGCGTACTGTTCGCTGCCCGCTTCCAGGGCCAAAGCCAGTGGAATAAGTCCCAGAAAGGTTGCGAAGGTAGTCATCATGATGGGCCGCAGGCGCACATGGCAGGCATTCTTGATGGCGGTACGCAAGGGGTCTCCGCGGCGCCGCAGTTCGCGGGTGAACTCCACGATCAAAATCGAATCCGACACCACGATGCCGATCATCATCATCACTCCCATCAGCGACATGATGTTGACGGTCGTGCCGGTCATCAACAGGAACAGGATCACGCCGGTGAATCCAGGTGGAACGGCCAGCAGGATCACGAACGGATCGCTGAAAGAGGCAAACTGCGCCATCAGGATCAGATACACAAGGACGATGGAGAGCAACAATCCGATAGCGAAGCTCTTGAACGAGTCATGCATCGCGACCACCGAACCCTGCAATTGCAGGCGCGTGTTCGGTGGCAACCTGGTTTGGTCGATGAGCCTCTGCACCTGTCTCGCCAGAACACCGATATCTTCTCCCTTAGGTGAAACGTACAGATCAATCACCCGCAACAGCTGATGGTGGTCGACCTCGGTGGGAGTGTCGATCATTTTGATGTCGGCCACATTCTCCAGCATGGTGGGTTCGGCGTTGTTCTTGGCGTGCAACGGGATCTGCTTGAAATCCTCCATCGTCATCTTGCCAATTTGGCTGGGCGTGTACTGCACCGTGAGCAAGTAGTTGTTGCCGGTCTTGGGATCGATCCAGTAGCCGGGCGCGATCATGCCATTGGAGGTAAGCGCCGTCACCACATTGTCCACAACGTCCTGGGCATTGAGGCCGAGGCGAGCCGCCATTTCACGCCGGACGTCGAGCTGGATGCCGGGGTAGTCGAGGTCCTGGGGAATCAGGACATCGCCCACATCCGCCATTCCTCGCAGTTTCTGGGCCATTTCCTTGGCGATGTCATAAGCTTCGCGCTGGTTAGTTCCGGTGACCTGAATGTCGATGGGTGCGGGCATGCCTTGATTGACCACGGAATCGACCAGCCCGCCGCTCTGGAAAAACGTAGAAAGCTCCGGCAGATCGCTGGCCAGCCTCCGTCGCACGCGATTGATGTAAACGAAGCTGCTGGTTTTGTGTTCCGTCCGCAGCTGTACCAACACAAAGGCCGTATGCATGGCCGAGTTCGTCGTATAGATGGCAGACAAATCAGCGTTGACCCCGATGTTGGACACGATCATCTGCAGCTCATCCGCGGGGACAACCTGGCGGATGTCGTCCTCCACCCGTGCCATGTAATCGTTGGTCAACTCGATGCGCGTGCCGCTGGGTGCTTTCACGTTGATGACGAACTGACCAGGATCGGTGCGGGGGAAAAAGGCGACTCCGAGAAGCGGCGCCAGAGCGAGGCTGAGCACGAATACACCCATGATCACTGCAACCGTCATCCTGGGGCGGCCCAGCGCCTTGTCAAGCAACTCGTCGTACTTGGCCAGCACGTAATCGTATCCGCGATTGAATGGTCCCAGGAGACGTTCCAACCGGCCGCCCTCGCGCTCGCCCTCGGCTTCACTGCCATGTTCTGCCTTGATGAAGCGGGAGCAGAAAAGCGGCACAACCGACATGGCCACCAGATACGACGCCGCCAAAGCCAGCACTACGCCCAGCGCCAGCGCGGTGAACAGATACTTGCTCACGCCGCTGAGGAAGACTACCGGGAAAGAACACAATCGCGGTGGTAAAGGTCGCCGCCAGTACCGCCAGCTGCACTTCCTGGCCCCCATGCTCGGCAGCGGTGCGAGAATCTTCGCCGCTCTCCATATGGCGGAAGATGTTCTCCAGCACCACTACTGAGTTGTCGATCAGTCGCGACAACACCAGGGCGAGGCCGCCCAGGACCATCGTATTGATCGAGCTGCCAAAAGCGTTCAGCAGAAGAAACGCCGCCAGGCAGGAGATTGGAATGGACAGCAGGACGGAGATTGTTCCGCGCAGAGAACCGAGAAACACCAGGATCATGATGGCCGTCAGCCCCAGACCCATACCGCCTTCGCGCAGCACGTTGGCAACCGCGATTTTGACGTATTGCGATTGATCGAAGGCTACCGTCGCCACCAGACGCTTGGGTACATCCAGCAGCTTCTTTACCCGGTCCCGAACACCATTCACGATCAGGATGGTGTTGCTGTTTCCCCCTTGCCGCAGAATCGGCAGATACACCGACTTCTGACCGTCTACACGAACGATGTTGTACTGGAGTGCCGAGGCATCTTCGGCATGCCCGATATCGCCGAAGCGCAGCACGTTGTTGCCGATCGCCTTCAGCGGAACGTCGTTCATCTCCCGCACGTTGGGCAACTGGCTGTTGCTGTAAATGTTGTAGTCGAAGGGGCCGATGCGAACGTCACCCGCAGGCAAAATCGAGTTCGCCTTGTTGATGTCCTCGACTACATCCATGGGGCTAAGTTGCGCCGCCTCCAGTTTCACCGGATCGACGTAAAACTGGATCTGCCGGTACTTTGCCGCCGAAGGGCTGCGGCACGGAGGCGCCGGGCACATTCGCAATCTGGTTGCGAACATTGAATTGCCCCAGGTCATGCAATTGCGTTTCGGTGAGTCCCTGGCCTTTTAGTGTGACCAGGCAGACGGGCATGTTGGAGGCGTCAAACTTCAGCACCACCGGTGGCAGCGTGCCTTGCGGCAACCTGCGTAAGTCGGCCATCGCCAGATTGGCGATCTCGCTCACTGCGGCATCCGGATCGGTACCTGGCTGGAAGTAAACCTTGATTAAGCTGACGCCGGTAAGCGATCGCGACTGAATGTGATCGATATTACTGCCGAGGGTGAAAAATCGCTCGAAGGTATCGGTGATGTCCGCTTCGATCTGCTGGGGAGGCATTCCACTGTAAAAGGTGGCAACAACGACCACGGGCATATCAATCTGCGGAAACAAATCCACGGGCATGCGCAACACCGTGGTCACGCCCACCACAATGATCCCCAGACACAGCATCAGGATGAAGAACGGATACTTGATCGCAAAGCTTGACATGCCAGCTACTCCGTCCCCTTGCTGGCGGGACCTGCATCGAACACGCCCGCCTTTGGCCGCACCCGTTCGCCAGGTTGATAGCTGCCCAGGTTCCCCACAATTACTCTTTCGCCTTCCGTAAGTCCGGCCAAAATTTCTACGTTGTCAGAGCTTTCCACTCCCAGCTGTACTTCCCGCGACTGCACTCGGTTGTCTGCGTCGAGCACCAGCACGCTGGTTTCGTTGTCGCCACGCCGGATGGCTTCCACCGGAACGGTGAGCGTATTGGGACGGCTGTCGGCGCTCAGTTGGACATCGGCGTACATCCCGGGTTGCAGATGATAGTTGGGATTGGGAACATCGATCTCGACCTGCATCGTTCGCGTCGAAGGATCCAGCGCATCGGTGAAGCGCGTGACTTTGCCGGTAAAATGTTCGCCAGTTGCCTGCACGTGGACATCGGCAGAATCCCCGATGCGGACCTTCGCCGCCAGCGATTCGGGCACAGGGATGCGCAAGCGCAACAGGTCGCTCTGTGCCACTGTGACTACGGGAAGACCGCTGGTGTTGGAGGTTCCGGCCTGTACCAGGGAACCAGTATCGGAGAAGCGCCAGGTCACCACGCCGTCGTAAGGAGCGACAATCTTGGCGTAGTTGCTGAGCGCGGCATAGTGTTGCTGGTCCGCTTGCGCCACCGCAAGCTGCTGCTTGGCAGCCGCCAGAGAAGACTTGGCCGCGTCCTCACGAGCTTGAGAAGCGCGATCTTTGGCGGTGGCGTCGTCGAGTTCCTGCTGGGCAATCAGTCCCGGCTGGGTCTTGTCGGCGCTGACCAGCCGCACGGCGTTGGCGTGCAAGGCGACGTTATCGGCTTGGGCGCGCAATACCTCGCTTTGCGCCTGATGGATCTCTTCTTCCGCATGGTGCACTTCAGCCTTTGCCTCGTCCACCTGGGCCACCAGTTCCGGAATTTCCAGCACCGCCAGCACCTGTCCGGTGTGAACCCGATCACCAATATCGACGTAGATGTTCTTTATGTAGCCGGCTACTTTGGCGTGCAGCTCGACATTCTGGTATGGACTGAATTGCCCGGCGATGGACAGCGTGTTGGCAATCGTTTGCCGCTTGACAGGAGTGACCGCGGCATAGGGAATGCGTTCAGCCTCAGTTCCGGGCTCACTTGCTTTGGACGATCCTGCACCAACCCGCCTTGCCACTATGCCAGCGACCAGGACACAGGCCGCAACGGCCGCTAGCACAGCCAATTGCCGTCGATGGCGAACCTGCATGAGTTTCCTCTTTCGACTGGTTGGTTCGCGCTGTCTGAGCCCAATTAGCGTTGCCCGGGTGGCCCGATCATAACGCAAAACCAGAAGATCAAAATATGAATGACGCTGAGGAAAAAACTATGCCTGGAGGGGCGGGGGCCGGAGAAATTGATGCAGGTACCAGAGAGAAAGATTGCTTGCCGCTGGAATTCCGAAAGCGCTGTGGACGCGGGGTTCCCGGTGGAAGTTGGGTGCGAAGAGGCAAATCACGCCCATCCAGAACAACAACCCGCCGCTCGAGTCAACGGATGGCATTTGCATCTTCTGCCCGTTCGACCACATTTTGGAAGCGGTAGATGGAGTTACTTTTCCCGGCGAGCCGCCATCGTAAACCGCGGTCTTGGCGTGGAGGGCAAAAAAGAACACCAAGGCGCAGAACGCGATGGGCAGCGCGCGCCACAGCTTCTCGTTTTGCATGATTCGACGATTCAAAGCTTGTTTTGCCTGACGCGAAGACTTCGCATCCAGGACAAATCCGACTCCGCTGCCTATTATACGTGCCAGGCTTGGATTGGTGAGCGGGATGCGAAGATGCGACCGCCGAATCGTACTAAGCTTGCGCCCCGGGGCAGCGCCGGTGCCGGAGAAGAATTCGCTCGCACCAATTGGCTGTTCGATCCGCAGCCCAGGCTGCTCATGATTATCTCGTGTCACGAATAAGTCAGCGTGACCGCGATGGAATTTTTGTCTGCGCACCCGGGAGCGGGCCCTTTCACCTCGCTCGGCGGAGCTCCGGCGGCACAGAGCCGCGCCAGAGCCAGACCCGTGGGCGCGATGAAATACGGCGAGACATCGTTCTCGATGATCGACTTCAGCTCGGCCACGAGATTGTTCCAGGAGTCGAGGTCGCCTTCGACGGCCTTCGCCTGCGCCAGGTTTTTCAAGTCTTCGCAGAAGTTCATGAAGTCGCTGGCCGCGTGCAGGGCATAGCCAATGTTGTCAGGCGAGACTCCGGGCTCCGGGGACTGAATCTGGAGTTGAGCAACACCGTTCGCCGTGTCACCGAGCTTCGTGCGATTCGGGACCGAGCCCGCCGGGGCCGGCCACTGATCGTTGCAGGCGATGTTCCAGTTGCTCCAGACTCCATACGTGAGCGCCGCGAAATTCGACGGCTGGGAAAAGGTCAGGTCCGAACACGCGCGGGCAAATGCCGCAAAGTTGGATTGATCTTTCGTCTGATCGTCCGGCCGGCCGTTAGTGATGGTTGACGATTGCAGGCGCGCATAGGTTGCCGGAGGCAGAATAACTTGCAGCACCTGCGTGGTCTTTGCCTGCGCGGCAAGCGTGTCGATCGCCTTCACCAGCGCGGTGGCGTCGGGACCGCTGGTCAAGAGCTGGAGGAAGCCGGCAATGTACTTCCCGAATGCCCCGTTATCGGTTGCCGACAGCATAACGTGCAGGTCGATTGTGCCGAGGGTCGTGTTGCCTGCCTCGAGATTGGCCTGGGCCGCGAAGTAGATGTCGATCTCGCGCTTGCTTTTATTGAGTTGATAGAGAGAACTCCGGCCTACGTCGGCCAGGAGATGAAAAACATTGTTGCCGGCGTAGACCAAGGTCGAGTCGCTGATGATGGCGTCAGTCCAGGCAGCGCTGAGTTTTCCAAACAGGTTGAGCGTGACAGAAGCCTTCTTCTCGTAGAACTTTTCCAGGCCGCTGCCCACGGCAATGGCAACCCCGCCGTTCGGGGTCTGCAACGCATCGATGTACTTGCCGGCGATCGCCGATCCCCACGCGGTCGCGTAGGCCGAAGCCGCAAGATCGAAGCTGTAATCCATCAGCAAGAAGGTTTGATTGGTTTTCTCGATGGCGAAATCGAGCGTGGCCTGGGTCTGCTGCGCATGTTTGAGCCACCCGGCAATTTTGGAGTTTACATCGCTCACGCAGTTGCCGATTTCGGGCGCGGCCTTAGGCCACAGCTTGCTGTCGAAGCTGTTCCCTAACCCTCCGAGGGCCTTCTTGAAGCATTCGTGCAGTTGGGACGAGATAGCCGTGACACACGCTTTGGGATCGCCGGCCAGGGTGACGCCGAGATTCAGTCCCAGACTGGCGTCCTGGGTTTGCGATCGGTAGAGATGCAGACGCCCAGCGCTGGCGGCGTCCTTCCACAGCAGGGCTTCGAAAGTGCCCGCATACTCAAGTTGGAATGCCAGCTTAGCACCCGCCTGGAATTCGTCCTTCGTCGACATGGTCAGCTTCAGTGCGTCCGCCGTATCAGGAATGTCGGCTTTGTACTGGCCGGCATAGAAGACCTTGTCGTAGCCGATGCTTGCGCCCAATCCGACTTGCAGATTGCCGTTGAAGTTGTGGTGGAGATAATCACCGGCCTTGAGATTGCTAAGCGTTTCGGCGTGCAGCGGCAAGACAAAGTCGGAGAACGCGGCGGCGATTCCATCCCCCAGCTTATCCGCCGGATTACACCGCTTGTAAAAGGCCACAGTGAACGTGTCCTTGGAGTTTACGCTCCCAGAGACGCCATAGATGCCTTCGGTGAAGTTGGCGGAGATGCCACCCTGAATCTGGAAATCCATTTCAAGACCGATGAACGCCGCGCCCGGCGGCACCGGAATTGACTTCGTTTCCTTCTTCTTGTCGGGCGGCGCCGCACCAAAGATCGCTTCCGTTGGCAAGTCGTCCGTGTAAGACAGCAGATTGCCCGACGTGATCACCGATAGCTTCCCGGTTACGCCACCCGAGAGGGTAAAGCTGAAGTCGCCAAGCTTCCAGCATTGGTTGCCGCTGGTGTACTGAATGGAGGTGCTGATGTCTTTCGGAAGTGTAGAGATGCTCTGGTCGAGATGGCCGGCGAACTCCACCCCGAGACGAAGTTCGGTAGGAACCTTGTCGACAGACTTCTCCAGATCGGTGAGTTTATCCACCGGAATGGCAGGATTGGAACCGATGCTGAGACGAACAGACATGATGGCGCTCCTTTAGTCGGAGGTTACAGGTTCATGTACTCGGGATGGTAGTCCTTCCAGATGCCGGTGCCGGCTGAGATCTGGCGGATGGGCATGTCTGCGGCGTGCTTGGCGGTGCGCACCCACTCCCAGGCGCGCAAAATCTCTGACTCATGGAAGTAGCGCGTCTCCGCCTGTAGTACCGCCGCGCCGGCGGTGAGGAGGGCCACGATCTCTTCCCACTTGTCGGCGCCAACCACTGCCATGCGCGCGATGTGGTCGGTGTGCTTTTGCAGGAAGCGCATTTCGTCCCAGCGCGCTTTCCAGTCGGCGCCGTGCATCTGCGACAAGTCGGCGAGAATGCCGATCGGCTTGTGCTTGCGCTCGCGGAGGAGGAATTCGATCTGGGGCTCGAAGCCCTTGAGGTCCTCGTCGGTCAATTTGCCCGTAACCTTGAATCCCAGTACTCCACCTGCACTCTCTCTGAGTCTTTCGATCATCCTATGTGCGCTCCTTGTTAGGTAGGTTGCAGTATACCGCTCGCAAGGCGTGAAAGCCCATCCGCGGCGCACTTCGTAACGCGAGCTGGCCCATGTCCCGCCATAACGAGTCAGCCTTTTCTGGTTCCACTTCCCGTCTGATGCTGCTCTTCTTCCAGATCAACTGGCCGGAACTGGTCCACCACAATAATGGCGACCAGCGCTGCAACGGGGACGTACAGAGCCCGTAGCTCCCAGCGCTGCTTGCTGATGGTGCCCAGGGCCGCGCCCAGGACATAGCAAGTCCAGGTCGACGCCAACATCGTTCCCTCGCGAACATCTTTCTGCCGCGCCACCAGCCGCGCGATGCCGGACATACCCCTCTGCGGGAGGGTATCGTATGCCCAGAACAACACACGGGTAAACGCTTCGGTCAGTTTGATTAGCGCTCCTGTGACAAACGTAGTGTAGAGGGTCAGGGTGCCGACATGCGTCAAGGTCCCAGTCTGCACCCCCATGGAAAACGCCAGTAAAGCCACTAAAGCGAAGTAGGCCGGGGAGTGCTGGCCAACGATCTGACCCAGATGCATGGCCGGAGTCGCGCGCGCGAAGAACACCAGCAGCAAGGCTTCCACTCCCAGGGTGAAGGAGGCAATGCGCCTGATGCCGCGGCGTCCAGCAATTTGAATGGTGATCCGCGTCAGCACCACGCCCACAAAGTAGGCAGCTACAGCACACAGCGGCCGAAGCAGATTGGGCCAGTCCCGCTGCCCCAGATACATGCCGATGTGGACACTGTTGCCGCTCATGTTGGCGGTGAAGATCTGGAAGAGGGCGATATAACCGACGGCATCGACGAAACCGCCGATGGAGGTTAGCGACAGCGCGACTGCAATCTTTCCGCGCCGATCGAGATCAGGAGCGTCTCTCACAGGTGTTTCAAAGCCAGCCTGGCTGCGTTGTACCCGCACATGCCATGTACTCCGCCGCCCGGCGGCGTGGAGGCCGAGCAGATATAGATGTTCCGCGCAGAGGTGGCGTAGTACCTCATTGTGGGACGAAAGAGGAACTGGGACAAATTCATCAGCCCGCCGCCGATATCGCCGCCGATCAGATTGGCATCCATGGCCTCCAACCCCGCAGGCGAAAGCACTCGCCGCTCGAGAACGCAGTCGCGGAATCCTGGAGCGAAGCGTTCAATCTGTGCCTCGATGCGCGGCAGCATATCGAAGTCGGAGCCATTCGGGACATGGCAATACGCCCAGGCAATATGCCGGCCTTCCGGCGCGCGCGTTGGGTCGAAGAGCGTGGGTTGCGCCAGCAGCACAAATGGCCGTTCGGCAAGGCGCCCATGACGCATCGCATCTTCGGATACGACGAACTCTTCCAGCGTGCCGCCGATGTGGACCGTCGCTGATCGCCGGCACTCCGTCGCCTTCCACGGCACCGGGCTGGACAATGCGTAGTCGACCTTGAAGACGCCTGGGCCGTAGCGATAGCGCTGCAGGCGGCGCGCGTAGCTTGCGGACAATTGGCCGCCGGCAATCTGCAGCAACTGGCGCGGGCTCACGTCGCACAGTGCGATATCGTACTTCCCGACAGAGGCGAGGGTCTCAACGCGCGTCGAGACGTGCACCGATCCTCCCTTACTGGCCAGATAGCCGCACAGTGCGTTGGTGATCGACTGCGCGCCGCCTCGTGGGATGGGCCATCCCACAGCGTGGGCCGTGGCGCCGAGCATGATACCGAACGCCGAGCTAAGCGGCTCCTCCAGCGACAGAATGGAGTGCGCCGCCAACCCAGCAAACAGAGCCCGGGTCCTCGGATTGCGAAACCAGAAATGCGCAATCGCATTTGCCGAAGGAAATCCCAGCAATCCCAAACGGGCCAGCAGAAATGGATGCCGCGGAAACAGCGACACAGGCTTGAGAACTTCCGGAGCCAGCTGCGTCCAATGCTCGGCAAATGGCCCGAACAGCCTGCGCCACTGCTTGCCATCCTCGCCGAGAGCCGCTTCAGCCTCGCCCAAATCGCGCTCCAGCATCACCGCCGTGCCGTCATCCAATGGGTGAGCGAGGGGCGCGGGCGGCTGAATCCATTGCAGACCGTAGTCGCTCAACGGCAGCGTTGAAAAGAATGGCGACGCCAGCGCCATGGGATGTACGGCGGAGCCAAAGTCGTGCTGAAATCCTGGCAAGGTAAGAGGAAGGGTGCGAGCGCCGCCGCCGGCTTGCGGCTCGGCTTCGAAGACGTCGACCTGCAGTCCGGCTTGCGCCAGAACGATGGCCGCGGCCAGGCCATTGGGACCTGCTCCGATGACAACGGCTCGTCGCTGTGTTGCAGGCATAATGAGCTGGGCCTGATCAGGCCCGAACTATCTACAAAGAGAAATGAAAGCCGGCATACGGCCCACGCAGTGCTTTAGATATATAACTTCCCGTCGCGTGAGACAAGTCGGCCGCACCTCGAACAGGTCCGAGAGAGTGGGTAGTCTGGATCTGGATTCCGCGAAAGCGAAGAGACATTTGACTCTCTCGGATGGGTCAACTAGCCTCAAATTCACTCGCGTATTCCTATGCTTGAGCCGATACGACACGGGCGCACTTCCATCATTGCCATGAGATTAAGGCGTCAACTGCTGGCCTTGGGGTTGGGAATCGTAATTTGCGCCCAGGCGTTCGCGGGCGACATGGTGAGCCCCAGCCATGCGTCCCACGCCATGGTCGCGACGATTCAACCGGAGGCGTCTCGCGTGGGCGTCGCCATCATGCAACAGGGCGGCAATGCAGTGGACGCTGCGGTCGCTGTTGGATTTGCTCTGGCTGTCGTGTATCCGGAAGCCGGCAACATCGGTGGAGGCGGCTTTTTGCTCGTCCGCCGACCCGATGGCGAGGTGCACTTCCTCGACTTTCGTGAGAAGGCGCCCGCGAAGGCCACGGCCAAGATGTATCTCGACGCGCAGGGCAATGTCGTCCCGAACATGAGCACTATCGGTTATAAGGCGATTGGTGTGCCGGCCTCGGTCGCCGGACTTGTGTACGCCGAGCAGCATTGGGGCAAGCTGACTGTGAAGCAGGTGATGGAGCCTGCGATTCGGCTGGCGCGCGATGGCTTTGTCCTCAATTATGAGGAGGCGCAGTCTTTGCGCGATTCCCAGCTTGCGCAGTTTGCCGAGTCGCATCGCATTTTTCAGCGCGACGGAAACTACTACCAGGCTGGGGAGGTTTTCAAGCAACCTGATTTGGCAAGAACATTGCAACGAATCGCTGACAAGCCCGACGACTTCTACCATGGCTCGCTGGCGCGTGAACTGGCGGCTGCAATGCAGAAGGATGGCGGTCTGATCACGGCCGACGATCTGGCGCAATATCAAGTGAAGGAGCGTCCGCCGATTCGCGGCACTTATCGCGGTTACGAGATCATTAGCGCTCCGCCGCCTTCGTCAGGAGGGGTTGCTCTGGTAGAGATCCTCAACATCCTGGAAGGCTACGATCTGACTAAAGAGGGCGACCGTTCGGCCCAGAGCATTCACCTGACGGCCGAGGCGTTCCAGCGCGCCTTCTTCGATCGCGCCGAATTCCTGGGCGATCCCGACATCTCCAAGATCCCGGTTGCGCAGCTCATTGACAAGCGTTACGCGAATGCCTGGCGCGAATCGATTGCGCCACGGCGCGCCACTCCCAGTGCCGATCTCCGGCGGCCGTCGGTGTTCTCGCAGCTCGATAGCTACGCCAGCTCGCATCCGCAGCCGATGTCAGTTGCCGAGCCTGACCACACCACGCACTACTCGGTCGTCGATTCCGAGGGCAACGCGGTCTCGGTGACCACAACTTTGAATGACGCCTTCGGATCGCGCGTCACGGCCAAAGGGCTGGGCTTCCTGCTGAACAACGAAATGGACGACTTCAGCTCCAAGCCCGGCGTTCCCAACATGTACGGATTGCTGCAAGGCCCGGCGAATGCGATTGGCCCCGGCAAGCGTCCGCTGTCGGCAATGACGCCAACCATCGTGCTGAAAAACGGTAAGCTGTTTCTTGTGCTCGGCTCGCCGGGAGGACCGACGATCATCACTACTGTGGCCAACACCCTGATGGGCGTGGTCGACTACGGACTCAACATCCAGCAGGCGACAAACGCGCCGCGATTCCACGATCAGTGGATGCCCGACGAGATCATCATGGAGGCCACCGGTATTTCGCCCGACACCCTTGGCATACTGGAGCACATGGGACACAAGATCAAAATGGCCCAGGGATACTGGGGCGACGCGGAGTGCATCGCCGTCGACGAGAAGACGGGCGAGCTTCTGGGCGCCAGCGACGGACGCAATGACGGAGAGGCGGTGGGCTACTGATGCGAAGGGCGATGTCTACCTTGGTGTATGCCAAGCGGGAGCGGTTACACCCCGGACTGCTGGACCAGTTTGTGTCCGGCGGCGCCGAGGCCATTGAGATCTTCGCCGCGCGCGGGCACTTCAACTACACCGACCGCCAGCACATTCGCGAGATCGGGAACTGGTTTCGTAACACCGGCGTCACGTTTCACTCCATGCACTCTCCCATGTACAGCGACGAGGAGTGGGGACGCAGCGGCACGACGGCCGTGAACATCGCCGCCGTGGAGAAGCGCGACCGCATCGCCGCCACAGACGAGATCAAGCGCGCGCTCGAAGTTGCCGAACAGGCGCCGTTCCAGTTTCTGGTGCAGCACGTCGGCGTGGGCAATGAGGGCAGCAACGAACACAAACTGGAAGCGGCCATGAGTTCGCTGGAACACCTCCATGCCTTTGCCAAGCCGTTGGGCGTGCAGTTGCTGGTGGAGAACATGCTCAACGATCTCTCCACGCCGGAGAGCCTGATGGAGTTGCTACAAACCGGACGCTTCACCGATATTGGCGTCTGCTTCGACGTCGGCCACGCTCACATCATGTCAACGGTGAAGCAGGCCTTCGGCGTGCTGAAAGACCGAATCCGCTCTACGCACGGGCACGACAACAACAAGGACCACGACTCCCACCTGTGGCCGGGCGCTGGCACGATCGACTGGACCGAAGCCATGTCGTTGCTGCGTACCGCGCCGCACGTGCCGCCGTTGCTGCTGGAAATTGAGGGCGTAGAAGGCGAGAACATTTCCGAGAAGATGGCAGAGGCCTTCGGGAGGCTGGAGCGGTAATTGCCGCGGGAGTATTATCCATGCCCCCTGGGAATGCCGGCCTGACTTTTGCGTCCTCAACGTGCATACTAAATACTTAATCCCATGAACTTATCTACCAAACTCGAAACCGAAGCACCTGTTACCACTATCCGCGAGGTCGGCCAGCACGAAGGCCAGAAGGTCACCATTCGCGGCTGGCTCTACAACCTGCGCGCGAGCGGCAAGCTGCTGTTTCCCATCTTTCGCGACGGCAGTGGAATCATCCAGGGCGTCGTCGCCAAGCAGGCCGTCTCGCCCGAACTGTTCGAGTCGATCAAGGGGCTGACGCAGGAATCCAGCGTGGTCGTCACCGGTAACGTTCGCGCCGACAAGCGTGCTCCCGGCGGATACGAGATGGACGTCACCGACGCGCAGGTAGTGCAGCGCGTCAATCCTGACGATCCTTATCCCATCACGCCCAAAGAGCACGGCGTCGACTTTCTGATGGAGCATCGCCATCTCTGGCTGCGCTCGCCACGCCAGGCTGCCATCCTCCGTGTGCGCGCCGAGATCATCAAAGCTGCACGCGATTTCTTCGACGACCGCGGTTTCACGCTGACTGATCCTCCTATTCTGACGCCGGCGGCTTGCGAGGGCACAACCACTCTGTTTCCAGTGGACTACTTCGAGGAGCAGGCGTTCCTGACGCAGTCCGGCCAGCTCTACATTGAAGCGACGGCGATGGCGTTGGGCAAGGTCTACAGCTTCGGCCCGACCTTCCGTGCGGAAAAGTCGAAGACGCGCCGTCACCTCACCGAGTTCTGGATGGTCGAGCCGGAAGTGGCCTACGGTAATCTCGACGATCTGATGAAGCTGGCAGAGGAATTCATCACGATTATTGTGAAGCGCTGCCTGGAGCGCCGACGTCCCGAACTCGGAGTCATCGGCCGTGATGTCGCCAAGCTGGAGAAGATCGATACGCCATTCCCGCGAATTACCTACGATGAAGCCGTGAAGATGTTGCAGGAAGCGCATGCCAAAGGACTCGTCGAAAACAAGTTTGAGTGGGGCGGTGATCTGGGCTCGCCCGACGAGACCTATCTCTCGTCGCAGTTTGATCGCCCGGTCATGATCCATCGCTATCCTGCGACGGTGAAGGCGTTCTACATGGAGCCTGATCCGGAGCGCCCAGACCTGGCGCTGTGCGTGGACGTGCTCGCGCCGGAAGGCTATGGCGAAATCATCGGCGGTTCGCAGCGTATGGCGTCGTACGAACTCCTGCTGCAGCGCATTCACGAACATGGCTTGCCGGAGGAGGCGTTCAAGTGGTATTTGGATCTGCGTAAGTTCGGCGGCGTGCCGCACGCAGGTTTCGGCATGGGCATTGAGCGTGCTGTCGCGTGGATCTGCGGTCTGGAGCACGTGCGTGAAACCATTCCCTTCCCGCGCATGTTGCACCGGCTGTATCCGTAACTCGTTTGTGTCATACCCTGTTGTGGGATATACCACATTGTAAGAGATCGTTCCGGAAACATTTATGGCTACTAGCCCTATCACGAAGCCGCTGCAAAACATCGAGACCAAACATATCCGCATCATCGGCGTACCACTCGACCTCGGTCAGTCGCGCCGCGGCGTCGACATGGGGCCCTCGGCAATGCGGGTTGCCGGCCTCGAAGCCAAGCTGGAGGCGCTCGGCTACGACGTCGAGGACGGCGGCAACGTTCCTGTCGCCATGCTCGAAACCGAGTCGGAAGGCGATCCCCACGCAAAGTATCTGAAGGAGATCACCGAGACCTGCGCCGCGCAAGCCGAGCTCGTCATCCAGACCCTCGAAGCCGGCAAGATCCCTCTCACCCTTGGCGGCGATCACTCCATCGCTGCCGGCACCGTCTCCGGCGTCGCCGAGTTCTATCGCCGCAAACGTCAGCGCGTCGGGCTGCTGTGGATCGACGCCCACAGCGACATCAACACGCCCGACACCTCGCCCAGCGGCAACGTTCACGGCATGCCGCTCGGCGCCATCATGGGCCTCTTTCGTTCGCCGCTCAGCGACCTGTACGATTTCAGCCCCAAGGTGCGTCCGGAGAACTGTGTCCTGGTCGGCATCCGCGATGTCGACGAGCACGAGCGTGAGAACATTCGCAGCTCCGGCGTGCACACCTTCACCATGCGCGACATCGACGAGCGCGGCATGCGCTCTGTGATGGAGGAAGCGCTTCGCCTGGCCGGACGCGGCACCGTCGGCTATCACGTCTCCCTCGACTTGGACTGGATCGATCCCGAGGACGCACCCGGCGTCGGCACGCCGGTGTGGGGCGGCGCGACTTATCGCGAAGCCCACCTCGCGATGGAGATCATCGCCGACCATGGCCGCATGTTGAGCTTCGAACTGGTGGAAGTCAATCCGGTGCTCGACGAGCGCAACCAGACGGCGGAATTGGCGGTCGAGCTGGCGCTCTCGGTCTTCGGCAAAAAGATCCTCTGATTTCGTCAGGACCCCAGCCAGCGATCAGACTCCATAATTCCTGCGGATCTACGCCGGCGGCGTGTGCTCAAACGGCAGCTTTGTGTACCGCTCTTTGTCCACTTCGATGATGAGCGCGACGCGTCCTTTTGGTTCGCGAAACGGAAATGGCTTTCCGGTGTACTTCATCGAGATTGGGTCCATGATCTTCAGATTAGGATCGGAACGGCGCTCGATGACATGTCCGCGAATCTGAACTTCAGAGTAGGGATTACGGAAGTCCACGAGCGAGATCGCGACTCGCGGATCGCGCTCCGTGTTACGGGCCTTCAGGGAATTCTCGCCGGTGCAGATGATGATGCGGTCGCCTTCACGGCCAACCCAGACAGGCACGCTCTGCGGTGAGCCGTCGGGCATAAGCGTCGCCAGGTGAGCGAAATTCGCACCGTCGAGCAACTGTTTGGTTTCATTGGAAAGCGTCATACGCTCAGATTCCTCTCTTAGCTGACTCCCAGCCATTCACCCAACTTCCGAACCGGACAGCGCAAGCCCACGAAGAATTGCCCGAACAAGGCGTACTCCGCGCTCACCTGGTCAAAGCGCATCTCGTAAATCAGTTTCTTGAAGACCAGGGGTTCGGGCGCGAACAAGTCCACTCCCCACTCCCAATCGTCGAACCCGATTGAACCGGTGATGATCTGTTGCACCTTGCCGGCATAGCGGCGACCAACCATGCCGTGCTCTTCCATCTGCCGCTGGCGCTCTTCGATGGGCAGCATGTACCAGTTCTTTTGCTCGCCGCGCTTGCGGTCCATGGGATAAAAGCAGAGGTAGTAGCTGTCCGGAATCTTCGGATACAGCCGCGAGCGCATCGCCTGCCGCTGCCGCTCCATTGTGTCTTCAATTTCCTTGTTCCATTCCTCCGACAGCGGCGCAACCCCGCGCTCGGCAAGCTGGCGAAACAGCTTCACGCTGGAGTCATATAGCCCAAGCTCAATGACCGACAGGTACGAATGCATTGGCTCTAGATATCCTGCAACGCAGTGCGATTCAACTGCAGTTCGGCGACGTTCAGCTCGTCGAAGGAGTCGCGAAAGTGTACTAGCATCAAATCGCCCTTGTGCCCCAGCAGCGAGTAGACGGCGCTTTGCCCGGCTTCTTCCGGTGGGGACAGCACAGCAGCGGCCTCGTGCGCGATCTTCTGCTGCTGCGTTGGGCTTAGCTTTCGCCACTCTGGCCAACGGAAGCGAAACATCTGATGTAACACGCTCAGACCTTCGAGCGTGAGCGGAACCGCGGGCAACTCAGCGGAGACAGTCTGTGTCGCAGGATTGCTGGTAGCCATGAAGGAAACTCCGGGAACTCAGGGATGAGGGCGCTTGTGCCATTGTAAACGGATCGACGCGCGGCCTTCGTCGCCAAGCTGGTTCCGGCTCTATTCTTAAGCTCTGTCATTCTGAGCGGAGCGAGCCGAACGGCGAGCGCAGTCGAAGAACCCTATGGAAGCTGGTGCCGCTCCCGGTATAATCTCCTCTCGTCATCATTGGAGAATCAACCATGCCCCGCGGCATCATGCCTCGCCGGCCATCACGCAGCGGACGTCAGGACAAGATCGCCGGCGCGCCCATGCGTCTCAAGAACAGCATCGCGAAAGCGGCGCCTGCTCCGAAGAAGCCAGCAGCCAAACCGGTCAAGGCGAAGGCTGCTCACAAGACTTCGACCGGCTCTAAACGCTACAACCCTCTCGCCCCGGAACGCGTCAACGAAATCCTCAAGCGACTTGACAATCGCTATCCCGCGGCCAACTGCGCTCTTCACCACAACAGTGCCTGGGAACTGCTGGCGGCGACGATTCTTTCCGCCCAATGCACCGACGTTCGCGTCAACATGGTCACACCGATCCTCTTCCAGAAGTATCCAACGCCTGAGGCCTACGCCTCGCTCCAGCCGGAAGAACTGGAAGACGACATCCGCTCTACCGGATTTTTCCGCAACAAGTCGAAATCCCTGGTGGGTGCCGCGCGCAAACTGATCAGCGACTTCGGCGGCGAGGTTCCGCGCACCATGGACGAATTGCTGCAATTGCCCGGCGTCGCCCGCAAGACCGCTAACGTTGTGCTCGGCAGCTGGTACCGCATCGCCGACGGCGTGGTGGTCGACACCCATGTGCAGCGCATCTCGCGCCGCCTGGAACTCACGAAGAACGCAGACCCGCAGAAGATCGAACAGGACCTGATGCGGGTGATCCCGAGAGACAAGTGGATCGTCTTCTCCCATCAGATCATCCTGCATGGCCGCGCCCTGTGCATTGCGCGCAAGCCCAAGTGCGCCGACTGCCCCTTGGAGAGTCTTTGCCACGCGGCCGACAAAACCTGGAGTACGGTCGACATGCACAAAGCTGCCGAGCCGTTCGGCTAGTAGCGCGGACCGGTTTCGCAGACGCTCCAACCAGCCTCCAATTCAATGCGGCGCCTAGGATGCATTCACAAACAGCAAAAAATAAAAACGTGCTGCAAATAAAGGAGGTTATATCGAAATATTCATTCCCAACTGCAGCAACACGCAGCAGTAGTATTTTTTCAATGGCTTAGTGATTATCACCAAAATATTGACTCCAGGAAGCTTACCTGTAACCATCAAGTGTATTATTTATTAACGATTTACCTGCCATTTGTGGCGGCATCCGGCGACCTGACCCAACGTGGCCAACTCAGATTTTCAAAGAACGCCGCCGGCGCATCCACACAATCTACCCGCTGCATCGGGCACACTAAGCCAAATTTACAACCGTACCGCGCTATACAAGCTTGTCAAGTTACGAAAGTACGTGTACCTTCGTAACCTCTCTGACCCTGAAAGTCGGTCAATTGCCGTGGCCAGACTTGATGGCTCGTTGTAGAATCCATTTTAGTCTGTTACCAGGTGCGCTTGTGAAGAAAATCACTGCCGGTATTGCGTTTGTCCTTCTCGCTCTGATGCTGTCGGGGCCGACAACCGTCTGCGCCCGCACTACCACTGAACACGCTAAAGCGCAGAAATCCAAGACACAAAACCCAGGGACGAAAAACTCTGGGGCGCAAGAGAAGGCGCAAAAGCAGTGGAACAAGCAACGCAAGCAGCAAGCTAAAGCCGAGAAGAAGCAATGGAAGGAACAAAAAAAGGAGCAGAAAAAGAGCGCGAAGCAGTTCAACAAGAAGAATAAGACGACCGTCTCGGTGACCTAAAGTATCTATCCTCAAGCTCGCGAAAGCGCGGAGATCCCGTCAAAACAGCTTGCGCCGCAGCACCGCAGCCGCATCCGCAACTCCGGAAGCGAACAGGGCCAGACTGGTCGGCTCGGGAACTGAGCCGGTGGTCGTCGTGCTCGCCGTACCCAGGATGCTGAAGGCCTCGGATGGATCCATTCCTATGCCATTTCCTGCCTGCGACGCGCAGCCCGGAGAATGACAGCCGACTCCACTGTTCTTCTCGAAACGATAATGAAATTTTGGGTGGCTGCTTACGTTCTGCGTATTGGCTGGTAATTGCCTTGGAGCGAACGCCCACGGCTAATAGCTGCCAGCCGAGAGCTATCTCTTGATGATCGGGTTATAACCTTCCGCTACCAGCTTGGCTTTCGTGGCTTCCGCATCGGCCACGCTCGAGAATGGCCCTACCTGCACGTGATAGAACTTGTCGTTGGTGACCGGATTGTTCACCACAAAAACGTTGTAGTTCTTCTTACGTAAGGCGCCAGCGAGCGCCACCGCATCGTCCTCGCGGGAGACGGCCGCAATCTGTACCACGATTGTCCCCGGGCCGGTCACGGGAGAAGTGTGCGAGATGACCTCCGGACTTCGAGCAGCGGCAGTGGCCGGTGCGCTCGCTGTTGCACTGGGGGCGGACGCAGGTGCGGCAATCGGCTTTGAATCACGCGCAACGGCGGGAGCCGGTTGCGATGCCGCCCCAGCCGGCTGTGCGCCGCTATCGTTCTGTTGCACTGCTTTGTAGAAGGTCAAATTGCTGTGCGGATGGGCCGCACTGGCGTCCTCCGAGGCCGGAGCCGACGGCTCAGACTTGGCAGCAACGGCGGCTGAGGGCTTGCTTTCACCGCTTCCGGAACTCGCCTGCACTGTATCCGGCGCTGCGTTCACCTGCGTCGGCTGGTCGTTCAAGGCCTGCTCGTGACCCGAGCTCTTGCCCAGCGAGTAACCGATGGAAAAGAAGACTCCGCAGATCGCCGCCAGCAGAAAAAAAAGTCCCAGCAGCTTGCCTGCGCCCAGGGTTATTTCGGTGTCCTCAGATGCCATCGTGTGCACAGATAACCTCGCTCAATTGGGCCAGCGTCATTCCTTGTCCGCCGGCGGTTGCAGGGCGGCAATCTTCGCCTTATCCAGCTTCACCAGGCTGTGCAGACCAGCCAACAGGTCCACCGGCACCGGGAAGATAATCGTCGTATTTTTCTCCACACCGATCTCGGTCAGCGTCTGCAGGTAACGCAACTGAATGCTGACGGGCTCGCTCGCCAGCAGGTGGGCCGCATCGATCAAGCGCTGCGCCGCGGCAAACTCGCCCTCGGCGTGGATGATCTTCGACCGCTTCTCGCGCTCCGCTTCGGCCTGCTTGGCCATGGCGCGCGTCATCGTCTCCGGCAAGTCGACCTGCTTCACCTCGACGTTCGACACCTTCACGCCCCAGGGATCGGTGTGCTGATCGAGAATCGATTGCAGACGCAGGTTGATCTTCTCGCGGTGCGCCAGCAGTTCGTCCAGGTCCACTTCGCCCAGCACCGAGCGCAGCGTAGTCTGCGCAAACTGCGACGTCTGATACATGTAATTCGAAACCGCAACCACCGCCTTGTTGGAATCGACCACCCGCAGGAAGATGACCGCGTTCACCTTCAGGGTCACGTTGTCGCGGGTGATGATGTCCTGCGGCGGGACTTCCAGCGCCTCCTGCCGCAGCGAGACGCGCACAATGCGATCGATCGGTGCGAAAACCAGATATGAGGCCGGGGCCTTTCGGCGCGCCCAGCAAACGGCCAAGCCTGAAAATGACGCCCCGTTCATACTCGGCCAGGATCTTGATCGAGTTAATGATGTAGAGGGCGACGATGATGATGACAACAATGCCAGCTATACCGGGCACGTGGTGCCTCCAGCTAAACAGAAGTGTAGAACGGTTACTACTGCCGATTGTAGGCTCAACTGACGGGGAACCCAAGTTGGCAACAGCCAGTGGCGGTTAGTGGCTAGTGGTCAGTGGCCAGCGGGTAGACCCGCTGACCATTCTCAATGCCGATTGTTGGTCGGCGGCGATTGCGATTCAAGCCCCGCCGCAGGCGGGCCGAAACTAATTAGCCCAGCGCGGAAGCGCTGGGTAACGTCGATTCTTGGGATTTCGAGCCCCTTCAGGGGCGGCCCAACAACAGTGATCAGTGGATAGTGGTCAGAGACCGCACACATAGCAATCAGCCTCCGCCACGCTCGGTTGGTTGGCCAGCTCAGACTGTGCCGAGACTTGTTTCCCTCGTACGATCGGATCGCCAACGCCGAAAGGGGCACGTTTCGCATCTGGCCACTGGCCACTGGCCACTGCCTTCCTACTTCTTCTCCACTTCCAACTCCAACCCTTCGACCTTCCGCACCACCACCTGGTCGCCAATGGCAACCCGCGAAGGGGAGTGCGCGTTCCATAGCTCACCGAGAATAAACACCTTCCCTTCCGGATCGATGTCCGTCCGCGCTTCCCCAATCGCGCCAATCATCCCCTGGGTTCCTGTCACAACTTTATTGCGGCGCGCACGCAGCGCGATGGTCATCAGGAAGACGGTGATCGCCCCGATAGGAACGCTGACACCCAACGCCGTCCATAGGCTGACGCGCATCTGCGGGATCGGCCCATCCACCAGCAGCAGCCCGCCCAGCGTCAGCAGAGCGACGCCGCCAAGCCCAAGTATGCCGTGGGTGCCAAACTTCGCCTCCAGCACAAACAGTACAAACGCTCCCATGATCAGCGTGAACGACGCATACCGCGTGGGCAGCAGGTTCAGCGCAAACAGCGCCAGCAGAATGAAGATGACTCCCACCACGCCGGGCACAATCGCGCCGGGATGATTGAACTCGGCGTACAGCGCCAGCGCACCCACCGCCAGCACGATGAAGGCAATATTGGGATCCAGCAAGAAGTCGAGGATTTGTTGCCGCAGCGTCATCGGCATATCGTCGACCTTAGCTCCCACCAGGTCGAGCTTCACCTGCTTGCCGTCGAAGCGCTTCACCGTGCGGCCTTGGATCTGGCGGAAGAGGTCATCCTGGTCCTTGGCGACAATGTCGATCAGGTGCTGTTGCAACGCTTCCTGATCGGTCCACGATTTCGACTCGCGGACCGCGCTCTCGGCCAATTGCACATTGCGTCCGCGCGGCCCCACGAACGAGCGCATGAAGGCGGCAGAGTCGTTCTCCACCTTGGTCTTCATGATGTCGTCCATCTTCTCGCCGCCGAGCGTGACGGGATGGGCTGCGCCGGTGTTGGTTCCGGGAGCCATCGCGGCAATATCTGCGGACTCCAGAATGAAGAATCCCGCCGAAGCGGCATTGGCGCCGCTGGGCGCAACGTACACGATGACCGGCACGGGCGAAGCCAGAATTTTCTGGATGATCTCGCGGGTCGAGTCGACCAGACCGCCCGGAGTGCGCAGCTCGATCAGAACGGCGTCGGCATTGGTCTGGCGCGCTTGCTCGATGGCCCGCTCAATGTATTCGGCGCTGATGGGCTGGATAGTGTCGTCAACACGAATCTTGACGACACTGCTGGCGAAGGCGCTGGCCGATGCCAGCCACCCCAAAATGACACAACCGAGAAGAATTCGAATTCGAGACATGCAGCCTCCTTCCGGAGGAATGTTCCACTCTATTGTGAACCTGTTTGCCGCGCAGCGATATCGTGTTTCAGAGCCAACGCCGTTCCGTTGCCTGGCTCAAGGGCCAGCGCGCGAGTGACTTCCCCGGACGCCAATTGCACCTGGTTCTGTTGCAGATCAAGCCGGGCCAGCACCAGCAGGCCGTCGACATTCGGTTTCAGACGAACCGAGGTTTGCGCTTCTGCGCGAGCTCCGGTCACGTCGCCCTTCTTTTCCAGCAGCACCGCCAACTGCGCGTGCGCCACTTCGTCGTTGTTGGCAACGCTGATGGCGGCGCGGAATTCGACTTCCGCCTGCTCGGGCATGTTCTTCGCCAGCAGTTCCTTGCCGCGTTCCACGTGATAGCTGGCCTGCTTGGTTCCGTCCATCGCCGCCAGACGCGCTTCCGCGAAGTTATGGATCTCCATTTCGATCTGCCGATAGGAGGCCTCATCGTAGTTACGCTTGATCCGCTCCATGGGTAGATGAAGCTGGTTGGGCGGCAGCAATGCATTGCCGGCGGCGGCTGGCGAGGGCGGCGGCGCCACGCCGCGATTGATCATGTCTAAGAGCGTCCTCGTCTCGCCGTCGGTCGGACGTTGCTGTAGCTCGTCCCTCAACTGCCGGCCAGCCGCCGCGCTGTCTCCATTCTTGAAGAACGCGACTGCAAGATTGAAACGGTAATCAGCATCGTTAGGATCGGCATTAACAGCTTTGGAGAAATACTCGACCGCGGCAGCGCGACGGCCGCGCCGGGCCTCGGCTACCCCCATGTTGTTGTAGACCTCGGTCAGCGGCACCCGCGTCGACAGGTAGTTGAACGCGGCAAAAGCCTTGTCGAAATTGCCGCGATAAAACTCCGACATCCCCAGCAGGAAACTGGCCTGGCCAACGGCGGCATCGGTTTTGGGTATGCGGGCAAACCACACGGAGGCCGACTCATATTCATGGTTGTCGAAATACGTCTTGCCCAACTGAAGCATGGCCAGGGTGTAGTTGGGATTCAGTTTCAGCGCATCGTGAAAGTAGTGGACCCGCTGCGGATAACTGCTGGACATGGTTCCGCGAATGTAGTTCTCGAAGGCATCCAGTCGGACCGGCGGAACGGCCGTCAGAAACTGATCGCGCGTGATGGCAGAGTGCCCGGGCATTTGCTGCAACACTTCCCAGGCCAACATCGTCTGCAGGTCAATCAGATTGGGGAGCGGGCCGCTGCTTTCCACCGGCGGATACAAGTGCAGCTTTTTCATGTCGAGCAGTTGCGCGTGTGCGGCAAAAACCTTGCCGTCGAAGGTATAGCTGCCCATCACGACATAATCCGCGTCCATGTCTTCGGCGAGGCGATAGATAGTCGCCCGCGAGGGCAGCAGGTTCTGCGGAATACCTGAGTGATCGAAGGCATGATCGCGGTCGTCGCGACTGATGGCATAGAGCTGGGCCGACGCCAGGTGCTGTGACAAGACCTCAGGGAATGCTTCTCCAATCCACTCCAGTCCCGGAGCGCTCGACTGGTTTTCGAAAGGCATAACCATCACAGTCTGCGTGCCGTGGAGGGACTGGCCAGCAGCATTCTGGCAAACCAGGCCGACGGCAACCGCCAGAACGATGGCAAGGCTATGAAAGATTCGGCATGAAGCGGACAAAGCAATTTGATTATAGCTGTTGCAGATCGGCGCGCGCGCTTCGCGGAGCGTCCTTTTGTTCCCCCAGAAGAGCAGGGAGATTTTCCGATCGCGAGTCCGTACTAGCGGCGCGTATGCGCTTCGGACTCGGCTTCCTGCAACGCCTCTTTGGAAACCTCTCGCAGACGCAGGCCGATTTCAAATTTCGGCGTGGTTGAGCCTCGTCCCCAGCGAGTAACTTCCCAATGTCCGCGAACAAATTTGGCAGTCGGCGACTGCGACAAATCCACCAGCAGCGGATACTCGCCCAGATAGAACTTCTGCGGTAGCGAGGCCACGGGCTTGGTCTCCCAGGTCGTTCCGTCAGCCGAAGTGAACAGGCTCACCTCGATGGCTTCCTGCTCCACGATGGACGTGACAGAGAGCGTCAGCAGGAAAACGCGATTGGCAGCTTCGCCGACATCGAGGGGCGCGCCATCGCCTTTGGCGGTGATTACGGTGTTTGCAGGTACGAGAAAGGCATCGAGCATGACAGACTCATTTTACCGAAGCGGACATCGCCAGATAGTGATGTCGATCACAGCCGGCGGACTTATCGCCGCGGCAGGCCATCCAGAAAGCTCCGTAGCAAGCGGGCGAATTCTTCCGGCTGCTCCAGCGCCGCATAGTGCCCAGCTCGAGGAACGACTTGCAATCGGCTACCGGAAATCTGCTGCCGCATCAGCTCCGCTTCGGCCGTGGCTTCATCTTCGCCGACGAGGATCAGCGCAGGAGCGGAAATCGTCTTCAGCGTCGGAACCGAGTCAGGACGGTCCGCCATTCCCTGCTGCACCCCAGCGATGTCCTGCGGCGACATCCTCTGCATCATGCGACGCGCTGCATCCACAATGTCTGGCCGGTTGCGCAGTGTCGCCGGCGACAGCACCTTCGGCAGCATCTCTTCGATGAATCCCGCCGTACCGTCGCGCAGCACTTTGTCCGCGAGGGCCAGCCGATTGGCGCGGCTCTCAGAAGTTTCCGCAGTTGCGCGGGTATTAGCCAGAACCAAAGCGGCGACGTGCTCGCGATGTCGCCGCCAGAACTCGAACAGCGCATATCCGCCGATGGACACGCCCACAAAAAATCCCGCCGCGACTCGCTCTTCGCGGCAAAGCTCGGCCAGATCGGCAGCCAGTTTCTCCATCGTGGCCGGCCCGCTACCCAGCTCGGAGTCGCCGTGCGCCCGCAGATCGGGCATGATCAGCCGGTATCGAGTCCCAAGCTGTTCGGAAACGGGTCGCCAGAAGCTATGGTTCAGCGGAAACGGGTGCAGCAGGACAACATCGGGACCATTGCCGACGACTTCGTAGGAAAGCTGGGCATCGGAGCTGCGAAGAATAGGCATCGAGCCGGAACAGAACGCAAAGAGGCCCCTGCCTTTTCGTACCATCCCTCAACAACAACTACGAGCCCTGGTAAGTTTGCGGCGGTGTCGCCGGCGGCGCAACCGCAACGTATTCCGGCTCCTCCGGCATCACGATCCACGCGATGATGTAGGCCAGTATTCCTCCGCCGCCGAAGAGGGCCACGATCAGCCAGACCACCCGAACTACGGTGACATCGAGGTCGAAATATTCGGCGAAACCGGCGCAGACTCCGGCAATCTTGCGGTTCGTGCGCGAGCGCATCAGCTTGCGCCGCCCGGCAACCGAACCCTGCCGTGTGCCGCAATACGCGCAAAGATTGGCGTCGTCCTGAATCACCTTGCCGCAGTAGTTGCAGTACATACACCCTCCCATACGATGATACGAACAGGATAAGAAAAGGTTCCCTAAGATGCAACGCCTGCCGATCCGGGCAGGCACTTACAATCTCCCATTCTGATCGCAGCGATATGCCCGAACACTGGAATTGTATGCTTCCCTACTGCTTCGCCGTGCCGTTCTCTGTCGTCTCGTAGTAATCTCAACTGTTCATGATGGCTACCGCCGAAATCCTTACTCCCGCTAAATCCGCCGGCAAGAGTTATTCCTGGAGCACTCTCATTGCAGTCGCGCTCATGAGCTTTGCCGCCCTGCTTTTGGAACTGGGGCTCACCCGTCTGTTCTCGGTGGTGCTGTTCTACCACTTTGCGTTTCTGGCGATTTCGATTGCGCTGCTTGGCCTGGGGGCGGGAGCGGTATTCGCCTGTTTGCGCTGCCGCTGGCTGTCGCGCTGGTCCATCAACCAACTCGGCAGCACGCTTTGCGCGGCGAACGCGATCGTGGTCCTTGCCGTGCTGGAGCTGGTGGTCCACACTGCCGTATCGCTCCACCTTAACTGGCCAAACTTCTGGCGGCTCACCGCACTCTATCTCGCCTCGGCGGTACCGTTTTTCATCACCGGATTGTTGTTCTCCATCGTCTTTGCGCGCCATCCGTCGCGCATCACGCAGCTCTACGGAGCGGATTTGCTGGGAGGCTCGCTGGCGTGTCTCGCGCTGGTCCCGCTACTGAACTTTATCGGCGGACCGAACGCGATCCTATTCGCGGTTGTCGTGGTTGCTCTGGCCGCAGTCGCATGGGCTGCTCCCGGCAGGCGCCTCGCTCCGGCGTGTCTGGCGGCGGCGCTGCTGGTGATGATCGCCATCAACTTTCACGGCCTGATCATCGACATCGTGTATGCCAAGGGCATGAAGCGCGACGTGCCGCTGTATGCGCGCTGGAATGCGATCTCGCGGGTTGAGGTCGACCAGCAGGGAACGGGCCGGGCAATCGTCATCGACGCCGACGCCCAGACTTCGCTGATGAACACCGAGCCGCATCACTGGAGCGAGGGCTACCGGCGCAATCTGATGTCGGCCGCGCCTTCAGTGGCCAACGTGCTGCGTCCCCACGGTGACTTCGCCATCATCGGACCAGGCGGCGGCGTGGACGTGCTACGCGCTGTAGCCAACGGCAGCACCAACGTCACCGGCATTGAGATCAATCCCATCATTGCCACCCACATCATGCGCGACCGCTTCGCCGACTACACGTATCACCTCTACCAGATCCCCGAGGTGCACCTGCATGTCAGCGATGGCCGCTCCTTCGTACGCAACAGCCGCGATAAGTACGATGTGGTGCAGATGACGCTGGTGGACACCTGGGCCTCGACTGCAGCGGGCGCTTTCGCGCTCAGTGAAAACAATCTCTACACTGTCGAGGCTTTTCGCGAGTACTTCGATCACCTTAAGCCCGATGGCATGATCGCCATAACGCGCTGGGAGTTTGCCAAACCACGCGAGGCCTTGCGCGTTGTCTCGCAGGCCATGGAAGCCTTGCATGAGATGGGCGTCGAGAACACGACCGAGCATTTCATCGTGGTCGGCGACGGGCCGTTAGATACGGATGGCAGGCCTGTGGTGGTGCTGGCCAAGAAGTCGCCGTTTACCCTGGAGGAGCAGCGCGCCGTACTCAACCACATTCAGGGAGTCGACGGGGGCGATGCTAACCTCAATCTGCATGTGCTTTATCTGCCCGCGACCGCGGACCAGCCAGGAATGGCGCATCCAGCATTCGCGCAACTCATTCGCGGCCAGGACGCACTCGCCTTCTCAAAGGCGTATGCGTACAACGTTTCCCCGGTGACCGACAATGCGCCCTTCTTCTTCTTCACGCTCAAGCCGGAGCAGGTGTTCCGCGGCTCCGACCAGGGCGGCATTGACTGGAAAGTCAACCTGGGCATCGCGATCCTGGGCATCGTGCTCCTGGTCTCCGTCGCAGCTGTGTTCGCATTTCTCGTGATGCCGCTGGCGCTTTCGCCGGAAACCCGCTCCGGAAGCAGCCTTCGCGTCTTGTACTTTATTGCCATCGGCCTCGGCTACATCATGGTGGAGATCGCCTTTATCCAGCGCTTCGTGCTCTTTCTGGGATATCCCACCTACGCGCTCACCGTTGTGGTCTTCCTGATGCTGCTCTCTGGCGGAGCCGGCAGCCTGGTTTCGCGCCGCTGGTTCGGTGAACCTACTCGGGTCGCACTGGCGCTGGCGTTCATCGTGGTCGCCTTGCTGATTTACGTCTTCGTTCTGCCCCGCCTGCTGGAAAGCATGATTGGCCTTGCTTTCACCGCCAAATTGCTGGTCAGCGCTTTGCTGCTGCTGCCGCTGGGCTTCACCATGGGGATGCCCTTCCCCAGCGGTCTGCGCGCTCTCGCGTCCGGGGACAGCGATGAAACGCACGCGAAGCACGGCGCCGTTGAGTGGGCCTGGGCAATGAATGCCGCTTCCAGCGTTCTGGGATCGGTACTGGCGATCGTCATTGCCATCCAGTTCGGATTGACCACAACTCTCGCCTGCGGCGCAGCCGCTTACGTGCTGGCGATGCTGCTGCTGCCAACCTTTCGCAAGTCCGGAATCAGCAGCCATTCCTGAATCCCATGGAAACGCCTCGCCGAGCCGCGTGATCCGGCCATTCACGTGTCAGGAGCGACTAGCTGGGTGTCTCCGGAGATTGAGATAAGAAGCGGCGGACGTGGAAGCAACAATTACGGAAGGAAGGCAAGCAGAGGGTAAGATGCCTCGCCCCTCCTGCCGTCGCTTACGCTCCAATCAATTGCGGCTGGCATTGAGCTTCGCCTGCAACCTGGGTAATTTGTGGTGAGGGGTGTACTATGGTGACGTTTTCGAGGTCAGGAAGGAAACGTTGGTCAACGCTAGAAGGGAGAGATTTCGTGTCGAGAATCTTCATGCTGACTCTGGTGGTCATTAGTTTTGCGCTTTGTTCCCTCGCGCAAGACGCCGGTATGACAACGGTCCAAGGTTGCCTGCAGTATACAAAGCACCATTACGTGCTTACCGACAACAGCGGTAAGGAACATCAACTTTCCGGTTACGCTGACAAGCTTAAACCCGAGGTCGGCCACGCGATTGCAGTCACTGGAACGGAAGGGATACATAGTGAGAGCAGCACCATGGAGGGCACTGCTTCTTCCCCGCACCAAGTACCCGTTCTTAGGGTATCAAGTGTGAAACATGTCGCGGACACGTGTGCAGGGGCCGGGAAGTGAATATAAGTTCGCGTTAGCACCGTCGCTGTGGTGCAGCGCAGTTACCAGTGAGCACTCGGCGAGGCCTTCGCACATCGCCGAATTGGCTTCCTGCCTAAGCGACCCGGCAGGGTGCCGTTGGCTTCGTAGAGTGAAGTATCCCAGGGCCCAACCGCTCTTTTGGCGTGAGCTTTAAAGGCGTGGGCCCTTTTCTCACCGCCTGATCGATGGCTTTTCCCGGTGAGTCCCGTCCCGGGCTGTCCCTTACGTCACCTCCCGCCGCTGCCATTTCGTGTTATATTTGCCCCCAGATGCTGAATTCTTTGCAATATTGGCTGCATAACCACGCTCTTTACCTGGAGATCGTTGTCGTACTCTTCAGCGGACTGGTGGCGCTCTATGCCGATACTGTGCGGCACTTCATTTCCTTGCCGCTGCAACGGCCGGGAACGTGGTTCTTGAAGGCGCGGCTGCTTTCCGTTAACTCCAAGCTCTTCAACTTATGCGAATGCCACAACAATGCCTTTGCCACCATCGTTTACGTGGCTCGCTCCTTCGTGTTTATCCTGGTGCTGATGGGATTGTTCCTGGGCGGCATCTTTCTGGAGGTGGTAGCCATTCGATCCGCCGGACGTGCCGGAGAGGCCGAGGAAGCTTACACCAGTTTCCACGCTCACCTCGACATCGCCCTGGCCCTGGTTTTTATCGTGGTAGTTTGCTGCCGGCTGTTACTGTTGGGCGAGTTTCTCTATCGCCTGCGCAATTTCAAAGGCTACGACCATTACCTGATGGAACACGTTGCGGAACTGGAAGAGAAACTGGTCATGGCCGAAAATACCCCTTCCGGTTCGGTCCCCGACTGAACCTCACCTGACTGCCGCTCGTCCCACCTGAGGTGACAACCCCCCGCCTTCCGTAGCATCCTTGAAGCAGCTTTATGACACCTCGGGCCATTTCGGCGGTTCGCCAGCTTGCCCTTGCGCTCTGGCTGTTGCATGGTGCCGGCGCGCCGGCGCAACAGCGTGCATCGTTGACGCCGGTTTCCCCTCCGGCGGAAGCAGCCGAGGCCGCCCCTGCTCCGTCAGCTCTGTCAGGTCCCATCCTGCCGCTGTATCACGCTCTGCGCAGCGTGGGGCTCGATCCACAACGTGTTTTCCAGGTCCGCGAAGCGGCAATCGACCGCGAGGACGTACACATCTGGCTGAACGATGGCACCATCGCCTTCACCCAGGCGGTAGATGGCCACATCACCGGCGCCTACTTTGAGGGTGATGGAGAAGTGCTGGTGCGCCCGCCCGATCGCATGGAGCGCGCCTCACTAGGCCTGTTCATCAACGCTGGAGTGCTGGAGGAAAAGTTTTCTTCGGCCTACTTTCGCTTCAACGATGACACGGCGAAGGAGCTCCAGCCATTTCTGCGTCCGCCGGAGGATGCCGCCGATTTCGTCACCCGCAACGATGGCCATGCACGTAGTCTTGCTGAAATCGACGCGATGCGGCTCTGTATCTCCTTCACCAGCACGCCGCCCGCGGCTGCTTCGGGCGAGGCTGCACCCGTTCCCGATCACCTGCTGCACGCGCGCATTGCGGGCGAGCATTATGGCGTCTTCGACGTTTTCTTCGACACGCGCAGCCCGGAGCAAGTTGTGGTTGGCAACGCCTCCTCCCATGGCGACCAGGTCTATTACGACCTGTGGATGAGTTTTCCCATGCGTTCGCTGCGCAAGACGACGCTCTCCGACACCCGTTTTGGAGGCCCGACTGGCCCACTCTGGACGCCACGCGTCCTGTCCATCGGTAAATACACCATCGATGCCAGTCTTGATTCTGTGCGCAACCTCTCGGCGGACGCGACCCTCGATGTCGATGTCAAAGAAGGCGGCACGCGCGTCGTGCTCTTCGAACTGTCGCGTTACCTTCAGGTGAAGCGAGTGGACTTCGATGGCAAGCCGCTGGAGTTCATCCAGAACGAGGCCCTTGAGGGAAGCGAACTTTCGCGGCGCGGCAACGACACCATCGCAGTAGTCTTCCCCACGCCGTTGCAGCCAGGTGCGCATTTTCCTTTGCGATTTACCTACGCAGGCTCGGTGCTCTCCGATGCCGGCGGCGGTTTGCTGTACGTCGGGGCACGCGGCACGTGGTATCCCAACCGCGGCATTGCCATGGCCAACTACGATCTCACCTTCCGCTTTCCGCAACCCTGGTCGCTGATTGCCACCGGCAAACGGGTTTCGCTGGAGCGCGACGGCAATGGCTTCATCGGTCACTGGGTCAGCGAGCAACCCATTCCCATCGCCGGATTCAATCTGGGTGAGTACGTCCGCAGCTCCGCCAAGGCAATGAACATTGAGGTTGACGCCTATGCAGCTCGCGGGACCGAATTCCAGCGCTCAGCTCCCGACCTGGCAAACGGCTCATCCCCACTCCTCTCGCCCCACGCACCTGGAACGATAGATCCCGTACCGTGGCCGCCGCCGCCCTTGCAGAACCCGGCCGGCGTTGGTGAATCGCTCGCCGAACGCGCGGCGGATACCCTGACCTCGCTGTCGCAGATGCTGGGGCCTTATCCCTTCAGTTCGCTGTCACTCACCGAAAACCCCAGTGCGGAGAGCCAGGGCTGGCCAGGATTGATCTTCTTATCGAGTTACGCCTACCTCCAGCCCGAACAATTGGCGGCCATAAATGTCTCGCCCGCCGACGCGGTCATCTACAGCGAAGTCATGATGCCGCACGAGTTGTCGCACCAGTGGTATGGCGACCAGGTCTCGTGGGCCAGCTACCACGAGCAGTGGTTGCTGGAAGCCTTTGCGAACTACTGCTCGCTGCTGCTGCTGGAGCGCTCGCGGCCGGGAGACGTTCAGCTCACGCTGGAGAACTATCGCCGCATCCTGGCCAGCCGATCACGGGATGGGCATCGCCTGGTGGAAGCTGGTCCGGTTACGCTGGGCAGCCGGCTGTCTTCCTCGCACTTTCCCAACGGGTACGAGATCATCGCCTATGGCCGCGGCACGTGGCTGATCCATATGCTGCGCTGGATGCTGCGCGACGCCTCGCGCACGCCGGCCAAACCTGACGGTGACGACACCGTCTTCCTTGGGCTGTTGCGCAGCCTGGTAACTCGTTTTCAGGGAAAAGAAATCACGAATGCCGACTTCGAGCAGGCTCTAGAGGAAGTCTTGCCGCGAGTGCTGAGGTTCGAGAATCGCAAGTCGCTGGACTGGTTCTTCGATGGCTGGGTCAACGGAACGGCGTTCCCACAGCTTGAATTGTCGGGCGTGAAGTTCGCGCGCAAAGCATCAGGAACTACCGTCAGTGGCGTTGTTCATCAGGACTCTGCGCCAATGGACCTCGTCACCAGCGTCCCCATCTATGGCGTCGAGGGAGACCGGCAAGTGTATCTGGGCCGTGTCTTCGCCGAGGGCGCCGATACCCGCTTCACCCTAACCGCTCCAGCTGACGTGAAGCAGTTAGTGCTTGATCCCTACCACACCGTGCTCACTCAGCCGTGAGTAGCCCAGCCGCCGCAGCGGCGACACGCCTTCAGGAAAGACGGGCTCCGCTCACGGGCGATGCTCATCATCCCGAGCCCGGGGCAATGCTCCGCTAAATATCCAGGTTCTTCACATCCAGCGCATTGTCTTCGATGAACCTGCGCCGCGCCTCTACGTCCTCGCCCATCAGCGTCGTGAAGATCGTTTCGGTCTCGGTGATGTCTTCGAGCTTGACTGAGAGCAGCGTCCGCCGCTCGGGATCCATGGTCGTTTCCCAGAGTTGCTGCGAACTCATCTCACCCAGGCCTTTGTAGCGCTGGATGGTGTAATCTTTGCGGCCCTCGTTAAGCACATAGTCGAACAGCTCGCGGGGCGAACCTTTCTCCACCGTCGCCGCCTCGGGCTTGCGCTTCGATGTCTTGGGATTTTTCTGCTCCGCCTTCTCCTGATCGGCGCGCTCGGCGTCGCTCAGCTCTTCCTTGCCGTTCGAGCCGACATCTTTCTTCACCGCTTCAATGAAGTACGGCGGCTGCATGTACGGCTCAATGTGCTTGTACTTCGACATCATCTGGCGATACTCCGGCGTCGACGCCAGCTCCCAGTTGATGACATGCTCAGCACCCTGCGAGTTGACAAATTTAAGTTCCCACAGACTGTGCTCCTCTTCGAAGCGCGGCGGTCCCACTTCCTTGATGCCGCGTTCTTTCGCAATCGCCTTCAGAGCCTTCTCCAGCGCGGCGATCTTCTGCGGCGGCTTCGTGCTGTCACCTTCGAAGTCGGCGCGCTTCACCAGGTCAGCTTTGGGCAGCAGTTCGGTGATCACCTCGTCGCGAATGCGCTTGTTTACCTTGTCGAAGAAGCCGATGTAGTCGTTCAGCGTAGTCATGAACTTGGTGAGTGGAGCGCCGTCCAGCGCCGCCGCGCCTTCTCCATAGCGCACGACGATGCCGTCGGCCGCGCGCTTCACCATTACCTTCACGAACTCGGCATCGTTCTTGATGTACTGCTCAAACTTGCCCTTCTTGATGCGATACAGCGGTGGCTGCGCGATGTATACGTTGCCGCGCTTGATCAACTCCTGCATGTGGCGGAAGAAGAAGGTGAGCAGCAGGGTGCGGATGTGCGAGCCGTCCACGTCGGCGTCGGTCATCAGGATGATCTTGCCGTAGCGCAGCTTCGATACGTCGAAATCCTCTTTGCCGATGCCGGTGCCCAGCGCCGTGATCATGGCGCGAATTTCTTCGTGGCCCAGCATCTTGTCGTAACGCGCTTTTTCGACATTGAGGATCTTGCCCTTCAGCGGCAGGATCGCCTGGAAGCGGCGGTCGCGTCCCTGCTTGGCGGTGCCACCTGCGCTCTCGCCCTCGACCAGATAAACCTCGCAGCGTTCCGGCTGCCGCTCGGAGCAGTCGGCCAGTTTGCCCGGCAGTCCTCCGCCGTCGAGCGCGCCCTTGCGACGGGTGAGATCGCGGGCCTTACGCGCAGCCTCGCGAGCACGCGCAGCTTCGATTGCCTTGTTGATGATCTTCCTCGCGACTGGCGGATTCTGCTCAAAGAACCCTCCCAGACGCTCGTTGACGAATGCCTGCACGATGCCCGCAATGTCGGAGTTCAGCTTGCCCTTGGTTTGGCCTTCAAACTGTGGCTGCGGCAACTTTACGCTGACCACCGCGACCAAACCCTCGCGGACGTCATCACCTGTTAGATTTTCCTTGACGTCCTTGAACAGCCCGAGTTGCTGGCCGGCGTAATTTACGGTGCGCGTCAGCGAAGTGCGGAAGCCGGATAGGTGCGAGCCGCCGTCGACCGTGTTGATGTTGTTGGCAAAGCTGAGCACCGTCTCCGAGTAGGCATCGTTATATTGCAGCGCGATCTCCATGTCCACGCCGTCGCGCTCGGCTTGCATGTAGATGGGCTTGTCATGCAGTACGCTCTTGCCGCGGTTCAGGTGCTTGATGAACTCCGCGATGCCGCCGTTGTACTTGAGCTCGGTCTTCTTGGGTTCGCCGGTCTTCGGATCCGTCGTACGTTCGTCGGTAATCGTGATCAGCAGTCCTTTGTTGAGAAATGCCAGTTCGCGCAGGCGCTGGGCCAGGGTGTCAAAGTTATATTCCGTGACGGTAAATATTTCCTTGTCAGGGACGAAGTGTACTTTGGTGCCGCGTTTCTTCGTGGTGCCGGTTTTCTTCAGCTTCGAGGTCGGCTCGCCCTTGGAATATGTTTGTTCCCACACGGATCCGTCACGCCAGATCTCCAGCTCCAGCAGATGACTGAGCGCGTTAACGCAGGACACACCCACGCCGTGCAGTCCGCCGGAAACTTTATACGAGGAGCTGTCGAACTTCCCACCCGCGTGCAGCATGGTCATCACAACCTGGGCCGCCGGCAGGCGCTCGCCGTCTACATCCATGTCGTCAACCGGAATTCCGCGACCGTTGTCGACGACTGTGATCGAGTCGTCGATATGGACCGTCACGTCGACGCGATCAGCGAATCCGGCCAGCGCCTCATCTACCGAGTTGTCCACTACTTCGTAAACGAGGTGATGCAGTCCCATTTCGCCGGTCGAGCCGATATACATGGCGGGGCGCTTGCGCACCGCTTCCATGCCGCCGAGCACCTTGATGGAATCGGCATTGTAGTCTCCATCGGATTGGCCGTTGCCATTCCTGGTGGTCTTCGGCGAGACTTTCTCGCTGTCGATTTCCGGTGACTTATTATTTTCAGGGACCGCCGCAGCGGCTGCTTGGGGATCTTTCGCGGGCATCCTGCTCCATTTCGTGTGGCAATCTGCCTGGTCAGCAGATTGTTTTTCTTACGGGGTCGGAGCGCGGCCGTGGTTAACTCGGCAGATACCCTTATCTACTAGATGTTTCAGTAACTTAGGCGCCCAACGATCCTTTCTTATTGTATCATAGCTGGCCCCTCAATCTGGGCGCCCTTCTAGCGACTTAAGTCTTTCCTTATCATCTATTTGGCGACTGGTGCGCGATATCCACAAGAGGGCCCGCAGAACTTCGCTCCAGGTGGTCGCAATCCCAGGGTGTCTGGTGACATTCTGGTAATCACAACTTGGCTTGACTCAAGAGACAGAAGCAAAGTACGAGGGACAAAATCGAAAGTGTGTTTGAACGAAACGCGCAATACCGGTGCTCGGAATTCTTGCATTCCATCCGGCTTGGAATTTCGAGAGTTCTTGACGGACCCGCCCCTGGATCAATCGCAGGTTTCCACAAATTCTTCTTACACCGGTTGCGTGCAGAAGGCGCACCGGTGTGCCTCGATGGGAATGTCGCTCTGGCACTCGGGACACTTCTTCTTGTCGGGCAGCGCCTGCTTCTCGAAGCGCTTCATCATGTGATTTACCGGCAACACCACGAAGTAATACACCGCAGCGGCAATCAAGAGGAACGAGATTATGGCATTCATGAAGTCGCCATAGAGAAACTTCGCTCCATTCAATTCAAACGAGAAGCCGGAAAAATCGGGCTTCTTTACGATGGCGGCTATGATAGGAGTCAGCAGGTCCTTCACAAACGCCGTCACTACCGTGCCAAATGCGGCGCCGATCACCACGCCGACAGCCAGATCGACCACGTTGCCGCGCAGAACGAAATCGCGAAAGCCTTTGAACATGTCAGCCCTCCTGGGTTGAGTGATGCGCCGTCCATCTCGCAGCCCTAGCCGGAATTGCGCGCACAGCGCAACTCACCTCCGGCTAACGTTGCACCTAAGCAGTATCGTCGCTTCCGCACCCGCATCGCAACCTGAAACGTAATTCCGGAAACCTTCACGCTTCGTACTGCACCAGCGTCGCCATGCCCGCCTCAAGGTGCCAGAGGACGTGGCAGTGCACAAACCACAGGCCCGGATTGTTCGCATCGAACGCCACGGTAACGCTGGTTCGTCCCGGCACCAGCACGGTGTCCCGCAGCGCTCCGCTGATGGGTCGATCGTTGATCGCGACGACCTGAAACGAATGCCCGTGCAGATGCATGGGGTGCGACATGGGCGTCTCGTTCACGAACTTCAGCGCCACTCTTTGTCCTTGCTTCACCCTCACCTGCGGTTGTTGCGTTGCAGGGTCCATCATGTCGAACGCCTGCCCGTTGATCAGCCAATCGTAGCGGCTCATGTTGCCCTGCAAACGCAAAATGCTGACCTGCGCGGCCGGCTTTTCCGTAAGCGGCTGGACAGCGGCCAGCCGGCTTTCCAAATCCAGCGTGAGCAGCCCGGTTGTGGTGGAATTCTTCACCGGCAGCCGCTGGATCTGCGCACCCGTTGTTGCCAGCACGATTCCGGTCTGCTCCGTCGCAAACTCACGCAACGCCAGGATGGGAAAAGCTCCTCCATCGCGCGGCAGATCCACACGCACATCGATGCGCTGAGCAATCGCCAGCGGAAAGCGTGTCCCGCGAACAGGTTTGACCGCCATGCCGTCGGTTGCAATCAGTTCGCCTGACAGGGCGCCGAGATCGATGAAGTAGTTGGTCCCGCTGCTGCCGTTGATAATGCGCAGCCGTGCCCGCCCGCCTTTTTCAACCTTCACGACTTCGGGATCGTTCAGCGTGCGATCGTTTGCCAGATACGCATCGTAATCTACATCATTGGCGTCGACCTTGCTCCCCATGTTCATCGCGCTTGCGCTTTGTGATTTCGCAGCGGCCGGCATGGCCGTTCCCGGCTTCATCGCAGACATGCCTTTGCCGCCTTGGCGCAGCTTGGCATAGACCTCTTTCGGCGGCGTGAAGCTGAAGTCCCCCAGCAGAATCACAATCTCCTGCTCATCGCGATGCTGCTCATCGGTCTCATACACAATAAGCGGCGCCGCCAACAGAAAAGCTTCTTGCAGTCCCTGATGCGAATGCATCCAGTGTGTTCCCGCGGGCTGGACGGGAAAGTTGTAGAACAGGCTCTCGTTCGGCCGCACCACAGGCTGCGTCACGCCCGGAACTCCATCCTCCGAGTTTGGAGGGTGAAGCCCATGCCAGTGGATCGCCGTCGGCACCGGCAGTTTGTTCTCCAGCACGACCCGAAACGGCTGGTTCACTACCGTCGTCATCCCTTGCGTGCCGTTCGGTTGCAGCAGCCCCATCACGTTGGCTGCTTTACCGTTGATCTCCAGCGTCAGCGGTGTGGCTTGCAGCGTAGTCGACGTCGCCGCCGAGTCCGCGGCCTTCGCCTGATCGGCAGGAGCGAAGCGTAGAAGCTCGGCAACGCTGCCAGTCGGGAGCACTGCGCTCCCCGCCAAACCATAGAGCGAAGAAACCAGAAACCTGCGTCTTGAGAAGTCCTGACTCACTTTACGGTGCCCTCTCGTGTGCGAACTGGAAATCGGGGAATTTTACATCGAACAACGAGCTTTTACACGCTGCGCTATTCCATCGAACCCGGCTTCAAAATTATTCCCTGGCTAGTCTTGCCATTCATTGCGACGACCAGTGGCGACTCGAACCGCAAATGCCGCACGCAGCCGTGCTCCTCTATCGCGGGCTGTTGGCCCAGCCACTCCCAATCGACGAAACCTTCGCCCGCATCGGGATTCACGGTGAAATAGCCGATCTGAAACGCAGTGAGATTCTGAAAGAAGTGGCTGCCTTGCGAGGGTGCGACGCGGAAGTCGCGGAATCCCGACTCCACGATGACGCGCGCACCCGAGATCTGGTCCCAGGCCACCGGAATTCCCAGCCACGGATCGGTGGAGCCCCAGCGGCCCACGCCGATCAGCACATACGGGATATTGGCCTCGCTCAAGCGCGCGTTGAAGTGGGCGACGCTCTGCGCCACATCGTGACTGTGCGCGCGCTCAAAGCGGTGCGAATCAACCACGATGACATCGCGGAGGTCCTGCAACCGGCCATGCCCCAGTACCACGGAACTCTGGCAGATGAGTCTTTCGGGACCGAGGTCATCCATGCGGATGTCTTCGCCCTCGCGCGAAAGAACCAACGGTCTGAGCTGCAGAAAGCCAAAAACGGCGACATCGTTCGCTTCCCGCGGTAGACGCACTGCGAACTCAATCTCCACCGGCCTGCCTAGCGCGTCTTCTCCCATCCCCATCAGCCGGTCCAGAATTTGGGGCAGCGGAAACGTTCCGTGCTTCAGAATCGAAGCAAAGCTCACAATGCGCGGTCCTTTGCGGCTGAGTCCGTCGTAGACCGCATGATTGTCCGCGGAATAGGTGGAAGCCAGCATCTGCAGTGTACCGTCGCCTTCGGCAACATCCAGACCGAAGGACGATTCGCGAAGCTCGCCACCGGGATCGTCGGATTGCGGGCGATTGAGATCCAGCGCCCAGAACTCCATTTGTGAATTCGCCAGCATGTCCTCCACCGACGAAAATTGCACCAGGTGGCGCGGATGGCGAGGGCTGAAGGTAAGACACTTGCCACCGCTCACTACTCCCCGTCCTAATCCCAAAGCCACGGCGGCAAAACCGTCCGCAACCTTGATGTTTCCCACCGGATAAAAATTCCGCGACCTCACTACGCCGGAAAAATCAGGATAGAAGCGGTCGCCGTGCGCTTCCCCAACCACCTGTTGCAGTACCACCGCCATCTTCTCTTCTTCCAGGCGGTATGGGGTCGCTCGCACGTAGGCCTTGGCATGTTGGCTGAAGGTCGAAGCGTATACCCGCTTGATGGCCTCCAGCAGTTGCTCCAGTCGCACCTGGATGTCGGAATGGTGATTGCCCAACATGAAGGTCTCATACACTCCCGAAAACGGCTGGTATTGCGAATCTTCCAGCAGGCTGGAGGAGCGCACTGCCAGGGGATAATGGACCGACTCCAGAAACGCCAGCAAGTTGTCCAGCAGCGTGATAGGAAACGACCCTTCCAGAAACCGGCGCGTAATCTCCTCGTCGTTAGTGCCGTGGATGGCCAGATCCAGCAGATCGTTGTCGTCGAGAAAGCGGTCGAATATCTCTGTCGTCAGTACCAGCGTCGGTGGCACGGCAATGCGAATGCCGGGAAAGCTGCGGCCAATTCCGCGCTGCCGCAGGATATGCCGGATAAACGCCAGTCCGCGCGCCTTGCCGCCCAACGAGCCGCCACCCATCTGGAGAAAGAACGACTCGGCAGGCTGGAATGTCGCCGGATTGAATTCGCCAATCAGCGCCCGGCTTTGCTCGCGGCGGTACTCGGCAATCGATTCGATCAAGTCGTGCCGCAGGTTTTCCAGAGTTCCGAAGTCGCTGACCTTGCGCGGCCGCAGCCGCTGCGCCAGCGCGAATTCCGTGCGCGCCATCAGCCAATGCGAGAAGTGGTTGTGCTGACCGTGATACGCCAGGCTTTCCTCCGGTATCGTCTCCAGCAACGTCTCCAGGGCATTCAAGTCAGCGGCGCGGGCCACCTCTGTCGTCCCATCGGGCAGGTGAAATACGAAATCGCCGAAGCCCATCTCCTCGGTCAGAATCTGGCGTAGATCTCCCAGCAAAGTCGGCGAGCGCTTCTGCAAAAATGAAAACCCTTTTTGATGCGCGCGTTCCATGAACTCGGTACGGCTGGACTGGAGGACGATAGGAACATCGGGAACGGTCTCGCGCACCATGCGCGCCAGTTCAAAACCAGCCTCCGGCGTCAGCTCGCCCCCGCGTGGAAACTCTACATCCGAGATGACGCCGAGCAGGTACTCGCGATACTTCATCACCTCCCGCTCCGCTTCCTCATAGTTGGAACAGAGCAGGATCTTGGGACGCGCGCGCATGCGTACCAGCTTGTGCGCCACATTGAGAGCCTCGCTCAGCAGCCGCCGCGACTGGCTGATGATTTCCGTGTAAATCACCGGCAGGAAGAGCGAGTAATAGGTGATGTCGTCTTCCACCATCAGCAGGACGGGCACGTTCATGGCTCTGGTGTCGTGCAGCACGTTGCGCTTGTCCTCGATGTAGTTGACCATCGAGAGCAGGATGCGCGCATTCCCCTGCCACAGGAAGATGCGATCAATGTCGGTGCGCGGATTGCGCGCCAGAAAGTTTTGGATCTCGCGGTAGTCGTAGGCCAGAACGATGACCGGAACATCCAGGCCGGCGGCTTTGATCTCGCGCGCCAGTTGCGCGGCGTCCATGTCGCCCAGTTGCAGGTTGGTGACGATCAGGTTGAAGCGGCGCTGCGATTGCGCCAGCTCTAACGCCTCCGCGCCGGTGGAAACGTGCGTGATACCGGGGACCTGATGGAGATTCATCTCCAGCGATTCGCCGATCAGAAGCTCGTTAAGCCGCCCGTCCTCGCGCAGAATGAAAGAATCGTAAAGGCTGGAGACCAGCAGGATGTCGTTCACGCGAAACGGCATCAGGTTCTCAAAGCCCTCAAACAGGCGCTCAGAGGACGGTACGGGATCGGGATCGGGGCGGGATGTGGTCATGCCGATCACCCTCCGCCAAGCAGGCGGAGGCGTCGCAGGTCTTCCTCACTCCAACGAGCTTGAATTTCGATCATGCTTCGCAGCGTGCCGGTGCGGAACGTGTCCGATGCATGGTGAAACGAAACCGTGACGCGGCGCCCATCGGGATGCCGGTAATGGCGATGACTGCCCTTCTGGCGAGCAAGCGAGAAACCGTCGCGTTGAAGGGCGGAAATCAGTTCGCGGGCGGTAACAGAATGCAGGCGGGAATAATCAAGGGTCACAGGCTGACCGCTACGAGCGGCTGGTCGGAAACCGTCACGCTCGGCGGCAGCGGCTCGCCATCCTGTTCCAACTCCTCCATGATCATTTGTGCGACTTCCTGCATGTTGCGCAGCGCTTCCTCCCGGGTGTGCCCCCAGGTCGCAGCACCCTTGGCCTCCAAGTCCGGAATGTACGCCCGCCACACGTCTTCGTCTGGTTCAAGAACAACGCGGAGAACAAATGACCGCATAGGTTTTCCCCTCGGGACTTCCTTGTTCCACAATCCTATCGTCCCGCGACTGAGAACTCAAACTGCTCCAGACACTGCGGCGACCCTTGCCTACTCAGTTAATTCAGCAGCAAAGCATAAACGGCTCGGACGGGCACCCCGCGCTGAGTGGACTTGCCGGATGTCCCGTTCAAGCGGAGTTCGAGCGGATCTTTTCGCGTGTACAAACGAAAACTCGCACTCCAACAAAGGAGGCTTGAGTGGGCACTCAGCTAAAATGGTCCGCCGTCCGGGAGTACTTGGACCCATGCATCACCACGGGAACCACTGCGCAAGGTAATTCCCCGAAGGTATTTCTTGAGGAGCGGATGTGTCTCAGTCATCTTGATATCGTAGCCCTGCGGTGATCTTAAAGCGGCCGAATCGGGGGGTTGGTCGCGGAGACAGGGCACTAGTTCGTCGGTCAGTGCGCCACGATCCGCCGGAACGGCGGCTGTCGTGTAGTCGGGGAGGACCGTCACGTAACACTTCGCCGCGAAGAGCGGTAGAATCGATCCGAAAGCTTCTTCAAGAAACGACATGATCGTCTGGGACTTGAGATTTCGTTCTTCCATACTGTGATGAATTCTACTCTCCGATGGTGCGCGAATCACTGCCTCCTTCCGTTTTGATTCCAAGGGGGAAAGTTGTTATGGGATTCTTCAAAACAGTGACGTTGCGACGTCACGCTGAAAAAATTGCTGCGGGCTTCAGCATATTGAGGAACCAACAATTTGAGTCCGTGCGACGAAGCATTGAAAAGCGAGTCGAGCCGCAGACCATTCTAGGGCCGAGAGCGTTAGGAGGCGATGCAGAACACGCCTTCAAGGCATACCAGCTCCTCATATTTACAACCTTTTCACTTGAACACCGGTATGTCGCTGAGCGAGATTTTCAAGAGTTCGCTGGCCACGTCAATATTGCCGTCTCCGGTGCGGACCAAGAGCAAGTGCAAGTGTATTTTCTGGAATTTGGTCGGCGGCAAAATCAGCTTATGCGAGAGATTAGAGTGGAAGCAAAGAACGCAGAGGATGCCTATGGGGAACAAGTCACGGGAATCGCCATCCCCATTGCTGACTATATCGTTCCTGAGTCAAGTCCCGTTGCGTGGGCGATCACGGCGAGGCTCATGCCGATATTTGCCCTCAACACGCAAATGGTAGTAGCAGATGAATTCCACGACCAATCGACGCTTAGGGCGCTCCAGTCGCAGATGGAGAATGTACGACGAGAACTGATGGGGACAGCTCCGTAGGCGCACTCTGCCGTGCGCCACCAGGCTGTCCAGATTAGGATGGCGATTAGCGACGGGTAGCGGGCACACAAGCCTGGCGATAACTCAAGCCAAACGCTTGGCAATGGATGGGTGCGGGGTGGACTGCTCCACCCCGCATTGCTTTAACCAGACTTCAGGACGCGTGGCTGTCGCCGGGCTGAAGCCCGGCGCTTCCACGGACTGCTTACACCAGTCCCTGGTCCAGCATCGCATTGGCGACCTTCAGGAAGCCGCCGATGTTGGCGCCGTTCACCAGATTGCCGGGAGTGCCGTAGGTCTCGGCGGTCTCGAAGCAGGTCTTGTGAATGGCCTTCATGATGTTGTGCAGCTTGTGGTCGACTTCCTCGCGCGTCCAGCTCAGCCGTGCGCTGTTCTGCGCCATCTCGAGGCCCGACGTGGCCACACCGCCCGCGTTCGCCGCCTTGGCTGGACCATAGAGGACTTTCGCCTCCAGGAACAGCTTGGTGGCGTCCAGCGTGCTCGGCATGTTGGCGCCTTCGGCCACCACCTTGCACCCGTTGTTGATGAGGTTGGTCGCGTCCTTGGCGTTGATTTCGTTCTGCGTGGCGCTCGGGAAAGCGCAGTCGGCCTTGATGTTCCAAAGCGGGTTGTAGCCCAGCTTCAGATCGGTCGGCATAAAGATCGCTTTCTTGTACTGGTCCGCGTACTCGCGAATGCGTCCGCGCTTGGTGTTCTTCAGTTCCATGATCCACGCCAGCTTCTCGGCATTGATGCCGTCGGGATCGTAGATCGCGCCGTCGGAGTCGGATACCGTGACCGGCTTCGCGCCCAACTGAAGCAGCTTCTCCACGGTGTACTGCGAGACGTTGCCGCTGCCAGAGACCAGGCACAGCTTGCCTTCCAGGGTTTCTTTGCGGGTCTTCAGCATCTCTTCGGCAAAATATACGCAGCCGTAACCAGTAGCTTCCGGACGAATCAGAGAGCCGCCCCAATGGAGGCCCTTGCCCGTCAGCACGCCGGTGAATTCATTCACGATGCGTTTGTACTGGCCAAACATATAGCCAATCTCGCGGCCGCCCACGCCGATGTCGCCGGCGGGAACGTCCGTGTCCGGCCCGATGTGCCGGCACAGCTCGGTCATGAAGCTCTGGCAGAAGCGCATCACTTCGTTGTCGCTCTTGCCCTTGGGATCGAAGTCCGAGCCGCCCTTGCCACCGCCCATGGGTAGCGTGGTCAGCGAATTCTTGAAGACCTGCTCGAAGGCCAGGAACTTCAGGATGCCGAGATTGACCGAGGGATGGAAGCGCAGGCCGCCCTTGTAGGGGCCGATAGCGCTGTTCATCTCAATGCGGAAGCCGCGATTGACTTGCACATTGTTATTGTCGTCAAACCACGGCACGCGGAACATAATGAGGCGCTCGGGTTCGGTGATGCGCTCCAGGATTTTCGCGGAGATGTATTCCGGATGTCTTTCCAGCACGAGGCGTAGAGACTCAAGTACTTCCTGCACAGCCTGGTGAAATTCAGGCTCGGCTGGGTTCTTGGCCTTTACCAGCGCCATGATTTCGGTGATGTAATTAGCCGGCGTCTTGATTCCGGCGGTGGTGGAAATTCCAGCACTCATAGAGGTCCTCCTCGAACCTTACAACTCTATCTTTAGGGCCGATACACGGATAAACCGTTCGCCCGCAGACCGGGGCGAACTTGTATTGAAGCCGAGATCATTTGAGTCCTCGGCTGACGATATCGCAGTGACTGCTTGGCAGTCCGGCCGTGACTGCTATCACCCCACGGGGTGACTAGCCCGAGATATGGTAACGCGAGGACGGGTAGGCTGGAGAGGAAATTTATACTTGGCATGGTGGCAAGATATGCTCATGCCCTGCATCATTGCGAGCAATATTGTGATGTATCATAGTGGCTCAGAGAAAGGTGTTGCTTACCGCATATGCCGGTAACCATTCCAGACGAAGTACTTGCAGCAGCCCACATCAGTGGACCTGAGCTGAAGCGGGAGCTCGCACTGACTCTGTTTCAGCAAGATCGTCTGACACTGGCGCAGGCTAGTCGCCTTGCGGAAATGGATCGGCTGGCGTTTCAGGCGCTACTCGCGGAGCGCGAGATTCCAATCCATTACGGAATAGAGGAATTCCACCAAGATCTGCAGACCCTTCATCGACTGGGCAGACGGTGATTGTCGTTTCCGATACTTCCTCCATCCTCAACCTTGCGCGGATTGGGCGTCTGGAACTCCTGCCTGAGCTCTACCGACAAGTACTTATTCCG
>CAWKIR010000011.1:0-26925 GCA_963849815.1 uncultured Acidobacteriaceae bacterium | reverse complement strand
TGCAGTAACATTGTGGTCCTGGCGTTTGCTGAATGGAGGCGGCCAATGCAGAGCGGCGCGGCTGGCTGTTTTGCTGGCTGACAGCGGACCATGAACGAGTCGCTTTCAAGAACGCCTGGCTTACTTCTGGCGCTCGGCCTTCTGCTCAATTGCTTGTTCATGCCGTCGGCTGCGGCGCAATCCTGCGGTTCGCAGGGCGTCGCCGTCCAAGTGCTTGGCTCCGGAGGGCCGGAGCTGCAAGACAAGCGCGCTTCCAGTAGCTATCTGGTGTGGGAGAACGGGCAGGCGCGGGCCCTGATCGATGCGGGCGGCGGAAGCGCTCTCCGCTTTGGCGAGAGCGGAGCGCAAATGTCCCAACTGGACGTGATTCTATTCAGCCACTTCCATGTTGATCACAGCGGCGACTTTCCCACGCTGATCTTTTCCTCCTGGTTTGAAGATCGCAAGCGTCCACTGCCGATCTATGGCCCGCCAGGCAACGACTTCATGCCCTCCACCACCGAGTTTGTGTCCGATTTCTTCGGAGCTAAGCACGGCGCTTACCGATATCTCAGCGAGCTGCTGGCGCCAGAAGAAAACGGCAGCTACAAGATGCAGCCCCACAATGTTGTCGCGGGCCAAACTCCCGTGCCAGTATTTCGCAGCGGCGATCTCGCCGCCTCCGCGGTCCGCGTTTTTCACGGCGGAGTTCCGGCCTTGGCCTGGCGCATAGAGGCGGGCGGCAAGGTCATCGCGTTTAGCGGAGATACCAACGGCGAAGGCGAAGGCCTTGTCCGCCTGGCGAAGGACGCCGATTTGTTTATCGCGCATAATGCTGTGCCGGAAGGCGCCACCGGAATCGAGAGGCGCCTGCACATGCCTCCGTCGGTGATTGGACAAATCGCGGCCGAGGCCGGGGTGAAGCGCCTGGTTTTGTCTCATCGCATGCTGCGAACGCTGGGGAAGGAAGATCAGACTCTGTCAGAGATCCGGAAACGATATTCCGGCCCCGTAACCTTCGCCAACGACCTCGATTGTTTTCCAATGAAATAGGAGTAGGCCGGCCATCGGGCAAGGCCGAAAAAATCATCTTGACAACCTGTCTGCCTCGATGTATATAACTTGTAAGTTATATAACTATCAGGTTAGATAATGATCCGGCCCGACCATCTCGACGCAACCTTCGCCGCGCTAGCCGATCCGACGCGGCGAGCCATTCTCGCCCGGCTGGCTGCGGGAGAGGCTTCGGTTAACGAGTTGGCCGAACCCTTCGACATGAGCCAGCCGGCAATCTCCAAGCACCTGCGGGTGCTGGAGCGTGCCGGGCTGATTTCGCGCAGCCGCGACGCGCAGCGACGGCCGTGCCACATCGAAGCGCGTCCGCTGGACGAGGCCAATCGATGGCTGGAACGCTATCGCCAGATATGGGAGGCCAACTTCCAGCGCCTGGACTCGCTGCTGGAAGAAATGAAGGGCCATGGAACCGTCACTCCACGAAATACCAGAACACACAAGCAACCTGGCGCGTGAGGATGCGGAACGCATCGCGAGGCTGCTGGTGCATGGCGAGAAGGTCAGCATGTCGCTCTCCATGCCGAACCGGGTTGGGCCGCCAATCAGAACAGCGAATGTGGTGGCGGAGCTGAAAGGAAGCGACCTGGCGAACGAGGTGGTCATCCTGGGGGCGCATCTGGATTCGTGGGAGTTGGGCACCGGCGCTCTGGATAATGGATGCAACGCCGCCTTGGTTGTCGATTCGCTGCGCGCGATCAAGGCCGCCGGCGTTCGCCCGCGGCGCACCATTCGCTTCATTCTGTTCTCTGGCGAGGAGCAAGGCCTGCTGGGCTCGCTGGCCTACGTCCGCGCGCATCGTAACGAGCTCGACAATGTCGTGGCCGAACTGGTGCTGGACGCAGGATCGGGTCCGGTCACGGGTTTTACCACCGGCGGCCGAAAGGACGTCGATGCTGCGCTCACTCCCATGCTACAACCGTTCGCGTCCTGGCACGCCGATCAGTTGACCAACGATGCCATGACCGGAACCGACCATTACGACTTCATGATCGAAGGTGTACCCACGCTAGTAGCCAACCAGTCTGAGGCCAACTACCTGGTCAACTATCATGCCACCTCCGATACTTTCGACAAGGTCGATTTCGCGCAACTCAAGAAGAACGAAGCCGAGGCGGCTGCGCTGATCGTCGAACTGGCCAATGCGCCGCAACGGATCGGTCCGCGGCTTACGCGGCCGCAAATCGAAGTCACCATCAAAGAGACGCACCTTGACGAGCAGATGAAAGGCTTTGGTCTGTGGGAAGACTGGCAGAACGGGACTAGAGGCAGGCAGCAATAATCGTCGCAGCGCTCGCGCTTGCATGTGTGGGGCAGACAGGGAGTGGGCAAGCGGCCGAAAATGCGCATCGAAGCAAAACGGCCAGGAAGTCTCTGCTGAGATTCCTGGCCGAAAGGTTCGTTGACCGAATACCGGTTGTTGATGCTACTGCGTGAGCCGGAGAATAACTCTGGCCGCAATCGTTTGGAATGCGGTGTTCAGGTCAGCCGTGCAGGTGGTCCCGGGACAGTTCTGTATCCAAAAGAACTCTCCTGCCGGTTGGCTTGTAATGTAAGTCGAGGGAAATGAAGGATCATTCGCAAGTTGTCCCAGGAAAGCCTGGGTCGCTGAACTTACGCTGGGGCCCAAGCCGATGGTGTAGATGTATGTTGGGACAGCCTCGGTGCGCATGGCGGCGGCCGTTTGAATAGCGCGGTATTGGGTTTCAGTGGTGACGTTGGTCCGTGAAAATGCCGTCTGTTGCCCTGTTTGCTGAGAAAGAAACGTGGTTACATACCCTCCGCTGCTATTCTCGCATTTATCGCCCGCGGCGTCGTACTCGAAGTATGTGCTCGCACCGGGTTGGAAAGTATACCATTGGCTGGTATGGCCCGATTCATTCGTGCAACCGGAACCTGATGCGGCTGGGCTGCAAGTTGGATCCAAGAAGGCTACATCGTTGGTTCCTGTGTCGTAACCGCCGTAATTGATAAGCACGCTTGGGGCCGAGGGGCCGCAGTAAAAAGTATCCTGGGAGGCGTTCATCAGGCCGTCGGTGAAATACACCAGAACCTTAATTACGTTCTGCCCCGGATTGATGGGAACGCTTTGGTTCTGTGCATCGGCCAACGACATCGGAGCGCCAATCGTTGGGCTCTGAATTGCCTTGGTGCCTGCTCCGGTGCCGAAGGTGCCGCCGGTGAAGACCATGCCTTGCACAGCAGTCGTAACCGGCGTTTGGAAGCCGGTAGCGATGGGAAAGTCTATGCGTGCGTTGGAAGAGAAGCTCAATAGCGCAACTTCGTCCAACGTGTTATCGAACTTATCGACGAACAACGGCACAGCATTTACCAGGGCCGTTTCGCCACCATCCGAGGTCATCGAGCCGGAGCGGTCCAGCACGATGGACATCACCAGTTTGCCGCGGGTTGACACGGCGGTGTCCGCCACCGGTACGGTTGCCCAATTCGCCAGGTAGCGCATGAAGTAGGTGTTCACGTTAACCGTGGCCGATACTTGTACCTGCTGGTCGCCATATTGATCGGTGAGGAAGGTAACGGTAGGCGTGGGCGCACCGGCACCGTAATTGGCGGCAAACATATCGGCGGCCAGTAAGGAAGCGGTGGTGTGCCCCGACTGCAAGTTCTTCATGCCGGTGAGAGTTGCGCCGTCCACGGCTGTCGATATCTTGGCCTTGGTGACATAAAGAATACCCGCGTCGATGGCGAATCCAGCGAAGAGGATAAGGATGGGCACAACGAGAGCGTAAATAACTATGGTCTGCCCGCGGTCGTTCTTCACAAGGTTGGCATTGCGCATATTCATACCCTCGTTAGTAATATGCCACCGAGTACAACTGAGATGGCAGTACGTGGCTTCCCAGGAAGCCCGGTAGGGGCGTTATTGCGGTGAAGTTATAGTAGATCTCAGTCGCATAAACGGACGCTCCCAGGCCTTCCGTGGTCAGCGCGTTAACCGCCGCCTGGGGGAGGTGAGCGTTGGAGTTCGTGCAGCTTCCTTGTCCCGATAGGCAGCCTACGTTGCTGGAGCACGAGATCCCACCGCCCGAAGCTTGGGCGACGACTTGGATAGTGGGGGGGGATCCTCCATTCTGGTTCGTAACCTGGGTGATGATGACGCATCCGTTCGTGCTCATGTGTAAGTCATTTCCGGCGTCTGAAGTCACGATCGTCACTGCTTGCCCCAGGGAGCTGGTTTGACGGGAAGCCATGCTGGAGCCCTCGCCGACGAGGTTCTTCATTACCTGAACGTCGTAGATGGCCCGACCGAAGTCAATGATCCCAAACACGAAGACACACAGCATGATCAGCCCGAACGATAGTTCTATAAGGGCTTGGCCCGACTCGTCTGTGTTTATCTTTGCCTTCATACGCCCTCCCTAGCTTTGGCTCGGCAGAAACTGTTCATTTTTAAAAGAGGAGCTCACCGTTATGGTGTACGTCCCGCCGGAAAAGAACTTGGCAATTGGGCCGGTCAAGAATGGATATGGGTAGGTTACGGTGATAGTGACAATGTCCTCGGGTCCACCAGCGCCGTCGGGACACCCCCCGCCTGCATCCGTGCAGGTTATACTGACGTCGGTACCAGCATTGCTGGTGGTAATGTAGCCTTCCGAAGTACCTTCGAGTTTCGTGATAATCGAGTTATACCTCGATTCAGTGCACGTACCCACCCCGCCTATGCATTGCCCGGTGACGGCGTAGCGTCCAGCCTGCCGGACCGCATTTTGGAGGGTGGACTTGGTATTGAACATATTTCCAAACTCGATGGTTCCCCATACGAATACAAGAAAAATCCCAATTGAGAGCGCAATCTCTACCAGCGCTTGACCGGAATCGTTTTTCTTTGTCATCGGGCTAGACCTCCCTTATCCGCCTGAACGCCTCGTAAGAATCATCTGTAGCCGTGCGGGAAAAAAGTCGCCACACCGGCACCGCAGCGTAAGCCGCTCGGATTACGTCAGTTCGCCAGCGTCGGAGAAGAAACGCCAACGAGCGTCCTGAGCGTGGACGCCGAAAAACCTAACCACATTAGGCCGAATCGTTCCCGGGCATCTAACATCTTCCAAAGGAACTGGAATAATTCAGGGACCCACATCAGCCACAGAAACGCGCTCTCACTAGTGCCTGGGTACGGATTAGGCCAGCGACTCAAGAGCGCGGCGGCCAGGAGTTATGATGACTACCAACCCTTGTTTTGCAATCAGCGCTAAGACCGAAGGTGATTCCACAACCGGCCATTACGGAATGCTTTACAAGGAACCTGACGTCTCAACATTCTAAGTGGGCGCCCTTACCAACGCAAGTGTTTTCCTACAGGAAAAGCAACTATTTGCAAGCGCCCCGGCTCACTGTCGGCCCTGCCACCCCGGATAACTCGCCCGTAACATCCCCCTGTCTGCCACTCTTTAGCCAGACAAAAGCGCCGACACAAACCAGCACTATAGCTGGATTTGGAAGAAGTTCGGCACGACCCATAACGCTTTTCCGAACGAAAGTCACATCATCAATAGTTACTGGAAAATCCTTGCTATCACTGGATTCCTTGGGGAAAACCTACGTCCCTGTTATATAAGTTTCTGATACATTAAAGTGCTATTTACTCTAACATTAACAGCATGAACTGCTAAAGACCTGCCCCGCCGTTGCGAGACTAGAAGCTAGCTAGCTGTGGTGACACCCTAGTCTTGCCGCCCGTAGGGGAAGGAATTGAAGATAGAGCCTACCCGCCACTTTGCCTCCGCAGTTCGCTCCAAGCGGGGCAAAAGCGGGCTCTACATTGGGTGCTGGGCTATCCTGTTAGCGTCTGCCAGCCGGACTCGACGACTGGCTCACCACACCTATCACTTATCCGCCGACGCTGCGGTTTCTGATGGGGGCCAGGAAGTCAGCCGAGCCAAGCTATCTTGAAGGTATCCAGTCCGCGGGAAGTTACCGGAGCATGATGACGTCGTACAAGTACAATCAGATCGCCGGGCGAAGCGTAGAGCGGCTCGCAGCGCTGAGCGATGGGATTTTCGCGATGAGGAATTCATGGCCGCCCTGATTGATGCCATTAACGTTAAGCGCAAGATGTTTTTTGAGTTTGAGAACACCCCGTACCACTGCCTGGAAGCCGAGGTGAACACTCCTACCGCTCGTGGAGGGCAGACGCTGGTGCGCCTGAAGATGCGCAACCTGCTTACCAGCGCGGTGTTTGAGAAGACCTTCAAGGCCAGCGACAAATTCAAGGAGCCTGACCTCCAGATTGGTCCCGCGTCGTACCTGTACAGCGACAAAGATGGTGCGCACTTTCTGGACCAGGAAACCTACGAGACGCTCACGCTCAATGAAGAGATGATCGGAAATGCCATGGACTTTCTGGTGGAAGGCGCTGTGATCCAGCTGCATAAGTTCAACGGCAATCCCATCGGCCTGGAGCTGCCGTTGCAGGTTGAATTGCAGGTGGTTTACGCGGAGCCCGGTGCGCGGGGCGACTCCTCTCGCGGCAGCGTGACCAAGACCGTGAAGCTGGAAACCGGCATCGAGATCCGCGTTCCGCTGTTCATCAAAGAGGGAGAAAAAGTGAAGGTCTCGACCGAGACGCGGGAGTTTGCGGGGCGAGCCTAGGTTGGGCGCGTTTTACCCGACTGCAACACAAAGCCGGGCTTGCGCCCGGCTTATCTGACTACCAGCTACTGACCACTAATTAGTGAATGTCGAACATCTCCTGATGCAGCGCGGGATCGCTCTTCACCAGAACCGTCTTACTGGTCAAGTCTTCCAGTTCGGTGATGAGTTTGCCGTTGTTGGCCTTCAGCGCCTTGGCAACTTCCGGATGCACCCGCACGGTGATGTCATCCTTGTCGTGTACCTTGGTCATCTTCCGCATCTCAATATAGAGTTCGTTGCACACCGTTGGCACCGACTTCACAAAGCCCGCGCCCGTGCAATACGGGCAAGACTCACCCAGCGTGCGCTCCAGCGATTGCTTCACGCGCTTGCGGGTGATGGCGACCAATCCAAAATCGTTGAACTGGAGCACCTTCGACGGCGCGCGGTCGTTGCGTAGCGCTTCTTCCAGCGCCATCATAACCTTCTGACGGTTCTTGCGCTCGTCCATGTCGATGAAGTCGATCACGATGATGCCGCCCAGATCGCGCAGCCGGATCTGCCGCACGATTTCCTTGATGGCGTCAACGTTCACCTTCACGATGGTGTCTTCCAGCCGCTGCGTCTTGCCGACAAACTTGCCGGTGTTGACGTCGATGGCCACCAGCGCTTCCGTCTGGTTGATGACGATGTGCCCACCGCTCTTCAGCCATACCTTCGACTTCAGCGAGCGGTTGATCTCGTCCTGAATGCCGAACTGCTCGTATAACGGCGTGTCTTTGGTATAGAGCTTGATGCGGCGCACCAGCGACGGCTGGAAGCGGTTGGCGAAGCGCACCACGCGCTCGTACTCGTCTTCCGTGTCCACCCAGATCTGCGAGAAGTCGGCGTTGACCTGGTCGCGCAGCACGCGCTCCACCAGGTTGAGGTCGTGATAGATCAGCGCCGGCGACTTGCTGTTCTCGGTGCGGGTCTTGATCTCGGCCCACAAATGTTTCAGGAAGCGAATGTCGGCGCGCAGATCTTCTTCCTTGATGTTGACGGCTGCGGTGCGCACGATGAATCCACCCAGCCCGTTCTCGCGCTCGCTGGTAACAATGCGCTTCAGGCGCTGGCGTTCTTCGTCGGAAGCGATCTTGCGGGAGACGCCTACGTGGTTGACCGTCGGCATGTAAACCAGGAAGCGGCCCGGCAACGCGATGTGACTGGTGATGCGCGCGCCCTTCTTGCCGATGGGCTCTTTGGCAATCTGGATCAGCACCTCCTGCCCTTCTTTCAGCAGGTCGGTGATGAGCGGCTGGTTGCGATTGGTGTTGGGACGGCTGCGCATGTTGCGGCGCGATCCGCCGCCATGGCGCCCGCGATCGCGATCACGATTGTCGCGACGCCCATAGCCGGGACGCTGCGCATTGCGCTGCTGATATCCCGCGGTGGGAACGGCGGCACGCAACTCGGCGTGATCGTTGACCGGCTCCTCGACCTGCTCCTCCTCGCCGTTCTCTTCTTCTTCTGCTGGATAGAGCTTTTCCCCGCGCTCCTCCGCGGCGACAATCTCATCCTCGTCGACGTCTTCGATCTTGGGGACCCAGCGCTCGGAGTAGCCGTTAGCGGCATCCAGAGTTTCTTCTTCCAGCACTAGCTCTTCATCGCCCGCCACTTCACGCATCGCGGTCATGTCGTCGGGCACGGGCCGGAATTCTTCTTCCTCGTCTTCCAGGACCTCGTGCTCCAGGGTATGTCCTACGGGAGCGACAGACGGCGCGGCCTGCAGCTCAGCGTTAAGCAACTCGAAATTACCGGCGGGCGTGTCCATTTCGTGCTCGGCCAGTTCGTGGGCCGCAGGCTGCACTCCTGAATGAGCATCGTTTGCGTCAGCAGCAAGCGATTGCTCCCCGTCGTGACGGGGAGTGGGATCCTGCTGATGCCAACCGCCTTCAGCCGATGCCGTGTCGTTGCTTTGGCTCGGTTGAGTTATGTCTTCACCAACCCGAGCTGAGGCAGATTCAGAAGACTGGGCTTCGGTAAGCGGAGACTCCTCGGCCTGAGAAATCGTTTGCGTCTGTTCCTGTTCGACAGGAGCAGCAACTTCAGCATTCGCCGCTTTGCGCCGCCAGCCCCACCGCCGTTTCGAACGCGGCGGCTGTTCTTCTTCGCTGCCCCGAGCGCTTTCGACGCGCTCGGACTCGACAGCGGAGATCGCCTCCGTCTGCTCCGGCCCGGCGACAGAAAAGCCCTGATCAAGATGGGTCGACTCTTCCTGAATCTCTTCCTCAACCTCCTCAGTAACCATGGCCGCGGACCCAGCTATCGCGGAAGGCACAAGCTCTTCTACTGGGGCGGCACCCTCGTTCGCGCCCAGCGCTTGTGGCTCGACCGCGGCTTGGGGCAGGTTGCGGTACTTGGAAATCGACTCTCCCGGCAGGATGATGGGCGTGTATCCGGCGGGCGGTCCGTAGCTGGGACGGGGGCGCGCTTCGACCCGGGGCGCCGGCTGTTCCACCGGCTCTACTGGCGCTGGTGCCGCGGTCGGCTTTGACTCGGCACGCTCTTGCTCCGGTCCGCGACCGCGGCGACCGCCGCGGCGGCGACGCCGTCCGCGCCACCGCCGAGTACCGTCGTCCGGTTCTTGCTCTTCGGCCGATGCCGACTCCAGTTGATCTCCGGTCGGCGCCGGCGCTTCCTCCTCGAAGATGGATTCGAGATCGGCGTCATCTTCGCTGTCCGGAATTGTTGTCGCAGGCTGCGTTTCGGCCGCGTGGAATTCCGGGGCAGGCTGCGCCTTGCTCAAATCAATGGCGCCCCGTGGTGCCGGAATCTCGCCGAACTCCTCGTCCTCTTCTTCATCGCCCGAAAGCTCAAGGAAGTCGGAGACGTACAGGAACGCATCGCGCTCCAGTCCGATATCGACAAATGCAGACTGCATGCCAGGAAGCACACGCGTTACGCGGCCTTTGTAGATGGATCCCGCTAAGGTGTATTCGTTTTCCCGCTCGAAGAAAACTTCGGCGAGCTGATCGTCTTCCATCAACGCCACTTTGGTTTCGTGTGGCGTAGAGGACACGTAAAGTTCTTTGTTCATGGATGCTCCGGTGACCGGACGCAAGTGGAGGGACAGGAATACCGTACGGGCAGCTAGGCCAGGGACACACCAAGACTCTCGTCCGGATGTGAACCTGACCTGATTCGTAACCCAATAGTTTGAGGAATCTTAAGCACCGTATCAAGCGCGTCGTCGTGGGTTTGTGGCGTCACACCCGGCTGCATTTATTAAACTCAGCCGAGGGGCCGTTTCCCGCCCCGAAACAACGTGCCCTGCAATCCTGTCCAGCCCTTTTATAATGCTTGCGGCCGGCAATGCCCTCGTACGTGAGGGCCGTCGTAATCTTTTGTCATCCTTCGGAAACCAGAGTTGTCACTGCTACGGTCTCCCGGCGGATGCGGCCGGCTATTTTTTTTCCTGCGCCCGACGGCGCACTCAATAACAAAGCTCTTTCAAGCGTTAATTCACAAACCGGCGCATACGGATGTTCATCACAATACCCAGCGCCAGGAACATGAACAGTACCGAAGATCCCCCGTAACTCATTAATGGTAAGGGGATGCCCGTGACCGGCATGAATCCAACCACCATTCCGACGTTTACGAGGAGGTGGAATGCGAGAACTGCAACCACGCCCATCACCACGAAGGTTCCAGCCCGGTCGGGGGCCGTCTGAGCGTTCTGAATCAGACGCATCAGCACGATAAAGTATAGCAGGAGTACGCCCATCGCGCCTATGAATCCGTGCTCCTCCGCGAACGCCGCAAAGATGAAGTCGGTGTGCGGCACCGGCAGAAACTGGCCTTGCGTCTGACTCCCGTGGGCCGTTCCCTTGCCGAAGATGCCTCCGGAGCCCACGGCCACGAGCGACTGGATGACCTGATAGCCGTGGCCTTGAGCGTCGGCCTCGGGCTGCATAAAGCTCGTCAGCCGGTCGCGCTGATACGGCTTGAGCACGTGCCACGCCACCGGTGCCAGCAACGCTCCAATCAGCAAGATGACCGCGGCATGCTTGGCCTTCATTCCGCCGAGGAACAGCCCCATGATGGCGATCGGCAGGTAGGTGAGCGCAGTGCCGAGGTCGGGCTGCGCCAGTACCATCAGCATCGGAATGCCGACCAGCGCCCCTGCCTTGACGATGTCCTGGGCGCTGCATTCCGACTTCGAGTCGGCGAAATATTTAGCCATCGCAAGGATAAGGACAAGCTTCACCCACTCCGATGGCTGGAAGTGGAAGGACCCGAACTGCACCCAGCGCCGCGCCCCCAGCGATTTGTGTCCAAACAGCGCTACCGCCAGCAAGGACGCAATAGCGATCAGATACATCAGCGGCACGCGCTCCAGCAGAGCCTGGTAGTTGAGGACGCTGACGATAAACATGAGCGCTACGCCGCCCAGAATCCAGTAAATCTGCTTCAGGTGTACGCCGGCGAACTTCGTGCTCAGGGTCGCACTATAGATCTCGAGTACTCCCAGGGCGCAGATCAGCAGCACTAGCACCAGCAGCACCCAATCGAAATCGCGAAATGAGACGTATCGGCTCACGGCTGCCTCCGCGGAAGTGCTACGGCCGGAGGTGCGACCGGCGCGCCAGCGTTCTTCTTGCTGGGAGCCGGTTGGGCGGGCTGTGCGCCAGGTCTTAGATCAACAGGCTTCGCGCCAGCGGGAATGGGTTCCACACTAGCTTCAGGGTGTGCCATCTCGGCGTGCGACTCAGTGGCCTCCAGGTCGGCTGCGGGAATCGGCTTCTCGTTGGCCTCAACCCCTGGAGCTGCGCTCACGGGCTTGGCAGCGCCGTCAGTCGGTATCGTGAAGCGCCCAGCTTGCAGCTTGTCAGGATTTTTCCCATCGCCGTCATGCCAGACCGCGGCAACTTCGGCTTGCTTATTCCCGGGTGCAGCCTGGTTGGCTTTGGCGACGTTGGTCTGAACGCTGCGTTGCTTGGCAACATAAGCTGCAATAACTTTGGCTGCGACACGCGCGGCCAGGGCTCCGTGCTCGCCGCCTTCAAACAGGCAGGCTACGACGATCTCGGGATTGCGGCGCGGTGTGACGCCCACGAACCATCCGTTGTCCTTGTAGTCCTTCTTGCCTTCAGCGCCGAGCTTCTTCTTCAGATCGTTGGAGATAGTCTGCGCGCTGCCCGTCTTCCCCGCGAAATCGATGCCCGGCAAGCGAGCGCTGCCTGCGGTTCCCATCGGCGAGACCACGTTCGCCATGGCATCCGTGATGGTCGTCCAATTGTCCTCGTCGAGGGTGAACTTCACCTTATCGGTATATGTGGAAACCTGCTTGAATCCCGGCGGGAACTGGTCGGGGAAGGCCACGTGCGGATGCACCAGGATGCCTCCGCTGGTAATGGCCCCAATCGCGTGTGCCAGCTGAATCGGAGTCGTCGCGACGGCGCCCTGACCGATGCCAACGGAGATCGTTTCGCCCGCATACCACTTTTGCTTGAAGTTCTTGATCTTCCACTCTTCCGACGGCATCACTCCGGAAACCTCCTGCGGCAGATCGATGCCGGTCTTCTGCCCCAGTCCGAGCATGGTCGCGTACTTTGCAATGCGTCCGATGCCCAGCTTCTCTGCCAGCGTGTAGAAGTACGAATCACAAGATTGGTAGATCGCCTTGCTGATGCCGACGCTGCCGTGCGAGCCGTGGGTGGAGGAGATCCAGCATTTGAAGAACCGTCCATAGAAGGTCTTGCCGCCTCCGCAATTGACGATAAGGCTCTGGGCGACGTTCTCTTGCAGGCCGGCGGTCGCCATGATGATCTTGAAGACGGAACCCGGCGCCAGCTGCGCCTGGATGGCTTTGTTCAGCAGCGGCTTGCCCGGATCGGTCATCAGAGCGGTCCATTCGTCGCGCGAAATGCGCACCGCGAATTCGTTGGGATCGAAGGCCGGGCGACTGACCATCGCCAGGATTTCGCCATTACGCGGGTCCATGGCGACGATCGCGCCGGGTTTTCCCTCCAGCGCCTCTTCGGCGGCAATCTGTAAATCCAGATCGATGGTGAGCTTCAGTTGCTTGCCGGGAACTGCCTGCACATCGCTGAGGGTGCCCACTTCCTTGCCGCGGCTGTTCACCAGCACCTGGCGCGAGCCGTTCTTGCCCATCAGAACATCGTTGTAGTACTGCTCCACGCCCGACATGCCGACGATGTCGCCGGGGTTGTACAGCTCCCATTGTGGCTGGGTCAGCATGTCTTCGCTGACCTGACCCACGTAACCGATCACGTGCGCCATGAATCCGTTCTTGGGATACAGGCGACGGTGCACGGTGATGGTGTCGAGCTCGGGCAGTTCGGCGCGATGCGATTCAATGAAGGCCAGCTCGTCCGGCGTGATGTCGTCTTTCAGGAATAGCGGCTGATAGCCGGGCACCGCAGCCATACGCTTCAGGCGGGCGCGCAGCTCATCGGGCGCCATGTGCAGGCCGGCTGCGATCTTGTCGGCATCGGCGTCCAGATCCCGCTTCTGATCGCGCAGCAGCAGCACCGAAAACGACGGATAGTTGTCGACGATGATGCGCCCTTCGCGGTCCAGGATTTTGCCGCGCGGGGCCAGGATGGGGACCTGCTTGATGCGGTTCTGCTCGGCCAGTGTGTTGTAGTAATCGTTGCGCGCGACTTGCAGGCGCCACAGCCCGAAGGCGAGCACCAGAAAAACTCCCAGCAGGACGTATTGCACTGCGGTGAGGCGGAGCTGAGAGACTTTTTCTTCGCGACCTAACATCAGGAATTACATCTTTCCCAGGTCTTACCATGAAGCGATGTTGACATCGATAACGTCATATACCGCCCGGCGACCGGCCGATTCCGTTGCCGGGTGACAGCGAATCCTCTTGTATTGTAGCGTCATTCAGGGCAGGGGCGCAGGGAGAAAAGGACAGAGTGCATCAGCAATCTCACTTTATTTCTCCTACCTCTGTTTGAACCTGTCCAGCAGCTTGTATACGAAGATCCCGATTACCGCGTTGGCCAGCGCGGAGATTGCGGTGTGGCTCCAACTCCATTGCACTCCCTGGCGCAGCAGGCCATGTGCCACACCGTAGTACACGCCCTGGTGAACTCCGAAGAAGGCGAAGGTAATCAGGAAGCGCGAACCCGGATTGTCGACGTTGATCTTCACTCCCAACGATGACGCCAGGTATCCGATGATGGTCAAGGCAATGCCGTACATCCCTAAGGGATGGCTTAGCCCCGGCCCAGCGAACAAATCCTGCATGAGCCCGATACCGCAACCGGTGAGGCACCCGGTGATGGGGTTGCGCCGTGCCGTCGCGAAGAAGATCGTGACCATGAACGGCAGGTCGATGATCGGCATGAAACGGACCTTCACCGGAATGAAGATCTGGATCAGCACGGCGGCCAGCGGGATGAAGATAATCGCCGCCCAACTGAACTCGTAAACCGAAACCTGCTCCCGGGATGTCAGGCTTCCGCGAAACGGCATCACTCGGGTGCTCATTGTGGCGGTGCTCCTGCGGAAGGAGGCGATGGTTGCTCTGAAGGCGCGCTGGGCGTCGATTCCAGAACGGGCTTGACTCGCTTCTTCGCGGGCGGGGAAGCTGCTGCGTTATCTTGCGCTCCGGAGTCGCCCGGCTGCGTAGTTGAGGCATTGTTCGCCGGTTTCACGGCTGTTCCCGCCGCACGACCGTTCGCCGGAGTTGTCGCCTTCGGTTTCACTGTCCCGTTTGTCGCCGCTGTGGGCGATGCATTTGCCACTCCGGCGGGCTTATTCGGAATGGTCGCACCAAAGGCTGGCTTGCTGCCTCCGTTTCCTGGAGTCGCAGGATGAGCGGCAGTGCTGCCTGCTGTTGCAGTTCCAGGGCCCGCCGGTGTAGTTCCAGGCGCGGCCGCAGTCCCTGGCTTGGCATTGCCGGCGGCGTCAACTTCAGTCTTGTTGGGAACCGTGGGCAATCGCTCCGCGAGAATGTCGGACGCGCGCAGCGGTCCGAGGTCCTTCGCGTCGGGCATCTTCTCCGTGATTTTGGTGACGACCAGCACTTCTTCCAACTGATCGAGCCGTGCCGAGGGAATCACACGAATGTTGAGAAACAGGTCCTTGCCGGGCTCGCTGGAGACAACTCTGCCGACAGGCAGGCCTTTGGGGAAGATGCGATCGCCGCCGCTGGTGATGACCTCTTCGCCAGGAACGACCTTCTCGTCGCTCATGATGTATTGCAGCGTGGTTGCGCCGTTGGGAGCGCCCTTCAGAATGCCTTGCAGGCGCGAGTCCTTCAGCGCCGCGCCGACGCCGCTGAACTGATCGTTGATGGGCAGCACCTGCGACGAGTCAGGAAATACCTGCGCGATCTTGCCCACGATGCCGCTTGGGGTAATGACCGCCATATCAACCGTAATGCCATCGTTGGAGCCTTTGTCGATATAGAGCACGCGTGACTGGTCGCTGCCGCTGGTGCCAATGACCTGCGCAGCAATGGTCGAGTCGATGTATTGCTCTTTGAATGCAAGCAGCGATTGGATGCGGCGCGCCATGCGGGCGTCTTCGCTCAGCCGCGCCTCTTCGATCTTCATCTGGCCGATTTCGGCACGGAGTTCGCGGTTTTCCCGCCGCACACCGTGGAGATAAATGTAGGTGGTCCAAAGATTTCCCACCCACGCCTGGGTGTGGATGACCGCGCTTTCAAGAGGAGTAACGGCGGAGACCGCCCAAAGACGGATGAGGCGGGTTTCGCCCGCGTCGGTGGGGCGGCGCACCTGGAGCGCTAGACCGATGATCTGAGCGAACAGGATGGCCGCCAGCACAATAAGGTTTCTATAGCGGCCTAGAAAGGTATCCATACACTACGCTGCTTGGCGGGTAGCGATTCGGAATTGTCATCACGAGCGGAGCGAGGGATCTGCTTTCCCTTCCCCACTTGCAACCTTCAACTGTGCGATTGGCTTTCCCCACTCATCTGACAAGTCATCCCAAGTCGGGTTCATGCTCTCAATCAACGCTACCCGCTTCGCGCGGTCGAAACTCTTGATGTGTTTCTCTCGTTCAATAGCGTTACCGATATACCTGAATCTCTCGCAGTACACGAGACGGTTTATTCTGTAGCGCTGCGTGAAACCCTCTATCTGCCCCGCCTTATGCTCTCGCACTCGTCGCTCAATGTCGTTTGTCACACCGGTGTAGATGCGGCGCGATTTGCTGGCCACGATATACACCCAGAAGTGCCACTCGCGCTCCAATCGGTGCTCCCCGAGGAATAAACGCTGGCACCAGCGAAAAGCAGATCCCTCGCTGCGCTCGTGATGACAACTCAAAGCAAACAACCGACTGCGCGCGCACCAATCCAAATCAACCGCACCACTAATCAATCGATATCTTGCGCAGCAGCTTGAAATCGCTCAACATTTTTCCCGTGCCCAGAACCACGCTGCACAACGGGTCGTCGGCAATCGATACCGGCAGGCCGGTTTCCTCGCGGATGCGCTTGTCCAAATTTTTCAGCAGTGCACCGCCTCCGGTCAGCACGATGCCGCGGTCGCTGATGTCAGCCGACAACTCAGGCGGCGTGCGTTCCAGGGCCACGCGGATCGCATTCATAATTGTTGAAACGCACTCCGTCAGCGATTCGCGAATCTCGCTGTCATCGATGGTGATTGTCTTGGGCACGCCTTCGATCAGGTTGCGTCCCTTGATCTCCATGGTCAGCGGCCTCTCCAGCGGATAGCCCGAGCCAATTTCGATCTTGATCTGCTCCGCAGTGCGCTCGCCAATCAGCAGGTTGTACTTGCGCTTCAGGTAATTCATGATGGCTTCGTCCATTTGATTACCCGCCATGCGCACCGAGCGCGAATACACGATGCCGCTCAAAGAAATGACAGCGATGTCGGTGGTGCCGCCGCCAATATCGACCACCATGTTGCCGCTGGGCTCGGTGATGGGCAGACCCGCGCCAATCGCGGCCACCATCGCCTGCTCCACGAGATGTACTTCGCTGGCCTTGGCGCGATACGCCGAGTCCATGACCGCGCGCTTCTCCACCTGCGTGATCTCCGAAGGCACGCCGATGACAATGCGGGGATGCACCAGCATCTTGCGGTTGTGCGCCTTCTGGATGAAGTAGTTCAGCATCTTCTCGGTGACTTTGAAGTCAGCGATGACGCCGTCTTTCATCGGCTTAATGGCGACGATATTGCCGGGCGTGCGCCCAAGCATCTCTTTCGCCTCTTTGCCCACGGCCTCAACTTCACCAGTATTTTTGTTGATGGCGACGATGGAGGGTTCGTTCACCACGATGCCCTTGCCGCGTGCATAGACAAGTGTGTTCGCGGTTCCCAAATCGATGGCGAGATCGCTGGAAAACACGCTGAACAACGAGCGCATGTTTCCGAAGCGGGACGAGTTGCTGCTATAAAAGCCGTTGGATGACATTCCGTGCTGGTTCTTTCTAATTTGAAGCGATGCTTACAGTTTATGCCACAAACCGCACGGTCGCACTCAATCTAATGCCTTGCCCGGGCAGATTCGAGGGTTGGATTTTGCCAGGTGAAACGCCGGCCAGGGTTTCGGCCCGCGCGCGGTTACGTCCGGATACTGGGCCGCCCATTGTCAGCTAGTCCGCTCAGTTTAGAGTACCACTGGAGCAGGCATTGAATGACGCATGGGATGGAGCAGTTCTCCATGTCGGCATTCTCTCCCTGCACGGTTGTGGCACTATCGGGCCATTTATTTCAACATTAGACTACGAAAGTTTTACAACCTCCGGGCCACCTTTGCGCATATACTTCTCATAATTCGTTGTGAATATTTTTCCCCATGGGGTGAACTGTGCGAGATCAAGCCAAACCGACCATCCTCTTCTTCATTGGAGCTGGAATGCTTTGCTGCGCAGCGGCCACTGCCAGTGCCGCCAGTTCCGCAGCACCAGCTAGTCCCGCAACACAAACCCCGGCTCCGCCGGTCAACCAAGGTTTGCCGATTCAGTATCCCACCGATGTGCTCACGTATCACAACAATGTCTTCCGTCAGGGCCAGACCATGCAGGAAACAACGCTGACTCCCAGCAATGTGAACTTCAACACCTTCGGCAAAATCGATTTCTTCACGGTGGATGGCAAAGTCGACGCTCAGCCCCTGTTCGTCAACAGGCAATTCATTAACGGAAGCTTGAACGACACGGTGTATGTCGTCACCGAGAACGACAGCATTTATGCCTTTAGTGCCAACACCGGCCGCCAATTCTGGCATGTTTCCGCACTTGGCACGGGAGAAACCACCAGCGACGATCATGGCTGCAGCCAGATTGCACCGCAAATTGGCATCACCGATACTCCCGTCATCGACAAAGGCAATGGGCCCAATGGAGCCATCTACTTCGTGGCCATGACCAAGGATTCATCAGGTAACTACCACCAGCGACTGCATGCCCTGGATCTGATGAGCGGGGCAGAGTTGTTCGGCGGCCCAACGGAGATCAGCGCTATGTATCCCGGTACAGGTGATGGCAGCCAGAACGGTGAGGTCGTCTTCGCTCCCGGACAGTTTGCCGAGCGCGCCGGGATTCTGGAGTACGGCACTACCCTCTATATCTCCTTCACGTCGCATTGTGACTCCCGCCCCTACACCGGATGGATCATGGCGTACAACGCGCGCAGCTTAGCGCAAACCTCCGTGCTTGACGTCACGCCAAACGGCAATAAAGGCGCTATCTGGATGGCCGGTGAGGGGCTGGCTGCCGACTCGTCAGGGAACGTCTACTTTCTCGACGGCAACGGCACCTTCGACACCACCTTGAACTCGCAAGGCTTTCCTGTCAGTGGCGACTACGGCAACGCGTTCATGAAGCTCTCCAATTCCACGGGCACACTCACCGTGGTCGATTACTTCAATACGTACGACACCGTGCAGGAATCGGACAGCGACGAGGACCTCGGCTCCGGTGGAGCGATCGTGTTGCCCGACCTGATGGACAATAATCATATGGTGCATCATCTCGCCGTGGGCGCGGGCAAAGATAGCAACATCTACGTCGTGAACCGCGACAACATGGGAAAGTTTAATCCCAACAATGACAGTGCTATCTACCAGGAAATCGACGGTGCGCTGCCAGGTGGCGTCTGGGCGAGCCCGGCGTACTTCAATAACACCGTGTATTACTGCGATACGGGCGAGACCATGAAGGCTTTTCCCATTTCCAATGCGATGCTCGCCACCACGCCGAGTTCGCAGACAGGGAATACGTTTATTTATCCGGGGGCGACTCCCAGCGTCTCCGCCAATCAAACCTCGAACGCCATCGTCTGGGCTGTGGCGAATACCAATCCGGCTGTCTTGTACGCCTTCGACGCCACTAACCTGTCGAACCAGTTGTACAACAGCAATCAGGCAGGATCGCGCGATCAGTTCGGGCCGGGCAACAAGTTCATCACCCCAGTCATCGCCAACGGCAAAGTTTTTGTGGGGACCCAAACCGGAGTCGCGGTGTTTGGCTTGTTGCAGTAAGAGCGGGACGTTGCAGGAGCTGCGCATCCTGCCGGCTCCTGCTCGTTCAAGCGAGAGCGAAATCGCTGGCGAGCGAAAACTTTCTTCACCGCCTTGAATCCTCACTTGCGTTACAGGCAACTTCACTTGTTATAATCACTCGCTTGGGTGATGCACGTCACGCCGGGCTGTGGCAGTTGTCGCCTTACCACGCACGAAGCTGGGTCCGAAGGGGAGTCGGAACCCGGACCTGCAGAGTGGAAAGCTTCACATAAATGGCTCAGATCTTCCATCGAAGTGCGAATACACTTGCACGGCTCTCGATCATTGGAGTGGTGATCGTGGTGTCGGTGTTGCTGTGGGCGGCCCTGGAGATGCAGCGCTCGCCCTATGCCACCTATCAGGACGTCGCCCAGGCGCAGCCTGTGCCTTTCAGCCATCAGCATCACGTCGCGGGCGATGGCATCGATTGTCGCTATTGCCATACTTCGGTGGAAAATTCCAGCTTCGCCGGCATTCCTCCCACCAAGACCTGCATGAACTGTCATTCGCGGATTTGGACCAACGCCCCCATGCTGGAGCCCGTTCGCGAGAGCTTCCGCAGTGGCAAGTCCCTGATCTGGACGCGCGTTGACTATCTGCCCGACTTCGTTTATTTCGACCACAGTATCCACGTGAATAAGGGCGTGGGTTGCGCCAGTTGCCATGGGCCGGTGGACAAGATGCCGCTGACCTATGAGGCCAATTCGCTGCAAATGGAATGGTGCTTGAACTGTCATCGAGCGCCGGAGAAATTCCTGCGGCCCCGCGATCAGGTATTCAACATGGCCTACCGGCAGCCCAGCTCCGATAATAAAGTGAAATTCGAAGGTGCCGAATATGACGACCAGATTGCTTTGGGTAATGAGTTGAAGCACCGCTATAACATTCGTACGGTTGAGGACATTACCAGTTGCTCGACCTGCCATCGCTAGCGGCGATGGCTCGATTCAGTGTGTGAAGTTGACGAACGTTGCGTTTCCGGACCTGCGAGAAGATGGATAACGAGAGTCTGAAGAAAACCGAGGCGGTCTGTCCCAGCAAGATGGAACTCGCTGAGGTGCAGGAGAAACTTGCGCGCGCCAAGAGCGGCCCGCAGTACTGGCGGAGCCTGGAAGAACTGGCGCAAAGTGATGGCTTCTTCGAAATGCTGCACCGCGAATTCCCGCGTCAGGCCTCGGTCTGGCCCGAAAGCGCGTCGCGCCGCGATTTCCTGAAGCTGATGAGCGCTTCCATGGCGCTCGCCGGCCTCTCCTCTTGCGTCAAGATACCGCTGGAGCCGATCGTTCCCTACGTCCGGCAGCCCAACGAAATCACCTTGGGCAAACCTCTATTTTTCGCTAGCGCTATGCCGTTCGGCGCCTACGGATCGCCAGTGCTGGTGGAGAGTCACGAAGGCCGCCCCACTAAGATCGAGGGCAATCCCGAACATCCCGCGGGGTTAGGTGGCAGCGACGTTTTCTCGCAAGCTTCCATCCTCGATATGTACGATCCTGACCGCTCGCAGACCATTACTTATGTCGGCGAGTTGAGGACCTGGGGCGACTACACTGCCGCGCTGAAAGGCGCGCTGAATTCGCAGAAAGCGGTGCAGGGAGCCGGCCTGCGCATTCTCAGCTGTCCTACCAGTTCGCCCACCATGGCATCGCTGATGGAGCAGGTGCAGACGGCGTTTCCGCAGTCCAAGTGGGTGCAGTGGGAGCCGGTCAACCGCGACAATGTGCGCGCGGGATCGCAGTTGGCATTCGGGTCGTACCTGGAAACGCGCTACAACCTGGAGAAGGCTGACATCATTCTCGCGCTCGATGGCGATTTCCTCTCCAGCGGCTACCCGGGATTCCTTTATTACGCACGCCAGTTCGCGGCGCGACGCAATCCCGATCTCAAAGAGAAGATGTCGCGTTTCTACTCCATTCAGAGCACGCCGACCAACACCAGCGGCAAGGCCGATCATCGCCTCCCGGTGCGCGCTTCGGAAGTCGAAACGCTGGCGCGTGCGATCGCAGCCGGAGTCGGCGCAGGTGGCGCGGCCAGCGGAAATCTAACCCCGAAGCAGCAGGCCTGGGTCGTGGCGGTCGTCAAAGATCTTCAGGCCCACAAAGGCGCAGCCGTCGTTATCCCCGGCGACAACCAGCCGCCCGCGGTTCACGCTCTGGCTCACGCGATGAACGCCGCGCTGGGCGCCGACGGCATCACGGTCATCTACACCGAGTCAGTGCAAGTCAAGCCGCAGGACCAGACCGCCGCGTTGAAGGATTTGGTCGGCGAGATGAACGCGGGCAAGGTCGACATGCTGCTCATCGTGGGCGCTAACCCGGTGTACGATGCGCCCCCTGATTTCGGCTTCGCCGATGCGATGGACAAGGTACCGCTCCGCGTGCAGCACAGCCTGTATCAGGACGAAACCTACGATCACGTGCATTGGCACATCAACGGCACTCACTATCTGGAGCAGTGGGGCGACACGCGCGCCTTTGACGGCACGGCTTCCATCGTTCAGCCGCTGATCGCTCCGCTATACAACGGCAAGAGCGCATACGAGTTCATTTTCGCGCTGGTCGGCTCCCCGGAGACCGCGGGCTACGACGTCGTTCGCAAGTACTGGCAGGACCAGGTCAAGGGCGATTTCGATAGCGCGTGGCGCAAGGCCCTGAACGACGGCTACATCGCCGATACTGCATTTGCGGCGAAGACGGTTTCATCCAAGGGCGGCAATATTCCTTCCACCAACAGCATCAGTCCGCAGGTGATGGAAGTGATCTTCCGCCGCGATCCGCTGATCTATGACGGCAGCAAGGCCAACAACGGCTGGTTGCAGGAAACGCCAAAGCCGGTCACGAATTTCTGCTGGGACAATGGCGTCCTCATCAGCCCCAACCAGGCGCAGAAGTCGGGGCTGGTCACCGGCGACATCATTGAGATCGACGTCAATGGCCGCAAGGTAAAGGGCCCCATCTGGCCGCAGCCCGGACATCCCGACAACTCCATCACTGTGTTCCTCGGCTACGGACGCACCAAGGCCGGGAGGATTGGCACGGACGTAGGTTTCAGCGGCTACAAGATTCGCAGCAGTAATGCTCCGTGGTATGCGGAAACCAACATCAAGAAGGTCGGCGAAGGATTCGGCTTTGCCCATCCGCAGGGTTTCCAGTACATCGACTACTCCGACCTGCCCAAGGGCACGGAGCCGCTGAAGAACCGGCACATCATCCGTAAGGCGACGCTGGCGGACTTCATCAGCAATCCCGATTTTGCCCACGAAGGCATTGAGTCGCCCGGGCCGGAGATGACGCTCTACACCAACTATCAGTACACCGAGCTGAAGTGGGGCATGACCATCGACATGAACTCGTGCGTGGGCTGCAAGACGTGCATCGTCGCCTGCCAGGCTGAGAACAACATCCCGGTGGTCGGCAAAGAGCAGACGATGCGCGGCCGCCAGATGCAGTGGTTGCGCGTCGATGTGTATTACGAGGGCGGCACGGAAAACCCCAACATGTTCTACCAGCCGATACCGTGTCAGCAGTGCGAGAATGCGCCCTGCGAAGTGGTTTGTCCCGTGGGGGCAACGGTGCACAGCACCGAAGGCCTGAACGACATGGTGTACAACCGTTGTGTCGGCACGCGCTACTGCTCCAACAACTGTCCTTATAAGGTGCGCCGCTTCAACTTCCTGCTCTTCCAGGATTTCACCACACCGCAATTCAAGATGATGCGTAACCCTGAGGTCAGCGTTCGCAGCCGCGGTGTGATGGAGAAGTGTACGTATTGCATTCAGCGCATTACCCATGGCCGCATTACCGCTGAGAAGGAAAACCGGAAGGTGCGCGACGGCGAAGTGATTACCGCCTGCCAGCAGGCTTGCCCGGCAGGAGCCATCGTCTTCGGCGATCTCAACGATCCCAACAGCCGGGTCTCGAAGATCAAGGCGCAGCAGCGCAATTACAACTTGCTGGAAGATTTGAATACTCGTCCACGGACGTCGTATATGGCGATCGTGTCGAACCCGAATCCTGAACTTGAACCGTCGGAGTCCAGTTAGCGATGCAGCAGGGACCAGAAGAAAAAACGATTCTGCAGGACGTGCCCTGGCCGGACGAGCCAGCGGTAATGGCGCCGGGGCAGACGTTCGGCAGCGTAACAGACACCATTGCCGATGCGGTCCTGACGCGCCCCATCGGCCTGGGCTGGCTGTTCGGCCTGTTTGTCGGCATGACGCTGCTGGGCGTGCTGATGGCGGCGGTCACGTACCTGTTCCTGGTGGGCGTCGGCATCTGGGGTATCGAGGTTCCGGTCGCGTGGGGCTTCGCCATCATCAACTTTGTGTGGTGGATCGGTATTGGCCACGCCGGCACGCTGATCTCCGCCATCCTGCTGTTGCTCAAGCAAACCTGGCGCAACTCCATCAACCGCTTCGCCGAAGCCATGACGCTTTTCGCCGTGGCCTGCGCCGGCATGTTCCCGTTGCTGCACATGGGCCGTCCCTGGCTGGCGTACTGGATGTTCCCCTATCCCAGCAGCATGGGAGTGTGGCCGCAATTCCGCAGTCCGCTGGTGTGGGACGTGTTCGCGGTCTCCACCTACGCCACCATCTCCGCCGTGTTCTGGTATGTCGGACTGGTGCCTGATCTCGCCACCATGCGCGAGAAGGCCAAGCATCCGCTCACCAGGAAAATCTACGGCCTTCTGGGCATGGGCTGGCGCGGTTCGGCACGCCACTGGAAAAATTACGAGGCGCTGTACATTCTGCTGGCAGGCATTGCGACGCCGCTGGTGTTGTCGGTACACACCGTCGTCAGCTTCGATTTCGCGGTCGCCATCATGCCGGGCTGGCACACTACGATTTTCCCGCCCTACTTCGTCGCCGGCGCAATTTACTCCGGCTTTGCCATGGTGCTGGTGCTGGCCATCCCGATTCGCAAGTATTACCACCTCGAAGGCATGATCACCATGCGCCACCTTCAGAACTCAGCCAAGATCATGCTGGCTACCGGTCTGATTGTGGCCTATGGTTACGCCTTCGAGGCTTTCATAGCGTTCTACAGCGGCTCCACGTACGAGCGCTTCATGATGCAGAACCGGTGGTTTGGACAGTACTCCTTCTTCTACTGGATGCTGATCCTGTGCAACATCCTGATCCCGCAGGTCCTGTGGTTCCCGAAGGTCCGCGCCAAGACAGGATGGCTGTTCGTGATTTCGCTGGTGGTCCTGGTCGGCATGTGGCTGGAGCGTTTCGTCATCATCGTCACCAGCCTGTCGCGCGACTACCTGCCTTCGTCCTGGGGCCATTACACCCCAACGCGTTGGGACTATGCGGTGTTCTTCGGAACGATAGGGCTCTTTACCACCGCGATGTTTATTTTCATCCGCGTCATGCCCGCGATTTCGATCTTTGAAATGCGGACCCTGCTGCCGGAGGCGGAGGTGGAGACCAAGTGAGTCACGCACAGCTCGCACCGCCCATCTACGGCCTGCTTGCGGAGTTCGACACGCCGACCGAACTAGTTCACGCAACCCAGGCGGCGTATGCGGCCGGCTATCGCCAGATGGACGCTTACAGTCCGTTTCCCATCGAGGAGTGCAGCGAGGCCGTCGGCTTCCACAAGAGCCGCGTGCCCCTGATTGTGCTGCTCGGCGGCATCCTCGGCGGAGCTTCCGGATTCGGCTTGCAGTACTGGATCAACTGCATCGACTATCCGCTAAATATCGGCGGGAAGCCTTATCTGTCCTGGCCTGCGTTTATTGTCCCGACCTTCGAATTGACGATCTTGTTTGCCGGACTTTGCGGTGTCTTTGGGATGTTTGCCTTAAATGGCTTGCCCATGCCGCACCACCCGCTTTTCAATGTCGACCGTTTCTCGCTGGTGACCCGCGACAAGTTTTTCCTGTGCGTGGAAGCCGCTGATCCCAATTTCGATCTGGAGAACACAGAGCGCTTCATGCGGAGCCTGCACCCGGCGTCGATTTCGGAGGTGCCGCATTAATCGGCCAGCACAATTCGAGATTGGGCCCTGCGCTTGGCTGCGACCGAGTGGCCCCAAGGCTTCGCGGCCCAAGGTGTCGGTTTGCCTGCTGGCCGCTGCGACGCTGCTGCTCTTGGCAGGCTGCCGGCAGGACATGCAGGTGCAGCCCTACCAGCGTCCGCTGGTGGAAAGCGATTTCTATGCCGACCACCGCTCCGCGAGGCCTATTATTTCGGGCACCGTAGCTCGCGGACATCTGGATGCCGATACCTACTTCTACACCGGCAAGATCGGCGACAAAGATGGGGATTACCTGCCGTTTCAAGCGACTGCCGAGGTGATGGCCCGCGGACAGCAGCGCTTCAACATCTACTGCGCTCCCTGCCATTCCGAGGTTGGCGATGGCTACGGGATGATCGTGCAGCGCGGCTTCAAGCGTCCGCCGTCGTATCACATTGATCGTCTGCGGCGAGCCCCGATTGGATATTTCTTCGACGTGATGACCAATGGCTTTGGCGCCATGTCCGATTACTCGCAACAGATTCCGCCGTCGGACCGCTGGGCGATTGCTGCCTATATCCGTGCGCTGCAGCTAAGTCAGCACGCAACTGCGGCTGATGTTCCTGCCGGCGAGCAGGTCGCCAGCACGCCGCCAGCAGGCGTTTTCGTTATGCCCGCGTACGACACCCAGGGCGCAACCACGGCCGCCTCCACTCCGCCTCCGCCGCAAGCGGCTCCAGCCCCAGGAGGCGCACAGAAACCATGAGCGAACAGACCATCACTCTTCGCCAGACCGACAACGTAGTGCCGGCGCAGACTGGCCATTGGCAGAATATGTGGCTTGGGATCGGCCTTGTCGGCGTGGTGCTCACTATCGTGGGATATGTGATGTCGCCCGAGCAACTTCTGCGCGGCTACCTTATCGGCTTTATGTTCTGGCTGGGCCTCAGCATGGGCTGCCTGGGATTGCTGATGGTTCAGTACCTCTCCGGCGGCTTCTGGGGCCTGGCTATTCGCAGCACGCTGGAAGCGGGTTCTCGCGGCCTGCTGCTGATGGCAGTCCTCTTTCTGCCGATCCTGTTTGGGCGCGACCAGCTTTATGCCTGGATGACGAATCCTGCGCTGACTGAGCACAACAGCTGGTATCTGCATGTTGGTGGATACGGCGGCTGGATCGCTCGCGCCATCATTTACTTTGCCCTTTGGATCCTCTTTCAGACGGTTCTGTATAACCGCGGGAAGCGGCTCTACCAGCCGTTGAGCGGCCCGCTTCCGTTCTTCCAGGGCATCAGCGGATTGGGCGCAGTGGTTTACTCGCTTTCGATTTCGTCCGCGGCGGTCGATTGGGTGATGTCACTCGATCCGCACTGGGGATCGACCATCTACGGCCTGATCTTCATCGCGGGACAGGGACTTTCAGCATTGGCATTCTGCGTTGTCATCCTGACCCTGTTGACGCGCGTCAGCCCCTATCGCGAGATCATCAAGCCCACGCAGTTCCATGACCTCGGCAAGCTGATGCTGGCCTTCGTTATGCTGTTTGCCTATTTCTCTTTCTCGCAGTGGCTGATCATCTGGGCCGGCAATCTGCCTGAGGAGATCGGTTTCTTCCTGAACCGCATCCATGGCGGCTGGGGCGTAGTGGCGCTCATCATTATTCTGTTTCACTTCGCCTTGCCGTTTTGCCTGCTGCTATCGCGCGAGCGCAAACGCGCCGGCAGCCGCCTTATCGGCGTAGCGATTCTCCTGATGTGCATGCGGGTGGTCGACATCTACTGGTACGTAGTGCCTAACTTCG
>CAWKIR010000010.1:0-51609 GCA_963849815.1 uncultured Acidobacteriaceae bacterium | reverse complement strand
ATTTCCGCCTGTAGCGTGGCCAGAAGTCCTATTGCCAGCATCGCCTGGGTACCGTTGATGAGCGAGATCGCTTCCTTGGCCTCCAGCACCAGCGGCTTGATGTCGGCGTGTTTCAGGGCTTCCGCAGCCGACGAACTTTTGCCCGCGCTCATGACCTCACCCTCGCCAATCATGGTCAGGGCCAGATGCGCCAGAGGAGCCAGATCGCCGCTGGCGCCTACGCTGCCTTGCGATGGAATCAACGGATGGACGCCGCGGTTCAGCATCTCGCAGAGGGTGTCGATGATCAGCGCACGCACTCCGGAGAAGCCTTTGGCCAGCGAGTTGGCGCGCAACAGCATCATAGCGCGGACAACGTCCTCCGCCAGCGGCTCGCCGACTCCCACACAGTGGGAGCGCACCAGATTCACCTGCAGCTTGCGGACATCGTGCGGGGGAATGCGCATGTCGGCCAGATGTCCCACGCCGGTATTGACGGCGTACGCCACGCCCTCGTTGGCGAGCAAATCCTCAACCACCGCGCGCGAGCGTTCCACCGCCAGCCGTGCCTGGGGTTGGAGCAGGATGGGACGGCGCTCATAGACAACCTGGCGCACGTCGTCGAGGGTTAAGTCGTTGCCGCTGATGTGAAGCGCCTGCATGGTCTCTTCAGTGTGCCACAACCAGGGCTGTCGCGAAGGAATTTGTCGCCTCGCGAGATCTCACGCGGGTTTTCCTGCCGCTCGCAGAAAAGGCGTCAGATATTTCGCCGGCAACGGGAGGCGCTTGAACTGCGCGTCGACCACCAGATGGACGGTCTCGCCTTCGGCCAGCAAGGTTTCGCCGGTGGCCCGCACAATCTCGTAGCCAAAGTGCAACAGCGAGTCGCGAACGTTCAGCAGCCGGGTGCGAACGCTGATCAGATCGTCGTAGCGCGCTGGCGCCTTGAAGCGGCACCGGGCTTCCACCACGACGACATGAAGTCCATCCTGCTCTTCCATCTCGCTATAGGTGAAACCCAGTTGCCGGAACATTTCTACCCGGCCAACTTCAAACCAGATGATGTAGTTGGAGTGATAGACGACGCCCATCTGGTCGGTCTCGGCATAGCGCACGCGCAGGCTGGTCTCGTAGACCTGGGCGCGAGAGACCAGTTGCCCCGGCGTGTCTTCAATCTTCAATTGCGGCTCTCACCATCGGGAAACAGTGGGCGCAGCAACTTGTGCCGCGCCCGTTGGAGAATTTCTGTGTGAGGAAGCGAGTTCACTTGCTCGCCGGCGCAGGCATTTTGGTTGGCGCGGCATTGCTGGGAGCGGCCGTGCCCGGAGCCGAAGCGCTGGCAGCCGCTGCCGGCGCGCCGGCCCCATTCTTCACCAACTGCCCCCGCTTGGGTTCGCCGGACTCAACCGGCTTGCCGTCGGCGATGTAGTTTACGAACTGGGCGGGCAGCCCTACGCTGGCACCCTTCTGGAATCGATAATGCAGATGTGGAATGGGCCCGCTGCCACTATTGCCGCACTCGGCAATCACCTCGCCCTGCTTTACATTTTCGTCCAGTTTCACCCTGAGGCTGTTCTGCTTCAGGTGATTGAACTCGGAGGACTCGCCGTTGCCATGCGAAATGATGACGACGTTGCCATCTGGCGGATCACCGGCGGCTTTGCCGGGCGCGTAATCGTTGAAGGTCCCTATCGCCTTGACCACCGTACCATCGGCGGGCGCCAGGATGGGTTGACCGAAACAATAATAATCCTCGGCCTTGCTGCCCATTCCACCCGCTCCGGAGAATAGCCGGCCGTCTTTCAGATACACGAAGTCCATGGCGTAACGCAATTCGTCGGATATGGCGTATCCGTCGTTGAAGACATTGCGTCCTCCCTGGTACACCAGCCACTCGCCCTGGAAGGGCAAATGCAGCTTGGCGGTATCCTCGTAGCCGGCGTAGCGGCCTTCGGCGACGGTCTGCATCGGCCTCGGCGGCGGGAAGTCATCGATGTCGCCCCGCTGGTTGAAAATGATAGTGGTTATGACGGGGACCCGAGTCTTGCCGAACATCGACAGCCGGGAGTAGACCGTATCCGGCGCGAACAGGTACGGAACTATATTCTCCTCGAGCATCTGGGTCTCCGGCCCCATTGCGTCGCGCAGCTTTTTGTTGATCTCGGCAAATGCCTCTTTGCCGGTTCCTTTCTTGGCCCGAGCAGCCTGTTTGTCCGAAAGCGTCCTTAGGTTCTCCGAAAGGGCGGCCCACAATTCGCTCGTCTGGGTATGACTAAACATTTCAAAAAGCTGACGTCCGCGTTCTAAAGCGGCCTTGCTCATTACCGGATACGGCCCGGACAATACCGGCTGAATTGGCGCTTGCGAAGCCTTCCCCTGCATCGCCTGCTCTGGCTGCGCCGCCGGCGCCTGCTTGGACGCGGACGGCGCCTGCTGTGCCGGCGTGGTGGCTGGCTGCTGCGTGCGGCCCGGCATGGGTACCAGCAAGACTGCCGCTAATCCCGCAGCCATGGAATGCAAACAAAATCTCATCATTTTCTCCCTGTGTTCGCCGCGGCTTGCCTCTTTGACAGAGCCTCCCGCGTTCGTAAAGTGTCCCTTATCCAAGCCCGGCATCTTCCTCGGCAGCCACAGCTTTGGCTGTCAGCCAGAACCCTTCAGGCAAATTTCTCCCGAAATGCTCGAAGAGAGGAATTGTAACAAGATATGGGGGAGTCCTGCTGGTTGGGAGCTGGGGGAATTCATCCACTGCGCCCAATTCGGTTGTCCCGCGCCATTGTTCCCGAAACGGCCCCTCCTATTGCCCCGTCCAGCGCGGTTTTCGCTTCTCCAGGAAAGAGCTGACCCCTTCGCGGAAGTCCGCCGTGCTGCGGATGCGCGCGTTCTCTTCCACGGCAGCGTCGAGCTCGCGATCCAGTTCCTTGGCGGAAAAATTCTTCAGCAGCCGCTTGGTGCTCAGCAGCGATGTGGGGCAGTTCTGCACCAGAGTGGCTGCGAGTTCGTGCGCTCGCTCCAGAAGCTTGCCGGCCGCGACGACTTCATTCGCTAATCCCAGTTGGAATGCCTCCTCGGCATGGAGGATGCGTCCCGTCAATAGCAAATCGCGCGCGCGCTTCTCGCCGATCTGGCGTACCAGAAAGGTCGAGACGATTGCCGGGATGAATCCGATGCGAACCTCGGTGTAGCCGAACCTCGCCACGCTTGACGCGAGGGTGAAGTCGCACAGCGTTGCCAATCCACACCCGCCGGCAAGAGCGGGACCATTGACCGCTGCGATGGTCACCGTGGGAAAGTCGTATAACGTGCGGAACAGCGTCCGCATCAGCCGCGCCTGCCTTATCGCGTCGTCCTGGCTCTCTTCCGGCGTCAGGCCGGCCATCGCGCGGAGGTCGTCCAGGTCCATGCCGGAGCAGAAGGCTTTACCCGCACCGGTGAGAATGAGTACCCGGGCGTGCGATCTTTCGACCTCAGCCAGGGCGTGCAACAATTCGTCAACCAGTTGGAAGCTGATGGCGTTGCGCTTGTCGGGCCGGTTCAGCGTGATGGTCGCCAGCGGCCCATCGTAAGCAAGCGTAAGCGTGGAATAAGAATGGGCTTGTTTAGACATGAGTGTACCCGGTTAATTCGTTACGCAGACAAGTAAACGTGGCTCCGAGGCCAAGTCGCACACGTGATCTTTTGAAGCGAATCGTTCGCTCGCCCACTTGAACCCCAGCACCGGAGGTGCGACAGAAGTTAGCCCAGCGCTTCAGCGCTGAGTACGCGATCCTTTATTGGTTCTGAGTCCCGTAGGGACGGCACGCCGTCGTGTCGTGCCTACGGCACTCTGCTTGCATTTCTGGGGCAACCCAGCGCTGACGCGCTGGGCTAAACTGTTTCGCGCCTCCGGCGCTCGATTTTCGAGCTTCTCACTCCATTGCCCAAAAGAGAAGTTAGTTCTCACGTAGACACTGAAGTCGTGCCCTGATACAAAGCTTTTCGGAACCATGAGACGCTGTTCCAGGCACTGACAACTGGCCACTGACAACTGTCCTTTCACATCTTCGGCCCGCTGAATCTATCACCAATCTCGCGTGCCAGACGTAACGGTTCGGTAATTGGCTTCTTGATCGGCAAATCCGCGCCCCGGCTGCGCAACGCTTCCAGTAGCGTTTCCGTCGGAATGTTGCCCACCAGCACATCCTGCGCAAAGGGACATCCGCCCAGCCCGCCGATAGCCGAGTCAAACCGCCGGCATCCCGCGTCGTAGGCAGCCAGAACTTTCGCCGCCGCGTCATCGGGCCGGCTGTGCAGATGCACGCCAATCTCGACACCGTCGAATCTCTCCAGCACCGGACCCAGCACGTCGGCAATTTGCTGCGGCGTAGCGAGTCCCACCGTGTCGGCCAGCGAAATCGCCTGCGGATACATGTCGGCGAGCAGGCTGACACCCTCAATCAGTTCCTCCACATTCCACAAATCGCCATAGGGATTGCCAAACGCCATCGAAATGTAAGCCACTGTGTCGAGACCGGCCTCGTCTGCCTTCTGCTTCACCTTTTCCAGGATGTCCAGATTTTCTTCCAGCGTCTGGTTCTGATTGTTCTTCAGGAACGTGGGCGACAACGAATACGGGAAGCCCAAAGTCCTGACCGCGTCGGTCGCGATAGCGCGCTCCGCTCCGCGTTCGTTGACGACGATGCCGATGATCTCCACATCGTCGGGCGGATCGAGTTCGCTGAGAACATCTTCGGAGTCGGCCATTTGCGGCACGGCTTTCGGCGAGACAAACGACACCGCGTCAATGTGCTTGAATCCCGCGGCAACCAGCGCCTTCAAGTACTCGACCTTGATGGCAGTCGGAATATGGCCAGGCAAGCCTTGCCACGAATCGCGGGGGCATTCGATAAGTTTGATAAGGTCAGCCATTAGCAATTAGCGACTAGTCCGCGAGCCCCGAGCCGGACGGCCGTTTAAGATGCGGCGACTTAGCAACACTCAGGCCAAGAATCAGGCCAACAATCGGGGTGGCGTGAAAGCGACTTACGCTTCCCGCTCGCAAACCCATACTTAATCATCAGTCCCTGCCAGCGTTGCAAGATCGGGCTGTCGGGCAATAGCCAAATGCCACTAAGCGCAAATTGCAGTCGCGAATCGTCATTGCAGTCTTGCTCCAACCGGTCAAGAGCTCTATCACCATAGCCATCCACGAGGTCTTCCAGCGGTCCGGCTGCAACGTAGCCTAGCTCGTCATCTGTTGTAGCCTTCTTCAACAGAAACAACGTGATGTCGTAAGCGCGACCTAAGTCTCCGCTGCGAACTGTGTCGTGGACTTTTTCCCAGGCCCAGTGGTCCTCCTCGCGTTGGCTGCGCGATCGCAGATAGGTCTCCGCTAGCCTGCTGAGATCAATTTCCATTCTGCATTTTCTCTCGCATCTCGTATATCTGTGTCATCCCGAGCGGAGCGCAGCGCGCTCCGCTCGCCTACGTCTGCAACACCCCCACGCTGAACTTCGGCACATCCGGATTCAACGACGCCGCCTCCAGCGCGGTGATGATTGCCTCGCGCGTCTCCGCCGGATCGATGATCTTGTCGATCCACAATCGCGCTGCGCCGTAGCGCGGGTCTGTCTGCTCGTCGTAGGTGGCCTTCACCTCGTCGTACAGCTTCTTCCTGTCTTCTTCGCTCAGCTTCTTGCCGCCGCGCTCCAGTTGCTTGATCTTGATCTCCACCAGCGTGCCCGCCGCCGAAGCGCCGGCCATCACGGCGTATTTCGCTGTCGGCCACGCGAACAGGAAGCGGGGATCGTAGGCCTTGCCGCACATCGCGTAATGTCCCGCGCCGAACGAGCCGCCGATGATGACCGCGATCTTCGGCACCACCGAGTTCGACACCGCGTTCACCATCTTCGCGCCCGCGCGGATGATGCCGCTCCACTCCGCATCGCGCCCGACCATGAATCCGTTCACGTCATGCAGAAACACCAGCGGCACCAGGTTCTGATTGCAATCCATGATGAAGCGCGCCGCCTTCTCCGCCGACTCGGTATAGATGACGCCGCCAAACTCCATGCGCTTGTTGCCGGCCTTGTCCACCTGCTGCACATGCGTCTTCTGGTTGGCAACGATGCCGACGGCAAACCCGCCAATACGTGCGTAGCCGCACAGAACCGTCTCGCCGTATTCAGACTTGTACTCGCTGAACTGGCTGCCATCGACAATGCGCGCAATGATCTCCTTCATGTCGTACTGCCGCGCGGGATCGCTATCGAAGATGCCGTAAACTTCTTCCGCCGCGAACAGCGGTTGCTCAGGCTCTTTGCGATCGAAGACGCCGAGGCGCCGGTTGCCGATCTTGTCGACCAGTTGCCGAATGCGCGTGATGCAACTTTGATCGTCGGGCTCGCGAAAGTCCACCGTGCCGCTGATCTGCGAGTGCATCTTGGCGCCGCCCAATTCTTCCGCGGAATACTTCGCGCCAATCGCCGCCTGCACCAGCGCCGGCCCGGCCAGAAACAGCCCGCTGCCTTCGGTCATCAGGATGTGATCGCACATCAGCGGCAGATATGCGCCGCCCGCCACGCACATGCCCATGATGGCTGCAATCTGCGGAATACCCATCGCTGACATCACAGCGTTGTTGCGGAAGACGCGGCCAAAATCGTCGGTGTCGGGAAAGACATCCTCCTGGAGCGGCAGAAACACCCCGGCCGAATCCACCAGGTAGATCGTGGGGATATGGTTCTCGATGGCAATGTTCTGCGCGCGAATCACCTTCTTCGCCGTCATCGGAAAAAACGCGCCCGCCTTCACCGTCGCGTCGTTGACGATCAGCATGACCAGCCGCCCTTGCACGCGCGCCAGGCCTGTCACTACGCCCGCCGACGGCGCGCCGCCCCACTCCTCATACATGCCCCAGGCGACAAACGAGCCGATCTCGAAGAACTCCGTGCCTGGATCGATGAGCAGCGCAATACGTTCGCGCGCGGTGAGCCTGTTCTTCTTGTGTTGCGACTCAATCGCCTTCGCGCCGCCGCCCTGCTGAATGATCTCTTCTTGATTACGAACCTGGGTGATCAGCTCAGCCACAGCTTTCTGGTTGCGCTCGAAGCGCGAGGAGTCGGACTTTACCTGGGTTTCAAACGGGGATCCGGCGTGCGGGCGATGGTCAGTCATATTCGGTCGGAGCAGACCATCCACGATAAAGCAGGGGAGCGAAAATACGCAATGTGCGAGGAAGCGGTCAGCTATCGGCCAAGACTGGCACCAAAGTTGGTCGATAAAGCAGTCGCTCTTTCAATATTTCTATTTCTACAGAGCCACAGAGCCACAATGCCCATTGCGGAGCCTAGGATGGCCCTAGAATCGGCGAAAGAGTGGCCGAAGGTATCCAGGGCCGTCCAAAAGGCTGGGAGGCGCCAGCGGGGCTCTAAACGCCACCACAGCGGTTTCCCGATTTGGAACCGGATGCTGTCTTCCCCTCGGCTTGAGCCGCTGAAATAATTCTCTCCCGCATTCGCTTCAGAAGCTGAAGCCGAACTTCTCGCACAGCAGATTTTTTTCACCCCTGAACAGGCTGCGGAAAAGTGGGAACAGTAGCATTATGCCGCCGGCTAAAGCCGGCTCGGAAAGAAAAATAAAGGGGCCTTGTCGGCCCGACTGAAGTCGTGCCCTGATACAAGACTTTCGGAGACGGGCCTTATTAGCGGCCCCAGTCGGAGCCGACGTTTCAGCGGCCCCAGACGGCGTGTTCCCATGCCGCCAGTAGTGCGGCGCCTCAAATCTGAAATGTTCTAGCCCAGCGCCGCGTCCACCGGATCCTCGGCAATCGCGTTCGCCAGCCCGATCTCCAAGGCTCGGGTCGCGTGAACTTTCTCAGCGGCCAAAAACATTTGCAGCGCTCGCCCTTTGCCGATCAGGCGCGGCAGGCGCTGCGTGCCTCCCCATCCGGTAATCAGTCCCAGGGCGACGCCGCGATGTCCGAAGATCGCCTGCGGGCCGGCGATGCGGCCATCGCAAGCCAGCGCGAGATCAAGGCCGCCTCCCATGCAGTAGCCGTGGACGGCAGCGACCGTCGGAGCGGGAAAGCCCGCGACCGCATTCATCAGCTGCTGGCCCATCCGCGCGAAGGCAAACGCCGCCGGCCCGGTGAGCGCAGCGATCTGGTTGAGATCGGCACCCGCCGAAAAAAATTGCGCATTGCCGGTCAGCACCAGGCGCAAGGGCGGAGATTTCGCCAATTCCCCCAGCGCGGCCGTCAGGGCCCGCACTCGCGCCCGCGTCAGGCGATTGGTGCCATCGGCGGAGACGAGACGCAAGACCACGGCGTCGCCATGGGATTCCAGTTGGTACGGTGTGTCGTCCGCAGAGTTCACCGGAGAGGCAAGGATAGCAAACGCGGGCTGCGCGCGCCGCTCATGGACTTAACGCCCGGCTAACATCATAGCCGCCCGCTCCCGCTTCAATCCGACGGTGCGGACGTATCATAGGTCAAGGAGCAGAGAGTCGTGATGACGCGTCCATCCAAAGTACACCCTCAGCTCGGCCGGGCCGCAGTCCAGATGTTTACCGTCAATGATCGCATCAACCAGAGTCTTATCGAACATCTCGATCCTGCTTTATGGAGGGCCAAACCGCCCGGCAACGTCCGCAACATCGCGGCCATCTTCACCCACGTACACAACGTCCGCTGCAAGTGGGTGAGGCTGACAGCTCCCCACCTGAAGGTTCCACCACAGCTCAACCGCGCGCGCTGTACGCCGCAGCAGGCGCGCGCGGGATTGGCCGAGAGCGCCATGCGCTGCGCGGAGATGCTGGCGCACGCGCTGGGCGGGGAGGGCCGGGTGGAGAAGTTTCGCCGGGATGGCTGGGGCCGGCCATGGCCGGTTGGCCCGGAGATGCTGTGCTACATGCTTGCTCACGAGGCCCACCATCGCGGGCAGGTGTGTATGCTGGCGCATCAACTGGGATTCCCCTTGGCCACCGAGGTGATGAGCGGGATGTGGAGTTGGGAAAAGCTGTGGTAGGACTGCGGGGCGGCGAGCGGTCCCGGCGACGACTGTTGAGGCGTATCCATGTGGAACAAATTGTGAGCTGGCGTCCGGCGGCCGGAAATAAGGCTGGACAAAAAGAAAACGCACCCCGCAACTGAGCGGAGTGCGCTATGAGTTTTCCCGGGCTCGCGAGAGAAGAGTTACTTCTCTTTCTCCTCGCTCGATGATTCGGCCGCAGCTTCCTGGCCCTCCATGGCCTTGTTCTCTTCCTGGGCGGACTCCAGGGCTTTGCGGCTCTCTTCGGCGCGCTTGGCGCGAAGTTCGGTGCGCTTCTGGCGCTTCTCGTCCAGCGTCTTCTCGCTGCCGAGCAGCTCGACGAAGGCGATGTCGCCGCCGTCGCCTTGACGGAATCCGCCATGCACGATGCGGGTGTAGCCACCTTCGCGGTCGCCATAACGCGGGGAGATGGTGTCGAACAGTTTGTCGACGGCATCGCGTGTCATGAGGTACGACCCAGCCAGACGCCGCGCCGCGACGTCGCCGCGCTTGCCCAGGGTGATCATCTTGTCAACGTGCGGGCGCATGGCTTTGGCCTTGGTGATGGTCGTCTCAATGCGCTCTTCCACGATCAGCGAGGTCACCAGGTTGCGCAGCAGCGCGCGCCGGTGTTCGGTGTTCCGTCCTAACTTCCATCCTGCTCTACGATGACGCATATTCGTTCCTTTGGAACTTGTTGTCCGTTGTCAGTTATCGGTTGTCAGTTGCCCTGAGAAAGGCGCTGCAACCGCTCAACTGTCGATCTTAGTATCAGTTCTCGGCTAATTACCTTTTGCTATTTGCCGGTTGTTGGCTGACAACTGACAACCGGCAACTGACAACTTGTTTCTTAGTATCCCGGATCGATGCCGTAGCTTGCCGAGGCCAGACCCTGCGACATGCTCGAACCGCTTCCCGGCACCGCATTGCCGTGCTCGTCGATCTTCATCCCCAGACCCAAGCCCATCGAGGACAAAATCTCCTTGATCTCGTTCAGCGACTTGCGTCCGAAGTTCTTGGTCTTCAGCATTTCCGCTTCGCTCTTCTGCACCAGCTCGCCAATGGTCTGGATGTTGGCATTCTTCAGGCAGTTGTAGCTGCGCACTGAAAGCTCCAGCTCCTCCACCGAGCGGTTCAGGTTCTCGTTGCGGATTTCCGGCTTGTCGCCGCCAGCGGCAGCCTGCGCTTCCAACTCCTCTTCGAAGTTGATGAAGATGTTCATGTGGTCTTTGAGCAGCTTCGCCGCCAGCCCCAGCGCGTCAGCCGGAGTGACCGAGCCGTTGGTCCAGATCTCGATTGCCAGCTTGTCGTAGTCCGTGATCTGTCCCAGACGAGCCGCCTCTACCGAGTAGTTGCACTTGCGCACTGGCGAGTGCACCGAGTCGATGGGAATAAATCCCAGGCCCAGGTCTTCGTCGAAATTCTTGTCCGCTGAAACGTAGCCGCGGCCTTTCTTCAGCCGCATTTCCATGTCCAGCTTTCCACCTTCGCTGACGGTCGCGATGTACACATCCTTGTCCAGCACTTCCACGTCGGCATCGGCCTCGATCATGCCGGAGGTAATCACACCCGGCTGATCGGCGCGCAGATAAATCGCCTTAGGCGCGTCGCCGTTCAGGCGAAAGGGAATCTGCTTCAGGTTGAGGATGATGTCCGTGGCATCCTCCACCACTCCCGGAATCGACTGGAATTCGTGCAGTACGCCTTCAATCTTGACCGCGGTGACCGCAGCTCCCTCGATCGAAGAAAGCAATACCCGCCGCAGCGCGTTGCCAATGGTTGTACCAAACCCGCGTTCGAACGGCTGTGCCCAGAAGTGACCGTATTTGTCAGTCAGCGTCTCGGTATCAGTAGCCAGCCGTTTCGGTTTTTGAAAGCCCTTCCAAAGCATTCGTAACTCCTCTATCTCTTCGGCCGTGCTGCGCGGGTCGCAACCACAAGGTTACGCCCGGCTGATCTGGCGCGAAGGTCTGTGGTAGAGCCGGCCTTCAGGCCGGCGTCCAGCCGTCATTGTCCGTGCGAGCCGGCTTCAGCCGGCGACACCCTACTTGCTGTACAGTTCAACAATCAACTGCTCATTCAGGGGCTGGTTGATGTCTTCGCGCTTCGGCAGCGCGATCACCCGTCCCTTATACGCATCGCGATCCACTTCCAGCCACGCCGGAGGCGCCTGGTGACTGGCAAACTCTTTGGCCGTCTCCAACATCACCAGCTTCTGGCTGCTCTCGCGCACGCTAATTTCTTCGCCAGGCTTTACCTGGTAGGAAGGAATATTGACCTTCCTGCCATTGACCGTGACGTGACCGTGACGCACCAACTGGCGGGCCTGGCGTCGCGCCACGGCAAAGCCCAGGCGATACACCACGTTGTCCAGCCGGCGCTCCAGTTGCTGCAACAGCAATTCGCCGGTGACACCCTTGGCGCGGAAAGCGCGCTCAAAGTAGTTGCGGAATTGGCCTTCCTGGGTGAAGTAGATGCGCTTGGCTTTTTGCTTCTCGCGAAGCTGCAAGCCGTAGCCTACGATTTTGGCCTTGCGGTCCTTGCCGTGCTGGCCGGGAGCGAAATTGCGCTTCTCGATCGGACACTTGTCCGTGAAGCACTTTCCGCCTTTGAGGAACAACTTCATGCCCTCGCGGCGGCAGAGGCGGCATACTGCGTCTTTATAACGCGCCAAGTTACGTTCTCCTTGTGAAACAGCGGCTAGGGTCTAGAGATTAGGGATTAGTGAAGCTCAAGCCTCTGATCTTCCCTGCTCTATCGCCTGCGGCTGCTGCACTTGCTGTTGATCGGTTTACAGGACTTGGCGTCCCTTCTTCCCGATCAGAATCAGTGGTTAGTGGTCAGTGGATAGTGATTAGATGTCGCCACAACCACTTTCGACCCATGACCAAAATCAAGAGCCGGATGCCCCGTTCTAGCCCTCTTTTGGCCAGGGCGGGGTAGTTTCCAATCTAGACCCTGCGTCTCTTCGGCGGCCGGCATCCGTTATGCGGTACCGGCGTCACGTCCCGGATGGTACGGACATCCAATCCCGCGGCCGACAACGCGCGCACTGCCGACTCACGTCCCGAACCCGGGCCGCTTACCCGTACATCCACGCTCCGCATGCCGTGATCGCGCGCCTGGTTGGCCGCGTTCATCGCAGCCTGCTGCGCGGCGAACGGCGTTCCCTTGCGCGATCCGCGGAAGCCCAGCGATCCCGAGCTCTTCCACGACACGGTGTTGCCGGTCGGGTCCGAAATGGTGACGATGGTGTTATTGAAGGAAGCCTGCACATGCACCAGTCCATGGGGAATGTGCTTGCGTTCCTTCTTCTTGAACTTCTTGGTCTTGCCTTTTTTATCGCCTGCGGCGGAAGCTGCTTTAGCCATGGGTTATGTTTTACCCGCTGCTTTCTTTTTATTGGCCACCGTGCCCTTGCGCGGTCCTTTGCGGGTGCGGGCATTGGTGTGGGTGCGCTGGCCCCGGACCGGCAGGCTGCGGCGGTGGCGGTACCCGCGATACGAGCCGATTTCGATCAGACGCTTGATGTGCATCGAAATATCTTTGCGCAGATCGCCTTCCACATCGCCTTCCTGCTCGATGACCTGGCGGATGCGGTTGACCTCGTCCTCGTTCAGGTCACTCACCTTCTTGTTGGACTCGACGTCGGCCGAACCAAGAATCTTCGCCGACCGCGAGTTGCCGATGCCATAGATGTACGTCAACGCTATCTTGATGTGCTTGTTGCGCGGTAGATCCACGCCTGCAATACGTGCCATAAATACCCCGTAGCAATTAGCAACTAGCAATTAGCAGTTAGCTAAATCCGTTGCTCGAAATGTCTATGATTCCTACTCAGCCCTGCCGTCGGAATCGATTAACCGCTTCTGTTGCAAAAGCTAGTTGCTAGTTGCTAGTTGCTAGCTGCTAGTTACTACCCTTGCCTCTGCTTATGCTTTGAGTTCTCGCAGATGACCCGCACCACCCCATGGCGGCGAATCACCTTGCACTTGTCGCAAATCTTCTTTACTGATGCCCGTACCTTCATGATTCCTCAGTTGTCAGTTCTCAGTGGGCAGTTCTCAGTTGGGCCGCTTGCCGGCAACCGACTACTGCCTATTTATAGCGATATACAATCCGTCCCCGGGTCAAATCATACGGCGACAACTCCACCGCTACCCGGTCGCCAGGAAGGATGCGAATGAAATTCTTGCGCATCTTGCCGGAAACATGCGCCAGCACCTGGTGCTTGTTCTCCAGCTCCACTTTGAACATCGCATTAGGCAGGGGCTCAACCACCACTGCCATCACTTCAATCGCGTCTTCCTTACTCATTCACACCCAGTTACCAGTGGCCAGTGGCCAGTGGTCAGTTTCCTCGTATCGATGCAGTACTTGAATTAACTAGCCACTGACCACTAGCCACTGGCCACTATTCCGTCAAAATCACCGGCCCATTCTTGGTTACTGCGATGCAGTGCTCAAAGTGGGCGCTATAGCTTCCGTCTTCGGTTACGGCTGTCCATTTGTCTTCCAGCAGCCGGGTTGCGGGACTTCCCATGTTCACCATCGGCTCAATCGCGATCACCATTCCATCGCGCAGCTTAGGCCCATGTCCCGGAGTACCGTAGTTTGGGACTTGCGGATCTTCATGCAGCCGCGTGCCGATGCCGTGTCCCACAAAATCCCGTACTACACTGAAGCCACTGGCTTCCACCAACTGCTGCACCGCGGCCCCAACATCGCCAATCGTGTTACCCACCCGGGCCGCTGCGATCCCTTGCGCCAGCGATTCCTGCGTAACCCTCAGCAACTCGTGCAACTCGGGCGTGATCCCATCGCCTACCGGGACCGTGATTGCCGCATCCCCGTAATAACCGTCCAGCACCACACCGCAATCCAGGGAAACGATGTCGCCTGCTTTCAACACCCGCTTCTCAGACGGAATACCGTGCACAATCTCGTTGTTCACCGAGGCGCACAGCACACAGGGATAATCGTAGTAGCCCTTGAACGCCGGCTTGGCGCCCAAATCCCGAATCTTGCGCTCCGCCACCCGTTCCAAATCCATGGTGGAACATCCCGGCGCTACTGCTTCTCTGGTCGCTTCCAGCACCTGACGGACAATGCGCCCGCTGCGGCGCATCTTCTCGATCTCCGAAGCCGACTTACAAACGATTGACATTCTCGATCGCGCTAAATGCCTGTGCCATTACTGCTTCCACCGGCTGCTCGCCGTTCACTTCAATCAGCCGCCCGCGCCCCCGGTAATAATCCACCAGCGGCAGCGTCTGCCGCTCATAAGCCTTCATGCGCTCCGCAAAAACGTCTTCTGCATCGTCCGGCCGAGTGGCCAGCAGCGTGCCATCGACATCGCAGATACCCTGCACTTTGGGAGGCTGGAGGTAGACGTTATAAATCCGGCCACAGGTGGGACACGAACGACGTCCGGTAATCCGTTGCAGTAGAACATTATAGTCCACCACCAAGCGGATCACAACCGGCGCCGCGCACGCCTCTTGGGCTTGAACGTCACCCTTCTTGCCTTCCCGCATCTTCTCCAACTGCGTATCCAGCCACTCCGCCTGCGGCACCGTCCGCGGAAAACCATCCAGGATGAACCCGCGAACGCAATCCGCCTGCTCCAGCCGGTCCGCCACCATGTCGCAAACCAGCTCGTCGGGAACCAGTTCTCCGCGCTCCATGATCGCCTTGGCCTTCATCCCCAGCTCGGTTTTCCGGGCAACATTGCCCCGCAGGATGTCTCCCGTGGAGATCTGCGGTATGCCAAAGGTCTCAGCAATCAGCTTGGCCTGCGTTCCCTTGCCCGCCGCCGGCGGTCCCAGCAGGATAATGGGACCAACTACTCGCGCGTTCGTCTTTACGCCCACTGCCGCGGAAGTCTGCGCTTCCATGTTCTGTACCCTCGCAGGGTCGGAGCTCCCGGTACTCCAAAAATCAGTGGCTAGGGATCAGTGGCTAGTGGTCAGTAGAACCACCTGCCAGCGATGCCGCGCCTTTTTACTGGCCACTAGTCACTAGCCACTGACCACTGCCTTCTTACCATGTCGCTCTTCTTCCGCGCACTCGGCCGCTGCGCGGGGTAAAGCCTTCGTAATGCCGCATCACCAACTGCGACTCCACCTGGTTGATGGTATCCATGGCCACGCCGACCACAATCAGCAATGACGTTCCGCCGAAGTAAAAGTTCACGCCCAGACCGTTGGTTACCCAACTCGGCAGGTGTTCAAAGAACCCACCGATGGGGCCCCACAGATGATTCAGGCGGATACCGGCAATCATCCACTCTGGAATAAACGAAATCAGGATCAGGTACAGCGCGCCCACCAGCGTGATCCGCGTCAAAATATCGTTAATGTAGTTTGCCGTCCGCGCCCCCGGCCGGATGCCGGGAATAAAGCCGCCGTACTTCCGCATGTTGTCGGCAACTTCAGTCGGGTTGAAGATGATCGACACATAGAAGTAGGCGAAGAAGATGATCCCAATGGCATAGAGCAAGGTGTACAACGGCTCGCCCCACTGCAACGCGCGCAGCATCGGGCCAAAATACCGGTTGTCCTTGAACAGCGCTCCCGCCGTCTGCGGCAAGGTCAGCACCGACGACGCGAAGATGACCGGCATCACACCGCCGGAGTTCACCCGCAGCGGCAAGTGGGTCGACTGCCCGCCCATGACCTTCCGTCCAACTACGCGCTTGGCATATTGCACCGGAATGCGGCGTTCGCTGCGTTCCACGAAAACAATGAACGCCACAATCGCCACCATCAGCACCACCAGCATCAGCATGGCGGGAACCGTAAACGCGCCCCACGCCTGGGACGACACCTTTTCCGCCAGGTCCATCACCGCCCGCGGCAGGCCTACCACGATGCCGGCAAAGATCAGCAACGACATGCCATTGCCGACCCCGCGTTCCGTGATCTGCTCGCCCAGCCACATAATGAACACGCTGCCCGTGGTCAGGGTCAACATCGTCATCAGGACAAAGCCCATTCCCGGGTTGAGAACGAAATCCGGCTGCCGTTGCAAAGTGAACGCAATGCCCAGCGACTGCACCGCACTCAGGCCCAGGGTCAGGTAGCGCGTCCACTGGGTGATCTTCTTGCGTCCCAGCTCGCCTTCTTTTTGCAGCTTGGCCAGCGGCTCATACACCACCGTCATCAACTGCAAAATGATGGACGCCGTAATGTAGGGCATGATGCCGAGCGCAAACACCGTCAGCCGCCGCAACTGGCCGCCGCTGAACAGATCGATGAAGCCCAGAAAGCTGCCCCGGTTCTGGTCGAAGAACTGCGCCAGCTTATCGGCGTTGATACCTGGCGTCGGAATGTGTCCGCCCAGGCGGTACACCGCCAGCAGTCCAAGCGTAAACAGAATGCGCTTTCTTAGATCGGGAACGCGGAATACGTTGGCTAACTTCTCAAGCATAAATCCTCAGTTGTCAGTTGCCGGTTGTCAGTTGTCAGCTAAGACGGCAACTTCGACGGCGGCAACGCAACAGAAACTATCACTTCGAGCACCTGCCGGTCACCCAGCATCGGTTCGCAAACTGACAACCGACAACTGACAACCGACAACTTCCACCGGCAACTGGTTACTGGCTACTGACTACTAGTATCTTTCCGCCGGCCTTCTCAATCTTCTCCTGCGCCGACTTGGAAAACTTGTGGGCATGTACGGTCAGCGCCTTCTTCAACTCGCCGTGGCCCAGTACCTTCACCAGCGTCTTTTTGGAACTCACCACTCCAGCTTTGCGTAGTGATTCCGGCGTGATTTCGCTCTCGCCCAGCTCGGCCAGCCGTCCCAGGTTCACCACTTCATACTCCACGCGGAAAATGTTGGTGAAGCCGCGCTTGGGCAAACGGCGATGCAATGGCATCTGGCCGCCTTCAAATCCGCGCATCATTCGCGAGCCGCTGCGCGACCGCTGGCCTTTATGGCCACGGGTTGACGTCTTGCCCATGCCCGAGCCCATACCACGGCCCACGCGCTTGCGTTTCTCCGACGACTTTCTGGGTGCTCGTAATGTGCTTAGGTTCATCTCAATCCTCGGTTGTAACGAGTGACTAGTCACTCGTTACTAGTCACTCGCAACTACTTCACTATCTCCACCAGATGCGGCACCTTTGCCACCATACCGCGAATTGACGGCGTATCTTCCCGCACTACCACCTGGTTCAGCCGCGTGAATCCCAGACCTTTGATCACCAGCTTGTGTTTTACCGGAGCCGCAATCGCCGACCGCACCCACTTCAACTGCATCTTGGTGCCGCGCTTGGCCGCCGTTGCTTCTGTCTTCTTTCGAATGCGTGCCATGGTTACAGCTCCTCCACCGTCTTGCCGCGCATCGCCGCCACGTCCTTGCGATCGCGCAGCTTGCCCAGCGCATTGAATGTGGCTTTGATCACGTTGTGCGGGTTGGTGGTGCCAATGGATTTGGTCAGCACGTTCTGCACGCCCGCCGAAGTCATTACCGCGCGCACCGCGCCTCCGGCAATTACTCCCGTTCCTTCCGGCGCCGGCTTCAGCAGCACCATGCCCGAACCATACCGCCCCAGCACCTGGTGGGGAATCGTGGTCTGCGTCAGGTTCACCCGCAGCAGGTTCTTCTTGGCCGACTCGATGCCCTTGCGGATCGCCTGCGGCACTTCCTTCGCCTTGCCCGAGCCGTAGCCTACGACCGCCGAACTCGGATCGCCTACCACCACCAGCGCCGCGAATGACAAGTTCTTGCCGCCCTTCACCACCTTGGTGACGCGGTTGATCGATACCACCTGGTCCTTCAGTTGATACTGACCGGCGTCCAGCTTCTTCTTAACGATTGGCATTACCTTTGTGTCTCCCGGCGCCGCTTCCGGGCGCCTTCCAATTCCGTTGCTGACAACTGGCCACTGGCCACTGTCTTCAGAACTCTAATCCCGCCGCTCGCGCCGCGTCGGCCAGCGCCTTGATGCGTCCGTGGTACAGATATCCGCCGCGATCGAATACCACCTTCTTGATGCCCTTGTCCTTGGCGCGCTCGGCAATCAGTTTCCCCACATCTTTCGCGGAGCTCACGTTGCCCCCCGTAGGCCGCTTATCGCCCTTGATGCCTTTGCCCTTTTCCACCGACGTGGCCGCTACCAGGGTCACCCCTTTCGCGTCGTCGATGACTTGCGCATAGATATGGTTCACCGAGCGATAAACATTGAGCCGCGGACGCTCGGTTGTACCCATCAGCTTCTTGCGGATCCGGGTATGCACCTTCTGCCGCGTCTGATCTTTTGAATTCTTCGATAGCATCTTTTTTTCTTCCTCATCCCGGGTTTCTGAACCGGGTAACGGTGAACCTCTTCCGAAGCCTCATCCCGTCGTGAAATCGCTATTCGTTCTTAGCTCTTACGCTTTAGCTAGTTGCTAGTTGCTAATTGCTGCCTTATTTCGCTCCGGTCTTGCCAACCTTCTTCTTCAGGCGCTCGCCGGTATAACGCACGCCTTTGTTCTTGTACGGATCGGGTGGACGCAGGCTGCGCATTTCAGCCGCGACAAATCCCACCTTCTGCCGGTCGATCCCGCTCACCGTCAAGTGCGTCAGCTTGGGATCGACGCTGGCCTCGATGCCGGTCGGCAAAGGATATTCGATGGGGTGCGAGTATCCCAGCGTAAACACCACCATGTTCTTGCCCTTCAACTCGGCGCGATAACCAATGCCGACAATGTCCAGCTCTTTGGTCCAGCCCCGGGTAACGCCTTCCACCGAGTTGTTGACCAGCGCCCGCACCAGCCCATGGATTGCGGCCTTGGAGTCGTCCTCGCGCACGATCAGCAGTTGCCCGTCGTTTGTTTCCAGCTTCACCCCGCCGGGCATGTGGGTGATGACTTCGCCCTTGGGACCCTTCACGCGGACCGTGTTGCCCTCAACGGCGTAGGTCACTCCCTTGGGCAACGGTATCGGCTTCTTTCCAATTCGCGACATAATCTTTAGCTCTCAGCTATCAGCCGTCAGCTATCAGCTTGTTCCATCCGCTGCAAGCCGCCGGCATCCAGATCTTAATTTTGGTTCGAGCTGATGCAGCACGCCCGAAATTTCTCTCGTTCCAAGCTTGCACGACTTTACTGACAGCTGACGGCTGACGGCTGAAAGCTACTTAGTAAATCTCGCACAACACTTCGCCGCCCACGCCTTCCTTGCGTGCCTGGCGGCCCGTCATTACACCCTTCGGCGTGGTCAGGATATTGATCCCCAACCCGCCCAGAATGCGGGGAATCTCGCCGTGTCCCACATACACCCGGCAACCGGGCCGCGAAACCCGCTTCAAGTCGGAAATAGGCGAGGAATTATCCGAGCTATATTTCAAATACACTCGCAGGACCTTGTGTCCCTCTTCCTCGGTCGACTTGAAGTTCGCGATGTAGCCCTCTTCCTTCAGAATGCGGGCCATCTCCACCTTCAGCTTGGAATGCGGAACGTCTACCTTCTGCTGGCGTGCCTTAATCGCGTTACGAACGCGGGTCAGAAAATCTGAGACCGGATCGGTCAAACTCATGCTTTGCTTCTCCTGATATCGTCGCCCGTTAGCTTCTCATAACCATGTTCATCCGTCCGTGAGAAGAACCTGCCGACAACGAACTAACTGCCTGACTAATTACTGGTTACTACCCACTGCTTCTCACCAACTCGACTTGGCAACCCCGGGAATCTCTCCCCGCAGCGCCAGATCGCGGAAGTGCAGCCGGCAAAGGCCGAACTTGCGCAGATAGGCCCGCGACCGTCCGCAAATCTTGCAGCGGTTGTGCTGCCGCGTCGAAAACTTTGGTTTCTTGTTCGTCTTCGCTATTTGTGATGTTCTGGCCATTGTTTCCTTTTCGCTTTTCGCTCTTGGCTATAAACCCTTAGCCTGCCTTCAATCTTGTCCTGCTTGAAACCCGAAACTGGAACCTCGAAACTACTAGCCCCGGGGCCCCCAATCCCTGGTCCCGTCCTACTGCTTGAACGGCATTCCCATATGCTTCAGCAGCGCCCGCGCCTGGTCGTCCGTACCCGCCGAGGTCACGATGGTAATGTTCATGCCCTTCATTTTCTCGACCTTGGCGTAGTCGATTTCCGGGAAGATCAGCTGATCGCGCACCCCCAGCGTGAAGTTGCCGCGTCCATCGAACGACTTGGTCGGCACCCCGCGGAAATCGCGCACTCGCGGCAGCGCCACATTCACCAGCCGGTCGAAGAACTCGTACATGCGGTCGCCGCGCAACGTCACCATCACTCCGATAGGCATTCCCTCGCGGACCTTGAACTGCGCAATCGACTTCTTTGCCTTGGTAATCACCGGCTTCTGGCCTGTGATCTGGGTGACTTCGGTTACCGCCGGGTCAATGAGCTTCGCATTCTGCGTCGCCTCGCCCACGCCCATGTTCAAAATGATCTTGTCCAGCTTGGGAACCGCCATCGGGTTCTTCAGGCTGAACTCTTTCATCAGCGCCGGCAAAACTTCCTTGACGTAGCGCTCGCGCAAGCGCGCGGTCGCGCGATTCGTCGCCTTGGGCCGCGCCGGCTTTCCGCCGGGCTGATCGCCTGCCGCGTCTACCTGCTCCGGCTTCGCCTTCTTGCCTTGCGGCTTGGCCTGCCCACCCGCTGGCTGCGCCTTTTGCTTCTTCTCTTTCTCTTCTGCCATTCTCTTCTTTCTACCTTTCTCACGGTTTCGGCGTTAGTTGCGGCCGGTTCGTGAGGAAATCAACCAGTGGCTAGTGGTCAGTGCCCAGTGGCTAGATACCTCGCGCACTGCCGTCGATCACCTTCTGGCCACTGATCACTGGCCACTGGCCACTATTTTTCCAGCGCATTCCGGCAGCTCTGGCACACCCGCACATGGCGGTCGCCGTGATACTCATGTCCTACGCGTACCGGCCGGTTGCAGGAGCTGCACATCAGCATCACGTTGCTGATGGCGATGGCGCTTTCCTGCTCGGCGATGCCGCCCTTAATGTTCTTCTGCGGGTTCGGCCGCACGTTCTTCTTCACCATCATCACGTGCTCTACCAGGACCTTGCCCCGGTCAGGCATCACGCGGAGTACCCGGCCCTGCTTGCCCTTGTCTCGTCCAGTAATCACCCGCACTTGATCGTTGCGGCGAATGTCTACACTCTTCTGCATTGTGTTCCTTTAGAAACTAGCAACTAGTAGTTAGCCAAAAACCTTGCGCTCCTAACAGCTAGCTGCTAGTTGCTAGCTGCTAGTTGCTCCTATAATACTTCCGGCGCCAGCGAAGCAATCTTCAGAAACTTCTTCTCGCGCAACTCACGCGCCACCGGTCCGAAGACGCGGGTGCCGACCGGCTCGTGCACGTCGTTGATCAGCACGGCCGCATTCTGGTCGAAGCGAATGTAAGTACCATCGCGACGCCGATGCTCCTTGCGGGTGCGCACAATTACGGCCTTCACCACCGTGCCCTTCTTGGCCGTGCCGTCCGGCGAAGCTTCCTTCACCGCCGCGGTAATCACGTCTCCCAATCCCGCCACCAGACCGGTCGAGCCGCCCAGCGGCAGAATCATCTGTAGCTTGCGGGCGCCGGAATTGTCGGCGACATCGAGCATGGACCTCATCATCACTGCCATAATCTTGTCTCCCTCGTCCCGTCTCTCGCGGGCGCCCCGTGCTAGGCCTCTTTTTTGGCTGCGGCGGGTACTTCTTCCACCGGAGCTACCTGGGCCGCGCGCTGCACAATTTCCTTCAACTGCCAGCGCTTCAGCTTCGACAGCGGACGTGTCTCCTCAATCTTCACGAAGTCGCCGAGATGCGCCGTGCCCTGCTCGTCATGCGCGTAGAACTTCTTGCTCCGCGTTACCACCCGCTTGTACAACGGGTGCGCCCTTTGCCGCCGCACTTCGATCACGATGGTCTTGGCCATCTTGGTGGAGACCACCTTGCCAATCAGGATCTTGCGCCGGCCGGCGGCCTTTGCGTTACTGGTTGTGGTTTCGGCCATGGATTACTTTTTCTCCGTCGCAGCCGTCTTCTTGGCCGCCTTCTTCGCCGTCTTCTCCGCCGGTGCAGGTGTGCTGGCTACTGCCGCCTTCGGAGCCGCTGCCCCGTTGCCGCCGGCAATCTCCTTCTCACGCGTCACCGTCTTCACCCGCGCAATGTCCTTTTTCAGCTCGCGGATCTTCTTCAGGCTCTCGGTCTGCCCCATTTTGAGCTGAAACTTCATCTTGAAAAGCTGGTCCGACAGCTCGCGCTGTTGATGCTCCAGCTCAATCCCGGTCAAGTTACGAATTTTGTCTACATTCATCGTGAAATCCAGTTGTCGGTTGTCCGTTGTCAGTTTGCTGTTTGTCACTGACGCTTGCAACAGACTTATTTCATACAGCTGTCAATCGTCGCGTCACGCTCTTTACTGAGAACTGACAACGGGCAACTGACAACTGTTTTCTAGTGCACGCCTTCGCGCTGCACGAACTTGGTCCGCAGCGGCAGCTTGTGCGAGGCCAGCCGCATTGCTTCCGCCGCATCCGCCACCGGCACCCCCTCCATCTCGAAGAGGATCTTGCCCGGCCGAACGACCGCGACCCAGTGGTCCGGCGCGCCTTTGCCTTTGCCCATACGGGTTTCAGCCGGCTTCTTGGTGACCGGCTTGTCGGGAAACAACCGAATCCAGATCTTGCCGCCACGCTTGATAAAGCGCGTCATGGCCACACGGCTGGCTTCAATCTGGCGGTCCGTGATCCATCCCGGCTCCAGGACCTTTAATCCATAGTCGCCGAACGAGAGCTCGCCGCCGCGCCACGCCTTGCCGCACATGCGGCCGCGCTGTTGCTTGCGATACTTCACTTTCTTTGGCATCAACATAATCAGTTTCCAGTTGTCAGTTGTCAGTTCTCAGTTACCACCGTCGGTCGCCATCTTCTGACAACTGACCACTGGCCACTGACAACTGTTGTTAAAACGCTCCCGACTGCACACCCTGGGGCTCGCGTTTCTTTTCGCGATAAATCTCGCCCTTGTAGACCCAGCACTTCACCCCAATCACGCCATACGTTGTCCGGGCTTCGGTGAAGCCGTAGTCAATGTCGGCGCGCAGCGTATGCAGCGGCAGCCGCCCTTGCAAGTACCACTCCGAACGTGCGATCTCGTTGCCGTTCAGGCGGCCGCTGACCCGCACCTTGATTCCCTTGCAGCCAAAGCGCAGCGCCGAATCCACCGCCTTGCGCATGGCGCGACGGAAGCCCACACGCTTTTCCAGCTGCAGCGCGATGTTCTCCGACACCAGTTGCGCATCCAGTTCCGGCTTGTGCACTTCCTGGATATCGACGTACACCTCGCGCTTGGTGCGGTTCTGGATCTCCTGCTTCAGCTTGTCGATCTCCGTACCCTTGCGCCCGATGATGATACCCGGACGCGCGGTGCGGATGATGATGCGCAGCTTGTTGCCTGGCCGCTCAATATCGATGGAGCTGACGCCTGCCGACTTGAGCTTGTCCTTCAGCTCGGCCCTCAGCTTGACGTCTTCCAGCAGCAGTTTGTCGTAGTCGCGCTCCACGAACCAGCGCGACTTCCACGGCTTGGTAATGCCCAGACGGAACCCGTATGGATGGACTTTTTGTCCCATAGATCTCCTACTTTTTCTTGGCGGGCTTCTTGCCCGCAAACTTTTTCGCCGGTGCCTTCTTCGCGGCTTTCTTAGCGGCCGGCTTCTTCGCCGGCGCCTTCTTGGCAGCTTTCTTCGCCGTGGCGGGTGCGCCCTCTTCGACCTTCTGCACCAGGTCGCCCTTACCGTTGCCTGAAACTTTTTCCGCCAGCGCAATCTCAATGTGCGAGATGCGCCGCTGATAGCGGTAGGCGCGTCCCATCGGCGCGGGACGAATGCGCTTCATGCGCGGCCCGTCGTTGGCGATCGCCCGTGTTACCACCAGGCGATCCACATCAACGTCAAGGCCTTTTTCCGCGCTGACGTAGTTGGCATTCTCCACCGCCGAGCGCAGCAGCTTGTACAGCGCCGGGGCAATGCCCTTCTTGGTGAAGTTCAGCGTGTCCAGCGCGACTTCCACCCGGCGTCCCTTGATCAGGTCCAGCACCAGGCGCGCTTTCTGCGGCGAGACCCGCACGTAATTCAGTTTGGCCGTAAATTCCATATCGCTTCTTTCGTTATTGGGGTCCCCGGCAGACGCCGAATTTGCGTCTGCTGGGGCGGCTTATCTCGCCGGCGCGGGCTTGGCCGCGGTTTCCGTCGCCGCCCGCACGGAATGGCCCTTGAAGGTGCGCGTCATGCTGAATTCGCCCAGCTTGTGGCCCACCATGTTTTCCGTGATGTACACGGGAATGAATTTCTTTCCGTTATGCACCGCCAGGGTGTGTCCCACCATCTCCGGAATCACCGTCGAGCGGCGTGACCAGGTGCGCACCACCTTCTTCTCGTTGCGCGCATTCATGCCGTCGACTTTGGCCTGCAGGTGCGAATCGATAAACGGACCCTTCTTGGTTGAACGTGCCATAGTCTCTCAGTCCTACTTCTGTCTGCGGGTCACGATGAACTTATCGGTCCGCTTATTGTTGCGTGTCTTGTAGCCGCGGGTTGGCTGGCCCCACGGGGTCACCGGATGACGTCCGCCGCTGGTCTTGCCTTCGCCGCCGCCGTGCGGATGGTCTACCGGGTTCATGACTACGCCGCGGTTGGTCGGACGAATGCCCATCCAGCGGGTACGGCCCGCCTTGCCGATGGAAATGTTTTCGTGATCAACGTTGCCCACCTGGCCCACTGTCGCCATGCAATCCACCAGCACCTTGCGGGTTTCGCCTGAGGGCAGCTTCAGCAGCGCGTAATCGTTTTCTTTCGCCACCAGCTGCGCCTGCGCTCCTGCCGAGCGCGCCATCTGCGCACCCTTGCCCGGCTTCAGTTCGATGTTGTGTACCGTCGTGCCGGGAGGAATATTGCGCAGCGGCAGCGCATTGCCCACCAGGATGTCGGCATCGGGGCCGCTCACTATCTTGGCCCCAACTTTCAGCCCCACCGGATAGACGATATAACGCTTCTCGCCATCGGCATAATTCAGTAGCGCAATGCGCGCCGAGCGGTTGGGATCGTATTCGATCGAGGCAACGGTCGCCGGAATTCCCGCCTTGTCGCGTTTGAAATCGATGATGCGCAGCTTGCGCTTGTGTCCGCCACCGCGATGCCAGATGGTCAGGTCGCCGGCGTTGCGGCGTCCGCCGGTGCGCTGCTTCGGCTCGGTCAACGGCTTGTACGGCCGGTTGGTCGTCAGGTCATCGTTGACCGTCGAAGTCGTAAACCGCCGCGTCGGAGTTGTCGGTCTATAAGTCTTAATTGCCATGATTCGCTCTTCGCTCTTTGCTACTGGCCCTTCGCTCAGCAGCCGCTACTAGCCACTGGCCACCAGGCACTAGATATTTTCTGCGTACTCCGGCATCTTCTGCCCCGTCTTCAACCGCACATACGCCTTTTTCCAGTCGGGACGGTAGCCGGTAAACTTGCCCCGGCGCCGCTCTTTCCCGGCAAATGTGGAAGTACGTACCGAATCCACTTTCACCTTGAAAATGCTCTGCACCGCCTGCTTGATCTCCGTCTTGGTGGCTTTCAGCGCGACTTCAAAGACCAGCGTCGCTTCCGTTTCCTTTACGCCCAAACCCTTTTCCGTGATCACCGGGCGGCGAATGATCTGATACGCCGACTTCATTTACGCCACCTCCGCGTGTCTGCGCTTCGGCGCCGAGGCCTTCAGCGAGTCCTGCAACTTCTCCAGCGCCGGCAGCGCGAAGATTGCGTTTTCATACCGCAGCAGGTGATAGGGATGGACCTGGTTGCCGGCCACCAACTCCACGCCTTCCAGATTGCGTGAGCTCAGGTGCAGATTGCGGTTTTCGCTCGCCGCGCTTTCCACCAGCAGCGTTGTGCCTTTGGCGTTCAGCTTGTCCAGCGTCTTGCGGAACTCCTTGGTCTTGACTGCTTCCAGATCGAAGTTCGCCACCACCACCAGCTTGCCGTCAGCCAGCTTCGCCGCCAGCGCCGAACGCAGTGCGCCCAGCACCTTCTTGCGCGGGAACGCGTAATCGTAAGAGCGGGGTTGCGGTCCGTGCACCGTTCCGCCATGCCGCCACAGGGGCGAGCGAATGGAACCCACGCGCGCGCGCCCGGTGCCCTTCTGCTTCCAGAGCTTCTTGCCGGCGCCGCTCACCAACTTCTTGTTCTTGGTGGCGTGCGTGCCGGCCCGCTGTCCGGCGCGGTAGTGCTTCACCGCTTCCCACAGCAAGTCCTCGTTCACCGCGCCGAATACCTCGTCGGCCAGCTCGAGGGAGCCAACTACCTCACCGCCCAGATCCACTACATCAATCGTCGCCATAATCTTTTTCCAGTTGTCGGTTGTCAGTTCTCAGTTGTTAGCTGACGAACCACAACACAAATTCGAGCTTCGCAGTCATCGGACACCATCAGCAAAACTGACCACTGGCAACCGACAACTGACAACTATTTCTTCTTTGCTACCGCGCGCTTGGAAGCCTTCAACGGATCAACCGTGCCCGCGCCGCTGAATCCACGGCGCTCTCTGGGCGGCTTCTTCGCCTTGGTGATAATCACGTAGGCGTCCCGGTGTCCCGGGACCGCGCCTTCCACCACCAGCAGGTTCTCGTCTTTGTCGACGCCCAGCACGCGCAGGTTGCGGATCGTGACCCGCTCCACGCCCATGTGGCCGGCCATGCGCATGCCCTTGAACACGCGCGAGGGAAACGCCGACGATCCGATCGAGCCGGTAATCTGGAACATCGATCCGTGCGATGCCGCGCCGCCGGCAAACTTGTGGCGCTTCACTACGCCCGCGAAGCCGCGGCCTTTGCTGGTCCCGGCAACATCGACAAACTTGTCGCCATCGAAAATATCCACCAGCACCTTGTCGCCGACCTTGGTGCCGTCCTGGGTCTCGGGATCGATCACCACCGGCACCTCGCGCAGAAAACGCAGCGGCGGCAGATTGTTCTTCGCGAAGTGGCCCTTCATGGCGCCGGTCAGACGCGACTCCTTCACGAACTCCACCAGGCCGATCTGAGCGGCGTCATAGCCGTCCTTGTCGACCGTCTTGCGCTGCGTCACAACGCAGGGGCCGGCTTGCAGCACCGTGACTGGATGAACATCACCCTTGTCATCGAAGAGCTGCGTCATACCGACTTTCTTACCGAGAATTCCACCCACTGCCATGTTTTTGTCCTCAACTCCGCTTCTCGCCGTTCGATTCGACCGGGGGTTGTCGCCAACCTCGGAAGCTTTGTTTGTGTTGCTCTCAGCTATCAGCTGTCAGCCATCAGCTAAAACTCTCGTTCTTGTTTTAGCTGAGAGCTGAGAGCTGACGGCTGACAGCCCTACTTATGTTCTTTCCCGAACGCCTTGATCTCTACATCCACGCCCGCGGGAAGCTCCAGCTTCATCAGCGCGTCCACCGTCTGCTGCGTGGGCTCCAGAATGTCGAGCAGGCGCTTGTGCGTGCGAATCTCAAACTGCTCGCGCGACTTCTTGTCCACATGGGGCGAGCGCAGCACACAGTACTTGTTCTTCACTGTGGGCAGCGGAATCGGTCCCGCGATGGTTGCCCCGGTGCGCGTCGCCGTACTCACGATCTCACTGGTGGACTGATCAAGAATGCGGTAGTCGTATGCTTTCAGCCGGATCCGGATTCGTTCTTTGCCAATCACGTTAGTTATCTCTCAAAGATCTCTTGTTAAGGCTGGTTCCGTCTCCGCAACTCGCCTTGCGGCTTTTGCCGCTGTTGTCTGGGTGCCCCATTCAAGGCCTTCTTTTGGCCTTGAATGGGACCAACTCTACGCAATAATTTCCGCGATAGTGCCGGCGCCCACGGTGCGTCCGCCTTCGCGGATTGCGAACCGCAAGCCCTTTTCCATCGCCACCGGCGTGATCAGCTCAATCTCCAGGCTCACGTTGTCGCCCGGCATCACCATCTCCGTGCCCGCCGGCAGGGTCGCCACTCCCGTCACGTCCGTCGTGCGGAAGTAGAACTGCGGCCGGTAGCCCTTGAAGAACGGGGTGTGCCGTCCGCCTTCTTCTTTCGACAGAACGTACACTTCGCTCTTGAACTTGGTGTGCGGCGTAATCGAGCCCGGCTTCGCCAGCACCATGCCGCGCTCCACATCTTCCTTCGCCGTGCCCCGCAGCAGCAGGCCGGCATTGTCGCCCGCCATGCCTTCGTCCAGCTGCTTCTTGAACATTTCGACGCCGGTAACCACCGTCTTACGCGTCTCGCGGAAGCCGACAATCTCAACGTCCTCGCCGACCTTCACCTTGCCGCGCTCGATGCGGCCCGTAACTACCGTGCCGCGTCCCTGAATCGAGAAGATGTCCTCAATCGGCATCAGGAACGGCTTGTCGATGTCGCGCGCCGGCAGCGGCACGTTCTTGTCGACCGCCTCCATCAGCTCGTCAATCTTCGCTTCCCACTGCGCTTCGCCATTCAACGCACCGAGTGCGCTGCCGCGAATTACCGGCAGATCGTCGCCCGGGAAGTTGTACTTGGTCAGCAGCTCGCGTACTTCCATCTCGACCAGGTCGATCAGCTCGGGATCTTCCACCGCATCGCACTTGTTCAGGAATACGACGACGTAGGGCACGCCCACCTGGCGCGCCAGCAGCACGTGTTCTTTCGTCTGCGGCATGGGACCGTCGGTGGCCGCGACAACCAGGATTGCGCCGTCCATCTGCGCTGCGCCGGTAATCATGTTCTTGATGTAGTCGGCGTGGCCGGGACAATCCACGTGGGCGTAGTGCCGGTTGGCCGTCTCGTACTCGACGTGCGCCGTGGCAATGGTTATGCCGCGGGCCTTTTCTTCCGGCGCGTTGTCGATCGAGTCGAACGAGCGGAACACGATCTTGGGATTGTGCTTCTGCAAAACTTTCGTGATGGCCGCCGTCAGCGTGGTCTTGCCATGATCGATGTGCCCGATCGTGCCAACGTTAACGTGCGGCTTGCTGCGATCAAATTTCTCTTTCGCCATTGGAGCTCCTGAAAAGCTGCCGTCCCTAAAGGGACTCAAAATGATTGCGTCACAATCGGCACGGCTAAAGCCGTGCCCCTTCAAAGCTTACTTCGTGCCTGCCGGACTCTTGCCCTGTACCTTCGCCACAATCTCTTCAGCCACCGCGCGCGGCGCTTCCTCGTAGCGCGAGAAGTGCATGCTGAAGGTTGCGCGGCCCTGCGTATTCGAGCGCATGTTGGTCGCATAGCCAAACATTTCGGCCAGCGGAACCATTGCCTTGATTACCTGCGATCCGGCGCGATGCTCGATGCCTTCAATGCGGCCGCGACGACTGCTCAAATCGCCAATGATGACGCCCATGTACTCCTCGGGCACAACCACTTCCACCGACATAACCGGCTCCAGCAAAACCGGGCTGGCCTTGCGTGCCGCTTCCTTGAAGGCCATCGAACCAGCGATCTTGAAGGCCATCTCGTTGGAATCGACATCGTGATAGCTGCCGTCATAGAGCGTGGCCTTTACATCCACCATTTCGTAGCCGGCCAGAACGCCGCCTTCCATGGCTTCTTTAATGCCCTGGTCCACCGGCTTAATGAATTCCTTCGGAATCACGCCGCCTACAACTTCGTTGACGAATTCGTATCCCTTGCCGGGCTCGTTCGGTTCCAGCCGGATGCGCACGTGACCGTACTGGCCGCTGCCGCCGGTCTGACGAATGTATTTGCCTTCCGCCTTCGATTCCTTGCGAATGGTCTCGCGATACGCCACCTGCGGCTTGCCAACGTTGGCCTGCACGTTAAACTCGCGCATCATGCGGTCGACAAGGATCTCCAGGTGTAGCTCGCCCATGCCGCTGATGATGGTCTGTCCGCTGTCAGGATCGGTGTTGACCTTGAAGGTGGGATCTTCCTGCGCCAGCTTGCCCAGCGCCACGCCCATCTTCTCCTGGTCGCCCTTGGTCTTGGGCTCGACCGCAACCGAAATCACCGGCGCCGGGAACTCAATCGACTCCAGGATGATGGGATGGTTCTCGTCACAAATAGTGTCGCCGGTAGTAATGTGCCTGAGTCCAACGCACGCGCAGATGTCGCCGGCGTAAATCTCAGTAATGTCCTCACGCTTATTGGCGTGCATCTTCAGCAGGCGGCCAATTCGTTCGGAGCGCGATCGTCCGCTGATGTGCACACTGTCGCCCTGCTTCAAATGTCCCGAATACACGCGAATGAAAGTGAGCTGCCCGACGAACGAGTCGCTCATGATCTTGAACGCCAATGCCGAGAACGGCGCCTTGTCGTCAGCCGCCCGCTCTTCTTCTGCCCCGGTGTCGGGGTTCAGCCCTTTGACGGGAGGAACATCCAGCGGCGACGGCAGATAGTCCACTACGGCGTCCAGCATCGGCTGAATGCCCTTGTTCTTGAAGGCCGTTCCGCAGATCACCGGAAAAACTTTCATCTTCAGCGTGGCCCGGCGCAAAGCAGCTTTCAGCTCAGCCTCGCCAATGGCCTCGCCCTCGATGTACTTGTGCATCAGCTCGTCCTGATCGTCGTTTTCCACGACCGTCTCGACCAGGATCTGATGGTAGGCCTGCGCCTTCTTCTTCAACTCTTCGGGAATCTCATCGACTTCGTATTCGGCGCCCAGGCTTTCGTCATTCCACACGATCGCCTTCATGGTCATCAGGTCGATGACGCCTTTGAACTTGTCTTCCTGGCCGATCGGCAACTGAATCGCGACCGGGCGGGCATTGAGACGCTTGCGGATGGTATCGACGGCGTGCTCAAAGTCGGCGCCCATCTTGTCCATCTTGTTAATGAAGCAAATGCGGGGGACGCCGTACTTATCGGCCTGGCGCCAGACAGTCTCCGACTGCGGTTCCACGCCATGCACCGCATCAAACACAGCGCAAGCGCCATCGAGCACGCGCAGCGAGCGCTCTACCTCGGCGGTGAAGTCCACGTGGCCGGGAGTGTCGATGATATTGATGCGAATGTCTTTCCAGACGCAGGTGGTGGCAGCGGACGTGATGGTGATGCCGCGCTCCTGCTCCTGCGCCATCCAGTCCATCGTCGCCGTGCCTTCATGGACCTCCCCAATACGGTGCGTGCGTCCGGTATAGAACAGGATGCGCTCCGTGGTGGTGGTCTTACCGGCATCGATGTGGGCCATGATGCCGATGTTCCTGCAACGATCTAATGGGACCTGTCTGGGCACAATCTTTTCCGTTTCCTGCTATGCGACCTTGCGGGCCGCGGCGAACCTGGGTCGTCCCTACGGGACGCGGGATTTCTTCGTCGTTTAACGCAGGCCTAAAGGCCTGCCCTTCCACCTACCAGCGATAGTGCGCGAAGGCCTTATTGGCCTCGGCCATGCGGTGCACATCTTCTTTCTTCTTGATGGCCGCACCTTTGCCATTGGCAGCGTCGAGCAGCTCGTTCGTCAGCTTGTCGATCATGCCTTTTTCGCCGCGGCCACGGCTGTACTGCAAAATCCAGCGGATCGCCAGCGACGTGCGGCGGTCGGCATTGACCTCAATCGGCACCTGGTAGTTGGCGCCGCCTACGCGCCGGGTCTTCACTTCCAGCACCGGCTTGGCGTTCTCCACCGCCTTCTTGAACAGCTTGATGGCCTCGTCGCCGCCCTTTTCCTCGAGCTTCTTCATGGCGTTGTAGAAGATGTTCTGGGCAGTCGACTTCTTGCCGTCCCACATCATGGAGTTCACAAACTTGTTGACCAGGGTGGACTCGTACACCGGGTCCGCCAGCGGTTCGCGTTTCGCGATATGTCCTTTTCTCGGCATAAATCCTCAGCTAGGCTTTCGGCCTCTTGGCTCCATACTTGGAACGGCTCTGCTTGCGATTGGCAACACCCACGGAGTCCAGCGTGCCGCGCACCACGTGATAACGCACGCCCGGCAGGTCCTTCACACGGCCGCCGCGGATCAGCACAATCGAGTGCTCCTGCAGGTTGTGGCCGACACCGGGAATGTACGTCGTTACCTCGATGCCATTCGTCAGCCGGACGCGCGCGACCTTGCGCAACGCCGAGTTCGGCTTCTTAGGCGTCTGGGTGTACACGCGAGTGCAGACCCCGCGCTTCTGCGGGCACGACTGTAGCGCCGGGCTGGCCGTCTTGTAGTTCGGCGCCGTCCGGCCTTTCCGCACGAGTTGGTTAAAAGTAGGCACTCTGGGTAACTCCTTCGCTTCTTCAGGCCAGCCTTTGACTGGCAGACACTACGACTCCAGGCCGCTTTCGCAGCACAAGACCGCAAAACCGCGCCCGTCCGGCAGCCCCATCAGCGGCCTTGGCCGTGGCGCAATAACCTCGTCCCCATTTTTGGGGCTGGGCAGCACTTCACGTGGCCATAGGCCACTTTGCCCATGCTTCCCCAGCGCATAGCCAGGGAAAGTTGGTTTCCGCTCAGGTTGGGCTTACGACGGTGGCGCCGTGGTCGTCCCGCAATCGGCCTGATGCCGAACGCGGAGAACAATAACGAGGGCGCTCCGTTTCGTTGCCTCGGCCCGCATACCCACCGGAAAGCTCCGGCGGAAGCGCAGGCACGTTTCAGCGAGGATCCTGCAAAACAATTCTACAGGATATGGATCAAAGCAGCACAGCCAGACACTACAGGCAGGCCAAACATAACTCGCAGAACCTATTTAATATAGCAACCAGAATCGCGTGCCGTCAACCGATTCCGCAAGATTTGCCCTCACATCCTGCGCGAGGCGAGCTGAACGGCAACAAACTTCAGTGGCGCCACGCTGCGAGACCTTCGATATAAGCAGAGAGTGTCCGGTCGATAGCGGTTTTGCCACGCTTAATCGGCTTCGTTGCTGTAAACCGGCTCCTCGGCCTCAAACGGAACATCCAGGCCGCCAGTCGAACCGAAGGCGGACTCGTCGGCCATCCTCTGTAGTTCCTGTTCGAATTCCCGGCTGCGCCAACGCACCACCAGAAGCTCCGTTTGCTCCCGGCCATGACCATGGCAAAGCGGACAAAGAACGTGGTCTTTTTCAGATTGCATAGCGATTTGCACCTCTCCAACCGACATCCGTATTGCAGCGCGAATCGCCATCGCGCGCAGTGAGCCCGGTCACGCGAGATTGTGAGACGAACGCAGGGTTGAGACCAGGAGCAGGCTGCGAGAAAAATTGCGCAAATCGTGCGTCTTCGATTCCGCCGAACAAAAGCAAATCGCCTCCGCTCAGATGGCGAGCGAAGGCGACGTAGCAAGAGCTGAGAGCTGACGGCTGAAAGCTGACAGTTCCTTTAATACGAATATCCGTCCGGCTGCGATACCGCCCCGACTTCAACCTGCGTGTCGACGTAGTCTCGCCCCGCCGCAATCGCCTTCTTGTCCAACTCCAGCAGCTTGGGATTTTTCACCGTCTCTTCCAGCACGGCAATCGCCGACTCTGCCGGCAGGCACTCGGTTTCTTCCAGCAACGCCCCCAGCATGACCACATTGGCTACTTTCGCCGAGCCCAGGGTGTCGGCAATCTCTGACGCCGGCACGCAGACCACGCGCGCTTGCGGCGCGCTGAAACCTTCGGGCAGTTTAGTGCTGTTGTACAGAATCAATCCGCCGGAAGCGACCGTGGGCCCGAATTTGTGCAGCGACAATTCATTCATCGCGACCAGCACTTCAGGCTGCGAGATCAAAGGTGAACCGATACGGTCATGCGAGAGCATGACGTGGCAGTGCGCGCTGCCGCTGCGCATCTCCGGGCCGTACGACGGCAGCCAGCTCACTTCCATGTTCTCGCGCAGACCCATCTCAGCCAGCAACTGACCCATCAGCAGAACGCCTTGCCCGCCAAAGCCGGCCAGCTTCACCGTCAGATCGCGGGTGTGATGATGACGCCGGGGGAGTGCGTTCGGATGTCTGACCGTCAGTCACTTCCAGCGCCTCGGCAATGGTCTTCACCGGCACCTTCGCGTCAACCGGCAACTCCGGTTTGCGATCGCGAAAGACCCCCAGCGGAAACGCTTTCATCAGAGTTTCCCCAACCCACTTGCGGCAAACTACCGGATCCATCTTCATGATGGTCGGACACGGCGAGAGAAACTCCACCAGCGAGAAGCCGCCGCCATCCTTCTGGATCTGGAGCGCCTTCTTGACCGCCTTCTTCGCCTTCATGATGTTCTTCATGTCGCTGAGGGCAACCCGCTCGAGATAGGTTGGCGTTTCCAGCGCGGCGAGGAGCTCGCAGACATGAATCGGCAGTCCCTCGTTGTGGGAGCGACGTCCCCAGGGTGAGGTTGTGCTCTTCTGGCCAACCAGCGTGGTCGGCGCCATCTGTCCGCCGGTCATGCCGTAAATGGAGTTGTTGACGAAGAAGACGCAGATGTTTTCGCCGCGATTGGCGGCGTGAATGATCTCCGCCGTTCCGATGGCCGCCAGATCGCCATCGCCCTGATAGGCCATCACAATGGACTCCGGATTGGCGCGCTTGAGCGCGGTTGCCGCCGCCGGAGCGCGGCCGTGCGCGACCTGCACGTTGCCCACGTCAAAGTAGTAATAGGCAAACACCGAGCAACCAACCGGACTGACCAGAACGGCACGATCCTGGACACCAAGTTCCGTCAGCGCCTCGGCAATCAGTTTGTGGACGACGCCGTGGCCGCAGCCCGGGCAGTAGTGCGTCTGGTTCTGCAACTCGGCTTTGCGCTCATACTTGTCGTAGAACGCCGGCGATTTTTCGTGAATTACTTCGTAGCCTTCCACAATTTCTCTCCTAAACCCGGTTCTGTCCTACCGGGGCCCCGACAAGCGCCGCTTTTGCGCTTGATGGGGTGGTTATACGTGGGCTGCCATGCGCGCGAAAACCTGCGCCGTAATTTCTTCGGTCATGGGAACGTTGCCGCCGACGCGGCCGTAATATTCCACCGGAACGCTGCCGTTGAGCGCCAGCTTCACGTCCTCCACCATCATCCCCGTGCTCAACTCCACCGCCAGCACCTGCTTCACGTGCTTCGCCGTCTCGCACAACTCGCGCGACGGAAATGGCCACAGCGTAATGGGACGGAACAGGCCAGCCTTCATGCCCTGGGCGCGCAGCTGATCGACCGCCGAACGCAGCACGCGCGAAACGATGCCGAAGCCGACCAGCAGAATGTCCGCATCATCGGTCAGATAGTTCTCGTGACGGCTCTCCAGTTCCTGGGCAAGCTGATACTTGCCCTCCAGCTTGCGAACGTGCGCTTCCAGCGCATCCGGCTCCAGCACGATCGAGCTGATCATGTTTTTCTTGGACTCCGCCGTGCCCTTCACTGCCCAGTCTTTCTCCGGCGGAACGATGTCGCGCATCTTGATTTCGAGCGGCTCCATCATCTGGCCGACGTAGCCGTCGGTCATGATGACCGCAGGGATTGCGATAGCGGTCGGCAAGCTCGAAGGCCAGCACGGTCAGGTCGAACATCTCCTGCACCGAGGACGGCGCCAGCACGATGTTGCGATAGCAGCCGTGGCCGCCGCCCTTCACCACGCAGAAGTAGTCGCTCTGCTCAGGCGCGATATTGCCCAGGCCCGGGACCGCCGCGCACTACATCAACGATGACGCCCGGCAACTCCGCGCCCGCCATGTAGGAGATGCCTTCCTGCATCAGGCTCAGACCGGGACCGGACGAAGCGCTCATCACGCGCTGGCCCGCCGAGGAAGCGCCGTACACCATGTTGATGGCCGAAACTTCGCTCTCCGCCTGCAAGAAAGTGCCGCCCACTTCTGGTATGAGGAGGGCGGCATATTCGGCGATCTCGCTGGCCGGGGTGATGGGATATCCATAAAAAGCTTTGCAGCCGGCCAGGACCGCGCCTTTCACGATGGCAACATTTCCTTTACAGAGCTGCCGCATGGTTCACCTCCTGCTTCGGCGGCACGGCGGGAGCGGCCGTTTTGGCCGGCGGCGTCAGCCGTTCGACGGTGATGGCGCCGGGTTCGGGGCAGCAGTAAAAACAAGCGCCGCAACCGTTGCAGTCTTCGCCGGTGTATTGCGCCGCATGCACACCGTAGTGGTTGAGCTCGGGCGCCAGTTCAAGACATTCAGGAGGACACGACTCGACGCACAAGCCGCATCCTTTGCATTCTTCCGGATCGATGATGACATTACCGCGCGGTTGCGATGACATTCTTTACCCTCGCATTTCCACTTCGTAGTCGTTGCGTTGAAACCAGCGTTGCTGTTCGCAGTACTCGTACAATTCGTTGTGAAATTTGGGGTGGGCAATCTGGATGAGCGCCTCGGCGCGCTGGCGGATGGTGCGCCCGTGCAGATAGGCAACGCCATATTCCGTGACCACGTAGTGCACATCGCCGCGCCCGGTCAGCACTCCCGCGCCATGGGCCAATCGCGGCACAATGCGCGAGATGGTGTCGCCTTTGGCGGTCGAGGGCAACGCGATGATGGGCTTGCCGTACTTGGAGCGCGCCGCTCCGCGTATGAAGTCGAGCTGCCCGCCGAAGCCGCTGTAGAACTGCGCTCCAATCGATTCGGCGCAGACCTGCCCGGTCAGGTCGACCTCGATCGCCGAGTTGATGGCTACCATGCGATCGTTCGCGGCAATGCGGAAGGGGTCGTTGGTGTACGCCGAAGGATGAAACTCGAAGATGGGATTCTCGTCGATGAAGTCGAACAGCTTGCGGGTGCCGAGCACAAAGCCGACAATGATCTTGCGCGGCTTCAGGTTCTTGCGCTGCCCGTTGATGACGCCGGCTTCGATCAGCGGAATCACGTTGTCCGAAATCATCTCGGTATGTACGCCGAGGTCTCGGCGGTCCATCAGGTTGGGCAGAATGGCATCGGGAATTGCCCCTATCCCACATTGTAAGACAGACCCGTCTTCGATCAGCGATGCCACGCGAGCGCCGATTTGCTGAAACACCTCGTTGCTGGGATGCTTCTTCATTTCGCACAGCGGCCGCGACAACTCTACGATGGAGTCGATTTCGCTGACGTGGATAAAGCTGTCCCCATAGGTGCGCGGCATCTGGGCGTTCACCTGCGCCACTACGTGATGGGCATATTTCGCCGCCGTCAGCGTGCATTCCACGCCTACGCCGAAACTGCAATAGCCGTGCGAATCGGGCGGCGAAACCTGAATGAAAGCCACGTCGATCGGCATCTCGCCGCTCTCGAACAGCGCTTCGACTTCGCTGAGAAAGATGGGAGTGTAATCGGCGCGGCCATCGTTCACCGCCTCGCGTACATTGCCCCCGACGAACAACGCATTGTGGCGAAAATGCTCCGCCATCTCCGGCGCGCAATAGGGCGAGGTGCCGGAAGTCAGCAGATGCATCAGTTCAACGTTCTTCACGTAGGGAGCGCGGTGCATCAAGGCTTCCACCAGCGCTTCCGGCTCAGCACAGCCGGGGTGTATGTACACCCGCATTCCCGATTCCACGCAACTTACCGCGTCGCCGGCGGTTACCAGTTTGCTGCGGTATTGATCGATCCAGGACATGAATCCAGCCCCTCTTAGGCAGTTACCGTTTCCGATTTCACCGAATACCCGGCCGTGGCGCGCTCGTGTCCCAGCGCGGCGTAATAGATGGCCAGATGGAAAAACTTGTCGAGCATTTCCAGCAGCTCGAGCTCGCCAAAGATCTCAGCCGGGCGTTCCAGCTCGGCATGCTTCTGCAGGTAGTCCCACAGGTTTTCGCGGACCAGGCAGATCATCCAGACCACCTGGCTTATGGGCACACCCTGGGCGGCACGCTGCGCGCCGACTTCCAGGTAGCGGCTCTCGATGTCGGCTTCGGTCTTGCCCAGCAGCCAGTCGCCCAGGTGGCGATAGACCTCGTAAACCTTCTCCGTCAGTTCGTTGTCCGGGACATTGGCATAGGCCGAACACTTGGCATCTTCGCGGTAACGATGATGCAGGCTGCGAGCCAGTCCGTCGGAATGGGTTTCAATTAGCTTAACCAGGCGGTACGCGAGCAACATGGCTCACCTCGTTACCTCGGCCGAGGCTGCATAAGGCAGGGGTGCAACCCAACGGCTCCGGCCCTCACTCTCTTACATTCAAGTGTCACCTGTGGACGGGCAAACAGCCGTGATTCGAATCACGGGCAAAAGTGACGAAAGTCACGAAGGAGCTGTCAGCCGTCAGCTCTTAGCAATCAGCTGTCCGCTCATTGCTTTCCGCTGGATTTTGCTATAAGGCTCTCGGTCAGGGAGGTCACGGTCTTTAAGGAATCAGGATCAGGCGATACAGGCGTCCTCCGGCGCCGGGCGAGCAAAGCCGAGCACGCTCCGCCACGATGACACAAGCAGACAGCGTAGCTGACGGCGACGGCTCCCATGACATTTGTCATCCCCCGCCGCTGACAATCGGCACTACTGCCCCAGTTCCGTATGACCGATGATCGCTACCGTGCTCGAACGAAACAGAGCACGGGAGTGAACGATGTCCACCGCAATCTCACGCTCCAAGTCCAAAGCCGGGACTTGCCGGGGACCCCGTCGCCGAAAGGCCACACCGCGCTCCGCCGGTCCAGCCCTCAGCATCGCCAGCGTCGCAACCTGAAGAAGAGCTACGGAAACGTCGTGGCTCTCGAGAACCTGAACCTCGACATCCGCGCCGGCGAACTGCTGGCGCTGCTGGGGCCGAACGGCGCGGGCAAGACCACGCTGGTGCGCATGCTGCTTGGGTGTCGCCAGACCTGACTCCGGCAGCGTCTCGGTGTTCGGTGCTGATCCTTACCAGGGACAAATGCGAAACCGCGCTGGGAGCCATGCTCCAGGTGGGACGGGTACCCGAGACGCTCAAGGTTCGCGAGCACATCGACCTCTTCTCGTCTTACTATCCCAATCCGCTGCCGCTGGCGGAGACGTTCGAGATCGCCGGCCTAACCGAGATCAAGAACCGTCCTTATGGCGAGCTGTCGGGCGGGCAGAAGCAGCGCGTGCTGTTCGGCATCGCCATCTGCGGCAATCCCGATCTGCTGTTTCTCGACGAGCCGACGGTCGGTCTCGACGTGGAAGCGCGCCGCCTGATGTGGTCGCAGATTCGCAGCTTGATCGCGCGCGGCAAGACGGTGCTGCTGACCACCCATTATCTGAATGAGGCCGATGCCCTGGCCGATCGCATTCTGGTGCTGAACCAGGGCGCGATCATCGCCGAAGGAACGCCTGCCGAGATCAAGGCGCGGGCCATGGGCAAGCAGATTCGCTGCACCAGCCGGTTGACGCTGGAAGAGGTCCGCCAGATTCCCGGCGTGCTGAGCGTGAAGGCCGACCGCAACGCTTTCGAGTTGCAAGTGAACGCTGCCGAACCGGTGGTACGCGAGTTGCTGCAGCGCGACACCTGGCTCGCCGATCTGGAAGTCACCAATGCAGGGCTGGAAGAGGCGTTCCTGGCACTGACGAAGAACCACAACGCCGAGTCGAAGGAGAACTGACATGGCTGCCACTACTTTCCCAGGTGCTCTGGCTACACCTCGCCGCTCGCTGGCGCGGACCTTCGCCCTGTATGCGAAAGAGGCTAAGTACGAGCTCATCAACAAGACCCGCATTCCGATCTATGCCATCTCGACGGTCGTGTTTCCGCTGATGTTCTACGTGCTCTTCGGCATCGTGCTGGGGCGCAGCGAGCCCGGCGGCACCGAACGTGCAACCTATGCGTTGGCGACGATGGGCTGCTTCGGGGTGATGGCAGTTGCGCTCTTCGGCTTCGGCGTGAGCCTGGCGATGGAGCGCGGGCAGGGTTGGTTGCAGGTGAAGCGAGCATCGCCCATGCCGGTCGCCGCCTACTTCCTGGCAAAGCTGTTTGCCGCAGTGGTGTTCAGCACCGTGATCATGCTGCTGTTGCTGACGGTGGGAATTCTCTTCGGTGGGGTCCATCTGCCTTTCGCGACGGCTGCCAAGCTGGTCGGCATTCTGGTCGCCGGCTCGATTCCGTTCAGTGCGATGGGACTGGCGATTGGTTATTTCGCCAAGCCAAACTCGGCACCGGCTGTCGTCAACCTGGTTTACTTGCCGATGTCGTTCTGCTCGGGACTGTGGATTCCGCTGTTCCTGCTGCCGCATGGACTACAAGTGCTGGCAACGTTCCTGCCGCCCTTTCACCTGGCCCAGTTGGCGCTGAACACCGTCGGCCTGGGGACGAATCCGACTCCGGCTTGGGGACATGTGGAGGCGCTGATCGCGTTCACTCTGGTCTGCCTTGGCGTGGCGGCGTGGGGCTATCGTCGGGATGAAGGCAAGACGTATGGATGAGGCGGGCCGCGAATTGCGGCCTGCTGTCAGCTCTCGGCCGTCAGCCGAATAGTGGGTCTGGCTGAAAGCTGATTGGCTGATAGCTGACAGCTTCTGACGAAGAGCTAACGAGGAGTCAAAAATGAAATGCGAAACTACGCAATGGATTCTTTGGGCAATAACGATGATAGTGTTCCTGGGGCTGGCCCTGAACGGCCGCATGAGGGACTTGGGGCTGGCGATTGCGGCTGTGGCCGTCGTGTGGTATGTGCTTGTGCCGGCACTTAGTTCTGGAAGAGAATAGGCCAGGATAAAGAACAGGATGAATACCCTGCGAGCAATCTGGTGGAAGATTTATCCCAACGACGATCGCCACCGTTGGTTGGCCGTGCTGTGGCTGCCCTTCATGATCTGGTTCTTTTTGGACCCGTTCTGGAAACATCTGGGCCGTTGCTATGGATCGGCAACACGGTTTTCGGCCTGGTATTTGTCTGGCTGTATCTGTATTCGTTCTCCCATCGCGAGCCGCTAAGGTCTTATGCCATCGTCGCGATGTTTGTTATGACGGCAGCGCTGGTTCCCTTCCATAATGGCGCGGTCAGCTGCCTTATGGTTTTTGCGGTAGCGGCCGGCGCCTTTACGCCCAGTCTTGGCGAGCCCTTTTTTTTATCGGGATCGACCTGGGCCTGCTGGGGCTCTACGCCTACCATCTGCAACTGCCTCTCGGTTTTTGGGGCTCGATGCTGCTGCTAATCGTTCTGGTGGGGATAGGAAACCATTTCGGGGCGAAGATGCACTGCGCCGAGGAGAAGCTGCGCAGTGCCGACAACGAGATCGAGCACCTGGCCAAGGTTGCCGAGCGTGAGCGCATAGCGCGTGATTTGCACGACCTGCTGGGACACACTTTGTCGCTGATCACGTTGAAAGCGGAGCTTGCGCGCAAACTTGTCGATCGCGATCCGCAGCGCGCCAAGCAGGAGATGCTGGACGTGGAGCACACCTCGCGGGCGGCCCTCGCCGATGTTCGCGAAGCCATCAGCGGTTATCGCGGCGAAGGCCTGGCTGCCGAGCTAGTGCGGGCGCGCAAAACCTTGGAGACTGCCGGCATTACCGTGAATTCCGATGTCACCGAACTGCCCTTGACTCCGGCCCAGGAAACGGTGCTGGCGCTGGCTTTGCGCGAGGCCGTCACCAACGTTGTGCGGCACGCGCAGGCGCGGCAATGCAGCGTTCGACTGCAACGCGACAACAATCTCTGCACCCTGGAAATCGCCGACAACGGAAGCGGCGCCGACGCTCCTGAAGGCAATGGACTGCGCGGCATGCGCGAGCGTCTGGAAGCCATCGGCGGCTCGTTGCAACGCCAGTCTCAGGCCGGAACCCGCCTCGTCATTCATTTGCCACTCGCGCCCGCCGCCGCCACTCTGCGAAACTGAGGGCATGCCGGGCGGCAAGCACGACAAAATCCGGGTCGTCATTGCCGAAGATCAGGCCATGGTGCTGGGCGCGCTGGCCGCACTGCTGGAGATGGAAGACGACATCGAGGTCGTCGCCCGCGCCCGCAATGGTGACGAAGCCTTGCGCACGGTGCAGGAGGTTCGGCCCGAGGTCTTCATCACCGACATCGAGATGCCCGCGCTCACCGGGCTGGAAGTTGCCGCCGAGCTGAAGCGGCGCAATGTTCCTGTGCGCGTGATCATCCTGACCACCTTCGCGCGCGCCGGTTACCTCCGACGGGCGCTCGACGCCGGCGCCTCCGGATATCTCTTGAAGGACATGCCTGCCGAACAATTAGCAGAAGCCGTGCGCCGCGTGCATCGCGGACTGCGCGTCATCGATCCCCAACTTGCCGCCGAAGCCTGGAGCGACGAACCCGATCCGCTGACCGACCGCGAACGCCAGGTGCTGCGTTTGGCCGGAGAAGGCTTGGCCACGCTGGACATTTCCACTGAGCTGAACTTGTCGGAGGGGACCGTGCGCAATTATTTGTCAGAAGCGATCAGTAAGCTCGGCGCTGCCAACCGTACCGAAGCGGCCAGAATTGCCCGGGCCAAGGGATGGCTTTAGGTATCCTTCGGCAGCCGGCTTAATCCGTGCGTTCAAAGTCCGCCGGCTACTCGAACAGGTGTTCTTTCACCAGCTTTTGCCCGGCGAGCGCGGTGTAGCATCCCCAGAGCGCTAATGCGGCAATCAGAGAAAAAACGAAGATCGGCGCTCCGATGTACCAACTGGAGAAGTCGGTGGTGCAGGGCAGATTGGACAGCAGGTCGGCGGTGAAGGCGCCAACGGCCAGGGCGACGAACCCGAAGCGCAGCACGACGAAAGCCGCGATGCCGTAAACCGCAACCACGGCCGGGACAATCAAGAACAGATGATGCTCGCCGTAAGCCTTGAGCACGCTCCAGAACGCCACAAACGCCAGCGCGGCCAGCCACGGTTTGCGGAAGATGACGCGAAACACGAACATCAGGAAGAAGAAGACCAACGTGGCTTGCACCGAAACTGCCGCGTGGGTAAGACAGCTGCCGAGGACCATCCGGGGGCCGAGAAGGAACTCGGTTGAGGGAAAGTCAGGCTCCGCGCCTATGTGCTTCATCGCCAGGAACAGTACCGCGAAGATGAGGCTCCAAACAACGCCAAGAATGACTCCGTAAAGAACGTCGCGGCCAACCAGGGGATCGCGAATGCGGCCAGCCATCAGCCGCGTCCAGGAGATGATGGCGTGCGGCCAGTGGCGGCGGATGTAAGGTTCGATGGCGAGATAGACAATATAGAAGACAACCCCCAGGAACACCGCTCCGCTGGCCGCTAATATAAAGAGCGCAAACGAGCCCAGGCTGGCCACGAAGTGTGCTGTGAAGATCCACACCAGCATCTGCAAAGCGATGATCAGCAGGCCCAGGCGCAAGGCCCCTTTGGGATCGCTTTTCTGGCGAAGGTAGTTGCGGCGCGCCAGCCACACCGCCCCTGCGAACAAGACCAGGAGAAAGATGACGAGCAGAACTTCGGGCGCTTTTGACCCCGGACCTTCGGCTGAAGGCATGCGGTCGGGCTTAGTCCAGTCGCTGATCAGCTGGAAGAAAACGGGCTTGCCGCCCCAGCTTGCGGCCTCAACCCGCAACGGCATCGAAGTGCCTGGCCAAACTCCTGTCCACGCGGCGCGCTGGTCGGAAGCGCCCAGCGAATTCCAGACCGGTGCGGCGGAGTGAAACTGCGCCATGTCCAGCCCAGCCAATGTGAACAGCGCGTTCCAGTCGCAAGGCTGCGCCGATGCAGGCGCGCTGTCCATTTGCGGCGGTACTGCCGTAAATCGCACCAGCCGGCCCTGCGGATCCAGCGAAACTGCCGCCATGCCCGACAGAATGGGGGCCGGATCTTCAAGCGTAACGATGCCCGGAGTCAAGAGGTTACTTTTGAATTCGGTGGCCACCAGGGCGTCGGGACTCTGACGGTGCCAATAGGTCAGCACAGCCGGTCGATTCTTGAGGACTTGGTTCCAGTCGGGATGCGTGCCTCCTGGATGATCGAGAGCCTCCAGGTAGTCGTCATCGAAGTGGAGACCGCTGACTGTGTCCATCGGCGGGGTGGGGTAGCCGAGTTGACGCACCATATCGCGAGCTCGCTGAGTCAGCACCTCGGGCGAGTAGGGTATTTCCATTCTGGCCAAGCCATTGGTTCGCGCGGTCAGCCCATACAACACCGCCATTCCCACGAGTACAACCGCCAATGCCGCGAGCGCGATGCGGACCGGCAATCCAGCAGTCTCGCCGGCGGCGGCAACAACTTGCGGCGAAGGGGTTTCGCCGGCGGCGAGCGCGGCAGCCAGAGGATCGCCACCGGGCAGCGCCGCCGCAATCATCAACGCCGAGGCAGGACGGTCCTCCGGCTCCGCCTCAAGACAATGCAGGATGACGCGCTCCACCGCGGGATCCATGTCGCGCACCAGCGTGGAGGGACGGCTGGGCGTGCTGTCGCGGCGCACCCGAACAATGTCTTCCAGGGTTTTGCCATCGAAGGCGGCTTTGCCGGTAAAGAGTTCGTAGAGCAGCAAGCCGAGCGAGTAAATGTCGCTGCGGGACGTGACCTCTTTGCCTGCGAGCTGCTCGGGAGCCATGTAGGCAGGCGTGCCGCTGCGCACGTCCTCAATCTCGTGGGCCACGCCGGCCAGGCCGAAATCCATTATCAGGACCTCGCCGCGGCCATCGAGCATAATGTTTGCCGGCTTCAGGTCGCGGTGCAACACGCCTTTGTCGTGCGCCGCCGCTAGCCCGGCGCAAATCTTGCGGGCAATCTCGATGGCTTTGTCGGAGGGCAAGCGGCCAATGCGGCGCAGCAACGATGCCAGGTCTTCGCCGTCAACGTACTCCATGGAGAGAAAGACCTGGTTGTCGGCTTGACCAATGTCGTAGACGCGGCAGACGTTGGGATGCGAGATGCGGCGCGCGATGCGAACCTCATTGCGAAAGCGCTCCAGCGTGTCCTCATCCGTCATGGCCTCCGGCAGGAACTTGAGGGCGACCGGCTGGCCGAGGCTGAGATCGTCAGCGCGAAAAACTTCGCCCATGCCTCCACGACCCAGCAGAGCAATGATGCGATAGCGATCGGCCAGAATTCTGCCCGGCGCAAACCGGCCTTCGTTCCGGGATGGATGAGACGAAGGGCGTGACGAGGGAGGTCGCCGGGCAGGCGTTTGATTTCGATGGTCGGAGGCGGCAGTAACAGCGATGGTCGGGCCTTCGGCGCCGGAAGATGCTGAGGAGGTTCCCTTCAGCCGGCTTCCACACTGCGCGCAGAATGGCGAATCGGCGACGATCTCTGAACCGCATGTCTCACATCGTTGCATTGCAAATGGACTCCCCGAAAAAACCGTAGAAGTATATTACAGCGGACTGGCATTGCGGCAGGGCGGGAGGAAGAGTCCCAAGGCATAAATCAGCGGCGATTGCCGGATTGCGCGAGGCGAAATGCATTTTTGCTGCCGCCTCCTATTGCGCCCCTCCTGCCGGTATCTCTCTTGTGCGCTTCAGCCGGGCAACAGTCCGCTCCTGCCCCAGGTTCGCCATTACGGCAAACAGGCTGGGAGCCACGCCCTGTCCGGTAAGCGCAACGCGCGCGCCATTAATCAGGCCACCGGCTTTGACGTTCTTTTCGGCGGCGAAATCGCGTAAGACCTGCTCCGTGCTCGCCTCGGAAAATTCGGTTGCTGCCTCGTAACGCGATGCCAGCGCCACCAGCATTTCGCGCACGACTTCGTCCTTCAGAAACTTTTCCGTCGCGGTTGGATCGACCACAAAGTCGTCACTGAAGTATCCGCAAAACAAAGTCGCAAAGTCTCTCAGGTTTCGTGCCCGCGGTTTCACCAGATCGACTGTCGACGCCATCGCCTCCTGGCTGGTCTGGAACGGAATGAGGTCGACCTTCTTCCACTCTTCTTCGATGAGCGGCAGCAACAGTGCCGAAGACGTTGCGCGAATGTATTCAGTGTTAAACCAGTCGAGCTTTCCGCGATCGAAGATGGCGTTCGACTTCTGAATGCCATTCAGGTCGAAGAGATCGATCAGCTCGCGATCGTGGAGGATCTCCTGCGACGAGTCCGGCGGCGTCCAGCCCAGCAGTGCCAGAAAATTGCGGAAAGCTTCGGGGACGATTCCTTCTTCTCTGTAGGCGATGACGCTGGTTGCACCGTGGCGTTTGCTAAGGCGAGTTTTGTCGGGCCCAAGAATGAGCGGCACGTGCGCAAACACCGGCAAAGGATGGCCGAGCGCCTGGTGCAGCATCACCTGCTTGGGGGTGTTGGAGAGATGGTCGGCACCGCGCAGGATGTGCGTCATGCGCATGTCGATGTCGTCGACCACCACGCTGAGGTGATAGGTCGGCACGCCGTCGGAGCGCAGCAGGACGAAATCCTCGATCTCGGAGTTGGCAAACTCGACGCGGCCAAAGACAGCGTCCTCGAAGGCGGTGCTGCCGCCTTCGGGCACTGCGAATCGGATCGCTGCACCTTTGCCGCCTTCAGTCCTTTGCTTAGCTTCGTCGCGCGCAAGATTGCGGCAGGAATCGCGCGGCACACGGCCCTGCGCCACTCCTTCGGCGCGCTGCTGTTCGAGCTGCTCTTTCGCACAGAAGCAATAGTAGGCGTGACCAGCGTTTATCAGGTGCCCGGCCGCGGCACGATAAAGTTCCATGCGATTGGTCTGGAAGAATGGGCCCTCGTCCCAGTCGATGCCGAGCCAGCGCAGCCCGACAAGAATGCCTTCCACCATTTCGGACGTGGAACGCTCGAGGTCGGTGTCTTCGATGCGCAAGACAAGCGTGCCGCCGTTGTGTCGCGCGAACAGCCAGTTGAAGAGAGCGGTGCGCGCTCCGCCGACGTGGAGGTAGCCGGTGGGCGACGGGGCGAAACGGAGACGTGGAGCGGATACTATCTCTGGTTTTGAAATCATTTGGTGGTGCATCAAAGTCGCGTCAATCAATCATGGACCTGTCATCCCGAGGGAGCGAAGCGAGTCGAGGGATCTGCGGTTCCTCGGCATTGCCTTCAATAACGGCGAACCGCAGATCCCTCCGCTCGGACTGAAGTCCTCGGTCGGGATGACACAGGTTCATGAGTTCCCCTTGTCCCTCTTCTCAATCTTCGCCCAGGTGTCGCGCAAGGGCACGGTGCGGTTGAAGACCAGCGCGCCCGGTTTGGAGTCGAGATCGGCGCAGAAATAGCCCAGCCGCTCGAATTGGTAGCGATCACCGGGCTTGGCCTCCGCCAGCGACGGCTCCAGCTTTGCGTTGGTCAAAATCTCCAGCGAGTTCGGGTTTAAGTTCACGGTAAAGTCCTGGCCCTCGGGAACGTCGCCAGGATTCTCGTTTGAGAATAAGTTCTCGTACAGCCGCACCTCGGCGTCGATCGCGTGCTGCGCCGACACCCAATGAATCGTCGCCTTCACCTTGCGGTTGTCAGGCGCGTTGCCGCTGCGCGTCTCAGGATCATAGGTGCAGTGGACTTCCGCGACCTCGCCAGCATCGTTCTTCACCACGCTCTTGCAGGTGATGAAGTACCCGCCGCGCAGCCGCACTTCGTGTCCCGGCGAGAGTCGGAAGAACTTCTTCGGCGGGTCTTCGCGGAAGTCATCCTGCTCGATGTAGAGCACACGCGAGAACGGCGCCTTCCTGGTACCGGCGCTCGCGTCCTCGGGATTGTTCGCCGCTTCCAGTTCCTCGCTCTGGCCTTCGGGATAGTTGTCGATCACGACGCGCAATGGGTGCAGCACCGCCATGGCTCGCTGCGCATGCTTGTTCAGGTCGTCGCGAACGAAGTGTTCGAGCATCGCGAGGTCGATGATGCCGTTGGTCTTGGACACGCCGATGGCGGCGCAGAAGTTGCGGATTGCTTCTGGGGTGTAACCGCGGCGGCGGATGCCGGAGATGGTCGGCATGCGGGGATCGTCCCAGCCGCGAACGCGTTCCTCCTGCACCAACTGCAGCAGCTTCCGCTTGCTGAGCAGGGTGTAGGTCAGGTTGAGGCGGTCGAACTCGATCTGCTGCGACGGAAAGATGCCAAGCTGCTGGATGAACCAGTTGTACAGCGGGCGATGGTCCTCGAATTCCAGAGTGCAGACCGAGTGCGTGATCTGCTCCAGCGAGTCCGACTGGCCGTGCGCAAAGTCGTACATCGGATAAATGCACCACTTGTCGCCGGTGCGGTGGTGCGACGCATGCAGAATGCGATACATCACCGGATCGCGCATGTTCAGATTAGGCGACGCCATGTCGATCTTGGCCCGCAGGGTACGCGAGCCGTCGGGAAATTCGCCTTGCCGCATGCGCTCGAAGAGATCGAGATTTTCTTCGACCGAACGATTGCGGTGAGGGCTGTCCTTGCCGGGCTCAGTCAGCGAGCCGCGATATTCGCGGACTTCCTCGGCGCCGAGGTCGTCGACATACGCCTTCCCGGCTTTGATGAGCTGCACCGCCCAGGCGTGAAGCTGATCAAAGTAGTCGGAGGCGTAGAACATGCGGTCGCCCCAGTCGGCGCCCAGCCAGCGTGCGTCGGCAATGATCGAGTCCACATACTCCTGCTCTTCCTTCTCGGGATTGGTGTCGTCGAAGCGGAGATTGGTCTTGCCGCCGAACTCGGACGCCAAGCCAAAGTTCAAGCAGATGGACTTGGCGTGACCGATGTGCAGATATCCGTTGGGCTCGGGTGGAAAGCGGGTATGCACGCGTCCGTTGTACTTGCTGGCCTTCAGGTCGTCCAGGACGATGTCGCGAACAAAGTTTGAAGGGCGAGCTGGTGACTCAGGGGATGTGGCAGCGGCGGATTCGTCGGTGCGGGTTGACGTTGACATGAGTGCGGCCTCTATTCGTGCGGCGAAAAAGTGCCACTCGCTGAAAATCTCATTTTACGCGGTAGGAGGGAGTCATTGCGGCACCGGTTCCATTTTGGAGCGCACATTATGGTTTTCGCACGCTCTGTGGTTGACAGCTGAAATCGACGCCCTTATCGTCAGGGTACATCCGCTACGCTCGTAGGCGAGCAGATTTTGAAAGGCCCTCGGAATTCCGAGGGCTTTTCTATGGCCAAGAGGATTGTGATTCTGATCGACGGCGACTTCCTCCGCGCGAAAGCTACGAAAGCGGGCAAGAGCTACGATCCAACCTTCATCGAGGCGTTCGCACTTGGCTGTAAAACGGGCGACGAGGAAATCCTGCGCGTTCTCTACTACGACTGCGCCCCCTATTCAGGAACGGTGCGGCTTCCGGTTTCCGGCGACCCATTCGTCTTTACCGGTTCAGACAAATGGCTGGAAGAACTGGCTTGCAAAGACCTGTTCGCGGTGCGGCTGGGAGTGCTGAAGTTTCGCGGTTACAAACCAAAGCGAACGCCTATCGACCAATCGGCCAAGCTTGCCGACAGCGACTTCGACCTCGATTTTGAGCAAAAAGGCGTCGACCTGAAGATTGGTCTCGACATCGCCAGCTACTGCGAAAATCGGCACGCCGACCGGATCGTTCTGGTGTCCAACGATACGGACTGTGTCCCGGCGGTGAAATACGGTAGAAAGTCGGGAATGCAGATTGTGGTGGCCGAGCTTCCCAATTGCGAAGTCGCTCGCGAACTGCTGATCCATTCCGACTTCAAGCGCAGTGTGCCCTGGCCATCGCATCTGGGCTGGAGCTAGCGCGAGCTTTGGGCCGTCTCCGTTATGGCCAGCTGATTTCGTAAAGCAGAACCGCGACGTGAGCGATGGCGGCGTTGTCGGTTCCCATGCCTTCCGGAGTTTTGGCCTTGATGCCGACGCGTGCGGGTTCGATGCCGAGCAGCGTGGCCACGTTTTGCTGAATTGCTGCGGCGTGCGGTCCGATGCGCGGCGCGGCCAGGATCAGCGTGCTGTCCACGTTGCCAACGGCATAGCCAGACTCGTCGATCAGCGTTAGCGCCTCGCGCACAAAGATCGCAGAGTCAGCACCCTTCCACTTGGGATCGCTGGGCGGAAAATAGGTCCCGATATCGCCGGCGGCGATTGCGCCGAGCAGCGCATCGGTGAGCGCGTGCAGCAGGACATCGCCATCTGAGTGGCCGGCGAGTCCGCTGTGATGAGCAAGCGTGACGCCGCCAATCTTCAAGGCCACCCCGGCCTGAAACTCGTGGGAGTCCCAGCCGAAGCCGATGCGCGGGATGCGGGATATGGGTGAGTTAGGCAATGTTTCCACAGAAGGAGTGCCGCCGCTGAAGCGGCTCTTTATCCGATTTCACGACCTTACCGCGGGCTTACGCCCACGGCTAAAACAAATCGCGCCCCTCCGGGCTTACTTCGATCCACCGTTAACCACTCAACATTGCGCGGCCTGATCTTAGCTGGCGGCTGATGGCCGACAGCTGAAAGCTTCTCACCCGCTGAGGCTGGCGTCGCGGTTTTCCTGCGCGAGGAAGAACTCGGCCAGTTCCAAGTCGGCAGGAGTGGTGATCTTCATATTGCGCGGCGAACCCATGACAACGTGCACCGTTCTGCCGCTGCGCTCAACCAGCGAGGCTTCGTCCGTTCCCATGAAGCCGTCGGCCAGGGCTTCATCAAATGTCTTCTTCAGCAGACCAAAGCGGAAGCCCTGCGGTGTTTGCGCCAGCACCATGCGCTCACGCGGGACGGTGGCAATGACCACCGCGCCATCGGAGGTGCGATCGACCTGCTTTACGGTGTCGATGGCGGGAACGCCGGCAATCGCCGCACCGTACTTCTTGACTGCCTCAATGACGTTGACGATGGTTTCCTGATCGACAAAGGGACGCACAGCGTCATGGATCAGCACGATGTCATTGTCAGCGGCTTCAATCGCAGCCAATGCGTTGGCAACCGAGTTCTGGCGGTGCTCGCCGCCTTCGACGATGCGCAGCGGCTTCCTGAAATTTTCCTTCTCGATTTGCTTCTGGAAGGATGCGGCTTCGCTTTTGCGAAGCGCCACGACGATTTCGCCGACGGCGCTGCACTGCGCGAACTTGCGCAACGTGTGTATCAGGATAGGCGTTCCTTGTAACTCGAAGAACTGTTTGCTCTTGCTTTTGGGACCGCCGGAAGCGGCGGACATTCGTGTCCCCAAGCCGGCAGCGGGAATGATGACGACAACTTTCATATAGGGGAGCCGAGTATAAACGGCCGGAAAGATGAATACAAATGCGCCGATAAGGTTGGCGGAACAAAGGGGAGCAATTATCGCCGGGTAGAAGTTTCGCAATTAGCAGTCAACTGGTAGAAGTATAGGCAGGACAATTCCGTAAACTTCCATCTTTGATCACAGAAGCGCCAGAAGGACAGAACTAACAACCCGAGGGTGGCGGCAAAAGCGTGCCATTGCCAAGGGTAGACAAAGTAGCCCGCATAGACGAGCAACACGATGAACAAGCTGCGAAAAAACTTCGACGTCGCTTCGAAGCGCTCGATTTCAATGGCCGCATCCGGACTGGAAAGGCGCACGTACGCTCTGATCCACTTCAGCTTATCTGCCATCCCGCGCTTCTTGTCTGCTATGCGTTCCGTTGCTTCCGTCCAAAGGGCGTCTCCACCCCGCGTCATGTAACGCAGATAGGTCAGGTCGTAGATCCGATCCATGAAGGTGGCCCCGACGAGGTACGTGAATTGTCCCAAGAGATATGCCGCGAACACAAATGCGACCCAGCCCTCGGTGGACTCGGGTCTAATCTGCGGCAGGATAGTGCCATTGAAGAGGCTACAAGTCCAGCGTTTGAGCAGAAATGCGAGCAGAGCACCAGGTAGCAGAACCGCAAAAAAATCCACCAAACCAACGTTTGGCTTGTACTCCATAGGCATTACCCTCGAAGTTGAGCGGCGATAGAACGAACGCGCTCTAGCCTACGCGTACGGCGGCTGAGCGGCAAGCTCGCGTTTGCTGTATGGCTAAAGGCGTGCCCTGACACGAGGACCTATTCCGGCTTGGCGGCTTCGCTGATGG
>CAWKIR010000009.1:0-108580 GCA_963849815.1 uncultured Acidobacteriaceae bacterium | reverse complement strand
GAAAAGTCCCAAGATTTATCGTAGTCGTTTCAACAATTTTCCGACAGGTCAACGGCGAAAGGCTCTTGACACTCATTTGCAAGAAGGACAAAATTCCAACACACTTCCGACCACTTCGTCCCGGGGCGCATGAATGATGACTACAACTCGATATGCAACCTACTCTTGGAACCCTGAAGGCTAGTGAAGATTGAGGAGGTCTCCCATGTCATCTCTGCTGAGTCCAAAGCAAGACATTCTCCGCACCGGCTTGTTCGTAGCAACCCTTGCGGTCGCCGCCGCGCTGGCGTTACCGGCGCAGGCGCAAACTCTCAGCGTGATTCACACCTTCTCCGGCGCAGACGGAGCCAATCCCGCAGCGGGTTTGACGATCGACGCCCGTGGCAGGCTCTATGGCGCCGCCCAAAGTGGCGGACACGAGGGCGGCTCTTGCCCGCAACAGGGGTGTGGCGTCATCTTCCGGCTTGCCCCGCAAGGCTCGAGCTGGACATTGACTCCGCTGTACCAGTTTGAGGGCCCCGGTGATGGAGCGACGCCGATAGCCCGACCTGTCTTCGGACCCAACGGCCTGCTGTACGGTACAACCGCGGCCGGAGGTTCGACCGGAGATGGGTTGGTCTATAGCCTGAGGCCGCCGGCGACCGCGTGCAAAACGGCTCTTTGCTACTGGACGGAGACCGTGCTTTACCAATTTGCGGGCGGCAGCGACGGGGTAGGCCCCGGGTTTGGCGACGTCGTCTTCGATAACGCCGGGAACATCTACGGGACAACAAGCGCAGGAGGCACTGCGCGCCTGGGAACGGTTTACGAACTAACCCCGTCTAATGGCGGCTGGACGGAGAAGGTCTTGTATAGCTTTTCAGCAGGAAACGACGGCTCACAGCCATGGAGCGGTGTGATTCTCGACCAGGCCGGTAATCTCTATGGCACGACCGAAGGCGGCGGGACTGGCGGCTGCGGCACAGTCTATGAGTTGAGTCCCAACGGCTCCGGCTGGACGGAAAAGGTCCTCTATAGCTTTCAGTGTGGCTTTGGCTTACCGGATGGATCTTTCCCGATCGGAGGTTTGATCTTCGATGCGGCCGGGAATCTCTACGGGACTACAAATCTCGGCGGCGCCAACAACGGCGGAACCGTCTTTGAACTGTCTCCGTCGGGCGGAGGAAACTGGACCTTTCACTTGGTAAGTAGCCTGCTCTACAGCGGGACCTTTGATTTTATCTACTACGGTCCTACAGGAAGCCTGGCCATGGATGCCTCCGGCAGCCTGTATGACACTACGGTTATGGACGGCGCATTTGCCGGCGGTTCAGTCTTCACGCTGACACCGTCCAACGGTGGCTGGAGCTACACTTCGCTGCACGACTTCACCGGAGGCACCGATGGCGGGAATCCCTTCGGCAGCGTCGTCTTCGACACTAGCGGCAACCTTTATGGCACGGCGAGCATGGGTCCCTTCGGAGGCGGCTGCGGGGGTCTGGGCTGCGGCGTCGTCTGGGAGATTACGCCGTAACGAGCGGGAGGAATGCAATGCTTGGAACGAATCCGCAAGCTGCATCTGCGAGCGTTGCATCGGTTTTATTGTTCGCACTGGCGGTCATGCTGACCCATTCGGCACAAGCGCAGACCTTCACCGTGCTGCACAACTTCACCGGCGGCGCGGATGGCGGCGTGCCCTTTGGCGGGTTGACTTTGGATCGGACGGGAAACGTCTATGGGACGGCCTCGGCTGGAGGATATACAGGAAACAATTGCACTGCCGCGGGATGTGGCACGGTCTTTAAGCTGACGTATCGAGGTTCCGCTTGGATCTTCACACCCTTATACAACTTCCAAGGCAACAACGATGGCGCGACTCCCTATGCCGAAGTTGCGATCGGTCTGAACGGCACTCTTTATGGGACAACTTTATTGGGGGGCGATGAGGCAGGAGGAACACTTTTCAATCTGAGCCCACCCCCGTCGTGTACCGACTGACGCCCACCGGTTCTGGCGAACACTTACGGCGTGGTTTGGGAGATCACGCCATAAAACAATAAGGAGGTGAGCAATGCGCGGAATGAATCCGCAATCTTTGGCTGTGAGGGTGGCGTCCATCTTGTTGTTTGCGATGGTGGTCATGTTTGCCGGTTCGGCGCAGGCGCAAACCTTCAGCGTGCTGCACCAATTTTCCGGCGGCGATGACGGCGGCGAGCCTTGGGCCGGCGTGACCGTGGATGCGGGCGGAAATCTCTACGGCACGGCCACATCAGGAGGCTACACCGGAGGGAATTGTTCGACCTACCACGGCTGCGGCATAGTCTTCAGGCTGAAGTCCGGCGGCTCCGGATGGACCCTAAGCCCGCTTTATACCTTTCACGACAGCGATGGAGCGAGCCCTTTCGCCGGTGTGATCTTCGGTCCCGACGGCACGCTTTACGGCACCACCGAGGACGGCGGCGCGTACGGTGTTGGAACCGTCTATAACCTGCGGCCTCCGGCGACGGCGTGCAAGAGCGTGCTGTGCCCGTGGACGGAAAACGTGCTGTGGAGCTTCCAGACCGAGAGCGAGGACGGCGCTATACCCGGATTCGGTAACTTGACCTTCGACACCGCCGGGCATATTTACGGCACCACAATTTACGGCGGCGGTCTGGCTGACGGCGGCACGGTTTTCGAGCTGGCCAAACTTCCTTCGGGCAACTGGAGCGAGAACATCAACTACAGCTTTGGCTATATCGACAACGGCAACGGGGGATCAGAGCCCTATGATGGCGTAATCTTCGACAACAACGGGAACCTGTACACCACAACTAACTATGACGGTGCGCACCAATGCGGCACGGTTGCCCAGTTGGAGAACTCGCCCTCCGGCTGGACGGAAAATGTTCTCTACACCTTCACCTGTCGCAGCGATGGAGGGGAGCCATTTGGCGGTCTCATCTTCGATCAGGCTGGTAATCTCTACGGCACAACATCCGGCTTCCAAGGCTCGGGAACGGTGTTCGAATTGTCGCCCTCCGGCGGCGGCGGCTGGACCTTCAACGTGATCTATACATTTACCTCCGGTGGCTCTTGGGCCGTTCTCACCATGGATGCGGCCGGCAATCTTTACGGCACGGGCGGCGTCGGCGCCTATGGCCATGGCGCGGTCTTCCAGCTGACGCGCTCCGGTAGCAGTTGGACATACAGTTCGCTGCATGACTTTACCGGCGGCAGCGATGGCGGAGGTCCTGTCGGCGGCGTGGCTTTCGATGCCCATGGCAATCTCTATGGCACTTCGGCGAACGGCGGCAACCTCTCAGATTGCGACGGCTCCGGCTGCGGTGTCGTCTGGGAGATCACGCCGTAACGAATCGTAACGAATAAGGAGCAATGCAATGCTTCGAGCGAATCTGCAACGCGCAACTGTGAAACCTGCGTCGATAGTATTGTTCGCCCTGGTGATCATCCTGACCCATTCGGCGCAAGCGCAAACCTTCAGCGTTCTTCACAACTTCACGGGCGGAGGGGACGGCGCACATCCCGATGCTGGATTGATATCCGATTCAGCAGGGAATTTGTATGGCACAACGTACGGCACAACCCAGTTCGCCGGGATGGACTACGGCAACGTCTTCAAGTTGAAGCATCAGGGTTCCGGCTGGCTTCTTACCTCGCTGTATACGTTTCAGGGCGGTAATGACGGCGCCGCTCCGAATGCTGAGGTGATCTTCGGGCCTGACGGCGCTCTTTATGGCACAACGCTATTCGGAGGGGGAGGAGCCTGCCGGAGCGGTACTGGCGTGTACGGGTGCGGGACCCTGTTCAAGCTAACTCCGCCGTCGACCGTCTGCCACACTACAAGTTGCCCGTGGACTGAGACCATTCTTTATAGATTCCAGGCTGGCAATGATGCGTCGAATCCCGCCTCGCGGGTGACGTTCGACCAATCCGGTAATCTCTACGGCACGACAGATGCTGGCGGAGCCTCTGGACACGGGACGGTTTACGAACTGGTGCATTCGAATGGCAGTTGGAGCGAATCCATCCTGTACAGTTTCAGCCCCGGACCCAATGGGATTAATCCCAAGGCCGAAGTCATCTTCGATGGAGCTGGGAATCTGTATGGCACCGCCCCTCAAGGCGGGCAAGGATGCTACGGCCTGGGCTGCGGCGTAGTTTACGAACTTAGTCACTCGGGATCCGGCTGGATAGAAACTGTGCTCTACAGTTTCACGGGCGGAAATGATGGTGGCGGCCCATACGGTGGTCTGATCTTCGATGCTGCTGGAAATCTGTACGGAACAACGGTTTATGGCGGTACAGACAACCCCGGGGGAACCGTGTTTGAACTCGCTCCCTCCAACGGCGGCTGGACATTGACTACCCTCTATTCTCTGTACGGCAATTCAGGTCCGGTTGCGACTCTCGCTATGGGCCGAGTTGGGAACCTCTATGGGACAGCATCGGGTGACCCATTCGGAGGTGGGTCTGTTTTCGAACTTGAGAGATCCAGCGGCGGCTGGACGTTTGATGACCTTCACAGCTTTAGCGGCAGTGACGGACTCTACGTTTACGGGGCTCCCTTGTTGGACACTGCGGGGAACATTTACGGCACAACGAATCTCGGTGGCCTAAGCCAGAATTGCGCGGATGGATGCGGTGTCGTCTGGGAGATCACGCCGTAGGCAGGGCGCAAAGCCAACTCAAAAGGCCTCCGATCAACGGAGGCCTTGTTTATCTCAGAGCAAATCGCGATCAGTTGAAGGACGAGCCAGAGCCGGAGCTAGAGCCATCGCTGCGCTTCAGGGTGGGACGATCATCGTCATTCTGCGTACCGGAGCCGCTACCGTTGCCGTTGGTTGAAGGATTGTCGGCGGTAGCGCGACGCAAGGTGGGGCGGCTCCCGTTATCTTTATCGTTCTGCACCTTGTGCCGGTTCTCCAGCGAAGCCAGACGACCCTTGACCTGCTGGAACTCCGAGGTATCGACGATGTATTCGGGACGCGCCGGCAGGACGTTCTTCATCTCGTATTGTGCGGATGCGACACGGTCAGGCGTCATGGGATGGGAGGCGAATGCCTTCGCCAACGTACCGGGCTTCTTCTTTTCCTGCGCCTCGATCTTTTCGAAGAACGAGATGAAGGACTGGGGATCGTATCCCGCCTTGTACATGTACTCCATGCCCAGGAAGTCGGCTTCGGCTTCAAAGTTACGCGAGAACTTCATGAAGGCGAGCGGCACACCGATACCCAATGCTGCCTGCGTTCCTTCGTAAACCGCCCAGCCGCCGGGCACGAAGATCAGCGGGATACTGGCCAGGTTGACGATGTTGCCGCGGGTCTGCTCGCGAGCCACGTGACAGGCGGCAACGTGGCCGATCTCGTGCGCCATCACGCCGGCCAGTTCAGCTTCGTTGTCAGCCGCCAGGATCAAACCGGAATTGACGTAGAAGAAACCACCCGGAAGCGCGAAGGCATTGACCTCATCGGTGTCGATGACCTTGATGGTGAAGGGGACCTTGGCGTCGGAGTTGCGCACCAGGTTCTGGCCCAGGCGATTGATGTATTCCGTGACCACCGGGTCGCTGACCATCTTGGCGCCGTGCTCCACCTGCTGCGAATACTGGCGGCCCATGGCGACTTGCTTGTCGAGGGAGTACCAGTTGCCCAATCCCTTGTTGCAACCCACGTTGCGGTTGCCAATAGCGTCAACATTGTTGAGGCTGCCGGGAGGGGGGGCGTTCTTGTCGGGCTTGTCGGGAGGAGCGGGCGTACTTGTATCCGGGGCCGGCGGGTTCGACGTAGCGTTCGCGGGCGCATTCGGCGTCGTAGCGTTCGGGTCCGCCGGAGCTGAGGTCTGACTCTGAGCGAAGCCCAGCGAAACCAAGATCAGCGCCAGCGCGGCGACAGTAAGAAAACGGAATGCGGAACGCATGGTGTACACCTTTTCACTTCTGCCGGAAGACAGACTCCGGCCCGTGGCAGCCTGGGCTCAGTTTCATAAACCCGCGACGCCCCCACTTGTTGCCACTAACCAGTTTATTCTCTTCCGGCAAGGGGGCAAAGTCCACCTCTATGTGGACGCTCTGTCTAATCGGATGTGAGCATCTCAATAGAGTTTCCCAAGTGCGGGAGCTAAGGTTTCATTATTCTTCGCAGAGATTGGCTAATTCGCGAGATGGTCGCTGGTGGAAGAGAGGCCCAATTGGCTGCAATCGCATGATAGGACAGTCCTTGAACGAGGTTGTGAAGGCTGCCGGGCGACCGTTGTCAGCTCCTAAAATGCGATTAGGAGTTATCGGCTTTGGAACCGGATCCTTTGGCAGTGTCCTAATCGTGCGTTGCTGCGAATGCTGCCCGACCCGCCGAAAGGCGGCTTCTTCAAATGTCGAGTCTTAGGAGTCTTGCATTCATCTTATGCTCAGCCAGACGCTTATCCCGTGCTTCGTTCCTTCGCTTTTCCGATTGATCAAAGGCAGCGAATATCGAACAGAACATGCATACAAATACGGCTACGAATACGGCTATCAATCGGGCGGCTTCCATGTCAGCTCCCAGCGAACAGTTTACAGCAACGGCCTATCAGGACACTACCGACCCCTTTTGAACTGGGATCGACTCGACGTATGATGTTAGAGGGCCGAGTGAGCTGCAAATTGAGCCCGCGGTAGAGAACTCGATGGCGACCAGCACCCTGAAGAGCGATCCGAATCCCGCGGGCCTGTCCCATCGCCAAAGCGATGCTCACCTGGCAGAGCCGCCGCCGGCGATCAAGCCGGGCAAAATACTGTTGGTGCGCTTCAGCGCGCTGGGCGACGTCATTCAGACGCTGCCGATTCTGACCATGCTGCGCGACGGTTTCCCCGACGCCAAAATCGGTTGGGCCATCGACACTGAGCTGGCGCCGGCAATCGAAGGCCATCCCGCACTCGACTATGTTCATCGCTGTTCGCGTCGCACCTGGTCGCAGGCACTTTCCAATCCCGCAAAGTGGTCGACGGCAGCGCGCAGCTTTCGGGCCTTCGTGGACGAAGTGCGGTCGGTCCATTACGACGTTTCCATTGACGCCCAGGGACTGTTCAAGACCGCGCTGCTGCCGTATCTGGCCGGGGTGAAACGCCGCATCGGCTTCAGACACGGACGCGAATTCAGCAGCGTCTTCTATACCGAACGGCATCTGCGCCGAGGAGAATATTTCGATCCGGCGGTGTGTCATCTGGAACACATGGCGCACCTGGCCCACAGCAGCGGAGCCGGCGATGTGCGTTATACGATCGAGCCGCCGCGCGTGAGCGAGAGTGCTCGCCAGCACGTTGCGAAACTGCTGGACGGAGCCTTCGCCAAGCCTGCGCCGCTGATCGCAATGGCGCCGGCAACGCAATGGGTAAGCAAACATTGGCCCGATGAGTATTGGGTTAGCTTGATCTCGCAGTTGCTCGCGGAAACGGATTTGAATCTCATTGTGCAAGGGTCGGCAGCGGATGCGCCGGCCGGTGAGCGGATTCTGCGCGCAGTTCCGCCAGGGTTACGCGAAGGCCGAGTTTGCAATCTGTTTGGCAAGCTGCCGATTCCGGAAATGTACGCGCTGTACGAGCGTGTCGACGCCGCGGTTGGATCGGACAGCGCGCCGTTGCACATCGCCGGCGCGATGCGTGTGCCGGTGCTGGTGGGGATTTACGGGCCGACCGGGTATCGCCGCACGCCGCCCGTAGGCAGCCCGCATATCAAGTTATTCTCCAGCGAAGGCGATCTGGCGTGCCAGCCTTGTCACAAGCGGACATGTCCGCTCGGGACGGATGAATGTATGAAGCGGGTGCGTCCGGAGGAAGTGCTTCAAGCGCTGCTTGATGGGCTGACCGAAGCTGGGATCAGTTTTCAGGCCAAGGGAGCGGTGATGGTGCGGTGATTGGAGTTCACTCGGCAAGTCAGCCGTAATACGGTGCAGCGTTGAGCGGCAACGTTGCAGCTTGACTATGGATGACTCGTGTCAGGGCACGACCCCGTCGACAAGCTCTGTCGAACCTCAACCGTTCCCGTTGCGAATCGTCGGGGCGGCAAGCGGTGTGAGGCTCACGTCATAGTCGAGCCGGCAAAGAGTGCGCAGCAGTTTCAGCGCGCGTTGGTGCACCCACTGCGATCCTTGATGCAGAATCCAGCCGATTTTCATTTCAACAGGTGGGCCAAAATGCCCATCCCCCACCCTGGGGCAGGCTCTGAAGGCCAGCTCTAGCTGATCTAGAATCTAGGTAACTCTGGAGGGACCAAATGGCAGGAGTGAATCTGGCGGATGCGCGCCGCGTGATTGCAGCGGCGGAAAAGAAAGCCCAGGAGATCGGACAACCGATGAACATTGCCGTGGCCGATGAGGGCGGCAACATCGTGTCCCATGTGCGCATGGACGGCGCATGGATTGGCAGCATCGATATTTCCATGAAGAAGGCTTACACCTCGCGCGCCTTCGACATCGCAACCAAAGACCTGGCCACACATGCGCAATCGGGGGGCCAGTTCTTCGGCATCCATGCGTCCAATGACGGCAAGATCATGATCTTTGCCGGCGGCATTCCGCTGAAGCGCGATGGCAAGGTCGTAGGTGCGATCGGCGTCAGTGGCGGCTCAGGCGAGCAGGACCACGCCGTTGCGGAAGCGGGCGCTGGCGCGTTTTAGGGAAGCCCTGGTTAAGCATTGTCTTGAAAGGGACCGCCTTCAGGCGGTCCGCAAAGTCGAGCCAATGAACCCGGCTTTAGCCGCTGAGGCCTGGGCATGGACTTAATCAGCACCCTGGAGGTTGGTGCCGGCGGATGCTATTCGTCTTCCACCTGCATCCTCTCGACGGCGGGAGCGGCATGGCTGCGAAGAATTCCCGTTCCTATGATGACCGCGCAAAACAGCAACAGCACCCGCAGCACATTGGCGTGCAGCACCGGATCGCCCAGCAGAATCCTCACCAGGCCGAAGCCGGCGCTGGCCGCGCAGAAGGCGAAATACAGCCGCTCCCTAGCGCAGCGCGAGAAGCGCAGCAAGATCAGTAGCACGGTGGTGACGATCACGTAGATTGTCAGCAGGATGATTCCGCCGGCAGGTTTCTCTCCGCGAACGGGGAAAGGTTCAGCGCGCGAGATGGCCAGTTGCACTCCCGCGACGCCGAGGAAAAACACGGAGTGTATCAACGCAATGACGGCGCGCTTGCGGTTATTGATGATGGCAAAGCGGTCCATAAACATGCTTTAGTGTGCCGCATTGAGCGCACATCCGGCTGTGATATCGGTCACAGGGACCCCGGGTTTGCCAGGCTGACAGATCGCTTGACCCACATCTTTCTCACTTTGCAGAGTGATGAACTAGATAAAGGAAAATCTCTACCTTCTATGACCAACCCGGAATCCAGGCGCGAATCTAAAGAACAGCGGCCGGAGACGGACGATCCCGTTTTGCTGATGCTGGGGGTTGGAAAGCAGTTGTGGGAGCGCGAATCGGGCGACCGATTTATCGAACGCCTACGTTCGGAGGATCTGCGACCATTACCTTTCGAAGGCCAGCCGGAAGTTTCGGCTGACAGCTGATCTTGGGGGCGCGGCGCGGAATCGAACCTAAGCCGTTGCAGGCGTGCGGAGCCACGCGACCGAATCCGCGGGCTATTAATCGGGAGTATAGCCAAGGAAGTCTTCATGGCCCTCAAACACCTTAGCCAACTTGGTTATGCGGAATAGCTCCTGCAAGCGCTGGCTCAGGTTGATGAGCTTCAGCCCGCATTTCTGCCGCTTCGCCGAGACGTAGAGCCCAACGATCGCGCCCAGGCCGGAACTGTCCATGTAGGTGACGTTGGTCAGGTCCAGCACCACCAGCTTAGTCTCAGACATGAGCGGTCGGACGGTGGTCTGCAACAGCGCTGAGCTGGCCGAGGTGATTCTGCCGGTGCAGCGAACGGTGACTTCCTCGGGAGTCCTTACCGTTTCGAAACTCAACTCCGGATTTGCAGCAAGGTCAGCCATGACAGCATCTCCTTAGCACAACAGAATCTGCCAGCCTTGATTTTTGGAGGTGCGGGTCGGAGTCGAACCGACGAATAAAGGTTTTGCAGACCTTCCCCTTAACCACTTGGGTACCGCACCCCTGGCGAAGCGCTATGCGAAAAACCCTCGCCACAAAGCGAGGGCAGCATATCTGGAGCGGGAGACGGGATTTGAACCCGCGACTTCGACCTTGGCAAGGTCGCACTCTACCACTGAGTTACTCCCGCCCGTGGAACATAGATTATAGCGAATGCCGCAACAGACGGGCAAATGGCTGGTAGCCTTTAGCTCTTAGCAAAGCACTCAGGTGAGTACGTAAGGACCGTGCCGTCCCTACGGGACTCGTTTACTTTTTCCTACCCTTACCCAGGACTCCGCTTCCCACCCCAATTCGCGCAAAAGAAGCGCGAATCGGGGGCCCCGGTTCCGCTCCGTCCTGGGCTAAGCTGAGTCGTCCCGCATAGCGGGACGGGAGCATGGTTGTGAACGCGACGTCGCGAGCGCCTGCATCTCAGGCTGCATGCTCCCGTCCCGCTGTTGCTCGTTGCGAACGTTCTCACGCTGATTCTCAAGAGCACAGTCCGCTTACTGCACTTGCTAAGGGCTAAGAGCTAATCGCTAGTTGCTAATTGCTTCCTAGTACGCCCCGCCGTGCCCCGTCGCGTTCTCTGCGTTGACGTGCGAGGTGATCTCATTGCGCACATCCCACAGCGCTCGATACAGCGGGAATTCCATCCTCTGCTTCAGCACTTCCACCGGCGTCCCCATCGTCCCAACTACGCCGCCGCCGATGATGCGTTGCGCCAGCTTGAGGTGCGCATAGCGGAAGAGCTGGATCTGCTCGTCGTAGTCGAGCAGCTCTTCGGCAACTTCATGCAGCTCGAAAAATTGCTGGTGCTTGCGGTACAACTCATCCAATGTCAGGCCAGACTTCTTGACTTGCTCGAAGAACGCCTCGCCCAGGCGCGGCGCAATGTGCAGCAACGCGAGAAATCCCGGCGAATCCAATCCGCTGCCGTGTCCTAACCCGGCGCGAATGATGTGGTACTCGTAGGGCGTAATGGTTTCCAGCAGCGCCAGCATGCGCAGCGGATGCACCAGCATCTTGTTGGCCCGCCGCAGCAGCCGCGCGGCGTTCTTGTAATCGCCTTCCAGAATGCAGTGCCGCGCGCGATCCAGCTCCCACGCCGCGCCCTTCATCAGCAGCTCCGACGCCTGATGCGTTACCTGGAACGTCAGCTCGTCAGGATGGAGCATCTCTTCCGGCGGCTTCTGCAATGCCAGCAGCTCGTCGGTGCGCAAGTAGCGCTCGTAGTCGGACGCGCCCTTGCCTTGCAGGATGGGTGTGCGCATGTCTTCAGTCATGGGCGTGGCTCCATTGGGGATCTAGCTCCGGCGGCACAATCGAGCCGTCGCGCATGTGGATGATGCGATCGCCGTAGGTTGCGGCCTCGGGATTGTGGGTGATCATCAACACGGTCTGTCCCAACTCCTGGTTCGAGCGGCGCAGCATCTTCAATACGATCTCCGAATTCTCGGAGTCCAGGTTGCCGGTGGGCTCGTCAGCCAGCACGATGGCGGGCTGGTTCACCAGGGCGCGGGCCAGAGCCACGCGTTGCTGCTCGCCGCCGCTCATCTCCGAAGGCCGATGCTCCAGCCGTTGATCGATGCCCAGCAGCCCGGTGATGCGCTCGATGTGCTCGCGGTCGCCGGCGGCGTGGTGCCCCGAGATGTCGCGCGCGATCTCGATGTTGCCTTCCGCCGTCAGCGTGGGCAGCAGATTGAACTTCTGGAAGACGAAGCCGATCTTCGAGCGCCGCAGGCGAGTGCGGCCCGAATCCGACATCGCCGTGAAATCAACCCCGTCGATCATTACCCGGCCGGAGTCGGCATGGGTCAGGCCGCCGAGAATGTAGAACAGGGTCGACTTGCCACTGCCTGACGGGCCGACAATGGTAACGAACTCACCTTTTTCGATTTGCAACGATATGCCGCGCAAAGCCTGCACGTCCACTTTGCCGATGCGGTACGTCTTGCGAACGTTCTCAGCTTCAATCATCCACGCCATGCGAATCTTCGATTATTACACGAAATGACGCGGCGCCCGGCGGGTGGAGCGAGCCGTCAGGCTGCCGCCTTGGGTGGAGCGCGCCTTCGCCAGAGCGCGCGTCCTATCCCCGCCGCTTATTGACATACGGCAGCACGAACAAGTACAGGCCGGTGAACAGGAGCAAGGCAAGGATGCCCACGGCCGACAGGCCGAGCCTGTTGTTGTACTTTCCCCGTACCACGGTAACGCCGTTGACGATGACGGCCACGGTGAAGACGATGGACAACCAACGGTGAGTCTGCCGAATCCATTTACTCCAATTCAATTCAACCTCCTCCGCCACGACGAATGGCGTCGTTCAGCTATGGACGCCAAATTATCGCCATGCCGGTGATTGCGCAAGCATCAGCAGCGCATCAGGGCCGCGCTACCCGCCCATGCTCGGACACTTCCCAGCGCACAGCTTTCGGGTTACAAGAGACTCGTGCCGAAAACCTCGCCGGAAATGAAGCATGCCCAGTTAGTGGCCCGGGCAGCCGACTGGCTGCGCCACCGCTATGGATGCGCCATCGTCTTATCCGAACAATATTGCGCCACCGGCGAAGTTCCCGACGTGATCGGATGGAAGGCGTCGTGCCAATCCGTGCTGGTCGAGTGCAAAGTCTCGCGCGGCGATTTCCTGGCCGACGCGAGCAAGCCGTTTCGCCTGCATCCGGAAGATGCCTTGGGGAGCCGGCGTTTGTATTGCGCGCCGGCAGGCATGATCGCGCGCGAGGACTTGCCGAAGCACTGGGGCCTGCTGGAGTGTAAGGGCCGCGAGGTTGAGTTGGTGGTGAAGCCGGGCAGGGTCGATCTCCGCAGTCCGGTCGGAATGACGAAGGAGATGAACCTGCTGCTGGCCAGCCTGCGTCGCGTGGAAGTGCGCATCGAGCCGCAAACCATCACCGAGTTCCTGAAGTGGAAGAACCGCATGGCGGAGTACAACGGGGGAAAGCTGCCGGAAGGAATTGCAGCGCAGGAAGAGGAGCGCAATACATATCTGGTGTCGTGATAGTGCGATGCAGAGTTGCGAACGTCTTTCAGAATGTGCCATCGCGGGTTTTCAGAATGTGTCATCCCGTCTTTCAGAACGTGTCATCCCGACCAAGGGCTTCAGCCCGCGTGGAGGGACCTGCTGTTCCGCCTTAACCTAAAGCAATATGGCAAATCGGCGCAAAAGCCAGCGCCGGAGACGCGACACAGGTTAGCCCAGCCGTTCACGGCTGGGTCAGCGGATCAAAAGAAATCCCGAGTGCCGTAGGCACGACACGCCTTCACCCCAATACGAATCGATTGTCGTATTCGATTCCGTACTTCCGCAGCAGGGTGATGAACTCCTGCTCGAAGCTCCACTGAGCTGCTGCACTGCGTGCGCCAACTGCATTGTGGGCGGCAGATCGAGCAGCAGATGCACGTGATTTGCGGTGCCGCCCGCGGCAGCCAGAGGAATCTGCTTGGCCTGGGCAATGCCTGCAAGATATCGCCAAAGAAGCCGCGGCTCGCGAATCAAGTCCCGCCGGTCCTTGGTGCTGAAGACGCAATGCACAAGGAGGGAAGAATAGGTGTGCGACATAGGCCGAGGGTAAAAGCATCGGTAGCCAGGTGCGGTGACGGGCCGCACATGACGGTGGTTGCGTGGCGTGCCTACGGCACTCGGAGAAATGAAATGTCTGCTTTCCCAGCCGTGAACGGCTGGGCTAACCTGTGTCGCGCCTCCGGCGCTGTAACGGGCGCGAATCACAACGGTATGCCCAGGAGCAGCGGCGGGCCCGCACATGACGAGGGTTGGGAGTCGTGCCTACGGCACTCGTGTTCTATTTCATCTGCTGACCCAGCCGTAAACGGCTGGGCTAACATGTGTCGCACCTCCGGCGCTGTCTTTTGGGGCTTGGCCTGTGCGCCTTGTACCGACGGGGACAGCAGGTCCCTCCACGCGGGCTGAAGCTCTTGGTCGGGATGACACATGGATGAAGGCGCGCAACGATTGCACATGGCTCTTCACCAGCGCTTCGCGGGCGAGGCGAAGGACCTCTAGCACAACGAGGAGTTATGCCTTGAAAAGGGGTGCCTCGACTCGCGAGGCCAACAACGGGCCGCGCTCGCTCAGCATGACACAACTTATTTTTTCACCAGCCCTTCCATCTCGTCTTCCCCGATCACCGCGACGCCCAACTCCTTAGCTTTGTCCAGCTTGGAGCCAGCCTCGTCGCCGGCGACGACGTAATCCGTTTTCTTGCTGACGGATCCGACTACTTTGCCTCCGGCATCTTCGATCAGCTTCCTGGCTTCGTCGCGCGAATACCGCGGCAGCGTCCCGGTGAGCACGAATGTCTTACCGGCCAATGTCGTTCCACGCTGTTTCTTCTGGCCAGTGAACTTGAGCCCGGCTTTGCGCAGCCGCTCGACCAGCGCAACGTTCTTGGGCTCGTCGAAGAACTCGCGAATTGCCGCCGACACGCGCGGGCCAATCTCGTTCACCTCCTGCAGCTCCTCTTCGCTGGCTTCCATCAGGGCGTCCATCGAGCCAAAGGCTTCAGCCAGAAACTGCGCCGTACGCTCGCCGACAAAGCGAATCCCCAGCCCGTAGATGACGCGCTCCAGCGGCAGCTTCTTCGAATTCTCGATTTCGCTGAGAATGTTCTCTGCCGACTTCTTGCCCATGCGTTCGAGCTCGAGCAGCTTTTCTTCAGTGAGGTTGTAGATGTCGGCGACATTCTTCACCATCCCGGTCTCGACCAGCTGATTGACCAGCGCGTCGCCCATGCCTTCGATGTTCATCACGCCGCGCGAAGCGAAGTGCCGAATCGTCTCGCGCAGCTTGGCGGGACAGTTCGCATTCACGCATCGATGGTCGGCCTCGCCTTCGGCACGGACGACGTGTCCACCGCAAACCGGGCAACGCTCCGGCATGTGAAATTTCTTGTGGCCGCGCGGCTTGTCCTCCAGCACCTTGACGACCTTAGGAATCACGTCGCCGCCGCGCTCGACTAGCACCCAATCGCCGATGCGCACGCCCAGCCGGTCGATCTCGTCCATGTTGTGCAGCGTGGCGCGACTGACGGTCGTGCCGCCGATCGGCACCGGCTTCAGCCAGGCGACGGGCGTCAACTTGCCGGTGCGTCCCACCTGCACCTGGATGTCTTCGATCTGCGTCTCAGCGGAGTGCGCGGCGTATTTGAAGGCGATGGCCCAGCGCGGCGCTTTGCCGGTGAAGCCAAGTTCCTGCTGCAGCGCGATGCGATCGACCTTCACCACGATGCCGTCGGTTTCGTAGGGGAGGGAGTCGCGCTCGGCTTCCCACTCGGAGATGAACTTCCACACTTCCTCAATGCTGTGCACCAGCCGGTGATTGGGATTCACCTTGAAGCCGGCGGTTTCCAGCGCCTTCAGCGCTTCGGAATGGCGATCGAAGATGGTGTGGCCGTCGACGAGCAGACCGTAAGCGAAGAAATCCAGGCGGCGCGAGGCGGTGATTCGCGGATCAAGTTGGCGGACAGTGCCGCCGGTGGCGTTCCGCGGATTGGCGAATTTGGCAAGGCCCTTCTGCTCCTGCTCGTCGTTCATGCGGGTGAAAGATGCGGTGGGAATCAGCAGCTCGCCGCGCACTTCGAACGCGGGCGGCAGGCCTGCTTCCTTCAGATGTTTGGGCGAGATATTGAGGGGGATGCTGCGGATGGTACGGATGTTGGCGGTGACGTCCTCGCCTTCAGTGCCGTTGCCGCGGGTGATGCCCAGCGCCAGTTGTCCGCCGTCGAAGCGCAAGGCCATCGACATGCCGTCGAGCTTCAACTCGCAGACGTAATCGACCTTGGTTACTCCGGTGAGGTCGTGGATGCGGCGCTCCCAGTCGCGGAGTTCGGCCTCGCTTGTAGTTTTCGCCAGCGAGAGCATGGGCGTGGAATGCCGCACGCTGGCGAACTGGCCGCTCACTTGGCCGCCCACGCGTTGCGTGGGAGAGTCGGGCGTAATCAGTTCGGGATGCTTGGATTCCAGCTCGATCAGCTCGTCCATCAGGCGATCGAATTCGGCGTCGCTGATCTCGGGCGAGTCGAGCACGTAGTAGCGGTGCTCGTGGTAGCGGATCTTGTCGCGCAGGGCGTCGAGCCGGCGCTGCAAATCTCTGGCGGCGGGCATGAAGATATTATGCAGTGGCTAGTGGTCAGTGGCCAGTGGCTCCGATAGGTTTGCCAAGAGCTAACGGGTAAGCTAAAATCAACTAAGGGGTAAGCTAAAGCGGGATACACGTGGTACAAGATAAAGGAGGATTGAAAATGAAGGGAAAGAACACTAAGACTGACGAGGAGCTTCGGGCGCTAATACGGAGCTATGCTCAGTATTCGCCAGCGCAGATGCGTAAGGATCAGGCGAGAGCGGAAAGGATGCTCCAGCAGTTGAAGAGCTACGACGTGTGGGTGGCCGGTATGAGCGCAAAGGAGCGCGCGGAGATAGATCAGCATCTTGCTGACTCGACACTGTTCGGCGGAACCCTAAGGGGATTCTATGATCAGTTTGTGAACGAACTGGAGGAGATCCGGCGCCATGGTTCCCCCACTACCTACGTCTTCCCAAGGGCCGCTGGCCGAACGGGTGGCAAGGCGAGCGCGCGCAGTCTTACGCCACAACAGCGAATCGAGCGTGCTCGCAAAGCAGGAAAGGCGCGACAGGCTAAGGCGAGAGGGTAGGCAGTCAAATTGAGACGGCAAAACAGATGCTGACACGTAGCGACCATTGAAGCGGCTACTTTCCAAATGGACGTTGCTGATTCTGACCCTGCTGAAGCCGCTGGGCATCTGGGGCGTCGCTGGATTTGCCGCCGTGGATGCGGCCTTCCTCGGCATGCCGCTGGACGCCATCGTGGCCGGCTACGCCTACGCCGATCCCAAACGCTTCCTGCTGTATGCGGCGATGGCCGCAGCCGGCTCGGCGCTGGGCAGCATCGTGATCTACCTGATCGGCTACAAAGGCGGCGAGGTGCTGCTGGTCAAACGCATCGGCGAAAAGCGCTTCAACAAGATCAAAGCCTCATTCGAGCGCCACGAGTTCTGGGCGGTGATGTTTCCTGCCATGCTGCCGCCGCCGACGCCGTTCAAGTTGTTTGTGCTGTCGGCGGGCGTCGCCGAGATGAGGTTTACCCATTTCCTGACGGCAATTTTCTTTGGCAGGCTGCTGCGCTTCTCGCTGATTTCGCTCATCGTGATTAAGTATGGCCCGCAGATCTTCGGCTTTGTGGGCAGCGCAGTACACAACCATCTGCGATATGTAATTGCCGGAGTTGCGGTGGGAGCGCTGATTGGATGGTGGGTGTGGCGGCTGCGCAAAAAGCGTAGATCGGACCGGGTTGAGCGGTGAGGATGAGCAGCTCGCGGATTTTCCTCCAGGACGGAACATCCGCGTGTTTCGCTCTTCGCTCTTCGCATTTCGCCAGAGCGTGAGCTTAGCGTTTCTGGCGAAGGGCGAACAGCGAGAAGCCCTCACCTGGTAAGGGCGGCGGGTGATGGCGATTTGCTGGAATTCATTCCCTGCTGAAGCACACGCAGATCCGGGCTGAGCAAGACGTAGCCGCCGAGGGGCGCGCGCCGCGTGATCGTCATGGAAGGATAGGTGTAGCGCAGGTCCTGGAACTCCACCAGATATCCGCCCTTGCCGTCTTCAAGTTTTTCCTGCCGCACATAAGGAAATACCGCCCAATCGAGATAAACGCGCCCTAAGTACGACTGCTTGGCCGCGAGAGTGACATCCGTCTCCGGCGGCTTGTAAAACACGACTCCCGCTTCCGAATTCACATCGGGCACAAGCGAATCTACGGGCACAGTTTCGAAGAAGTCCGCGGCCTCCACCACGCCATGCCAGCGAAAGGGATTGATCATGTAGGGATAAGCGGCCAGCAGTTTGGGTTCGGCCTCATGGTAGAGAAAGGAATTCATGGCCGTGAGCGCGCGGCGATGCTGGTAATCGCGAACGCCCCAGATCAGCACCACGCAGACCAGGGCGGCAATCGCCCCCACGCGGCCGCGCGGACCTTTGCTGCGCGCACCCACTTCCTGGCTGATAAGGCCAAGAAACGCGGGTATGACCAGACCTGCGACCAGGGCCAGCAGCATCAGCGGCTCGACGATGTAGACGATGTCCCAGGAATACCAACGGTAGTTGAACGGCTCGAAAAGGCGGATGCCGTAGGCGGTGGTGTAGTCGAGCAGCAGATGACTGAGCGCGGCCAGCAGCGCGCAGAAGTAGAGATAGCCCCAGCGCAGAGGCGGCTTTGATCCAGGCCGGATGGGTTGTCGTCCGGCGGCCGCTTGCGATGCCTGATGCGGTGGATCAAATACACGAAGCCCAGCACCGCAGCCGCCACGAACGGCACGCCCACGAAGCTATGGGTGATGCCGCGATGGTGCTGCAATCCCGCAATGGAGCCTTTGATCTCCCAGAGCACGTCGAGATCGGCGGCCTCGGCGGCGAGCACCATGGCTACGGTGGCCAGCTGCGTCTTGCGATTGAAGCCCGAGCGTCCAAGACATGCGCCGGTCAGAAAGTGGGTAACGGGATCCAAGGCGACCTCGAGTGCGTGCGAACGCCTATTGTACGCAGGCGGGAGGTGGAATAAGGCGCGCGACCTTCCCTCGGAAGCTCAAAGAGTAGCGCAGGAAAAAGAAAAGCAGATCCCTCGTCGGCCTGAAGGCCTCCTCGTGATGACAATTTAAGGGGTGCCCCAGGGCTCGCGGTTTTCGAGACCTGAGGTTTCGTCATCGGTCGAACAGAACCAAGTTTCTCAATCGTTACGCCTCTTCAGTCGGCCACTCGGATCTCGATACGTATCGGAATTCCATTCGCCTTATTTGTGCTCAGTCTTGCCGGCCAGCAGGTCGACGGCGTGGGGCAAGATGTCGATGACCGCCTCCAGCGACTGTACTGCGGCGGTGGGACTGCCGGGCAGGTTGAGGATCAGCGAGCGTCCACGCACTCCGCAGACGCCACGGCTGAGGACCGCGAATGGAGTTTGCGCCAGTCCCGCGGCGCGCATTTTTTCCGGGATGCCCTCGACCAGCTTGGAGCACACTGCGCGCGTTGCCTCAGGCGTGACATCGCGTTCGGCGATACCCGTCCCACCGACGGTGACAACCAGTTGCACCTGCTCGCTCCAGTGCAAGAGGGCTGCTTCAATTTTGGGTTGGTCGTCGGAAACAATCTCATGGTGAGCGACCTGGAAGCCGTGTTGGCGTAGCAGGTCAGCTGTCGCCGGGCCGGAGAGATCGATCCGCTCGCCTCGGGAACAGGAATCGCTGACGGTGAGAACGGCGGCGGTTGGCATAAGGTGAAGGCTGTCTTGTCGACAGCAGAGTTACTGGGTGGTGTCCTAAAGTTGCGTTGCTGATTTTGAGCGCCTCGTCAGCATCCGCGCCATGAACACTCCGGCGATAGCGCAGGCGATGACAACGATAAGCCAGAACAGTTCCCAGATGAAGATGAACAATCCCATAGCGCTTAGGCGACATTATCGACTTACAGCGGATCAACGGCTATCTTACGACAAACACGCTAGAATAGTTACCTTGCGGGGTAGGGGTCCTTCGACTCCGGCGACCCGAAGCGGTCGCCTCCGCTCAGGATGACAAATCGCATTTTGCTAGGTGCCAAATGCTAATTGCTAAGTGCCGGTTGTCCGTAAAGCCGTGGCCCTGCAAATCAGGATGTCAAGAAACTCATGTTTGAAGTTACCGTAGAAGACACATTTTCCGCCGGGCATTACCTGCGCAACTATCGCGGCAAGTGCGAGAAGCCGCACGGGCACAACTACCGCGTCCGCGTGACCTTGAGCGGCGCGGAGCTGGACCAGGCCGGCCTGCTGCTGGACTTCAAAGAACTGAAGGACGTGCTGCGTCCGGTGATGAACTATCTCGACCACGAGATGATCAACGAGCTGGAGCCGTTTACCACGGTGAATCCTTCGGCCGAGAACCTGGCCAAGTATTTCTACGACGAGACCAACGCCAGGCTGAAGCAGAACACCAATGGCCGAGTGCGGGTGAAGGACGTCACCATCTGGGAGACCGACACTACGACGGCGCGATATAGCGAGTAGCGGATGTGCCGCCCTGAAGGGCTTGGAGCTTTTTGTCATCGTGAACCCAGCGCTTCCGCGCTGGGCTAATTACTTTCGCCTCTGCGAGGCTGGAGCTCGGCCCGGTTGAAGTTGGGACACGGTATCGTCAGAGCGAATCAGTCTTGCCGGCGCTGTTGTCCTAAGGCTGACCGCAGGGCGAAAGTAGTTAGCCCCGGGGCGGTAGCCCGGGGTAATCATGCCAATGAGATTTCCGAGTCCCGTAGGGACGGCACGCTTTTCGACTTCCCATGCAGATCATCGAGATTTACAAATCGTTGCAGGGTGAGTCGTCCTACGCCGGGCTGCCGTGCATTTTCGTGCGGCTGGCGGGATGCAACCTGCGCTGCGTCTGGTGCGACAGCGAGTACACCTTCAAGGGCGGAAAGCCGATGACGCTGGACGACATCGAGCTGGAGGTGCATCGCCTGTCGCCAGGCGGAGGCCTGGTGGAGATCACCGGCGGCGAGCCGCTGCTCCAGGAGCGCGAGGCGGTTCCGCTGATGGAACGCCTGCTGGGCGCAGGTTATACGGTCCTGCTGGAGACCAGCGGTGAGCGGCCATTGGAGCGCGTCCCGCCGCATGTAGTCAAGATTGTGGATGTGAAGTGTCCCGACTCCGGCGAGGGCGACACATTTCAGCATGGAGAACCTGAAGTGGCTTGGCCCGCGCGACGAAGTGAAGTTTGTCGATCGCCAGCCGGAGGGATTACGAATTTGCGCGCGACGTTCACCGCAGAGCATGAGCTGAGCTCGCGCGTCAGTTCCGTCATATTCTCCCCTGCGTTCCGTAAGGACGCCACCGGAAGCCGTGACGTGTCGCATTGCCTGGTTGACCCGCGGGAACTGGCGGAATGGATTTTGGCGGACGGGCTGAACGCTCGCCTGGGATTGCAGATCCACAAGTTCATTTGGGAGCCGTCGCTGAAGGGGGTGTAAGGAGACGCTATTCGCTATTCGCTATTCGCTGTTCGCCAGGGCGCAAAATCCCCGCCCTAGCCAAAGGAAGGCTAGAACGGGGCACCCGGCTTAGCATTTCCGGCAAAAAGCGAAGGGCGAACAGCGTTTCTGACAAACGCGCCAACCCATGAATAACGCCAACGCCCAAATCGTCGTCTCGCTCAGCGGAGGGATGGACTCCGCCGTCTGCGCTGCGCTGGCGGTTCACAACTGCGGCGCCGATGCGGTGGCCGCCCTGCACATCAGTTACGGCCAGCGCACCGAGGCGCGCGAACAAGCTTCGTTTCTTGGCATCTGCGAGCGGCTGGGAATTCACCGGCGTCTCATTGTGCGCACGCCCTTCTTTCGTCTGATTGGCGGTTCGGCGCTGACCGACGAGCAGATCGCCGTTCCCGAGGCCGGCGCCGACATTGGGGCACACATCCCGGTGACCTACGTGCCGTTTCGCAATGCGCATTTTCTTTCCGCGGCCGTAAGCTGGGCTGAGGTGCTGGGCGCCGAACATCATCTACATTGGCGCGGTGCAGCAGGACAGTTCCGGCTATCCCGATTGCCGTCCGGAGTTCTACCGGGCCTTCAATGAGGCCATTCGCACCGGAACCAAGGAAGGCCGAATCCAGATTGAGACGCCGCTCATTGCGCTGCGAAAATCGGAGATTGTGACGCGCGGCCTTGAATTGGGCGCTCCCTTCGATTTAACGTGGTCATGCTACAGCCGGGACGATCAGGCTTGTGGCAGCTGCGACAGTTGCATCTTACGGCTGCGGGCTTTTGCGGCGGCCGGCGCGGTCGATCCCATTCCTTATCGGTCGCAGGCTGAAGCTCAGGAATTTTCATGAATCTAAATCTGAATCCGAAGAACAACGCGGGAGACCGTTGCAGCAGCAGCCGCAATCATCATCCGGTTTCACGCGCTGGAGGAACCATGAAGAAATACATCAATCTTGCCGGAATACTGCTGGTAATCGCGATGAGTGCGGTCTCGCTGTGGGGGCAAATCACCGGAATCGTCACTGGCACTGCCACCGATCAAAACGGCAAGCCCATCGTGGGAGCCACGGTAGAGATGGTCAACATTCGGACCGGAACCAAGTATCAGCTGAAAACGAATTCGAAGGGCCAATACTACTCGGTGGGCATCGCTCTGGGGACGTACACGGTCACCCTGGTGCAGAACGGAGCGGTCCTGGAAGAACGCGGCAACGCCGTGATCGAAGCCAGCGGCGAGCGCCTGGTCGATTTTGACCTCGCGAAGGATCCCGCGACCAACGCCGAGCAGCAACAGAAAGCCGCCGCGGCCCAGAAGAGCAGCGAGAAAATTAAGGGCCTGAACGCCTCGCTGAAACAGGCCAAAGACCTGGAAGGCGCCGGCAACTACGATCAGGCCATTACCCTGCTACAGCAGGCCACGCAAGTCGATCCCAGCCAGGACCTGGTGTGGGGTTATCTGGGCGACGCGCAGCGCGGAGCCGCCGCCCATGCGACGGACCCGCCAGCCCGCACCAAGGGCTACCAGGACGCCATCGAGTCGTATCAGAAGGCGCTTGCGCTCAAACCCACCTCGGGACCCTACATGGCGCAGCTTGCCGACGCCTACGCCCACACCGGACAGACGGACAAAGCGGTGGAGCAATACGCCGCGGCGGCGCAGGCTGACCCGCAGAACGCCGGCACCTACTACTACAACGAAGGCGTGGTATTCACCAATACCGGCAAGTCGGACGAAGCCGTCGCCGCCCTGGATAAGGCCCTGCAAGCCGATCCCAACCGGGCCGATGCCTACTACCTGAAGGGACAGGCGCTGATCGCCAAGGCCACGACGAAGGACGGCAAAGATGACGGCTCCCGCAGGCACGGCAGAAGCTTTCAATAAGTATTTGGCACTGCAACCAACGGGCAAGTATGCCGACGTCGCCAAACAGATGCTGGCGATGCTTGGGGCCTCCGTTGAGACCAGCTACGGCAAGTCGAAGCCCAGCAAGAAGTAGGGTAGAGCAGCGCCCTTCGACAAGCTCAGGGCAGGCATTAAGCGCCGCGTTCATGGCGATCAAGTAATGTTGGAGCTGGCGTTGGTCATTGAAACTGACCACCACCAGCCCCAGCTTAGTGGGCAAATCCTTGACTCCGGCCTGAAGGCCGCCTCTACCCAAACGAAATCAAGCCTGAAAATCCGGCGCCTGTTGTTATTCGAGGCCGACGCCGTTGTGATTGGCACCCGCACAGCGCCGGAGGCGCGACACAGGTTAGCCCAGCCGTTCACGGCTGGGACAGCAGCCTTTTTTGTTCTCCCGAGTGCCGTAGGCACGACACGCCTTTCATCCCAATACGAATCGGCTGTCATATTCGATTCCGTATTTCTGCAATAGCGTGATGAGACGGATGACACCTGGGGATGGTTGCGTGTCCTGCCTACGGCACTATGTGTTCCGCCTTTGTCCGCCGTCCCAGCCGTAAACGGCTGGGCTAACCTGTGTCGCGCCTCCGGCGCATGTCAAGAATGTCGCTTGCGCCTTCCGCGAGTAACAAAGACAGCGCGAACAAAGTTGTGCCTTGCGTCGGCAGATGGCGCGCCTGGCACGCGCGGCTTCCGCCGGAGCTACGTATGGATATAACCCGGTTGCCGTGTAATCTGCGGCTGCACGCCGTTGCGACTCGCATGCGCTCGCTGGCCATCGCAGTATCGCTCTCCCGCAGACTCCAGTAGAATTCGCTCGGGTAATCCAGGCATGGGAAGTACCGTCGTCACAAAACTGCCGTCCTTCACCGGCGCCCGGCGTCTGGTGGAAGAGTATGCCTCCACTCTTTCCCCGACCCAGCCGGAGATGCTGCCACTGCTGGAGGCCATCGGTCTGGTGCTGGCTGAGGACTTGCGCGCCGACCGCGACTTCCCACCGTTTCCCCGCTCCACGCGTGATGGCTTCGCCGTGCGCGCTGCGGATGTGAAGGCTGTGCCAGCGCAGTTGCGATGCGTCGGCGAGATCAGGGCGGGCGCGTCCGAAGAAGACAGTGCGATTGCCGTTGGAGCTGGCGAAGCTGTCGAGATCATGACAGGCGCGCCTGTTCCTGACGGAGCCAACGCAGTCGTGATGGTGGAACACACCGAGCGCAGTAGCCGAGGCTGTGATAGTTCAGCGGGCCGTGGCCGCCGGGGAAAATGTGGTTGCGATGGGAGCGGAAGCGCGCCGCGGTGCGACCATGGTCGAGCGCGGCACGCGCGTCAACCACACCATTGTCGCGATCGCTGCGGCGGTTGGCCGGCCTGAGGTTGCTGCCTATCGCCGGCCGCGGGTTGCGATTCTGGCCACCGGCGACGAACTCGTCGACATCAATTTGCCACCTGCACCGAACGAGATTCGTAACTCCAACAGCTACTCGCTGGCGGCGCAGGTGCTGGCGGCGGGCGGCGATCCCATGATTCTTCCCGTGGCGCGCGACGAGCCTGACGACCTGACGCTGCTGTTGCGCAAAGGTCTGGAGGCGGAGCTGCTGCTCATCACCGGCGGCGTCTCCATGGGCAAGTACGATCTGGTGGAGCCGGCGCTGGCTTCCTTCCAAGCCCGTATTTTTTTCACTGGCGCGCAAATCCAGCCGGGAAGGCCGGTGGTTTTCGGCGAGGTCACGTTGGGCGAGCGAAGTACGCCGTTCTTCGGGCTGCCCGGAAACCCGGTTTCAACCATGGTGACGTTTCAACTTTTCGCCCGGCCGGTGCTCGACGCGCTCTGCGGAGCGAAGCCGCAGCCGCTGCCATTCGCGCAAGCCGTTCTGAAATCCGCTTTCACCAGCCGCACTGGATTAACGCGATTTCTCCCGGCAAGGCTGGGAGGCAGCATCGGGCTGCCGGAGGTCGAGCTGATACATTGGCAAGGGTCGGGCGACCTGATGGCGGCGGCGCGCTCGAACTGCTACCTCGTGGTGCCTCCGGACCGGGAGCGGTTTGCCGCGGGCGAGGCGATTACGATTCTGCTGATGTGATCGTGCCGAATCGAGAGAAATATGCCACCTACGTGCTATAATTGGCGCGATGGGTCAATGCTTTTGTGGTTATATCATAATACCACCTTGGAATGGACTTAACGGGATGCCCATTGCGGAGGCGGAAACGGCCCTAGATGCGACGAGAAGGTGACCGGACGACCAAAACATCGTCCAGCCAAAATGACAGCCCTAGAATCGCTTCTAATGGCCGATTCCCGTTTTGGAACCAATGACTTACGGCGGGGCGCGTTTCCCGATTCGGCACTGATAGAGTGGAGGTCGGCCTCCGCCGGTTTTTCCCCCATGAAAGATTCGAAGACCAAGCCGAAGAAGCTCTCGCACTACGACGCCGCTGGACGCGCCTCAATGGTCGATGTCTCGGACAGGCAGCCGACCGCCCGCGAGGCGAAGGCGAGCGCTTTTGTCGCGATGAGCCGGGAAGTGATTCGGGCGCTGCCGAAGAACCCGAAGGGCGATCCGTTGGAAGTCGCTCGGGTCGCAGGAATTCTAGCTGCCAAGCGCACCGCGGAACTCATCCCCATGTGCCATCCCATTCCGTTGAGCAAGATTGAGGTCGAAGCCGAAGTGCAAAGCGATGGAGTCGCGATTCGCACCTTAGTCCGCACCGCGGCGGCAACTGGAGTCGAGATGGAAGCCTTAGTCGCAGCCTCGGTCGCCGCTCTCACGGTGTATGACATGTGCAAAGCGCTGGACAAAGGGATCGAGATCCGCGAAGTCGTTCTCGAGAGCAAGTCTGGCGGCAAGAGCGGCGACTACCGGCGCAAGCAGTAGCCGGTACCCAGTTGTCAGTAGCCCGTAGCCAGTTGTCAGTTCCCGGTTGTCATCGCCACAACGTCTGGCTTCGGACTTTCTCTCCAGCCCTTGGCTTCAACCGTGGGCACATCAGCTCGATGCAAACAGGCTATACGACAGAATTGCCAGCACGATCAAAGTGATGACGACGTACATATAGTCATGTTCGATGGCGAAGGCCACGGCGGAAAAGGCCACGCGCGCCACCGGCGTCGCAATCAGCAGCAGCAGGCCCAGCTGAATGATGGCCCGCGCGCTCATCCCAAATACCCCGTGAACGATGTCCTTCGCGCTCTTCAGGCTTTCCGGTTCGCCGTGGAAGGTGCTGTAGTTGGCGACTTCGTGTCCATGGCGCAGCAGATAGAGCGCGCCGCCAAACAGAACCACCGCCGCGGCCAGGATTACTCCGGTGCGCAGAAGGGTTCCAATGATGACCTCAATCCGCTGATCGTCCCAGCTTTTCGGCTGAGCTGTGGTCACAATTTCATCGCTCATAACCGGCCGGTCGCTCCATTGAAGATCATTTCAAATCCCAGTACGACGATGACTACCGCAAACAGATAACGCAAGGCTTTCACTTTCGCCTTCACCAGCATCCTGGCGCCGATCATCGATCCTGCCAGCACGCCCAGCATCACCGGCATGGCGATGCCCGGCGCAACATAACCGCGGTTCAGATAGAGTCCGGCGCTGGCCGCGGCGGTGACGCCGATCATAAAATTGCTGGTCGTGGTCGAGACCTTGAACGGGATCTTCATGGCCTGGTCCATGGCCAGCACTTTCACCGCGCCCGAGCCGATGCCCAGCAAGCCGGAGAGCACGCCCGCGCCGAACATCAGACTGTATCCGGCGGGCACGCCCGTGACGGCGTAAGACTGCTTGCCCTGGGGCGTGGGACACGTGCCGTTCAGTTTCAGCTTTTCGGCCAGCTTCGACGACTGCCGGTTGGGATCGTGCTCTTCGCGATGCCGGCTCGACAGATACGCGGAGTAGAGCAGCACCAGCCCAAAGACGATGGCGATGGCGCTGTCCGATACGTGCATTGCGATGGCGGCCCCAGTAACCGCGCCTACCGTCGTGGCCGTTTCCAGGAACATGCCGATGCGGATGTTGGAATAGCCTTCGCGCACATAAGCAGCCGCCGCGCCCGACGAGGTCGCAATCACCGAAACCAGCGATGCCCCAATGGCGTAGCGGATGTCGACATGAAACAGCAGGGTCAGCATGGGCACCACCACCACGCCTCCGCCCAGGCCGGTGAGCGCACCCAGAAATCCGGCGAGCAGGGAGCCGACAGCAATCAGCCCAGTGAACTCAAGAATGTTCATGCCGCTTCACAATCCTTGCGCGGTCTCTTTGCCGTGTCGCTCGCAGAAAGTGTAAGGATTGTACATTCGCGGCTGGGGTCGTCGCCGTCGCTCTGGATTTTGCCCACGAAACACGATACGGTAGAAACCATCAGGCGCGGTACCCAAGCGGTAAGGGAGAGGTCTGCAAAACCTTTATGCGTGGGTTCGATTCCCACCCGCGCCTCCAACTCATTTCAGGTTCTAGTGAGCAAGGTCCCTCGGCTGCGCTCGGGATTTCGCCTGCGGGCTCGGACGCCCTTAACCTCCATTAATAGCAATATTATCAATAAGATAGTTGGACGCGAAGCCTAGCACCTTGACATAACGTTCATTTATATGTACAGTTAAGCGTACTCTTGCCTGAGGGGGTTATCGTATGTCGATGGATGAAGCTAAAGTGAGGGAAGCCGTTCAGGCGCTGGAAAAGGATTTCGAGTTGTCCAACATAACCGACCTGCGACGGGACCTTCTGCCCATCGTCGAGCGCCTCCAGGCTAGTCCCGCTGAGCGGTATCTCATTCTCAAACATGGACGACCGCAAGCAGTGCTAATGAGCTTCCAGACCTATAACCTGGTGAAGACGGTTATGAACCTGATGGAAGCAAGCATTGCAGGGACGAGCAAGGAAAAAGCCGTGGGTGAAGCCTTGGCGCGACTCCAAGGCGAACGATCGCCCGCGTATGTAGGCAGCGCGGCAGCCGCTGCCACAAAGGGAGCCTGACCGCAACAAATAGAGTTCGTTTTGCACAGCCGGCTCGAAGAAAGATTCCCCCTGGCGCTTTCAGCTGTGCTATAAGTTGCCTCCTTCCCCCGGAGGCCGTGTGACAGTCTATTTGACCTTCGACTTCACCGTCGAATGTCAGTTCTTTTGGACGGGCCGATTTCCTATTTCGCTCATGGAGGAGATCGGACGGTGCAAGAACGATCTGTACAAAAAGCTCGCGCCGGACCTGGGTCGGTCGGATATGCCGACCGGATCTGAGGTCATCACCGTCGAAGGCCGCAGCTTCGAAGTGGTGTGCGCGGTTGATCGGTACCAGACTGATTTCTCTTCCGGCATTCGGCCGATGCGTGTGATCTACATCGAAGAACGCTAAGAGTACTCTATATGGATGCAGCCGCTTCCTCGGCCCGCTCTTGGGTTACCGGAATCAAGCTGATTGTTGAGCTGGCGAGCGTTCTGTTCGGCATGCTGGGAACGTGGCGCATGTCTCGCCGCTACGCGCAAGAATTGTGGCGGAGTCTTCTCTATGCTGCCGCTTGGCCGGCTTTATCTCTGCTCGGCCAGGGCAAACGGGTGGAAAGATTTTTCAAGGCAAAGGCCAGCGTAAACCGCGATGTCCCCGATTCAGTCGGGGATATGGTACTGGGGTTGAACCTGCTCTTCTGGGCCTTTTTCCTGCAAATGGTCGCTCTCTTTTTCGAAATCTGGAAATGAACTTCGACCAGCCGATACGTGAGAGTTTGGCGCATGCCAACGATAGCGAACGCCAGCCCTACGAGATCAGCATTCTGACGTTAGACGAAACTGTAGGCAATAGCTCCGTTGTACGGTGTCGATTCCCACCCGCGCCTCCTACGTTGATTCTCTATCAAGACAAATCTAGGGACTCGCTTTGGGCGCGTAGAAGTAGTAGTCGGCAGTGTAGGCGCTCCGCACTTCCACGTTCTGCTTGGCGGCATCGCACTCGGCGGCAGGAGGCGGCAAGCCCCCGTTGGTATGAATGCGCTGGATGCGGGTGACCCGGCTGAGCATGCCATTGCCAGAATGTCCCGTAGAGCTCACCAACAGCCAGGGAATTGCATTCGGATCGGGGGAGTCGACCTTGGCGACGGCCTTGCCCGTAACTTCGCTGCCATCGCTCAGGCTCCATGCCGGTCCGGCGAAGTGGTGTCCGATGACCCCTCCCTGCTGGTCACGCAACTCGGCATCCGGGGCCTTCAAGGTCCAGGCCGGCTTGCCGTCAGCGGCCGTCTGGCAAACGTAGATCTGCGCGCCCGTTGCGTGCACCTTGAGGACAGCTTCCTCGCCAGCCGGCACTTTGATTTTGTCGGGCACATCGGGACGCGCGATGTCTTGCCCGCCCGCTGGTAACGCGATGGCAATCAGGATGGCCAATGGCAGCAATTTCGTAGTCACGGGCGGAAGTTTACCACCACCCGGCACGCGGCAGTAAGCGACCCGCCATCTACCACTTCTATGGTCTGGACATTGCACTTCCGGGCGGCTAGCGTTCTACACTTGAGCGCCTCAGGCGATCGGAACGGGGGCTGCCGTGAACTCATTTACAAGGGCCGATGCTGCGTTCGCGCTGCTCTGTATTGTTGTCATGGTCGTCATCTTCACCGTCATCGCTCTCGCACTGTTTGTGCGCAGACTGTTGTCAAACGCGAGTGAACGACAGGCACAATACGGTAATCCATACAAGGTCAACCGGCGGCTCGCAGACCTTGCCAAAAAGTGAACAGCGGGATATTCCCTCTTCGAGCCCGGAAACTTCGCCGCCCTGGTAAGGTACGCCCCCATCGCCTGAAAATTGTTCGCGAACACTGCCGTCTCTTCAGACCGTCTCCATCAGGCTAAAAGGCAACGTTCTTCAGCAAGCCGGATTTCATCAGAGTTTCCCGAGGGAAGTTATGAACGCCTTAGCTCCTCTCTGGCGAAGCTTTCCCCGCAAAGTTGTATGGCTTCGCCGCGCAAGTCGCCGTTGCCCTTGCGGTTGCGAGTAGAATGGCAGCTATATCAGGATGGCGCCGTTTCCGGAATAGTCTGGCCGTGAGCCGTTCCAGGTACTGAGTCTTCATGCCATTAATTGGAAGTTTTACGCTGCTGCTGGCGCTGGGGTTCGCGGCCTATTCGTTTATTGGCGGCGCGCTCGGGCTATACCGCAAGGATGATCGCCTGGGCGAAACTGCGCGCCGCGCCGGCATCGCCTCGTGGGCTGCGGTCACCGTCGCCGGAATGGCGCTGGTGATGGCTGCGCTGGGCAATGACTTCTCTGTTGCCTACATTCTGCACCATAGCAATCGCGACCTGCCCATCGCCTACAAGTTTGCCGCGCTCTGGTCTGGACAGGAAGGCTCGCTGCTCTTCTGGGCGTGGCTGCTCTCAAGCTACGCGCTGGTGCTGCGCCTGCGTTACAAAGTCGATCCGCAACTGTTTGCCTATGCTTCGGCGATCATCGCCGCGGTGCAAGTGTTCTTCCTGCTGCTGATCAACTTCGCCGCCAATCCCTTCGGCCTGGTCAGCGGCACAATTCCCGCCGACGGCAACGGCCTGAACCCACTGCTGCAATATCCCGAGATGGTGATCCATCCCCCAATGCTCTATCTCGGCTACGTCGGCGTGACCGTGCCGTTCGCCTTCGCGCTGGGCGCGCTCATCATGAAGTATCCCGGCGAGAAGTGGATCCACATCACGCGCCGCTGGACCATGGTGGCGTGGCTGTTCCTCACCTGCGGCATCTTCCTGGGCGCGCACTGGGCCTACGAAGTGCTCGGCTGGGGCGGCTACTGGGGATGGGACCCCGTTGAGAATGCGTCGCTGCTGCCGTGGCTCACCATGACCGCGTTTCTCCATTCCGTGATGATGCAGGAGAAGCGCGGCATGATGAAGATGTGGAACATGTGGCTGATTTTCACCACATTTCTGCTGGCTATCTTCGGCACGTTCCTCACGCGCAGCGGCGTGGTGAGTTCGGTGCATGCCTTCGCGCAGTCGAGTATCGGCACCTGGTTCGTATGGTTTCTGGCAATCATCTTCTCCACCTGCGTCTTCTTCTTCGTGCGCAATCGCGAGACGCTGAAGAGCGAGCACCGCCTGGAGTCGCTGGTCTCGCGCGAGTCGAGCTTCCTGTTCAACAATCTGGTGCTGCTGGTCTCCTGCTTCGCGGTGCTATGGGGCACGCTGTTTCCGGTGCTGTCGGAAGCGGTGACAGGATCGAAGGTCACGGTCGGCCCGCCGTTCTTCAATCGCGTGAACGTGCCCATCGGAATCTTTCTGGTGTTCCTGACCGGCGTCGGCCCGCTGCTGGCGTGGCGCCAGACATCGCTGGACCGGGTGAAACGCAACTTCGTCTGGCCGACGGCGATTGCGTCGCTGACTGCCATTGTGCTGCTCATCGGCGGCATGCGGCCGTGGGAAGATTCGGCATACTTCTATTCGCTAGTGGCAATTTCGCTGTCGATGTTTGTTATTGCGACGGTCAGCGGAGAATTCTGGCGCGGCGGCCGTGTCATCGCGCGGCAAACCGGCGTGAACATCTTCCAGGGCATGGTGGTCATCACCCGCCGCAACACCCGCCGTTATGGCGGATATCTCATCCACATCGGCGTAGTGTTCATCATCATCGGCTTCGCCGGCCTGCCCTTCAACGTCGATAAAGAGCAAGAAATGGGCTTCGGCGACAAGATGCAGATCGCCGGCTACACCCTGGTCTGCCAGGCGTACACTCAGGACGACAAGCCGAACTATAGCAGCGAGTGGGCCGTCATCGACGTCTACCGTGGCGGCAAGAAGCTCGACACCATGTTTCCCGAGCGCCGCTTTTACAAGGCCAGCGAGCAGACATCGACCATCGTGGCCAACCGCTCGCGTCCCAACCGCGATTTGTACCTGGTCTACACCGGACGCAATCAGGACACCGGCAAGCCCATCATCAAGGCGCACGTGAATCCGCTGGTGATGTGGATATGGATTGGCGTCATCGTCGTGGTCATCGGTACTTTCATCGCGCTGGTCCCCAACATGAAGCCCGGCAAGATGACGGTGCAGGAAAAAGACCGCGCCGAGCTGGATGCCGAGCGCAGAGGCGCGGTGGGCGTGGGTGGAGACTGAAGGCTGGGGATTAGGGATTAGGGCCAGTCGGCTACGGCGTTAAAGCGTCAGCCGTCTAGTGGTGAACATATAAGCCGCGTGACGATGAATACGTAAAGCCGCGTAGCGGCGACATAAGTTAGCCCAGCGCTTCAGCGCTGGGTAGGCGTAGAAAATAATCCCGAGTCCCGGCAGGGACGACACACGATCTTGCCGATGATAGCGGTCCTTCGACTCCGGTTCGCGAAAGGCGTGCGAACCTCCGCTCAGGATGACACCGTCATGGCGGACGAGGAAAATCTGCTCCTCTTGCGAAACAGCGCGATGAACTCCGGGTTTACCGCATCATGCGTCCACCTACAAAACAATTCATCATCGTCTTTGCCATCCTGATCGTCTGCGCCACCGGCCTGCTGTTCCGTCGCGCCCTGGCGTCGACTGCCCATTCCGCCACCATCGAGGTTGGCGGGCGCACTCGCGAATACCTTCTCCACGTGCCTGCTGGTTATAACGGCGCCAGCCCGCTGCCGCTGGTCATCGTGCTGCATGGCGCCATCCAGGGCAACGCCAGCGCCGAACGCATGTCGGGGATGAGCGCGCTGGCCGACAAAGAGAAGTTCGTTGCCGTCTATCCCAACGGCACCAGCATGATGGGCAACGCGCCCACCTGGAACGCCGGCAACTGCTGCGGCTACGCGATGCAGAAGCACGTCGATGACATCGCATTTCTGCGCGCGCTGATCGGCAAGCTGGAGAAAGATTACCGCATCGATCCGAAGCGGATCTACGTCACCGGCATCTCGAATGGCGGCATGATGTCGTTTCGCGTGGCTTGCGAGATGGCCGACGTGGTGGCCGCGGTGGCTCCCGTAGAGGGAGCGCAGAACGTGGATTGCGGGCCGTCAGCTCCGGTTTCGGTGATTGTCTTTCACGGAACGGCCGATCGCCTGGTGCCTTTCAACGGCGGCTCAAGTCCGTATCAGATCGGCCAGCACCGCAGCGACACTCCGGTTGCCGACGCCGTCGCGTTCTGGGCGAAGGAGAACGGTTGCGCACCGACTCCGAAGCGCCAGGAATCGGCGGAGGTGCATGTCGACAGCTACTCGGGTTGCAAGGATGGCACCGGGGTTGCGCTGTACGCCATTCAAGGCGGACGCCACACGTGGCCGGGCACGTCGATCAGCCGCGTGGATTTGTCGGCGACGGACGTGATGTGGAAGTTCTTCACGCAACACCCCAAGGCATGATCCGGAACCTTACGTGTCACGTCGGCTACCCGGCAACGCCCCGCCCTACCCGACAAAGCCAAACTGATCTAAGCTGGTACGGGTACATTCATGGCTTCATGGTTGCTGAAGATACGTCGCGGGGATACGCCTTTCTATCGGGGCATCCGCAAGTTTGCGCGGCGCGTTGAATCCAGCCGGCTGCCGCTGCCACACTTCTTTAATCCCTTTCTAGGATTCTGCTACAACGCCTGGCAAACCGCGTCGGTGGGGCTGCACTGGGTATTCAGCTACTTCTTTGTGGAGCCGCTGTTCCGTGGGCGCTGCGCGTCGGTCGGAAAACGGCTGCGGGTGTGGCGGCTGCCGTTCATCCTGGGCCAGGCTAAGATCTACATTGGCGACGACGTGAACCTCTTCGGCAAGATTGATGTCTTCAGCGGGCGCCTGTTCGACGAGCCTAAGCTGATGATCGGCAACCGCGTGGATATTGGCCACAACGTCGTCTTCATCGTGAACAAGGAAATTGTTCTGGAGGACGACATCAACGTCGCCTCGGGCGTGCGCTTCATGGATACCGACGCGCATCCGCGCGACGCCATGGAGCGCATTGCCGACCTGCCGCCGCACGAGGACGAGGTCAAGCCCGTGCGCATTGGACGCCGCGCCTGGATTGGGCACAACGTCTTCATCATGAAAGGTGTGACCGTCGGCGAAGGCGCCATCATCGGCGTCAACAGCGTGGTGGTCAACGATATTCCGCCCTACTGTGTCGCCATGGGCAATCCGGCGCGCGTGGTGGTGAAGAACACCAGGCAGACAGCCGCTGTGCCGGCGGCGCCATCCTTACAGGAACAGAGACCCGAGTGACCAGCAAGACCATCCGAGTCCTGACCCTCATCGAAAATGCGCTCGTGACCGGGCCGGCGCGCAATCTCATCGAGTTCGGCAAGGTGGCCGCCACGGTCGAGGGCGACTTGCCGGCCGTCGAGATCACGATTGTCACCTACCAGCGTGGCGGCGAAGAGAGCGCGCTGGCGCTGGCGGCGCAGGAAGCTGGACTTGGCGTGAGGACGGTAGCGGAACGGCGGCGGTGGGACACGCAGGTGTTGGGACGGCTGAAGAAAGTGGTCGCCGAAATCAATCCCGACATCCTGGAGACCCGTAATGTGAAGTCGCACTTTTTCGTGCGCCTGCTAGGGCTGTATCGCAAGTATCCGTGGATCGCGTGGAACCACGGCTACACCAGGATTAGCCGTCTGGACCGCATGTACTCCTGGCTGGACCGGTGGTCGCTGCCAAAGGCATATCGCGTGGTGACGGTTTGCCGTCCGTTTGCCCAGCAGCTTGAGCGCCTGGGAGTAGAGCGGGATCGAATCACCATCCTGCACAACTCGGTGAAGCCGTTCGTGCGACCGCCGGAGGAAGTGGTGCAGGGCGTGCGGCGCGAGCTCGGGCTAGCCGAGGACGAAGCTGTGATCCTCGCCATTGGCCGGGTTTCGCAAGAGAAGGGCCACGCGGACTTGGTGCGCGCGGCAGCCGCGCTGGAGGCAATGGCGGGCGCGCCGCGCTTTCGCGTCGTGTTGGTCGGCGACGGACCCGAACGGGAGCCACTGGCGCAAATGGCATCGCAGTTGGGCATTGGGAAGCGGGTAACGTTTGCGGGATTTCAACGCGACACCCGGCCGTACTACGCGATGGCAACAGTGATGGCGGTGCCGTCGCATTCCGAAGGATCGCCGAACGTGGTGCTGGAAGCGATGGCTGCGGGCCTGCCAATTGCCGCCAGCGCCGTGGGCGGTGTACCGGAAATCCTGCAAGAGAACGTCACCGGGCTGATGGTCCCACCGCGCAATCCCGAAGCCCTGGCGAAAACGCTGCTGCAAATTCTTTCCGATGCCGACTTACGACTTCGGCTGGGTGCGGCGGCACGGGCACGCGCCGAAACCAGTCACACCCCTGAGACGTATCGGCGGACGCTGGTGAAGTTCTACCAGAACACCTTGGAAAGCCTGGCTCGCTGAACCTTGGAAACTATCCCACGTTGTGGGATACGCCGCAGCCTGTCCGATCAGCGGAGGACCCGGCCTTGCTTCACCGCAGCACCACATCGCCTCGCCACTGGTCGACGAGTTTCCACCACAGAAAGTCTTCCCACTCCTCCAGCACCGTCTTGGCCCAGCCGCGGTGCTTCCAATAGGCCTCGGCAAAGTGATACGGCGTGGAAGCCGCGGCCACCGACCAGCGATACTGGGGCAGACGCTTCTGAAAGATGGAGAGCGCGCGGCGCGTTCCGAAGTCGGAGGTCATCAGGATTGCGGAGCTGGCGCCGGCCCGCTGAAGACAGCGCTGCACATCGGCGGCTTCGGCAAAAACCGAAGTCCCGGCGGTGCGACAGATTTCCGTGGACGGCTGTCCGATGCTGTGCACATACTCGGTGGCCAGTTGGGCTTCTGTCTTGCCGAAGATTTCGGCGTTGACATTAGCGTCAAGCAAGACCTTCCCGGCATAGCCCTCCTGGTGAAGATGAAGGGCGCGAAAATAGCCAGGAGTATCGCCCGATCCCTCCAGCACCACGATGACATCTGAGCGCTGGGGATCGTCAACCACCAGGAAAGATCCGGCACGCGACAGCAGAAAGAAGACCAGCGCCGCCGCAAGCGCGAAGACTCCAATGAGAGCGCGCCGCGGAAACCTCGACGATCGCTGGTTGTGGACAGTGGTGTGCAGTCCTGGGCTCCAGATACAGATCATCTCTCACAAGTCGATTTGTATCAGGGCACGACTGAAGTCGTGCCCTGATACAAACCTCCTGTTCGGCACAGCCAAAACCTGAGCGCTGCCTGAGGGCCTGCGCGGATACCAACCTAAAGTCTTCTGATCTCGCCCCTAGATCGCTTTGAGGCACGCTGCTCCCGTTGCGACCTCTTCGGTGTGCAAGCGCCATAGTATCTCGCCCACCACCGGCCAGTCGTACTTCAGCTGCACCAGGCGGCGAGCGTTGGCTGCCAGTTCTTGCCATTGCGGACTTCCGTCCTGCAAAGCCACGACGGCGTCGGCCATTGTCTCAGGCGTGTCGGCAATCACGATGTCCTTGCCCGGCGTCACTGCCAAGCCCTCAGCGCCGAGCGAAGTCGAAACCACCGGCGTCCCCGCGGCCATCGCCTCCAGCACCTTCAGCCGCGTTCCCCCGCCAACCCGCAGCGGCACCACCGAGGTCAGCGCGCTCTGGTAGAACGGGCGAACATCGTCCACGGTCCCGGTGACGGTGATACCGTGCTCGCGCAGCGCCAGGATTGCCTTCGCGGGCTTCGCACCCACGATCACCAGCCGCAACTCCGGCCGGCGAGCGTGAATCAACGGCCAGGTGTTCTTGACGAAGTACAACGCGGCATCGACGTTGGCGTGGTAATCCATGCGGCCCATGAAGAGCACGTCGCGGCGAGCGGCATCAGCCGCGGGATTCGCCGTAAAGAATTCGCAATCGACGCCATTGCCAACGACCTCGATGCGAGCTCCGGGCACGCGTTGGAGCAGAACCGCGCGCTCGCGCTCGCTGCAAACCGTGTGCCCATGGCACAGGTGCAGAAGCTCGTCTTCGACCTTGCGCGAGAGCGTGGAAGTACGCTGCGCATACCACGCGCGCAGCGGGTTCGAGTCATTCTCCGCGTAGCGCGCCAGGATTTCCGACTCGATGTTGTGCCAGTCGAGGATGACCCGGGCCTGCGGCGCATTCTGACGAGCGCGCCGGGCATAGGCAATCAGGTGCATGCTCTCGATCTGAATGGTGTCGAAGGTTTGCTCGCGCAGCAGGCGGTCCACTTGGGCAAGCACATGTGTCGAAGTGAAGTTCAGGACATTGAGCGGCGTCGGCCCGACCAGTCCACGCACGATATTTGCCTTCCCGTACCCCGCCTCGCGACGCAAGGCCAGGACCTGAGCGTTGTTTCCCAGTTGCTGGCGCAGCAGGCTGGCTTGTGCTTCGCCGGCGTCGTCGTTGACCAGCCCAATGTAGGTGAGCTGGGCATTGCGCGCCAGTTGTCGTGCGAAATAGAAATCGCGCAGGTGCGCGCCCGAGATGATGGGCCAGCAGATTCGCGGCGAGAAGTACAGGACGCGCATGGGTCAGAATCCTATGGCAGTTTAACGCACAGGGGTGAAAGCCCGATTAGGCGGGAAATCGCAGGCGTCTCATAATTCCTTGCTTTGCGTCAGGACGCTACCTCTGGCGGTGCTGAAGCCAGGGTGCGGCGGATCACGGGCTTTCGCTCGTACAAGTAGCCGGGCATGACTCCTTATCTCCCACCTCAGCGAGTAATTCAAGTATCATTCCGGTTGCGACACAGTCGCTTTCGCCCCGGGTCATTATTAGTATTAGTCTCGTGCGGCACGACTAAAGTTGTGGCCTGATACAAACCAAGGTCGTCCATTGGGGCATTAATTTTGTAAATGCTGTAACCAACTTGCACCAATGTTGAATCTCCCCAAACTCGCCGCTGCGGAATTCCATGCGGAGCCGTTTGAGTATCTCCTGGTCGACGATTTTCTCGCGCCGGATTGCAAGCAGTCGATAGTGGAAGATTTTCCGCGCATCGAAAAGTCTGGCAGCTTTCCGTTGTCGCGGGTCAGTTACGGACCGGCGTTCAAGCAACTGACCGACGAACTGCTGGGTCCGGATTTCGCTGCTGCCGTGGGCGCAAAGTTTTCCCTTGATCTGAGCCCGTATCCGACGATGCTGACCGTGCGCGGCCAGTGCGATGCTTCCGACGGACAGATCCATACCGACTCGAAGGACAAGGTCATCACCGTGCTGCTCTATCTCAATCCCGAGTGGGACAGCGGCGGCGGCAGACTGCGTCTGTTGCGCTCGAAGAACCTGGAAGACTTCGTTGCCGAGGTGCCGCCGACGATGGGTAGCCTCATCGTCTTCAAGCGCGGCGACCGCTCCTGGCATGCGCACAAGCCGTTCGACGGCAAGCGCCTGAGCCTGCAAATGAACTGGGTCAAGAGCGACAAGTATCTGCGCAAAGAACGCTTCCGTCACGAGGTCAGCTCATTCGTCAAAGGGCTGGTTGGACGCAAGGCTTCTGAAGGCTGAGCGATTATGGCTGTTCCCAGTTTTGAAGGGGCACGCCTTCAGGCGTGCCGACTAGAGGTGCTAGTGAATCCGGCTTTAGCCGCTGAGGGAGCTGTTCCTCAGGGCTTGAAGGGTCTGCGTGAGAACTCGACTTATCAGATTGCGGTGGAACGTGAAACATCGAAACTGTCTGCAATCCAGCCGCGCAGCGGCGGCATGAAGTTAGCCCGGCGCGTAAGCGCCGGGTGAGAGTGGGAAATTGAGCCGAGCCGCAGAGCGGCGACACGGTTCTCACGCGCACTACAGGCCAATCCTCTAGACTTCCTATCGGCACGGCTTAAAGCCGTGCCCCTTGAAGCCAGGTTCAGCTCTACCTTGGAACCGCTCACATTGCGGCCTTATAGACCAACATGGCTGCACTGCAACCCATGACCACCAAGACCGGCGGCCCGCCGCTTTCCGTAACCATCGTCGCGCAGAATGAAGACCGCACGATTGCGGCCGTCCTCGCCGCGGTTTCCGGGATCGCAGACGAAATTGTCCTCCTCGACAGCGGTTCCACGGACCGCACCGTCGAGATCGCCAGGAGCTTTGGAGTTCGTTTCTATCATCAGGATTGGCTCGGCTATGCCGAGCAGAAGAACAAGGCCATCGACATGGCGTCGGGCGAGTGGATTCTCAGCCTCGACGCCGATGAAGTTCTAACGCCGGCGCTCATTGCCGAAATCCGCGGCCTGATGAAGAGCGGCGTGCCCGGCGAGATCTCGGGCTTCAAAATACCGCGCGTCCTTTACATCGGCGATTCGCCGGTGCGCGGCGGAGGCTTCTATCCCGACGCGCAATTGCGGCTGATCCGCAAAGGCAAAGGCCGGTTTCAGCCGCGCGTGGTCCATGAGTCGATCACAGTAGAGGGCGAGGTCCGGCAACTGAAGAACGACATGCTGCACTATGCCTACAAGGATGTCGAGCAGTTTGCCCAGACGATGGATCAGTACGCGCGGCTAAGCGCCCGCCAATACTTCGAGCACGAAAACACCGCCTGGCGCAGAAGCCTGCTGAACGAAATCTTCAATCCGCTGTGGACATTCTTCTACCGGCAGGTTGTGCGCGGAGGGATTTTCCACGGCGCACTTTGCTGGCGGCTGAACGTCATCTACGCCGGCTATGTGCGCAAGAAGGTCACCTACCTGCGCCAATTGGAGCATGAGCAGAAACCCTGACTGAGAGCAAGCCGGCATCGCCGCTCAGGGCGATGCGCGCACCATTTGGTTCTTCCGTGTGCGGGGATTACTACAGGGCAGCGAGAGGCTGCTACCAAGGGGGAGTACCCCTCGCGTTATTGCCTCTCGCTCGCCCCATTCCGAGCAAGAACCTGCACGGAACACACTCGGAGGCGCGAATTGTATTGGCCACGAAGTGCAGTGTCCAGACCACTGACCTCCAGCCTCTTCGCGTCACTTTTAGGCTTGCATTTTTGCATGGCAGCTTTTCAACACGGCGCCCAGAACACGCCCGAAACCGCCTTGCCACCTGCCGCCATTCTCTAGCGTGATAAACTTTCCCTAGACCTCTGTATGGCTCAAATTCAGCGCAGGAAAACTTATACGGCGACAGTTGGCGGCGTGCGCGTCGGCAGCGATGCACCAATCGTGGTGCAGTCCATGACCAACACCGACACCGCCGACATCGATGGCACCATCCGCCAGTGCATGGCGCTGGCCCGGGCCGGCTCCGAACTGGTTCGCGTCACCGTCAACAATGACGCCGCGGCCGAAGCTGTGCCGCACATCGTCGACGGCCTCGACCGTCTCGGCGTTCCCGTTCCCATCATCGGCGACTTCCATTACAACGGGCACATCCTGCTGAAGAAGTATCCCGCATGCGCGCGGACCCTGGCCAAGTACCGCATCAATCCCGGCAACGTTTCCATCGGCAAGAAGGACGACAACAACTTCCGCGCCATGATCGACGTTGCCATCGAGAACGATAAGCCGGTGCGCATCGGCGTGAACTGGGGCTCGCTTGACCAGTCGCTGCTGACGCGGCTGATGGACGCGAACTCCAAGCTCGACGAGCCGAAAGACGCGCGCGAAGTCACCATGGAAGCGATGGTGCAAAGCGCGCTGCGCTCCGCCGAGCTCGCCGTCAGCTACGGCATGAAGCCCGAGCAGATCATCCTGAGCGCCAAAGTCAGCGGCGTGCAGGACCTCATCGATGTCTACCGCGAGCTGTCGCGGCGTTGCGAATATCCGCTGCATCTCGGATTGACCGAAGCGGGTATGGGGGCAAAGGGCATCGTCGGCTCAACCGCCGCGCTCGGTGTCCTGATGCAGGAAGGCATCGGCGATACGATTCGCGTCTCGCTCACGCCTGCGCCCAACGGCGACCGCACGGAAGAGGTCACGGTCGCGCAACAGATTTTGCAGTCGATGGGCATTCGCAGCTTCACTCCGCAAGTCACCGCCTGTCCCGGTTGCGGCCGCACCACCAGCACCTTCTTTCAGGAGATGGCCGAGCAGATCGAGAGCTACCTGCGCGAGCAGATGCCGGTCTGGAAGACGCGCTACTCCGGCGTGGAAGAGATGAAGGTCGCGGTCATGGGCTGCATCGTGAACGGGCCGGGCGAGTCGAAGCACTCCAACATCGGCATCTCGCTGCCGGGAACGTTTGAGGAGCCGAAAGCGCCAGTCTACGTCGATGGCCGCCTGATGCTGACCCTCAAGGGCGACCACATCGTCGCCGAGTTCATCCAGATCGTCGACAACTACGTCGACTCGCACTACACCGCCAAAGAGCAGAAGCTGGTCGGGATCAGCGGCTAACCAAGTGGCCATTAGCAATTGCGCCCTTAGGGAAGCTCTGATCAAGTATCGCTTGGCAACGTTTTTCGAACTGTTTCCGCCACCGGCGCAGGCATTGCGGCCGAACTCTATCCCAGATACGCCCGCGCCATCGGCCGCCACCACGGCCAATCGTGATAGCTCTGGTCGCCCCAGACGTACAACTCATGCCGGATGCCGCTCCCGCGCATGATGGCCGCCATGTGCTCATTGTCCTGCCAGCACATGTCCCATTCGCCCGTGGCCAGCACCGTGCGGATGTGGTTGTAGCGCCAGCCGTCGGTACAGTTGGCCAGGTAGTCGGGAGGATTGTTGAAGTAGACGTCCTCGCTATACCAGCCGTTCGTGAAGCGCTTGATGTCGAAGGAGCCGCCCATGGTGACGCAGTCGGTCACTTTGTCGGGATGCCGCATGGCGAAGTTCAACGCGTGATAGGCGCCGAAGCTGCATCCGGTGACGATCGTCCGCGGATTCCAGTTCCGGTTCCACATCAACGGAAGCACGTCGTTCAGGATGTAGCGCTCGTATTGCAAGTGCCGCTGCACCCGCCAATAGGGATGCGCCTGCTTGTTGTACCAGCTCTCCGTGTCGACGCCGTCCACGCAGTAAACCTGTAGCTGGCCATACTCCAGCCGGTCGGCAAGCGCGGCAATCATTTTGTTGTCTTCGTACTCGAAGAAGCGGCCCATGGAAGTGGGAAAGACGAGGACCTTCGGCCCATCGTGACCGAAGACCAGCAGGTCCATGTTGCGTTGCAGGTCGTTGGACCACCAACGGTGAAATTCACGATTCACGGTATGTATGCCCCTGAGAAAGAGATTGAGCGGCGTTGAAACCAACGTTTGATACTCTGGAGCGGCTTTGGTGTTTGGGTATCCGGCTTTGAAAGGGTACGGCTTCAGCCGTGCCGTCAAGATATACCGAGAGGTCGGCCTTTAGGCCCTGAGGTCCCTCAGCGGCTAAAGCCGGCCTACTCTCGCTCTACCGGTACGCCTGAAGGCGCGCCCTTTCAAAGCCACTTCTATAACCAAATTATGGAATCGCTCCAGGAGGGCAATTCTACAGTATGCCAAGCGATAGCATGAACCTCCCTCTTGCTCCCATCGCCGAAGAAGGCTTTTACGCTGCCCACTTTCTCACCGTGAACGACCAGGCGAAGTCGAGAGAATTTTACGCCGGCGTTCTGGGTGGAACGGTGGTCCAGCAAAAGGATCCCTGTTACATCAGGCTCTCGAACCTGTGGATCATTCTGAACTCGGGCGGCGGCCCTACGCCCGACAAGCCTGAAGTCTGGCTCCAGACCCCGCAAGACCCCAAGCGAGTAAGCAGCTTCCTGAACCTGCGCGTGGCCGACATCCAGGCTTGCTACTCGCAATGGAAGGCCAAGGGCGCGGTATTTCTGACTGACCCGCTTCCCAATCCCGACGGCATGGAGACGCGCTGTTACATGCGCGATCCCGATGGCTATATCATCGAGGTCGGGCAGTACACGCAGGCCGCGATCGACCGGTTCAGGGAGTTCATAGCTAAAGCGGGCCTTTAGGCCTATGTCTCCGGCGGTCGAGTAACAACGCAACAAAATCACTGGCACTGCGAAACTAAATTCCGTACCATTAACGCGCCATCCTATGCCCGCTCCCACCGACATGAGCAATGCGCCCGCCGCCGTTCCCGGCGATCTGAACTCCCGTCTGCGCCTGCACCAGCAATTTCCCTCCAAGCTGATGGACGAGAAGCACGACTTCATCGTCTATCTGCCGCCCATGTATGACGAGCAGCCCGACCGCCGCTTTCCCGTGCTCTATATGCAGGATGGGCAGAATTTGTTCGATCCCGAGACGTCTTTCTGCAAGGGCAACTACTGGCACATGGGCGAGACCGCCGACGCGCTCATCAACGCCGGTGAGATCGAGCCGCTGATCATCGTCGGCATCTACAACACCGGCAAACATCGCATCGACGAATACACGCCGGTAGAGGACAAGCGCCTGGGCGGTGGCCAGGCCGACGCTTACGGCCAGATGCTGGCAGAGGAGCTGAAGCCCTTCGTTGATCACGCTTATCGCACGCTGCCGGGCGAAGCCAATTGCGGTCTGGGCGGCTCGTCGCTGGGCGGACTGGTCACCCTCTACCTGGGTCTGCGCTACACCTGGATGTTCAGCAAGCTGGCGGTAATGTCACCATCGGTATGGTGGCGCAATCGCGCCATCCTGAAGACCGTGGCCAAGATCACGCGCAAACCCGATCTCAAGATCTGGCTCGACATCGGGACCAACGAAGGCCAGCGCGCGCTGCCCGACGCGCGCGAGCTGAATATCTCCCTGGTGAAGAAGGGATGGGTCGAAGGCCGCGATCTCTCCTACCTGGAAGTCCCTGACGCGCAGCACACCGAGTCGGCCTGGGCCGCAAGAGTGGCGCCGATGCTGAGGTTTCTGTTTCCGGCGAAGTAAGAGCAGAATTATTCACCACAGAGACACAGAGAGCACGGAGGATTGTTCTGCTAGCGCCCTCTGGGCAAACGATGCAGGGGTGCAGGGGTGCCCCACTCATTCCTGGTTTTGGAATGAGTGGGAACGGATTATTATCGACGCCCGATCTTTGGATTGGGTCAATTCTTCTATCCCCCACATGCGGAGACCCGAATGTGTGGGGCACGCAGGCCCATGAAAAACGTCAGTCCGGGTTGAGACTTGCGGATTTGTAGGATGCGGTTTGCGATCCGGGAGAAACCCCGCCTATCTTTTGACCCAACACAACATAAAACGGCCCCGTTCCCGGCGTCAGGCCAGAAAGGGTTCCCAATACATTGCCCTGCGCTTTCACAGTCACGGTGGAATTGCCCGAATCGTCAACGGTGACTATGAACTCGTACAGGGTGTTGAGGGCAGGACTAATCGTCGGCTGAAACTGCTCACCAAGCTGCCAGATCGCGTCAATGTTCGTTGCATTCACCCATATTCCGTCATAGGTAGAGCTGAAGTTAACTGATACCGTGACGTACTGAGTAAGGTCAGCGTTGGCCAGAAAGATTGCGATCGGGTTTGCAGTTCCCTGGGCGGCGGTCGCGTAGGTGGTAAAGGTGAAGGGCGCTGAGTAAGCCAGGAGCGATTGCATCCCGGTGAATTGGTAGTCTTGGCTGAGGCCCGACATCTCTAGGCCCAACTGACCAAAGCCTAGGGTCGGACTAACGAACGACCCTGGGGGATTCGACGATGCCTGTGCGAGCGCAGTTAAGAACGAGGAACTCGTGCTCCAGGTTGCGAAGTCGTCGTTCAAGCAGATTGCGCAGCCGCCCTGCGCCTCTGCGGGCCGGGCTGTGACGACCGTCAGTACAAACGCCATCGCAAGCGCAGCCGTTGATGTGCACGAAATTGCGCGGCATAGTAAGTTGCGAAACCGGTTCTTGCTTTGCATTGTCTCTGCCTCCTCGCCATGTGGCTGAATCAACTGATCAATTAAGGTGTGCTGCCGGGAGCCAAGAAGTGGTAGTCTCCGCGATTCGGCCTCGTGGGTCGCCGTCAGCGCCCCAACCGTCGCATTGCTTGCTTCCCACAGTCAACGAAGATTCCTGGGAGTTTTATGTGAGGACGCACTCAATGACAAATGTGAAAGGAATGTGAAAGGGAAATGCCGCACATTGACTGCGGGGCAAGACTCCACTAACTTGATGGTAAAAGAGAGTTTGGAAACGCTCGCACGGTGCGGCGCCGCGGAGGAAAGGGTGGAAGCTGGCCTAGACAAAGCCTCTGTGCTCCGCTTCGCGAATTATGAGCTCGACCTGACGAATCGGCAATTACGCCGAAATGGCGTGCCGATCGACCTCCAGCCTCAGGCCTTAGCAATCCTGTCTTTATTGGCCAGTCGTCCCAATACTTTGGTGACGCGCATCGAAATCCAAGGCAAGGTATGGCCGACCGAACCATTCAGTGATATTCAGAGTCGGCTGTACTTTCAAATCAAGAGTATTCGACAGGCGCTGGGAGACGACCCCGAAAGCCCCAGCTATGTGCAAACTGTTCCCAAGAGCGGATATAAGTTCATTGCTCCCGTGCAAATGTCCCATCCCTCCGAGTTAGAACCAGCGGGACTAAACTCTGGAGACAAGAAAACTCAATCCATCTTGCGCTCTCGGAAGCTAGCGGTAGTACTAATCGGTGCACTGTGTCTGGCAATCAGCGCTGGCCTTGTGGCATTGCTTGTGGCCGCGCGCAACTCAGGAAAAGAGTCGCGGGTTTCCGCCGAAACGGCCGCGGTTCAAAGCTCCCGTAGCGATAATGCTGTACCGGTCATTACGTCGATAACGCCAATCCTGCCAAAGGCTATTCAGAAGATTGTACTGTCGGGGCGCAATTTAGGTAGCCACACTCCATTCGTGAATCTCGACACGCCGTTCCTCGCTATCAGGGATAATACCGCCGACTGGGCCGCAGGCAGAATGACTCCGGAGAATTCGGACGAAGTTACTCTGAGCGTCGAAAGTTGGACGGACGCCCAAATTGTGGTCGCCGGCTTTTCCGGAGCCTATGGGTCTCGTGGCTGGAAGCTCGCGCCGGGCGATGGGATTGAGGTCGCGGTCTGGAATCCGCAAACCGGTAACGGGCCGGCACTCTACACGCTGCGCGTGAGCGCTGTGGAAAGCGCCAAGTAGCATGGGAGCGCACGTCTCGCGGCAAAGCGTCGCAAGCTGAGGCCGGCTCGGACGTCGTCCCTGAGACGGCTCTCGGCTGGGTGCCCCACTCATTCGCGGCTTTCGAATGAGTGGGAACAGGTAATGCGCCATTACTTGTGGTTCTTGTTGGCCGCTTCGGCCGCCAGCTTGAGCTGCTGGTTCGCCTGATCGAGCAGGTCTTTGGCCTTCGCCGCGTGGCCCTGCATGTCCCACTCATTGTCTTGTTGCGCGGTCATGATCTTTTGATATGCCTGTTCGCAGAGTCGCTGCGCCGCAGCCAGATTGGGATGATGGTGGGGGTTGACGTTTTGCGCCGGCTGCTGCGCGATGATTATGCCCGCGCAAAACACCGCAGCGCCCAATAGCAACTTCAGAAGGTTCTTGCTCATGCCTTCCTCCGCTAAGGTATAGGTACAAAATTGTTGGAACAGAATCTTTAACACCCGAATGACAGTAAAGTAGCGCCTCATTTTCCGGCCTAGACAAATTCCCGCATTGCGTGCGCTCTCTTGCTCAGTCAGGATGGCGGAATGAGGGTTGCGCTATCTGTAGTCTAAGGGCGCAGTGCTCGCGCGCTTGCGCCGCGCCATTACAATCGAGGCATGACCCCCCTGAAAATGGTCTGCCTATGCTGCGCAGCGCTGCTCGTGTGCGCCGCGGCATCTTCGGCCATAGGAAGCGAGTCGGGCATTCCGACGTTGCAGAAGGCAGCCGCTCGAGCAATGGCGGGCCGTCGCGGCGCCGTCGTGGTTCTCGATGTCCAGTCAGGGCACATCCTTGCGGCTTACCATCTTGACGTGGCCGCACGTCGCGTTGCGCATCCCGGCTCCGCCATCAAACCCTTCACACTGCTGGCACTGCTGCAAGCTGGCAAGCTCGACGGGCAGACCGCGTTGATGTGCAAGCGCACGGTTTCCATCAGTGGTCACAAACTCGACTGCACTCATCCTGCAACCCCGCAACCGCTGGTCCCGGCAAGCGCTCTGGCCTACTCGTGCAATTCGTACTTCACCAGCGTTGCCACTCGCCTGACACCCGCGCAACTGCACGACAGCTTTGTGCGCTTCGGCTTCAGCTCTCCCGGCGAACTGGCTCCCGATGAAGTCGGCGGCAACGTTGCCCTCGCCCATTCGCCGGAGGAATTGCAACTGCAAGCCATCGGTGAATGGGGCATCAGCGTGACCCCGCTGGAATTGCTGCGCGGCTATCTCAATCTTGCTCGGCTCGCTAAGAGCGATCCCAACGGAAAGCTCTCGCCGCTTTTCGATGGCCTGCAACAGTCCGTCGCCTACGGTATGGGCCGCATGGCCCAGCCGGATACGGCAATGAAAGTTGCGGGCAAGACCGGAACGGCCGTCTCAGATGAGGGTCCATGGACTCACGCCTGGTTTGCCGGTTATGCGCCGGCTGAAAATCCTCAGATCGCATTCGTTGTTTTCCTGGAAAAAGGACACGGCGGCTCGGATGCCGCCGGCGTCGCGCGCGAGCTCTTCGCGGCCTTCGCGGCCAATCATACCGCCGGCGTCACCGAAGCCGCCAAAGAAGCGCGGCAATGAAGCGACTGCTGGCGCCTATCGGCCTGCTGCTCCTGTTGTGTATAGCTGCTGAAGCTGGACGCGGCGATCAGTCCACCACCAAGTCTTCCCGCAGCGGGTTTCCGCAGACCGTCCGAGTGCGGCTTTGGTATCTGCATCCGCCCGGCAAGTTGGAGGTTCGCGCCGATGCCGGCCGGGCTCGGATGCAAACCTGCGCAACTTGCCCACAGTCAACAATCACGACGGCTGTTCTGCGCGCCAGGGGCTCGAGGATTGAGTTCGCAGGAAATAAATCTTCCTTGTCCGAGGTTCGCGTCAGTGGCGCGTATCAAATGAACGCCCAGGGCGATTCGCCACTACACGCCGACTTCCCCATCGAGGTCCGCGCCAGCGACAGTCACCTGCTGGTCACGGCACTCATGCCGATGGAGGAGTACATCGCGGGCGTGCTCGCTGGCGAAACGGGCAACTTCAAGTCCGATGAGGCGCTGAAGGCGATGGCCATCGCAGCCCGCACCTACGCGATGCATTTCGGCAGCCGCCATGCCCTGGAAGCGTTCGACTTCTGCGATACGACGCACTGCCAGGACCTGCGCATAACCGGCATTAACGCCCATCTCCGCAGCATCGCCAACGCGACTGCGGGCGAGGTCCTCTGGTATGACGGTGAACCGGCAGCCACTTACTACCACGCCAACTGCGGCGGCACAACCGAGGACGGGCGCTTCATTCTCGGCAATAATGAGCCGCGTGCGCCCTTCCTGGTCCAACACTCTGATCAGTATTGCCTGCGCAACGGGAGCACCCAATGGCGCACGGAAGTTGCGAAGCCCGAGGCGCAGCGTGCGCTTGCGGCTGATGGCGTCGTTGTCCCAGGTACCCTGCGCACGGTGTCCGTTCTGCATCGCACTCCCAGCGGTCGCGTGGAGGTCCTTCGCATCACGGGCAGCAGCACGGTCACCGTACCGGGGCTGGCCTTTCGCAGCGCCATCGGCCGCCACATCGGATGGGAGCGCCTGAAGAGCAACTGGTACGACGTGAGCGACGACGGCGATCGCCTCATCTTTCAAGGCCGAGGCTCGGGGCACGGGGTTGGAATGTGCCAGATTGGCGCTGAGGTGATGGGCGAGGAGGGTCATACCTATCGCGAGATTCTCAGCTTCTACTATCCCGGTACGCGCCTCGGCGTAAGCGCGCAGGGCATACCGTGGCAGCAACTCGCCAACGAAGATGTCACATTGATGACCACTCGTCCTGATCGTGATCGGCCGCTTTTGGCGATGGCGACCGCATTGGTGCACCAATCTGAAGAGAGCACCGGACTGCTCTATCGCACTTCTCCAACCCTGAAGATTTATCCGACGGTGGCAGCTTTCCGCAACTCTACCGGCGAGCCGGGATGGGTGGCAGCTTCCACGCGCGGACAAACTATACAGATGCAACCTTCTGACGTTTTGCGCGAAGCCGGCACGCTGGAAAGCACGCTGCACCACGAACTTCTCCATATGCTGATCGATTCGCACGCGCTGCCAGGAACACCGCTGTGGTTTCGTGAAGGGCTGGTGCTTTACCTCACCGAGCCGAACGCTGCTTCAAAGCCAGGCGAAAATACTGATGACTTGAATAGCCTCGAGAAGGCACTCCGGTCTCCGGCGAGTGAAGAGGAATTGCGGCGCGCTTACGCTGGTGCCCGCGCGCGGGTAGCGCAACTGGCGCGTGAACACGGCAAAGAATCGCTGCTCAACTGGGTGCAGAACGGGATTCCTACTGATCTAACTGCGGGCAGGACTGTCCAGCGCTCCGGCGGTCGCTGAACCTGGAGCCGCCTGGTCAATCGGAATCATCTCAGGATCTTCTTTCTCCACGCGCGTACCGATCACAAGCAGCAAGGCTGCCCAGGCCGCAATCAAAATCACATAAGCCAACAGGAATCGAAACCCCATGCTCCATGCCTGTTTGCTTAGATCGCTGAGGTCTGGTATCCACCAGACCAACTTGTACGCAACATAGACGCCCACCAGCATCAGCGCGCCGAGCCACAACCAGTAAGCGGGACGCCGCAAGACACGCAGAGAGCGCGTCATCCGCTTCCATCCAAACCCGGCAGCTGCAACCGTGGTCGCGATAGGCAGCCACACCGCCGGCAACAGCACCCACATCAAGAACCACAGCAGCCAATCGGCAGCATGGAAGATTTGCCGCGGACTGCCGAAGTGCAGGAACGATGGCGACTTCTGCCAGAACCACACACCGAACTGCGGCGCGTACCTGCGAAGACGAATCAGCAGCATCTCTGCCGCCGCCATAAGAACGGCCCACACCGCCAGCGCGATCATGTGCCGTAACCCATGGCGAAAGGCGCGCCACACTGCTGCATTGTTTCGAAACTCTCCAACCCGGAAGTAGGCGAACGTCCCCGCCCGCAGCCACAGGCCGAAGAAGATGACGACGACCGCCACCACGGCTGAGGCTCCCACCTGCCAGCCATGCGCATCCGGCATCAGCAGCCAGAAATAGACGGCCGCCAGCAACGCAGCATTGCCGACAAGGTTCAGCAGCCACAGCTTCATCGCGCCACTATGTTTCGCGGTCATTTCACCGTCACCGTCAAGGCGTCGCTGGTCGAAAGATATTCCGGCTGATACATCGGCTCCACGCTGGTCGGGCTTACGCGGAAGACTCCGGGGTTCACTACCTTCAGCAGGTAAACATATTCGTGCTGCCCTTGCGGGAAGTACATGTTGAAGAAGGTAGTGCGATCGTCGCGCAGTTCGCGATTGCTGAACCAGCGGCCCCACCAGTTGGGACGCTCGTCCAGTTCGTAAAGGTCATCACGCGCAATGGACTCGGTCCCCGACGGGATCGGATCTTCAATCATCAAATAGCGCCAGTCGTTACCGCCGACGGTCAGCCGCACAGCCAGCGTGTCGCCAACCTGCACCGGTCCCGTGAGATTGATCGAGGCGATAAACCACGCGGCCATCCTTCTGTTGAGACGACAGCCGGTAGTATTGGCGCGCCACGCTCAGCTTGAAACTGCCCGAGTTCACCACCTTCTTCTCGTTGGAGTAATACTCTCCTCGCGCCGACCAGTACAGCCGCCCATCACCCGACTTCACGATTCGAATCTGGTTCACACCGGGAGCCAGTTGCGAGTCATTCAGCACGACTGTGGTCGCGGGGGCAAGCGCATCGGCGGCGGTGAACTTCCTGGTCGCCACCGTCTTGCCATTCACCTGGACTTCGACGCTGTAGTTCGGCTGCAATTCTTTTGTGCGCTCCAGGTAATCAGTCAGGCCGTAGATCACCATCGCCGTCTGCTCGGTCGAATCCCAGTAGTAACCGTCGCTGCGGTGGCCGACGAGATACACCGCCGCTTTCGGGATGAGCGGGCTGTTCGGATCGGTGTGGTTGATGAGCTTCAGCGCGTAGGCGGTCGATTGCGGCGTCGTGTCGCCAGAGTAGTCCATCAGGTAGTTCTGGTCGCTCGGCCACCAGGCTTGCGAATCGTCCTGCTTGGCGCCGCCTTCGAGCTGGGTGGTCAGATCCTTTGCGCGGCTGTCGTTGACGGCCAGCATCGCCAGACCAAGAACCGCTTTGCCGTAATCGGTGAGCGTCGAGCGCTGCGACCACACCGAATCAATGGCCTGAGCGTTGCCGTCGCTGCCGCTGAGCACCAGTGCGTAGGCCATGTAGGCGCGCAGATCGGTACGCACTTTTGTCGATTTGTTGAACTCGGGCAGCAGCCACGTGCGGCCTTTGTCGATCGCGTCCTGCTTCACGTCGAAACCCGCCACCTTCGCCTGGCTCAATCCGGCGAGCACGTAGGCCGTCATGAATGCGTCGCTATCGTCGGTCTGCCACCAGCCCCAGCCTCCGTCGGGATGTTGGTAGTTGTACAACCGGTCGAGGCCCGCCTGCACCTGCTTGCTCAGTACTTGCGGATCGATGTTCGATTTCACTCCTAGCTTCTTTAGCGCGTCTGCCACCAGCACATCGGGCAGGAAACTCGACATGGTTTGTTCGGTGCAGCCATAGGGATAGGAGGTCAGGAAATCGAGCGCGGCAAAGACTGTCCCGGCGATGGACGGGGTCACGCCAATCGTCAGCTTGCGAGTTCCCGCCTCCGCGCCCGCAGGGAAGGTCAACGGCAGGGCTGTGTCGCTCCTGCCGGCAGTCGCGAACGATCCCGACTTCGACACCGCCAGCTTCACTCCGAACGGAACGACCGGCAGCGTCAGTTCCATCGCGTCGCTCTCAACGTCGGTAAGCGCCTTGCCCAGCACCTTGGCCGAATCCACGTCGAGCACCCGCACCCGGTACTCCACTTTGATCAATCCGCGGCTCGGGACGTTGACATCGCGCTGTCTGCCATCCAGCACCTGGAGGCCGGTGAGGTCCATGGAGATGCGCGCTACTTTGTCCGTGGGCAGATAGTTCTGCACGATGGTCGAGATCGTAATCTCGTCGCCGCGGCGGAAGAACCGCGGCACCACCAGCCGCACCATCAGGTTCTTGCGCACGATGGTATTCACCACCGCGCTGCCCACCTGGGTGTCTTGCGTGACCCCACGCGTAGTCGCGCGCCACGACGTGATAGCGTCGGGATAGTCGAAGCGCACCGTGGCCTGCCCGTTGCTGCCGGTACGTACGTCCGCCATCCAGTAGGCAGTGTCAGGAAACGCCTTGCGGACCTTGGGTTGCACCAGGCGCTCGGGCTTCAGTTGCGCCATCGCCTTCGAGGGGCGCACCGCGGCCAACTGCATCGCGCGCTTCCCCGCCTGCCCGCTGAAGTAATACGTCAGCGAGGTCTCCGTGCTCACCTTAGAATAGACGCGGCCATAGAACGCATTGACAATGCTGCCCACGGTTTCCGGTTTGATCGCGTAGATGGCCTCATCCACCACGCCCAGACTGAATTCCGCTGCAACCGGCTTGCCGCTGTTGTCCGTCGCCTTGATGGTGTAACTGGCAGCTTCGCCCGGCTGGTACTGCGGCTTGGACGGCAGCAATCGCACATTCAGCTCATGCTGCACCGGTGGCACGTTGAGACTCTTGGATCCCTGATACAGCTTGTTGCCGCGAATGAAAACTGCCGCCACGTAGAAGTTCGGGGCGTACTCCGGCTTGATAGGAACATCCACCGTGATGCTGCCACCGCTGCTCTTGATCACCTGGCCGGAGTAGAGTCCGTTGCCTTCAACCGTCACCAGCACCGAAGTCGGCTCCTTGCTGGTGACGATCAGCACGTGCGCTGTATCGCCCGGCTGATAGGTCTTCTTGTCGGCGACAATCTGTACCCGTTCCTGCGCCGGCCCACTCCACCACGGACTCGCTCCTGGGGCCCATAAGAATGTGGTGGTTTCGATGGTGCGCTTCTCCGGGGTGGTCGCGGTCACGCGGACCCGGAACTCACCCGCATCTGGAATGCTGAGCTTGACCTGTGCTTTGCCGCTGGCGTCAGTTTGGCCCTGCGTCGTAGTGACCGATTGCCCCGCTCCTTTGCGCCAATCCCAACGATTCATCTCCACATGGAAGCTGGTCTGCACTGGCTTCTTGTCATAGTCCTGCGCGATGATCGTAACGGTTGCCGTGCTGCCCTTGGTGTAGACATAGGAGTCCGGCGTCGCGGTCAGGAAAAAGCTGCCGTAAGTTGCAAGGGCAAAACCGTGTCCCGCGATCTCGCGATTGCCGGCGTCGGTCACGCGCGCCTCAATGCGATAGGTCAGGTCCTGCTTCTTGCTGTCAACCTTGGTCGGAATCGTAATTTGCAACTTGCCGTCGGCGTCCAGCGTGCCGCTGGTCTCGCTCGCTTGCTCTCCACCGTCGCTGTCGTCGTCCCCCGCATCGTCGGCGTCGGCAGAATCGCCTTCCTGTCCCGCGCCGGCTTCCTCGTCGTCTTGATCGCGCCCCATCGGCCAATACGTCGAGGTATGCACCACCCAGGTCACCTTGGCACCGGCAACAGGCTCGCCAAAGTAATAGCGCGCGTCGATGGTCGCCTTGATCGGCTGCCCTTGCAGCACGCGCGGTGTCTGCGCCGTCACCTTCACCTGGTACTCAGGCTTCTTGTAGTCTTCTACCGAAAAGTTAGTGCCCTCGACGTAACGCTCGCCCATCTGCATCGTGAGGTAGTAGCTCCCAAGATTGGCGTCCGCGGGAATCGCGTAATTCCATTCCGCCGTGCCCATGTCGGACAGCTTCACGGTCTGCTGCCAGATCGTCGTATAGTCCCGTGGATCGCGCATCTCCAGTCTGAGGTCGCGGCTCTGCGGAATCACATAGCCGTTCATGGTCTGAGCGCGAATGATGGACTTGAAGTGCACCGTGTCGCCAGGCCGATACACCGGGCGATCGGTATAGGTATAGGCGGTCAAACTGGCATCAGGATCGTTGCCCAGGTTCCATGCGCCGGGAGTATTAATCGCGAACTCGTCAGCGCTGGTTGCCAGCACCGCAACGTTTTCCGGCTTCGCGCCGGTCAAGCTGGTATCCAACAGACCCTGCTGGTCGGTTTTCTTGGCGGCAACTTCTTTCTGGTCGATCCAGACCCGCACCATGATTCCGGCAATCGGATCGCCGCTGCGCCGGTTGACCACGAAACTCATCAGGCGGCCGGGCGCAGCTTTGGTGATGACTGCGATGTCGGTGACGACAACGATGGTGTAGGCGCGAAGTGTGCCATTGGTCGCCTCCACCAGATACACGCCCTTCTCGCTTATCGGGATGGCGACGCTTTGGCTCTCCCAGCGGTCGTGCGCGGGCACCGTCCAATTCCAAACCGAGACCACCTGCTGCTGATTCAGCACCGGCACTTGGGCGTAACTTTCAACCTTCGCTCCCGATTTCTTTTCGCTGCCGCCGCCCATCTCCCACAACCGAATCTTCTGCCGCGAGTCAGCCGAAAACTGTGCACGAACGAAATCGCGGATCCATGCCCAGATGCGATGCTTCCACGCATGAAACTTTTCCAGCCAGGTATGGGCCTGCTTCGGCAAGGCGGGCGCTTGACCGCCGAAGCTATGCAACTCCTGCATCTGGCTGAAGAACTTCACCGGATCGTTGACCCGGTAGACGCGGAACTCCAGCGCCTTTACGTTGTGGGAATAGACCGAGACCTCCGGCTTTTCTCCGGGCATGTAGGTGCGTTGGCTGGTCAGCGAAAACGACTGTCCCGCGTCGTTATCGGCTTCGGCGTCGCTCTGGGCGAACAGCGGCAGCACCAGCGCGTGACACAGGAGAACCGCAACGAAAGCGGATTTCAGGCGCATCAGTCCGCTCCCCGCAAGATGTTCCAGCGATAGACACCGAGAAAGCCGGGATTGCCGGCGAGCGGCCGCCAGCGTGGGTCGGGATAGTTCAAGAGCTGTGGCAATGCGAGCCGGCGAATTTCGCCCGCAGCGCGCCCGCTTGGGCCGGTGTGATAGACGACATACTGTTCGTTGCCATGCTCGATCTGGCTTTGCCCCAGGAAAATCATCGCGTGGAATGGCATCCGCGAAGCATCCTGGCGGAAGAACAGCAGATCGCCGGGCCGGGCGCGCATTAAGTCGTGTCCGACGAAGTGCGTGTTATGCCGCCAAAGCGTTTCCACGTCCGCGAACTGCGCGAAGGCGCCGTCGCCAAGATCGTTGGCCTGAAAACTTCCACTACGCACGCGAAACATTGCCGCGGCCAGCGGCGTGTACGGGTATTGATATTGCTGGATGTCGCTTGCCGAAGCGGGAGCCGGCAGTGCCATCTGGTGCGCCCACACCGCATCGTGCGGCCGCAAGGCTTCGCGGTAGGCGAAGCGCAGCAGCGCGGCGCAATCGTCAATTTCCGCAGGAAGCGCTCGTCCGCGAAAATACTGCGCCTCAGCCAGGAAGGTAAACCATCGGCGGAACGCAACGCGGTCAGCGGGATCGTGCAAGCGCAGGAAGTCCGGAGTGCCGTCTCCGATCGCGTCACTGGAGTCGAGAACGGTGTGGAATGCGATCGCTTGTGCCGCGAAGCCAGACCCCGTGACCCGAACCTTCGTCGCGCCCGGCAACACTCCGGCACGCAGCGACGCAGTCGCCGTGTCGCCGTCCACCGTCACCGATTCCACGACAGCACGGTGCGGATCTTCCACCGTGACCTGAAGGTCGCGCACTGGACGGCCATTCGATAGCGTGATTTTCAGTTCGGTGGAAGTGAAACCGTCAGCGGGAACTGCGGTTGGGGAGAGTTGCAACACCAAGGTTGCAGGCGCCATCGTGTGTCGAACGGTGAAGGCACACACCACCGCACCGGTCGCGACCACAGCCAACACTGCTACCCAGCGAGGCACGCCGCGCATGAATCGTCACCCTCCGCGGGAGCAGGGATTATAACGCAGCGCCCGCGATTTGCCAGCGCAGAAAAAGATGCGGCGTCGCTGGCCGGAACCAGGGAATCCCGCCGTGTTATCATCCACTTACTTTTTCTGGAAGAGCTGCCGTCACGGCATCCTGGCAAACGAATGTCTCGCTTTCGCGGACGAACAGTCATCATGCTCGGCATGCTGGTTGCGGAAGGTGTCGCGTGCGCCCAAAAGGCGCCTGCGGCCCCCGACCATCCCTGGGACGCGTCTGCGGCGAAGCAATCCCTCAAAGCGCCTCCGCGACTCGTTCCGGCCCCCATCCTTGATCCGGCGAAGATTTATACCTTGTCCCAATTAGTAAACCTCGCCGAACAGAACAATCCAGACACGCGCGTGGCCTGGCAGAACGCCAAGGCGCGAGCCGCCGAGCTGGGAATCGCCGAGTCGACCCTTTATCCAACGCTGGCGGCCGCAGCCCTCGCCGGAAGCTCCCGGAACGACATTTTCTTTGGACCCGACTTTCAGCGGCAAACGGTCGAAACGTTCTCTCCGCTTTTCCTTTTGGATTACGTCATCTTTGATTTCGGGCAGCGCTCCCAGGAAATATCCATCAGCAAGAGCAATCTCCTGGCGGCTAATTTTCAGTTCAATGACACCCATCGCAAAGTCATCTTTCAGGTGATGCAGGCTTACTATCGGCTGCTCGACAGCAAAGGACAGCAGGACGCGGCAGAAGCCAACCTGAAGAACGCGCAGACGGTGCAGCAGGCGGCCGAAGCCCGGCTCCAGAACGGATTGGCTACCTTGCCCGATGTTCTGGAAGCCCGCAGCGCCGCCGCGCAAGCCGACTACGATTTGCAGGCGGCTATCGGCGCAACCGAGATTGCTCACGGCGATCTTGCGGCCTCACTGGACATTTCGCCCACCGTGCAATTTCAAGTTGAGAGTATTCAGGACATCAAGATGCCCGACAGCATCGCCGACACGGTCGAGACATCGATCGACAAGGCGCTCTCACAACGCCCCGACCTGATGCAACGGGTCGCCGATCTTCGCGCCGCGGGCGCCGAAGTGAAGGCCGCACATAGGAGCTATTTTCCGACGCTCACCGTCGACGGCCAGGCGGGCCTGGGCCGTTCCTACGGAGAGCAAATACAGCTGCCCGGGGTCTACTCGCCAACCCAGGAAACCTGGGACGCGCAGCTTAGTCTAAGGTGGACAATATTTGACGGGTTGGCCAGAGAAAACCGCGTGGCCAGGGCGCAAGCTGACCAGAAGCAAGCCGCCGCGAGTGTTGACTCGATTCGCATTCAAGTGGAGAACCAGGTTTGGGCGGCATACTCTACAGCCCGCACGGCACTGCGTCAGCAGAGAGCGGCCACCGCGCTGCTCGCGTCGGCAACCGAGTCTTACAAGGCGGCGTTGGAGTCGTACAACTACGGTGTGCGCAGCCAGATCGACGTGGTTTCGGCGCAGCGTACCCTGGCGGAAGCGCGTACCGCGGACGTGAACGCGCGCACTCAACTTTTAACCGGGTTAGCCGCACTGGCCTACCAGACGGGCGACCTGCTGTATGCGAAGACCCCATGAGATCAACGATGAAATCGAAAGCATCAACTAATTCTCGCCGACTGCGGACTGGGTTAATCAGCGCTTGTATTGGCGTAATGCTGTCGACTGCAGGTTGTTCCCGGGCGCCTTCCTTCAATGTCCTCGGCTCGTTTTTCCCGGCTTGGATTCTATGCGGAGTGATTGGCATACTGCTGACCGTCGGCGTGCGGATTGTGTTCGTGCGCACGAAATTCGAGCCGGAACTTTCGCCGCTGATCCTGATATATCCCTGTTTGGCCGCGTTCTTCACATTCTCCATCTGGCTGCTGTTCTTCAGCTGAGTTTGGAAAGAGAAGCCATGCCTGATAACGACACCCCGGTGCAGCGCAAACCCCTCGGCAAGATTGTGAGCGTGGCGATTCCGATCGCGGCGCTGATCACGGGTTTGCTGGTAATACACCAGACCAACCTGTACCCGCGCACCGACGATGCCGAAGTGTTTGCCAATTTCATTGGTATCGCTCCCCAGGTCGATGGCCCTATCACCACGCTTGCCGTGCAGGACAACGCTTTCGTCAAACAGGGAGGGCTGCTGTTCGAGATCGATCCCCGGCCTTACGAATATGCCTTGCAACGGGCGCGTTCCGATTTGAGCACGCTGGAGGGCCAGATCGTCGACGAGAGTCGGACCATCGCATCGCAGGAGAGTGCGGTGGGCGCCGCGCTGGCCAACACCGACAGTGCCGCCGCCAACGTCGACCGCGCCGCGTCAGCCGTCAACGAGGCGCGAGCCAATGTCGCCAGCGCCAAAGCCCAATTGGACCGTGCCCAGGCTGAACTCCTCTATACCGCCAACAACTTTCATCGCATTGAGCCGCTGCTGGCCAAACAATTTGTCACCGTCGATCAGGTAGACCAGGCCCGGACCGCCGTCACCGCGCGGCAACAAGCCGTGGATCAGGCGCGTTCGCAAGTGGCGCTGGCGGAAGCGCAGGTGCTTTCCGCCCAAGCGCAATATCAACAGGCCAAGGCTGCGATGCAACAGAGTCATGCGCAACTGTCCCAGTCGCAGCACAGCGTCTTGACCCTCGATCCGCTTACTGCGCAACGCGAGGGCAAGGCCGCCATCATCCGCAACGCCGAGTACAACCTGAACAACTGTCGCATCTACGCCCCGTTTGATGCCCGCGTAACCAACCTGACCATCTCTCGCGGCGCTTATGCCCATACCGGCCAACAGGTGTTTACCTTGATCGACACCCGGGTCTGGTGGGCGGTGGCCAACTTCCGTGAAACCCAGATCCGGCGCATTAAGCCTGGCATGCATGCCGACGTGTACGTGCTGTCGCGTCCCAATATGCGTTACGACGGCGTGGTGGATAGCGTCGGCTTCGGCGTGCAACCGGACTCAACCCTGATCGGCACCTTCGGCGGCACCGGCTTGCCCGATGTGCAGCGCTCTCTGAACTGGGTGCACCTGGCCACACGTTTTCCCGTGCGGGTGCGTATTCAGGCGCCTGAGACGGAGCCGTTTCGTTTGAGCGAATCGGCGGTCGTGGTCATGCGACCGGATAGTTCCGGAAGGACGCACTAGCGATGTCATCCCAGGACCACGCGCTGCCGGCGATCACGCCGTCCAAGGCATTGGACGAAGCCAGTGCGTGGTTCTGGCAGTTTCTTAAGACCGAGCTTGCTCCATACCCAGGCCGCGCGTGGGTAGTGGGCCGCATGACCATCGCAGCCACAATCACCATGATCCTGGTGATGACCTTTCGTATCCCGTACGGATTCCTGGGCGCCATCTACACCCTCTTCCTCAGCCGCGAGAATCCCACGGTAACTCTGCGCGGCGCAATTCGAGTAACAGTCGTCTACGTTATTGCCACCATCTACACGGTCGTCGGGGTCGTGACCATGGTTGGCTCGCCTATTACTCACTTTCTATGGATCGCGACCTCGCTCTTCCTGGCCTTTTACCTGATCCACATCATGCCGGACTATTTCACGGCAGTGGGCTTCGGTTTCCTGCTGGCCGGGGCGATTCCGCTGTGGGATGAAACCTACCTAACGGTTAACCAGCGTACCGAAAATACGCTCTGGCTGGGCGCTTCCGTGGTGGTGGGCTCGGCCGTCACAGTTGCCGTAGAGTACGTCTTTCGCCGCGTACATCCGACCACCGAACTCACAGAAGGAATTGGGAGCAGGTTGCGGGCGGTCGAAGACATTTTGCGGCAAACGGCGGCAGACCTTCCTCTTGGCGAGAAGCTGGAAAAGGAAATTTCCCTGTATTCGGCCACGGGCACCTCCAGAATGCGAAGACGGCTGCTTCGCTCCGGTTTCCCACCGCAGCTTATCGCGCAGATGAACGTCGCCGTTGCCTTGCTGGGGCGTTTGACCGATCTTGCCGCCAGCATGCGGATCGTCCGTTCCACTCAGTCCGGCGCTCTTAGCGCATCGGACCGAGACCGGTGCGTACGGCTCGCGAACCAAATTTCGGGTCTTCGGCGCGATTTAGCGCAAAGCAAATTGCCACGCTCAATCGAACTTTCTAACCAGACTCAGCCCTCGGGCCTGCCGCTTCTGCCGGAAATGGAGCGCACGGTGGCGTTGATACCGCACGCGTTCTCCGGTTCAGATAGCGTGGAGGACCTGTTTCTACCGCCACCATTGGAGTCAGAGGTACGGCAACGGCTGCTGGTCCCCGATGCTTTTTCCAATCCCGACCATCTCAAGTTCGCGGTGCGGGGTGCGGCCGCTACCATGCTCGCCTACGTCGTTTACCAGGCAGTCGATTGGACGGGGCTTAGCACTGCGGTTCCGACGTGCATTATTACGGCCTTGTCCACCATCGGGTCGTCACGGCAAAAGCAATTTCTTCGTCTGGGAGGAGCCATCATCGGGGGATTCGTCTTTGGCACGGGTGCGCAGGTTTTCGTGCTCCCTTATCTTGATTCCATCACCGGATTCACCGTCCTGTTTGCAGTAGTTACTGCAATTTCTGCCTGGATCGCAGTCGCCACGCCGCGGCTCTCTTATCTCGGAGTGCAGCTTGCCTTGGCTTTCTATCTGATCAACTTGCAGGAGTTCGCCATCCAGAGTTCGCTGGCCATCGCCCGCGATCGTATCGTCGGCGTGCTTCTGGGCTTGCTCTGTATGTGGCTGGTTTTCGATCGGCTATGGGTTCGAGACGCTTTACAGGAGATGGAGGCGGGATTTGCCCGGAACTTGCGCTTGTTGGCGGAAGTCATTGAGCAAGCGCGCGTGCCGGATCGCAAGGCAGCAGTCCTGCGGGCGATCCAGTTACGTAATCAGATCAACGAGGGCTTCAATGCGGTGAAAGCGCAGGCCGACGCGGTGGTCTTTGAGTTTGGCCCTTCGCGCCAACGAAAACTCAAAATTCGCGACGACTTCAGGCGCTGGCAGCCCACGCTCGGGACCCTGTTACAAGTGCAGATCACCGGCTTGCAGTACCTGTTCGAGCAGCGCTATCCGGAACTATCGCAGCCCATCGCAGACGCGCTGACGGCCTTTGAGGAAGATATGGCGATCACCGCCCGTGCCATGTCCGATGAAGTGGCGGGCAAGGTGGCTCGGGCCGCCCCCGATGTTCAGGCATCGGCTGCGAGACTGCGGCAGGAGATTGAACAGCACTACACGGCTTCCGCTCTTCCAATCCCGCCCACATTGGTTGATATGATCACGATAAGCCAAAATCTCGCATCCATCATTGGCCCGCTCTATGCGGACATCCACTCGACGTTCGCAAATCCTCAGGCCGCCGTGGCGTCTTATCCTCTCTTGACGCCAAAATCCATTTGAGGCACAGCAACGATCGGTTTCGTTCCCGTAACGATTGCCGCCGATGCGGCATCTAATTGAGCGCACCTTCATCGCAACCAGGAGCGACATCATGAAGAAATCGAATGCGGCAACGGTTGAAATTGGACGCAAACTACAAGAGGCCCCTTTGGTCACCCCCACCGATCTGGACAAAGGGGCGGTCAGGGACATAGCCGGCGCAATGAATGCCATTCTGGCAGACGTGTTCGCGCTTTATCTGAAAACCAAGAATTTCCATTGGCACATGAGCGGCCCGCACTTCCGCGATTACCATCTTCTGCTCGACGAACAGGCTGACCAGCTGTTCGCGATGACGGATGCCATTGCCGAGCGCGTCCGCAAGATTGGTGGCACGACGCTGCGGTCGATCGGTAATATAGCCCGCATCCAGCGAGTGGAAGACAACGACGCCGACTACGTCGAGCCCGAGGACATGCTCGCCGAGTTGCGTGAGGACAGCAAAGCGCTGGCGGCGCGTCTGCGCGAAGCCCATGGGGTTTGCGAAGAGCATGATGACATTGCCACCGCCAGCCTGATCGAAGTTTGGGTTGACGAAACTGAACGGCGTACCTGGTTCCTGTTCGAAGCCAGCCGCCGTGGAGATTCCACCGGGCATTGAGATGAGAGATGTAGCGACGTTAGAGACTTCCGGCATCGCGCGGTGCTTGCGGCAGTCCCGTAACCCGGCCTTCGCATCTCTGTGAAGGCCGGGTATCTTAACCAGCCGCGTCTTTCCGTCGCTTCAACAGCGCGGATGATTCCGCAGCGGTTTGGGTGGCATTCGGAATCATGAGCCATGCCACTGCGGAACCCGCTACAGACAAGCCTGCGCAGATCAACATCACCCTTCGGAACCCGAAGACAAATGCTTCGCCAATCGATTCCTCGACGGCAACTTGGGCAGTGGAACTGAGACCAGGGGGCACAGGCATTCCCGCAAGCTTGACTTCGCCCGAACGAACCTCCTCGAGAACTCCAGCCGGCAGCACGAGATGGGACAAGCTGCGATTCAGGTGAGAAGCAAAAGCGTTCACCATGACAACCCCGAAGACCGCGACCGCAAGTACACTAGCAACGCGCGCAACGGCGTTGTTGATTCCGGAAGCTGCGCCGACACGGTCCGGCCCCACCGAATTCATGACCACTGTAGTCAGAGGAGCCACGGTAATCGCCATACCAAGGCCGAGAACCATCACTGCTGGGAAAAACATCTTCCAGTAGCTGCCGCCGACCGAGGGCACAGCAAACAGAACAAATCCCAGCGCTGCCACGAGTGGGCCGACGATCAACGGCAGCCTGGGGCCGTAACGCGTCACCAGCCCGCCGGACCAGCGGGAAAGAAAGAACATCAGGAAAATGAAAGGCAGCAGCGCGGCGCCTGTAGCCGTTGCCGAATATCCCCGGACCTGGATCAGATTCAACGGAAACAGGAAGAAGAAAATTCCGGTGGCAGCGTAGAGGAACAGCGTAAGTAGATTGGTTCCACTAAAGCTGGAAGATGCAAATAGCGACAGCGGAACCATCGGTGAAGCCACTCTGGCCTCGACTAAGGGGAGGAACATTAGACAGGCGCAGCCCAAAATCAGGCTGGCGACAACCAGAGGATTTCTCCAACCGAGGCTCACCGATTCGATGAAGCCGGCAACCAGGCCTCCTAATCCAAGCGTGGCGAGCAGAGCACCGAGCCAATCGACGCGTCCTCCAGCGGCGCTGCAACTTTCCGGAACATGCCGGAGCGAAATGGCTATCACGGCCGCCGCCAGCGGAAGATTGATGAAGAATACCCAGCGCCAGGAAGCATGCTGAACCAGCCAGCCGCCGAGGACCGGGCCAATCGCGGTAGTGATCGCCGTGAACCCGGACCACGTGCCAATGGCCTTACCGCGGCTCTTCTCATCGAAGGATGTACTGATAATCGCCAAACTGCCGGGCACCAGGAGTGCGGCGCCGACACCTTGAACGCTTCTGGCGAGGATCAGCTGGTTTGTGGTCGAGGCGAAGCCGCAACCCGCGGAAGCCAGCGCGAAAGTCGCCACGCCGAGCAGGAACACCAGACGGCGTCCGAACAAGTCGCCCAGCGAGCCCCCGGCCAGAATCAGTGCACCCAGGAATAGTCCGTAGGATTCGACTACCCATTGCACAACCACGACGGTTGCGTGAAAGCTGGCTTGCAGTGCCGGCAGGGCGACATTGACGACGGTGCTGTCGATGAAGGCCATGCTGGACCCGATGATGGTCGCAGCCAGTATCCATGTTTGCGTGCTTGCCGCATACGAAGCTTTGACCTCTCGGGAGCGGATGACGGCTTCGTCGCAAGGTGGCCTCATGGGCGCTATGGATGCCGCCTAACGCGAATGGCAAATATCCCTTGACTGTATAAGCAAATCATGGTCTAATACTCTCATGCCGCCCGTAGATAGAAACAATCCGAAACGCGCAAAGTCCTCCGATTCCGAGTATGCGCTGATGCAGTTCATGGCCGAGTTTCCTGATGACGCCTCTTGCCTCGAATGGCTGTGGCGCAATCGGTACTCGAAAGACGGAATCCATGCTGTGTGCCAAAAGTGCTGCGAAACTACGGAGTTCTCGCGCTATCAGACTTCGCAGCAGCGCCAGTCGTGGACGTGTACCGCGTGCGGACATCACGTCCACCCGACAGCGGGAACGATCTTCCACAAGTCGTCCACGTCGCTGCATCTGTGGTTCTATGCGATGTATCTGATGACGAGCACGCGATGCGGAATTTCCGCGAAGCAGTTGGAGCGGGAGCTTGGCGTCACCTACAAAACCGCGTGGCGCATGGCCTACCTGATTCGGCACAAGTTGATGTTGCAGGATGACGGGGCGTTCGACAGCGGGAATCCGGTAGAGATAGATGAGACCTATGTGGGCGGATCGCGGCGCTACGGACGCAAGGGCCGTCCCGGTGTCGATACTCCGCACAAGACAGCCGTGTTCGGCATGGTGCAGCGCAAGGGCCGCGTCGTGGCCATGACTGTCCCAAATGTCCAGCAAGCGACAGTCATGCCGCATATCGAAGAATACGTGCTGCCTGAGTCCACGATCTACACAGACGAATATGCGGTTTACAACCCGCTCACGAAGTCCGGTTATCAGCATCACCGTATCCGCCATGCTGAGCGTGTTTATGTGAGCGGGGATGTCCACACGCAGACCATTGAAGGATTCTGGTCGCTGGTAAAGCGCGGGATTGGTGGCGTCTATCATTCCGTTTCCAAAAAACACTTGCAGGGCTACCTCAACGAGTACGCTTGGCGCTACAACCATCGTGACGACGCACGTGCCAAGTTTGAGACCCTACTTCTTAGAGCCGTTCTGTGATTTGTCCGGCGTAGCGGCTTTCTTCAAATTGCGGAGAAAGTCGCTGCGCTTTGGGACTGGAATTGTTGCTCCTTGTGGAGTTGTTTGAGATTGCGGCTTCTTCGGCAAGACTTTCTCCTTTATGCGCTACTGCATCTTCTGCGACAATCCAGCCAAGACGAGAGAACACCTCTGGCCTGAGTGGATACTCAAGAAAGTTCGGCCCGGAAACATCGTCGGATATATCGGCCACAATAGAAACCTAATGTTCAATGCCGAGTGGAAGGTTCGCACCGTTTGCAAATCCTGCAACGAAGGATGGATGAGCGCCCTAGAGGTCGCTAACACATCACTTATCGGGCCACCGATTGACGACATTTCAATAACACTCAATGAACCACAACAATGGGCGATTGCAGCATGGTCAGTCAAGACCGCAATGGTTATGGACTCCACCACCGTATCCGCAAGACCGCTGTTTTACACCCAAACAGAACGCGACGAACTGAAATCATCGTCCTTAACGCCTCGTGGAACTGCCGTGTGGCTCGGTCGTTTTCTTGGTCGCATGTGCATCGGAGCGGCGTCTCTCGACACTACGTACAAGTTTCCCCCCAGGGATGATCTGTGTCCGGGACGCATTACCACTCTTCTCCTTGGGTCGCTCGTGATTCAGGTTATGACCGTTCACATTCCGCCCGAATATGGTGACGGACGAATCAGGATTGACCCGGCTCCCGGTCCATGGGACCACCTCTTGGTTACCACGTGGCCCACGATGGGCCGCAATATATACTGGCCGCCCGTTCTCGCCTTCGACGAGAGCGATACCCTTACCGACGTTTCTACGTTGTTCTCGCGATGGGACCTTGGAACCGACGTTCCGCTTGCCCCGAAGGGTAAGATTAGTTGATTTATTCACGCCCCACCTCCGTTTCCGAAGATGGAGCGTGCAACCTTGCCAAGGCGGTTCCCATTATACAGTCGTGGGATACTTGCCACGCGAATTAGGTTCTGAAGATCGGTGGTGCAACGTGGGGCTGGCGGGCGAAACACGCAGCGCTGCCGCGATCGTTCACTCCTCGCGCAGCAGTCTCAGAGGATCAATTTTCAGTGCGCGTTGCGCCGGAATCCAGGTGGCCAGCAGGCCCAGCAACGCCATAGCCAGAACCGCGCCGGCCAGTACCAACGGATCGCGGGGCGTTGCCTGATACACGACGAAAGCCAGCACCCGGCTCGCCAGAATTCCCAGAATCAGTCCTGCTACTGAACCGAAAGCCAGCAACTTGAATGGCCGTCCCAACGCTGCCTGGAACACTTCGTTCCGCTGCGCGCCGAGGGCGATGCGAATTCCCAACTCCCGCAGCCGCTTGCTGACCGAGTACGCAGCCATTCCGAAAATGCCGGTGACTGACAGCATGCGCCCCCATCACCCCCAGCACCCCGAGAGAAATCGTCGCCATACGCGGACCAAACAGGGTTATATCCAGCGTCTTGTACCGCGTTTGAATGTAGAAAGGCAGGCCGGCATCCACTTGCCGCAGCGTGCTCCTTATCGCCGCCGCCAGTTGCTGCGGATCGCGATTCGAGCGCACCACCAGCCAGGTCGAAGCTGGAGGGCGATTGCAGGATGGGCAGAAACATCGCGGGCTGCGGATCTTCCGTGAGGCTGGCGTATTTCCCGTCCTCCGCAATGCCCACCACCTCGATGCGCATTCCCATCCGGCATCTTGAAGTATCGGCCGATCGCATCTGCCGGCGAGCCGAAGATTTTGCGCGCAAACTCCCGATTCACCACGGCTACACGCGGAGCATCTTTATCGTCATGCCAGGTAAACGTCCTCCCGGACAGCAAGGCTGTGCCCGCCGCGTGGAGGTATTCGGGAGAGACCTTAAACAGAATGGCGTCAGCGGCGGCGTTCGACGACCTCAGATCTGAGGTACTGTCGGTGAAGACCTCCGAGTCGTTCTGGCCCTCGCCTAAGGGCACGGTGTCGGCCAATCCGACAGACTCCACGCCAGGAATTGCCTGTAGAGCATCGACCATGCGTCTTTGCATTGGGGGCACTTTATCGCCGCTGTACCCTGCCATGCCCAGGTCTGTGTCTACCATCATTGTGTTCCGCATCTCGAATCCGAAGTCGTTGTGCAGCGAGCGCGCCAGTCCGCGCACCGCGACCATGGAAGAAGTGACCAGTACGGCACAGATGGCAATTTGCACAACCAGCAACAGCTCCCGGACGGTAATCCGCCGCCCAACTCTGCCGGTCGATCCTGACTTGACGACCTCATAGGGATTGGTGCGAAGCACCTGTCTTACTGGGACCGCGCCGAAGAGGAATCCGCTGGCCAAGGTCAGCAGCACAGCTACCGCATAAACATTGGCGTCGGGGTTCACGGCCAAATGAATCGGCCATCTGGCAAATGGCTGCCACGCGCTCAGCCCGTGCAAGAGCAATACGCCGCCCGCCAGTCCCACTGCGCCTCCGACCAGCGAAATCAGCAGGGCTTCAGTAAATAGTTGCCGCAGAATGCGTTTGCGCGTAGATCCCAGCGCAAGCCGCAGAGCCACTTCCCGCGAACGGTCTGCCGCGCGCGCGGCAAACAGGCTGCCGAGGTTGGCACATGCGGCCAGCAGAATCAGGCCTGCCAACAGCATCAAACCTGTCATGAATGCCCGCACCGGACGGCCAAGATAATCGCCATAAAGACTTGGACGCGTGAGGCTGAAGCGCATTTTGCCATCGTCTTTGGGATAGGCCTTTTCCAAATACGAACCAAGCGAGTTCAGATCGGCTGTCGCCTGCTCCGGAGTGACGCCTGGCTTCAGATGTCCCATGCTCATAAAGACCCAGCGGTTGCCGCGCGCGTTGAGGTCATCCTGCGCGTGGTTGACGATCGGCACAAAAAAATCGGGACTGAAAAACAATATGGTTCCGTGGAACTCGGGCGGCGCAACCCCGAGCACGGTAAAAGGGCGCTTGTTGAGCTGAACCACACGGCCCACCACGCCAGGATCATCCTGAAAATGGGTGTGCCAATACGCGTAGGTGAGCACAGCAAAGGGGGCGCTGTTCGGGCCGTGCTCGTCGGAGGCATGAAAAAAATTGCCCCGATACGGCTGAAGGCGCAAGGCGTCGAAGTAGTTCCCGCTGGTTTCGTAGACCCAGACGCTGGAAGGATCTTTGCCTGTGTCCAGCCCCGCCTCATACATGTTCCAGGCTATAAGGCCATCAAAAGTGCGATTGCGGTCGCGCAGATCGAGATAGTCGGGATAGGACATGTGCGCATCGCTAGCATCCGGGCGCCAGATGGCGTAGAGGCTATGCGCCTGAGGCACATTGAGCGGTTGCAGGATAAACGCATTCATCACGCTAAACACAACGGCGTTTGCGCCAATTGCTAGAGCCAAGGTCAAAACAGCGGCGATAGTGAAGCCGGGCGACTTGCGCAACATGCGAATACTGACGCGCACATCCTGGATTAGACCTTCGATGAAGTTGCCGCCGAGCGCTTCGTGGCATTCCTCTTTGAACTTCTCCTGGCCGCCAAACTCGACGCGCGCGCGGCGTTCTGCCTCGGCGCGCTCCACGCCGGAGCGTTCCAGATCGTCAGCCCGATGTTGGATGTGGGAGCGGAGTTCCTCCTCCATGTCCTCCGCAACCTCAGAGCGATGAAACAACTTGGCGGTAAGCGAACGAAGGTAAGCCAGCAGTTTCATTATCGATACCCTCCGGCCAGCCCTCCCCATCTATCCCCAGGCTCGCGAACGAAACTTGCCGCAACATAGGGCCAGGGAATAGCAATCAGATCCACGACAATGCCGATAACCATGGCATGGGCGAGGTCGGTCGCCCGGACGGCAGACCACATTGGCAGCCCAACCGCTATTAACCACACCGCCTTGTAGAACATCTGCAAGAGAAGCAACGGCACCATCTTCAGCGGATATCGCAGTCCCCAGACCGATAGAACCGACAAGGCAGCCCAAAAGCTGAAGGCGACACCCTTCGTCGGGTCCCATGCGCCTTGATGCCTGAAAATCGCCGGCCATACGTCAGATCCGAGCAACACGAAGTTAAGCAGGTAAACGAATCTCATTACATACAGACGCACCATTGTTACGTCTTTAGACATGGTGGACCCCGTCTCCCCAGGTAGCTGGGCAACGAGAATGCTCGGGGCTGTATACAGAGCCCCAAGAAACGTGGACCGAAATCGATGAATTCATATTTCCTCCGGCTGCGCGGCAAGCGCAGAGCCGATGGCCGTCGCCAGCCGATTCCAACTGGCGGTCTCTTCGCGCAGACGCTTGCGGCCGGCGGCGGTAAGTTCGTAAAACTTGGCACGGCGATTATTTTCCGATGTGCCCCAGCTAGCCTTGAGCAGTCCCTGGCGAACCAGGCGAAACAACCCGGGATAGAGCGCGCCCTGTTCAATCAGCAGGGCATTGCCGGAGATCTGTCCGATACGCAGTAGAACGCCGTAGCCATGCAGTGGGCCGAGCGAGACCGCCCGCAGGATGAGGAGATCGAGAGTGCCGGGAAGAAGTTGTGCCTGGTCGGTCACCAGTCCCCCTAAGATGATTAGGAGAGTATCGCGATCTCTCCTAAGCTGTCAAGGGGAAACACCGAGTGACGAATGAGCATAGGTTTCGCGGACGCTTCGGCTGAGCTTAGCGCGTCATGTCAACCGGGTGAAACCATCCGCACTCCAGTCTTCGCTGCCAACGCCATGGTGGACAAAAAAAAGGCCGTCCTGATCGTACTTGGCTTTCACCGCCCGCAGTTTCGGGTAATTCGAGCCCCAGAAAGACTGCTGCCAGGTGGGCTCGAAGAAGTTGCTCTCCGATACGTACGATGCGGCAGTGGGAGCGACCTTGCGCAACTCATCCATTGCAGCAGCGACTGCACCGGCCTCTTTGCGGGCCGCGCTAAGGTCCGGCTCATGGCCGCGAATTCCGGGATAGGCGTGACCCTCACCCGAGGCGATGATGGCGAGAGCAAAAGCGTCGAGCACGGCGGGATTTGTAGCGCAGTCACGGGCAGCCGCTATAGCATCGGCAGGAGCACCCGCGAGGCCTTTGTTGAAATGCAGTTCGACGTCCCAGTGGCGCGAACCAGCAAACAAAGCATCGACAAGACGGTCCTGCGAATCGTCCTTCAGCAGGGATGCGGGCAGCCAGAGCGACTCATATCCGTAAAGAAACTGCCCTACCTGGCCACCGTCGCCTGTCCACCACACGTCACCCGCGCGCGCGCCCGGACGCGAGTCGGAGACGAAAACCGGGTGGTGATGCTGTTCTCTCCATTCGGCATCCCACCAGCCTCGCGCCGGCATGCTCCCAACAATTGGCGGAGCCTTCAACGTGTAAACATCTGGCGAAGCTGCCACCCAATCGAGGAACGGTTGCCAGATCTTTTTGGCCTGTGCCGTTTCCAGCCCGTGCGAGACCATTGAAATCGTCAGAGAGTTGTCAGAGTTTACGTGAGCTTGCTCGCCCCAATGATCATTGAACAGGCTGGTGCGGTATAAGGCGAAGAACTGGTGGAGAAGGCGGCGAAAGGCATCGTCGGATGCGGCCTTGATCGTGAACAGGGCTCCGCCTAAGAACTCGGGAAGCTCGCGCACCCGCAGAGTAACTTTACTTACCGCACCAAAGCTGCCACCGCCTCCGCCTTTCAGTGCCCAAAAAAGGTCTGGATTCGTGCACGCGTTCGCGACGCGAATCTTGCCATCGGCCGTTACAACCTCGGCCTCCAGCAAACCCGCCGCCGCCAGACCACAGTGCTTGGAGAAACTTCCGAAGCCTCCGCTTTGGACGAGGCCTGCCACTCCGACGGTGGTGCAGCCGCCACCTTGCACATACTGACCGGCCGTGGTGGTGACGGCGTTGTAGGCGTGCAGCCATATCACCCCGGCGCCTAGCGTCACGGCCGGCTGCGGCGCTAGTTGGCCCGCGCAACCCTGCGGCACGAATGCGTCGTGCATCGTGATTTCATCCATGTGCCGGGTCCAAACCAGAAGTGAATCCGCCGCGTTTGAGGTGCCCTGATAGCTGTGTCCGCCTCCTTTGACGACCAGGCGCAAATGGTTCTCGCGGGCAAAATTAACTGCTGCCGCTATATCCTCGGCGTTTCTTGCTGCGACTGCATAAACGCTGGGCTTGGTAATCCATGCGTTCGCCCATCCCAAAGTCTGAGTCAGGCCGGGCTGATCGCCAATGTAGAAAGGGTTGTCCAGATTCTTAAGGACTTCAGCGCACGTAGCGGCGTCAGGCTCACCTTCGCACGCAGTGAGCGGAAACAGCACGGGGATAAGGTTACCGCCGACCTGCGCCTTCAGCTTTTCCCACTTAGCGGAGCTGGGCCAGGAGGGATCGCCGGGACGGATGCGGCGGAACGCGGACTTGGCGGCGGCCGCCATCGGCTCAACAGCGGCCAGGTAAGGCCAAAGAGTATGCAGCAGTGGCAATGCCGCCAGGCGTTTCAGCAAGGTTCGTCTGTCCATTGGGCCACACGTCCAAGGGGGCACGGGAAAAAGTACGAAGTCCCGCTCAGGATCGGGCAATCATAACCCCAACGCCGCCGTGGTGGCCACAACCTCCAACTCGCCGGCATCGATATTCATCGAGATTTCCAGCGGTCGACACGCGGTCGCTCAAACGTCTGCAAGTATGGCGGTCCTTGCGGACCGCCATAGGTTACGTAGGTTGTAGGTCGAGGGAAAGTTCAGAACACCAGTTTGCCTTGGAACTGAACAATGCGTCCCGAAGGCAGACCGGGGAAGAACGCTCCGTAAGGTCCGGTTGGTGGTGCCGTTGTTTGGAGAACCTGACCAAAGTTGCCAGCGCCGAAAGCATTCACCGGCGAGGCAAAATTCGGATGGTTGAACACGTTGTAGAAGTTCGCACCCAGCCCGAACGACATCTTCTCCGTCAGCTTGATGTTCTTGTTGAGGCTGAAGTCCGAGTCGAAAAACCCGGGTCCACGGTACTGGTTACGAATCTGGTTGGGGAACGCGGTCAGAGTATTGGCGGTCGCGAACCCGGAGGAGACCAGGCACCCGGCTCCATATTGGTTACAACTCCCTTGTCCGGCCCCGATCGCCTGGGCCGGGAAATTGGGAGTGTTTCCGTTGTAATTGCCAATGCTGGAAGTGCTGTCCAGTACCGTCAAAGGCAGACCCGAGCGAACAAAGAAGTTCTGCGACAGCGTCCAGCCGCCAAAGGCTCCGTTGACGTACTTGTTGCCGAACTTCCACGGAGTATTCCAGACGTACTGAGCGTTAAAGGAGTTGCGGATATCGTAATCCGCGTTGCCGTAGTTGTTGCACGACAGGCAGAGGGGATTGATCTGATACTGGATGCTGGTTATGGCGTTGTAGGCCGAGCCCAGGACGCCGTTATTGGAATCGTCGTCCAGGGAGTGGCTCCAGGTATAGCTGGCCGATACGGTGAAGCCATAGGTCAAACGGCGCTGGTAGCTAGCCGTCAATCCGTTCGAGTTAGAAACCGCACCCGAGTAGACCTCCTGCACGGAAGCAAATGAGGGACTGAAAGGAGCGGCGGGTAAACCGGCAACCCCGGCGAAAGCGTTGGGGTAGTTGACGACCGGTATGTTGATGCCGTGGTTTCCGACGTATGCCAGGGTAACGGAGCTCTTGTCGTCTAACTGCTGCTCCAGTTGCAAGCTCCATTCCTGGTAGCGCGGGGTTTGGAAGGTCCCGGCAAAGGTATTGATGTTAGGGGCTGAGAAGCCCGGAACCGCTGCCGACAGCGAGTTGAGCGAGGCGCCGCTGGCGAAGCCGTTCTTGACAGCTGCGGCGGAACTGGAAGCAATGGACCATGCCCCTGCGGGCGTGGTTTGATCCGCCCACGGAATCCCGACGCCAGGAGCGCCGAACAGGGCCTCGTTGACCTGGTTGGGAATGTTGGTCATGGAGAGATCGCCATAGACGGCAGGGAAGGCGTCGTAGAAGATGCCGAAGCCGCCGCGAACGACCGTCTTATCGCTGCCGCCCGGAGACCAGGCAAAGCCGAAGCGTGGCGCCAGGTTGATTGCATCCGTGCCCCGGAAAACGCCGCCCTGGTTGGCGAGGATCATCTGGTTGTAGGGAGTGTTCGGGTTCGTACTGGTCCCCAGGAATGGGCTGTTTAAGTACGAAGCGCAATTCAGGTTGCAGCTGGGATTGGAGTTGTGCTCCGCTCGCAATGCCAGGGTGAGCTTCAGGCTCTTGTTCACTCGCCACTCATCCTGGGCATAGACTCCGAGGCCCCAAAGGGCGACTGGTTCGGTGGCTCGGCTGGGAAAGTTTTGCAGAAACTCAGCCGCGTTGCCGTTGAAGAACTGCGTCATGGCGGTTGGCCCGGCGATCACGGCCAGCGGGTTATTCAGAATGCTGAAGGTGTAATCGGTCAGGTCGTAACGGCGGAAATTAGCCCCGAACTTCAAGTTGTGGGCGCCCTTGGTCAAGGAAAAGTCGTCCACGAACTGATACTGGGTGACGTTGCGTCCCTGTGGGAAGACGAACAGGTTGTTGCCTATGTTGGTGTAGCCGAGGGGCGCCAGATCGACTGTCAGCGGGAAAACTGAGTTGGCCCCATCGGTTTGGGTGAAGATGGCCCGATAGTAGCTGCCGGCATAGACAAACTGGTTGGTGGCATTCGAGCCGAAGGTGTGCGTCCACTGCCCCTGCCCATCATAAGCGGGCTGGTAGCTGGCGGCGTTGAAGGCACTGTTGATGGGATCGGCATAGGTCGCCTGCGTCCCGTGGTCCATCCGCACCCGCCAGAACATGTGGTCTTTGTCGGAGAGGTTATAGTCTACGCGGCCACTGATGATGTACTCCGTGCCCGGCAGAGCCGGATTAGCGGAATACTGCTGGAAGCAGTTGCCGGCATAGGCGGTCAAGTCGAGACAACTACCCGCCACCGGCACTCCATTGCCGTACCCGGGCGCTGATTGGTACAGGCTGAACATCTTCGAATAGAGCGGAAGCTCAGCCGGATTGGTCACTGCCAGGTTGGACAGGGTCGCATTGGCAAACCCGACAGTCGGAGAGAAGACGGTCGTAGTAGAAGGAACGATGTAGCGAATTCCTTCGGTGTCCGCAAAGAAAAACAATTTGTCCTTCTTGATCGGACCGCCCAGCGACGCTGCCCATTCGTTGTTGTTGGCAAAGGGACGCGGCGTGCCGCTCAGGTTATTGAAATAGTCGTTGGCGTCCATGGCGCTGCCCGTCCACCAGTATTCGGCGTTACCGTGAAACTGGTTGCCGCCCGACTTGGTCACGTAGGAAACCTGCGCGCCGGCCTGCTGACCGTATTGGCCGGAGTAGGCGTTGGTGGTGACGGTCGCCTCCTGCACATCGTTCTTGCCCAGCGTCAGGTTAGTAGCACCGGAGTTGTTCAGGTTCAGGTAAGGATCCATGTCGTTCTCACCGTTGACGGTGAACAAGTTTGAAGTGGACGGCAGACCGGCAGTGTTGAAGTTCCCCTGGCCCATGCCGGTGTTCATGTTTATCCCTGGGGCGGTCTGCGCGACGTAGGTAAGGTCGTTGCCGCCGTTGGGCGCATTCTGAATCACGTTCTGGTCGATGTTGGTGGAGAGGTCGGCATTATCGGAGCTCACCAGCGGAGCTGCCCCCGACACTTCCACCGTCTGCGAGTTGGCGCCGATCGCCATCTTCATGTCAGCAATCGCCGCCTGACCGACGTTGACCTGGGTCGTGCTTTCTGCCTTGCTGAAGCCCTGGGCCGTGACCGTCACGGTATAACTACCCGGGATCAACAGAGAGAAGCGGTAGGTCCCGCTTGCACTGGTTTTGGTTGTGCGCGTGGATCCATTGGCGTCGCTCTTGGCCGTGACCGTAGCCCCGGACACGACTGCGCCGCTGGGATCTGTGACTGTACCGGTAAGATCGCCTGACACCAGCGACTGCGCCATCAATGAAGGCGCCATCACGGCTGCGATAACCAGTAACGTCAGCATTCCGATAATCAGTCTTTTTGCTGTCATACGTCCTCTCAAATGGGTCTGCTTAATTCAGGGTTGCCAGATCCTGCTGCAAGTGTCTGGAACTCGCGGAGTTCATCCACACGAATCCCGTGAATTCGTCACCCTTGAGGCAGGCTGGCGACCTGTTTAGCCGTTACATATGCACGATCGCCACCAATCAATTTGTGCAGGATCACTAGCAGTTACAGCGATGAACATTACAGAAGCTATGAACTCTCAGAGGGTGTCGGCTGATTTACCGCTGGGAAAAACGTTGCTCGCACTACATCGTTGGTTGTTGGCCCCAGGCCTGTGTCAGCTCACAACCAAAGATGAGTTTTTCTAGCTGAATATGGAATTCCGAACGTTATTCACTGCGCAGACTTTGAAATGCAGGAGCAAGTGGAGGCGCTACTATCATGCGCTCGCTTTATGGCTGGATTATGCTAAGAGGAATGCCCGTGATTTGTGAGTAGATTCGCCGGCTTGCGCTTGCTCGACAGCAAAACCGAACGCAGCATTGATGTGGTACCGCAGGAAAATGGAGGCATTGTCCCCGATGTTCACCTCGCAGCCGATTGGATTTGTGAGCAGCCCGTTCAAGGACACAAGCGAGATTCCCAAAGGTCTTGGCGCTCAACACCAGGCCGATGGTGTACTCAACATCCTGCCCGAGTTTGAGCTAGGGCTTACCGACATCGAGGGCTTTTCGCATCTCATCGTTCTCTGGGAGTTCGATCGCTCGCAGGGGTTCGAATTGCTCGGCGCCCCGCCTACGGATAATCGGCCGCACGGCGTGTTTGCCACGCGCTCTCCACGACGTCCGAACCCGATTGGCCTGACCATCGTCGAGTCGCTTCGCCGCCAAGGCGCCGACCTACATGTGCACGGCGTCGACATGCTGGATGGAACGCCCATTCTCGATATCAAACCCTACCTGTCCAGCATCCCGGCTGAAAGGCTGCGCCGTGGCTGGCTTGCCGAGGCGGAAGAACGAAAACAATGATGCTGCTCCGCGCCGCCTTCCCACGATGTGCCGTAGCCGTGTCTCGGCAAATTAACTCATTTGGGCCTGATGCTTAGTACAATAATTTTTCGAGGTGCCCGGGGTATGCCGTCCAGCCCGGCTCATTTCAGAACTTCGCGTTCCTCCTATGTTCCTACTCACGCAGACGACTCACCGGATGACCATCCAATACGATGCCGACGTGGGGCATCGTTACACGCCGAGCCTTCGCGCGCGCATTCCCGGCGACGACGGCGGCTACTTTGTGGTGACCAATTCGTTAGGCTTCCGCTCCGATCACGAATTTGATCGCGCGGCCGCGCGGCACCCGCGCATCCTGATGTTCGGCGATTCCTACACCGCCGGCGATGATGTCTCCAACGCCGACCGCTACTCAGACCAGTTGGCGGAGATGCTGGGCGCCGAGGTGCAGAACTACGGCATACCAGGCAGTGGCACCGATCAGCATCTGCTGATCTACCGGAAGTTTGCGCGCGATGTTGAAGCCGATCTGGTGCTGATCTGTGTCCAGATCGACAGCTTCCATCGCATCCAGGTTTCGCACCGGCCCAACATCGACCGCGTTACCGGCAAGCAGATCATGGTTCCCAAGCCGTATTTTGATTTGCAGAACGGCGGGCTGGTGCTGCACCAGGTGCCGGTGCCCAGGGAACGTCCTGAAGACACGGGAGCGGTGGACCTGGAGGCCGGCAAGGAATCGCCGCGCTGGTACGACTCTCTGCACGACGCTTATCTCAAGGTTCCCGGCCTGAGCGCGGTGCGGCATTCGCCGCTATTCAAAGAGCTGGGATATCGCGCCGTCTCCGAGTTGAACCGCGCCACCGGCAAGCATCCCTACCCAGACATTCTTTCGGACGATACTCCCGGCTGGAAGCTGATGTCGGCCATCCTGAGACAATTCATCGCCGAGCTAAAGCCGCGGCCAGTTGCGATCGTGCCTATCCCAACGTCGGAGTTCTATTACCACGGCGTCAAGCCCGTGTACCAGCCATTGTTTGAGACGCTGGAGGATCGCGCCGCCGGGGTCCACGTGTTTGATGTGAGTACGCGGCTCGTGAATCTGCCGTTCAAGGTGCGGCGGACGTTGGGATGCGAGATTGGCGGGCACTTTACGCCGATGGCCAATCGCATGGTCGCGGAGAACATGGCGGAGGAGATCCGCAATCGCGGCTTGCTGCCGCCGTCGAAGACGAGCGTTGCGGTGAGCAGACTGAAGCCGTCCCGGAATTCGCGCCAGGCGATGCCGGAAGTTCGCAGCGACTCGATTGCCATCCTTGGAATCTCCTGCTTCTATCACAACTCTGCTGCGGCGCTGATCCGTGACGGCAAGATCGTGGCTGCGGCGGAAGAAGAGCGCTTCACCCGGGTGAAGAACGACCGCCGCTTCCCGCATAACGCCATCAACTTTTGTCTGGAACAGGCAGGAATCTCGCAGAAGCAACTGACCGCCGTGGTCTACTACGACAATTCCGCGCTGACCTTTGAGCGGCTGTGCCATTCCATCATGGCGGTTGATCGCGAGCCGGCCGCTTCGATGTGGCAACAGATCATGCCGTCGTGGCTGCGCATGAAACTGCACCTGCCGAAGTTAATTCGCAGCTTCCTCAGTTATGAAGGGCCGATTCTGCAAGGGGTGCATCACCGTTCGCATGCCGCGAGTTGTTTCTTCCCATCGCCGTTCGAGCGGGCGGCAATCCTCACCATCGATGGCGTTGGCGAATGGGCGACAGCCAGCATCGGGCGGGGCGACGGTAATCGCGTAGAACTGCTGAAGGAGATGCGCTTCCCGCATTCGCTGGGGCTGCTGTATTCGGCGTTCACGCAGTTTACCGGTTTCAAAGTGAATTCCGGCGAGTACAAGATGATGGGCCTGGCGCCCTATGGCGAAGCGGTCTACCGGCAGCAGATTCTCGATCACCTGGTGGACTTGAAGGCTGACGGCTCGGTGGATTTGAACCTGGAGTACTTCGGATTCCTCCGCGAAACCCAAATGACCAACGAGCGCTTTGCTGAGCTGTTCGGCGGACCGAAACGGCAAGCGGAAAGCCGCATTACGCGGCGCGAAATCAATCTCGCCAAATCGATTCAGGAGGTCACCGAGGAAGCGCTGCTGCGCATGGCCTGCGAGGCCAAGCGGCTCACTGGCGAGAAGTATCTTTGCCTGGCGGGCGGTGTGGCGCTGAACTGCGTGGCCAATGGCCGCATACTGCGCGAGGGGCCGTTCGACGATATCTGGATTCAGCCTGCCGCCGGCGACTCCGGTTGTGCCGCGGGAGTTGCGCTGGATGCCTATCACACGCTATTACGGACGCGAGCGCGTCTTCACGCCTGGCGTCTCGGCGCAAGGCGGATCGTACTTCGGCCCGGACTTCTCCGGCGACGAGATCGAAGCCTACCTGGAGACGTACGGTTATCCTTACCGCAAGCTCTCCGGCAGCGAGCGCAATCGCTTCCTGGCGGAGAAGCTGGTTGAAGGAAAAGTTGTCGGCCACTTGTCGGGCCGGCTGGAGTTTGGGCCGCGCGCGTTGGGAGCGCGATCGATCCTCGGCGATCCGCGCAACCCGGATATGCAGGCCAGCCTGAATCTGCGAATCAAGTATCGCGAGTCGTTCCGGCCTTTTGCGCCGGCGGTGCTGGCGGAGCGGGTGTCAGACTACTTCGAACTGGATCGCGAGAGTCCCTACATGCTGCTGGTTGCGCCGGTGAAGAAAGAACGGCGTCTGCCGTTGGATGCCGGCCTGGGGCAGGACGACGATCTGCTACCGGTAGTCCGGCGTCTGCGCAGCGACATTCCTGCGGTGACGCACGTCGACTATTCGGCTCGCATCCAGACTGTGCGCCGCGAGCATCATCCGGTATTCCATGATCTGATCGCGGAGTTTGAGCGCCAGACCGGTTGCGGCGTGGTGGTCAATACGTCGTTCAACGTTCGCGGAGAGCCCATCATCTGCACGCCGCAAGATGCCTATCGGTGCTTCATGCGGACCGAGATGGATGTTTTGGCGCTGGAGGACTACATCCTTCTGAAGCCCGAGCAACCGCCGTGGTTCGAAGGCAAAGGTGAAGGCCTGGAAAACGAAGATGTGGTGCAGGCTTCTGCCGAGAAAGCGCCTGAGAAGCTGCTGGAAGAATTGTCCCAGGTGTTCGACAAGGACTTCTGGCCTGCGGCGCAGAAGCTGAAGGCCAGCGGACAGGTGCGGATCACCGACGAGTTCCGCAAGACCAAGACGATGTGGGAAGATTCCAAGGAGCCTGCCGATCGCAAGCCTCTGTTTGAACTTGGGCGGGAGGCGCTGAGCGAAGAGCCAGATCCCGTGAGGTTCGCTGACGAGTTGACGGCAAACTGGCTCAGCCCGGAGGCGGCGAGCTGTGCTGAAACCGGCAGTGACGAAGCTGATCAGAATCGGGCTGAAGCATCAGGTGGAAGTAGAAATCGACGAGCAGGTCAGCGAGTCGGTTTACGTGATGTTCTAGCCTACCTAACCCGTTTCGCCGATGTCGTAATGCAGCCGTCGACGACCACAACATCGTTCACGCGACCATAGGAATGGGTGCCGATCATGTTTCTGCACTCCGCGGGCGTCGAGCACGGCGCTGGGGCGCTCCCAGTATTCGCGTTCGTTCAAAACTGTAATCTCGTTGAACGCGATTAGACGGCCGTAGCTGCCGCTGCAATCTTGCGACGGACGGATCAACTTGCCATCCTCGCGGAAGATTGCGCCCGCACCGCGGCTGAAGCGGATGTCCGTAGAGATTGGATTCCGCGGATGCGGGATCAATTCTCCTGTCAGCGAGTGCGAATAGAAGAGCCAAAGCTGGAGGCCGCCGCCGCGTGGCTCCTGTAGCGTCACGAAAAACCAGTACAGGCCGTTCTCGATCCACACAGTCGTGTCCACCGCCGGCGCTCTCAGCAGAACCTTCACCGGCTGCCAGACATCGGGGAAACGCTCACAGCGGTACAACTGCACCGTCTCGTCGGCCACACTCTCCGGAACCATGTACAGCTCTCCCGTTGTCGCGAAAGATGCACGGGTAGGAGAGGTGGTAGGGCTTCTCCAGCACTGGAATTGTCTGCGACAGCGTGCTGTCCGCGTTGATCTCGGCGCAGACGATGGTGCCCTTTTGCGTGCAGTACGGAAGGTCTTCGAAGAATACCCAGGGCTTGCCGTCGTGCTCGATCACAAATGGATCGGCGTAGAAGTGGCCGCGCGGAGATTGAATCCAGCGAAATCCGCGCAGGTTTAATGGGCCGCGTTTGCCCGGCGAATTATTTCCTGTCTTCACTCCCAGCATCCAATGCGGGAGCTCTTCGCCGACTATCGAATACCGCGCGCGCTGAACACAGGTGTGGAGGAGAATCTTGCTGAGCCACGGCAGCATCTGGGCATCGGTTGGGACGGTGTGGCGTTTCTTTCGGCCTTGATCGGGAGGCGGAATCTTCAGCTTCTATGCTCGCCCAACCCGATTCGTGAAGCTGATGCAGCTTTTGGATCAAGAAGGTAGTCGAGCCCCAATAAGGCTGCACCCGATTGCGCGCCCGCGAGCTTCCCCGAATTGTCGCAAAGAAGCCTTTGTAGAGGACCTGGTTCTCGTCGGGGCTCTCAGCCAGGCGCTCCAGAGCGGCGCAGGAGAGGAGATTGTCCTCGTAGACCTCCCAGAAATATGGCGGGCCACCGCGGTACTGATCCGGATCGCCGTGGTGATAGGACCAGACGCCGTAGCGTGCGGCGTGGAGAATGTCACCGCGAAGACCTTTGAAGCCGAACTTGACCAGCACGTCGAGTTTCTTCTCGCGGATGCGGGCGACGGCATCATCAGGAAAGCGCTGGAAATCCTCCTCGGCGATGGGAATTACTGAGAGGGACTCAACATCTTTGAAATAGCGGGCGCAATCGACCTCGGCCAGCGGATCTGGAGATTCAGAAATCCGCTTGGCATCCCAGGCCATGTATCGCGCGAATAGCCCGGTGTTTGTTTCATCCGTGGGTAGCGCCGCACCGGCGTTGAACACCACCAGATCCAAGCCGCGCAAAATTGCTGCTTGCAATGTATTCAAGAGCTTCTGCCAGATAAGCCGGCAGCATGGAGGCCATCGAGTAAAAGACCAATCCGCAGGTGGGGGGCTCGGGAAGTGGAGTTCAAAAACCACGGAGCGTGCATTGATGAGGAGTTGTAGTGTTGTAAATTTATGGTAACAGTTTCACCGGCGAAGTTCGAGGGCGTTAGCACCGAGGGGTGAGAAATGGGTTGTTTTCGAAGGGGAAGCGAAGCATAATCGCTGACGGCTGGACGAAAACTCGGAGCAGCAAATCCCTCGCGGCCTGAAGGCCGCTCGGGATGACAAAAATAAGCAGCTTATCGGCACGACTGAAGGCGTGCCTGACACAAGGCATTTATAAGATGGCCGAAAGGCCAGCTCTGCACACGCAACGAAAACGGGATTCCCACTCATGGAACGTAGCGAAGTGGTCGATATTATTTGCCAAATCGTCAGGGAGGTCCCCGGCGCGCCTGAAAAAGTCGACGAAAATACCCGTCTGTTCGGCTCGGAAGGTCTTCTCGATTCGCTCAAGCTCGTCAATGTCGTCCTGGACACGGAACAGCAAATCAACGACAGCTACAACCTCGCCATCTCCCTCGCCGATGACCGCAGTGTCTCCCAGACGCGCAGTCCCTTCCGCACGGTTGCCTCGCTGGCCGACTATGTTCTCGCGGTTGCAGCGGAGCAGCCCCAGGCCTGACCGTGAACCAACACCCTGTCGCGCTGGTTACCGGATCTCGAACTGGAATCGGTCGCTACGTTGCCGAACAACTCGTCGCCGCCGGATACCACGTAGTTGGCTGTAGCCGTCAGCCTGCTGATTGGACGCTCGAAGGCTACACCCACTTCGAAGCGGACGTCGCTGACGAGTCGCAGGTGAAGGCCCTGCTCGCCAATATTCGCCGGGAGTACAAGCGTCTGGATGTCACCTTCAACAATGCCGGTGTGGCCAGCATGAATCACAGCCTCCTGATGCCGGTCGCTACGCTTGATCGCATTATGAGTGTCAACGTTCGCGGCACATTTCTGGTGTCTCGCGAAAGCGCCAAGCTCATGCGGCAAAACCGCTGGGGACGCATCGTGAATCTCTCCACCGTCGCGGTGCCGCTCAGCTTAGAAGGCGAGGCCGCCTACGTCGCATCCAAGAGCGCTGTCGAAGGGCTGACGCGCGTCATGAGCCGCGAGTTTGCCGAGCTGGGCATCACCGTCAACGCCATTGGACCAGGGCCAATCGAGACCTCGCTCATCCAGAATGTGCCCAAAGCGGCCATTCAGTCACTGCTTTCCCGGTTGCCCATCCATCGCATGTGCCGGGCTGAAGACGTGTTCCATGTGCTCCAGTTCCTCATCGATCGCAAAAGCGATTCCGTCACGGGACAGGTCATTTACCTGGGAGGAGCATAGTTCGTCATGTATCGCCTGGACTGGCTCTACCGCGTGTTCGATGGCGACCTCGATAGAGACTTCATCGTCTGGCGCGAGCAAAAGTACTCGTACGGCTGGCTGCGCGATCATATTGCCGCGTGGAAGGTGCGGCTCGCCACTTCGAGGATCGCACGCGGCAATCTCGTTGCGGTGGAAGGCGATTATTCTCCCGAAGTTGTTGCCCTTCTGCTGGCGCTGATCGACGCGGGTTGCATTGTCGTGCCGCTGAGCGCCAGTAGCGCGCCGCAACGGAAAGAATTCAAGTCGATTGCCGAAGTGCAGGCCGGGATCTGTTTCTCTGAAGGCGATAGCTTCACCATCGCCCAGTATGATCGCGCCGTGGGCAATCCGGTGACACAGAAGCTGATTGCGCTTGGCGATCCGGGGCTCGTACTGTTTTCTTCGGGCTCGACCGGCAAGAGCAAGGCCGCACTCCACAATTTCGCGAGGCTGTTAGAGAAATTTCAGGTCCGGCGCAACTCCATGGTCACGCTCACCATGCTGCTGCTGGACCATATCGGCGGCGTCAATACGCTCTTCTATGTCCTCTCCAACGCCGGGACGGTCGTGGCCGTTGAAAATCGCGATCCGGATGAGGTTGCTGCGGCCATCGCGCACCATCGAGTCGAACTGCTCCCCACATCGCCCACGTTTCTCAACTTGCTGCTGATCTCCGAGGCATGGAGGCGTCACGATCTGTCGTCGCTGCGCCGCATCACCTACGGCACGGAAGTCATGCCGTCGCGCACGCTCCAGCGTCTTCATGGGATCCTTCCCAATGTCGAGTTGCTACAGACCTACGGCCTTTCCGAGCTTGGCATCCTCCGGTCAAAGTCGCGCAGCTCCGATTCGCTCTGGGTGAGGGTTGGAGGTGAAGGAGTTGAGACCAAGGTGCAGCAAGGCACGCTGTGGATACGAACGCGTTCGGCCATGTTGGGCTACCTTAATGCGCCGTCGCCCTTCGACGAGGATGGCTGGTTCAATACCGGCGACACGGTCGAGGTTGATGGCGAATACCTGCGCATTCTTGGACGCAAGAGTGAAGTCATCAATGTCGGTGGCGAGAAAGTCTACCCGGTCGAAGTTGAGAATGTGCTGCTCGACATGCCCAACGTCAAGGATGTGACGGTAAGTGCGATGGCGAATCCCATAACCGGGCAGATAGTGATGGCGCGCTTCAACCTCACGGAGCCCGAAGAGCTCCCCGCCTTCCGCCGGCGTATGCGGGAGTTTTGTGCCTCTCGTCTGGCGGCCTACAAGATTCCTGCGAAAGTGGAAATCGTGGACGAAGCGCAATATAGCGAGCGCTTCAAGAAGATGCGCCGCGGCAGTCAGCCTGAGTTGAAAAGTGAATCCTGCGAGGGATCGGAAAATGATTTACAAAACCCTCGCCACATCGGACCACTGGTTCCCGCGCATGTTGCGCTCGGTACGGCGAGGCGTACAGAACTTCAGCCTGCCGGCTCCTCGGGTACTGACGGTCCCCCTGGTTGGCATTATTCTGGCGGTGCGTTCGGTGTATTACTTCGTAGCGCGGGTGTTCGTGTGCGAGCCATTCTTCAAGTCTTACTGTGCAACGTACGGCCGGAACCTGCATACCGGCGTGTTCTTGCATTGGATACAGGGCCGCGGTGAGTTGATCATTGGAGACGATGTGACCATCGACGGAAAGTGCAGCTTTCATTTCGGGGCGCGCCATGTGGCCCGCCCAAAGCTGACAATTGGCTCCCATACAACTATCGGCCACGGGACCATCTTCGCGGTGAACAAACAGATCTCGATTGGGCAAGGATGTTTGATTGCAGGATGTGTCTGCATTCTTGACGCTCCCGGCCACCCCATAGATCCTGTGGCGCGACAAGCGGGAGCGCCGGTTGCGGACGACGAAGTCAGGCCGGTGGTGATTGAGGACAACGTCTGGCTGGGATATCAGTCGGTGATCATGCCCGGCGTCACGATTGGCAGGAATAGTGTCGTGGCATTCGGTTCGGTCGTGACCAGCGACGTTCCGCCCAACACTCTGGCGCTAGGCAATCCTGCCAGAAAGTTTCCGCTGCCGCAGAAGAAAGCGGCAACGGATGAACACAATCCCGCGTAGCGCTTCCTTCATAACCCACTGGCGTCGCACAGACGCTTATCGTAGGCGGTGGTGGTTCAGCCATCGTGGGCTAGAGAAGCGTGGCTTCCCGAGCCAAGCATCAGTCCATCGATCTTTCTGAGGAAGGATTGGATAAACGACGGACCGGAGTAAGGGACGAAAGGGAATCGCGCCGCTCAACACCCCTCCTGGCGGAGCGCTGGAGAGCATTGGTCACCCGACGAGCAGTGAAATCGGCACCGAAGGCAAATCGCAAGACTGGTCCGAAGGTGTTCGCGGCAGCGACACCCACAAAGAAAAGCCCGGGTACGGAGGACTCAAAGCCCGTCGAAACTACCGGAGCATGTTCCACCGTGCGCAGTTGCGAGCAAATCTCCGGGCTCAGGAAGGTCAGTCGACGCAGGTCAACGCGATAGCCGGTAGCCGCGAACACGTGGTCGGTCACGTGCTCTATGTCCGAGCCATCTGGCCCGGTTAGCAACAGGCGGACTTGACCGTTCAGTACTTCGGCGCGCTTAACCGTATATCCCAGCATCATCGGCACACGGCCAACGATCCGCTCCTTGACCGCCCAGCCACCGGCAGGACCGAACGTGGTTTGCACCAGTCGCAGGCGGACAGTTTGTGGCAAGTAGCGGAAGACCCAAGGGAAGTTGGCGAAGAAACGGGAGCGTAGTCCGGGGCCAAGTCCGGAGGCCGGCCGCCGGATCCGCTCCCAAAGAGAGCGCCGGGCGGCTGGTGGTCCAGTGTGGAAACGAAATGAGGAACAGCGCGCGACAATGGTGACGTGGGCGCCGCCCTCCGACAAGGTAGCAGCTAGATCGGCCGCAGATGCACCTCCACCGAGGACAGTCACATTCCTTCCACGGAACTCCTCGACCGAGCTATGTGCCGAACTGTGGGAGAGGAATTGCGCCGGCAGGCCGGCCAGGTTCGGAGGCACATGATGAAAGTGGCTGATGCCCACGGCAAGAACTACGTTGCGCGCCCTCGCCACTTCGCCATTGGCGAGCTTGAGAGAGAAGCCACCCGGAATCCGGTCGACGGCTGTCACCTTCGTCTGTTCCAGCTCTGGCGCGAATCGTTTCTGGAATTCGAGTCCGTAAGCGGCGAAGGTGTCCAGCCGAACGGGGATTCTTGTATCGTCGTAAGGGATTTGCTGCTCGGCACAAAAATGCCGTAGGGTGAAGGAGCCCTTCGGGTCAGAAAGGTTCGAAGCGAAGCCGTCTGACTTCAGGTGCATTCCCGTGGGCATACACTCGCGCCAGGATTGCATGGGAGAGCCAAAGATCCGAAAACTCAATCCGGTGGGCCGTAGATGCGCGGCAATCGACAACCCGTAGGGACCGGCACCGACAATGACCACTTCCGAGAGCTCGTTCACAACATACCCTGAAAAGGCTAGTATTGAATGGGTTTACCCGCTTGCGATCTTACTACAATGCAATACTATACTGGCCCCAATAGTACCGAGCGATGAAACCAAAAGTTCTTCTGGCCGCGACCACCAACTGGTTTTCGACTGCCCGGCTGGCCACATCTCTTGCCAAGATGGGCTTCACGGTTGAGGCAGTGTGCCCGTCAGGTAACCCGATCGCTAAAACGAAGGTGGCCCCAAGGAGCTATGATTACCGCGGTCTTGCTGGCCCGGCATCGTTTCAGCGGGCGCTGAGTGCGGCGCAGCCCGATTTGGTCATTCCTTGCGACAACCTTGCCACCGCCCATCTCTACGGTTTGTACGACAACCCGCTGTGCTCGGGGCAGGAGGCGCTGGCGATCCAAGAGTTGTTAGAGCGTTCACTGGGAGACCATTCCAGTTATCCCATTCTTGCCGCCAGAAGCAAATTCATCGCTGTGGCCCGGGAGGAAGGGATAGCAGCGCCGGAAATGGTCGCTATTACTACGGCCAGCGAACTCGCGACATGGTCTGCCGGTCATGAGTTTCCGGCGGTGCTCAAAACCAATGGCTCGTCGGGCGGCGGAGGTGTGCAGTTTGTGAGCTCTGCGGCGGAGGCTGCCCAAGTCTTCGGCTTGCTGAGTGCTCCGCCGCTGGCGTCTCGGGCGATAAGCAGGGTGATTTTCGACCGCGATTTTACTTTGGTTCTGCCTTGCCTGCGGCGCAAGAGGCCGGTTGTTAATGTGCAGGGCTTTATCGCCGGACGGGACGCTACTATCCAGATCGCCTGCTGGCAGGGCAAGGTGGTGGCCAGCATCACGGCCGAAGTGCTGCAGGTGTGGGAACCGAAAGGCCCCTCGACCGTGCTGCGGCTCATTGACAATCGCGAGATGGCGGAAGCCGCAGAAAAAATCGCGCGTCGCCTCGGCCTCTCGGGTCTGCATGGCTTCGATTTCATCCTCGAAGAGGGTACGGGTAAGGCCTACGTCATCGAGGCAAATCCGCGGGCCACGCAAGTCTGCCATCTCCAGCTCGGGGCCGGCCACGACCTACCTGCATCGTTGTATACGCTGGTCACCGGAGAGCCGCTGGGCAACGTAACGAGCGTAACCGACCGCGAGGTCATTGCCTTGTTTCCCCAGGCGTGGGTGCAGAATCCGAGCAGTGAATATCTCCAATCCGGATATCATGACGTCCCTTGGGATGAGCCTGAACTGGTGCGGGCTTGCATGAAGCTGCGACAGAACCGATGGCACTCTTACGCCAATTGGGCCAGGTTTTGGTCCAAGCTTGGACTGAACCGTCCCTAGTTGCAAATCAGCTCCGAACGCAGATTCCGTTCAGGCATGGACCGGGACCGGATGGGCCGGCGCAGGATCATGGCCGTTGCCCGGGGAAGAAAACGAGCGCCCGCCGGCGTGGCTGACCAGGCGGGTAACGCGAAGGCCCGCATCCTCTGCCATTCAGCGGCTCGCTTTCATCATTGTCTAGTCCGAGGAGAAGCCTTTCCATAGAAAAGCATTTTGGAAAACGGTTTTTCGTCCTATCGGCTGCAGGCCAAGCGAGGCAGTCTTCCTCTGTCAACTTCCAACTGGCTGCTGACTGCTAGCTGGCGCCGGCCTTCTGTTTCTCCACAAACTTGCCCTTGCTCACAATCGCTCGTCCGATCGTTCCATAGCTGATCACTTCGCTGCCATTGTGGGCGCTCACCCGGAACGTCAGGAATCGGCCTTCAATCGAATTCAGCACCGCCTCGCACTTCACCGTCGCGCCAATACCGGTGGGGGCGCGATGCACGATGTTGATCGCCGTGCCTACGCTGACCTCGTCGCCCTCGCAGAAGGACAGCAGCGCTTCGAAGCCCGCGGCTTCCATCCAGCCGATCATGTGCGGTGTGGACAGCACCGCAGGCAGCTGGGGCTTCCACGCGCTCAAGGTGTGTTGGAATTCGACGCGCCTCTCAACTTCACCGCGGGTGCCGATGGGGACAGGTTTTGCCATGCTCAGAGAGTAATGCGGGGGCGGCGGCCTTGTCATCCCGTCGCGTCGGCTGGGACAGGCGCCAAGTGCTGAGGAGATCATGATCAAATCAAGGCGACGTCCCTCAGCGGCTAAAGCCGGTTGATATTGCCGCATTAACGGACGGCCTGAAGGCCGCCCCCTTCAAGGAAGCCGATTCAATCGGGACTTCCCTGCCAGCGCGGATACGGGGCCTCAAGGTTGTCCATAAAAACTTGCCCGGTTTGAACCCAGTCGGTGTACCATACCGCTGTTCCAAATTACAGGTGCAAATCGGGATATGACTTGGCCACAAACGTGGCTCGAGCCCGATACAGGGAGACAATCGTATGCATCGGGTCCTGTCGTTCATTCTGCTCGTAGCATCGTTAGGCATGGTGTTGCCCGTGGGCGCGCAAACCACCCCCGCGCCGGCCGGCCGCAAGAAGCGCATCGCGATTTTTGATTTTGACTATGCCACCGTGCAGTCGGCGTCTGCGGCCTACTTTGGCAGCAATGTCGATATCGGCAAGGGAATCTCCGATCTGCTCGTACGCGACCTGGTGAAGGACGGCACGTATTCTGTGATCGAGCGCAAGGCCATGGCGAAGATCCTGGCAGAGCAGAATTTCTCCAACAGCGACCGCGCCGATCCCAACTCGGCGGCCAAGATTGGCAAGCTTCTGGGCGTTGATGCCATCGTCGTGGGCAGTGTCACGCAGTTCGGCAACGATAACAAGCACACTGGCGTCGGCGGCGCCGGCGGCGGCTGGGCTGGCCTCGGCGGCATGCACGTCGGCAAGAACAAGAGCAAGGCCGTAGTGGTGCTCGATGCCCGCCTGGTGAATATCGACACCGCCGAAATCCTGGGAGTTGCGACCGGCAAAGGCGAGTCCGAGCGCGACAGCACCTCGGTAGGCGGCGCGGGCGGTAGCTGGCATGGATTTGGCGCCGGCGAAGCAGATTTTGGCAGCAGCGACTTCCAGCAGACCATCGTCGGCGAGGCCATCAACTCGGCTGTGACCCAGATGTCCGCGGAACTGGTGGCGGACAACAGCAAGCTGGTAGCTCGCACTATCAGCGTTGAGGGTGTGGTGGCGTCGGTCGACGGCGGCCAGATCGTGTTGAACATTGGCGCCAAGGCCGGCCTCAAGGTTGGCGACCAGCTGACCGTGAAGCGCGTCACCAAGGAGATCAAAGATCCTTCCACCGGCCAGGTGATCCGCAAGATGACCACGGATGTTGGCGTAATCCGCCTTACCGACGTGGATGACATCTCCGCGGTGGGAGCGCCCGTCTCCGGCTCCGGCTTCAAGGTTGGAGACAACGTCAAGACGATTACGCAGTAAGGGGCGTTACTTTTCGCCGCGTGCCAGCCCGCTTATGATGGTAGCAGAGCTTGTGCTTTGGGATTGAATACCACACATACAGCGGGGCTGGCTTTTCATGTCCGCGACTATCGTTCCACTGACTTCGATCGCCTGTGGCAGATCGACCAGCGCTGCTTTCCTTCCGGCATCTCCTACACCCAGATGGAGCTGAGCGGCTTCATCACCAAGCGCAATGCCATTACCCTGGTGGGAGAATTTCAGCCCGAGGAAGCAAAACATGACGGAGCGGCTGCTTCCGCCGAAGGAAACTCTGCCGATCGCATCGCTGGATTTGTCGTAGCTCATCCCATCCGCCGCAAGTACGGACGCATCCTTACCCTGGACATTCTTCCGGAAGCCCGGCGCTACGGTTTGGGCATCAAGTTAATGACGGCGTGCGAAGAGCGCTTGCGCTCTTTAGGATGCGCTGACGTCTATCTGGAAACCGCGGTGAACAACGAGCCTGCCGTGCAGTTGTATAGCAAGCTCGGGTATCAGGTCCTGCGCACCATACCCGATTATTACGCCAGCCATTCGCTGGACGCCTTCCAGATGCGAAAGCATCTGTAGGCGCGTGGCAAAGGGCATTCCCTACGAGATAGCAACACCGAAGCCTGAAAATACCGCGCTCGCAACGCCGCGTTCACAACCATGCTCCCGTCCCGCCGGGACGACTCAGTTCAGCCCAGGACGCAGCGCAGCGGAGTCCTGGGTAGCTCGAATATTTCGATCCGAGTCCCGTAGGGACGGCACGGGTCTTACGCACTCACTTCACCCTCGCCATTGACTTCCTCGCAACTTGATCAGGAGAAACAAAAGGCGTCCTGGTTGGGGCGCCTTTTGGCTTTAAGTTTGCGTCAAGGATTAAGCGACACCCTTGCGCCGCTGATCGTCCTGGTTGCCCTGATCTTCGGCTTTGTTCTCGCTTTCCGGATGTTTGCCTTGGGCTTTGTCGCCGGCGTCGCGAACGGCGTCCTTGGTCTTGCCCCACGCGTTTTCAACCTTGCCCTTCACTTGCTGGGCGGCGCCTTCGGCCTGGAGCTTGCTGTCGTCGGTCCATTCGCCAACCTGACGCTTCGCACGTCCGGCGGCATCGTCCATCTTGCCTTTTACCTGGTCCTTATCCATGTTGCTTAGCCTCCTTGGTTCGATTTAATCACCCACAACTTTGTTGTCACCGATCGCTTGCTTGTCGCTGTCACCGCGCCAAGTCTTACTGAAACCTCGCTACACCGCCGGCCTGCGGCCGGAGATAAGCTGAACGATCAACGCCACCACTGCCAGCACCAGCAGAATGTGAATAAATCCGCCGAAGGTGTAGGTAGTCACTACACCCAGTAGCCACAACACCAGCAGAATCACGAAAATTGTCCAAATCATCCTGTCACCTCTCGAGTGATTCCTCAGTAATTCCTCGCACGATTGCAACCGACAACTACTTGGAGGCTGGTTATGCGCCGAGGGTTGTTCGCGGAATCGATCCTTACCAAGCCTATATTTCATCCCTGCCGGGCAACCCGCCGCGAGATCCCAGCCGCTTCTGCTATGCTCGGCCCATCTTTATGAAAGTCGCAATCCAGGGAGAACTTGGCTGCTTCAGCCATGAAGCTGCGAGCAAGATGCTGCCGCGCGCCGGGGTTGTGCCCTGTGCGCGATCGTCAGAAGTCTTTGACCGGGTGGAGAATGGCTCTGCAAAAGCGGCCGTCATCCCTATCGAGAACTCCCTGGCCGGCTCGGTGGCCGAGCACTTCGACCTGCTGCTCACGCGCGAGGTGTTTGTCCACAGCGAGTTTCATCTGCGCATTCGCCACAACCTGATTGCGCCGCCGGGCGTGAAGTTGCAGCACATCCGGCGCGTGTTTTCGCATCCGGTTGCGCTCGATCAGTGCCGCGACTTCTTTCGCTCCCATCCCGACGTCGAGGCAATTCCTTTCTACGACACGGCCGGAAGCGTTCGTCATATCGTCTCCGCGGGATGGAAAGATGCCGCTGCTATCGCTCCCAAGCAGGCAGCACAGCAATATGGCGGAACGGTTTTGCTGGCGGGAATTGAGGACGATCAGCAGAACTACACACGCTTTCTGCTGATTGGCAAATCAGGCAAAGCCGGCCGAGGCGCCAACAAGACGTCCCTCGCTTTCGCGCTGAAGAACGTGCCTGGCGCCCTGTTCAAGGCGCTCAGCGTGTTCGCGCTGCGCGACATCAGCCTGAGCAAAATCGAATCGCGCCCCCTGCGAGGTCATCCGTGGGAGTATGTCTTCTTCGTCGACATTCTGCGCGGCGACGACGAGGCCGCGCGTGACGCCCTGCGCCATATGGGCGAGAGCGCGGAGTTCGTGAAGGTGCTGGGGATTTATCGCGCGGCCAAGGCACGGAGAAGTTGAGGGCTGGGCGAATCCACGTACGCGGCGCCTTCCGCGCAGGAATTTTCCCGCTCCAACAGCGGAGGTTATACGTACTATGGAGTTGTCTTCGCGATCACACCATTGGAGCGCCAGGATTCAGTCCTTCAAGTCGAAAGAACATTTCCAGGGAATGGCTAAACGCTCTCATGGATTAGCCACTCGAATGCTCGCCGTCATAGTGTGCTGTTGACCGGACGCCAGAATCACAGCAAATCCCAGAATATTGCTGGCCTCGACACAGACCATCTGCTGCCATTCGTCCTCCCCCAGGTCAGACAACAACCGCGTCCCCTCTCTCCAGGGGTTCCAGACAACTGTGGTTCGGGAGTTTTCTTTTGCAATGAGAATGCGTCGGCGCAGGCCGGGATCCACCAACTCCAGCGCATGTTTTGTATTCAGGTAGGCGCTGTCGGTTTGAGCGGCCAGTACGACGTCGCCGCTTTGCCTTTTCTCCCGGTTCGAGTCGGTATTATCGAGGTAAGTGACACCGTCCAGGCCTCGTACACGGATGTTTTCAGCATGTCCCACTCTGTGGTAGGCGTGTAAGGCCTCCTCCATGCGAAACGCTGCCGTCCCCGTGTTTGTGACGGTCAGCTCCAGTTTTAGCTCGCTTCCGAACCTGACCCGGTGTACGAGCTGGAATTCGCCGGGCCACCATTTTCTGGTGCCTTCGTCGCTTCCCGTCGACATGGTGACGGCAACCGCGTCGCCATCGCGCGCGATGGATTCCAGCCGCCAGGCCTTGGTGCGCACGAAACCGTGTGCAGGCGCGCGAGGGTCGTCGCCTTTCGCGCGAAACCACGGAAAGCAGATAGGAATGCCTCCGCGAATCGCGTGCCCGTCTTCCCACACCGCGTGCTCGCTAAGAAAAAGTACTTCCTCCGCACCCGCGGGTCTCCAACAGGTGACTTGGGCGCCATGCAGGTAAATCTCTGCCGATGCCGCGGGTGAGGTGATGAGAACTTTGGGCAGGCCGCCGTTGCCCGTTACCACGTGCGCGATACCTGCTATCGCAAAGCGGCGATCGAGTTCTTCGATTGTGGGCATCGCATCAGCAAACACTGTGGCGGCTGTGGCCAGGAGCGTTCCCAGCCTGGAAAGCCTCAGTGCTCGTCCTGGGTTGAAAAGAAATCAGCCATAGGCAACCCGTTGGTAGCCCAGCCAAGATTGGACGTTGGCAGGCCAAGTCCCTGCGCCATCAATCGCAGGATGTCGCCTTCATCGTAACTGCTGTTATAGTTCCGGGTGTCGCCGCCGGGGGACTGGTATCCTCGCTTGCTGAAGGGGCTGACCACCACCAGTTCAACCTGTCCGCCGCAACCCTGGCCTTCGGTCGTGGTCTCGCAATCCGGACTCCCGCTGTCGTTGTTCTCGTCGAAAACGACGATCAGCAACCCTGTGCCGCCGGCCCTGAAGTAGGAGCTCAGGATCAAAGGTCCGATTTCGTCGTGCAGCCAGGTATCGAAGGTCTGGATGGAGCAGTCGTGCGCGTCATCACACCCATTTGGCACCAGCCACGACAGATTGGGCAGCCTGTGCAAGAGCACATCCTGACCGAACTTGCTGAAACACACAAAATTGCTTCTCTCCGTGTTGATCGTCGTCAGGTATTCCAGGGGATCGTGGCGGACGTAGTAGTCCCCCCGATTCAGTCCGCCGCAAAAGTTGGCGCCGGGGATGTTCTCCACGTAGTCCTTCCAGGTTCCGCCCGCGTTTTGCACCTCCAGCGCAATGTTATTCAACGAGACCGGAAAGCTCTGCGGGGTCTGGCTGTCGTCGTCGGTCAGAATATTCCCGGTGACCAAGTTCAAATAGTTGCCGATCGAAGGATGGGTGTCCGAGTAGTAGTTCACTCCGAGGCCATAGGTGTTGGCGAGGGAGGTTAAATAGGGCATGTTGCTGGAGTTGTAGCTCGTACTGTAATTCTGGTTCTCGCCCACCACGATCACTACGTTTCCAAACGACGGCAGACCCTGGCAGAACGCCGAGGGAACGAGGACAGACGTGGCCAGTAACGTCGCCAGATACAGCCCAGCCTTCTTAGTTAGCCCTTTCATCTAGATCTCCTTGGTTGATTTCGGAACTGGAATTTCTCTTTTTTTGACATCCAAAAACTCGGGTCATTGTACTGCAAAACTAGGCCGGCGAGTAAACGACGCCTGCGCGTAACGTATAGGGTTCCCAGCACTTGAAGACAATGTCACCGCGGCAGGCGCGCTGCCGGAAAATTTGTCGGGGTCGGCCAACGGCGGCATCGCGGACGGGATGCCAGCTTCACGAAACCTCAGCGCTGCTATCCGTTAGACCGTTAGCTGGAATTAATTTGACTTTTTTGCGGCTATGTCTGAAAAGTGCATCTTGCGAATCTTCCATCTGAGACAGTAACCAAGGAACGCCCAATGATCGGAAAACGTGTGCTGGTGGGGAGTTTGGTATCTGCACTAATGGCTTACGGGAGCTTGGCCTGGGCCGCATCCGAGAGCGTGTTACACAGCTTCGGGTCCGCGGGCGATGGGGCGTATCCCTTTGCCGGACTGACGTTCGATGCCAACGGCAACCTGTACGGCACTGCCTCCTCGGGCGGAAGTAATAGCCAATGCGACGGGGCAGGATGCGGCGTGGTTTACCGGCTCACGCCGGCGGGCGGCGGCAACTGGAACTACGGTGTACTGCATTCGTTCACGGCCAACGAAGGCGGCAATCCCTATTCCACCGTTGCCATCGATCGCACCGGATCCTTGTATGGCACCACACTGTACTATGCCAGCGGATGCGGGACGGTATTCTCGCTCAGGCCGGGCTCCGGCGGCACGTGGTCGGAGAGTACGGTGCACCGGTTCACCTGCGGCGACGATGGCTTCAGCTCTTACGGTGTCGTTTTCGACAATACTGGCCGTCTCTACGGCACAGCCTATGCCGGGGGCGCCTACGACCACGGGCTCGTCTACTACCTGGGCCATCAGTCGGCCCTGAGCTGGGATGAACTGGTGCTCCACGCCTTCAACGGCACCGACGGCGGCTCTCCCTCCGACAATCCGGTCTTCGACGCGAGCGGCAACATGTACGGCACAACCTATGAGGGCGGCCGGGCGCTGACCGGCGTCGTCTTCAAGCTGTCGCCCAGCGGTGGCGCAGGATGGTCGGAGAGCGTCCTTTATGCTTTCCAAGGCACGGGTTTCACCGCCGGACCCGACGGAGTGAATCCGGTCGCAGGCGTGGTGTTCGATGCGGAGGGAAATCTCTATGGCACGTGCGATTACGGCGGCCCTGCCAACCTGGGAGCGGTCTTCGAGTTGTCGCCCAATGGGAACGGCACCTGGACTGAAACTGTACTGCACACGTTCAGTGGCGGCAGCGACGGCGGACATCCTTATGCTGGAGTGACTCTCGACCAGCAAGGCAATCTCTACGGCACAACGCAGGGCACTACGGGGAGCAATGGCACCGTATACAAGCTGACCCGCGGCTCTGGTGGGACGTGGACTGAGACCGTGCTCTACGCTTTCCAGGGCGGCGCTGACGGCAGCACTCCCTACGGCGCATTGGTGATGGACAGCGCCGGTAATCTCTACGGCACAACCGCGTTCGGCGGCCAGTTCGGCGGCGGAGTTGTATTCGAAATCCCGGCCCAGTAAGAAATTCTGGTTGCAGCATCGAAGAACAATGTTGATGACCTGAAGCCACCGCCGCGCAGTCCGGTCGCCGCGGCAACAGATTTATCCTCTCGAAACCGCGGCGAAGCTAAACCGGTGTATACTCCCCGATGCCGGAATGCCCGCACGCGGTTCCGAGGGCCACCCTTCTCGACGACAACTCAATCGCAGTTAAAAATTTTCAAAGGCAGGTAAGACAATGTCGAACCATTTTACTGGACTCAGCCTCGGTCCTCCGCTCGGAGACCAACGACTCGACCTCTGCGATCTCTATGCCTTCCAGTCGCCCGGCGATCCCACACGGACGGTGCTCATTCTCAATGCCAATCCGCTTGCCGACGCGCTCCATCCCGACGCTATCTACCGCCTCGCCATCGACACCAACGGCGATTACCTGAACGACATTGCATTCAGCTATGTGTTCTCGCCGCCGCAAAACGGCAAGCAGACGGTGAGCGTCTTTGTTGCTAAAGGCGAGGAAGCCCGCTCGGTTGAAGCGGTCGGCACCAAGATCATCTCCGACGCTGCGGTTTCTTTCGTTGGCGACAAACCCAACATCGTGAAGGCTGATGGATACACATTTTTCGCCGGGGCGCGCAGCGACGCCTTCTTCTTCGACTACGACGGCATCAAGGCGCTGTTCGATACCCGGGGCAAACGGAACTTCACCGAGCCTCATCTGGGCAGCAAGTCTCCCTGGACCGGCGTCGATTCGAATACCGAAGCCAACGTATTCTCCACCGTGATGGAGCTGCCCGCCAGTGAGCTTGGCAGCAATCCTGTGATCCACATCTGGGGACGATGCAGCGTGCGCGAGGATGGCAAGCTGATTCACGCTGATCGCGCCGGCCATCCCAGCGTCAGCAGCTTCTTCAACACCGATGACACCAAACTGGAATACAACGCCAGCGAGCCGGTCAATGATCGCAAGCGTTGGACCGATATGTTCGTCCACTTGATGGGGCACACCGGCAACTACACCCGGGAAGAGGCCATCGCCGCCATCGACGCCGAAGGTCTGCTGCCCGACATGCTGACCTTCGACCATTCGAAGCCGGCAAAGTATCCCAACGGCCGCGTCTTCACCGACGATGTCATCAATACTCGCCTCGCCTTCCTGACCAAGAATGAGTGTCCGCCTACGGGCCTTAAGCCCCACACCGACACGCTCACTGAGTTTCCATACCTCGGTAACCCGCATCAGAAAAAGAGCTAACAAACAAAATCTGTCGCGCCCGCGCGCGACAGATTTTCTTGTTTGCAAGCCGAATGAATTTGTCCTTACTGCGCAGTTTCCGTAAAGGTTGCTACCGGGTGACCCAGTCCATACGGACCTTCGGCAGTGACGTGTACGGTTCCCGGACTGGAAGGCAACGTCAGCACGACCGGCGCGCTGCCGGATGAATTGGTAACCACGGTGCGGCTCGACAGCGAACCCGCAGTAGCGGTGAACAGAATCGTCGCACCCGGCGCACTCCCGCCCGAATTGCCGGGGTTAAGGGTCACGGCAAGATTCAACTGGCCGCCGGGCGGCCCTGACTGATTGTCGCCGGTCTTGGTCAAGGTCGCTGGCGGATTCCCCACCACAATCCAACCACTCTGCTTTTGCGACACGCCCGCATTGTCAGTGCTGGGGACCGTGAAGTGATAAAAGCCCGGACTCTGGCCGGCCGTCACGGTAATGCTTCCGTTTTGTCCCGAGCTGAGGTGCCCCTGCGTAACCGTGACCACGATTCCGCTGTCCGACTGCGGAGTGCCCAGCGTCACCGTTCCTGATCCCGACAAGATCTCCGGCTGAAGCACGACCGTTCCGCCTGCCGCCACCATGGTCGTGTCCGGATTAAGGTCCCACTCCGCGCTCGGCAACTGGGCCGTGCCGCTCACTACCAGCAAGGTAGCAGTGTAGGGGAGCACCGGTACGACCGGGGTCCACGGTCTCGGAGGTGACGCCACAATCCTCGTCGGGTTGCTCGGCGAAAGCATATAGGCGGTCACCAGCCGGGGGGTGAATCCATTGAAGGCGAACTGCGCTTGCACCGAGGCGAGCGGGTTCTTGTTCAACAACATCACGGTCAGGGTTGTCCCGGCAGAATTCAGCGCCGCATAACTGCTGAACAAGTTCGCACTGGCGTTGTAGGTGTCGGATACGGACGTTGTCGCGAACGAATGATGCTGTCCATCGTAGTTGCGGTATAGCTTCAGGGCCTGATAGTTGGGATTCGCCGGATTTGGGGTAGTCCAACGCGATGCCAGATAAACGCGCTCGCGTCCCAGAATGCCGTAAGCATCCGCGTCGGCCAGGGCCGTGGAATAATCCGTTTCGCCGGCAAAGTTAGCGCTCCATTCCGTGATGCTCAACGGAGTCCCAGGATAGATCATGTTCGCCGTCGCCCGCATGCGCGGGATGCGGAACGGAATCGTCTTATTGGGCTGGATTTGCGTGACCCACTGCTGATTGATATCTCCCGATTCGCTCACATACGTCGGGTCCCAGTAGTCGCGATAGATGCGCAACGAAAGCGCCCTTTCCTGCGCCAGCGTCCATCCCGAGGTGTCCGGCCCATCCGGGTAAGCGTGAATGTCAAAGATATCCACCGACCGAGTACCCGCCAGCTCGTCCTGCCAATAGACTTCGTTCAGCCACCAAGGCAGGAAATCGTTTCCGGCGTGGGCGCCTTTGTCGTTATTGTTGGCCCCATTCCAGTAGAACCACCAGCAGCAACTGACTGGGCCCAGCCGGATCGCGCTCGGGTCCCATCCCTTCAGCGCGCCCGCTTCGGCACGGTAGGTATCGCGCATCTCGTTGTAGGCGGATGGATTGGGGTGTACATCACGATGCGTACTGCCCCAAATGTCGATTTCGTTGTCCATGTCGTAGAAATGGGGCGCGCTGCCGAACGCTGTCGCCAGGGCCGCGGCCCACTGGTCGCGATACACCGTTCCCGGCGGATCTCCCGATTGCGGCGAGTCGTTCAGCTCGACGTCAGCATCGGTGGGATCGTTGCCGGTGATGTTCGTCGCACAGTCGGTCCTCACGCCGTCACCGTCGTCAGAATTGTAGGGGTTCACGGCGCATTGTGCTCCATACTTCGCCACCGAAAAACTGTACGCACTGCCGTCGGTGACATTCTTTGCGACCCAACCCAGCATCACCATCGTCATTAACGGACTGCTTCCCGCAGTTTTGACGTCGGTTATGAATTGGGTCGAACTGCTGTCGCCGATTTCCGTGTAACCGTAGTCGCCGAAATACCAGTCATTTCCCGCGTTGTACGTGCCCTCCTGCCAGTTGTAACGCGAGGTCGCATCGCCGCCCCATCGCACCACCGTCATGCCGCTATCGGTGATGGTGGGCGCGTCCTGGGGATAGGCTCCACCATAAACGTAAGAGCTGAGCACGTGACGATTGCTCAGAACATCCACACTGACGGCGACGTCGTTCAGCACCAGATTGCCCGGGGGCTGGCCGGGCTTCCCGGTCGCGTCAGCCGGTCTCTGAGATGAAACTTGAGACGCTCCCGATGCTGCGGGCACCGGCTGCGATTTATCTTTATCCTGGCTTCTGGACGAATTACTCGTGATCAGCAATACGAAGCATAGGGCTGCGATTGGACGAATTAGCGGAGTCATGGGAGAGGGCCTCCGTGTTCCCGAGTCTTGGGAATGCCATCCGAGCCACCATAATAACCCCAGATGGCCGCTAAAGTGGAGGTTATTTGAGTCTTTCGGATACCACCGAAGTGCCTATTCAGCCGCTGCTGCCGCTGCCGTGTCCCGTCTTGCCTGCACCCGGCTGCTGTGCTCGGCGGCTGAGAGATACGCTCCGCCCAGCAGCAACATCCCGCTCCAGAAGGACCAGAAGATCAGCGTTACCGACACCGAGAACGGCCCATACACCTGCTGAAAATTCAGCCAGGGCAAGACCAGAATGTAGAGGTACTTGGCCGCCTCCCAGACCACGCCGGTGATAATCGCGGCCGGCAACACCGCGCGCGCCGGAACCTTCCCGTGCGGTAGTACCCAGTAAATCAGGAAATAGATACCGATGGTCGCCACGATCGCCGACGCCTTCATCACCACAAACGCCAGACCCTGGAAGACAAAATTCTGGTCGCCGATGACCAGCCCCAGCATCCGCAGGTTTTCGGCAGTCAGCGCGATCGAAAGCATGGCCAGACATCCGCAGGCCAGCGCCAGCCCCAATGAGACCACCAGGTTCATCAGGTATGAGCGGTTCTTCTTGAAGCCCCAGATGCTGTTGAGCGCAACTTCCAGCGGCAGAAATATCCCGGTCGAGGTGATCAGCAGCATCACGAACGACAGGATCTGTCCTCGTCCTTTCACACTGGCCAGGAACTGGAGGTTGCGAATGACGAAATCTTTGTTGCTGGGAAGGTAATCGCGCAGCAATTGCAGCACAACGTCGTACATCGCTTGCGAGTGGAAGACGCGATGGACCACGGTCAGCAGCAACACAATGAACGGGAAAAACGACAGAATGGAATTCGCCGCGACCGAGAAGGCGTAGGTGTGGACCTCCGTCTGCATCAGATAACGCAGCGTAGACCAGCCATGCCGCCGCAGCCGATGCGAAAGGCTGTACGTCTCCGGCAGATTTCGAAATAGCTCTTGCTGATTGTCCTCGGCCAGCACACGCTTCGCGGCTGCACCGGCGCTTAAAGGAGCATCGTCGGACTCGACTGATACAGGAGAGTTGCCCGGCAGCCCCGCGGCCACGATGGATGCGGCTGCCAAACCCTGCCCGCGCTGCGCGGCCGTTCCACTTCCCGACATATCAACGCCGCTAATGGACATCTCACTCAATCGTAGCAGAGTAGGATGTTCCGTCGAGGTAGGCAACGGCTCCTCATAATTGGCCCTTCGCGCGCCATTTCCGGGAACGTTGGAAGTTGCTGTGCAATAAATACTTGCCAAAACCAAGAGTTCCTGTAATTATCTTTTGCTCCCCCTTCGATAGGGTCGGAGGGGGAGTTTTCGGTTTTCCGAAGCGCGGATTTGGGTTGATGTTTCTGCCAGCAGTTCAATTGACGCAATGCACGGGTTCCGGGGATCTGCTCTGACGCAGCAGTAGTGCTCTGCCAGCGCAAATTCGCCGGACTTTTTCATTGCAGATAAGCTGCGAACCGGGCCACAACCCTTGTTTTCCCAGCTACGTTGTGACGTCTCTAGGCTCGCTCCCTGCTAAAGGATCTGGCTCAGAACGTCCGCGAAGCAGGGGGTCATTGCACGTCTAGGTTTGAAAGGAGCGGGTTGTGAGAGAGAAAGGTACAGTTAAGTGGTTTAACGGAGCCAAAGGCTATGGCTTTATTCAACGGTCCACGGGCGAAGACGTCTTCGTTCATTTCTCGGCTATCCAGGAGAACGGATACCGGAGCCTGAACGAGGGCGAGACGGTGGAGTTCGACCTTACCAAAGGACCGAAAGGCTTCCAGGCCGCCAACGTCCAGCGCGTCTGAGACGTCTCCGCCAACCGGAAGCCCGAATCTCTCGGCGCGACTTGGGATTCTCGCTTCCGACCTTCCGGGCCAAGACCACTGAACCCTCCCACCGGGGAGGGTTCTCTCATTTCACGACGTTATGCGGTCGCTGCAACCTGGGTCGGGCAATCTTGCCCCAGCGCGGATAACCTCTCGATCGCGCTCTCAATCGACTGCTGCGCCGCATCTCCGCCCAGCGCCTGCCGGTCGGCGTCGACCACGGTTACATCCTTCAAGCCGATGAACCCCAGCATGTGGCGCAGATAAGGAACCTGGAAGTCGGCCGGCGATCCCTCGCCATAGCTCCCGCCGCGCGAAACAATCGCCAGCACCTTCTTGTCGGAGGGAATCAATCCCACTGGCCCGGTGGCGCCATAGCTAAACGTCTTGGCCGCCCGGGTAATCAGATCGATCCACGCCTTCAGCGCGGCGGGAATCGAGAAGTTGTGCATGGGAACGCCCAGAACGATCAGGTCGGCGGCCAGCAGCTCGTCGATCAGCGTGTCCGACAGCTCCAGAACTCGTTGCTGTTCGGCGGTCCGCTGCTCCGCCGGCGTGTACGCCGCCTGGATCCAAGCCTCGCTCACAAAGGGAAGCGGCTCCGCGGCCAGGTCGCGCTCAATGATGCGGCCGCCGGGATTCTTCCGCTTCCACTCCTCGGCCAAATGCCGCGTCAGCCGGCGCGAAACCGAGTTACTGCGCGGGCTGGAATTGACCATCAGCAGGGTATCCATAGTGTCCTCCCAAACCTCCGAAATATGTTGCAACGCCAATTTTATGTGTTGCCACACACATGTGATGTAGCGCCGCTAAGGAAGGATTCAGAGAGTGGGGAGCTACCTGGAAACAGGGGCTACGGAGTCTGGTGGAGAGCTGAAATTGCGTTTCGGCAGTGCAGCAGTGGTCCGAAAGCGAGGGCCGTAGGCGCGAAATAATCTAGCCCAGCACGAAGCCGCAGGCGCAGTGCTGGGTAGCGCGATAAAGATGAACTGAGTCCGTAGGGACGACACGCTTCCCACTCTGGCGGAAAGGCTATTCCGAGGTTGGAGCTCCGGGCTGCGTGTCCACCGCCTCCGCCTCAAAGATCAGCGCGCAGAGCCGGCTCAGCTCGCGGCAATCCTCATCGCTGAGGCGCCCCAGGATAATGCGAGTCTCAACATCAATCTGCGGCTGCATGGCGTCCAGCAGCTTCAGCCCTTTCGCGGTGATGCTGGTCACCGCCTCGCGCTGGTCCTCGCTGCCGCGAGAGCGTTTCACCAGCCGCCGGCCCTGGAGCCGGTCCACCAAGCGAGTGATGTCCGAAGCACGATCCAGCATGCGGCGGGCGATTTCGCAGCGCGCGTGACCCTGCGGGTGGACACCGCGCAAAATCCGCAGCACGTTGTATTGCGCCCGCGTAATCTTATGCTCATCGCATAAGCGGTCCATCAAGTCGTTCAGCGCGTTGGCCGCCACCACAACGCTCAATAGCGCTTCCTGCGCCGGACTGACGAACTGCTCCTGCTTGAGTCGGCGGCTGAGGGCCTCGGTCATGCCTTCCTTTATAGCCAGAATTGGAGCGGCTGTCACCCGCTGAAGGCGCCGGTAACCGGCCAATCGTACGACGAATTTGAACAGCAGTTGGGGCTGAGCTACGGCAATTCCAGGGTCACCAAATCACCTTGCAGGTCGCCGCTATCGCGATAATTGGCGGTGGCTTGCACATCCCTCCAGTCACAGGAAAACTTGTCGGCATTAATGAGCACCAGCTTCTCGCGATTGGCCGTGCGGAGGTGATAGGTCTTGGCGGAGGATACGATCGCCAGCACCGCCCCCGCACCTTGGGAACAGTCCACGGAAACGATCTTTCCCTTTAAGTACGCCATGGGACGTTGGTCGGTGTCGTGTATTGACGCTGGAGGTCCCGCGGCCGAGACCTCGGTTTTGGCAGGCGCGCCACCGCCCCCGGTCATTTGCACGACTGTGGCATTCGCAGACCTTTGCGAAGCCGCGGACTGGTAGCTCAACAAACTGCGTGCGTGCTCGGCAACCAATGGGTTTGATCCGTTGACTAACGCCTGCAGCATCTGCGTGCTTTCCGCAGTCTTCCGCTCGTCCATCAAAACAGCGGCTAGATTGAAACGGTACATGTCATTGCGGGGCGACAACTCGACTGCCCGTCGAAGATTCTGTTCTGCCTCGGGAAATTCGCGTTTCTGCATCAGGGCCAGACCCAGCAGATGATAGGCATCCGCGTACTGCGGGTCGAGTTCGATTGCCTTCCGCAAGTCCTTGACGAATTCATCCGATCCCATCGCACCCGGCTGCATTTGCTGTAGCAGCACGGCCGAGTAGAAGTACACTCGCGGATCGGTGGAGCCGGCCTTGGCCGCCGCTTGAAAGTGCGGCTGCGCCTTGGGAAAGTCGCGGTTGCGAAGGTAGGCGTACCCCAACCCGCGCTGCGCGGCAACCTGATTGGGGTTCTGGCGGAGAATGTCTTCAAACTCCTGGATTGCCCTTGCGCCGTAGTCCATCGAATGCACGTCCAGGTCGGCCAGCTGTGCGCGCGCTTCCAGAGAATCAATCGGCCGCACGTTTGAGGTGAAATTCGTCGGGATCTTTTCCCGGGAGCGTTTCGCGTAAAGCTTGCCATTATGCCAGTTGGTCCAAATCGTCTTCTCCATTTCCGCCAATGACATGCCAAACGCCGCCTGCACCGCCTCCGGAATCGGCATGTCTTGCTGATTTGTCAGAATGAAATACTTGGCGGCCTGCGATAGGCGATTCGTATCGAAAAGGTAATGCACCACCAGCCAGGACTCCACATAAAACATGTCACGCCGCTGGCCCTTCTGATTGTAGGTTTCCGAATGGTGTTGCACCTGGAAAAGATCGAGTAACTTGAACTTGCTCGCTTCGTTCAGCAGTTCGGCACCCGGAAGGACGTTGCCGATCTCGACTGTGCCGTTCGTCACCTTCATCGTCGATAGGTATTCGGCGAAGCCTTCATCGAACCACGGCGCGGTTTGGGGAAAGTTCCCGCTCAGCAGCAGATGCGCGTATTCGTGGAACACAGTTTGCCAGTTCTCCTCCTGGCTCATGTCCACCACAATGAAATTCTTGTCTTCTCCCTGAAGAAAGAAACCAGACAATTCCACCGGTTTCCCCTTAAAGAGCGGGCTGTATTGTCGAAGTTCTTTGCTGTTGCGGAAAGCGATAATCTGCAGCGGAATCGGCTGGTTGATCTTCGTCCGGACGAAGAGAATGCCAAAAGCCGCACGCATCTGCTCGAAGAGATCAGCGACGTGACGGCCGTTCTTTTCGCCGGCGTCCGTGATGACAGAGAAGTGCTCGGAACGGACCTCAATCCATTCCGGCTCTCCCGCGCGCAGAGAAAAGGAGAAGAACAAAAAGAAGCACGACAGGGCAAGCCAGCGATGAGGACAGCGCATGTGGAAGCACCTGATATGACAATATTGTGGGAGCAGCAGAATCCTAACACTCCCCGTTCCGCAGGGGCAGTGATTTCGACGAGAAAATCTTCCTGTCTAAGTGCGGTCGTGAGACTTGCGCAGACGCTTCAATCCCCAGCGCGCGTGTTCCGCCACAATAGCATCCTCGTCATGGCTGAGCTGCTCCAGCGTACCGAGAAAGCGCTCGTCACCGCTGTTGGCCATGGCGACCGCGACGTTTCGCCGAAATCCGTTGAGGTGGGCGCGTTTCACCGGCGAGCCGCGAAAGATCTCGCGGAACTCCTCCAGGTTGAGCTGCGCCAGCCATTCAAGGTCGGGGTTGACCAGCCTTTCGCGCGCCTGTAGTTCTGGAGCGCTGGTGACGGGAGCCTCACGGTTCCACGGACAAACATCCTGGCAGATGTCGCAGCCGAAGACTTGCCGGCCGATCCCGGGCCGCAGTTCTTCCGGAATGGAGCCGCGCAGCTCGATGGTGAGATACGCAATGCATTTGGTGGCGTCGAGCTGATACGGCGCGGGGAAAGCATTCGTAGGGCAGGCATCGAGACAGGCCGTGCAGGTGCCGCAGCGGTCCGGAGGCGGCAGATCGGGCTCGAGTTCCAGCGACGTAAGCATCACCCCAAGGAAGAGGCAGGAACCAAGCTGCTCATTCAACACGCAGGTGTTCTTGCCGATCCAGCCAATGCCGGCGTATTTGGCGAAGACGCGCTCAATGACCGGTCCGGTGTCGACGTAGCACCAGGTGCGCGGCGCCGGAATTTCACGCTGCTCGCATTTGTCAATCAGCCTGGCTTCCAGCCCACGCAGCTTCTCCAGCAGTAGGGTGTGGTAATCGCGTTGCGACCAGGCATAACGGGAGATCCAACCTTGGGTAGGTGCGCCGGAATGGGTCGAGTAGGGTTGATCGGTGTTGTAGTTCAGGGCGCAGACCACAACCGAGCGCGCCCAGGGAGCAGCGTTTGCCAGCGAGGCGCGCTTCAGTTCGTCGGCTTCGTTGCGCGCCGCCAGATACTTCATCTCGCCACTGCGGCCTTCGGCGATCCAGTCCGGAAAGAAGCGGTGCTCGGGCGTGTCGTCCACGCCTGCTACCCCGGCAAGGTCGAACCCGGCCTCCAGGGCAAGACGCTTGAGCTCATCCTTCAGATTGAGAATGGCAGACACAGTGAGACTCGCGCTGATTATACGAACTGAGCCACATCCCTCGACGTAACAAGCCAGGAGTCAGTTTGATATAGCATTGCACCCGAGGTTACATGCCGGCGACGACCGTACATGAAAAATCCGGCAGAGAAGGCCTTGTTTCTGATCCTCTGCCGCCGCTTGCCATCGGCGTCCTGATCGCGCTCTGTGCCGCCAAACTCCTTCTGCACCTGTTCACCAGTGTCCGCCACTACGGGTATTTTCGCGACGAGCTCTACTATCTCGACATGGCGCGGCATCTCGACTGGGGCTATGTCGATGCCGCGCCGCTGATCGCCGTCTACGCGAAAATCGCGTTGCTGATGGGCGGCTCGCTGGCGGCCTTGCGCACCCTCCCGGCGCTGGCAGGCACTGCTCTGATCGCGCTCACCATGCTCATCGCCCGCGAGCTCGGCGGCAATCGCTATGCGCAGTTCCTCGCCGGACTCTGCATCCTGCTATGCCCGTCAATCCTGGTCACCGACAGCCTGCTGACCATGAACGCTTTCGAGCCGCTGTATTGGATGGGCTGCATCCTGGTGATCGCGCGGATTGTGCGCACGGGAGATTCGCGGCTATGGATCTGGTTCGGTGTGCTCGCCGGTCTCGGCCTTGAGAATAAACATTCCACGCTGTTCTTCGGCTTCGCGGTTACGGTTGCGCTGCTCCTCACTCCCAACCGCCGCGAGTTCGCCAGGCAGTGGATTTGGATTGCGGGCGGCATCGCGATCGCACTTTTTCTGCCCAACCTGATCTGGCAAGCGCGCCATCATTTCCCAACGATTGAAGACCTGGAAAACGTGCGCCGTGAGGGAAAGAACGTGGTGCTGGGCCCGCTGGGGTTCGTCAAGCAGCAGATCATTGTTATGGATCCGATCCTGCTTCTGGTGTGGGTTCCCGGGCTGATCTGGCTGCTTCGCAAGCGAACCTGGCGGGTTCTCGGCCTCATCTTTGTTGTGTTCTTTATCACGATGGAGCTCTCTCATGGCAAGGACTACTACGTCTTCCCGATTTATCCCATGTTGTTCGCCGCCGGCGCTGTTGCCATCGAGCATTGGCTGGCAAATCGTGCTGCCTGGACGCGGGCCGCCGTGGTGGCCGTCATGGTTCTCGCAACTGCTCCGCTGATCCCGATGGCCACCTGGATGCTGCCGCCGGAGCGCCTGCTGGCTTATCAGAATGCCATCGGATTCAAGCCCGCGAAGCAGGAAGTCCACATGGAATCGCTGCTGATGCAGCCCATCGCCGACCAGTTCAGTTGGCCGGAGTTGGTGCAGCAAGTTGCGGACATCTATAACTCGCTGCCGCCGGAGGAGCGCGCCCAAACCGGCATCTGGGCCGGCAACTACGGAGAAGCCGGCGCCATCAACCTGTTCGGCCCGCAATACGGATTGCCGACGGCCTACTCGCGTCATCAGAACCACTGGTACTGGGGACCGCCGCCGCAGGTCTACAAGAATCTCATCGTGATTGAATGGGGCCTCGACGATGTCCAGGACAGCTGCACGTCGTATCAGCAGTTCGATCATTACAACCGTTTCGCCATGGGCGAGGAGAATAGCCCGATTTACCTCTGCCGCGGCGCGAAGTTCGATATCCAGAAGATCTGGTCGCACTCGCACCACTGGAATTGATGACCGTTGGGCTTGGGGTTTTTCGCAGGAGAACACCCGCCGCCTTTCACGCTGTACATTTAACGCTGTCCGTTATATCCTTAGCCGTGATCAAATCCTTTCGATCACGCGAAACCGAGCAGATCCACCGCCGGGAACGGGTCAAACGCTTTCTCGCTTTTGAACGCGTTGCCCAGCGAAAGTTGCGCCAACTCGACATCGCCAATGAGCTGCGCGATCTGAGTTCGCCGCCCGGGAATAATCTGGAAGCGCTCAAAGCGGATCAAATGGGCCAGCACAGTATTCGTATCAACCAGCAGTGGCGCATCTGCTTTATTTGGCGTAACGGCGATGCCTACGAAGTAGAAATCGTGGATTATCACTAGGAGGGCACGTGAAGAAGTCCGCCAAACTTGCACCCATTCATCCCGGAGAAATTCTGCGCGAGGATTTCATGAAGCCGCTGCGGCTCAGCATGAACCGGCTTGCGCTTGATCTCCATGTTCCGGTAACGCGCATTGCAGAAATTGTGCATGAGCGGCGAGGAATCACCCCCGACACCGCCCTGAGGCTTGGACGTTACTTCAATACCAGCGCGCGCTTCTGGCTGAATGCTCAATCCAGCTACGATCTTGAATTGGCACAGGATGCCCTACAGAGCGCCATTGAACGCGACGTTCGTCCTCTCGTGGCCTGACAGAGAATCGGACGTTCCAGGATAGGCTGACCGTTAGACGCAAACCCCGCGCCAATACCCCAGGGACTTAAGCCCGGAATCCTAGAGTGTCATTTTCGGCACCGCTGAAGCCATGCCCTGACACATAGCAAAACATAACGATGAGATGAGCTTTGGTATCTGACTGCTAATTGCTGACTGCTTCTTCAAATCCCCAGTTTCTTCACTTCCTCGTTGTAGTACTTGCGGTAAAGGATGTCCCACTCCTGCGAGCCTTCCAGGATGGTGCGGCGCTGGCTTTCGATCTTCTGCCGGGCGGCAGCGTCGATCTTGGCTTCCTGTGCCATCAGGTTCTCCAGCAGGCGGCGCGCTTCCGTGCGGATGCTGTTGCGGTCTTCCAGGAAGTCGACATTCTCCATCTCGGCCAGAGTGTCGGCCACGGCGTGCGCCAGCTTGTTGACCTTTTCGCGGCTAATTCTCATAATTTTGCACTTAGCATTTAGCACTTGGCACTTGGCGAAAGCCGATCGTCCAGGCGCTTTTGCTAAGTGCCACCTGTTTCCTCACAATACTGCTTTGTACTTCCGCACCAGTTCGTTCTTGATCTTCTTGAACATCTCCTGGTAGTTGGCGCCGCTGCGCTGCATTTCGTCGGCGTAGGTGTCCAGGATGATGCGGACTTCGTCGTTAATGCGGTCTTCCAGGGTGAGCTCTTCCAGCAGCACGGCGTTGATGCGCTGGGTCACGGCCGCCTTATCTGGCGTCTCGATGAACTCGCCCTCAACCAGCTTATTGGTGACTTCGCGGGCCAGATAGCCCACATATTCTTTGGAAAAGTGCATTGCTTGTCTGCGAACCAGCTAGAGAAACAACCCAGTTTAACACAGGGATTTGAAGGTGCTGACGAGCAGGTCGGACGATGGTTGTGTCTCAGTTTGAAATTGGCAGGAGATCGCGGGATGTGGCAGGATGTGGTCATGCCGAAACGTCCGCGCGGCCCTTACACGAAGCGGCAATCACATGACAGCTAACATCGTTATACGGGCAATAGATTCTGAGATCGGTGATTTACAACGCATCATTGAGGCTGATGAAGCAATCCTCCAGCACGAGAAATCGCAAGAAAAGCGCAACCAGCTTACGGATGAAATAGAATCGTCCCGGAATCGTATAACCTGGCTCAGCAGGAAGCGCGAACTTTTCAAATTCGGTTAATTTCAAACTGAGACACTACCGGGACGATTCGGAACTTGCCTGAATCCGACCTCCCACCTTTTGCCGTCCCGCGCGATGCCAG
>CAWKIR010000008.1:0-93266 GCA_963849815.1 uncultured Acidobacteriaceae bacterium | reverse complement strand
AGGACGCTGGTTGATGCAAGTGTTCTGGTTCGAGCGCTTGAACTTGGTGAGCTGATAAATATCGCTGCCCACCTCGCGCGAGAGCTGCATGGGATGATGCTCGCCTTCGACGCGAACGATGATGCGCTCGGAGTCGACGGAATCGATGATTCCGCCACGACGAGCCAGGACCACTGCGCCGGAATCGCGCGCCGTGACGCCTTCCATTCCCGTGCCCACCAGCGGCGCTTGCGCCCGCAGCAATGGCACCGATTGACGTTGCATGTTCGCGCCCATCAAGGCACGGTTGGCATCGTCATGTTCCAGAAACGGCACCAGCGATGCGGCCACTGATACCAACTGCTTAGGGCTCACGTCGATGTAGTCAACCTCTTCGCGATTCACCAGCACGAAGTTGCCGGCCTTGCGAGCGTTGACCAGTTCCGCAACAATGCGGCCCTTGTCGTCGATCTCGGCGTTGGCCTGCGCGATGACGTGACGGTCTTCCTCCCATGCCGACAGGTAGAACGAAAACGGCTCGAAGTCGATCAGCTTCTTGCGGCGTTCCTTCAGATCGGCATTGGCCTTCAGGACCTCGGGCTTTTCCAGGTGATCGCCGACGCGGTAATCGCTGTCGCCGGCATTCACTACGCTGATGAAGTCCAGCACGCGGCCGTTCTTCACCTTGCGATACGGTGACTCGATGAAGCCGTAGTCGTTGATCCGCGCATAGCAGCTCAATGACGAGATCAGACCGATGTTCGGACCTTCCGGCGTCTCGATTGGGCAAATGCGTCCGTAGTGCGTGGGGTGAACGTCGCGGACTTCGAATCCGGCGCGCTCACGCGACAACCCGCCCGGCCCCAGCGCGGACAGACGCCGCTTGTGGGTGATCTCCGACAGCGGGTTCGTCTGGTCCATAAACTGCGACAGCTGCGACGAACCGAAGAACTCGCGGATGGCAGCCATCACCGGCTTGGCGTTGACCAGGTCGTGCGGCATGGCCGTCGACATCTCCTGGTACACGCTCATCTTCTCCTTGATGGCGCGCTCCATGCGGACCAGGCCGATGCGGAACTGGTTCTCCAGCAGCTCACCCACCGCGCGCACGCGGCGGTTGCCCAGGTGATCGATGTCGTCCACCGAGCCGATGTTCTTGCGCAACTTCAGCAGGTAACGAATGGTCCCGTAGAAGTCCTCCGGCTCCAGCGTGCGATGGTCCAGATGGGTGGCATCCTCGCTCTCAAACAGCTTGATGTTGAACTTCAAGCGTCCCACCCGCGAGAAGTCGTACTTGCGCGCATCGAAGAACATGCCGTGGAACAGCGAGGTCGCGGTATCCAGCGTCGGCGGATCGCCCGGACGCAACTTGCGATAGATCTCGATCAGGGCTTCCTGCGGCTGCTTCACCGAATCGCGACGCAAGGTCGCGCTGATCACGGTGCCCACATCATCGCGTTCAGGGAAGAACACGTGCAGTTCCGTAATCCCTGCATCCATCATCTTCGCCAGCTTGTCGGCGGTAAGCTCGGAATTGGCTTCCAGCAGGATCTCGCCGGTGTTGACGTCGATCACGTCAGCCGCGACGAATGCGCCTTCCAGATCGGTGAGGTCGGCTTCGATCTCGGAGATACGGTGCTTCTGGATCTCCTTCATCACCGCCGCGGTAACTTTGCGGCCGGAGTGCACGATCTCTTCGCCACCCTTGGTCGCAATCTTGTGAACCAGCTTCATGCCCAGCAGATTGGTCGGCTTGTCCGATCCAGGCTCCAGCGTCCAGTAGAGTGCCTTGTCGCGGATGGCAATGCGATCCACTGTGTAGAAGGTCCGAAGGATCTCTTCGTCGGAACGCAGGCCCAGCGCGCGCAGGAAAATGGTTCCCAGGAACTTGCGCTTGCGATCGATGCGGACGTACAGCACGTTCTTCTGGTCGTATTCAAACTCCACCCACGAGCCGCGGTAGGGAATGATCTTGCCCAGGAAGTAGGTGCGGTTGTTCGCGGTCTCGAAGAACACGCCGGGCGAACGGTGCAACTGGCTGACGATGACGCGCTCGGTGCCGTTGATGATGAAGGTGCCGTTGGCGGTCATCAGCGGAATGTCGCCGAAGAAGACTTCCTGCTCCTTCATGTCGCGGATGGAGCGGTTGCCGGTCTCCGGGTCCTTGTCGAAGATGGTGAGCCGCATGGTGACCTTCAGCGGAGCGGAATAGGTCATGCCGCGCTCTTCGCACTCGGCCACGTCGTACTTCAGCTGCAATCCCACAGGATCGCCGCACTTGTTACAGAAATCGGGCGTATTGGCGTTGTAGGTGCCGCACTTGGTGCACAGCACGTCGCCCAGGTGGAAGGGATCGGTCTTCACCGTTGCGCCGCAGTTACGGCAGGTGGTGCGCAGGTGGTTCAGTCCCTTAAGGTGACCGCACTTGCACTCCCAGTTGCCGATGGCGTACTCGACGAAATCCAGCTGCGAGACATTGCGGAAGTCAGTGATGGGAAACACCGACTGAAATACCGCCTGCAAGCCGGCATCATCGCGTTCGCTGGGCAGCGAGTCCATTTGCAGAAAGCGGTCGTAGGAACGCTTCTGCACCTCGATGAGGTTGGGAATCTGGATAGTCGCTGGAATTTTGGAGAAATCGAAGCGATTTCTGTTGGCAGTTTTCTGTTGCGCCATGTATAAAGCTCCTAATCGTTACCGGCCATTTGCGCGGGGTGCGCCACAAGCTCCGGGCTTGTCGCAGGCTCGCTCGCGTTGGCCTTGCAAACTAAATTGCGGATGCGCGACAGGAAAGGCACCACCGTCGCACACTGAGAGGTTGAGAAAAAAGCAGGACCTGGTGCTGCCGTAACGCAAAAACACGCCTGCGCCCTCGGAGGCAGACTTCCCCGTGAGCGCCGCTTGAGGCGTCGAGCAATCCCATAACCAAATGGCCTGGGATTTCGGCACATTTCGTGCCGCGATGTTGTAAACTTCCCGCGCCAGTATCTTCAGGCCTTGTCTTCGTCCAGCCTGCCGTCGCGTCTGAGCTGACACGATTGCCGGCCAAGCTAGCCGCCCGCCGTAACCTGTTTTGATGCCGGAATTCTCGAAAGGACTCCAGCTTTCAACGATGCCCGGGAATTCCGCGGCCCTCCCGCTGAGAGGACCGCTTGCTTCCTCGGCTTCATCGCACTTCCCCACGACCGCTCCGCCGTGGAGAAGAACGTAGCCGCCGCCTCGTGATACGAAGGCAGCAGCGGCCAGAAACTCCGGTCAGCGCGCCCGGAGTGAGTTGCCCCGTGTCGTCCACGAAACGGGGCGGGAAACTCTACTTCACTTCGACGGTTGCGCCCGCCTCGGTGAACTTCTTCTTGATGGTCTCGGCTTCTTCCTTGTTCACGCCCTCTTTGATGGTCTTGGGCGCGCCGTCCACCAGGTCCTTGGCTTCCTTCAGCCCCAGGCTGGTGACTTCGCGGACAGCCTTGATCACGTTGATCTTGTTAGCGCCGACGCCGGTGAGTACGACCGTGAATTCGGTCTTCTCTTCCGCCGGGGCCGCCGCCGCTGCTGCTCCGCCGCCTGCGCCCGCCATCACGACCGGGGCCGCAGCCGCCGCCGAGACGCCGAGACGCTCTTCCAACTTCTTCACCAGGGCCGCCGCATCCAACAGCGACAAGCCTACGATTGATTCTTCTAACTGCTGTAGATCCGCCATGTTGTTAGTCCACCTGTTCGTTATTCGTTATGTTGATTTCATTACCGTCGCGAGGTTTCCAGTGTGTCACCTGCGCGCCAGACCCGCCCAGGAAGCACCCCTCACAACGGGTAACTCAATCTCTCCGGAAGCGCTCTCGCGCCTCCAAACTCTAATGCCCACATTTCGCGCTGCGGGTGCCCCATCCTTTCGCCCGGTTTGGGGCGAAGGGTGGGGACTCAAACTCTATGCCTGCGCTTCTGCCACGGCAGGCTCTGCTGCCGGCGGCGGCGCTTCCACCGCTCCGCCAAACTTGTTCTTCTCCACGCCCTGGTTGATCACCACAGCCAGGTCGCGGCCAATCGCATTCACCACCGTCACCAGGCGCTGCGCCGGGGCAGTCATCAGGAACAGCAGCTTGGAGTGGATTTCTTCCTTGGACGGCATGCTGGCCAGGGCATCGATGTCCTTAACCGCAATGACGCGGCCGTCGACGATGCCTGCCTTGAAGCTGTACTCCGGGTTGTCCTTGGCGTACTTGCTGAGCACCTTCGCCAGCGCCACCGGGTCCCCGCTGGTGTACGCAATCGAGGTCACTCCTGCCAGGTCCTTCATGGCCTCGGCGACCGAAGTACCCTGTGACGCACGCTCGGCCAGGGTATTCTTTACCACGCGATAGTGTGCTCCCGCGCTCCGTACCGCTTTGCGGAGTTCGAAGTCTTTCGCCACTGTCAACTTGGCAAAGGTGCCAACGATGGCGTGGCTCGCATCCTGCAAGTCCTTGGCGAGCTGCTCTACCTGCTCGATTTTCTTTGCTTTTGTAACGGCCATTTTCCTGTCCTTATCGCTAGAAGGGGGCGCTTCAGTCGCGCCGTCTAATCCTTCTAAAGTTTGTCATCCCGACCGAGGACTTTTAGTCCAAGCGGAGGGACCTGCGGTCTAGGCACGCGCGGCGGCTTCCACAGCCGACGTATCGATGGCGACGCCCGGGCCCATCGTCGAGCTGAGATAGCAGCCCTTGATGTACTTGCCCTTCGCCACCGTCGGCTTCGCCTTGATCACGCTGGTGATCACGGTAGCCGCGTTCTCCACCAGCATCTTTGGCTCGAACGAAATCTTGCCAACCGGCACATGCACCAGCGCAGTCTTGTCGGTGCGGAATTCGACTTTGCCGGCCTTGGTTTCCTTCACCGCAGCGGCAACGTCGAAGGTCACCGTCCCGGTCTTCGGATTCGGCATCAGACCCCGCGGTCCGAGCACTTTGCCCAGGCGGCCAACCGATTTCATCATGTCGGGCGTGGCGATCACGGCATCGAAGTCGGTCCAGTTTTCCTTCTGGATCTTCTCCACCATGTCTTCGCCTCCCACGATGTCAGCGCCCGCGGCTTCCGCCTCGCGCAGCTTCTCGCCACTGGCGATCACCAGCACCTTCTTCGATTTGCCCAGTCCATGCGGCAGAACCACAGTGCCGCGGACCATCTGGTCGGCATGCTTAGGATCGACACCCAGCCGCATAGTCAAGTCGACGGTTTCGTCGAACTTGGCGTACTTTACTTTTTGCAAAAGAGGCACGGCATCCTGAAGCGGATACGACTTCGCTTCTACGGCGGCCCGCGCCTGAGTAATGTTTTTTCCGGATTTCTTCATGTTGCTCCTTGTCTCCCACCGCCATCCCTTGTTGCCGGATGGCCGTGGTCTGTACGACGATCCCACATTGTGGGATTCACAAAAGCCTGTCGTCCCTAAAGGGACTCGGGAGATTGGAGGCTCCCTACCCAGCACTCCGCTTCTCTACGTGCTGGGCTAAGTTATTCTGCGCCTACGGCGCTGGTCCCAATCCTTCCGCGAGCATCCCACTCATCCGGGGTTTTCGAATGAGTGGGATTCGCGATACTTCACGAATCCCAATAACGCAGCCCCGCTCTACCAAGCTACGCCGTTACTTCAATGCCCATCGACCGCGCGGTACCCTTCACGCTCTTGACCGCCGCTTCCACCGAAGCCGCATTGAGATCAGGCATCTTCTGCTTGGCGATCTCCAGCACCTGCTTCTCCGTGACCTTGCCGACCTTGTCCTTGTTAGGTGTGCCCGAGCCCTTGGCCACACCCGCAGCCCGCTTCAACAGAATTGCCGCCGGCGGCGTCTTGGTGATGAAGCTGAAGGTGCGGTCGCTGTACACGCTGACCACCACCGGGATAATCAGGCCATCGAGTTCCTTGGCGCTTGTCTTGGCGTTGAACTGCTTGCAGAACTCCATGATGTTGATCTGCGCCTGACCGAGCGCCGGACCAACCGGCGGGGCCGGAGTAGCCTTGCCCGCAGCAATCTGCAACTTCACCGAACCAGTAATCTTCTTTGCCATTTGATTTCCTAACGCTTAATTTCGCTCTTCGCTCTTTGCCAGAAACCCAGCATGAGCGAATGCCGCAAAGCGAAGAGCGGCTTTACGTAATGACTTTTTCCACCTGCCCAAACCCCAGTTCCACAGGAGTCGAGCGCCCGAAGATGGTGACCATGACTTTCAAGGTCTCGCGATCTTCGTTGACCTCGTCTACCACGCCGGTGAAGCTGGCGAACGGCCCTTCGCTGATGCGTACCGACTCGTTCTTCTCGAACTTGACCTTGAGCTTGGGCTTTTCCTTGCTGTCGGCCACGCGGTATACGATCTGCTGAACTTCTTCATCTGACAGCGGCGTGGGCTGCTGGCCGGTACCGACAAATCCGGTTACGCGCGGCGTTCCCTTGACCACGTGCCACACGTTGTCGTCCATGTCCATTTCCACCAGCACGTAGCCGGGATAGAACATGCGCTCACTGGTGTACTTCTTGCCGCCGCGAACTTCGGTGACCGACTCGGTCGGAATCAGGACCCGTCCGATACGGTTTTCCAGTTCAGGATAGGCACGCACGCGCGACTCGATGGACTCTTTCACCTTGCGCTCGAATCCCGAATAGGTGTGGATGATGTACCACTTCATATTCGGGTTCTGCGGGCTGGTGAGCCCGGTTTCCGACACAGCCGCCGCGTCTGCGCCCGGTTGCTGGGTCGCCGCGTCCGCTTCCGGCTGGGCGCCGTTGGTCTCCGACTTGGTTTCTTGTTCTGTCATGTCTCCGCGCACTAGCGGCTCGTCAGGCTCTTCAGAAAATGATCAAGGCTCTTGCCGATGATCGTGTCCACTAACCAAAAATAAAGGCCGAACAAAAAGACGGTGATGATGACTACCGTCGTCGTGCCCTGCACTTCCTTGCGAGAGGGGGTGGTGACCTTCCGCATCTCGGTGCGCACGTCGTTATAAAAGCTCTTTGCGCGCTGCGGCCACGCCTTCAGGGTGCCCAGTTTGCCTTCGCCAACGCTCTCGATCGCTGCTGACTTCGCCATCTGCTACCTTTTCTCCGGCGCTCCGTGCGCCACTACAAATACCTTCACCAAAACTGGCAGGGGCGGAGGGATTCGAACCCCCAAGTTCGGTTTTGGAGACCGACAGTTTAACCGTTGAGCTTACGCCCCTGTAAAACAGCAATTAGCAATTAGCCGTTAGCTCTTAGCCTTTACCTGCCAGCTCCAGCAGTCATATCTGACACCAAGTGCTAAATGCCAAGTGCCAAATGCTAACTACTTCACTTCTTTATGCGACGTGTGCTTGCGGCACTTGCGGCAGAACTTGTTGAACTCCAGCCGTCCCGTCGTGGTCTTCTTGTTCTTGGTGGTGGAGTAATTGCGATTCTTGCAATCACCGCACTGCAGCGTAACAATCTCTCGAGGCATTGAACTCTTCCTTTTCGTTTACTTCGCAGCCTGTGTGCTGCGAAGCCTTGTCCGCGTCCAAGCGCGGAAATCAGCGGAATTTCCTCCGCCGAAGAAAACCTGCCGTCCCTACGGGACTCAGCCGTTATATCCGTTCTACCCAAGGCTTACGCCCTGGGCTAACTTCAGTTCCGCCCTTCGGGCTGGAACAGCGGCATGCCAAGCCTCCGCGCGAATCCAACCTGCTTCCCATCGACCAACAACGAAATCCCGAAGATCGGCAGTTGGCTTAATTGCCGACGGCTAATTGCTGCCGTTACGCAATAATTTCCGCGATAGTGCCGGCGCCCACGGTGCGTCCGCCTTCGCGGATTGCGAACCGCAAGCCCTTTTCCATCGCCACCGGCGTGATCAGCTCAATCTCCAGGCTCACGTTGTCGCCCGGCATCACCATCTCCGTGCCCGCCGGCAGGGTCGCCACTCCCGTCACGTCCGTCGTGCGGAAGTAGAACTGCGGCCGGTAGCCCTTGAAGAACGGGGTGTGCCGCCCGCCTTCTTCCTTCGACAGCACGTACACTTCGCTCTTGAACTTGGTGTGCGGCGTAATCGAGCCCGGCTTCGCCAGCACCATGCCGCGCTCCACATCTTCCTTCGCCGTGCCCCGCAGCAGCAGGCCGGCATTGTCGCCCGCCATGCCTTCGTCCAGCTGCTTCTTGAACATTTCGACGCCGGTAACCACCGTCTTACGCGTCTCGCGGAAGCCGACAATCTCAACGTCCTCGCCGACCTTCACCTTGCCGCGCTCGATGCGGCCCGTAACTACCGTGCCGCGTCCCTGAATCGAGAAGATGTCTTCAATCGGCATCAGGAACGGCTTGTCGATGTCGCGCGCCGGCAGCGGCACGTTCTTGTCGACCGCCTCCATCAGCTCGTCAATCTTCGCTTCCCACTGCGCTTCGCCATTCAACGCACCGAGTGCGCTGCCGCGAATTACCGGCAGATCGTCGCCCGGGAAGTTGTACTTGGTCAGCAGCTCGCGTACTTCCATCTCGACCAGGTCGATCAGCTCGGGATCTTCCACCGCATCGCACTTGTTCAGGAATACGACGACGTAGGGCACGCCCACCTGGCGCGCCAGCAGCACGTGTTCTTTCGTCTGCGGCATGGGACCGTCGGTGGCCGCGACAACCAGGATTGCGCCGTCCATCTGCGCTGCGCCGGTAATCATGTTCTTGATGTAGTCGGCGTGGCCGGGACAATCCACGTGGGCGTAGTGCCGGTTGGCCGTCTCGTACTCGACGTGCGCCGTGGCAATGGTTATGCCGCGGGCCTTTTCTTCCGGCGCGTTGTCGATCGAGTCGAACGAGCGGAACACGATCTTGGGATTGTGCTTCTGCAAAACTTTGGTGATGGCCGCCGTCAGCGTGGTCTTGCCATGATCGATGTGCCCGATCGTGCCAACGTTAACGTGCGGCTTGCTGCGATCAAATTTCTCTTTCGCCATAGTCTTGTCCCTAGTAATACCGGTAAAGTTTCTTATATTTCTCGCGCAGCGGCAGGTCCACCGCCTCCAGCGCTGTCAAATAAAACTCGCGTATCTGCGCCTGATTGGCCACGGCCAGCGCATCATAAACCTGTTGCGCCGTCTTGCCGCTTCCTGCCAGGTTCGCATCCGACTTCTCCAGCAACTGCTCACGCAGAACGCGATCAAAGTCGCGTACGGGAACGCCCTTGCGCTGCAGCAGTCGCAAAAAGCCCTCGACCGCATTCGCAGCAAAAACCCTTCCTAGCGTCGAACCAAGCTGCTGAAACTCCAACTGCTCTTCGATCGGAATTCCGCCCTGCTGGAACGGCGTCCGCTCTACTGACTGCTGTTCCATCGGAGTGCTCACGGATCGATAAGCCAATCTGCCCGCACTGGCGAGCGTTACTTCAAATTCTGGAGCTGATGATCGGGATTGAACCGATGACCTCTCCCTTACCAAGGGAGTGCTCTACCAACTGAGCTACATCAGCCTGCGCGTCTCAAAACAGATCCCTCCCCTTCGACTCCGCTCAGGGTCGGGACTTCGCCTGCGGGCTCCCGCTAACGCTCACGCCCGCAAAGCAGCTCAACTCTGGAGCGGGAGACGGGAATCGAACCCGCGACCAACAGCTTGGAAGGCTGTGACTCTACCACTGAGTTACTCCCGCCTAACAAACAGATCCCTCGTTGCACTCGGGATTTCGCCTGCGGGCTCCCGCTACGCTCACGCCCGCAAAACGGCTCAAGTTACTCCCGCCCTTCAAACCAATACGGCGTTTTGTGCCGCCGCTCCGCAGCTCCAACTTCTCAAATTGCCCATCCCCAGCGCTTCCGCGCTGGGCTAAATTCAGTTTCGCCCCTTCGGGGCTTTCAGCTCGCAGCTCAACGGCTAATCGCTCGCGGCCTTATTCATCGCGGTGCTCGCGCGCCTGCTTCTTGCTCCAGGTCCAGGTGCGAACCGCAAACATTGCCAGGATCGCCAGGGTCGCAAACTTAAACTTGAGATCGCTGAGCGTCGCCCACGCCAAGGCTGCCAGGATCGCATACACACCGAACGCCACTAACAACCGATTCATCCCACACCAAACATTCCATCGGAAAGCTGGTGCACAGGGGAGGATTCGAACCTCCGTAGCTCGCAAGGAGCGGCAGATTTACAGTCTGCTGCCATTAACCACTCGGCCACCTGTGCACATTCGACCGAGCATGGGCTCTCTGCCAAACCGATGCTTGAGAGCCGGATTGCCGAGCCCGGAATTGCCAGTCCCTCCACCCCATGACGCGCAAAATCGGCGCGTAATGGGGACCCCGGCCTGCTGTCAAAGAACGCCATGCCAAACGCGTCGCTCACACCCGGCAAAACTCCGCAACAGCCGCACGATCATACTTCCGCGCGTCTAACGATTGGGAAGCTGCTGCTGGAATCAGTTCTCTAGGAGAGCTGCGCGTCTCGTTTGGCTTGCTCCTGGTACGCCTTGCGGCGCGCTCAAGGTTACGATTATGGAGCTGGCGAAGGGACTTGAACCCCCGACCCTCTGATTACAAATCAGATGCTCTACCAGCTGAGCTACGCCAGCCTGCGTGGTGCGACCTCCGCCGCAAGCGGAGCGAACCAGGCATAATTCTCCCTGCCAGCCGGGGACAAACAATGAGCTTAACATAACGGTGATCGACGTGCAATCGGCCTCAGAAGAGAAGCAGATGCTTCTTCTTCTTTTTCTTGGACGAGCTTTCCGTACTGGAGTCAGCAGGAGCCGCTGGTTGTGCCGAACTGCTGGATGCCGCCGCCGCCGGCGCACTGCCGCTGCCGTTTGAATTTGCCAAATCGTTTACCTGCGTCGGGGGCAGAGGCGAAGCTGGCGCACTGCCGGCGGCAGGAGCCAAATCGTTTTTCATGTCGCTGCCGGCAGGCGCGGTTGCCGTGCCGCCGCTGGCCGCGCCATTGGTGGCTCCGCCCGGGGCAGCCGCATCCGGTGCCGGCGCGGTTGTGCCCGGTGCGGCGTCGGAACGAGGAACAGGCGCGTTCGCCGCCGGCGGTGCAGCGTCACTTACCCGCTCAACTGAGACGTGATTGCCTACACCCGCGCCAGCCAGGACATCGGCTAAGCTAGCATTGGCAGCACGAACCATGTCGGGCGCGCTGGCCTGCTGCGGATCCACCAGGGTTGGCTCGCCAACTTTGGCTGCCTCCGACACATCAGGTCCGTGGTGGAAGTTCTCCATGACTTTGCCAATGTGCCCCAGCGAACCGCGGCTGGCGATTTCCGCTTTGTCTTGAGCGACTTCCTGCGGTGTAGCCTTGGGAACCGACTGCTTCATTGCCTCCAGCCGCTTCCTGGCATCGCCGGCCCGTTCTTCCAGGGGGTAGCGGGTAAGAATGCGGTCGTAGGCGGCGACGGCTCCGTCGGTATATTGCTTGATGAGCTTGCCCTTCACGGTCTCAGGGAGCCTTGACCGGCGCATTAACTCTACTTCCTTCTCGTAGGCGCCGCCCAACTCAAACAGCGCTTCGTCGGCTCCGCTATACAACGGGTAGGTATCGGCTACCGACTTCAAGCGTGCAATCGCTGCCGGGTAGGATTCACGCATGTAATAGAAGTGGCCAATCAGATACTCTCTGTGGGCCAGCACCTCCTGCACTTCCAGCAGCCGTTGTTTGGCCTCCGGCACCAGTGGACTGTCGGGAAACTGGAGGATCATCTGACGATACTCGTCCTCGGCGCGGCGGGCATGAGTGGGATCGCGATCGGCCTTCTCCATCTCTTTGTAGTGGATGTTGGCGATCTTCATCTGCGCTTCGGCGGCTTCCGGCATGTTGGGGAAGAAGGTAATGAAGTCCTTGTACTCGCTCTCAGCCTGGGTCATTGCGGCTGCGCCGCCTTCGTCGTACCAGGAGTCGCCGATGGCAAGCTTGGCGCGAGCGATGTATTCCGAATCCGGATAGGTGTTGATCAGGGTTTGCAGGCTGAGGCGGGCGACATCGTATTTACCGTGTTTTATCGCATCGGTTGCGCGATCAAAAAGCACTTTGTCCGGCTGCTTGGAGTCGACGTTGGCAATCGGATTCGGGGTGCTCTTGTTCTTCTTCTTTTTCTTGCTGCTGGAGTGCTGGGGTTGGGCCGTGCTGGCGCTCTGGCTGCTGGTGCTCTGGCCGGCCGCACTCGGACTAGCGGCGCTGGCGCGGCTTGCGCTCGGAGCAGCCGGGCTCGCACTGCCTGAGGTCTGAGTTGGAGTGCCGCTGCTGGTCTGCGTCTGAGCGCCCGTGTTTTGGGCCAACGAGCACAGCGACGCCATTGACCCCAGCATGACCGTTATGAGTGCACGACGAAACATCCTAACCACCTTTTTGGAACCTACCCTAATAACCCGGCGTTGCCCTGAATGGTGCTGGCCGGGAAAATTATTACCGGCGTGAAATCAGGCACGCTGCAGCACGGCTTCCTGAGCTGCTCTCAGCAGAGCTTCCACGTGTCGCGCCGGATCGCCCTTGCCGAATACATGGCTGCCGGCCACGAAAATCTCCGCTCCCGCACGCGCGGCAGCGCCAATCGTCTCCAGGTCGATCCCGCCGTCTATTTCGATGCGAAAGTCCACGCCCTTGGCATTCCTCATAGTCGCCAGTTTACGGACTTTTTCCAGCGTGCCGGGAATGAACTTCTGACCACCGAAGCCGGGATTGACCGACATCACCAGCACGTGGTCAACAATGTCCAGCACTTCGCCCAGGGTCTGGACGGGAGTCGCCGGATTGATGGCAACGCCCGGCCGCATACCATTGCTGCGAATCAGCTCCAGGCTCCGATTCAGGTGAATGCAGGCTTCCTGATGGACCGTAACCCAATTCGCGCCGGCGTGAGCGAAGGCAGGAATGTACTCGTCGGGGTTCTCGATCATCAGGTGGCAGTCCAGGGGAACGTCTACAGCCTTGCGCAACGAGGCGACCACCGGCGGCCCGATGGTAATGTTGGGCACGAAGTGACCATCCATGACGTCCACATGGAGCAGGGTGGCGCCACCTCGCACCGCGGCATTGGCATCCTCAGCCAGGCGGGCGAAATCGGCCGACAGAATGGAGGGCGCTATCTCGATCAAAACAGGCTTCTCTCGCGCAGGTCGTCCGAGTTGATTTTAACATGCTGCGTGGCCTGGCCGTATGCCCTCCAAGTGGTACAAGAGGCCGCGCGGAAGGGCCATTTCCCGATGGAAGAGCGTGGTGGCAGGATACGGTTGAGTGCGCCTTCAGTACCTGGGGACCTTGGGATCGACGCGCTCGGCCCAGGGACACGCGAGTAGACATCTACTACTCCAGGTCGGCTGTGACGTTAATCTTACCGCCGGAAACAGTGATCTTCCGCTCCCACGGTTTATAACCGTGCTTCGTAATCGTAACCGTATGGACTCCGGAAGGCACAGTGAGATCTGAGGGAGTGTCCCCCACGAAGTTTCCATCCACGGCAATCTCCGCTCCCGCGGGATTTGAGACGATATCAAGTTGCGCGTTGGTTGAAGAAGCCATAACCACAGTAGGTGTCGAGCCTGTGCCGGGGGGAAACTTTGCGCGATCTAGAACCATAGAACCGTTCACATAGGCGGTGATTTCCGTTCCCTTCGGAATCGTTGTGTCCTTCCCGTGCATAAAAAGAAAAAATGGCGCGGCAGGCCAAACGACCAGACTCGTCGCCACGATCGCTCCGGTCATTGCACCGGTATGGCCCCCGCCCTTAGTTTCTTTTACGGCCCTGAGCGCTGCCTTTTCGCCATCGGCTAGCTTGACATAATCGATCTCGATGTCGAGCTTTCCACCTCGAGCCATGCGCTTTTTGTGCTCGGCATCCGTTATCGTACCGAGGGCAATGCTACCTTTCGGGATGACAACCAAGTCCTTGATCTTGATATCTTCAAGCACTTCGAAATCGATGTTGTCCCCCGTCTTAGCATCAGCAGAACTCAAAGTGCGATTGAGGCGCAGCCTAATGGGCGTGCCGTCGTCTAGGGAGAACGGTTGATTCGTCGCAGCCGTAGCTGGCGGAGGTGAGGCCTGCTGCGCAGTTGTAATCTGCGCGGTTAGTACCGCAATACATAAACACACCACGAAGGCGTGGCGAAACGAAGTGCGCATAGCTCCTCCAACGAAGGTCGGCCAAACGCGGAGCTGGTCGGGAGCGACTACTCAGTTCTGGAGGTTCGGAGGCGTAGACATTGTGGCCGTTGCAACCAAATCAGCGCAAGAAAAAAGAGTGGTTAGTCATGCTGCACTCTGCGATCAGTGGCACAAGGCGTTACGTCAGACCGTTCGATCCCCTCTGGTCCGCAGTGAGTGCTAGTACCTGGGCACCTTGGGATCGACGCGCTCGGCCCAGGCGTTGATGCCGCCATCGAGGTTGTGTACCCGGGTGAATCCGGCCTGCTTCAGGAAGTCGACGGCCTTGGCGCTGCGCCCGCCCAGCTTGCAGTGAACAACGACCTCGCGCGACGGATCGAGTTCGCCGACCCGCTTGGGCAGGTCATTCAGCGGAATGAGGTGTCCGCCGAGGTTGCAGATCTGATATTCGTGAGCATCGCGGACGTCGAGCACGAACAGGTCGTCGCCGGCGTCCAGGCGCTGTTTCAGTTCTTCCGGTGTCATGTCGCCGATGGTAGCAGTTGCCGGCTTTTCCTGGCTACGGATTCCGCACAATCACTAGCCATTCAACCGGTGTCAGGATTTCCGCCTCGCAATGGGCGGATGGTCATGTTGCCGCACCCTCCGGCTCATTTAGAATCCTTGCGAGGGTGGCACAAACATTCATGGCAGCGATCACTTATCTGGAAGCGATCCGGCAGGGCATCTGGGAAGAGATGGAGCGCGATCCCGCGGTCTTGTGCATTGGCGAGGACATTGGGATTTACGGCGGCGCTTTCAAAGTCACCGACGGATTGATTGACCGCTTCGGTCCGGAGCGCGTGGTGGATACGCCCATCTCCGAGATGGCGATCATCAATGCCAGCTTTGGCGCGGCGCTTACCGGTCTGCGTCCGGTGGCGGAATTTCAGTTCATGGACTTCATCAGCTGCGCCTTCAACCAGATCACAAACATGCTAGCCAAGGCGCATTTTCGCTGGGGCGCGCCGGTCCCAGTGGTGGTGCGCGGTCCGTCGGGCGGCGGTGTGCACGGCGGCCCGTTCCATTCGCAGAATCCGGAAACGTACTTCACCCACACGCCGGGGCTGAAGGTGATTTGTCCGGCCAGCGCGTATGACGCCAAGGGCCTCATTAAGTCAGCCATTCGCGACAACAATCCGGTGCTGTTCTTCGAGCACAAATTTCTGTACCGGCGCATTAAGGAAGAATTGCCGGCAGAAGATTACACAGTTCCAATCGGCAAAGCGCGCGTGGTTCGCGAAGGCGGCGACGTCAGCGTCATCACCTATGCCGCGATGGTCTATGTCGCGCTTGAGGCTGCCGACATCTTGGCCAAGGAAGGCATCGAGCTTGAGGTAGTGGATCTGCGGACCGTGCTGCCGCTGGATCGCGATGCCATCCGGCAGACGGTGGAAAAGACGAATCGCGCCATCGTGCTGCACGAAGATACCAAGACCGGCGGCATTGCCGGCGAAGTGGCGGCCATCATCAACGAGGAGTGCTTCGACGCGCTGGATGCGCCGATAGCACGCATTGCCTCCGCCGACAGTCCCGTGCCGTTCTCGCCGCCGCTGGAGGAAGTTTTTCTTCCGCGGGTGGAGGACGTGGTCCGCGAAGCGCGCAGGCTGCGCAGATATTGAGGCGCGCGTGTCATTTGTGACGCCCGTAGTAGCATGATGGATTCTCTGGCTGTGGTTTCTAACTACTTTTTGCAAGGAGAGACATGCGCGGATTCATCCTGGGAGTGATTATCACGCTGGTGGCAGTTTTTGGCGGAGCTTACTTTTACACGACCACCGGTCGCTACGACACCCGGGCTGTGGGCAACACTCCCGGCACGGCGGAGCGGCGCATAGCCAACCAAACCGTGGACGCTTGGGTCGACGGCCACGCTCCGAAGCAGACGAACCCGTTCCAGCCCACAATGAATAACATCATGGACGGCTCCATGGCCTACGACAAGAACTGCGCGTTTTGCCACGGCAACTTGAAAGAACCCGAATCCCCGATGCGGACGAAGTTTTATCCTCACGTGCCGCAACTGATGACGCACATCCCAGACGATCCCGACGGCAACGTTTTCTATGTGATCAAGTACGGAATTCGTCACACTGGCATGCCTGGCTGGGAGGGAGTGATGAGCGATGACGATATCTGGAAGACCGTTGTGTTCATCAAGAACTCGGGACAGATGAAGGACAGCCCGCAGCAGCAGAATCCGAAGAAGTAGGCGCTTCTGAAAAACCGCGGAAAAGCAGATCCCTCGTCGGCCTAAAGGCCTCGCCGTGATGACAAATGTAAAGGACTTGTGACGGCGCACCTGAAGGTGCGCACCTTCAAAACGCGCTGACCTGCGCTTCTATCCGTTCGGTCTCACTACCTTGGTGTGTCCCGTGGTCTTCAGCTTGAAAACGTCGCCGGACATCTTTCGATTGATCTGGATGTTGCTGTACTTGGTGACGCGGTAATCGCCTGAAGGTTCGTCGAACCTCTGCTGCACCGTGACCCCGCGCGCGGGATCGATCCACAACGTTATCGACTGAAACATGTTGCGGACACGCGGCGACTTGGGCGTCAGGACAAGCTTAGCGGCATTGAGACCGTCAACCTGCTCAGCGCCAGCATAAGTCACGTCGTAGGAGTTGGTGAGGTCGTGGCCGCGTCCGCCGAATCCCAGGACCAGAAAGCTTTCGAAAGCAGCTTTGTTCTTGCCCGCGCTGTATTCCGTGACCTGGTCGATGGAAGGCTGATAGTAGCTGACAGTGCCATTGCTGAATAGAACGTATTTCTTGTCGGGAGCGATGAAGTCGGCGGCCATCTCCATGCCGTCGCCCTGACGGCGGAAGTACATAGTGCCCTTCTGCAAGTCGTGCTCGTCGACCACCTTCTGATAAGAGTCGGCCACAAAGTCGCACTGGGCGTTGTGAAAGTTGGCCGCGGCCTTGTCCATGGAGTCGAGCACCGACTCCAGATTTTGGGCCTGCCCCAGGGACACGCAACATAAAACCAACCATGCCATTACAGCAATCATTAATTTGCGCATATTCTCACTAGCTAAAGATGGAGCCGAAATTGGGACGCGGGGTTGCCTGGGTGATGCGGCTTTGGCTCAACGATGAACCCAAACCTTGTAAGCGACAACATTGTGGTGGCTGTCCTGCACAGTCTGAACGCGGTCAATGGTAACGTAGCCGGCGATTGGTTCGATGATGTGCAGCAGCGATTCGCGAACCTCCGTCTCGTCGCCTGCCCGCACGGCTGATGCATCCACTTTGTACAGGAATCCGTCGCCTTCCTGCTGCACGATGACTTCAGTCTGGTGTGGGGAACGCTCGACCGGTTTGTCGCGAAAGTTGATCCAGATAGGGGCGAGAAAGATGAACGCAAGGATCAGGGTGACCATCACGTCGTAATGGACGTTGCCGCGCGGATAGGTCCACCAGAAGTAGCCCCTGACCGTTTGTGCAAACTTGCTCACGCTTAACAAGTCTAGAGAGGAGCACGCCGATGTGCAAGAAACACCGCGGTTCGCTAACTCACGCCGTCTTGTGAGATGCCAGCGGGAAAACGGCGCTCCTGGACCACATCTCTGCGTGATCGCTCGTCATAAGCCAGACTTCGCGGGCGAAACATTTGATTGGCACATGACGCCGAAGGTAACGTTCAACCGAAGCCAACGTCTCGCCGTTCACTCCATGGGCCACCGTTAAGTGCGGAACTATCTCGGAAAAAGCTCCGTTATAAGGTTGGCAAGCAGGCCAGATATTCATGAGGGTTTTGGTGATTCGTTCAAATACTTCGGCTTTGTCGGGGTACAAATAGGCAGTCGCCGGAAAGCGCCGAACTTCCGTGAAAGAGAAAGAAAAGGCCTCAATCGACATGCAGATGTTTCGCAGAATATCGACTTCGCCGAGAGTCGCCTGCGGCGGACAAAAGGGATAAAGCAGAGTGACGTGCGCCGGGACCCCAAGTCGGGCAGTCCGATCGTACTGCAATCGCAGTGACGCGACGATGGGCTCAACTTCAGTAATCGGTATGATGACTGCGGACTCATTACCCATGCGACACCCTATGATCTCAGCTCCACCACCGTCGCCCCGCCGCCGCCTTCGTTCTGCGGAGGCTCGCTGACGTTGGCGACGTGGGGATGACTTTTTAGATATTGCCGCAGCGCTTTGCGCAGAATTCCCATTCCGCTGCCGTGGACCACGCGAAGCCGAATTGCGCCCGCCAGGAAGGCGCGGTCGACGAATTTCTCCACCGCCTGCGTGGCTTCGTCCACGGTTTGGCCGATCACGTTGATCTCCGTGGGCACGCTTTCGTCTTCGCGCGCCAGCGACACATTGATGCCGCGCGAGCGGGCAGCTGCCACGGGATTGCTGCCGGCGTGAGCTATTACGCTGGCGAAATCGTCACGCGCCACCTTCATCTTCATGGGACCGACGGCCACCTCGAAGCTGTCATCGTCAAAGTAGCGTAAGACCTTCCCGTCGCGGCCCAGCGACTTGAGGCGCACGGTGTCGCCAACCGAAACGTGCTTGACAACATGGTGCTGGGCGTCAGGATCGCCGGCGTCGGCGCCGGTGCTGTGGGCAACGACGGTGGAATCGAATTGCTCGCGGAATTCGCGGCGCATCTTGGCGATGCGGCGCTCAGCGTCTTTGGAGAGCTTGAGCGCCTGGACACGGTCGGCCACCGCATTCACCGTCTCGCGGGCGCGATACTCGAAGTCACGCAGCAGGCTTTCCACTTTCTTCTCCAGCTCGCGGAGCTTTTCCTTCTGCTCCTTGCGGCCCTCCAGTTCAAGATGGTTGCGCTGGCGCGCGACTTCCTGCTCGCGGGCGCGAAGCTCGGTGCGCTCGGAATCCAGCTGCCGCAATTCGCTGTGCAGGCGGTCCAGAAAGCGCGAGACGTCCTGCGCCTGCGAACTCATGCGTTGACGGGCGTCTCCCACAATGTGGGGGTTCAGTCCCAGCTTGTGCGCGATGTTGATGCCGGCCGATGCGCCCGGCACTCCGACACGTAGTTCGAAGGTGGGCGCGAAGGTGTTCTCATCGAATCCCACTGCGGCATTCATCACGCCGGAAGTGTTGGCGGCATAGACCTTCAGCGCGGTGTGATGCGTGGAGATAATGCTGAGACAGGACATGCGGCGGAAGTAGTCGGCGATGGCGACAGCCAGTGCGGCACCCTCTTCGGGATCGGTGGCCGAGCCCAACTCGTCAAGCAGCACCAGCGATTGCGCGGTAGCCTGATGCGAGATGAAATCGATGTTGGTGACATGCGCGGAAAACGTTGACAGGTTCTGCTCGATGGACTGGTAATCGCCGATGTCGGCAAAGACCGAGTCGAAGATGGGCAGCTCGGCGCGGTCCGCAGGAATGGGGATGCCCGACTGCGCCATCAGCGCCAGCAAGCCGACGGTCTTCAGGGCGACCGTCTTGCCGCCGGTATTGGGGCCGCTGATGATGAGCTGACGATGTTGGCTGTCGAGTTCGACGGTAAGCGGCACTACCGTAACTCCGCGATTTTTTAGAGTACGTTCCAGCAGAGGATGGCGCGCATTGCGCAGGATAAGTGCGTCACCCAGGGCTGTGTTCCCTGAACCTTCGACCGGTGATGGCGTGACGGCTGACACCTGCGGCGGTGACGGATCAGCCGGGGCACCCGCCAGCAGCTTCACCGCGACGCAGTTGTAATCTTCCGCGAAGCGGGCTTTGGCAAACTGAAGCTCCAGCTCCGAGAGAACGCTGACCGCGTGGGCCAATTCGTCGGCGCGTTCGCCGAGGCGGGCGGTCATGTCGAGCAGGATGCGATGGATTTCCGACTGCTCCTCTTCCAGCAGGCGGACAAGATCGTTGTTCTGCTCGATGGTTTCAAGCGGCTCGATGAACACGGTCTGCCCGCTGGAGGACGCGCCATGGGCGACGCCCTGCACGCGGCGGCGTTGCTCGGTCTTCACCGGGATGACGAAGCGTTCGCCGCGAATGGTGACTAGCTCTTCCTGCACCGCTCCACCCTCGGAAAGCCGCCGCAGATAGGCTCGCAGCGACTCCTGGATGGTGCGTTTCTGCTTCTCGATCTCACGCCGGATTCGCGCTAGGTCGGACGAGGCCCGGTCGTCCAGAGTGCCATCGGGCAGGATCTTATTGCGGAAGTGACGCAGCAGGAGGGTGAAATCGGCTATGTCTTGGGAAAGCTCGTGTACGGCATGCCACTTGCTCTGGATCGCAGGTGCGGGATGGAGTGCGATCTCGCGCCACTCGGCGGCGCGATCGGCCAGGAGGAGCAGGTCGCGAATCTCGATGATCTCCAGTGCGGCTCCGGCGATGCCAGCCTTGTCGATCAGCTGCCCAGGATCGAGCAGACCGTGGAAGTCGAAACGCCCTCCGGTCCGCTGGTATCCGCGGAGCTCTTCGGTCAGCTGCTGCTGGCCCTCGATCCACTGGCGGTCACGCGAGGGCGTGAGCTGCATCACTCGCCCATGTCCGAGAGGCGAGGCGGTGTAGATGGCGAGGAGTTGCAGGAACAGATCGAATTCCAGGACGCGTTCGCTGGTGTTTGGGATGAGGCTGGGAGAATCCATCGCTTAGAGTTCTATGGTACAGGAGGGGCGAGGATGACAAACGGGCACCAATCGTGCGGGTGAAGGTAACGGTGATGCCGGTATTCACGAGTTATTTACCTCCAGCAATCACGCGCGACTATCGTTCCAGCTATATGCCGGATACACTGATTCGGCGGATTGAACCGTTGGATGAAAAGATCGGGAAAGCGAACCCCCTCAGCGACAAGGAAACCGCTGAAGGAATTAATTTGTTAGACATGTGCCGCCGGCTAAAGCCGGCTCGGGAAGAAATAAATAGCTTATCGGCACGACTGAAGTCGTGCCCTGACACAAGGCAACTCAAAAGCGACTTCTTCGGCGGCCCGTTAGAGTCGGCTCTTGATGACAAAGTGAAGGGATCGTAACGGGCGCACCCGTTCGACAAGCTCAGGGCGCGGCCAAGACAGCGCCCCTTCAAAACAGAGGACCGATGCTAGAGCACTCCGACGCTTTCGTATTTTTTGGCGCCACAGGCGACCTGGCCTACAAGAAAATCTTTCCTGCGCTACAGAGCATGGTGCGGCAGCGCACGCTCAACGTGCCGGTGATCGGGGTGGCGAAGTCCGGCTGGACCATCGAGCAGTTGCGGGAGCGCGCTCGCGACAGCATTACCAAGCACGGCGGGGGCGTGGACGATGAGGCGTTTCAAAAGCTGTGCGATCTGCTCAGCTACGTCGACGGTGACTATAGGGACGACAAGACCTACGCGACGTTGCGCGGCATGCTGGGCGACGCTCGGTGCCCGACGCATTACCTGGCGATTCCTCCCAGCATGTTTCCGGTGGTGGTACAGGGGTTGGCCAAATCAGGCTGCGCGCAGAATGCACGCGTGATTCTGGAGAAGCCGTTCGGGCGCGATCTGGTGTCGGCGCGCAAGCTCAATGCGACGCTGCACCAGGCATTTCCCGAGGAGAACATCTATCGCATCGATCACTACCTGGGTAAGGAAGCGGTAGAAAACCTGCTGATTTTCCGCTTTGCCAACACCTTTCTGGAGCCGATCTGGAACCGCAACTACGTACAGAGCGTGCAGATCACGATGGCCGAGAAGTTCGGAGTGGAGGGGCGCGGAAAGTTCTACGAGGAAGCGGGCGCGATTCGCGACGTGGTGCAGAACCACATGTTACAGGTGGTGGCGTTTCTGGCGATGGAACCGCCGACGAGGATGTATGTGGATTCGGTGCGTGACGAGCAGGTGAAGATCTTTCGCACCATTCCGCCGCTGAGTCCGGCGAACATCGTAAGGGGCCAGTTCGACGGCTATCGCAGCGAGCCGGGAGTGTCGCCACAATCGGATGTGGAGACCTTTGCGGCGCTGCGGCTGGAGATCGACTCGTGGCGCTGGGCGGGCGTGCCGTTTCTCATTCGCGCCGGCAAGCGCCTGCCGGTGACTGCGACCGAGGTTTTCGTGAAGCTGCGCAAGGCCCCGCTCACCAAGATGGGCGTCGATACAAGGAACTATTTCCGCTTCCGTCTGGGGCCCGACATCGAACTAAGCCTGGGCGCGCGCGTAAAGCGGCCCGGACCGCTGCTGGTGCCTATGCCGGTGGAACTGTCGGCGGTGAAGTACACCAGCAACGACGAGATGGATGCCTATGAGCGGCTGCTGAGCGACGCGATGAGGGGCGACCCAATGCTGTTTGTGCGGCAGGACGCGGTGGAAGCAGCGTGGGGGATCGTCGAGCCGATCTTGGGAGATTGTTGTCCGACGGAGTTGTATGAGCCGGGGACGTGGGGTCCGCCGGACGCGCGCGAATTGGCGGCGGATATTGGCGGGTGGCACGATCCGACGTAGGTTTGCGCGGCAGTACCGTCCCCGGGGGACTCCGGTTCGTTTTATTTGCGTCTACCCAGCGCTGAAATGCTGGGCTATCATCTTCCGTCCCGCGAAGCGGGACTCGAGCGCTGGCGGTCGATCATTCGAGCGAACGACACAAGAGCCTCGTCGGATATTGTGGCCGGGTAATAGGGGTCCTTCGACTCGCTACGCTCGCTCAGGATGACACACGCTGAGAACGGATGACTAACAAGTGAGAACCGCCAACTGACGACTGAGAACCGACAACTGCTTGCCGTTATCCCGCCTGGCGGGGACGGATATCGTACTGGCGGATTTTGTAGAGCAGGGCTTTGTAGCTGATATTGAGCTTGGTAGCGGCGCGCTTGCGGTTCCAGGCAGTCTCCTCCAACACCTGGGCGATGACTTCCGATTCTGCGCCATTCTTCAGATTGCGGACCATTTCCTTCAGATCGGGCTGGGTCTGCGGCCGTTTGTCATCGGCAGCCGCGGCGGCCGCGTTCTGCGCGTCAGGATTTGGCCGTCGTTGCAACTCGCCGATGGCGGCAGATTCGTCGCCCAGCACCAGGAAGCGCTTCACGAAGTTTTCCAGCTCACGAATATTTCCCGGCCAGGAATAGGTTTCGCACGCTTCCACCAAGCGTTGGGAGACGCTGAGCGGCGCGCACGCATATTTATCGGCAAGCTGGATCATAAAGTGCCGCAGGATCATGGGAATTTCTTCGCGGCGCTCGCGCAGCGAAGGCATGCGCAGCACAAAGCTGTTCAGGCGGTAGTAGAGGTCCTCGCGGAAGGTCTTCTGGGCGATGGCCTGGGGCATGTTGATGTTGGTGGCGGCCAGAACGCGGACATCGACCTGCACGGTGACGCGTCCCCCGAGGCGGGAGAATTGGCCGTCCTGGAGGACCTGGAGCAGCTTGGCCTGGAGGGCGGGCGACATTTCGCCGATTTCGTCAAGCAGCAAAGTGCCTTTGTTGCAGAGCTCGAACTTGCCGGGCTTGGCTTTGTTGGCGCCGGTGAAGGCCCCGGGCTCGTAGCCGAAGAGCTCGCTCTCCAGCAGCTCGCTGGGAACGGCGGCGCAATTCACTTTAAGGAATGTGCGATGGGCGCGGTCAGAATACTTGTGGATGAGGCGGGCCAGAACTTCCTTGCCGGTGCCGCTCTCGCCGAGTAACAGCACGGGAAAGTCGAATTTGGCCACTTGCATGGCCTGGGCGCGAAGCTGACGCATCAGCGGGGTGGCGGAAAAGAAATACACGCCTTCGCCGACTTCGATCGCGTCGCCTGCGCCGGGTGCGGCGGGATCGGTATTCTCCAGGCAGAAACGCAAGACTTCGTCCATTTCGTCCTTCTGGACGGGTTTGGAGAGATAGTCCTGGGCTCCCAGCCGCATGGCTTGCGCTACTTTGCGGGTGTCGCGCACGCAAGATAGCATGACGACCTTGGTGGAAGGCCGGGCTTCACGAATGCGTTGCAGGGTCTCCAGGCCATCAGCGCCGGGCATCACCATGTCGAGCAACACCAGGTCGGGGCTGTCGCGCTGGACCTTGTCGACGGCCTCGATGCCGTTGGAGGCGGTGGAGACGCGATAGGAATCCAACTCCAGGACAGTCTGGAGATACCGCAGCATGCTGGGTTCGTCGTCCACCACAAGAATGTGGGAAGTGCTCATTGCTCCTCCGCAAGGCGTTCGGGGGGAGGATTCAGCAATAAGAGAAAGGAAAACCTGCTGCCCGTACCCGGCTCGCTCTCAACCCAAATCTTTCCACCTGCTGACTGCACCAGGCGGCGGGCAATGGCGAGACCAAGGCCGTGACCTTCGGCTCGCATACCCTGAGGGACCAAACGGAAATACTCGTCGAAGATCTCCTGCTGGAACTCGGGCGCGATGCCCGGGCCAGTGTCGGAGACGGAAATGCGGCAGCAGTTAGGGGCGTTTACGCGCTGGCGGCGGCGCTCCACGGCTGGCGGCCGGGCTACGGTCCGCCGCTCCCAAAAGTACGGTTCCACATGTAGCCACACCGTCCCGGAAGCCGGAGTGTACTTCATGGCATTGTCGAGCAGGTTGGAAACGACGTGCTGAATCTTGTAGTAATCAAACGGAAAGGGCTGGAGTTTGTCGTTAGGCAGGAAATAGAAGGCGATGGCCTTTTCCTGAAAGCGCTGCGACCAGACTTCGGCAATCTCACGAACGCAGCCGTTGATGTCGCTTACTTCGTAGTGCAAGTCGAGGCGGTCAACCTTGAGCGCGGCGTAAGTCAACAGGTTCTGAATAAAATTGGACAGGCGCACGCCATTGGCCTGCATTTCGGTCAGGACTTCCATCTGGCGAGGGCTCAAAGGTCCGAGTTTTTCCGACAGCAAGAGGTGCAAATAACCTGCCATGATGGCCAGCGGGGTTTTGAGTTCGTGGGCTGCGGAGGCCAGGGCATCGCGGCAACAGCTGCAATGCTCGTGGGTAACCGCCTCAGGACTTTGATTTATTGGCGACATCTTAGCCGGAGGCATGGGGATAACCCCCTTCCCGTGCCTGGGAGATGAGGACATGTTGACGGCATCCCCAGGATCAAATCCCGATCTGTGTTGTACAGGCATACTCTCGACAAAAGTCAGCCTTAAGTTTAGTGAGTAACCAAGCCTCGGGAGATAGACTGGAAACAGTCTACAGGGGGAGAACTGATCTTACCGCAAACCCATGCATTGTCAATGCCAAACTGATGAATTCTTGGATAAAGTGGCAAAATGGTTTCCTTTTCTGGAAGCGATTTTCACCATTAACAGGCATTCCTCTTCCGCTCTAGCGCAATAGATTGCGATGTTCCGGCGGGCATGTTTTGCGGAAATAACTTCTATCTCCAACAAAGCAAACTGGTTGACTTAGCTCCCACATTTGGTTATCGATGTGCGTCATACGTCTGTAATGTAGGAGCTGGCCTTTGCGTCGAAGCGTATCCGTTGCCGAGCGCCGCGGTTGGGACCGGTTGCCTATTTCCATCCCGTTTTTCGTTCGGGGGAAGAACTCGAACGGCGAAGAATTTCTGGAGTTCGCCACCGCGCTGAACCTGTCTGCCGGCGGCGTTTTGCTGGCGACCCGGCGGTACTTGGATCCCGGAACCGAGATTACGCTCGAAATTCCCGTTGCTTTGGTCAACAAGGCGCAACTGCCCCGATCAGTATCCCTCCTGCGTGCCACGGTATTGCGATGTACGGCCGATCGGCAGTACTTTCTGCTGGGACTTCAGTTCCAGGAACCGCTGTTGGACCATATGACAGGAGTAGAAGCAGGCAAGTCCCGATCCGTTGGGAAACTCACTTCCTCAGAGTGAAAACATTTGCACATTTAGAGCGCAATCTCGTGCTCTTCGAGCTTATTTTGCTGCGATAGATTTCCACTTCTCGTATTGTTAATACCATTATTTACAATAAATTACAACGAATATGCGCATTTTATTGCAATGTGCAGGAACTTGGCGCAATAAATGCAAATCATTAGCACGCCGACTACCTAGCCGACTACTAAAAAGCTACTGCGTGAGAACCGAGTATGCCACTATTGGCGGGCTCGAACAACGAGAATGCGATCACGGTGCAACAACTCCCCCCGGAGCCCGTGATCTTCGGGCAGACGCCTGCTATGCGGGACGTCCGCCAAAAGCTGGAGCGGGTTGCTGCCTCCAATCTTTCCGTGCTGGTTAGCGGCGAGAGCGGCACCGGCAAGGACATTGTTGCCCGCCTGCTGCATCTTTACTCGCCATGGGCTGCGGGTCCGTTTGTGAAGGTGAATTGCCCGGCCATTCCGGGAACCCTTCTCGAAAGCGAACTGTTTGGCTATGAGCGCGGCGCATTTACCGGCGCCTTCAACCCAAAACCGGGTAGAGTGGAAATGGCGCATCGGGGCACGTTATTTCTGGATGAAATCGCCGAACTGGATGCCATGCTGCAAGCCAAGTTGCTGCAGCTGTTGCAGGACGGGCAGTTCAGCCGGATTGGCGCCCAGGAAGACAAGAAAGTGGAGGTACGGGTGGTGTGCTCCACCAACCGCGAGCTGCATGAGGAGATTGAGCAGGGCAACTTCCGTCCCGACTTGTTTTACCGCATCGCCACCATGACCATCCACCTGCCGCCGCTGCGCGAGCGGGCGGTGGATTTGCCGATCATCTGCGATTACCTGCTCCAGTACTACAACGAGAAGTTGAACGGGCGGGTGGTGATGGTGCGGCCGGCGCTGATGGCCAAGATGCAGCGCTACTCCTGGCCGGGCAATATCCGGCAGCTGGAAAACCTGGTGAAGCGCTACGTGGTAATGGGCACGGAAGATGTGATTCTGAGCGAACTGCTGGAGCCCAATGAGCGCGATGCGGTGGACACGCTGGTGCTGGAGGGCCCGGTATCGCTGAAAAAATTGACCCGGCAGACGGTGCGCAAACTGGAAGCCCGTATTATCCTGAATGCACTGCACGCCAACAACTGGAACCGCAAGAAAGCGGCGCGCTCGTTAGATATCAGCTACCGCGCCTTACTGTACAAGCTCAAGGAAGTTGGAATTCCGCAACGGCGTTCCAGCACCACCACAAAGCACGAAGAAGACGGGGTCGAGTAAACCGCCGAGGTGAAACGATGTATTGGGAGCAACATAGTTTGGGAAAACGAGTTTTCATAGTCACGGCAATCATCGTTCTGGGGCTTGGGAGCCTGGTGGCCTATGGCCAGGACAACGCAGCACAGACAGGGGCCAATTCCACGACCGCCCCGCCAGCAGCCGCTTCGGCGCCGGCGGCGCAGCCGGTCATTCCTGACAGCAGCTCCAGCGGCGGCGCCAACAGCGGAAAAGACGTAGCTAAGACCACGACGCTGCCGGCTGCGGGAAGCCCGCACCCGCATGTGGCCAACGTGCGTCCTGACACCTATGTCATTGGCGTGGGTGACGTGCTGGAAGTCAATGTTTGGAAGGAAGGCGAACTCAGCAAGACGGTGGGGGTGCGCCCGGATGGCATGATTACGCTGCCTTTGATAGGAGAGATCAAGGCTACCGGCTTAACTCCGGTGCAGTTGCAGGCGCAAATCACGACCGCGCTATCAAAGGAGATGTCGGACCCGCAAGTCGTAGTCATGGTTGGCGCCGTGAATAGCCTTAGCTTTAACATCATGGGCCAGGTTTACAAGCCAGGATACTTTCCTCTCTCCCGGCCAATCACGATTCTGGACGCGATCGCGTTGAGCGGCGGTTTCCGCGATTTTGCCAAGCAAAAGAAGATCTATATTTTGCGCACCGCGCCCGATGGTACCCAGGAGAAGATCCATTTCAACTACAAGCAGGTGATCAAGGGCCAGAAAATGTCGCAGAACATCATGGTCGAACCTCGCGATACCATAGTGGTGCCGTAGCGGTCGGGTTCGTCGGGGGCGACAGGAGGATGAGATGAAACGGCAACTAAGACCAATTCTGGCCGCGGTGGCGCTGCTGTGCGCGCCGCTGGCCTGGTCGCAGAGCGGTTCCTCGGATGCGGGTGCCAGCACCCCGAGCGCTCCGCCGCAGGCCGGTTCTTCCATATGGCAAAGCAGCACGCCCGATGCCACGCAAACGCAGAATGGGACGGCGAATCCGTCGCAACCCGGCGCCGCGAATCCATCGCAACCCGGAACCGCGGATCCGGCGCAGAACGGCTGGCCGGACGCCGCCCAGCAGAGTCCTCCGACTCCAGCCCAGGCCGCCTGGCCGGATTCGTCCTCGCAAAACGGTTCTGCAGATGGGTCGCAGAACGGGGCTCCGGATACGACCTCAGCAGCGGGCGGCGGCGGCCTGGACGACGGGTCGCAGTTGGGTTTGGGAGGTCCGCAGGCCACCTTCTCCCATCCTGAAAAGCTGCCGGCCATGACAATGTTTACCGACCAGATATCTCATACCGGGTATACCTTTACCTTTTCGGCGGGCGAAGTAGCCCAATATCTGTCGGGCGGGTACGGGAATTCGCCGGGGTACTGGGACAACCTGAACCTGGTTAACGCCGGCCTCAATATCGTGCAAGTCCGGCCCAAGCTGTTGTGGTCCCTGGGTTACAACGGGGGTGTCAGCACCACCACGGGGGCGGTTTATTCCACCTACAGCAACCTGAACCAGGCCATCAACGCGCACATCATTTGGGCCTTCGCCAATCGCTGGCAGTTTCGCTTCAAGGACAGCTACTTCTACTCGGATGATCCGTTCCAGCCGTTCTTTACCTTTTTGAGCGCGCCCACGGCGAACAACCCCAATCCGGTAATTTACTTTCCGCAAACCGTACTGGAGCAGAATCAGGGGACGGCAGACATAACCTATCTGCTGGGACCCCACGATAGCGTCGATTTTTATGGTGGCGAGAGCTTTCAACATTATCTGAGGGGCATTGCTACGTCGAATAACAGCGCGTTTAATCCGGGTGCGCTATGGAATTCGACCACCTACTCCGGGGGAGTGTTTTACCAGCACGTGTTCAATCCCCGATTGAGCGGCGGGGAAGGATACATTTTCAACGCCCTGGATTTCGGGCACGGACAATCGCGCGCCGGCGTGCAAACGTTTCAGACCTATGGCACCTACCGAATCAGTCCCCGGATGAGCGTTTCCGGATGGGTAGGCCCGGAGCGGACGGGTACGAAAGATATTGTCCCGCTGATTTGCTTTCCCAGCGGCTGCCTGATCGAAGTAATGCATATGACGTACTGGAATGTCGCCGAGGGCGCCACCTTCAGTTGGGCGGCCCCGCACGGCAATTCCTTCGGAGCGCAGTACAGCCACAGCATCACCAATGGCGGAGGCTTGTTTGGTGCGGTGCGTTACTACCAGGTGGTGGCGACGTTTAACCGTCCGGTGAACCGCAATTGGTCCTTCGCGGCTGGAGCCTGGTACAGCAACAGTCAGTCGGTATCGAATTATGAGGGGCAGAGTTATCTGTATAGCAGGCAGGGGACGATAACCTTTTCCCGCAAGATCAATCAGGACTGGAACCTCAGTTCCTACTTTGCTCTCGTCCATCAAAACCAAAACTATTACGGCGCTCTGGGACTGCCGGCCTCCGTTACCACGACCGGTATCGGAGTGACGGTTCAGTATGCCTGGAATCATTCTGTGGGACGGTGACTTATGGTGCAGGAATTTGACGATCAGAAAACAGGACAAGGCTTTGACGAATATTGGGCGATCGTGCTCCGCCGCAAATGGTGGATCTTAGGGCCGCTCTTCTTCGGATGGCTGATTGTTTTCGCCTCCGCGTGGTTCTTGCCCGCCACCTACATCTCGGAAAGTACGGTCCTGGTGGAACCGCCCAAGGTGCCCAGCAACCTGGTCGAGCCCAACGTGCAAGTGGACCTGGCCGACCGTGTGCAGAGCATGAGCACCCAGGTGGAAAGCCGCACCCGCCTGCTCAACCTGATCCAGCGCTTCAACCTGTATCCGGGTTACGCGAACTCGCCGGACGATCAGGTGGTGAAGATGCGCGACGACATCAAGATGGAGCTGATCAAGAGCGAGACGCAACACCTCCGGCAAAGCCGAAATCGTGGCGTTCAAGGTTTCCTTTAAAGCGCCCACGGCCGACATCGCCCAAAAGGTGACCATTGCCCTCACTTCGTTCTTTGTGGACGAGAATGTGCGCGCCAGCCAGGAGCAGTCGGAAGCGACCACGCTCTTCCTGGACTCGCAGGTAAGAGCGGTGGGGCAGACCCTGGCGGACGAGGAAGCCAAAGTGCGGGCTTTCGAAGCCGAGCACGACGGTTCGTTGCCGCAGCAACTGGACAGCAACATCCATATCCTGCAGGGACTGCAGCAGCAGATGCAGGCCGCGCAGGCCGCCGCGCGAACGGGCCATGCAGCAGCAGACCTACCTGAACTCGCTGCAGAGCCAGTATCAGAACATGAGTGATTCCGCCATGGCTCCGGCCAGCATCGACTAGCAGCTCGATAGTGCGCGAACCAATCTCGCCGCCATGGAAGCCCAGGTATACCGACGACCATCCCGACGTGAAGAAGCTGAAGGAAACCATCGCGTCGCTGGAAAAGCTGAAGAAAGACATGGCGAACGAAGCTCGCGACAACATGGAATCCGACAGCGCGACGCCCCAGGCGGTGCAGCAGAGCAACGCCGATGTTACAGCTGAATACCCAGATGAGGCTCAACAAGATGGAGATGGACCAGGCCACGCAGCAGATACAGCGCGCCGAGCAGGCTGGCCAGGTTTACCAGGCGCGGCTGAACGCCACGCCGGCGGTGGAAGCGCAGATGGCCGACATGATGCGCGACTTCGGCAATCTGAAGAAGGAATATCAGGACCTGCTGGCCAAGAAAACCGAGTCGGCCCTGGCCACCAGTTTGGAAAGGCAGCAGCAGGGCGCGCAGTTCCGCGTCATCGATCCGCCCAGCCTTCCCGACAAGCCGAACTTTCCTGACCGCTTCAAGTTTTCGCTGGCGGCCATTGGCGCCGGATTTGCGCTGGCCATACTGTGCGGATTTGGCGTGGAGTTCCTGGATGACCGCATCCGTGGCGAGCAGGCCTTGAACGACGCGGTCAACCTGCCCATCCTGGCCGAGATTCCGGCGCTTTCGACGGCGAAGGAGCTGAAGCGCGCCCGCTGGGTGCCCAGGCTGGCCCTGGCAGCCACCATCCTGGTGTTGATCTTGCTTCCATCGGGCGTGGCCTACGCCTATTACTGGGGATAGGGAATGTATAAACAATTCTTCGGGTTGACGCGGAATCCGTTCGAGATCAGCCCCGATCCGTATTTCTATCATCCGACGCCCAGGCATAACGAAGCTCTGGCCAATCTGCACTACGGGGTTGGCCGCAGAAAGGGTTTCATTGTGATCACCGGCGAGGTGGGCACGGGCAAGACCCTGCTGGTCCGCTGCCTGCTCTCGGAGTTGCGTAAGAACAATATCGCCTTCGGCTACGTCTTCAACCCGCTGCTGCCGGTGGTGGAATTCTTCCAATACATCATGGCGGATTTTGGGCTGCCCTACTCGGGACGCACCAAGACCGAGATGCTGCTCGATCTGAACCGCTTTCTTATCCAGCGCCACGCGCGCGGCCTGATTACCGCGCTGGTGGTGGATGAGGCGCAAGCCCTGCGAGCGGAACTGCTGGAAGAGATCCGGCTGCTGACCAATCTGGAAACTTCGCAGCAGAAGCTGCTGCAGATTGTGTTGATGGGCCAGCCGGAGCTGGAAATCGTGCTGGACTCTCCTGAGTTGCGGCAGTTGAAACAGCGCGTCTCCCTGCGCTGCCAGTTGCAACCACTGGACGAGTCGCAGACCCACGCTTACGTTCTGTCGCGTCTGGAGCGCGCCGGGGCCCCGCCGGAGCCGGCCGTCTTCTCCGAGGAAGCGATGGACAGGATTTTCGAATACTCGCGCGGCATCCCCCGCATTATCAACACCCTTTGCGAAAATTCCATGGTCAGTGCTTTTGCCCATGAACAGCGCCCGGTGACCGCCGACATGATTACCGACGTGGCCACTGATTTCCGGCTCATCAGCCCGGCCCTGCCCGAGGAAGTTCCCCTGGCTGCGGCCGCCGGCGCGGAAAATAATGCGAGTCTGCTGCGCTCCCTGTTCCGCATGGTGCGAAGCATGGATAACCAGACCCTGGAAGCCAATAAATAAACCGTTGCCAACTACTGCAGTCAGGAGAGTCTAACCCATGAGTCGAGTGTACGAAGCGTTACAAAAGTCCCAAGGTGAAAGTCCCAATCCCAGTGCCTCGCCTTTGGTTACGGATCAGCCGGAAGCTGCTGCTGGTGTAGCAGCCGCAGTTGCAGAGGAAGTGTCGGGAGCGTCCCTGGCCCCAGTCGAGCCGACGGATGCGGGTTGGCTGAAAGTACCCGAGGAGCGGGTCCTGCATCCGGTGCCCACTCCGGAACAACGCCTGGTGACGATGACTGACCCGGAAAGCACGGGCGCCGAGATGTTCCGCGTGCTGGCCACCCGTCTGGCCCACATGCGGCGCAGGCGCAACCTGCATAAGCTGCTGATTACCAGTTCGGTGGTGGATGAGGGCAAGTCGGTAGTGACTTCCAATCTCGCCTTGACGCTGGCACGCCGTTCCGGCGAACGGGTGCTGCTGGTCGAAGCCGACCTGCGCCGCCCCAGCATCACTCCGCTGCTCTCCAGTTCGCCGCTGCGCGGGATTTCCGAGTGGAGCGAGGGCAAACTCGCGCTGGGAGATTCCCTCTACCGCATCGGAGACTTGCCGGTCTGGGTGCTTGCCGCCGGTCATCCCATGGACGAACCGCTGCCGCTGCTGGAGTCCGATCGCTTCGCCAAGATGCTGGAGAGTGTTTCCCAGAGCTTCGACTGGGTTTTGCTGGATGCCACACCGCTGCTGCCCATGGCCGACTCGACCTCGATCGCCCGCCTCTGCGACGGCGTTCTGGTGGTAGTGCGCGATGGCTACACCCGCAAGAAAGTCCTGAACAAAGCGATAGCGACCCTCGACAAGTCCAAGCTTCTGGGCGTGGTCTTCAACCAGGCCTCCATGCTGAACGTCAACTACGACCACTACTACGGTGAGTACAACTCCTCCGGCAAGTCGAAGAAAGATGCCAAGAAGGACGCCAAGGAAGCCAAGAAACAAGCCAAGGAAGCCCAGAAGCAAGCTAAGAAAGAAGCGGACCAGGTCAAAGCGGCTTCGGCATGATTCGTTTGTTTAACGCCTACTTCCCCACCCGCACACTGTTGCTGACGGTGACCGAGGCCTTACTTGTCACCCTGGCCTTTACCGTGTCGGTGGTGTTCTGGGCGGGAACAGCGATGGATGCCAACATCTATCTGCTGTACGAAAATGGTTTTGGACGAATCGGTCTGGTAGTCGGGATATTCGTTCTGTTGATGTACTACTTCGACCTGTACGACTCCATCGTGCTGTCGAACCGGCGCGAGGTCGTCACCCGCCTGGTCGGAGTTCTGGGCTGCGCCTTCGTGGCCCTGTCGGTGCTCTACTACGCCTTCCCGGAAATCAGTTTGGTGGGCGGCACGCTGTGGCTGGGTGTCGCCATTGTAGGCGTTACGGTCCCCGCGTGGCGCAAGCTTTTCTTTGTGCTGAACCGCTCGGCCCGCTTCTCGGAGCGCGCCGTTCTTTATGGCGACGGCCCCCTCGCCGCGCCCTTGATGGAAGCGATTGCCAGCCGTTCCGAGCTGGGCGTGCGCGTGGTCGGCTTCATCGGCAACAGTACGGAAACCGCTGCCGGCATCCCCCGCTTCGACGAAGACGATCTGAAGGACGTTGTGGAGCAGCGCAATGTCCGGCGCGTGGTGGTGACCATGGGCGACCGCCGCGGCAGGCTGCGGGTGGACCAGCTGCTGAAGCTGAAGACCCAGGGCGTCTACATCCAGGATGGTCCGGAATACTACGAGAGTATTACGGGGAAGATTCCGCTGGAGTCGTTGCGCCTGAGCTGGCTGATATTTTCGCCGGGGTTTCACGTGCGCGCCGGCCTGCGCCTGTACAAGCGAATCGTTTCGCTGATTTTGGGCAGTCTGGCCATCCTGATCACCTCGCCCATCATGTTGCTGGCTACCATCGCCGTCCGTCTTAACTCGAAGGGGCCGGCCATCTTCCGGCAAAAGCGCGTGGGGGAAAACGGAAAACTATTTACGGTTTACAAATTCCGTTCGATGTTCGATGGCTCGGACAAGACCAAGCTCACCCCGGCCGAGCACGGGGATCCGCGAGTTACGCGCGTGGGAAAGTGGCTGCGCCGGACGCGCGTGGATGAGTTGCCGCAGTTGTTCAACATCGTCAAAGGCGACATGGCGTTCGTCGGTCCGCGGCCCTTCGTTCCTGAACAGGAAGAAGAGTGCGCCGCCCAGATTCCGTTCTATCGCGAGCGCTGGCTCGTGAAGCCCGGCGCCACGGGATGGGCGCAGATCAATCGCGGCTACAACGCAACCCTGGAAGATAATCGGGAGAAGCTGGCCTACGACTTGTTCTACATCAAGAATGTGTCGTTCGGGCTCGACTTGTTCATCATGTTTTCCACCATCAAGATCCTGCTGCTGGGCAGAGGCGGGCGATAGAGCTCTCCGGCGATTTCGTGCCCGATGCGGTATTCTTACCAATTCGCAATAGCAGCCATCGTAGAACCATAGGCGGTCGTCAGAAGTGCGATAAACAGGCTAACGGGGGAAAGAACTTTCTATGAAGACAGCTCTCATCACGGGAGTTTCCGGTCAGGATGGCAGTTATCTTGCCGAATACCTGGTCGATCTGGGATACAAAGTTTACGGCCTGGTGCGGCGCGAGTCGGACACCATGCGCTTCCTGCACGCCGTGCAGAACAAGATTGAACTTCTCTACGGCGATATGCGCGACGCGGTTTCGCTGGAAGTTGCTTTCGCCAAAGCTATGCCCGACGAAATCTACAACCTTGCGGGGCAGGTTTTTGTGCCGACCAGTTGGCATCTTCCCGCCGAGACCTTCGACATCAATGTGGGCGGGCTGGCGCGGCTGTTGAACATGGTGGAGCGCCTGAAGCCGGATACCCGTGTCTACCAGGCTTCCAGCTCGGAGATGTATGGCAACCTGAACGGACTGCGCAATGAAGAGACACCGCTGCGTCCTACTTCGCCTTATGGCGTTTCCAAAACCGCCGCGCATAACCTGTGCGGGGTCTACCGGGCGCGCGGAATTTTTGTGGTGGGCGGCATCCTGTTCAATCACGAGTCGCCGCGGCGCGGGCCAGAGATGGTGACCCGCAAAATCACGCTGGCCGCCGCCGACTGGGCGCACGGCAAGAAGAACAAGCTGAAGCTGGGCAACATGCAGGCGCGTCGCGACTGGGGATTTGCCGGCGATTACATTCGCGCCATGCATGCCATGCTGCAACAGGAGAAGCCGCAGGATTACGTGATCGCCACCGGCGAGTCGCACAGCGTGTATGAATTCGTGGTCGAGGTGCTGCGCTGCCTGGACCTGGTTCCCGCGAATAGCAATGTTGCCGAAGTGGTGGACGAGTACGTGGAAGTGGATCCCAAGCTGTTCCGCACGGGAGAAATTCACGATCTGCGTGGGGATGCGACCCTGGCGCGCCGCGACTTGAGCTGGACGCCAGAAGTTGACTTCGAGGGTCTGGTTCGCATGATGGTTGAGTCCGACACCGGAGTTGCCAGCAAAGGCCGGTCGGGCAAAGGCCAGTTCGTCAAGAGCGGCGCATAGGTTTACCCTTTAACATGGCATCTACTCCAAACGTAGCTCCCGCTCCTGAAACGCGAAAGAAGTCACTCGTCCTGCGGCTCTTGAAGTGGGTCGTCATCGCCTTCGTCGTCCTCGTGCTCCTGGTGGTTTGCGCGGTCGTCAACAACAACTATTCCTTCCACCAGACTGCGCGCGCCGAGTTCAATGCGCAGCTCGATCATGCCATCGATACCTCGACGCAGTGGATCGTGCAGCAGCCGGACATCCAGGGAAACCCGCCGCTGATGTTCATGATCGGCGACATGGCGGAAATGTCGGGCGATCCCCGGCTCAAGAGCTATATCGCCGCTTATCAGGCCAGCCCGCGGGTTCGAGTTCCCGGCCATCCAGTCACGTGGTATTACGCCCATTGGGCCGATGCCAGCGTGCCCGTGCCGACGCTTAGCGCTGCCTATGTGGATACGTTAAGTTGGCAAGACAAGTGGTTTACCTACGGCACCGCTCCCGATCGCGTGGCCCTGAGCGCGGACGAGCAGGCCAACATGTTCTCCCCAACCATGTATAGCTGGGGGAGACGGCTCCATCTGCAACTCATCGCGCTGGATTACTTTCGGCATTACAACGGTCCCTCGCCCCGGCTGGATGCCGCCATCATTCCGGTTACCCAAGGCGTAGCGAACGACGCCTACTGGGATTTCCGCGTGAGCGATTCCTATCCGCAGCGCAGCGCGTTTCTGCTGGCCGCCGGGCAGCCTCAACTGGTGAAGAAGCGCTGGATCGAACGCATCCTCGACCGGCAAAACCCGGATGGCACATGGAACTACTGCTGGTATGGCTGGTGCCGCGGCGTCTTCGAGTTCAGCCTGACGCAGGAAGATCAGGGACACACCACGGTGCAGGCTGCCTGGGCGCTGTATCAGTTGAAGTATCGCTACTCGGATTGGATCACACAGAACTTCAAGTAATGGGTACGATCCAGGGCAGGGGTACTGATCTAACGGATTGTTGCTGGTCAACGCATTTCCGTTGCCGTTCGCTGTAACCCCTGCCAGACTTGATTGCGGAACCGAAATCATCAACAGACACGTTTTTTCAAACGCATTCGGCTGTTGCGGTTTTGCTAGAAGTCTATTACCAAAGAGAGAGGCCCCGTGGGAACCCAGCTCCAAGCGAATCAAATCTACTGCGGCGATGCCCGCAAGTTGCTGCCGGCAATCAAGCCGAACAGCATCGCGTGCAGCGTTTGGTCGCCGCCTTACTTCGTCGGCAAGACCTACGAGAAATACCTGAAATCCTATGCAGCCTGGCGTGCAATGCTCGAAGAGGTTGTTCGGCTGCACTTCCCGATTATCAGGCCTGGCGGGTTCGTCGTCATAAACATTGCCGACATCCTCTGCTTTGGCGATCCGAATATGCCCCGCTTCCAAGCGGAGACAGTAAGCCAGCGCCGATCCCCGGTTACCCGTGAGGATGTGCTGCGAACCAAAGCCCTGCATCCGTCGTACAACCGCGACCAGCTTGCGGCATTCTTGGGTTGCAGCGAGCAAACGGTGGATCGCCGGCTAAATGGCAACAATATCCGTGGTGGGAAGTATGCGACCCAAACCCGAGTAAAGCTCGTAGCCGGGGCTGTGGAGCGGTGGGCACGCAAGGCCGGCTTCTATGTCTACGACAGGCGCGTATGGGTAAAAGACCCCGCCTGGCAGAACAGCGATTGGCACAGCAGTTCATACCGTGCGGTTGATGAGTTTGAATACCTCTACTTTCTCTGGAAGCCGGGCGCGACTACGGTTGACCGCCGGCGTCTCAGCCCGCGAGAGTGGGCAGAATGGGGGTCGCGGGGCGCGTGGTTTATCCGTTCCGTGCGCAGCAATGGCGACCATGAGGCCAAGTTCCCCGTTGAACTACCGAAGCGGGTTATTCGGATGCTAAGCGCCCCTGGCGAAACGGTGCTGGACTGCTTCATGGGGAGCGGATCCACCGCTGTGGCAGCGATTCAGACGGGCCGGCAGTACATCGGCATTGACAGGCTCGCCAAATACGTGGAGATGGCCCATGATGCGTGCGCGGTTGCTACTCGTTCCAATGGAAATCTTGTGCGGGAACAAGATGAATGTCTTGTACCCGCCACGCAGCCTTCTCTCTTAGCAGTCGAAAGCTAAGGCGCACGCGAAAGTCCTCTTGTCGGGGCCCGTGCGCGTGGCGTCCCGTTATCCATATCGTGTCCTGCGCTGTTGGGTTGTAACGATCTTGCAGCATCCCGCTTGGCACGCCGGCAATACGGATTAGCCGCAAGGTGTTGCCGTTCGCAGCTTCCTCGTAAACGAATTTGACGACGATGGTTGTAGTCAATAACGGGCCGTCCGGTGAAGGAATCGCTGTTGGCAGCCCACCGGGAATGTCAACAGGCGCTCCCGCTAGAACGTGACGCATTCTCATCGAGGTTTGAGACGTTTGCAGCGTCGCGCTCAGGTCGTCCATTTCCGCTTTTGAGTCCACGAGTAACGCCTGTCTAATAGCGTAAGCTGGATGAAAACATATCTGGCCCGTTTGTAGTCAACAGTCCCAAACAAACGAAACGGGATTCGTGATACCCCAACCGCATCCATCGCTTCGCGTGCTACATCCTCGCCAATGCCAGACGGCTTGTCTGTTTCGCGGGCGAAAATCTGGGCCGCATCCAATCGGAACAAGAACATCGCTTGGGTCACCAGCCGCAGCGAAGCCTTCTCGATTTCTTCGAGGCGGTCTAATCCCGCAGCGTTTTGCCCAAGCGTGGCTGGATCAATGAACATGGGGGAACCGCGCATCTTATCCGATTCCACGGCCCGCACCAAGCCAATTCCAAACCTCCCGCCATACAGACTCCCCACAGGCTAGGCGGTATAGAACTCTGCATGCAATACCGCCGAGTCATACTTTCCTTAAAATAAACGTTGCATCGGCGGTATTGATGTGTTTTACTAATACTGCACCCGATGGGAGGCCGCCTATGGCAGATCAATTTGAAGAGATGAAACGGTCGTTGCTCAGCATGTACGAGCAGAAAATAGCTGAATACCAGGGCCTAGTTGATGGGCTGCGCCGTGATCTTGGGGAGGGACTGGCCGAGCAGCCCGCCCACAAGAATGATGTTGTACCGCCTGCGTCGCGCATGGCGAACCTCGATATTAACGAACTGGTTAGGCCTGGGGATTTCTTCGGCATGACCCAAGTCCAGGCAATGCAGGAATTCCTACAAAGGACGAATCGGACGCCGGCAAGCCTGCAGGAACTCGCTCAGGCAATGTTCAGAGGCAAGGCGACGGATGCCTTGATTGAGGGGCCCGACAAACTGAGGAACCTGAGCAGCCTACTGAGCAAGACGGACATTTTTCTCTCGGTAGCGCGTGGCCGTTGGGGTCTTTCGGAGTGGTATCCGAACAAGCAAAAGGTGAAGCGGGGTAATAAGGAAAGCAAGCCGGATGCTGACAAGAAAGACGCAGAGGCAGTAGCAAGCGCATAAGTTCGGGCCTCCGGGGTTGCACCCCCAAAAGGCCCGTTGAACCAACTTTCACTTTGCGAGGCGAAAGAGACAAGCACAATGAAGTGCCTGCGGTTCGTTCTGATTCTAATTCGAGGGCCACCAAAAGCCAAAGGGCATGTTTATGCGGTTCCCTCCGTGTAAACATGCCCTTCTCTCTCGCTCTGGGGCCCCCGCTGGCCCCATTCCAGAGACAAGCGCCCCGCGCCAGTTTGCGGCTGGACACGGGGCAATCGCAAGCGCGGACAGGCCACGCTAACGACCCAAGCGAATTGTGGCTCTGCTCGCGCTAGAAAGTCAAGGCGCGACGTGACGTGCAGAAAATGCCAGCATGACAAAGTTAAGAAATTCGGACACTGCGGACGCACCAAAGCACAGCGTTACCGCTGCCTCAGTTGCCGCAGCACATTCGTTGTTCCCATCGAAAAGCCGCTAGGGAATCACACAACCGATTTGGACACAGCCGCCCGTGTGCTGGAAATGATGATGGAAGGCTCGTCCGTTCGCAGCATTTCCAGGCTCACTGGCTTGCACATCCATACGATCTTGGCGTTGATGGTCACGGCTGGCGAGAAATGCCAGCGCGTATTGGATGCCAAGATTCGCGGTATCCGTCCGAATCTGGTACAGGCCGACGAGCTTCACTCTTTCGTCGGCTGCCATGAGAATCGCTTGCGCCATGATGCCCCGAAAGAGTGGGGTTCGGTTTGGTGCTGGCTGGCACTCGACAGCGAGAGCAAGCTGATAATCAACCATCACATCGGCAATCGTGACGCTGAGAGCGCATGGGAGTTTATCCGCGATCTGCGGGAGCGGACGGAAGGGATGTACCAGCTAACGACAGACGGGCTGCGTGCTTATGTGGACGCGGTTGACGCCCACTTCGATGTTCACGTCCACTACGCGCAGTTGATAAAGCTCTACAGCAGTCCTGATTTCGTCGGCCCCGACTGGTTTGGTGCCACAAGCCGGGTGACAGGGACTATCCCAAGTGTCCGAAGCGGACAGCCCGAGCCGCGTTTCATCAGTACATCACACGTTGAACGGTTGAACCTCTCCGTTCGGACACATCTTCGCCGCTACGTTCGCCGGACGAACGCACACAGCCGCAAGCTGGCGAATCATAAGGCGTGCGTGGCGCTTTGGGTTGCATGGTATAACTTCGTCAGAGTGAACACTGCAATCAGAATGACGCCCTGCATGGCTGCGGGCGTTACTAATACAATCTGGACGATGAAAGATTTACTGACAGCAACAACGGATTAGATCAGTACCAGGGCAGGCATCGCTGCTTTTCATTTGCAGGCGTGGAGTATTATGCAAGGACGAACGCTACACGGAAACCGCAGCCCTGCCGCCGAAGGGAGACTCTATGAGTGACTGGTACAAATATTTGTTTAACATCTTCGAGGGGGAAGAGGAGCGAGAGGACAGACCCGACCCCTTTGACATCGAAGCCTTTGGTGAAAAGGTCGAATTGGCAAAAAGCGCCAATATTGATGCCATGGACTTCTTCGACAAATGCCATAAGAAAGGCCTCTCGATGAAGGACTCCCTGGCGGCGTTCGACGCGGAGATAGCCAAGCTTCCACCTAACGCCGGCGCCGCTTCGGACCCCGCAAGAAGCTAGGAACGGCGTCACCTCTCGCGCTGCGATTCGGCTCTTTACCCTTACGGGATAATCTCAAACGCTACGCCCGCGAAGAATCCATTGGGGCCGCCGTATTCGGTGGTGCCATAGATATTGCCGGCGGCGTCCAGAACTAATCCGCCGGCCGGACTGCCACCGTCTGACAAGAGGTTGAAGGTGTGAAGAATTGACTCTGTCCACTGTCCTCCGGAGCCCCGCGTCAGCTTGAAGACTACGCCGGCATTGTTCGAACCACCTCCCAGGGTTTCTCCGTAGAGGTTGCCTTCGTGGTCCATGCTCAAGCCGCCATTGGGGTTCGCGCCGTCGTCGCCTCCCTGGAAGGAATACAAAACAGTTTCCGTCCAGGTACCGTTCAAGTTGGGCGTCATCTTGAACACGGTGCCGTTGGCATAAGTGCCGCCGTAGTAGGTGGTGCCGTAGATGTTCCCAAAGGAGTCGAGGCTTACAGGTGCGGTTGGGTTACCGCCATCGGGGCCACCACGGGAGCTGCCCTGGAAGGCGTGAAGAACGGTTTGTCTCCAACCCGGGCCGCCCCGGTTGGGCGCCAGCTTGAAGACCGCCCCCGTTCCACCAGCCGGCCCGGAATAGGTTGTTCCGTAGAGATTGCCGTAGGAGTCGGGCGTGACCCCCGCATAGGGAAAACAACCGTCGTCGGCACAAGAAAAAGAGTAGAGGGCGATGGTATCCCAGCGTGTGGCGCTAACCCGCTTCACGCTGTAAACGGAACCCTGGGCATCGTTGCCGCCATCGAGTGTGGTGCCGTAGACGGTGCCGGCGTTGTCCACGGTCACCCCGCCAAGAGCAGAAGCGCCAAGTGAGCTGATCGTTGTCAGGTCCCAGCCATTTGAACCGCGAGCGAGCTCGAAGACGTTGGAGGTGTTACTGCCGCAAATTCCGAATAAGTTACCCAGCCCATCGAGCGCCAGCGGCGACTCCGGGCCGGAGCACGTGCTGAACCCTGCAAACAACGTCTCCGTCCAGTTTCCGCCTGAGCCAGGACTCAGCTCGAACATCAGGCCGCAGCCATGAGGCTCGCAACCATTGACGCCACCGCCTGAAGTTGTTCCGTAAAGGTTTCCGGCGTTATCAAAAATCATGGGAGCGTCAGGCAACGAGCCGTCCCCGGCGCCGCCAAAGCTATGCAGTATCCTGTAGGTCTGTCCCGGGACTGGGGTTGAGAGGAAACTCAACAGAGCTAAGGCTACACTGGCGCGAAGAAGTGATTTCTTGCGGTGCATGGTCCCCCTCCTCCACTGAAGTCCTCAAAGTATACGTCGATTCGAAGTTGCCAGGCGCAAGTTTCCCGGATGGGGCAGTGGTGCCGTTTGGAATCTGCTCTAGAATGAAGTTGCGTGACTGAAGTCAAGAAAACGCGACTGACGGAGATGGTGAAAGCCGCGGGTTGAGCCAGCAAGCTAAGTCCGGCGGTGCTGGACTCGGTGCTTGGGAAATTAGCCCGGCAACACGATCCCAATGTTCTGGTCGGCTTCGACACCGCCGACGACGCCGGAGTGTATCAACTCACGGCGGAGCTGGCGCTGGTGCAGACCGTCGATTTCTTCACTCCCATCGTAGACGATCCTTACGTCTTCGGCCAGATTGCAGCCACCAACGCGCTTAGCGATGTCTACGCGATGGGCGGCCGGCCCATCAGCGCTCTCGCCCTGGTGTGCTTTCCCGATGGCGGCGATCCCAAAACGCTGGAAGAAATGCTGGCCGGAGGCCTGTCGAAGATGGTGGAAGCCGGCTGCACGATCATCGGCGGACACAGCATTCGCGACGAGGAGATCAAGCTTGGCTATTCGGTGACCGGCACGATTCATCCGCAAAAGGTGTTGGCGAACCAAGGCGCCCAGGCTGGCGACCGGCTGATTTTTACCAAAGCAATCGGTACTGGCGTGATTTCGACGGCAATCAAACGCGGCGACGCCGATCTCACGTGGATCCGTGCGGCTGTGCGTTCCATGACGACACTGAACAAGGCCGCGGCAGAGGTGATAACTTCCGGCGGGTTCGGGGTGCACAGCCTGACCGACGTCACCGGCTTTGGCCTGATTGGGCATGCGCGGGAGATGGCCAACGCATCGGGCGTCAGCTTGCGCATTGAGGCGGCGCGCGTTCCGCTGTTGCCGGGCGCCCTGGAATGTGTTCGCCGGGGATATGTGCCCGGCGGATTGAAGGCGAACCGTCAGTTCGCTGAGGGCTGTGTGGAGACTGACGAGGGCGTGGCGCAGGACGTGGTGACCCTGCTTTACGATCCCCAGACCGCAGGCGGACTGCTGATTGCTGTCGCCGCGAGCGACGCGGAGCGATTGCTGGCTGAACTGCAAAACGTCTGCGTGGAGGCAGTCGAAATCGGCGAAGTAGTGCCTAAGCAGAGGCCGCTGATCGTAGTGGCGAAGTCGAACCCGGCGAGTTGAAACTCGCAAAGCAGATTCTGCGCGGCTGGTTATCAGTACGGCAAGCCCGCCTGCGTCCCCTTCCTTGCCAACCCGAACCGCGGCTTGACTGGAGCTAGGAGGGTGTTCTCTGGACGGAACGTGTAGCCTTGCTCATCTGTTCCATCCTCTCCACATCGGCGCGAGTCTTCTCCGCCTCTTTGACGGGATCGGTTTTCTTTTTTTTCGGCATCTGCCCAGTTTACGCTGGTCGCGAGCGGAGTCCAACCGCTGTGGAGCGAAGCCGCGCCATCTGCAAAGCGGGCAATGGCCGCAACCTGCGCGGGCAGAAACAGCTATTCTCCCGGGAGCGTGTGGTCTTCGAGTTTTTCCAGGTCCGCGGCTTGAAACTCGTGCGCACCACCCTCTTCCTCCTCAAATGTCACTTGGACGGTTTCGCCGGGTTCGCTGTCCGCCGCCACGGTCCCAATCCAATCGCCATAGTTTTTTTCCGCGTCCGGCGGGTTCGCCGGCAGTTTCACTCGCACTTTGTCGCCACGCTTCATAGGTTTTCTCCTTCCTGAATCAGCGCCGGAATTATCTCATGGGCAGCCCAGCATTGGCCTCCCGGCAGAGGTAGAAGCGGGTTGGAAGCGGAGACGGCCCCCAATTCCGCCAGCGGCCACGAAAGGCTAAAATCAGGGGTGGCGAATTTCCGCTCGCACGGAGCCCGGTTCGGAGTTAACATTATCGGCAACTCTGGTAAGGCGAAAGGCCGCGCTCGTGGCGAAAAGGAAAGAGCCGCGGGCGTCCCCAGCTGGCCTGTGATTTCGCATGCGGAGGCGTCAACCGGTTCCCGACTGTTCAAGTTGGTCAGAGCGCACAGCTGCACATTCATGAGGAGATACGATGAGGGCATCGAGGATTCTTGGGTTATCGAGCTTAGCAATAATACTTTGCGTAATTTTGACCGCTTGCGGCGGCGGCGGCTCGACCCCAAAGCCTCCGGCCAGCCCCCCCACGGTCACCTCATCTCTCCTGACCCAAGCCACGGTGAATGTCGTCTACAGCTTTTACCTTCAGGCCAGCGGCGGTACCGGAACGTACACCTGGGCCATCACCTCGGGAAGTCTGCCTCCGGGCCTGACCTTTAATACTATGACCGCCCAGATTTCCGGTACGCCCACGCTTCTCGGCAGTTATCCCTTTTCCGTCAAGGTCACCGACCAAAACAATTTAAGTGGCACAGCCAACCTCACCCTGCTAGTCGGTGGTGCGCTGGTGATCGACTGTAATTCCTGTATCACCGGCACGCGACTACCTACGGGAAACCCGGGAGTGCCGTACAGCGCCATGCTGACGGTCAGCGGCGGAGTGACGCCTTACACCTGGTGCGTGATTGAGACCAGCGGCGCCTGCGATAACGGCTCGGGCGGCGCTTTGCCGGTCGGCTTGACCCTATCCACCGACAGCAATGGCGACGGCATCATCTCCGGCACGCCGACAAACGTGCCGGCCGCACCCGCGCAATTTACGCTACAGGTGACGGATAGTGAGACGCCGCCTGCCGTTTCGACGATACCGCTCACCCTCACGATCATAGGCATCCTGACTCCGACGCTGTCTCCGGCCGTTCTCAACGTGCCGTATAGCCAGAACCTGACGGTTGCCGGTGGGGTGGTGCCGTACACCTGGTCGATAACATCAGGCACGTTGCCACCGGGACTGTCCCTCGGCAGAAACAATGACTGCGTGGACACGCGCGAACCCAACTGCCCCATCAGCGGTACGCCCACCCAGGCAGGAACTTACCCGTTCACGGTGCAGGTGGCGGACGGCGAGAGGCCGCCCGCAATCGCCACGGCACAATACACCATCGTGGTGCAGGGAGTCACGAACGGGCTTCTGAAAGGCAACTATGCCATCACCCTTAACGGTTATGACAACGGAAACCCGTTCGTCATGGCGGCGGCGTTCATTGCCGACGGAGACGGAAATATCACCAGCGGTTTTCTGGACCTGAATGACGGAAGCGGGGAGCAGATCGACAGTCACGGCAACGTCGTGCCGCAGACCATGACCACTGGTTCGGTATACAACCTGAACCCCAGCGGCGCCGGGACAGTAACCATCGTGACCACTAAGCCGGCAACCTACCAGTTCGCCGTCATGGTGGTCTCCGACGGATGTACCGCGGGTCCAAATATTTCCACCTGCGGACAGTTGATCGAAAGTGACCCGTCCAACCCTCAGCTTTATGGCTCGGGCGTGCTCAAAGTGCAGGACATGTTGTTCTTCCAGATCAATCAGTTCTTCCCGGGAAATTTCGCGCTGCAGGCTACAGGGACGGACCCGAGCGGTAATCGCTACGCCGGAGCGGGTGCCTTGGGAACGAACCCGACAACCCTGGTGGATATTGATTGCAGCGGTAATGGCTGGGGTTTAACGAACGGATGCCCGCTGGACATCGACGACAACGGAATGGTGGCTCCCGATCCGATCAAGGGTTCGTTCTCTTCCACCCTCGATCTGGGAACGGGCCGCGGCAACTTCCTCGACATGACTTTCCCCATGGATCCCGAGGGTTTGTGCTTAGGCACGATGAGCAGCCCCACTTGCCACTTTGTCTACTACGTTGTTGACCATGCGGAGATGATCATCATGTCTGCCGATCCCGTCTCCCAGCCAGCCAATCTGACGCTGTGGCGGGCCGCTCGGCAGTCTTCGTCAGTGGGTGGCTGGACGCTCACGGCCCTGACCGGCAGCAGCGTGATGGAGCTGAACGCGGTAGACACGAGCGGAACCAGCCCGGCAGCCGATGTGACCGCCGGATTCCTCAATTCTGACGGGGCCGGCAATGCCACTCTCAATACCGATGAGAATGATGGCGGGACCCTGAATCTGCTGCAAACCTCGCAAGGGACGTACGCCATCGATAGCGAGGGCCAAAAGACTGGTCGAGTGACCTTGACCGGCTTCAATACGCAATTCGGCGCAGCCCCGCCGGTGGCGTATCTGTTTGGCTCTAACTTCGCTTTCGTCGTAGGCACGGACTCGAAGGTCACCTCGGGAGTGCTGGAGCCGCAGTCGGGGGCTCCGTTCACCAATAGTTCGGTGGCTAACATCTACGCCGGCAGCACAATTTCGCCGGTTCTGACGGCGGTCACCAACTCAGTGACCGACCTGATCGCCGACGGCGCAGGCAACATCACGGCCATCCAGAACACCAGCGGGCCGGGTGGGCCAGGTGGGCCGAACAACTTGACGCTTACTTATAGCGTGGACAGCACTGGCCGTGCGGTGGTGCTGACGTCGAGCGGCGCTCGGTACGGCAACCTGTACGTGGTATCGCCGACCAAGTTCATTCTGCTGCCGACGGGTACGGCGCCGGCGTTGAACGTCTTTGCTTCGGCGCCCGGCTTCTAGCTGGGGAGAGTTCGGAAAGTTTGGGATGATTCGCAGTGTGTCGCCGCTCAAGGTATAGCGGCGAATTGCCGTGGCGGGACGCAGATGCGGCAGCTTGCCCTCGCTGCCGATACCCCACTTTTAGGGGGATTGGCGGGGAAAACTTTGGGAACTCTACTGCAAGCCGTTGCACTCGGCGGCAGGCAAATGCCTTTGTTATCAGTCGCTTATTGCGGTTACTGGATTGCAATGTTCTGATGTCATACGGGCTTGTGCCTGAGGTCGCGTCTTGGGGGCAAGCTACGGGCAAGAATCTTCTTTCTTGCTGGATGTGGGCCCTGCATCGGATATCTCGAGATGTTTCGTTCAAACGGAGGAATCCTTGAGCAAGAAATTTGCCTTGTCGCTTTGTCTGGTGGCCCTCGCTCTCTGCGCTCTGCCGGCGATGGCTCAAACAACTTTGTTTTCGGATCTTGGTACCGGAACCAATGTGTATAACTGCTGCGATGGTTGGACGGTAGCCGGTTCAGGGATTCTTGGTGAGAGCTTTACCGCCGCCAACGAGTTCACTGCCGGGGCATCGGGCAGCGTTTCGCAGATCGATATCGGGATCGGTACAGCTGCGGGCTCGAACTCGTTCTTCGCCGCTCTGTATTCCGCTAGCGGTAATTCGCCGGGCACGCTGATCGAGCAGTGGAGTAACCTGACCGCCACCGAGACCTTCGGTCAATGCTGCGGACTGGTAACCATTAGCGGTATCACCGGCGTGAACCTGGTCGCGGGAACGTCGTACTTCCTGATCCTTGGCCCAACCAACCTGACCTCGGATACTTTTGACGCTTGGAACATGAATTCGACCGGCGCGATGGGAACCGACCTGTATGCCACCACCGGATGCCAGAACGGCAGCGGCAATAACTGCTCCTGGAATTCCAACGGCACCCAGACCATCGGCGCCTTCGACGTGCTCGGAAGCACCGGCGCCACCGTCCCCGAGCCGTCTTCCCTGCTGCTGCTGGGAACCGGACTGGTCGGAGCTTTTGGCACCATTCGCCGGAAGCTGCGCTAACCGTCGTCTGAAACCTTAAAGAAAGCCGGAGGCTGACTCCGGCTTTCTTCTTTGGCCGCTGCAATTTTGCCGCAGATGGCTCTCAGATCGCTCAAGGCCAGCCTTTTCAAGACGCCCATATACCCTCCCAACCACCGGCTTTCGGACGGCAGACGGGGAAAACTTTGGGAACACTGCTGCAACCTGTTGCAGTATGCCGTTTGGAAGCTGGTTTATTATCAATACCTTATAGCGGACACAGAATTGCAATATTATGGCTGACTGCTGGTCTGCCTGTGGTAAGCGTCTCGGACGCAGGCTGCGGCAGCCGGAGTGTTCTGTCTTCCCCGATGTGGGCTCGTCTTCGGACATCTCGAGATGTTTCGTTGGAAACGGAGGAACCTTGAGTAAGAAACTTGCCTTTTCGCTTTGTCTAACGGCCCTCGCTCTCTGTAGTCTGCCGGCGATGGCCCAATCAACATTCTATTCGAACCTGGGAACCGGCACCGACGCGTACTACTGCTGTGAAGGCTGGACAATGGGCGGAACAGGAACTCTAGGCACAAGCTATACCTTGGCCGAAGAGTTCACCGCGGGCGTGACGGGCTCGGTTTCGCAGATCGACATTGGCGTTGGCTATGTCGAAGGCACGAACTCGTTCTTCGGCGCTCTCTACACCGCCAGCGGCAATGATCCTGGCACGCTGGTCGCCCAGTGGAGCAACCTGACCATCAGCCAGTCCTTTGGCGGATGCTGTGGTCTGGTCACCATCAGCGGCATTACCGGAGTGAGCCTTACGGCAGGAACTTCGTACTTCCTGGTCATCGGGCCTTCCAACCTGGATAGCACGCTGTGGGCAGCCTGGAACTTCAGCAATAGCGCAACCGGTCAGTTGGACTTCGCCTCCAGCGGATGCCAGAACGGCAGCGGCAACGGCTGCAACTGGGAGAGCGGTGGTGTAACCAACCAGGGCGCGTTTGACGTCCTCGGAAGCACCGGCGCAACCGTCCCCGAGCCATCCTCCCTGCTGTTGCTGGGAACCGGACTGGTTGGGGCCTTCGGCACCATTCGCCGCAAGCTGATGAAGTAACCCCTCGTCTAACCCTTTGCAAAAAGCCGGAGCTGATCGCTCCGGCTTTTTCTTTTGCGCGCGCCTGAGCGCTAACCTCGAAAAGCCGTTGGGAGAAGCGGTCCATAAATGGATTGACAGGCTTCCACGCCGGCAACCATAATTCTCAGCCATCAGGCCGTCTTCTCTTCGCTTCAAGGAGCAAGTCCGCGACATGGGCGACAGCAGCGACGCGCTTATGCAGCTACGGCCTGTGACCTTCCTCTATAAGCCGGAGTACGCTAAAGGCTCGCGCACCTTGCAGTACGACCTGAGTGCGGAAGAAGTGGCGAAGGTCTTTCCCGACCTGGTGGCCAACGACAACCAACCGTACACCGTGCGCTATGAGCACCTGACGACGATGCTGCTGAACGAAGCGCAGAGGGAGCACCGTCGAGCCGAAGCGCAAGCCGAGGTCATCAGCTCGCAGGCGCAGAAGATCGACCACCTGGAGCAGCGCCTGGTGCGTCTGGAGAGGATGGCAGACGCTCAGCCGAAGGTTCTCGCCCAGAAATAGCCGTTACGCCCCGTAATCGACAAGCCCCGGGCTCGCGGCTCGGGGCTCACAGCTCGCCGCTACTGGTGCGGCTGAGTAGTATTGGGTGCAGGTGTGACCGGAGCCGTGGCTGGCGCTGGCGACGCCGGTGCGGTACCAGCGGGAGCCAGAACGTTTTGCACTTCGGCGGGCACCACGCCCTGCACCATCGGCTTGTGCTTCACCTTGCCCGACTCAGCATCCGCTATGTCGATGCCCAGTCGGGTGAGCGTCTCCGCCGTGTAGTAATCCAGCAGCACCTTCGACTTTTCGTAGTTGGCAGCTGAGTTCAGCACATTGGATTCTGCCTGGGTCAGACTGCTGGAGGCCTGCAACACCAGGGTCGGAGTCGATGCTCCATAGCTGAACTTCTTCTGTTCGGCATCGAGACTTTGCTGGGCGTAGTCGCGGGCTGCCAGGGCAGCCTTTAGCGCCGCATAATTGTTCTGCATGGTGAACTGCGCCTGCCGCACTTGCAGAGTGATGGTGTTCTCCGTCTGCTGCAATGCCACCTGTTGCTGGCGGTATTCCAGTTCGCCACGGACTTGATTCGCTTGCGCCGCGCGATTGCGGATAGGAATGCTGAGGTTTACGCCAATCCCCTTGTCCGGCGCGGAGCTGTTGAACAGATTGGAGAAGGCGTCGTTGTAGTTGGGGGGAACCGAGCCGGCCTGAAAGCATTCGCCGAAGGAGTTTACTTCCGGGCAAACCGGAATCAGCGGGTTCTGCGGCCCGGCCAGACCCGACGAGCCGTAGAACGCATAAACATCCAGGGTAGGCAGCAACGCATTCTTCAGCGACTTGCGCGAGATCTCGTAATTGGTGAGCTGGATGCGGGCCGATGCCATCTCCGGCCGGCCTTGCAACGCCTCCTGGACCAGTTCGTCGATCGGTCGCACCTCGTATTGTTCGCTGGGCTTCAGGGTGTCGGTGGGAATCACGGGCGCGTCCGCCAGCAATGGGTCGCGCATATTTTTGGTGATAGCGTTCTTGATCAGCAGCTGTTCCAGCTGAAGATTGGTCTGCGCCATGATCAGGTTCTGCTTGGCATTCTCCACTCCACTCTGCGCCTGCACCAGAGTGATCGGCGCCAGGGTCCCGATCTTGACCTGCTCCTGGTCGTCAGAAAGCGTCTTGTTGGCCAGCTGCAACTGCCGCTCATTTACCTTCACTGCCTCGTACGCGGTTACCAGGTCCCAGTAGATGTTCTCAATTTGCGAGACGGTGGTGATGATCTGCTGGCGGAAGACCACATCGGCGATCTCGCGGTTGTTGCGCGCAATGCGGATCCAGCGCAGGTTGGGATCGAAGCCGAATCCCTGAAGCAGATGCTGCCGCAGCTGGAAGCGGAAGCTGGGCGTAAGCGTCGGATTCACGAAGCTGTACGGGCTGTTGGTGGTGACATAGCTGTTGTTGAAGGTCAGGGTCGCCAGCGTGCCGGTCGAGAATCCCTGCGAGTAATTGAAGTTGTAGGTGTTGGTGTTCTGGTTCAAACTGGGGACGCCATAGAAAACCGTGCTTTGCTGCGGCGTGACCGCGCGTTCGCCTTGAATGGTGCCTCCGATGGTGGGATCGAAGTTGTCGATCGGAGGGCCGGAGCCCAGGGTAGACAACACCAGTCCTGCCCCGCCGGCGCCCGCGCCGCCTACGCCAACCTGCGTGCCTCCCGCGCCCGTGCCGCTGGCTCCCGTGGAAGAACTGCCGGTGCCACCCGCCGAGATCGCTCCCAGCGCTCCGCCTTGCGTGCCCTGCACCACGTTGGTATTTACACCGCGGGCCGCCGTTCCGGTGCTGGTCAGCAGCAGGTCGGTGTCGGCAATCGACAGGTTATAGCGCTGTAACGTGATGTCCAGATTGTTCTCCAGCGCCATGGCGACGGCATCGTTGATGGAGAGAAAGATCTGGCCATCGTGGAACAAGGTGTCCGTCATGGCGGAATTGGTTAGGTTCGCCTGCGGAACACGGCGCCTGGTATAGGGCGCGATCAGGTTGGGCAATTGCGACAGTGGCTTCGCATAGTTCTGGTCGCCCGAGTACAAGTGAGCCGCGTTATGCTGCGGCGCTGGCGCCTGCGGGTAGGGCGTCAAGCTAACCCCGCCGGATTGCGGTGCCGGAGCACTGGCTTGCCCCGCCGGAGTACTTTCCTGCGTTGCCGGAGTGGTTGCTTCCGCCGCCGGCGCACTTGATTGCGTGTCCGGCGGCGCGGCGTCCTGCGCCCAACTCGCGCCTGCCAGCAGAACCACAAATCCCAACCAGAGCGCTGTGCGGGCCGCGCCCTTACTGAAAATCGAAACCAACATTACCTGTCTCCTGGAACTGATCCGTCAGTTCGGTTTCTCAACTACGGCTGTTGTTGCTTTGAGGCCTCTGTGTAATACGCACCAAGGTGCCCAAAGGTTCATGACCCAGCGGATTCCCGTAACGAGTGAATCCTTGATTCTAGAGCACGCGGGGTATCGCTGTATCGCTGGCGGCGGAGGTCAGGGTTGTGAAGGGCGGGGGTTAGGGCCGGGAGCTGATTAGCCCAGCGCGGAAGCACTGGGTAGGCGTGCAGTCTATCTTCTGAGCCCCTTCAGGGGCGGCACACGCTCTCACGGGGCGTTCGAACGTTTCGTCGAATGCTTTACCGCCGGCGCCTGCTCCAGACTCTTGCTCACCACGTCCGCGACGATCGTATTCCCCTCAGCGCTCAAATGAATGTCCCCGAACACATAATCCTTCAAATACCAACACCCCGGCGCCGACTTCGGACACTGTTCCTTCACCGCGAAGAATTCCGGAAAGGCGGTGAGGAAGCGCTTGCATTTGCCTTCGCACCAATCCTGCCAGATGCGGACCTCTCGCGAATCCACATTGTCGTAGATGAGCGTGGCCGGCCACGGATAGACCACGACGCTGATGGGAATGTTTCGCTTCGCCAACTCCTGCCACAGCAGGTCCATCTTCCGCTTCTCTTTGGCGATACCGGCTTCCACGCCCAGCGGAGCAAAGCCCATCTCGAACGGTTTGTCCTCGACAACCTTGCGGTACGTCCAGCCGGACCGCTCCAGGTCGAAGACATTGCCATTGAAGCCGTGGTCGAGATGATAAAACCCAAACCGCACCAGTGTGCGCTCGACCAACTCCCAGATGTAATTTGTCAGCACGAAATACTTGCTCACGAACGTTCGCAGGTTTGAGTACCAGGTTTGGTAGTGGTATTGATTCCGAGCCAGCGCCACTGCGCCCGAGTCGTCGATGTCGTGCACCAGTCCGGCTTCGTCCTGTACGTCAGAGATGTCGATGAAGACGATGGCTTCGTCAAAATCCAATCCGGAATGCAAGGCAATGCGGGCGGTGTTGAGGTAGTTCGACGGCGAATATCCGCCCACCCCACCGTTCAGAATTTCGTATTGCGGGAAGCGGCTGGCGATGCGACCGACAAAGCTTGTATTCCACGGCCCCATCGACTCGGTAAACGAGTCGCCCAGCATCAAAATCCGCGGCCGAGGATCGGTGAGCGGAACTGCTCGCACCTTCTCATCGCGAAAGCCCTGGCTGTTGACGTTGAGCTGATATCGTTCCCGGCCCCACGCCCGGACGGTCGAGCAGTTGGGTTGCAGCGCCAGCACGCGCAGGCGGTCTCGTCCCAGGCATCCGAAGAGCTCGGCCGGCGTCGGTACCGAGGACTTCCGCGAAACAGTGGCTGTACAAAGCATCGAGGCCGAGGAATACGATCGCGCAGAACAGTAGGGCGAACAGCAGCAACAGGAGTTTCTGCCCAAGGCTGGGAGCTTGCGAGTTGGCCGCCGGCGCGGCTTCGTTGAAATCTGCCTGGATCATTTTCACCGAGTTCCCAATGCGGAGATGTCTCGCGAGGAACCGCGTTCGATGTGGACGTCGTCCCAGTACACCGTTCCATCTCCCGGCCCGCGTGCCAGATGAATTCGAATTGCACCCTCACGTCCCACGGTAAAAGAACGCGACAGCAACTGCCAGCTTGGATTCGTCGAGACCGCCGGAGATGAAGCCGAAGTATTATCGCTCGGGTTGTAAACAATGATCTGCGCCTTAGTTCCGGCGCCAGTCGGGGTCGAAACCCACGCGGAAAGCGTGTAGGTCGCGCCCGGTTCCAGCCCGTTGATGTCCTGATAGACCGTGCCCGCGCCGCTTTCAGCCAGGCTGTACGTACCGCTGTGCGCCGTCACGGTGCTGACCGCGGCCTTCGCGCCGTTGGTAGACCACGGCGATGTGTCGCCGTCCTCGAAGCCTGGGTTGGCGACAGCGTTTTCCACGCGCTGCTCGGGAGTCATCAGCACCGGGCTGAGTCCGAAATCGGTCTTCGCCGAACACAAGATGAAATGGTCCAAGTCATGGCATTTTCCTGGGCCGGTTGGACCTTGCGCGATGGCAGCGGCGACGTCCGGCATGACGACGTAAGCCGAATCGGGCGCGAGGCCTTGCTGCTCGATTTGCGCGACCGCCTGCGAGCACTCGAAGTCCTGCGCTACTCCGGTGTAGCGCGCCGACTGATAACTGTTGATCCGCATCTTCTGCTGGACGGCGAGGAACCCGAAAATCCTGTAGCCCTCGGGACCACCGGGCGAGGCGGCCTTCTCACATTGCCACGCCGGCAGCACAATCAGGTTCTGATGCTGCGCTCCCAACTGCGACCAGATGGCCGACTGCAACGGCGACGGATGGTCCTCGCTGATGGTCGTATGCACCCAATGCCGCAGCGCGCTGGTGTCGGCGAACTGAAGAACCAGCACGGCGGCGATCAGCAGATTCGCCCATGCCTTGCGGAACAGCAGAAATGGCGCGGCGAGTATCGCAGCCAGGATCGCGTAGTAAGGCGCCCAGAACAAGCGTCCGCTGGCCCGCAGCGGCGAAAAATAGAGAGACAATTTTCCGCTGGGATCGAGGTCAACAACCGTCGTTGCTCCCAACGTCACCTTCGTTGAAAGCGCCAGCAGCGTGAGCAGCAAGCAACAAAGCGCTAATGGAACCAGCCAGCGCTTGTCGGGCCTCCACAATTTCGCGCGCTGGATAATCGCCGCCACGATGACAACCGCGGCCAGGCTTAGAACGCCCGCGCCCAGGTAGTTGTAGCCTTCATATTGGCCGGCGCTGGCGCTGTGAAGTCTGGGAAAGATCACTGAGGTCCAGGTGCGGGGATCGAACGGCGCCAGCAGATTCATCGACATGTCGCGATAGCCGCCGCTGCTGTAGCCTTTGCCGCCGCTGATCACCAGCCCGAATGAGTACGCCACCACGAAACCGATTGCGGCCAGTAAGGCCACAACGCCAGTCGCTCGCGCCGGGCCGATTCGCTTTTGCCACAGCAGGCTTGCGGCCGCCGCTGTCAGTATCAGCAAAACCTGGAAGGCAAGATAGGGATTCGTTCCCACCGACACGGCGGCCAGCACGCCTGCCGAAATCACGAAGCGCCGGACTGATCTCGGCGACCGCTGCTGCGCCTGGGCGAATACAAACAGCGCCGCAACCAGCAGCCATTGATTGCTCAGGGAGTAATGTCCCCAGAAGCGGTAGTTGAGCGGCGGCGCCAGCAGAAAAAAGACGCTGCACAGCGCCGCGCCGAGAATGTTCGATCCGCCTTTTGCCACTGACGAGCCGGGCGGCGGAGCGCCTCTGGAAATCGCTCCGCCTTCGGTCATCAACCGCAGCAGCCGAAACGCGAAGAAAAATTGCAGCGTGCAGGCGAGAATGACTTCCAGACCGAAGAACTGCGCCGGCTCCGGCAGCAGAGGCGACAGCGGCTTCAGCGCCATGGCCATCAGCGGATTCAGATCCAGAAGCGCCACCGACTCGCCCTGCGGATAACCCAGCCTGTCGGTATAGGTGATAGGCCAGTGGATATGCGGGTCTTGCCGAAACATCTCCCAGCCGATGTAGTGATACGCGGGATCGAAAGCGATCCAATTCACATTGCGCGGATTCAGCGGCCGCGGCCCCATCACCAACAGCGCATAGAAGAAGCCGGCCACCAAGGCAATGGCTAGATCGAACCAGAATGAGTATCGGTAGTGGGGCAGTCTGAGTTCCACAGGCAGAAGCGTCAGCTATGTGCGACGCTGCTCGAGAGCCGTAGATTTTTCAGTAAGCTCTTTCCTTTGTTGACGCCTTCCGTAGTAGAACACTCCAACCAACGCCGCTAAGCTGCTGATGATGGTTGGCAAGCCCCACACGCCCTTGCCAATGGCGATCAAGTAAGTTCCTGCCAAGATTGCTGTCATTGAGATTATGAATCCAAACCGCGAGCCTCTGCTTGCACTCTTAACGTTCCCCTGCACCACGCATATTTCAAGAGACTCTCGGTGCGCGCCTTGTCTCTCGAAAGCGGCAAAGATGCGCTCGGCTCCGTTGGGCACAACTTCGTTGTACCGAGCCAGAATGTCAGGGTGGGGTAGTGGCCCAGAAAAGGATGAAGCCTCGATTCGTGCAATCGTGGTTCCTGTGGAAGAGGTGGAAGGCTGCTCTCGTTTCTGGAATCGCCTTCCGCTCACGATCAGGCGGGATTGTTCTGCGAATCTTCTTGCTCGATAACGTCTGCAACGTCTTGTCCGACAACGATCCAATCGGCTGCAAGCGCTTTCGAGTCAGCTTCGCCAGGAGTTGCACTGATATTGTATTGATCGAACTGTCCAAACAGGTCGAGAGTGCGAGCGAGCCCCGACGCAAAGGAGGGCTGTGCGAAGAGGAAGTCGGATTTTACTCTATATACCATTTAGTAACCGGCCTTGGAGCCCTTCTAGTTGTTTAGAGCCTACAACCCATTGGATGAGGTTGCAATAGAAAGGTTCGCCTTGGAAGCAAGGCGTAGGTTCATTTTAGGCCAGCGCCATCTTCGGGTCAAAGCGTCGCCCTCCCTTACGGCTTGTCCTCCAACTGACAATTATTGCCGTAAGTGAACGAATGCAGCGTCAATCCCGGGCTTTCGGGCTCGAACGAGATCAGGTGCGCGGTGAATCTCGGACTGCGCACCACGTAATATGCGCGCCCTTCGGTAACCTCCAGGTACGCTCCCTTGGCGTCGAACTTCACATCCGCGCCCGCGTCGTCCTTCGAAAACGGTGCACCATCCTCCATCAGATTGACGCGCACCTGCTTCGCGCCCGTCAGGCTCAGGACCGCATACATCGAGCGCGCGTGATACCGCACTTCGGCGCCCGCGCCTTTACCTACCGAGGTCACGCCGTCGTCCTCGATCTTCCAGCGTCCCACCAATTCCACGCCTCCATCGGCCGGCGAATGCGGTGGCATGAAGTCAACTTCTTCGCCGGCGTGGTGCCCATTTATGTCCTCCACCGAGCCGCGCCCATTGTTCTCGCCGACGTAGGTCTCCTGCGTCGTGTTCCCACACTCTGCCCTGAACTCATCTTCGGCCGGATCAAGCGGAACCTTCATCACCTCGGGATGTGCAACGGCCAGCAGCTCACGAATCTTCGTCTCCATCGGCAGGTTATTGCCTTCGCCGAAGACCTTCATCACGATCTGCCCTTTCGAGTCGATGAGGAATCGCTCGGGCCAACCATCGGCTTGATACGCTTTCCACGTCGTGCCCTTTTGATCGGCGACCACCGGCCATGGCAATTTGAAGCGCTGCGCGGCTTCCTTCACATTGTTTACGTCGAAGCCAATATTGAACTCACCGTAGTGCACGCCGATTACTTCAAAGCCGTACTGGTGATACTTGGTATACCAGCGCTTCACCACGCCGAAGTCGCGAATGCAGTTGATGCAGGTGTACTCCCAGAAATCGACGAGCACGACCTTGCCGCGATAGTCGGCGATGTGGTGCGGAGCGGGTGCGCCTTCATCCAGCCAGACCACGCCCTCGCCAAAATCCGACGCGGGGTAAACTTTCAGGTCGACCTGGGCGACGGCCGGCAGTGCGAGACAGAACCACAGCAGCGCAGCAAACACACATTTCGTTCTTGCCGAGAGTCGTGGCGTGATTCTCAACAGCGAGCCGGCGTTGTCATAGCTGAAGTTCTGCATCTCCGCTCCCATGCGCTTTTGAGTTTTGCCAATGCTGCTATATCCAGGATTTGAAGGGGCACGGCTTTAGCCGTGCCGGCCCTCCCAAATAGATTGGCCTTCAGGCCCTGCGGGCGTGCTCCCGCAGCGGCTGAAGCCGGGCCTTCTGGGTGTCCCTGGCGGCACGCCTGAAGCCGTGCTTTTTAAAAGCAAGGCTACACCAGCTTTGAATCCCCCCTCGCCCTACAGGACATGACGAAAATCATCTCCTTTGGTTAGGCTAATTCTCGATCAATCGCAGCCAAGCCGACAACACTTGCCTGGGTTATGCTTAACACGTGCAGGTGAAGGTGCGTTACTTCGGCATGACGAAGGAGATCGCCGGCCGCGACCACGAAGTCGTCGAGCTGGGCGACGGATTGTCCGCCGGCGACTTATTTGTCCTGCTGCAACAACGTTTCCCGAAGCTCGATGCCTTCCGCGGCTCCATTGCGCTGGCCGTGAACCTTGAATACTCCGACGGCAAAACCGTTTTGCGCGACAACGATGAAGTGGCTTTGATCCCGCCGGTGAGTGGTGGAGCAACTACGAACAAGCCATCGGCTGCCGAAGCCGCGTTGCCGCTGCTCTCTGAGCACGCGCAAATTGTTTCGGAAGCGATCCCGACCGCGCCGATCCTGGCGGCCATCAAGCGGCCGGAAGACGGCGCTGTGGCCGTCTTCGATGGCATCGTGCGCGACAACTCGCGCGGCCGCCGTACGCTCTATCTCGCCTACAGTGCCTATGAGCCAATGGCCTTGCGCCAAATGGAGCAGCTTGCCAAGCAGGCGCTAGGCCGCTTCGCCATTCGTGATGTGCGCATCGTGCATCGCCTGGGACGCTTACAGATCGGCGAAAGCAGCGTCTATATTGCAGTCGCTGCGGCGCATCGGGCCGCGGCCTTCGACGCTTGCCGCTGGCTGATTGACACGCTGAAGACCACGGTCCCCATCTGGAAGAAAGAATATTTTCAGGATGGCGCGGTATGGGCGGACGGCGAGCCCTTTCCGCCGGAAATCCCTCGGGCCGGCCAGACCAAGTCAAAGTAGCAGAAATGGTGTTTACCTTAACGAATGCTCTCTAGCTCTCAGGTCTCCACTCGAGTAGGTGCCAAGCTGCGCGAGCTTGTCTGGGCCTGCTGCTGGGTTTTTGTGTTCGCGAGCCTTCCTCTGTTTTGCCAAGGCCAGTCAACCCAGAGCACGGTGCCGCGTCCGCCGGCTTCGCTGACGCAGCCGCCTCCGGCCGGGGTTGCTCATCCTCCTGACTTACCCAAACAGCAGCCCGCGAACGCGGACGATCAACCCAACACAACCTTCAAGGTGAATGTAAAGCTGGTCAACGTCTTCGCCACCGTGACCGATCCCGGTGGAGCGCCAGTCTCCGCCGCTCAAGCAGGATGATTTCCAGATATTCGAGGACGGCGACCCGCAGCAGATCGCGGTATTTCATCGCGAATCGGAGTTGCCGCTGTCGATCGTGGTGGCCATCGACACCAGCCTCAGCACGCGCGGCGATCAGAAGCTGGAAGTGGAATCAGCGCGCCGCTTCGCTCACGCCATCCTGCGTCCCGTTGATGGTCTCTCGCTCTTTCAATTCAGCGAAATCGTCGACCAGTTGACGCCCTTCACCGCCGATATGCGGGTCATCGATCGCGCCATCAGCCATGTCCATTCCGGCGCGGCGACTGCCCTCTACGACACTCTGTATCTGGGCTCTGACGCACTGCTCGAACGGCGCGGCCGCAAGGTCATGGTAGTCATCACCGATGGCGGCGACACGGTCAGCAAGACTACATATCAGGAAGCGATTCGCGAGGCGCAGCAGGCGGAAGTCATCCTCTACAGCATCATCATCGTCCCCATCGAGAACAGCGCCGGACGCGATATCGGCGGCGAGCATGCCCTCATTCAGCTCTCGCGCGACACGGGAGGAAAGTATTTCTACGCCAGCGGAATGGAGCAGTTGGACGCTGCCTTCCGCCAGATCAGCGATGAATTGCGCACGCAATATCTGATCGCCTACTACCCCAGCAAACGAATAGCGGATTCCGATTACCGCCGCATCGACATCAAGATCAATCCCGCCACCAAAGACTATCCCGACCCGGCGGAGTTGGTTGTCCGCCATCGGACCGGTTATTACACCATGCCCTCCAAGTAGCGCATACCCACACCGTGCGAGCGACGAGCGACTCTCGCGTGGTGCCGAAGGCTGAGCGCGCCGTTTACTTGTCCATTCGGACATTCGCCAGACGCAATGGCTTCTGGCCGTAATGCTCAACCTCAAGCTCGCCTTGCTTGTTGAAGCTGATTTTGCAGATGGGCGCCAGACTGCCCGTTCCCTTGCCATCTTTGTCCACGTCCAGGGTTACGATTCCGAACGGGTAATCCTTGGAGCGCGTGTTATTGCGCTGCTCTGGGAGAGATATTGGGCGGTCTGTAACCAGAACGATGCGGTAGCCTCCCTGACCATTAGGGTGAATGCGGGCTACCTTAAAGTCCGATCCGGTCGAACCCGTTGGAGAAACGCGGCCAATCTCTTTGTCGTCAAAAAGAGCCTTGGCCAGACCGTCGGGGCCTTTGCTTTTCAGGGTTGCAGCGAGCGCTTGAACGTCGCTGTCACTGCTCCAGGCGGTGACGTGCACGGTCACGCCAAAGGATTTGCCTGCCACGGTGCCGGCCTGCCCGAAGGCGGTCGCCGCGTAGCTCACAGGCAGGTCTAGTGCGGGCTTGGTTGAATCGGCCTGGGCCGCAAGGGATGTAACCCCCCAAACTAAAAAGCTTGCAAACAGCAGAGCTATCCCTACAGTGGTCTTTCGCATGTTCTGTCTCCTGATTTGAGTAAGCGCATATTTCAGGTGCGCGACGCCTGCTCGCTCGATCGCAATACCGGCCGGCCAGCTTATTGCTCAAACTCCAACTGGAAATCCTCTCCCGGAAGCGCCGGCGGCATGGCCAGCCCCTCGCGGAACGTCCCGAACACCGTCTGTAGCAGGAAGGGTTTGACTTGTATTTTCGCCAGCTCGTTAGCCCGCGCCTGCAACTCCGTGACTTTTTCAGGATACTGGGCGGCAACGTTATTCTTCTCGGAAGGGTCCTGCGCGATGTTATAGAGTTCGACCACCTGCGGAAGCGGAGTACGCCAGATGAGCTTCCAATCACCCTCGCGAACGCCGGCGCGGAACGGCTCGATGTTGTAGATGACCTCGGTACGCGGGGACGGTTTGCCTTCGCTGATGGTCGGCCACATGTCGACTCCATCCAGCGGTTTGCTTCCCGCTTTCGCGCCTGCGAGACCAACGATTGTGGGATAGGTGTCCACCACGTGCATCATTCCATCGACCACCGTGCCGGGCTTGATGTGGCCCGGCCAATTCACGAACGCCGGAACCCTCGTGCCGCCTTCATAGAGTGTGCCCTTGCCCTCGCGGTAGGGCCCGTTGTCGCAGGGAATGACGACCTTCGACATGTCCTGTTCGCCGCTAAACATGGAATTGCGAGTACCACCGTTGTCGCTCAGGAAGACAATGATGGTGTTGTCGCGCATGCCTTTCGCTTGCAGCGCCGCGACGACGCGACCGACCTCGTCGTCCATGGCGGTGATGCTGGCCGCGTAGGCGCGGCGGCTGGGGTCGGCAATGTTCTTGTACTGGTCGAGATACTCCTGCGGCGCCTGATAGGGCGCATGCGGGGCGTTGAACGCGAGATAGAGATAGAGCGGCACCGCCGGGTTGTGCCTGCCGATGAGTTTCACCGCCGCGTTGCCCAGCAGCGTAGTGCTGTAGCCCGGCTCCTTCAGCAACTTGTTGTTGAGGTACCAGTCGGTGACGCCGTGTTGCTCGTGCGTGAAGTAATCGATCTCGCCAATCATCGGGCCGTACTGATAATCGAAGCCGCGCTGGCGGGGCCAGTACTTGGGATCGGCGTGACCAAGATGCCACTTGCCGATGATCGCGGTCTCGTAGCCGGCTTTCTTTAGCGCCTGCGGCAGAAGCCACTCGTCAGTGGGAAGCCCATATTTGTAAGCCGAGGGAATTACCAGCGTCTGCAATCCGTAACGGAATGGATAGCGTCCGGTCATCAGCGCGGCGCGCGTCGGCGTGCACATGGGCTGCGCGTAAAACTGCTCCAGCCGCGCTCCATCTTCAGCCAGCTTGTCGAGGTTCGGCGTCTTGATGTCGGAGCCGTGATAGCCCAGGTCTTTCCATCCGAGGTCATCCGCGACGATGTACACGATGTTAGGTTTGTTGTCCGCGGCCTGGGCGCAAACAGAAACTCCGGTTGTAGCCACCGCGGCGAGAGACAGAGACGCGAAAATTCTGAGAAATGTTTTTTTCATGGTCGAAGTTTTTCCTCGCACACTTGCTCTGCGGTACTTCTAGATTTCAGCGAATGGTGGATTCTCAAGTCGAAACTCTTGCCCCTTGAGGCCTGCGGGCAGTAGTAGTCAAAAGCGGTAGGCGAATATTACATGAGGAACATCCACTTTGGCCATTCGCGTGACTCGCCAACGGGGACAAACCAGCAGTGGGAAGGCCACCCGCCGGGCCGAACATTCGCCGCCTGTTAGGCCCGCCTATCTTCCAAACTTGGAATATCGCTCCTGAGGATATGTGAAAACTGGGAGACACGGCCTGGGAAGGCCCGATACTTCCTCACAATATATGCTTATAAATCAATGCGATACAGGAACAAAGCGGGCAATTGGGAGCCCTTTTTTGCTTGTCGGATTTGGCCATTGCCTTGCGATAACTATTACCGGAGGCGGGTCTCCGACCTGTCCTTTGCCTGGTTCTGTTGCAAGGCTATTCGCCAGCCCCCCGGCCGGCAATAGCACATAGCGGAAAAGGAAAAGATGTTTACGTTGCACACCTCTGAGGGGAGAGATATGAAATTGAAGAACTTGATCACCGGAATGTTGGCTTTACTGGTGGTCGCCCTGCTGATCGCGCCTTCGCTTATGGCGCAATCGCTGGTTTCGGGCGATCTCACCGGCACAGTCACAGATCCCAGCGGTGCTGTTGTGCCCAACGCTACCGTCACATTGAAGAACAATGCCAACGGCGCGACGCACAACACCACCACAACCTCCAGCGGTGCCTACCGCTTCTCACTGCTGCCGCCTGGTAACTATACGGTGAGCGCAAGCGCGCCGAGCTTCAGCAAGGCCGAAGAAATGACTTCGGTCAATGTCGGCCAGGCTACCGTTGCAAACATCAAACTGGCAGTCGGCAGCAACACGCAGACGGTGGAAGTCACTTCGGCTGCGCCTCTGGTCAATACCGATAACGCCGACCTCTCCACCAACTTCGATAACAACGTGGTTGCCAATGCCCCCAACGGCGGCAATGACCTTACTTACATTGCTCAGACCGCTCCTGGTATCAACATGAATACCGGCCTGGGTTATGGCAACTTCCAGACCGCTGGTCTGCCCGCCACTTCCAACGTGTTCACGCTGAATGGCGAGAACCAGATGGATCCCTACCTGAACCTGAACAACTCGGGTGCAACCAACCTGATGTTGGGCAAGAACGCCGTGCAGGAAGCGACTGTCGTCACCAACGCCTACTCTGCCCAGTATGGTCAGCAGGCCGGTGCGCAGATCAGCTACGTCAGCAAGTCCGGTAGCAACGCCTATCACGGCAATGCCAATTACTGGTGGACAGGCAGCAGCATCCAGGCCAACAGCTGGTTCAACGGACTGGTGCCTGCAGGTACTTCGTCTCTCCCAACGCCGTTCACCAACAACAATCAGTGGGCTGCTTCCGTCGGCGGTCCCATCAAGAAGGACAAGCTGTTCTTCTTCGCGGATTGGGAAGGCATCAGGTATATCGTTCCTTCCACCGGCCTGGTATTCGTTCCCACTCCCGCCTTTGGGAATGCCACCGTGGCTAACCTGGCAGCCGGCTGCCCGCTTTCCGACGAAGGTTGCGGCGGCCCAGTCTCTGTTCCGCTGTATTCGAAGGCATTCAGCCTGTACAACGGCGCCAAGGGAAATGGTCCGGGCGCTTCGCTGGTCGCCAACAGCTGCGGCGGAGATTACACTGGTCCCGCCCAGCCGCAAAATGCTTGCTTCCAGTCGTTTACTGGCAGCCCCGCGCTGCCAGCTAAGGAATGGCTGGTCAATGGCCGCGTGGACTACAACCTGTCCGACAAAGACCACATGTTCTGGTATGTGAGCTTCGACCACGGCACGCAAGCCACCGGTGCCGACCCCATCAACCCCAACTTCAGCGCTGCCAGCTACCAGCCGCAGTACAACGGCCAGGGGCAGTGGACCCACACCTTCGGCAGCAACGCTACCAACCAGTTCGTCTACGCCGGTAGCTATTACCGCGCGATCTTCGACCAGGTCGACGCCGCCGGCACCTTCCCCACCCAGCTGTATATGGCTCCTCTGGGCTTCACCAGCTTGGGCGGACCTTTTGGTGGTGCAGGCGAGTACATCTTCCCGCAAGGTCGAAATGCCACGCAGTATCAGTTTGTTGATGATTTCTCGGTTACGAAGGGCGCCCACAACCTGAAGTTCGGGGCCAACTACCGCCGCTACGACATCACGGACTACGTGTTCAGCGAATTTACCAATCCGCTGTCCGTTATCGCTGACGTGAATGACTTCTACAACGGCTTCGCCGATGCGTTCCTGCAAAACTACTCGAACCGGCCAAGCAATCCCGTTGCCCTGTGGGGTCTCGGGCTTTATGCTCAGGACGAGTGGAGAGTCAACAAGAGCCTGAAGGTGACGTTTGCACTGCGTGCGGAGCACAACTCCAATCCGGTTTGCCAAACGAATTGTTCAGCCCTCTTGACTGGCGGACTCTATTCTGAGGGCAGCGTTGCCGCCACCAACCCTGACGCCTTGAACACTGCCTACAACAGCGTGATCAATGCCAACCAGCACCAGATTTTCCGCTCCACGGACGCCATGAACTGGGCGCCTCGTTTCGGCTTTGCCTGGTCGCCCGGCGGCTCGGACAAGACCGTGGTTCGCGGCGGCTTCGGCATCTTCTTTGATGCCTTCCCCGCCTTCCTCGGCGATACGTTTATGACCAACTTGCCTGGGGTTGTTCCTCTCACGCAAGGCTTCGTCCCCTGGGCTGACCAATCAACCAACGCAAGTCCGTGGGTTATCGGCAAGAGCTCAGCGAACGCCATCATGAGCGGCTTCGCCAGCGGCGCCTCCTACAACTCCCTGGAAGCTTCCACTGGCGGCCTGTTCTCGGCCCCCAGCTTCGGCAATGCGCTGGGCACATTCCACACCCCGCGTTACCAGGAGTGGAGTCTGCAACTCGAGCAGCAGCTCGATAGCAAGAGCTCAATGACCGTGGCGTATATCGGCAATCACGGTATTCACGAGCCGGTTACGTATTATCCGAACGGTTTCTCCGGAAATGGTGTGGTCGGAGCTGGTGGTTATCCAGCCGCCCCCTTCACCAACAACTTTAGCGCTGTCACCGAGGTCTACTCGGGAGCAGTTTCCAACGACAATCAGTTGACCACCAGCTACCAGCGTCGGTTGACCTACGGCTTTACCATCTCGGCCAGCTACACCTGGGCCCACGCCTTGGACGAAATCTCCAACGGTGGATTCCTGGGGTATAGCTCAACCAGCGCTACTTACCAGATCAACCCGTCGTGCTTGCGGTGCAACAACTACGGAAATGCGGACTACGATATCCGTAGCGGCTTCAACGCTCAGTACGTCTGGAACACTCCGTTCAAGTTCAGCAACAAGTTCGCCCAGGGAGCATTTGGTGGCTGGACTCTGTCGCAGAACTTCTTTGCCCGTACCGGACTGCCTCTGACTGTTTTTGATGCCACTACAGGCGTCGGCAACATCCCTGGCGGTGTCTACACCGCGGCTGAGGTGGTTGGTGCTGGACAGAGCAACTGTACCCAGTACTACACTAGCTGCCTCACTTCCACCGGGTTTACCTCTACCCCTCTGGGTGCCGCAGCGAACCAGATTCGTAACCAGTATCGCGGACCTGGCTTCTTCGACACGGACTTGACCATCAACAAGAACTTCAAGCTGACTGAGCGCTTTGCGCTCGGCATCGGCGCGAACTTCTATAACGTGCTCAACCACCCCAACTTCGCCCAGCCTGGCAACCTGTTTGGTACGTCCAACTTCGGGCAGGTTACCAGTCAGACGGCCCCGCCGACCGGTCCCTTCGGATCGTTCTTCGCGGGTTCACCGGCTGGACGCATCGTCCAACTCCAGGGCAAGCTGGTGTTCTAGTCGATCTGATCTTGCTTTCACTCGGCGGCCCTTCGGGGCCGCCGTTTTTTCTGGCCCTCGAGTCGTCAAGCCGCGCGTAATCAAGGAAGCCGCCGGCCGTGACCCGACTGGCCATCTCACAACTGCCTCGCCGCTTTTGGTACACTTCAAGGCCGGGCTTCTGGCAACCGACAACTGTTCTGACCAATGGCTCCCGAGGTAACGATGACGAATCCTACGCAACCGGCTATTCAGCTGACCAATACTCCCGACTATCGCGAGACCTATGCCAACAGCGTTCAAGTGCGGGTAAATGTATGGGATTTTTTTCTGGTGTTCGGCACTCTCCAGCAGCAGGATGAGACGCGGGTCGACGTGCGCAATTTTCAGGGTATCTATCTCAGCCCGCAGCAGGCCAAAGCGCTGCATACCATCCTCCAGCAAAACCTGGTTAACTACGAAAACACCTTCGGTGAGATCAAACTCGACCCCCGTATCGCTCCCGGCGCCGGTCCCATCCACTAGGTTGGCAGGCAGGCCTGTCTTTCGATGGCCCAGTGTTAGCTGCGCCGCGTATGTCGCTTAGAGGTTCTTGGGCTTCAGCCCCTGAGGGAATTTGGGTGGTGGAGTCGGCGCGGGGATGCTCCTTCAAAGCGAATATTCCTGGGCGGCTAACCAGCCGGCGTGAAGATCTGTCCGTCTACGCCCTCCTGTTTACCTTCCTGTTCGTCACCCATGCTCCGCTGCTCCGTCTGCCCTACTTCTGGGACGAGGCCGGTTACTACATTCCCGCCGCGCGCGACCTGTTGCTGTCGGGATCGTTGATTCCATACACCACGAACTCCAACGCTCATCCTCCGCTGGTTATGATGTGGCTGGCATTCTGGTGGAAGTTCAGCGCCTTCACGCCGGCGGTCACGCGCACCGCGATGCTGATGGTTGCGGCCTTTGCGCTGCTCGGGTTGTGGCGCTTGGCGCGCCATGTCGCCGGCGACGCAGTCGCCGTCGCCACGGTGGTTTGTACCGCGCTGTATCCGGTGTTCTTCACCCAGAGCTCGATGGCCCATCTCGACATGATGGCTGCGGCGTTCACCTTCTGGGGACTGGCTATGTATGTGGAGCGACGGCCGGTCGCGACGATTGTGTTCTTCATGCTGGCGCCGCTGGCGAAGGAGACAGCCATTGTCACTCCCCTGGCGCTGCTCGCGTGGGAACTGCTATGTCCTGTAATCAGTCGGCAACTCCAGTCAGGGCCTATGTGTTTCTATCGCGACAAGCGTCATGCTCTGTCATTCCTTCTCTGTCTGGTCCCACTGTCACTCTGGTTTGCCTATCATCATCACCGCACCGGCTTCTATCTCGGAAATCCTTACTATCTCCGCTACAATCTACAGGCGACGCTCACTCCGCTGCGCATTCTGCTCGCCCTGCTGATCCGTCTGTGGCATGTCTTCGGATATCTGAACCTCTTCCTGCTTACGTTGGGTGCGTTGTTTGCTATGACGCACTCTCCACTGCGTGAATCAGACGGCACTCTCCGTCCGCGTATCGCGATCAACGTGCAGCTTGTCTTTGCCGCGGTTCTGCTTGTGAACCTCCTGACCGAATCGGCCCTGGGCGGCGCCGTTCTCGCTCGTTACATGCTTCCGGTTGTGCCCCTGGTGATTCTGGTGTTTGTCTCCACCATGCGACGGCGCATTCGGCGCTGGACCTGGTGGATCGCCGTTACCTGCGCTGCCTTCGTAGGGCAACTCTTCGTGCCTCCGCCTTACCGCATCGCTCCTGAGGACACGCTGCTCTATCGCGACTACGTGGTCCTGCACAAGCTCGCCGCCGAGCACCTGTCAGCCCAGTATCCCCACGCTCGCATTCTCACCGCCTGGCCCGCTTCCGACGAACTCACCCATCCATTCCTCGGATACGTGAAGCAGCCCCTCACAGTGGTGCGCATCGCGAACTTCTCGCCGCGGGAGATTGAGCGAGCGTCGCAGGCGACCGGAGACTTCGACGTGGCCTACCTGTTCAGCACCAAGTGGGAGCCACTGCACCCGCTCCTCGAAGGCCTTACCTTCGGAAAGCCGCTCCAGGAGCGCTTCTTCGACTACCATGAAGATGTCTCACCCCGGCGGGCTGCCGGCATTCTAGGCGGCAGAACGACCACTTGCCTCGAGCGCAACCATGAGTGGGTTGCCTTAATCTCCATAGAGAAGATTGAAGACGCGGCAATTCCTGCCCGCCGTCGGCTCGCTCTCCGGCGATAACCTGAAACTCATGGGAAAGCGCCAGGTAACGCGCGACCGCAAAACTATTCGTGTAGTCGCTTCCCGCCGGAGGTGCGTAATTTCCAGCAGCAACGATCTTGCCGTCGCTTTGCAGCACCAGGGCCGAGACGAACGAGATGTTGCCCTGGCCTATCGGCGTCATCACAATGCCGTTAGATCCGAAGTTGGTGTCCAGGTGCCCCGTGGTCGTGTAGCGGGCCAATACGAACGACGACGCGGTAAAGCGTCCATTGGTGCCATTACCCGCCTGGCCTGCCACCACAATCTCGCCATTGGATTGAAGTGCGAGTGCGAAGGCCGAACCTTGGGGAAAACTATTCCCGAACCCGGTGATGACGCCGCCCCCGGAACCCGGGCCACCCCCAGGATTGAAAGTAGTGTCTATGCTTCCATTGGCGTTATAGCGCACCACTCCGAAGCCCGTCTGGTTGTTGACCACGGTTATGCCATCGCTCTCCAGCAGCGTCTGGAGTACGCTGGGGATGGTGCCCGCTACAACGATCTTGCCATTGCCTTGAATTGCAATAGCGGCCGCCGAGGCCACGCAAGAGGCCTGTCCCGACACGCCGAACGTCGCATCCAGGCTGCCATTGCTGTTGTAGCGCGCAATTGCACCGGCTTGCGGGCCGGGAAAATTTGGTGACGCGAATAGCTCCGTGGGCGCCGCTGTACCCGTCGTCACCAGGATTTTGCCATCATGGACGTTCTCCTCACTTGTCGCTTGAAGTGGCCGCCGGTTCCCGAGAGTGGTGCTGTTAACGAGCCTTTCCAGACTCTGGCCGGCGACGTTGAAGAGTAGAAATCCCGGCACCGGAGTGGTTGTCAACAGTATGTAACTTTTTCGTCAAGGATTGGCTTGAAGTTCAGGGTGGTGTCAGGGGCACGACTCTTGACTTGGAAAGCCTCGCGAAGAGCGGCCTTGCCCCGTATGTCAGAAGCATTTCGGAATTGCTCCTCGTTTCGGCGACGTGGCCCGGGTTGCCTTCAGATGCAAGTCCTTCTCCCGGCTGGAATTCCCTGCTAACAGGGAAGAATACAGGGAATTTCATGAATTCGGCCGGATTACTTCCGGCGGCTTCCGGCTAGCTCGTTGGTAGGCCGTGCCAGTTGTAGGGAATACGGGAAACCAAAAAAATCGGCGGCCCCGAAAGGCCGCCGCAGCCAAGCAGATTGAAACCATCTAGAAGACGATCTTGCCCTGCAACTGAATGATGCGGCCGGCAGGCGAACCAGCGAAGAACGATCCAAACGGTCCCGTCGGCGGGGCCGTCTGTTCCGTGACTTGGCCGAAGGTTGTAGTTCCAAAGAGGTTCCCCGGCTGGGCGAAGTTGGGATGGTTGAACACGTTGTAGAAGCTCGCACCCGCACCGAAGGCCACGCGCTCGGTTACTTTGAAGTTCTTGTTGAGGCTGAAGTCCGAATCAAAGAACCCGGGCCCACGATAGATATTGCGAGGCTGATTCGGAAAGGCGGTCACCGTGCCGGCGGAAGCGAACCCAGCGGCATTCAGACAATTCGTGAGGTACTGGTTGCAAGCTCCCTGTCCTGTCCCCACCACCTGCGCCGGCAGATAGGGCCCGGCGGGATTGTAGTTGCCGACGAAGGTGCTTGCGTCAAACACTTGCAGCGGCAGTCCAGAACGGGCGAAGAAGTTCTGCGACAAGGTCCAGCCGCCGAACGCATCGTTAACAAACTTGTTGGCGAACTTCCATGGTGTCTGCCAGACATACGCGGCATTGAAGGAACTGCGGATATCGTAGTCCGCATTTCCGTAGTTACTCCTCAGGTTATAAGGATTCAACTGATATTCCGAACTGGTCGCGCCGTTATACGGGAGAATGCCGCCGTTGGAAATTTCGTCCAAGGCGTGCGCCCAGGTATAGCTGGCCTGTACCGTAAAGCCATAGGTCAGGCGACGCTGATAGCTGGCGGTCAACTGGTTGTCGTTGGATACTGCCCCCGAGTAAATCTCGGCCACGGTAGCATAGTTATACGGATTGGCGGGCGTAGCCGGAATCCCGCCAAAGCCCGCGTAAGCGTTGGGGTAATTCGTGACCGGCTCGTTGATCCCGTGATTGCCGATATAAGCCACGCTCATCGAGCTCTTGCTGTCCAGTTGCTGTTCGAGTTGCAAGCTCCACTCCTGGTACTGCGGGATGTGGAAGGTGCCGCTCATACTGTTGAAGCTCGGCGAGGCAAATGCGGGGTTCACCGCGCTTAAAGAGGCATACGAGGCGCCTGATGCGAAGCCGTTACGGAGCTGCGCGTTCGTCACTGACCCGATCAGCCACGGACTGACGCCTGGCGTTGTCTGGTCAGCCCACAGGACACCCGTAGGCACACCCGGCGAGCTGAACTGGGTGACGGAAGTGACCGTGGGGATGTTGGTTATGAAGTTATCCCCCAGCACCGCGGGAAAGGCATCGTAGAAGATTCCGAAGCCGCCGCGAAGCACCGTCTTTTCGCTGCCCCCGGGCGACCAGGCAAAGCCGAAGCGCGGCGCCCAGTCTATCGCATCCACCGAGTGGAAGATCTGGTGCAGGTTGGCATTGATCATCTGATTGTAGGGAGTCGAGGGATCGCTGCTGATGCTGGAGAACGGTCCGGTAAACAGCGAGGAACAGTTCAGTTGGCAAACCGGATTGGAGTCATGCTCCACTCGCAGCGCGAACGTGAGCTTCAGACTCTTGTTTACCCGCCACTCATCCTGCGCGTAAACCCCTAGACCCCACAGCGCGACCGGATAGCTGCCCCGGTCGGGGAAGTTCTGGGCGAATTCGGCAGCTTGGCCGTTGTAAAGCCCTGCCACCGAGCCGATATACGACAGCGGGTTGGTGTACGCGCCGAACACGTAGTCGGTGATGTCGTAACGGCGGTAGTTGGCCCCAAACTTCAGGTTGTGCGCGCCCTTCGTCACCGAGAAGTCATCCACAATCTGGTATTGCGTGACATTGCGTCCTTGGGGAAAGTAATACTCCTGGCTGCCCAGAGGGGTATAGCCAATGCCAGTCAAATCCAGCTGAGTAGGAAAGGTCGCGGCCGCGTCGAACTGGTTAAAGATCGCGCGATAGTAGCTGCCGGCATAGACCAGCTGGTTGGTTGCGTTACTGCCAAAGGTGTGCGTCCACTGGCCCTGGCCGTCCTGAGACGGCTGGTAGCTGGCCGCACTGAAGGCTGGGTTCACGGGATCGGCGTAGGTTGCCTGCACCCCGGAGTCGAAGGTCACACTCCAGAACAGGTGGTCTCTATCAGACCGGTTATAGTCGACGCGTGCGATACCCTGGTTTTCTGTCGCCGGCAGCGCTGGACTGGCTGTACCCTGCGTGAAGCAGTTGGCTACACCGGGAATGACCGCTCCCTCACAACCACCCCCGGACAGAGGCGTGGTCGCGGCCGCGTAATACGGCGAACTCTGGTACAGACTAAACGCCTTCGAGTACAGCGGAATCGAGGCCGGACTCACCGTGGCCAGGTTTGCCAGAGTGGCATTGGCAAATGCCACCGTCGGGAACTGCACCAGCTGCGTCGAAGGAACGATGTAAGAGATCCCTTCATAGTCTAAGAAGAAGAACAGCTTATTCTTTTTGATAGGACCGCCGATGGAAGCCGCCCACTGATTGTTGTTGGTGAAGGGCGTCGCCGGAATTGGACTCTGTTGCCCGGCGAACCAGCTGTTGGCCTGGACGCTGCTGCCCGTCCACCAGTACTGCGCATTGCCGTGGAAAGCGTTGGTGCCCGACTTGGTAACGTAGCTCACCTGTATACCGGCCTGCTGGCCATACTGTCCGCCGTAGGCATTGCTGATGACCGTCGCTTCCTGCACGGCGTTCTTGCCCAGCATTAGGTTGGTCGCGCCCGAGTTGTTCAGGTTCAGGTACGGATCCATCTGGTTTTCGCCGTTTACCGTGAATACATTGGAGGTGGCAGGCAGACCAGCCGTCTGGAAGTTGCCGTAGCCCCCACCGGTGTTCATGTTGACGCCCGGAGCCGTCTGCGCGATGTAGGTAAGGTCGTTACCGCCATTCGGCATATTGTCGACCATGTTCTGGCTAAAGTTGGTCGATAGCTCAGCGTTATCCGCCTGCACCAGCGGCGCCGTGGAGGTTACCTCTACCGTCTGCGAGCTGCTGCCGACCGCCAGCTTTAGGTCAGCAACCGTCGCCAAACCGACGTTAATCTGCGCTGTGGTTTCCGCTTTGCTGAACCCCTGCGCGCTCGCGCTCACGACGTAGCCACCGGGTGGCAAGAGCGAGAAGCGATAGGCGCCCCTGGAATTGGAAGAAGTGGTGTGGGTCTGGCCATTGGCGGTGTTCTTCAATGTCACAATGGCTCCAGGCACGACCGCACCGCTTGGGTCGGTGACTGTACCTGTAAGGTCGCCCGAAACCAGCGACTGCGCCACCAGAAACGGCGCCATCAGCGCCGCGATCGCCAGCATTCCGGTCATCAATCTCTTCAACGTCATATCTCCTCCCCTCGAGATGTGGTTCAGAGTAAAGTGTGTCGCCATCACCTAACTGATTAGTCAGACACGTGGCGATCCTTGTTGCAGTGGGATCGGACAGTTTCAGACTTGCAACCGACCCAGCGTCCACGTTTGTCATCGTAATGTAACACCCAGACGTTTTACATCAAAAACCTGCGTGCGCATATGTCGAGATTCGGACATCGCATTTAAGCACTAACACCAGCCAACGACAAGAGGGGCCGCGACGGCGCCGGGAGCCAAATCACATCCACCGCCCCCACGAAGGGCGAACAGGTCCTGGAAATGCTGTTGGGGGAGATGTAGCCGGATTGGCACCGATCAACGCGCTTCTGGGAAGAAGCAGCACCGAGTGGAAGCAAGAGTCAAGTTGGCTTTCGCGCAGTGTTCGCTTCGTGATCGCTAAACATCCGCCTGAGCGGGTTAAAAGGGGACTACCAATGGAGTCTCCGGAGAAAAATCGCTGCCAGGGGAATGAAGCGGTCTAGAGGGCGCTTTTCTACGGTCCAGTCGTGGAGAACATGCCCGGAAAAGCCGGGCGTTTCCGCATATTTTGAGGTGCAATGCCGCAGAATTTCTCGGCCCTTGACACTACGTGGCGGAGGGAGAGGGATTCGAACCCCCGGTACCCTTTCGAGTACAGCGGTTTTCAAGACCGCCTGTTTCAACCGCTCACACATCCCTCCGGGACTGGTTGATATGCCTCTTGATCACATCATTATATGACATTGCGAATTTGACATTGCAGGTTGGTGCCGCTGCCCCCAAAACGATTCTCCTCCGCCGCGCCCCGCAAGCACGCTCCAGTGAGACGGTTCCCATAGCGGGAAGGCACTTGGTCCGTCCGGTGTTTTAGTGTGTTATCTTAACAATTTTAGTGTTACGCTACGGTCTGGAAGCTATGAACCCTGGCGAAAGGCGATTTCATGGGTTTAGTTCGAACCGGAGTTGCGCTTGATTCCGACCTCCTGAAACGGTTTGATCGTTTCATTCGGGGCGAGGGCTACGAAAACAGGTCCGAAGCCATTCGTGATCTGATTCGTGACCGCTTGAACGAAGCCAGCCTGGAGTCGGGTGACGTCTTCGTAGTTGGCGCGGTCACCTTGATTTACGACCATCATTCGCGACTCCTCCCCGACAAACTCATGGAGTTGCAGCATGAATATCATGCTGTCATCATTTCCACGGTGCATTCGCACCTCGACCACGACATGTGCCTCGAAGTCGTTGTCGTCAAAGGTAACCTCAAACAGGTACAGGAACTGGGAAGCCGTCTGATCGGCCTTAGGGGCGTGCAGCACGGCAAACTGGTCATGAGCTCTCCCGATTCACTGCTCCGCCGCAGCGGCAAACACGCTCACGGCGGTCCCATTCCACACCACTCGTAGATTGGAGGGTTTCCCGCCTCGGGCGGAGTCGTTAGTGTAGGTAACACGAAATCAATAAACGTAATACTAGAGAGATTCAAGGTTCGATCTTCCACTCCAGGTGTCGCCTTCCAAAGGCGCGCATTACATGGGAGTTCTTGTGCCGCTGGGTAACACGAAATATAAAGTGTTGTCATTGCTTCTGGGAATAACGGTATTTGCGCTGACGGCGCCCACGCAATCCCACTCAGCGCAGAGCGCCGCGCGGGTGCTCAATCCGCAAGATCGCCAGATCACCACAAACGAGAAAAGTTATCCGCCGCAGCTATCGGGAACGATAGTGGATACCTCTGGCGCGGTGATCGGCGGGGCTACAATCATGGTCCGGACCGCAGACGGGGTCGTGCAAAGATTGACTCAGGCGGACAGCAATGGCTCCTTCAGTATTTCTGGACTTGCGGCAGGCAATTATCGACTTGTGGTATCGAACCCTGGTTTTGAAATCAAAGAAATGGCCGTCACCGTAGGGACCGCCGGGGAAGCGGCGCCGTTGCGCATCTCTCTGACGGTGAGCGCCGTGAGCACCACGGTAGAGGTGCACGGCCGCGAGGATAACCTTGTCGGAATTGCCGACTCCGCCACTCAGGGAACGGTGGGCGCGACGGAAATCGAAGATCGTCCGATCCTCCGCTCGGGAGAAATTCTAGAGACGGTCCCCGGTCTCATCATCACGCAACACGCCGGCGGCGGCAAGGCCAACCAGTATTTCCTGCGCGGCTTCAATCTCGACCACGGCACAGATTTCGCCGTCTTCCTCGACGGTATGTCTCTTAACCTGCCGTCGCACGCGCATGGCGAAGGGTATTCGGACATGAACACCGTGATCCCGGAGTTTGTGCAGGGGCTGGATTACCAGAAAGGTCCTTATTACGCTGACATCGGCAACTATAGCTCAGCTGGATCGGCCAACCTCCAATTCTTTAAGGTGCTGCCCCAGAACTTCTTCCAGGTGGAAGGCGGCATGTATGGCTTTGCGCGGGCCGTTTTCGGCGTGTCGCAAAAGCTCGGCCAGGGTAATTTAATGTACGGCGGAGAAGCGTATTACGATAACGGCCCATGGGTGCATCCGGATGCTTATGCCAAATTCAACGGCATCCTAACCTACAGCCAAGGCGACAGCACCGAGGGTTTCAGCGTCACGGCCCGCGCTTACCATGGAAAATGGGACTCGAGCGATCAAATCCCCATTACCGCCGTGCCCCTCGTTGGTAACTTCGGCGCATTGAACCCGACCGACGGTGGCAACTCACAGCGTTATAGCGTGCAGGGTGAATGGCATCGCCAAGGCACAAATTCCGCGACGACCATCATGGCCTACGGATTTTATTATGATCTCGATCTATTTTCCGATTTCACTTACTACCTGGATGACCCCATAAAGGGCGATCAGTTCGAACAAAAAGACAACCGTTGGGTGACTGGAATTGACGCAGCCCACACGATTTTCAGCCAATGGTTTGGGGGCCGGAAGGTGGAAAATACATTCGGCCTGCAAGTCCGCAACGATTGGGTCCACAACGGCCTTTACCGCACGGAAGACCGTATGCGCACGGACAAGAACGATAGCAACGCCTGCAATGAGGAACCCATCCCCGAGTGCGATACCAATCCGAATCTGACCGCCGTCTTGCCCGCGGATACGGATGTGAATAAATTTACGGACACGATGCTGGGTTTTTATGTACAAAATAAAACCCAGTGGGCGGAAAAATTCCGTACGGTGCTGGCCCTGCGCGGCGACGAAGCAATCTATGTTGTCACTAATACCACTCCCTCGTATGTCGCCACCGAATTGCCTGGCGCGCCGGTCATCAACTTTGCCGAGCTCAATTCCGGTACCGCCGCCAAGTTCCTGCCCAGCCCCAAAGCGAGTTTGATTTTCGGTCCGTGGTTCAATACCGAGTTCTATCTACAGGGGGGATTCAGTTTCCACAGCAACGACGCGCGCGGCGCAACCCAAAGGGTTGAACCAATTTCGCCGGACTATCCTTTCCCCACCTACTGCACCCCGATTTCCCCGCTGGTCCAAACCAAAGGCGCGGAAGTCGGCGTGCGCACAGTGGCCGTCCCGCATCTGCAAAGCACTTTTTCGCTCTGGTATCTCCACAGTAATTCCGAATTGCAGCAGGATGGCGACACCGGAGGCACGGTTCCCTCAGAACAGTCGAGCAACCGCTATGGCATCGAATGGGCAAACTACTATACGCCACGGAAATATTTTGCTTTCGATTTTGACTTTGCGGACTCCAAGGCCCTTTTTACCCAAATAGACCCAGCTGATGCGGCGTACACCAACGTGGGTGGCGGCCAGTATCCGGTGCAAGGCCCGGGTGGCAAGTGGGTGCCCGAAGCGGTTGGGGTGGTGCTTTCATCAGGCATAACGGTGCAGAGTTACAAAGGCTTTTGGGGGAGTTTGCGCCTGCGCTACTTTGGTCCGCGCAATCTGACGTCCGATGCAATTTACCGCTCAGCCTCGACGGCGCTGCTCAACGCGGAGGTCGGTTATCACATAAACGAAAGATGGAGCCTTTCGACCCAATTGTTTAATTTGCTTAACCGCTACGATCACGACATTGATTACGCTTATATCTCCCGAATAACGCCAACCGACGCGGCTGCATTCACGGACGTTTTCCACCCCGTCGAACCGTTTCAGATGCGAGTCGTGCTGCGTTACGCATTCGGTTCGAGGTGAGAAGTGAACATCGATTGGTGTGCAGGCTCCATGGCGTAATGCCTCCGTTCTCAAGCGTGTTCTGTGGCTGCGGAAAAGGGAAGCGGAACGTGAAAGCATTCCATCCCGTTCTACACCTGGGCTTACGATCGCCCCTCCTTAAGGCTCTCTTTCCCTCGTTCCCACCGTCGCTGTCGCAGCGTAAAGCACGGTGTCTTAGCGCGATCAGGTGGATCCAACTGCTATAGTGTTGCGGCGGAGCGCGCAAGGGTTTGCGCCCGCCGCTACCCGCGGGAGGCAATGTATGTCGTCCTTAACCCCATCCCCGTCATCGGCAAACAGGCAGCTCACCGTGCTATGCCTGGCCAGCTACTACAAAGGCATCGAGTTCATCCGCGAGTGCCGTCGGCAAGGTTGCCGCACGCTTACTGCTGACCTCGCACAGCCTGGAGGATGCCGCGTGGCCGCGCGAGAGCATCGACGAAATCTTCTACATGCCCGACGTGCAGAAGCAGTGGAAGCTGGAAGACGCGGTGTTGGGCGTGAGCTATATGGCGCGCAACGAGACCATCGACCGCATCGTGGCGCTGGACGACTTCGATGTGGAGACGGCTGCCAGCTTGCGCGAGCACCTGCGCGTCCCCGGCATGGGCGACACCACCGCGCGCTACTTCCGCGACAAGCTGGCGATGCGGGCCAAGGCGCGCGACGGAGGTCTGCTGGTGCCCGACTTCCTTCATGTGTCTGAACCACACGCGGCTGCGCGAGTTTCTGGACCGCGTGCCGCCGCCGTGGGTCCTGAAGCCGCGGTCGATGGCCGGCTCCATTGGCATCAAGAAAATTCACGGTGTCGATGAATTCTGGGCAGCCTTGGAGCAACTGGGCGACCGGCAGTCGTTCTATCTGCTGGAGCAGTACGTGCCGGGCGATATCTATCATGTGGACTCCATCTTCTACGAGGGCGAGGTGCTGTTCTCCATCGCCAGCCGCTACGGACGGCCGCCGATGGACGTCTCGCAAGCAGGGCGACATCTTTACCACCAGCACATTGCCCGCTGGATTCGGAGGAAGCGCTGCCGCTGATCGAGATGAACCGGAAGGTGATGAAAGCTTTCGGCATGGTGCGCGGAGTTTCGCACAGCGAATTCATCCGCGGCCGCGATGACGGCCAATTGTATTTTCTGGAGACCTCGGCGCGTGTGGGCGGAGCGCACATTGTCGACCTGATAGAAACCGCGACCGGCATCAACATGTGGGCGGAATGGGCGAAGGTGGAAATCGCCGGCGGCAAAGCGCCCTACCAGCCGCCGTCTCCGCGAAAAGATTCTCGCCGGGCTGCTGGTTTCGCTGGCGCGGCAGGAACATCCCGACACCTCGGCCTACAACGATCCGGAGATTGTGTGGCGAATGGACGAGAAGAAACACCACGTGGGACTGATTGTGAAATCGCCCGACGCGAAGCGGGTGCAGGAGTTGCTTCAGAACTACGTCCAGCGAATGCGGCAGGACTTCCTTGCATCGCAGCCGCCCCTGGAGCGGCCGAACTTCTGACGGCGCTTCGGTCGTCTAGCTTTTCTTGCAGTCAGCCTTCTGCGGAATTAGAGGGACTTTTCTCTCGGCGTCCAGCCAGATCGCCAACTGTTCCAGCGCCCGTTCGCAGACCATGGCATGGCGCTGCTTCTTGTCGCGGACCCGGCGGCGGGTTTCCTCGTCCAGCGGCTGCAATAGATCGAAAGTGATATTCGCCGGCTGGAAGTTCTTGGCGTCGGCGTGGCAGATGTAGTTCACCAGTGCGCCGAACGCAGTTGCGCGCGGCGGCGGCACCGGTTCGGAATTCGAGGCCAGGGCAGCCGCGTGCATGCCGGTCAGGAGGCCCGTCGCAATCGATTCAACGTAACCTTCCACCCCGGAAATTTGTCCGGCTACTAGCACGTTGGGATGTTGCTTCATCTGCAGGCTCTCGCTCAGCAGCCTTGGCCCGTTGATGTAAGTGTTGCGGTGGATTTGCCCGTAGCGCAGGAACTTGGCGTTTTCCAGGCCGGGAATGAGCCGCAAGATGCGTGCCTGCTCGCCAAATTTCAGGTGGTTCTGGAAACCTACCACATTGTAGGAGTCAGCCCGCAGGTTTTCCTGGCGCAGTTGTACCACAGCGTAGGGCATCTGCCCGGTACGGGGATCGCGCAGCCCGACCGGCTTCATCGGCCCGAAGCGCAAGGTGTCACGACCGCGGCTCGCAATCTCCTCCACCGGCAGGCAGCTCTCGAAGTAGTTAAGTTTTTCCCATTCTTTCTGCTCTACCGATTGCGCCTCCAGCAGAGCATCCAGGAAGCGGTCGTATTCCTCCCGGGTCATGGGGCAATTGATGTAATCGGCGCTGCCTTTGTCGTAACGCGCGGCCATGTAGACCCGCGACATATCGATGGAATCGGCTTCGACAATGGGGCTGATGGAATCGTAGAAGTAGAGCTGCTCGGTTCCACTGAGGCGCAGAATCTCGCCGGCGAGCGCGTCGGAGGTCAAAGGCCCTGTGGCAACAACGGTGATTGCGCCACTCTCGTCGATGGCGGTGACTTCCTCGCGGACCACCTGAATGAGTGCTTCGCTTTCAATGGCTGCGGTGACGGCTTCGGCAAACTTTTCACGATCGACGGCGAGCGCGTGGCCAGCGGGAACGGAGGTCCGGTGCGCGATCTCCATCAGCAGCGACCCGGCACGCCGCATCTCCTCTTTTAGAAGCCAGGGCGCGGTGTTCTCGGTGTCAGACTTGAGCGAGTTGGAGCAGACAAGCTCAGCGAAGTTTGCGGTCTGATGAGCAGGCGTGGAGCGCACCGGCCGCATCTCGAAGAGCTGCACAGCGAGGCCGCGGCGAGCGCACTGCCAGGCTGCTTCCGCGCCGGCGAGTCCGGCGCCGATAATACGAATCGGTTGTCTCATGGCAAGCGCAAAGCGAGATGGGCAGCTCTCCTCAGAACTGCCGTACGGCATTGCCGCCTGCGGTGAGGTTGCTGTCTACATCGAGCAGCAACACCTGGGTCGGACTGACGACATAAGCAATGTAGTTGCGCGTGCCCTCCGAAGTGGTGATGGCGACGGTGGTACGGCCCGGCGCCACGCTACCCACGCTGTAGGTGCCTTGCAGCGTCAGGCCGGGGAAGACGCCCGAGGGATCGTTGATGTCCAGGGTTCCGGCCAGTGTTCCGTTGCCGTCAGCGGAAATCTGTCCGCTGACGCTGGTGCTGTTACCCGGCAGGATTCCGACGGCAACGATGAAATAGCCGAACTGCCTGGTGGCGTAGCTGCCAGCCCAGGCTGCGTTCGTGGTTACCGCGGAACTCTGCGCGTACACACTACCGCCCCCGATAGCGATCGTTCGTTCATCCAGGTAGTACGCCCGGCTCGGCGAAATCATATACATGGCAAAAGGCAACGTCAGCGGACTTGCAGTGAACGAACCGGATACCCGGCCGTTCGAGGTGAGGCTGTATGCGCCCGTCAGCGCAGTGCTTCCGACACTGCCGGTGTTGTTCACATCATAGTAGCCGGTGGAGATGTTTCCCCCCGAGGCGTTGAACTGGATCAGCGAATAAGAAACACCTGCCACTGTGTTCGCCGAACTGTTGACGACGTAGTTGCCGTTGAAGTCGGTGCTGGCGAACGACGACTGGGTTTGCAAATCGGCGCTGCCCAGGAAGAATACGGTCGAAGCGAGGCACATGAAACGATAGTGGTTGGCCGATACCACGTAATAGACAACGCTCGATCTGCCGGTGGTGATGGACAGCGAGGCCGTGCCGCGTCCCAGACTGTCGATATTGCTATACGAGCCGCTCAGCGATTGGCCCTGGGCGATGGAGCCGCCACAGTTCACGTCCTGTACTCCGCCGATGCTGGGGCTGGTCATGGCGAAAATGCCGCTCGAGTTCAGCGGACCGCAGTTCGTGCTGCTACCGGCGAAGCCGAAAGCATAGTTTCCTGAAGGTTGGGGAGTGCCACTGGTCTGCCCTTCCAGATTGCCCGATGAGACAACGACGTTGTTGTCGATTTCGTTCAGGACGGCATTGTTGAGCGCCTGGATGGCAAAGGCGTAGGAGAAGGTGGTCTGAGAGATCGCCGGAACGATCAAGTTCAGAGTCCCGCGCCCATCCGGGGTCACAGTATAAGTTCCGGTGACGGAGGACGCCAACACATACCCCGACGAAACATCGTTCAAGTCTTCTTCACCGCCGGTGATGTTGCCGTTGCCGTCAGCCGTTATCGCCCCGACCGCGTTAAAGGCATTGCCATTCAAGTCGATGCCGGTAAGACTCAAGACGTAGTTGCCCTTCAGCGAGGAGTTATTGAACACCACGGCCGTGATGGTAGCGATGGAGTTGCCTGAGATGCTCGTATTCGCCTGCAACACCGCCGAGATGGTTACGCTGGCCGGACTGGGAATGACATCCGGAGCGGTGTAGAGTCCGGAGCTGGTGACGGTTCCTACCGTTGCATTGCCGCCGGCAACTCCGTTGACCTGCCAGTTCACCGTTGTGCTGGTGGTGTTGGTAACGGTAGCCGTGAACTGTTGTGTCCCGCCCTCTTGCACATTCGCCGTCGCAGGAGACACGCTGACGGCTGGCCCCGTCGGGGTGTTGCCTCCACTGCTTCCGCCACAAGCGGATAAGGTACCTATAAGAAGGAGTGCAAGGGCTGTGAGGAGCGATTTTTTCATCTGGCGGGACCTCGCTCGGAAAGCTAATACGGCCCGTAGATTGTAACCTGAAATCGGCAACGAAAAGACACAACCGGTGCGATACACGTAGATGTCCTGAAGAAGGGCCGTGTATTGGCTAAAGGCGCCGCAGAGTGGCAGCAACGTTGACTAGCTGCCGACGCGTTCCACGATGATGGTCGCGATCAGGGCGACATCGGCGGCGAATACCGTGCCGACGAAATTCACCGTGTCATTGCCGATTTTGCCGTGATTTTCCCAAGTCGCTCCCATAATGCTATCGAGGAACATGCCACCAATTCCCGCGAAGGCAATCAGGGGAGTCCAGCGCCAATCCACCAGACCACAGGTCGCGCTCACCCACGAGACAATACAGGCGGCCACGCATCCGCTGATAGTGCCTTCCACGCTGATGGCGCCGTTGGTGCCAATGGGCACGTCGCGGAAGTCGGTGATCATGTAAGCCCCGCGCGCGGTGGCCTGGCCCACTTCGCTGGAAACCGTATCGGCGGCGGCCTCGGCGAGCGCAGCCATGGAGCCGACCAGCAGCAGATCGCCCAGCTCCGGAAACCAAATCACCGGCAGAGCGCAGGCGGTCGCGGCTGCCAGGTTGGCGATTACCTGCGAGGCGCGACGGCCACGTCTGCGTTCGGCCACGCCCAGCCGCTGCTTACGGGCGTAACCCCAGCGCGTGGAGATCATGGTCAGCAGGAAGAGCGTCAGCAGCGGAATGAATCCGGCAAGTCCACCGGCCAGCATCAGGACGAAGGCCGCCAGAATTCCTGCCATCGCGCCGCCGTCGGTAACCCCACCCATAAGGCGAGCCATGAGGGCAAATCCAATGGCCACGACCGCGGCCGGCAAACCCCTGGCATGGAGGAGACTGGTCACTCGAAGCTCAGTATCGCATGGCTACGGGGAAACATGACGGCACGCTGCGGTAAGCGGCACAGACGGCGCCGGCGGCATCTCATTATCCCGGCAGTAAGCAGTTTGGTTCCCCCGTCGATGGGACGAATAGCTCTTGACGAGGCTTGGCGCAGCGCCGGATGATATTATGCCCCAGTTTTCCACAAGGCTGGGATCGGCGGCGACTGGGATCGAGTTCATCACGGAGAACACGGAGATCGTGTGCTCTGTGAAGAGTTTATGCAGTCGGCACGTCATCGGGGCACGAGTTAAGCGCTCCGTCTAAGTCTAAAGTGAGGACGAATTTATGGCATCTTCCGTGTGGTCTGGATACCTGACATTTGGATTGATCTCCATGCCGGTAAGGCTGTTTTCCGGCGCGCGCGGCAACCACATCTCTTTCAACATGCTGCACCGCGACGACAATGCGCGCATCCAGCAGAAGCTCTGGTGTCCGCTCGATGAACGGATTGTGGAGCGCAACGAGATTGTGAAGGGCTATGAGTATCGCAAGGGCGAATACGTCATTATCGAGCCCGAAGAGATCAAGAAGATCGAGCCCAAGACCGCCAAGGCCATGGAGATCCTGGAATTCGTCAAGGCCGACGATGTCGATCCCATCTACTTCGAGTCGTCCTACTTTGTGACGCCGGAAGAAGCTGGGCGTCGTCCCTATGCGCTGCTGTGCAAGGCGCTGGAAGAAACCAACTATGTCGCGATCGCCAAGCTGACCATGCACAACCGCGAATACACGGTGTTTTTGCGTCCTTACAAGGGCGGCATGATGCTGCACACCATGTATTACAAGGACGAGGTGCGGGACCTGGAAGGCTTTGGCCGCCCCGATGTGGAGCTGAAGGACGCCGAGGTGAAGGTGGCGCATCAGCTCATCGAAGCGCTGGCGGGGGAATTCGAGCCGGAAAAATTCCACGATAGCTTCGAGGAGAACCTGAAGACCCTGATCAAGGCCCGACTTGAAGGCGAAGAGGTTACGCCCATCGAGAAGCCGAAGAAGATGGCTCCGGTGGTGGACCTGATGGCGGCGCTGAAGGAGAGCCTGGAGCAGTTGCCGAAGAAGCCGCCGCAACGCGTGGAGGCAGCGCAGCGGGAGTCGGAAGTGAAGGCGGTAGCGGCGAAGAAGGTCAAGGCGCGCCGCAAGCCGGCGGCGTAGGCAAGATCCGGACGCAGCAACTCGTCCCAAATTGCGGCTCGGGGCTGCGGTTGCGGTGCTATGATTCGCCACAGGAGGGCTTACCATGCCTCTCTTCGGATTCCTTCTGCTGTCGATGGTCCTGTCAGCGCCTGCTGACCGAGCAGCTCCACCAGCCGGATCCTCAGCGATGACCGCGAGCGCTGAGAACCTTTCGCCGCAGAACGGCGCGCCGCAAACTTTCGAATTGACTCCAACGGAAACGCCCGACAAGAATGCGTTGTCGCCCTCGGACGATGTCTGCTACAAGATCCGCGCCTACATCTTTAAGCGTGATGACGACCACGCGCCCGAGCTGGTGGGCAGCACCACCTGCGGACCGCGCAAGGCGCACACGAAGGACGCAGTCTGGCCCAAGGCGAAGTTGGTGCCGGCGAAGTAGGCAGGGATGGAGCAGGGCTAAAGCCCGGACTATTTGATTATCGTGCGGCACGACTAAACAGCCTGCTGAAAAGTCGACAAAGGGCCTGGTGCCGCCGGCTAAAGCCGGCTCGGGAAGAAATACAAACGGCTTATCGGCACGACTGAAGTCGTGCCCTTTTACAAAGCGTTTAAAGCGGACTTTTTCAGCGGCCTGTAAGCCGTGCCCTGACACAAGGCAACAGAACAACGGAGATGAGTTTCAGTGGCTAATTGCTAACGGCTAATTGCTTCTTCTCCAACGGCGTCGAAAACTGGCGCTCGATCTTCTCGCGATAGCATGGGCCGGAGTTGTAGGTGCAGAAGGGATACAGTTTGCCGTCGGGTGTGGCGTAGTGAATCACGCAGCGCTTTACGCGCTCGATGTCGTAGTTGTAGGCATCTTGAAAGTGCATGCCCGCCACCAGCAGCGTGCGATACGTGAAGGTGCCATCCTTGCCATCGCGGCCAAGTTTCTTGTTGGTCATGCCCTGCAAGGTCTGCAGGAACTTCGTGAACGTCAGGCCCGGCGGCGCGAACTGTGGTTTGAAGTGCTTCTTCAGCGAGTTCCAGGTTTTGACCTTGCTATAAAGCTTGAAGCGCGCTTTGCCCGCCGAGCGCGACAGTTCTTCCATGTCCTGAAGCATGTTGGGCACGTCAACGAAACGGGTGATGGGCACGGCCTGCTTCGACTTTTCATCCACGAAGAAGTAGGTGCCGAGCGAGCAGTGCGGATGCGACGAGATAGTGGGCACGCCAGTGCCGCGCAACGCCGCCGTCAGCTTGGAGAAGGGCGTGACACAGGCAAGCGGGAACCAGTCGGCGCGCGGGTCGGTGATGCCGGTTTGTTCGCTGACGCAGCGCGCCAGGTCGGACAGGGTGAAGCGCTTGGCCAGCAGCTCGTGCTTGGCGATGCGGCCGGTGAAGGCGACCGGCTGGAAGCTGATGCCCGAGACGGTATCGACGTTCTCGATGGCTACGCGCACGATGTCGCCGACCTGATCGTCGTTCAGGCCTTTCACAATCGTCGGCACAAAAACGATTTTCATGCCGGTGGCGCGGCAGTTCTCGATGACCTGCATCTTGACGTCGAGCAGCGACTGCCCGCGCACGCGGCGATAGATGTCGTCGGTGACGCCGTCGAACTGAAGATAGAGCGTCGCCAATCCGGCGGCTTTGGCTTTGCGCGCGAATTCGATGTCCGCCAGTTCGATGCCGTTGGTTGCGGCTTGAATGTGGGTGAAGCCCATGTCGCGGGCCATGGATAGGATCTGGAAGAAGTGCGGATGGATAGTGGGCTCGCCGCCGGAGAACTGCACCACGCGGGCATCCACGGGGCGCTCGCCGCGCAGCGTGTTCAGCATGGTGCGGATCTGCTCAAGATCGGGCTCGTAAATATAGCCAGCGACGTTGGCGTTGGCGAAGCACACCGGGCAGGTGAGATTGCAGCGGTTCGTCAGGTCAACATTGGCAAGCGCAGTGTGCGAGGTGTGCATGCTGCACAGCCCACAGTCGTCGGGACAGGTTTTGCCGCCCTCGACTTGCGGATTCGACAATCCCAGGTTGTCGCCGAAGTTCCACTCCTCCATCTTGAGGTAGAGCTCGACGTCGCTGAAGACGATGTCGCGAAACTGCCCGTGATCGGGGCAGCTTTTCTCCATCACGACCTTGACGCCGTCGGCGAAGATGTCGGCCGGGATCACCTTCAGGCACTCGGGACAGAGGGACTCGGTTTGCTTGGGCAATCCCTTTTGCAGCGGCTTAATGGGCGCACCGGTGTAGGTGACTGCCGGTTGCAGGATGCGCAGCCCTGGCCGTTTCTGAAGCGACGAAGCCAGTCGGCTTTTGTCGGTTGGCAATGTAGGACGAGTGACTTCGGGAGAAACAGTCTGGGTGCTCACGTTCTTGCTCACCTCTGGGAGTGGAGTAGGCGCGACGGCGGATGAATGGTGTTGTAGGGAACGGGTTATGAAGGGCGCACCGCCGCGCTCCTCGCTATAGGAATTGTCGCGTGGATGAGCGGCGGGTCGCAGTGTCGTAGCTCACCCCGGTGAGTGAAGCGGGTGCGCAGCGAATGGCGCGGAGGGGGCTTCGGTGGGCAGAATCGCCGGCTGAATGGAGGGCATTTTCAGCAAACGCGCTGCCCGGGCCGAACAGGTAAAGCGACTAATGACAGGTGTCGAAAACGATCTCCACCCGCTGATCTTTCAATGTGCCGCCAGGACCGTCGGAACTGGACGTGTGAGCGGAGTCTCCAAGCTCGGCGGCAATTTTCGCTGCGGTTGGGGCGGACGGGTTGTCGATGTGTTTGCCGAGTCCCTCTACGGGAGCGTCTATGGGAACGTAGCCGTTGTTTCTGAGCCAGCCGCGGACGGTGATAGCGCGCCGCTTAGCCACGACTTGATTCTGGTGCTCAGGAGCGCCGGAAGCGACGAAGGCTTCGATTCGCACCGGATGCTTGCCGGCCCTGACGACCAGCGGAGCGAGGGCTTGCATGGTTTCCGCACCATCGGTATTCAAGGTCCAGCGGCCCGGCTTAAACAAGGCATCGGCGTTGACGATGATCCGCGTGGAACACTTCGCGTCCAGCTGCGTGATGGCCGCCGCGCCCTTGGCGACGGGAGGGCCCGGAGGTTCTTGCTGGGCACGAGGTTCGTCGACGGGCTCCGTCTGGGTTTGACCTGTCGGGGCCTGGGCGGGCGCGGCGACCGCCGCGAGACAGACGCAGCTGACAATCAAAAGAAGTTGTAATCCAGCACAGCGAGGTAAGTTGGGTGTCATGAAACTCCGGCCTCCCGGCGCGCATGTTTATTCTGCATCGGCCGCACTTATCCTGTCACAGGCTAATGTGATTTTGCCGGGGACTCGGCCCGGCCTTAGGCACTGCGTTTACTCGCCCTGGCGTAGAATCATGCTCGGCTTCAGAATTTTATAAACACAAGCAGATAGCGGTACAGGGAGGGCTTATGGGCAAGAACTCCGGGAAGAAGCATGCCAAGCAGTCCGCAGCAGAAGCTCCGGCGGCAAATGGCGCGCCGCCGTTGAAGCTCGACAAGAAAGAATACGAACGCGAGCTGTTCAAGCTGCAAGTGGAGCTGGTGAAGATGCAGGACTGGGTTAAGGAGACGGGCGCGCGCATCGTCATCATCTTCGAGGGGCGCGATGCAGCCGGCAAGGGCGGGGTCATCAAGCGCATTCTGGAGCGCGTCAGTCCGCGCGTCTTCCGGCTGGTCGCACTCCCCGCGCCCACGGACCGCCAGAAGACGCAGCTCTACTGGCAGCGATACATCGAGCATCTTCCGGCGGGAGGTGAAGTCGTCATCTTCGATCGCAGTTGGTATAACCGCGCCGGAGTGGAGCACGTGATGGGCTTCTGCAGCAAGAAGGAGTACCACAATTTTCTCCAGGGCTGTCCGCAGTTCGAAGCCACGCTGGCCTACAACGGCATCATCCTGGTGAAGTACTGGTTGGATGTTTCGGAAAGAGAGCAGCACCGGCGATTTCTGGGACGCATCCAGGACCCATCGAAGCGCTGGAAGCTGAGCCCGATGGACCTGGAGTCGCACCGCCGCTGGTACGACTACTCGCGCGCGCGTGACGCCATGCTGGCGGCCACCGACACCGCCATGGCGCCGTGGTACATGGTTCCATCCGACGACAAGAAGCGCGCGCGGCTGAACTGCATTGCGGACCTGCTGGGCCGGATCCCCTACGAGGAGATTCCTTACACGCCGCCGAAGCTGCCACCGCGGCAGAAGCCGAAGGGCTACCAGGAGCCGAAGCTGCTGCACCTGAGCGTGGCGCAGCGCTGGTGACCGGGGCGTCCTGATTCCGATACGGACGCCCCTTAGCGGCTAAAAGCCGCTTGGGGGAGAAGCCGCTTACGGCACGGATGAATCCGTGCCCTTTCAAAACCCGAAGAGATCAGGGCACCACCTGAGGTTAGGGATGTTTGCTCGGAGTACTCCGCTTTCCTACCACTTTGTTGCTGGATGAATATTCCCGAAGAAGGTGCTATAGAGTTATTTGACATGCCGAGAGCGGGGCGATCCACGAAAGCAGCGGCGAGCAATATCATTCGTGTCGCCGTGGTGGAAAGCGACCCAGTACGCTATCTGGGACTGCGCGCGATTGTCGCTTCCGATCCCGATATCAAGTTGCGGGCAGCGACCGTCAACTCGGTGCTGGAGAGTGCAAGCGACGATGTTGTGCTGATGGCGGTGGACCGCGGCGCAGCCTTCTATGCGGGCATGTCAGCGCTGAAGGCGGTGCGGCCCAATATTCGTATCATCGTGACCGGGCCCAGGAACCGTGACGAGGACATCCTGCGGGCGGTCGCGGCTGGGGCCAAGGGCTACGTTTCCGAAGAGGCTCCGGCCCACGAGTTCAAGAAGGCGGTGCACGAAGTTCACCTGGGATCGGTGTGGTTGCCGCGGCGCATTCTGGCGAGTTTTATCGAGCGGACCACGATTTCCCCGCGCCGCGTCCAGCCCCGGATCGAAGGCAAGATCAGCGAGCGCGAACGCGAAGTATTGCGGTTGTTGGTGTCGGGGCGATCGAACCGCGAAATCGCCGACCAGCTGGGAATCATTGAACGCACCGTGAAGGCGCACATAGCCCAGTTGCTGCGCAAGATCGGGGTCGCCAATCGGATTGCTCTGTCGGTACACGCGGTGACCCATTCGCTGGTGCAGGGGCAGGGGTGACAGGCTGTCGTGGACAGTAATTCAATTCCCGCCCTTCTCCACACTACCGAAGGTTCGGAGTGCGCCCGTCGAAGCCGGATCAGTCGTGTGATTGGAGGCGTCCTCTTTGGTGGCACCGGCGCACTCGCGCATCGCGTCGCGCTTCGGCAGTTCGAGCTCCATCCCGCCGAATGGGTCAAACCGCAGCCGGATTGATTCTGCCAAGTTGTTGTTCCGCGTGGCCATTGGAGAATCCTAACCCCGCTGATTTTCCCGCTTTGTCGTTCTAAGTAAACGCTCGACGACGTTGCGAACGCGGTTCGAAGAACGTAGGCCCGCAATTCCTGGCTGCCATAGGGGTCCTTCGACTCCGGCGACGCAAAACCGGCGTCGCCTCCGCTCAGGATGAGCACCTCGGGAAGAATGGCAATGCGAATGAGCTCAGCATGACCACCGAAACGAATGAGGCAGCAGCGAAGAGGAAGACCAGCTTATCGCGCTGACAATGTTCTCACTTCGCTTTATCATTCGCATGTCACCATGAAGAACCTTGGCATCCTTCTTTCCGGGCGGGGGTCGAACTTTGAGGCCATCGCCGACAATGTCGCGTCGGGCAGGCTCGAGGCGCAGATTGCAGTGGTCATTTCCAACCGGGCTGACGCGTTAGGTATCGAGTCGGCGCGACGGCGCGGGCTGAACGCGCTGGTCATTCCGTCGAAGGGCATCGCGCGCGAGGAGCATGACCGCCAGGTGGTTGTGGCCCTGCGGGAGAATGAAGTCGATCTCGTCTGCCTGGCCGGATACATGCGCCTGCTCTCGCCATGGTTCGTGCAGCAGTTTCCCAATCGCATCCTCAACATTCATCCCGGGCTGCTGCCGGCATTTCCCGGGCTCGACGCACAAAAGCAGGCCTTCGACTTCGGCGTGAAGGTCTCCGGCTGCACCGTACACTTCGTCGATGAGAACCTCGATCACGGCGCCATCCTGGTGCAGAAAGTTGTGCCGGTGCTCGACACGGATGACGTACACACGCTGGCCGCGCGCATCCTGGAGCAGGAGCACATTGCGTATTCCGAGGCGATCAGGATGGTGCTGGAAGGGAAGTACAGGATTGAGGGGCGTCGGGTAGTGATGAAGTGAGCCGCGAGATGACCATGTTAAAATGACCATGGTCATCTGGAGGTGACCATATGGCGTCGAGTACCGCTACACAAAAAAGAAAGACCGTTACCCCGAGTAAAAAGACGGCCAGAGCTATCAGCGCGGGCAAGACGAGAGAAATCGCCGCCGGCGAGTTCAAAGCCAAATGCCTGGCCATCATCGACGAGGTGAATGAAACCGGGCAGGAAGTGATCATTACCAAGCGGGGCAAAGCGACGGCGAAGCTCATTCCATTTCGGGGCCCCGAAAAAGAGAAGCCCTTCATTGGCAGGCTTGAAGGCATCATCGAAATTGTGGGAGATCCTGACGATCTGATTAAGTCTGTATTCCCGGAGGAAGATTGGGATATGTTGAAATGATCCTCCTGGACACCCACGTATTAGTCTGGTCACAAACTGGCAACAGAAAATTATCGCGCGCAGCCGATTCTGCTATCAGAAGGGCGCAGCGCTCCGGCGAGATCGCGATCTCAATCATTTCTGTCGTGGAGTTGGCTGGCCTGCTCAGGCGGGGAAAGGTCACGCTGCGTGGAGGGTTCGAGAGCACGATCAAGGAGTTCATTCGGGATGTCGCTGTCATGCCAATCACCTTCGATATCGCCGTCATGACAGCAGAGTTCCCTCACGATTTTTCCAATGATCCAGCGGACCGCATCATCGCCGCCACGGCTCGTGCAGAAAGCCTGCCGCTGGTCACGGCCGATCAGCGGATGCTGGATTGTGCTTTGCTAAAGACGATCTGGTGAGGATCCGGCGCTCACGATTGGGTATGAGAACCGTGCCGCCCCCGGGGGGCTCGGCATTTTCCCGCCCTCCCCAGCACTCCGCCTTCGGCTACGTGCTGGGCTACGATATGTCACACCTACGGCGCTTGATTTATCGTCTGTCATGCTCCGCCGCCGAAGGCCAAACTTAAGTTGTCACATCGACCATGGGCGCGCCAGGCCAAAGCCGAGCGCTTCCACCACAGGACGCTACATCTCGTAGTGCAGCAGCGAGAACACGTCGTAGTCCTTCAGTTTGTCGCGGCCTTTGAGGCCGTCGAGCTCGACCACGAATCCCATGCCGCAGATGTTGCCGCCGAGTTGCGTAGCCATATCGGCGGTCGCCTTAGCGGTTCCGCCCGTGGCCAGCAGATCGTCGCAGATGATGATGCGCTGGCCGGGCTGAATCGCATCTTTGTGGATTTCCAGTGTGTCCTGACCGTATTCCAGATCGTACTTCCATTGCAGAACTTCAGCAGGCAGCTTCTTAGGCTTGCGCACTGGCACGAAGCCCGCATTCAGGCGATAAGCCAACGCCGGTCCGAAGATGAAGCCGCGCGCTTCAATGCCCAGCACCAGTTCGACGCCGTAGTTGATGTAGTGCTCGGTGAGGGCGTCGATGAGGCGCGAGAAGCCGCGGCGATCTTTCAACAGCGTGGTGATGTCGTAGAAGAGGATGCCAGGCTTGGGGAAATCGGGAACTTCGCGAATGAGTTTCTTGAGGTCGTCGCAGTTGTGCGCCGTTTGCGTCTGCATGAATTACCAGACTCCTTCGATGCGGAATGATTGCGCCTGTAGAAATGGCACCTTGGATTCGCCGACAAGATCGACGCGTGAGGCGCGCGGGCCCTGCTGCAACTGGTGCCGCAGCACGTTGTGCTGGTCCGGGGTGCCGGTCGCCAAGACTTCGACGTCCCCGTTCTCGCAGTTGCGCACCCATCCGGTGATGCCGAGTTGCGCCGCCTCGCGCTCCACGAACCAGCGGAAGCCGACACCTTGCACGCGTCCGGATACAACATAACGGCGGGTTTCGAGAGCAGCCATGAGAAGAAGCAACTAGTAACTAGCAACACCAGTAATTAGCCAACACCAATCATACCGCAGCGAGTCAGTAGGGTTGCTTGCTGTAGGACGAGAGCTTCGCAAGAAAAAACGCGGACCTGGCCATAGACCAGTTCCGCGTTCTCTTTAACTGACGATAGGCGCCCCAAGGCACCGTACTACATGCTATGTTTTCCGGCTTTGCTGTCGAGCAGCGAAACCAGGGACTGGCCCGCAGCCGTAGCTTTGACTTCGCCGCCAGTGACAATCTGCCGGGCGCTGAAATCTCCCCCGTACAGACGCTTATTGGCGTCGGTGGCAGGATCGAGCGAAGCGCCATTGATGGATATGCCGGCGAAGACGCCCTTGGTGCGGGAATAGGTCAGGATGTCAGCACTGCCCGACATGCCGGCCGAGGCTCCGGGCCCGGCTGCCGCTGTGGCGTCGGTACCAACCTTGACTTTGCTGTCCAGCACCTTGTCCACTGCCGTGTTGGCCATGATGAGGAGGATGATATCGGAGGCCGTGCCGCCGAGTTGAAGACCGGCACTGGCGCCGCCGATGCTATACATCGCGGGCGTAGACCACTTGCCGCTAAAGTTCTTGCCGGAACGGCAGCTCATGGGACCGCGTCCACCGGTTCCACCAATGCCGACGGCGAACTTCTTCACGCTGGGCAGAATGATGATGCAATCAGCCTTGGCGATGACGCTGGCAGGAATGTCCTTGCTGCTAAGCATCGCCTCTAACACCGTGGCAGCATTGCGGAGGGTTTGTTCATCGCTCGACTTGTCGGCAGCCCACATCGGCAGGGCCAACAGTACGAGTGTGGATATGAGCAAATAAGGCACAGCTCTCTTAGTCAAGCTTTTCATGTTTGTATGTTTCTCCTTTTCGATCCTGGAACTTAAATTTTTCTTCCACTCTCAACGTTCGAGAGGGCCAAGCGGCCATTGCGGGCCCGTACGGTCAGTGAACACACGTATCGAGAACCGTGATTTTGGGCGCGGCTGCTACGCGTACAACTATCAGCGACACAGCCAGATTTGTCAATGGGCGAGGTCACGGCAGTAGGACTGTCGCCCCAGTTGCGCCTCAGGCGCGCGATAAATAGGCGCCCTCGGAAGTGTCGACCCGAATCTTTTCGCCTTCGTTAATGAAGGGCGGCACCTGCACCACCAGGCCAGTTTCAGTCTTGGCCGGCTTGGTGACGCTGCTGGCCGTCGCCGACTTCAGTCCCGGCTCGGTCTCAACCACCGTTAGCTCGACCGTCTGCGGCAACTCAATGCCCACGGCCTTGCCGTCAAAGAACTCCACCTTGATGGCGAGGTTGCCGATGAGGTAATCCACGGCATCGCCCAGGATGTCTTTGCCCAGATGCAGTTGCTCGTAATTCTCGGTATTCATGAAGTGATAGTCGTCGCCGTCGGCGTAGAGGAACTCCATCTGCACCTGGTCGACCATGACCTTCTCGATGGGATCGCCGGAGCGGAAACGGTGCTCGAACATCGCTCCCGTACGCAGATTGCGCAGCTTGGCCTGGATGAAAGCGCGCAGATTGCCCGGGGTGCGGTGCTCGACGCTGAACACTGAGTGCAGGTCGTTGTTGTGCTTGATGACCATGCCCGGACGCAGTTGGGTGGCTGGAATCGCCATGCTGTCGAAAACTCCTTCGTGGCTGCTTTGCTTGGGAGAGTTGCCGTTCCCATCACGCACCGGACGACGCATTTGGGACTGCGTTCAGCGGAAGCGCACTCTTCCTCATGCCGGGCTCCAGAAAAATGTTCCACGTGGAACATTTTTGGCTCGCGAGGACGAATCCCAATTTTACACTTTGCCCTGCTGAATTGGGAAATGCTCGCCTGCCTCCCGCCGCAACTCAAAGTATCGCTTGGACTTGATCTTCGCCGCCTTCCGGTGCCCATTTCCGGACAACGGATTCCCAATTCTGGGCGAGTCCTAAACGGGAATCAGCCTCCCACCCCTGTTTCCTGCACCATAGCACTATCTTCCG
>CAWKIR010000007.1:0-83622 GCA_963849815.1 uncultured Acidobacteriaceae bacterium | reverse complement strand
CATAATTCACCGGTGCATGGTCGGCCATGTCTCGGACGCCAACATCTCCTGTACGCCAAGCGTACTTGACCAGGTAATCGCCCTCGGCCGCGATCTGATCTTCAGCCACGAATTCTTTGGAAGGATTTTTGCTTGTTAAGCCATTACGATCGATATAGAGCTCTCCGCCGACGTGAGCATAGCCAATCTCTGAGGGAGGGACTCTGGTTACTACGTCGCAGCAGTCGCGGTATCTGCAGATGTCAATGCCCTCCAAAGTGGCTGCAAACTCTGAATCACCAACCCGCGGCGATCCGAATGTGTAAAGAGCGCCGACTTTATTCGAGGACCTGTAAAGGCTCGCAGCGAGGGTTGCGAGTGCAGCTCCGAGGCTGTGGCCGGTGAAGAGAATCGGAATGTCAATCGAGCTCACGGCCGTGTCAAGAGCAACGCCGACTTGATCTAGAGCTCGCAAGAACCCCGCATGGACTCGCCCTCCGTTCCAATCCGTCAGTCGCAAGTCGGCGTCGTCTCCAATGTCCATTGGGTCATCGGCGTCCGTTCCCCGAAAGACCACAACAGCTGTCGGTTTGCCCCATTGTGGGTCCGTCCTGGTTGCTGTGAAACAATGAGTACCACCGCGAGATCCTGCGCCGGGGCTCTCGATGAATAGCGGGTTTGAAAACCCAATGGTCGCCAGCACAGACCGAACTTGGTCGGAGTCGAAAGTGAACGTACCTAGTCTTCGACAGTATGCTAACCGGGATAACTCCGCACAGAGGGATAGCGTGTGCTGAGCCTCGCCGTTGCTGAAGTAATTGCCGCGTTGCCAAGGCTGGAAGAGGTCAGTTTTGGCTGCACTGTAGGGAATGATACGCACATCGCCTCCCACTGACCGAGGGAGCGATCGGCGCCGTCGAGTAAAACAAACCTGTTCTCGATTCCACAAAAATTACATCAGAAAGGAAGTGAGTGCAAGTACGGAGATTTTGTGTATGAACGAAGGCACTTGGAACCGTGAGGAGTTGTATGAGCAGGTCTGGAGTCGACCCGTCATCCATGTTGCGAAAGAATATGGACTGTCCGATGTCGGAATCGCCAAGGTGTGCCGAAAGTTAAGTGTCCCTTTACCGGGACGTGGATACTGGGCAAGAAAGCAATCTGGCTATGCAGTTCCTCGCAAACCCCTGCCTAAGCTGAAGGAACCAATCGTGGTCACTCGTAACATGCCATCACCAAACCCGTACAACGCACCTCCGCCTCCGCCCCTTTTGTACCCAGAAGACCAGGCCGAATTCGACCGGATCGACAAGTCGGCCGCAGACGGTGCATTTACGTTCACTGTCAGCACCAAAGCTGTTCGTCATCCGCTGATAGTGAAGACTCGGAAAGCTCTTCGGGAGGGTGGTTTGGATGATCGCAGGATACTGCGACCGAAGTTCCAATCGGGTGCCCTGAATGTCCGCGTCGGCAAAGACACGGTTAAGCGAGCATTGGAGGTGCTGGCCAGCATCATCTCGTTAGCCGAACGCAACGACGCCAAGGTCGTTATTGCAGAACGGGATCGAGACACAGAGACGTCGTTTGTTGCCTTAGGCCAGAGCATCCGGTTCTCCATCTTTGAGACGGCAGATCGGCGGGTTTTGGAATCGCCTGCGCCACAACGTCGAGGACTATACTCCCGAGTAATTACGTTCCGAGGCAAACCTGTTGAATATGTGCCAACTGGCAAGATGACGCTCACGCTTGAGTTCTACGGAGGATCGCTGCGAACGACGTGGCACGAGGGCAAAAACAATCTCCACGAACTCGTGCCCGAGATCATGGCGACATTCTTCAAAGCTGCTGTTCTGCGCCGGCGCGACCGCTTGCAGCAGATCGCTGAAGCTGAGGCACGCCAGCGGAAAGCGATCGCCCTGGAGAAACTGAGGCGCAGAATCGACGAAGAAGAGCGGCGGGTCAAGGAATTGGAGCAGGCAGCTGAGAATTGGACCAAGGCCAAGAAGGTTCGCGAGTATATCCTGGCGGTTATTGAGTTGAGGAAGGCGTCCGGTGAGGAGCTGGGACCCGACACTCCAATCGGCATTTGGACCATGTGGGCGCTACTGCAAGCTGATCGACTTGACCCTCTGGTGAAGAGTCCGCCGTCGGTCCTTGATCGCAAGAAAGAACTGCCTCGCGACGACAGACCCTTATTGGGCTTGGGGTAGTCAACCGTTTTCAATCTAGGCGTTGGTCTGACGAGTAGCGCGATCACCGAACCTTCGCGCGCCGCTGCAGCCACCGTTTTCCTTTGCATCGCCGCTTCATTTGGGGGAGCACCGTTAGCCTACTACCGGCAGGTGCCCCCCGCCCCATGCAGATATTCGTGTTGCGAAAGGGAAAAGCTGTGCGAAACTTGTCTCACTAGAGGTCCGGCGGAACGACGCTCCCAAACAAGCTGCCTGCCGCTAGCGCTCCCAAATATTCCATTTACGGCAGAGGCCCTGATATCCCGCTCACGGCTACCGTGAGCGCCGCCGCGCCGGGGGAGCGCTTTCGATGAACAGCAAGGGTGGGATTGGCGGGACGATGGCGTTGGTTGCCGCGGTCCTAGTCGGCGTCAGCTACCTGCCGCGCGGCGGCGGAGACAGAGGCACCGCTGGACAGCCACAAACCGAGATTGCCGCGCCCGGCACAGTGCAGAATAAGCAGTCTCCCAACGGCCCCAACCAGACCAACGAGGCCTGCGATGCGATCTCCAAGAGGCTGGCACGATTCGTTAAGGTGATCGCTCCTATCAAGGTGATCGCTCCTGACGGCAAGGTGATTGCTCCTGACGGCTGTCAGGAGACCGTCGTCCAGCCTGTGCAATCCCAGACGCAGGGTGGGACAGAGGGCAGCGACGAACCAAGCGGAAAGCTGGAGGCGGTCATCGCGCTGCTGCCGCATCCGTTGCAGACCCATCTGCCGCTGTTCTTCGACCGGGCGGTGGAGTCGATTCAGGACGCCGCCCAAGATGAGGGTTACGCGTACGACAGCTCCTGGTTTCCCTGGGATGAAGACCAGCGCCAGTACTTGCACCTGCTGGACGAGGAAGGCAGTCACGACCTGGCCACCATTCGCCAGAAGCAGCCGGGCGTGCTGGTCTTTCGCAAATCGGTAGACCGAAGCCCGAACAATTCCTATCAGCATGGCCTGGTCGTATTTCTGGTCGGCGAGCAGCCCACGGGCGGCATCGACGACACAGAGTTCCCAACGCACTGGCCTGGGTCAAGGCGTTGGACCCGGGGAACAGCCAACCACTTCGCATCCTCGGTCCCACAACGTCAGGTGCGCTGCCTTCGCTGGCGCGCGCGTTGCACGCACAAAGCAATCTGCCTGCGTGGAAGAATAGAAAAGACGGTCTGATCCTCTACAGCGGCACCGTTTCCTCCCAAGGCAGCATTTCGGGGTTTTGCCGCGACATGGCGGACCTCGCCAATCCGGTGGCCGGCACTCCACCGTGTTACACCGGATTCAAGGCTCCTGCCGCTGTCCCTCTCGATTTTCGGACCTACGAGGAGAGCGACGCGGTGAAGACCGATCGTCTGTGCCGGTACCTGAAGCTGGAAAACTACAAGGTCAGCCGGGTAGCGTTTATCTCCGAGGATGAGACGGCCTACGGCGTCGCTCCCGCGATGCCCCCGGGTTGCCTCCCCGACGATCCGACCGAGCCAGTCCCGCTTCACCTCTATTACCCGCGCGACATCTCCGCCTTGCGCTCGGCCTATGAAAAGGAATTGATCTTCTCCAGTACAAAGCCGTCAAGCAGCACCGCGCCTAGCTCGACCTTGCGTGGCGACCTGACGGAGCCGGCCAGCACCAAGCACGACACCGTGAAGACCTACGGGGGAGAGTTGGATCCCCTGGCGCAGGAGTTGATCCTGCTGGACATTGCCGGCCAGCTGCGCATGAACCAGATCCAGTACGTGGTGCTGAGCAGCAGCAACACGATGGACCAGGTCTTTCTAGCCCAGTTCCTGCGCCGCAGTTACCCGGAAGGCCGCGTCATCATCCTCGGCTCAGACCTGCTCTCGCTGCGCAGTGCGCAAAGTGTTTCGCTGCGCGGCGTGATGGTGCTCTCTACCTACCCGCTGATTCCCCAGCAACAACAATGGACGGCAACGCTGGAGAACAAGGCGACGAATTCCTTTCACTTGTTCGGACAGGACTCGGCTGAGGCGGTGTACATAGCCGCTCGAGAACTGATCGAGCGGGGCGGAGGCGCCGGAGACTCAGTCGCTCCGATCTACGACTACGCTCCTCCCCGCTGGACGCCGGTCCCTGTGTATATGGACTGTCTGGGGAACCAGGACCCAAATCGCCCGGCGACATGGCTGACCGTGATCGGCCATCAACTCTTCTGGCCGGTAGCAGTGCTGAATGATTCGACGATGGAGACGCGGGCGCCATGCGACGCAATGAAGAAGCCGCCGCCATGCCCCACCAAGAAAGCGCCGCCGGAGCCGTGCCTCAGCCAGAAGAGGCCGCCGGAAGACCGCTCCATGAAGCTGATGCGGACAGCCTGGGCTTGTCTGGGCAATCTTTGGCAGAAGCAAGAAAAAACAGTCCATGCTTTCCTGGGCAATCTGCGCCCAGGAAAAGAGACCACCGTCAAGAATCGGTGCCCGCAGCAGCCAATCTCCGCGTTGACTGGCTCGACTCGCGAGCAGCAGTGCCAGGGTTCCGAGGAGCCGGATGGGCAACATCTCGAGTTCCCGCTGCCAATGAAGATCCTGCTGGGGGCAGCGGCGATCGCCGCACTCTGCCACCTGGCCTTGTGCTGGCGCGGCTCAATGAACGGGCCGCTGGCGTCATTTTCCTACTTCGCGCCGATGGAGCGGCCGCAGCAGTGGTGCCTCATTTTTCTGAGTTCGGCCGCAGTCGGGTTGGGCGGTGTCGTGCTGGCGATCATGGCCGGCATGACCCGATGGACAGAGCTTGCGGGCAGCCATCGCTTGTTCCTGTTTGCGGTCTGCACCATCGCCCTTGGTGCGCCATGCGGGGCGGTGTTCCGGAGTTGGGGCAAGCCGCGTATTCAACCGCCGCCGCCGACAGCAAGGAAGAAGCTCCATCCGGAGCGGAGAGTACACCCTGGACTATATCCGCTCCTGGGGCTGGTTCTTTTGCTGCTCGCCTATGGTGGACTGTTACACCGCGGGCTGATCTCGCACTTGTTGGAAGCCAACCGCTACCCAACGTTTTGGCGCAGCGTGAATCTGTTCAGCGGTGTCTCGCCGCTCATGCCGCAAGTCCTCTTCCTGGTCGGGCTTTACTTCTGGTGCTGGTTCAATCTGAAGGGGCTGACGCTCATGGGAGAAGACCGCCCCTACCTGCCACCGGCAGGCAGTATGCCGCCGATAATGCGGCTGTTCAGCCGCCAATTGCGCCAGACGCTGTTGGAGAAGTTGGAACTACCGTTGGGCGGGGAGTGGATCCGGCGCTTCGGCTTGGGTCTGGTGGTGGTCGTCCTGTCGCTGCGGATCATCCTGCGCTACCCTGCCCTGGGTAGCCTGGGCGAGTTGACCTTCGGGCGCATCATCTTTGGCTGGCTGGCGTTGCTGAGCGCCGTGGTACTTGCCGATGCCTGGCAAGTGCTGGCGACGTGGAAAGCGCTACACGAGCTGCTGAGCTACCTGGACCGCCTGCGGCTGCGCCGTACCTTTGCCGCCCTGCGCGGCCTATGTTGGGGCTCGGTGTGGAAGATGAGCGGCAGCCCGCTGGAAGAGAGATATCACGTCCTCTCGCGGCAGTTCGAGAGCCTGAGTAATCTTCAGAACGAATTGAAGAACGTTCGTGCGAAACGAGGAATGAGCTTCTTCCCGACTGTACCGGCAGAGGACGAGCCACTGGCGGCCGCGCTCGCCGCGGTCACCAAGTGTCTGCATACGGGAGAGGTGTTCGCCGATTGGTATGTGGGCGTGTACGACACGGAGGAATCGCGGGGGGTTGGATTCTGCGACAGGCTGCGGAATCAGGCCGCACACGGCGCCTCGCCGCGGCCGGGAGTCTTCAAACGCCTCTTGAATCAAATGTGCGGCAACTGTGTCCCCGATATCATCCCCATGGTCCGCTTCCAGAAACAAGTGGCCTACACCACCGGGAAAGTAATGACGCTCATCCTGCTGCCGTGGTGGCATACCGAGTCCGATTCCCTGATCTTCGACAAGAGTCTGGTGCAGGCGGACAAAGCCGACAAGAACAAGAAGAAGGACGAGGGCGACGTCTTCTCACCGAGCGTGCAGGTGCCCGACTACGTGCGTGCGGCGGAGGAGTTGGTAGCCGTCACCTACCTGGCCTTCATCCAGAACACCCTGGGCCGCATCCGCACCATCGTCTTTGGGATGCTGGCGGTCTTCGTGGCCATGACGCTGGGCATCGCTAGCTATCCCTTTGAGCCGCTGCCGATGCTGGGAGGATTTTTCCTCGCGCTGTTCGTGGTAGCCGGCGGCATCCTGGTGATCGTCTATGGCGCAATGTATCGCGATACCATCCTCAGCTACGTCACCAACACGAATCCCGGCGAACTTGGGTGGTCGTTCTGGGGGCAGTTGATCGCCTTTGCGGCGACGCCGCTGTTCGCGCTGCTGACCACGCTGTTTCCTTCATTCGCCGACTTCTTGTTGTCGTGGGTGCAGCCGAGCGCCGGCGTACTCAAATAAGCTGGCATGACTCGCATAGCTGCGGCTCGGCTTGCGTAGCTGCGTATAGGGGCGTGATCATGCGACGCCTTCTCGTCCAGCGACACCGGATGGGCAAAGCCCGGAGGACGTGTGGATCGAATGGGCGACGTAGCGAGTGGATGATCCATTCGTCATGGAAAAGCCTTCGTCTGTATTGGGCCGGAAGCGCGACCTGAGTTGTTAGTAGACTCCAGAGCGGCTTACAGGTTGTTCTCGATTGTCTCGTTGGTAAAATTCGCTAACAGGGAATTCGATTCCCTGATACGCCCTTGATGATTCCCTGTTCCATTTGGTGCATTAACTGTGCATTAAAAGCGGAAAGCCAAACGGAACCGAGGGTTACGGCCGCAGAGAGCCGTTATTACGCCGGCAAGATCGCAAAATTCCCTGTAATTTTCCCTGTTAGCAGGGAATTTCCGCGGAGAAGGGTTCGCACCTGACTGCGTCCTCCGCCAGACATTTTAAGCTCAATCAGCATAAGCACTTATTGCTCAGGTCGGCTACGGGTTTTACATCGTGCGCGACGTCGCGCTGCTCTCCAGCGGCATATCAGCTGCATTTCGTAGAGAAAGCATGACCGCAACCACATCTGTGTCTACGGTGTTGATGTAGCGCTTCTGCGTCACGCCTACGTTTGAGTGGCATATGATCGCTGAATGATTTCGTCTTGCAACGCCCAGCCGGTGCCGGTTTCGTCGCCAAGCCTCGGCGAAAAGCCTGCCATCCGTGCCACCCTGCGCGTCACCTGCCACGAAGATTTCACGCGGCCGGAACTGACTGGTATTCCTCGTAGGCGCCCTTGAAGTCGGTCACCTGGTGGTCGCCTTCGAAGTGCCAGATCCGAGTCGCGACTTCGTCGATGAGGTCGTGATCATGAGTCACCAGCAACACAGTCCCAGGATATCGTTGGAGCGCTATATTCAGGGCATTGATCGATTCCAGGTCCAAGTGGTTGGTAGGCTCATCGAGAACCAGCACGTTCGGCTTTTGCAGCATGAGTTTGCAGAACAGCAGGCGAGCGGCTTCGCCACCGGAAAGTACTTCGGTGCGTTTGTTGCCGTCGTCGCGGGCGAACAGCATCTGTCCCAGCAAGCCGCGGATTTCTTCGTTCGCAGCGCCCGGGTCCCAACGATGCAGCCATTCGAACGCCGTCATTCCCTTTTCGATGAGCGCCCGGTGGTCCTGCGCGAAATATCCGACGGATGCCTCGTGTCCCCAGATGACCTCTCCGGCACTCAAGAAAGGGCCATCATATCCGCTGGTCTGGCGGAGCTCAGCTTCTGGAATGGTCGGCGAACTGGCCAACAACGCATTCAAGAGCGTCGTCTTACCCGCGCCGTTGCGTCCCATCAGAGCGATCTTCTCGCCCCGAGTCACGCTGGCCGTAAGGCTGCGGATGACCTCACTGTCGCCGTACGACTTACTCACGTTCTCCAGTTCCAGAATGTGTTTCCCCGACGGACGCTTCTGTTCGAACTTGAGATAGGGGCGCTGTATGTTCGACTTCGCAAGTTCAGTGACCTGCAAGCGTTCCACTTCTTTGCGCCTGGACTGCACCTGGCTGGAGCGCGTGCCGGCAGAGAACCTCGCGATGAAGTCGTTCAGCTGAGCGATCTTCTTTTCCCGCTGCGCGTTCTGTCCTTCAATCTGCGAGCGAACCTGCGTCTTGGCCATCACCATCTCATCGTAACTGCCAGTGTAGGTAATGATGGTTTCGTAATCGATATCGGCGATGTGGGTGCAAACGCTGTTCAAGAAGTGTCTGTCGTGCGAAACGACGATCACAACTCCGTCATAGTTCCTTAAGAAATCTTGTAGCCAATGGATCGAGTCCAGATCAAGGTGGTTCGTCGGCTCATCCAGTAGCAACGCCTGGGGATGCCCAAAGAGCGCCTGCGCCAACAGCACGCGGACCTTTTGCCCGCCCTGTAACTCACTCATCGGACGCTGATGCGCTTCGTCAGGGATGTCCAGGCCTTGCAGCAGAAGCGCAGCATCGGTCTCGGCAGAGTAGCCATCCTCTTCGCCGACGACGCCCTCCAGTTCGCCCAGCCTCATGCCATCTTCGTTCGTGATCTCAGGCTTCTCATAGATTCGGTCGCGCTCTTCCATCGCCGCCCAAAGCCGCTTGTTGCCCATGATGACGGTATCGAGCACGCGATGGGCGTCGAAAGCGAACTGGTCCTGGCGCAATACACCCAGCTTCCGGGGGCGTACCACGTTACCCTTCTGCGGTTCTAACTCACCGGTCAGCAGGTTCATGAAAGTGGACTTTCCCGCTCCGTTGGGGCCGGTGAGTCCGTAGCGCTTCCCGGGAGTAAACGCGGTGGAGACTTCGTCGAACAGAACTTTGGCGCCGTAGCGCATAGATACATTACTAACTGAGATCATGATTTTTCTTCAGGAATGCGGGAAAAATTGCCTGCAAGGAGGGTCGCCGCTACCTAGACGAGGATATCATGAGGGCGTGAAATCACGCATGTGCGACCGATTTGCGGTCCAAGTCCATGAAGAGACTGATGATCGCTAATCAGAATGGCTCGCGGACCGGGCCCGAGAGCATGAGCCTGCAATCCGCACACACCGCAGCCAGTCCTCGTGCCAACCACGGCCCAAGAAATTACATTTGGGAATCCTGAGCTGATGGCAGTTTATTTCATTGCCGGTAGGGGATTGCGGCAGCACCGAGAATCCTGCCGCTGCCCGGATCCTGCACCAGCACAACAACCTTCAGTTGTGCAGGACTCCAGGCGGGGCGTATTGGGACATCCACACTGGCGTCGAAGGTGTTTTTGCCGGCGCTACCCAACTCACGCAACTGCCGCACAACCGCCGCGTGCCGCAACGTTCGTCCACCATTCTCGCCGCCACCTACCTCGGTGCTTAGCCCGTCTTCGGTCAAGCCCAACAGCACTTTGGCCTGCAATGCCGCATGCGACTCCACGGTCACGTGCAAATGGCCGGTTTTTTCCCATTGCAGCAGAACCTGCGCCGGCATGGGTTCCTTCGCTGCCTCGTCAATCTTGCGATGAACCTCAGAAGCTTCATTGCCGACGAATTGAACATGCCCGTCGATGACCATCTGCGGCGTGTATACGGATTGCAGATGCAAGGTTCGAGCGTAGTCGTTTTGGCGCTGGCTGAATTGGGCCGAAGAAAAGCGGTCGGTCCATCCTATGTAATTCCAGTAGTCGACGTGCTCACCGAGCAGAATGAGGTCTCGGCCGCTCTGCGCACTTTCGTGGCTCAGGTCGACCAATATCGCGTCCGCCGGCGGGCAACTCGAGCATCCTTCCGAAGTGAAGAGTTCCACCACAACCGGGTTTTGCGCTGGGGCGGGCAGAGCGCCGCGCAAACCAAGGACAGCAATAGCCACCAGCATACTCACAGCTTTGTTCATGATGGATAAGACTCACAACCTGAGGATTTGTTTCACGTCGAAGCTGTAACTTCTGCCGCACTGGCGAATCAACAACTTAATGCATGCAGAACTTTGCTTCCTGAATGCGGCGAGATTGACGTGGCAGCGGAAACTTCCAGCTCCAGTCCGATGGTAGGGGTTGCGGTTGCAGTTCGTGACGCCGAACTAATCACACGCATTCTCGCGGGCGAGCGCGAGCTTTTCCACGAACTGGTGCAGCCATACGAAAGGAGCCTGTACTTCGCCACGTTTTCCATCCTGCAGAACGAGCAGGACGCGGAAGACGCAGCGCAGGAGGCCGTGCTAAAAGCCTTGAAGAACCTGGGCAATTTCAGGGCGGAGTCGAAATTCAGCACCTGGCTCGTCTCCATCGCCGTCAACGAGGCCCGCGCCCGGTTGCGGCATGCACGAGTGCTCAAGTTTGAATCGGTCGATGAGTCTCCGCCGGACGAGGAGGGCGGCGGCTTTACGCCGAGCGTTATCAGCGATTGGCGTGAGGTCCCGCTACAGGCGCTGGAGCGGAAGGAGTTACGCCAGCTTCTACAGAAGGCAATCGCCAGTTTGCCGGAGATTTATCGGGAAGTATTGCTGCTGCGTGACGTGGAGGAATTCAGCATCGCCGAAGCTGCGGCCGCACTGGAGGTCAGCGAGGGCGTGGTGAAAACGCGGCTGCTGCGGGCGCGATTGATGATGCAGAAAATTCTTGCGCCTCAGTTGGCATCGAAAAGAAGCGGGTTGTTCGGTTTGTTCCGGAACAGGGCAGGTGGATCATGGTTCTAAACTGCAAGCATGTGTGGGATCAAATCTCCAACTACATCGAGGGCGACGTTGACCCCGAATTGCGTGAAGCCATCGAGACGCACCTGGCACACTGCCGCCATTGCGCCGCCGTGCTGGATTCGACCCGCAACATCCTCATCCTTGTCGGCGACGACCGTACTTTCGAAATACCCGTGGGCTATAGCGACCGTTTGCATGCTCGAGTGCAGCAGGAGATCATGAGCAGCGGGTAGCTCTTAGAATTCCCGATGAAACCAGGGATGGGTTATCAGTTCGGCTGCCACCAGTAGCAGGGTCAGGATGGCCAATCCCAGTTGAAGCCAGCGCAATCTGCGCTGTTTGGGAGTAAGCGGCCGCATCCGCCAGGCCGATGCGGGATTGCGCCGCAGACGTTCTTCATTCCACAGCAAAAGGAGGCTGATCAGGGCCCCAATCGCACCAACTGTCAACAGCGGTATGCGAAGGGCTTCCCTGTGAAGCCCTTGCGCCGGGCCACTGGCGCCGGCAGCCAGCAGCGACGTCAAGCCGAGCGCGACCCGCAGGCCGCTGAGTCCCACGGCCGCCACGCAGATGCTCTCCGCGGCAGCCAAAGCCAGCGAGCCCCACGCCAACAGCAAACGGGTTGGCCTGGATGGCGAGTTGTCGAAATCCGGAGACTTCACGTTCGGAGGGCCCCCTGCGCCCCTGCCCCCTGCAATCGCTCAAGATACTATAACCGCCCCTGCGGCATTTCGGCTTGGGCGCGGGTCTCGAAACCTGCTTGACCAGGCCGGGAAAGCCCCTGCGCGCAATCTGTTCCAGCAGCGCGCAATGGGGCTATTCGCTGCAAAGCCTCTGCAACTCTGGCGACCAGGCCCTGTGCAATGCCGCTCATGTACACTGCTGCCTGCGTCACCAGGTACAAGAAGGAGAGCTATGGCGTCAGTACTTATTACTGGAACGAGCAAAGGCATCGGCTTGGAGGCGGCACTTGCTTTCGGTCGTGCTGGTGACTCGAAGTCATAGGATCGCCACAGCACGGGTAAAGCCCGCGGACGCGCCTTTGATCTTGAACGGAAAACACGAGACCATGAAGCCGGTCGCCGGCAACTGTTCCAAGTTCGCCAACTTCTCAATCTGGCAATATCCAATATCGAGACCCGCCTTGTGGCCTTCCCAAATCATCGACGGGTCTCCCAATTCCAGGAATCGGCGGCGCGTAAAGGAGAACGGAGCGTCCCAACTCCAGCCGTCAGTTCCCAGCACCCGCACGCCGCGCTCGAGCAACCATAGCGTAGCTTCGCGCCCGAATCCGCAGCCGGAATCAATGTAGGCCGGCGTGCCGTGCGCCGCCCCTGCGCGCGTATTCATCAGTACAATGTCGAGCGGCTTCAATTCGTACCCCGTCGCTGCAACCTTCTCAGCCAACTCCGCCGCCGCGATCACATGCCCGTCCGCATCCTCGCGAAAATCGAGCTTGACTCCTGGACGATAGAACCAGTCGAGCGGGACTTCGTCGATGGTCCAGGCGCGCTCGCCTCCGTTCATGGTGGAAGCAAAATGCCAAGGCGCGTCGACGTGGGTTCCGTTATGCGTGCTTACAGTGAGAAGTTCTATGGCCCACGCTTCGCCGCCAGGCAACTGGTTCGCTTGGAGTCCTGGAAACATCGCCAGAATTCCTGGCAGCGACTGCTTGTGGTCGGAGTACTCGATGCGGGGACCGAGCCCAGGCGGTCGGCAGGTACTGTGTTCTCCAGCGATCGGGAAAGATCAATGAGTCTCATGCGTCAGGTAGTGTCTGAATTATGCCATTCAGGCCATCAACGCAGATTTCAGACACTACCCATGCGTCATCACCTTATGGACACAATGGAGTTGTTATAGTAAGCTTTTGCACCAACGCTTGATCGTATTAGGTTGACTGGGTTTGTGTTTTTGGATGTTGCTCTAGTGTTGCACGGTGCGCCCACACCTTCGTCCTCTCTGCTCAGTAGACCAACAGCTCTTGCCAATCTCGTTCTGCGGCTGGCCTCTTGAGAATGGCAATGGATGCATGGCGGGCACCTAGCCACTGGATCAATTGGGGTACAGATCTAACCTTCAAGTAAGCGGTGCCTCTACAACAGAGTCATGCTTATCCGCGCTGCATCGAACCCGGGCTTGCATTGAGGAGGATTAGCACCATGCAACTTCGTCGATTGACCCAAGTAGCAGCAATGTTTCTGGCTTTCGCCTTCGCATGGTTATTGAGCATGTCCGTTCAAACGGCACAAGCTCAGGACGAAGACGAGCAGCCTGCGGTGGCGTGTGGTTCAGATGCATATCTGGCCAGTCTGCCGGTTCCGGCGCCACAGGGTTCCGGCATCAAGCGACAAGTGCAACTGGTTAATTGCTCCGATCAGGTACTGCTGGGAGCAGCCACGGCCGCCCACGACGCGGGCAAGCCACCCTATCCAGTTTTCCCCCAGGCCGTGCCGCCGGCGAAAGTCGGAAGCTGGGTGATGCAAGCCTTCAACCCGAACAACCCTACGAACTATTCCAACGTGCTCACGGTTGATATCCCTCCAGAATGGTACGGCCAGTTTAAGAAAGGCGGTGTGGGGGCGGTCTTCTGGGCACGGACTGGCTGCCGTTACGATCCCGTTACCAACCGGGCGCAATGCGAAACTGGGAGTTGCGCCGATCAATATGATTGCAGCTCCGCCGAAATATCGCCCCCGAACGCTACCACGATCATCGAATGGACTTTCTATCAGCAGTTCGGGCAGTACTTCATCGATTCTCCCGATATTAGTGCCGTCAATGGCGCCAACCTTACCGTGGATGTCTCACCGAAAGGTAGCTCCGACTTTGATCCCCGCAGTGAGACCAATTGGCACTGGTTGGAGTGGAACTACCCGCTCACTGTCCACGGCGCCGACCTGCGGGAGGCCGCGAACTGTACCACCTCAAGCGCCGGCTCTTTCAAGGTCTTCCGTGCTGACATCGACAAAACCAAAGGCAGCAAGCCCGGCTATCCCAAACTCGGATACGTGGTTGTCGACAGCAACGGCATGCCGACACTGCCGGCCTACAACTTCGCCCTCGCCTGCCTCAGCAATTGCGGAAAGTATAAGTTTCCCGAGGAACTGGGATACCCTAAGTGCAACCCTAAAACAGATGCCAACTGCTACTTTTGGGACACGTTTTGTGCTGGCGACATCGGGATCAACTACGGTGGCAAATGTGACGTGGACGCAGACTGCCTGAAGTATAACAACGGAATGGACTACCACATTGCCTGTTTCCACAACTCAGGTCCCAATGGGCCAGGCCGATGTGATCTCCGAGGCTTCTTCAACGGGACGGTCAGCGCATGTAACGGCGTTCCGGATCCCCAGCCCGCTGCTCCCACCTCTACCGTGGCTTGCACCAACACCTATGGCTCCATCAACCCGCTGGCCAAGAACGAGGCCGATAAATACGATTGGAACGACCAGCCTATCGTGGGTAAGTGTACCGATGTAGTTTTTGTTGGAAATGGCAAGAAAGCTGCCTGCATCGGTGAGGACACCCTGCACAAGATACTGCATGGCGCGTACACGTGGCCTAACGATCCTCAGGTGTATTCCGGCGACGCCCCGGTATACCGCATCGTATTTTCTCCGGAAGGAAGAGGCAAAGCGAACATTACCCCGGCCCAGCCCAGCATTCCACTTTGTTCAGCAACGACAACGTTTCCCGACAATTACAAGTACTCTGAAAATCGCGGGAACTGCGGCATATCGGTCAATAACCAGGGCGCGGTTTTTGGCATTGGCGTGGTTCGAAACCAGCCTCCTAACCAATGGTATTCGACCGGCTCCGATTGGCCTTGTAACCCCGACCAGAGGAGCGATGCCAGCCAAGGGGTGCTCTGCCGCTGGAACCCTCCGCCAGCGGACCATTGCTCGCTTGCCGACAACGGGAACTGTAATTGCACTCCTCCCACCACGGACGACCAGTATGTGACTAATAGTGCTTGCGGCCGCATCGACTCCGATACCTCACTGGTGTCCGGCTCCATAACCCCGAATAACAACGATCCGTTGTTCGTCGAGGTATCGATCTCGAAAGTAATGAACCCAGCCAATGCTCCCGTTTCTGTCAGCGGCTGCGCCCCGGCGTGGTCGCTGGTTGCCTCGAAAGCCCTACCCACCAACCTGGGTATCGTGGCCTGGTACAAAGGGACCTCGAATAACAATGTGGCGTGCAACGTGACGGTGACCATGGCCAATAAGAATCCGGCCGAACTCAAAGTCTATGATGTGCCCAAATTCAATGGGACAATCGAGACCACAAGCAGCGCTACTGGTGCTTACAACGGTGGAGGGAGTTTCGCGTTTGTGAGCGCCGGTACCGCTACCACCGCATTTTCCAGCGATCTACAGTTGGGCGCTCTGCTGATGGTGGACCAGGTGCCCGCACCTATCACCTATTGGACCAATTGGCTGACCAACGGCCCAAATCAGTTGCAGTGCCTGATGCGCGACCTAAATTGCCCCAAAGATGACGGGCCGGATTACCTGCCTGGGCATGGACCTTTCTCCAGCAATTCGGATGTCGGCCACAACAACGTGACACCCGGGACGCAGTCCTTCCATCGCGACGGATTTAACCTGGGGCAATACTCCTGGGTAGGTTTGGCGATTTACCCCGAGCTCAATCAATAGGGGGAGTGAACGGGAGTGGTTAAGCGGGATAGCTGGCAGCGTCCGTCAACTACGCGGGTGCGCCGGACGCTGCCGGCTCCTTCTGCGGGAAGAGCCTCGGCGCCAGAACCATCAGCAGCGCAACCACTATGGCATAGCAGGCAACCGTGGGCAGCGCGTCGCGGTTGTGAATATATTGTCCCGACAACAGCAGGGCCAAGCCCACATGGCGATTGGCATTGCTGACCGCCAGCGTGCGAACTGCGATTCGGTCAGTAGTCATGAGCAGGCGCATCGCCGCCACTGACGCCACCACCAGTAACACCGCCGCCAGCACTACCCATGGGGTCACTCTAGTTAGCTCCGGGCCCATCTTCCAAAGCAAAACCACAAACACCAGCGTAAGTGTGCCATTGCCGACACGGTTGATGGCAGGCTGGGCCTTTTTCGAGAATAGGGGCATGAATTGCGTCAGAGCCATGCCCACCAGCAGAGGCACAAATTCCTTTTCCAGGATCTGCACGACCACCGCCAGAGGAGGAATCCAGATGTCGCGGCCGTACAGCTTGGCCGCTCCCGCCACCAGAAGAGGAATCATGATCGGGGTCATGACCGCCCCCCACACCTGATAACTCGCCGCCAGATGCATATCGAATCCGCGCCGGGCAAGGTTGCGCGTGAGCAGCGGGGCACCGGGCGCAGCGGCCACCATGAACAGCCCCGCGGTCTCCGAGATATTCAGTGGCAGGATTCGCGCCAATAGCAGAGCAACTGCCGGGGGCACGATGAATGTGGCCAGCAACAGCCGCAGCCAGGCGCTCCACGTCAGCCGCCGCCAGTTGGCAACCAGCTCCCGCCATCGCAGACTCATGCCGACGGACACCATCAGCACGAAAACCGAGGCGGGCAAGAGCATTCTCATCGCGGTGTAGCCCAACCTTTGGATTTCATCCTGGCCGATTGCTAGGTCTTGGAGTCACCCTTCGCAAAGCCGCCCATTTTGCCGGCATCCAACAGCTTCTGTGGGTCGAGACGGCCGAAGAGCTCGATCAGCTTGGCGACAATACCGGTCCATCCGGTCTGATGGCTGGCTCCCAGACCCGCACCGTTATCGCCATGGAAGTATTCGTAGAACAGGATGTAGTCCTTCCATTGGGGATCGGTCTGGAACTTCTCCGTTCCTCCATACACCGGCCGCCGGCCGGACTTATCGCGCAGGAAAATCCGTTCCAGCCGCTTGGCTATCTCGTGGGCTACCTCGTACAGGTTCATCAATTTCCCTGATCCGGTGGGACACTCGATTTTGAAGTTGTCGCCGTAGTACAGATAGAAGGACATGAGGGCGCGGATCAGCAAGGCGTTGACTGGCATCCAAATCGGCCCACGCCAATTGGAGTTTCCGCCGAACATCCCGGTGTCGGATTCGGCCGGAAGATAGTTAACCTGATATTCCTGCCCTTCCACATTGACGACATACGGGTGGTCGGCATGGTAGCGAGAGAGCGCCCGGATGCCATAGGGACTGAGGAATTCATCCTCGTCGAGCATGCGAGTGAGTATCCGGCGCAGCCTGTCCTCGTTCACCAGCGCCGCAATACCGCGTTCCGCGTATCCGTAATGCTCCTTCCCCGTCGCATGAATGCTCTTGCGCAGCTCGGGCATGCGTTCCAAGCGCTCTTGCAGGACCTTCAGGGTTCGCGGGACCCGTTCGCGCTGCCACGGCTCGATTACGGTAGTAGCGCACAGGGGCAGCAGTCCCACCATGGAACGCACTTTCAGGCGCTTGGCGCTGCCGTCGGGGAGCCGCAGAACGTCGTAATAGAAACCATCCTCCTCGTCCCACATTCCCTCAGGCCCCATCTGGTTCATGGCGTGCGCAATCCAAAGGAAATGGTCAGCAAACTTCATGGCCATGTCCTGGTAAAAAGGATCGTGGGCCGCCAATTCGATGGCAATCTCCAACATGTTCTGAGAGAACATGGCCACCCACGCGGTGCCGTCTGCCTGCTCCAGGCTTCCACCCGTCGGCAGGGGCGCGCTGCGGTCAAAGACGCCGATGTTGTCCAGGCCGAGGAATCCGCCTTCAAACAGGTTATTGCCAAAGCGGTCTTTGCGATTGATCCACCAACTGAAATTCAGCATCAGCTTGGCAAACGAGCGCTTGAGGAACTCGATATCGCCTTGGCCGTGCAGAGCCTGTTCCGTCCGATACAGAAAGATGGTTGCCCAGGCATGTACCGGGGGATTGACGTCGCTGAAGTTCCACTCGTAGGCCGGGATCTGCCCGGTGGGATGGATGAAAAACTCCTGTAGCATCAGGTCGAGCTGTTCTTTGGCGAAATCAGGGTCGACCGTGGAAAGCGCGATGGTGTGGAAAGCCAGGTCCCACGCCGCGTACCAGGGATACTCCCACTTGTCGGGCATGGAGATCACGTGCTGATTGACCATGTGGAACCATTCGCGGTTACGCATGAAACGTCCGCCGGGCTTCAGCGGGTCTTGACCATGTTCGGTAAGCCACAGGTCCACGTCGAAGAAGAAATATTGTTTGGACCACAGCATCCCCGCCAATGCCTGGCGCATGACCAGGGCCGCATCTTCGGTAACACGGGGTGGAGTTAAGGATTTGTAAAATTCATCGGCCTCGCTGCGACGGGTCTGCATAGTCGCATCGAACGCTTTGAAGGGATTGCCCATGGCCGAAGGCGCCAGATCGCTCAGCCGCAAACGGATGGTCGCGGTCTTTCCCGCGCCCACATTCAACTGGTAGAGCGCTGAAGATTTCGTTCCCGTTTTCCCGGGGTTGACTGCGCTATGGTCTCCCTGCACCACGTAATTGTTGATCCCATCTTTTACATACGCACTGGTGTTAGCGGTGCCGAAGAGGCGCTGGTTGTTGGTCTCGTTCTCCGTAAAAAGGAGCACGGCATCTCCGTCACAGTACAGGTAGCGATCCCCCAGATCGGCCTGCGAGGCCGCCACCGCCTGCGTCCCTTTCTGGCTGGAGACCTGCTTTAGGGACGGCTTGGGCGTACCGGGCCACCATGCCCAGGTGTTGCGAAACCATAGCGTCGGAAGAATGTCTATTTTTGCGGCATCGGGTCCGCGATTACTAACACTGATCTGGATGAGGAGATCTTCCGGCGACTGCTTGGCGTACTCGACAAAAACGTCGAAGTAGCGATCGCCGTTGAAGACACCGGTATCTAGCAACTCATACTCCATCTCGTTGCGAGTACGCTGCTTGTTCTTCTGGATCAGGTCACCGTAGGGATAGGCCGCTTGCGGATACTTGTACAGGTACTTCATGTACGAGTGCGTCGGCGTGCTGTCGAGGTAGAAGTAGTATTCCTTGACGTCTTCGCCGTGGTTGGCCTCGCTGTTGGTCAGGCCGAACAACCGCTCCTTGAGGATGGGGTCGTTGCCATTCCACAGGGCGACGCTGAAGCACAGCAGTTGCTGATCGTCGCTGATGCCGGCAAGACCATCTTCGCCCCAGTGGTAAGCGCGCGACCGGGCCTGGTCATGAGTAAAGTAATCCCAGGCATTGCCATCCTGGCTGTAGTCCTCGCGAACCGTGCCCCACTGCCGCTCGCTAAGGTAGGGTCCCCATTTTTTCCAGGGCGTCTTCGCGGTCCGGGCTTCTTCTAGTCTGGCGGCTTCCGGATTCTGTGGCATTTTCACTTCCTCTGGGTTGGGAGGATTCGGTCTCAGAACATCACGGCGGTCGGCCGGGACTAATGCCCGCAGCTTTGTCGCCATAGCTTCCAGGGAAAAAGTGTACAGTCCTGGCCGCACGGCGTCCAACCGGATCATCGACGCTGATCGATAATTGCAGTCGAGTGACGGGCTGACGCGGAGGTCATCCAGGGCAAGTACCGGGTGGGTGCGAATATGTATGGCCGGTAGCGGTGAACGCGAGCCCATGCCGGAATCCCGACGTGAACTCAGTCACGTCGGGCATTCGCGGGCGTTGCCCGCGTTCGCCCGACATCCGGGGAAGGCATCTGCTTATCCGCGATAAACAGCCGCACCCTCCCGACGCCCCGCCTGGCCTTTACTGCGTAGTATCGGTGGTAATGATGCCGGTAGGACCAGCCTTTTCGGCCTTTGCCTTCTTGGTCGCCATGGTCTTGTCGACCCAGTCGTCAGCGGTCTTGAGGTCGGACTTGCGGGCGTCCGCGTTGTCGCACTCGTATTCGGCACGCTGGCGGTACAGCAGGTTCAGGTACGCCATGGCATCGTCGTAGTCCGGACGAAGCTGGATCGCCTTCTGAAGGTTCTGGATTCCATCCTCCACCCGCTGCGCATTTTCCTGCTGTAGGTCAGTACAAGCCTTCTTGTCTTTGAGTTCGTCCGTCGGCTTCAGACCCAGCTCAGCGCGGGCCTTCTGGTCCGGCTGGTAGGCCTGCATCCAGTCGATGACGGCCAGGGAGTAGTAGGTCTCAGGATCGTTGGGATCCAGTTGGGCAATCTGCTGGTAATAGTCCTTGGCTTGGGCGAATTTCTTCTGCTGGAAGTACATCGACGCAATGCCCTTCAGGCTGTGAATCTGCTGCTCCTTGGGAGGATGCTGGTCCAGTACCTGCTTGAATACATCGATGGCTTGCTCTGCGTAACGGTTATTGTCAGGCGAATCGGCGCCGGGAATGTACTGCCCCATGTACGCAGTTGCCAAATAAAGGCGGGCATTGGTCAAGCTGGGATCAAGTTCAACCGCGTCCTTAAAATGTTCGATGGCGTCTTCGTATTTGGCGTTCTTATAGGCCTGCACACCCTTGTTAAGTTGGTCGCGCGCTCTCAGTTTGTTGCAGCCGACTGCCGAGAAGAGCACGAGCAGAACCGCAAGTACCGTCAGCACCCGTCCGCTCTTGTTCATGTTTGGTATCACTCTCCGTTGCGATATTCAGGTCCCGAGCAATGGCGGGACGGGCACAAGCCGACGTCCCGCTCATCCAGAAGGAGGTGCTGCCCGAACCATGTTCCTTGTTCGGCTCACAGCGCGCAGGTAAGCGCGCGCCGCGGGCCTGGTTTTCGCCGTTGCTAGCCGCCAGCTTCGATCTTGGCGGTAATCAGTCCGACCTTATCGACACCGGCAGCATGTGCGATGTCGATGACCTGGGCTACATCATTGAAGGGCAGGTCCGTGTCAGCCTTGACGAACATGACTTTCTCAGCGCGGGTCTTAAAGATGTCGTTCAAACGACCTTCCAAGTTTTCCCAGGTGACGTCGTCCTGATTGATTTTGAGCGCCGGCTTATCGCCCGGCCCTCGAATCACCTGCACCACGATGGTGCGGTCGTTGCTCGGCGGGGGTTGATTTTTGTCCTTAGGCGGCTGGGGAACCAGCGCGTCTAGGCCCTTCGGTGTCAACGGCGTGATCACCATGAAAATGATGAGCAGCACCAGCAACACGTCAATTAGCGGCGTTACGTTGATGTCGGCTGAGGGCCCACCGGACCCTCCCAGTGCCATACCCATAATGAACTCCCTACTCGGCGCCCGGAGGTCCGCCGGTCGGCGGCTTCTTGCTCGCCGGTCCTTCGTGTCTCTGCTCGGTCAATAACCCCACGTCGTCGACGCCGGCGGCGCGAACGTTGTCCACCACTTCCACTACGGCGCCGTACTTGGCCCGCATGTCTGCCCGAATGAAGATCTGCTTGTTCGGCTTATCGGCCAGGCGGTCCTTCACTTTGTTGGTCAGCTCGTCAGCCTTGATGCGGTCCGTGCCGAAGTAAATCTGTCCGTCCCGCTGCACCACTACGAGCAAGGCGTCGTCCTTGTCGGCGTCCGGCATGGGAGTCGGATTATTCACCGCCGCCATGTCAACGCTTGCCCCCTTTTGCAGCATGGGCGTGATGACCATGAAGATGATGAGCAGCACCAGCATCACGTCCACCATGGGGGTGACGTTGATGTTGGAATTGACTTTGCTGCCCTCGTTGCGTAGTGCCAGTGCCATAGAGTTCAACCTCCTGTCGGCCGGGTTCCCCGTTAGCGGCGTACGCTGCGACGCTTCAGGAAATAGTCGATCAGCTCGCTGGAGCTGTTATCCATTTCCACGTCGAAGGCTTCCACTTTGCCGGTAAAGTAGTTGAACATCATGACCGCCGGAATAGCGACGAAAAGTCCCACCGCAGTGGTCACCAGGGCTTCGGAAATACCGCCCGCGACCGCGCCCAAGCCGGTCGCCTTCTGGGTAGAAATTTCCTTAAAGGCGTTCAGAATGCCGACCACGGTGCCGAACAGTCCCACGAAGGGAGCGGTGGAACCGATGGTGGCCAAGCCGCCCAAGCCGCGCTTCAATTCGGCGTGAACGATGGCTTCGGCACGCTCCAGGGCGCGCTTGGAAGCCTCGATCTGCTCGCCGGGAATGTCCGCAGAATCGCCGTGGGCCTTGAACTCCTGAAGGCCGGCGGTAACAACTTTGGCCAGGTGGCTCTTCTTGTTGCGTTCGGCGACCTTGATGGCTTCGTCGATCTTGCCTTCGCGCAGAGCGCCCGCGACTGCCGGAGCAAAGGCGCGCGACTGCTTACGGGCGGCACTGAACGCCATGGCACGATCGATCATCACGCCAATGGACCAGCCTGACATGATGAACAGAATGACCACGGTGATCTTCGCCAGAATTCCCATCTGCCTCCACAGAGAGACGGGATCCCAACCAACGGTCGATTCCTGGAAGATCCAGGCGGCCGCCGAGGGCACATGGCTGAGGGCGTAGGTTGCAAGGTTAGCTAAGAACATGAGTTGACTTTTCCTCCTCGGAACTTTCGGTTACAGCAGAACAGCTAGCGTTACTGCAGTGATTTTCAGCTTCGGGGCCAACGTCTCTTCCGGGCAGCGGCCCTATTCAGATTCAACTTACATACCATTCGGATTACGACCATGCCGTTTGGCAGCCGGACCGACCTGAAACTCAAATACCCAACCGTCAACCGTGAAAGGTCACTCCGACAAGGTGAAGTTCACATTGATCGTAGTTTCCACTTCCACGGGCTCGCCGTTGAGATAATAAGGCTTGTAGCGCCATTCCTTCACCGCGTCCAGCGCGGCATTGGTCAGCATCGGATGCCCACTGACCACATGCAAGTTTGTAATGGTGCCATCCTTGCCGATCAGGGCCTGTAGCACGACCGTGCCTTGAATACGCGCCTGGCGCGCCAACGGCGGATACTGCGGCTGAACCTTGTGGATCAGCAGTCCCTGGGACACGCCTTGCGACACGCGTACGCGCTGGGGCGTGGCGGCCTTGGGCACGGCGGTTGGAACGTTCATAACACTGCCTAGCACCCCGCCCATGGTACCCCCGGGAACGCCACCTGGAACACCACCTACCACGCCGGCCGGCCCGGTGCTCGGGGGCGGCTCATCCTCTTTAATCATCTGGATCTTCTTCGGAATGGCTGTGGGGGTGCGCAGCTGCCCGTTGTCCAACTCACTCTGGATCTTCTTTACGATGACTGGCGCAGCAGCAGGAGGAGGTGGGGGCGGTGGAGGCGGCGGCGGGGCCGTAAGCATCGTCATCAGTTGCTTAGTCGGCAGCGCCTCGGTGAAAATCAGGGGCAGCAATACCAAAATCCCAAGAAACAAGAATTCCAAGATAAAAGAGATGACTGTGGTCGTCCCACGCCTGGTCTTGAGCCTGCCACCTGATTCTACAAGGCTGTCTTCAAACATACCTGTTCTCTCCGGAAGAACTCCCTGGTTACGTTAGACACCGGAATCCCGGCATTTGTGCCCCGCAAACCAGGGAAGCCATGGGAAATTTACTTTGGCCCGTGGGTACAACCTTAAAACGAAGATGGCTGTCCAGAACAACAGCGTCCCGAAGTATACACCCCAGTCAGTTGGACGGGTGACCAGAATGCTGCGCCGAGTCCGCCAGCCGAGACAAAACCCCTATCTACCCGGCAAGGCTTCGCCCCGGATTACGCCTTAACCTTAACTTTATTCGGGGCCTTACTGCGCGGCGACGCCATGCGCTCCGCCGCTGCCTGGCCCGCTCTGCGGGCGCGCCAGTCCTGATACGCAACCAGCATTGGCGCCGCCACGGCAATGGACGAATATGTGCCGATCATAATTCCAATCACCAGGGCCAGCGAAAATCCCCGCAGCACTTCCCCTCCGAACACATATAACGAGAGCACCGTCAGGAAGGTCAACCCCGAGGTAAGAATGGTCCGGCTCAGCGTCTGGTTGATGCTCTTGTTGACGATGTCGGCCAGGGGTTCGCGACGCAGCAGCTTCAGGTTCTCGCGAATGCGGTCAAACACCACGATGGTATCGTTCATCGAATAGCCGATGAGGGTCAGAATCGCGGCGATGACGGTCAGGCTGATTTCCTTGTCCAGCAAGGAAAAGAAGCCAATGGTGATGATGCTGTCGTGCAGGCAGGCCACCACCGCGCCTACGCCGTAAATCATTTCGAAGCGGAACCACAGGTATACCAGCATTCCCCCCAGCGAATAAAGGCTCGCCATGACCGCCTGGTGACGAAGCTGCGAACCCACCTGCGGCCCCACGATCTCGACATTTCGCACCACGAAGTCGGAGGTGAAGAAGTCCTGCTGTAGCGCGCTGAGCACCTCTGCCGGCGCCACGCCGCGCAGGTCGTCAATCGAGGTCAGGATGCCGCCGCGTTCCTTGTTACGGAAGTCTTCGATTTGCTGCGCAACAGTCTTGTAGCGTGCTTCGGCATCGGTGCCCAAATGCATCGGGTCCTTCTGCATCAGATACGCCTGTAGACTGGCCACGCCGGTGTTGTTGAGGTCCTGTTTGCCGGAAACACCCTGGGGCTCGAGCGCCCGGACGATGGTGTTTTTGCCCTGGTCGAGCGCCGCCTCGCTGGTCTCCTGCATGCCGAGGTCGATCAGGACTTCGTTGTCCGATGTGGGACCAAAGCGCTGAATTTTGGGATCGTGCAGGCCAGCCCGGTTCAACTCCGGACGGATCTGGTCGGGGTCCGGCGTCTGCGCGAACTTTACATAAACCAGCGTGCCGCCACGAAACTCCACGCCCAGCGGGACGCCGTGCCAGAAGAAGATGGACAGCAGACCGGCGACGCTGAAGATCAGCGAGAAGGCGAGAAAGTACCACTTCTTGCCCAGGAAGTCGATATTGGTATTGCGAAATAACTCCACGCTAACCCCTTGCGAAACTTAGTAGCTAGTTACTGGTGACTAGTTACTAGTTGCTTCTTCTTAAATGCTCAATGCTTCGCCACGCTGATGGCGGTTGAGAACGGATTCGAAGATCACACGCGAAACGAAGACCGCAGTGAACAGATTAGCCGCCAGACCGAAGCTCAGAGTTACGGCGAAGCCCTTTACCGGACCTGTGCCGAACAGGAACAGGATGACGGCGGAAACGATCGTCGTAACGTGGGTGTCAAGAATAGTTGTCCAGGCGTGAGCAAAACCCTGGTCCACCGCGGACGACGGCGTCTTGCCGTGCCGCAGCTCCTCGCGAATACGCTCGAAGATGAGGACGTTGGAATCCACACCCATACCGACGGTGAGGATCACGCCCGCAATTCCCGGCAAGGTAAGTGTCGCGCCGCTGAATCCGAGAAAGCCCAGCAGGATCACCAGGTTCAGGAACAGTCCCAGGTCGGCGTTGATTCCGGCGGCGCGGTAGTAGAACAACATGAAAATCATGACCACGGCCATGCCTATGACCGCCGCGCGCACCCCTTGACGAATGGAGTCGGCACCGAGCGACGGTCCGACCGTAACTTCCTGAAGGTACTTGATTCCCGCTGGCAAGGCGCCGGAACGCAGGGTCAAGGCCAGGTTGCGCGTCTCTTCTTCGGAGAAACTGCCGGTGATGCGTCCCTGATCGTGGATCTGCTCCTGAATGGTGGCCACGGACTGGACGCGGTTGTCGAGCACCACCGCGAGCTTATCGCCGACGTGCGCTCCGGTGAACGCCGCGAAGCGACGTCCGCCTTCACCCGTCAAGATGAAATTCACGTCGGCCCGGCCATTCTCATCGTGTCCGGCGTCAGCGGAGCGGAGATCGCCGCCACTTACGGCCGAGGCGCGGCTGATCAGCCAGTAGGCGTCGCCCTGGCTGGCCTCATCCTGTCCATGTACGCCGGTGGTCCCTTTCATCAGAATGGCATCGGGCGGAAGCACGCCGTTGTTGGCCTGCATCGCGGCCTGCTCGCTGGCATAAGGACCGCCTACAGCCTGCCGAATCTCCAGCATGGCCGTGGACTGCATGATCTCTTTGACCCGTGCCGGATCGTCGACCCCGGGCAGTTGCACCAGTATCTGATAATCACCCAGTCCGTGTTCCTGGATCACCGGCTCGGAAACTCCAAGCTGGTCGATGCGGTTGCGGATGGTTTCGATCGCCTGCTGCACGGCTTTCTTCCTGGTGTCGGTGGCCACCGAAGATTTCATCGCCAGCGTCCAGGCATTTTGCGCCCCTGAGGTCAGGTCGTATTCCGGGAACTTGTCGCTGATGATGTGGCGCAGTTCTGCCGAGGACTCCGGCGGCACCCCCTTGATCGCGACCAGCTCGGGATGCTGTTGCGGGTCGGGCTTGGAGATTTCACCGAAAGCGACGTTGGCCTTCTTGAGCTCGTCCTTCAGCCGCTCAACCGTGCGGTCGGTATCCGCGTTGATGGCATCGTTGACCTGGACTTGCAGGATCAGGTGGGTCCCACCCTTCAGGTCCAGTCCCAGGTGAATGCGCTGCTGCAGCGAGGCCAGAAGACCCTTGGCAGTGAAGCTGCTGGGAATGCCTACGATGCCGAACAGAAAGACGATCAGCACGGCGATAATCAATATTGTTTTGGCGAGGAGATTCTTGTTCATGAGAAAAAGTGACCCTGTTACTACTTGGGGCGGTCCTCCGCGGTCGTTAAAGTGACAATCGAGGAACGCGTGACTTCAATCTTGATGTTGTCGGGAGGGACTCGCAGGACAACGGCATCGTCCTTCACCGACATGATGGCGCCGGTAAGGCCGCCGCTGGTGACGACTTTGTCGCCCGGCTTGATCTGGGCCAAGGTTGCCTGCCACTTTTTCTGGCGGCGCTGCTGCGGCATGATAACCAGAAAATAGAAGATGGCGAACATCCCAACTATAGGGAGCAGCATAGGAGCCGATCCCACGATCCCCTGAGCGAACAACGCTGCCACTTTAACCATAACCATTTGGCTTACTTTCGCGAAGGCGCGCCCGGAGGGCACAAAACTCCGCCTCTAGAATTCAGCAAACGCTGTACTGCTCCCGCCTGGCCTCTCAACATTGCGCAAAGCCCGACAGCGGGCAAAACTCCATCCCCCGCGATCGGAGCACTTTAGGATGTTCGGGGACTTCCAACTGAACACCGGGACTCTTCAGCCCGGGTCCGCGTCCATCGAGCGGAACAGGCCGTCATCAGCCAGCTTACCAGCGCGACACAGATGGTTTTTCCCTGATCAGCTATTTTATCGCGTTTTTCCGGAAACTGGGACTATCTGCGCGCGTCCTTGCTGCGCGCGCCGGGATTCGAGGTTCCAACGCGAAAGCCTCCACCGCCGCTCAGCTCTCCGGAGAACCCGAATTGCACGATCCCTCTGCGGATTGGGACGCTCGATGCGGCGCCCGGAAACCGGACAGGAAACTCGCAAACTCCCCAAGCTTTATAGATTGCCGCACCCTGCGCATGGTGTCAAGGTAGTACGCCAGGTTGTGGATCGTATTAAGGACTTGCGCCAGCAACTCATTCGAAGCGTAGAGATGCCGGAGGTAGGCCCGGGAATAACGCGCGCAAACTTTGCAGCCGCAGTTGGGGTCAAGCGGGCTGTCGTCGCTGGCGTAACGCGCGTTCTTGATGGTGATGCGTCCCCTGGAAGTGAACAGCAGGCCGTGACGCGCAGCGCGTGTCGGCAGCACGCAATCCATCATGTCCACTCCTTGCGCGACGTAATGCACGATCTCTTCCGGGGTGCCGACACCCATCAGGTATCGCGGCTTGTCCTCCGGCAGGAAGCGGATCGCCGCACTGACCATCTCATGCGTCATCGGGCGCGGCTCGCCCACACTCAACCCACCGATGGCATATCCCGGAAAATCCAGCTCAACCGTGCGCTGCGCCGACTCGCGCCGCAGGTCGGGAAACATTCCGCCTTGCACGATGCCGAACAGGGTCTGGGTTTCGCCGCGTTCGGCGAACCACGGCACTTCGTGTTTGTGCTCCTCGAAATATTTCTTGCTGCGCGCGGCCCAGCGCAGGGTCATTTCCATTGAGGCCTGGGTGCGGGCGTACTCGGCTGGATGCTCGGTGCACTCGTCGAAAGCCATGATGATGTCGGCGCCCAGTCCGATCTGCGCCGCGGTGGCGCTCTCCGGACTGAAAAAATGCGACGAGCCGTCCAGGTGCGAGCGGAAGGTTACGCCTTCTTCCGTAACTTTGCGCAGGTCACTGAGGCTAAACACCTGGAAGCCGCCAGAGTCCGTGAGGATGGGCCGGTCCCAGGCCATGAACTTCTGCACTCCGCCAAACTGCCGGATCATTTCTACGCCGGGTCGGAGATAAAGATGGTAGGTGTTGTTCAACAGGACCTGGACGCCGAGCTCTTCCAGCGTATCTTGCGGCACGCCCTTCACCGTGCCGAGGGTGCCCACCGGCATGAAGACCGGCGTCTCGACCTCGCCATGCGGAGTGGTGAGGCGGCCAGCGCGCGCGCCCCCGTCACGGGCTTCAATCTCAAAGCGAAAAGACATCACTGCGATTGTAGACATTATTTTCCACCAGGGAGACATTGCAGACCCAGAGATGACGCGCGGAGGATGGCGCCGATTTCAAATCAGCCGGACCCTTCGCGCCTAGCTTCTCTGGAAGCTAAGGTGATAGAGCACCCCATGTACGGGGTTTGGATTGGCGCGACGGCGGACCGGCCGGCATTAGGCGTTCCGAAGTTACTGACACGCGTTTTTAGGTTTTTGCAACTATGTCCGCTAGTAGACACGCCAGCCGGAATGCGGCTGGAAACTATCTTTTTTCGTGGGTGATTTCATCGCGAAGCGGTTTCTAAGGGGAGCGAAAAGTGTTACACTCCTTGCCAACGTCGTCCAGCCCCTGCATAAACCTGATTCACAGATTGCGTCTAGGCAGCAACAGCCGCAAACGGTAGAAGAGCTTTGTTGTGGGGTGTGCCTGTTTGATGTGGTGCCTGCAGAGAAGTGGGAAACAAAAACTAACAATCTTGAGGAGAAACTAAACCTAATGAAGAAACGTTATGCGCTCCTGTGTCAGCTGATGGCGCTGACACTTTTAGCATGCTGCTGTTTCTCGGTGCTGGCCATGGCCCAAGACAGCTCAGTAAATGACGAACACGCGGTTGGCCGCTTCGTCGTAATTCCGCCGAAGCCTGCGCTTCCCGGAACTCCGGCGCCTTCGAGCACGTTGGAAGAATGGAACGGTTCGTTCACCTATAACAACACTAACTATCCCTATGTGATGGTGGGCGCAGATCCTTCCACCAACAATGGAGCCGACATCACCACGTGGATCATTCCCGTGAAGCTCGTGCTGTCCGACGGGTCGGTTTGGGATCCGCTAGCCGGTGGTCCTAATAGCGCATTGGCGCGGACCATTCTTTCCCCGATGTTTGACAACACTACCACCTACACCCAGGGCGGCGTCGATGTAGGCACCACCCAATACAATGACGCCTTCCAGCGGGGCAACTTCTGGAGCATTGTGCAAAACAACCCGAACTCGCACATACTCTTGGGAGGTCCCACCGCCCGTATCACCGTCCTGCCGGAACTGACGTTGAACGTTCCTTCGGGATCCGGACACCAGGGAACGGAATTTGGCGTCCACGTCGCGCTGGTTGACATTGACTATTACGACGGACAGATCAGCGCTTACATGGCGCAGAGCCAAACCATCAACCCGGCTGGCTTCCCTATCTTCGAAAACGCCAACACGTATCTGACTGAAGGCGGATGCTGCATCGGCGGCTACCACAGCGCCAACGGCGCCCAGACCTACGCGAACTTCGAATACATCACCACCCCGGGTGTGTTCTCGCAGGACGTATCGGCCCTGTCGCATGAAGTGGGTGAGTGGACGGACGATCCTTTGTATCCGAACGAGAACAACACCCCCTGCGGCATCCTGGAAGTCGGCGATCCGCTGGAGGGTGGTCAACCGGGCCATCCTTATGGCACGTGGACCTATCCGCTGCACAACTTCACCTATCACCTCCAGGACCTAGTTCTCCTGCGGTACTTCGGTGGTCCTACCGACCTGTCGGTCAATGATTACTGGACCTTCCAGGGTTACACCGGTATCAGCACCATTTGCGAGGACGGCTCCTAGCTCGTTCCTGCTATCCCGGCCCGCCTCGCAAGGGGCGGGCTTTTTGTTTTGGCGGGAATCGACAGAAAGACTTCGCCCGATCAGTGACCCACCGACTGCGCGCCGGGGCGGCGGACTGTCTTCTTCAACATAAAAACAATTGGGATGCAGGCAAAGCAGAGCAGAGCCATATAACGGAAGTCATCGACGTAGGACCACAGCCGGGCCTGCGCCGACAACTCGCCGCCAATCAAAGCGTAGGCCTTCCGCGTCGCCTCCACTGGCCCATAGCCCTGGGTATACAGATACTGCTGCAATGCCCGCACTTGCTGCTGGAAGGTCAGCGCGCTGGGCGCAAGGGAGTGGACCAGCTCATTCTGATGCAGCTGCGCATGACGGGCAACGATGGTGTTCACGACAGAAATGCCGATGCTGCCTCCCACGTTGCGGAAGAGGTTATACAGGCCGCTGGCATTTCCGATTTCCTCGTTCTTCAGGAAGGCGACCGCGGTGGCCGAGAGCGGGACAAAAACCGATCCCGAGCCGAATCCGCTGAGCACAACCGCCCAGGTAAACGACCACTGCGAAATCTCCAGGTTCGCCTGGCCGAAGCCCAGGCTGGCGATGGCAAACATCAGAAAGCCGGCTGCGATCAGCCAGCGGTTGTCGATCCTGCTGGTCAGGATGCCGATGATCGGCAAGGCCAGGATCGCGCCAATTCCGCGCGGACTCACCGCCCATCCTGCCGCGTAGGCCGTGTAGCCTAGCAGTTCCTGATAGAACAACGGCAATAAGGTGATCAGCCCATAAAGGGCGCCTCCAAAAAGACCGATCAGAATGCAGCCCAACCGGAAGTTTCGGTGTCGAAAGACGCGCAGGTCCACCAGCGGCTTGTCATGTGTGAACTCTCGGATAAGGAACGCGACGAAGGATATGATCAGAAGAGCCGATGTCCAGCGAATCCAGTTGGCCCCAAACCAATCATCCTCCTGCCCCTTGTCGAGGATGATCTGCAACGCACCCAGCCAAACCGCCAGCAAGCCCAGTCCAATGCCATCGATCTTGCCGGGCTTCGCATTCTTAATGTAGGGCGGGTCTTGGACGAAGCGCAGGATCATCAGAATGGCGAAGATCCCAATCGGTATGTTGATGTAGAAGGCCCAGCGCCAGGAGTAGGTGTCGGTGAGATAGCCGCCGAGGGTGGGTCCCAGTACCGGGGCGACTACCACTCCCAGAGCAAACACCGCCAGTGCGCTCCCACGTTTGTCGGGAGGAAAGCTCTCCAGCAAAATCGACTGCGACAACGGCTGCAACGCGCCCCCGCCGGCGCCCTGCACAGCGCGCGCTACCAGGATCATCCACAGACTGGTCGCCGCGCCGCAGAGAAACGACGATACGGTAAAGATCGCAATGCAGGTGATCAGGAATCGTTTGCGCCCAAACTTCAGAGAGAACCAGGCGCTGGCCGGCAGGATGATTGCGTTCGCCACCAGATAGCTGGTCAGCACCCAGGTGGCTTCGCTATTGGTCGCCGACAGACTGCCGGCAATGTACGGCAGAGCCACCGACGCAATCGAGGTATCCAGCACCTCCATAAACGTCGCCAGCATCACCGAGACCGCAATCAGCCACGGACTGGGCGCGGGACGGCTGACCGTGAAACCCTGCGAGCCAGCCATCGTCGTGCTTGCCATCGCTCTTTCCCCGGCTGCTCTAAGTTGGCCTTTGCCGTCTCTGCACGCAATTGTTCCACGTGGAACAATTGCGAAATATCACAAAGTAACCTGCTAAGCGATTTAAAACAAACAGACTGCCGCACTTCGGTGCTAATGAACGAACGCTCGTTCGGAACGCGGAATTTCTCCCCCCTACCTCTTCAATACAAATTTGCCCCAGACCGCGAAAGTCTTCAGATGCGCCGTGCGCGGCGAACGATTCCTGCTCAGCCCCTTCGCACAACGCATTATTTTCGCCAGTGGCAGCCTCCCCGGCGGCAGGCGCTTCCCGCAAGAACCGCGCCCAGGCCGCCGCGAGTTGTCAAAGCCTGTCTTGAAGAACTAACTTAGTCGTGCGCAGAAAAAGCTGGAAACGTTCTGCCCTTTGATATGTGTGGCAATTGACTGCGATCCGCTGCGTTCATGGGAACCCTGAAACAGGACTTTCGCTACGGCCTGCGCATGCTGCGGAAGAGTCCTGGCTACACCGCGGTGGCGATCATCACTCTGGCCCTGGCCATCGGCGCCAACACCGCAATCTTCTCAGTCGTATATCCCGTACTCTTGCGTCCCCTGCCCTTTCGCGACCCCGACCGCCTCGTCACCATCGGCGAGAGTCGGCACCAGGTCGGATGCTGTTCCTACCTCGCTTCCTATCCTGATTTCCTCGACTGGCAGCGGAGCGCGAAAAGCTTTCAGTCGCTTGCCGGCTACGCGCCCGACGCTTTCACCATTACCGGCAATGGCGATCCCAAGACCATGTTTTGCGCCATGGTCACTACTAATTTCTTTTCGACCTTGGGAGTGAGTCCGGCGCTGGGCCGGGACTTTGCCGCCGGTGAAGACCTGCCGGAAGGCTCAGGCCCTACGGTGGCGTTGCTCAGCTACAGTTTCTGGCACAGCGATTTTTCCGGCGATCCTGACATTGTCGGGCGCGTCATTCGTCTCGACGGCAAACCGGTAACTGTGATCGGCGTCTTGCCGCGCGCCTTCGAGCTGGGTCCCGCCGGGGTTGTGCCCATCTGGGTTCCGCTGCACTTGAATCTTTACGAAACCACGGCGCGCGGCGGCCGCTGGCTGAACGTGATTGCCAGGCTTAAACCCGGCATTACTCTCGCCCAGGCGCAAGCGGAAATGCAGGCCATCAATGCGCAACTGGCGCGCGAGTATCCAGAACAAAATGCCGCGGTAACCGTAAACGTTGGGCTTCTGCGCTCTGAAATCGTCGGCAACATTCGCCCTCTGTTGCTGGTACTTTTCGCTGCCGTGATCCTGGTCTTGCTGATCGCCTGCGCCAATGTCGCGAGCTTGCTGATGAGCCGCTCGGTCGATCGCCGCCGCGAATTCGCCATTCGCTCTGCCTTAGGCGCCAGGCAACTTCACCTGGTGCTGCAATTGCTCATCGAGAGTTTGCTGCTCTCCGTTATCGGCGCCCTCCTCGGATTTCTGGGAGCCGCGCTGGGGGTGTGGCTTCTGGCGCGGTCGATCCCCGAAGCTCAGCTCACGGCCATGCCCTTCCTGGCCGATGTCGGCATCAGCTTTCCGGTATTGGCCTTCGTTGCCGGAATTACCGTGCTTACGGCCATTCTCTTCGGACTCGGGCCTGGACTCTCGGTTCCGCAAACGCCCATCACGGAAATCCTGAAGGATGAGTCGCGCGGCGGCACCAGCAGTTCGCACGCAGCCATGCGCAATGTTCTGGTCATCGGCGAGATTGCCATCTGCCTTGTCTTGCTGGTGGCCGGCGGATTGATGCTGCAAAGCCTCCGCACCGTGCTCAGCCAGAACCCGGGATTCGAGCCTGATCATGTCCTGACGTTTCTCGTCACCCTTTCGGGGCCGTCGTATACAGTCTCGAAGACATGGCCTTTTAGCAATCCCAATGGGCTGCGCTTTGCCCACGACTTCCTCGGCCGCCTGCGGGCTTTGCCGGGCGTCCAAGGCGCATCCGCCACCAGCGGCCTACCGGTAGCTGGGAATCGCGGCACCAATCGCTTCTTGATTGAAGGGCGAGCAGTCGCTCCGGGCGAGGAAGAATCTTCCATCTCCCGCCGGGTAGAGCAGGATTATTTTGCCGTGATGAAAATCCCGCTGCTCCGAGGACGTTCCTTCGCGGCTTCGGATACGCCGAACAGTCCCTGGGTTGTTATCGTGAACCAGGCGTGGGTGAAGCGCTATCTGCCCGCGGGCGAGGATCCTACCGGCAAGCGCCTGCGCATGACTCGCTCACCGGAAGAGCCGTTCCGCCAGATCGTCGGCGTTGTTGGCGACGTGGCCGAAGACAATCTCGCCGTGCCCCCTCCACCGGTCATTTACTTTCCAGTGGATCAAGACTCCGGGTACACGACATACCTGAACTATGTGATCCGAACCAGTGGCGACCCGAAGGCGATGTTGGGGACAGCGCGGTCCACCATGCACTCCACCGATCCGGAGTTGGCGTTTATTCAGCCGCAATCGCTGGAGGAATTTGTGGACCGCTCGCCGGCGGTGTTCCTGCGGCGCTACCCGTTTTATCTGATTGGCAGTTTTGCCAGCCTCGCGCTCATCCTGGCGACCATCGGCCTGTATGGCCTTATCTCCTATTCCGTGCTCCAGCGTACCCGCGAGATTGGCATTCGCATGGCCTTGGGCGCGCAGCGTCAGGATATCCTCAAGCTCGTGATCCGTCAGGGCGTGATCGCGGCGGTTACCGGCGTTGCCATTGGCCTGGTTGGGGGAGTGGTCCTAACGCGGGTGATGGCCAGCTTGCTCTACGGCGTAAGTTCGTCCGATTGGCTTATCTTTGTCTGCGTCTCGCTGCTGCTGCTGGTGGTTACCCTAGCCGCGTCGTTTATTCCTGCACATCGAGCTACCGTGGTCGATCCCATAGTCGCCTTGCGCAACGAATAGCCGGTAATGGGTCAGTTTGAAATTATGGTCAAGTGATCTTGGGTAGAGGACGCCTTCACAGGCTGCTTAAAAAATCCTGGCTGTGCCTAGCTCCGGTAGTGCGGCGCTTCAGCGCCGCGTTCAAGTCCGTTGTTCCTCATCCTGCGCCGGCTTGAGCCGGCGGGCACAATGCTCCCTCTTTGACCTTACCGAATGACCTGAGCATTTGACCTTCCAAGAATCACTCCCTTACGCTAGCCACATGACACTTTCGGCACGCAATCAGCTCACCGGAACAATCGAATCCATTACCCTGGGTGACATCATGGCGCATGTCGTCATCAATATCGGCGGCCAGCAGGTAGAAAGCATCATCACCCGCTCCAGCGCCGAGTCGATGGGACTGAAGAAAGGCGACTCCGTCCGTGCCGTCATCAAGTCAACCGAAGTGATGGTCCAGAAAGACTAACAGGCAGCGGAAAAACCTCGCCTTGAACGCCTGGTAACAGGCACGACTTTACAGGCCGCTGCAAAGATCCGCTTCCGAGAGCTTTGTAACAGGGCACGACTTCAGTCGTGCCGATAAGCCGTTTATTTTTCTCCGAGCCGCCTTCAGCCGGCGGCACAATGCCCTGTTCCGACTTTTTCAGCCTGCGCTAGGGCGCTTGCCGCAGGGTAATCGTCGTCACCTGCCGTACGCTGCGCGCTTGACGCTTGTCCTGCGGCGCTATGACGCGCACCGGTCCCAATGCATTGTCCAATGGCTTCCCTTCATTGCTGATGGCGACCAGCACCTTGTTGTCCTGGAGGCTGGATCCAGTTCCGCCAACGCGAAGACGACGCGATACCCGTCGCGTCCGGCGACCTCCACGTAGTCCCGCAAGCCTTCGGAGTGGAGTTTCTTGCCGATCGTCGCATCTACCTTTGCCAGCAGGGTCCTCAGCAGCACTCCTTCGTATTGTTCGGATGTAGCCGGATTAGGGTTTGGCAGCAAGACGGAGTCCTGCGGCATTTGTCGCAATTGCTCCAAAGTAAACGTCAGCTTGGTGCCGTCTAGACCTTCGACTGTAATCGGGGCCTGGTCCTTTTGCTGCGCGCTTCCCGGCGCTGCGCATAACGAACACACCAACCCGACAATCAGAAACGAGAACGCCTTTTTTCTCATGCCATGCTCCCGGAAAAAATAATGCAATGGCGGCCGGGAAAACGCAACCGCACGGCGAATTGGAGTCCCGACGGCGCAGCGGCTGTTACGAAACTCAGGTCCAGAATTGGTTGCTGGATCAAGGCGATCCTGCCAGGCGATGAAAACAGCCGCAACGCGGCGGCATGATTCAGGCGGGGGCGTTACCGCTCCAATGGGAAATCATGCGAGCCGCAGAGTGGCGACCGGGTTCCCTAACAGTCTCTTCAGCGTCGCGTTGCTGGTGCACCAGATGTAGCCGGGTGCATGCCCGCAGCTGCCCGAAATCCAATGCGTTACACTGCTGTCACTTCATCATGGCCAAAGACGAACTCGGCTTCACTCCGGCAGAACTGCGCAAACTGCGCAGCCTGAAAGATCCCTACGGCATCCAGCGATTCCTCGATGACATGCCCTATCACCTGGGAGATACCGCCTGGTCGCCGCGGCGGGTGCTGCGCGAGAATACGGCCCACTGCTTCGAGGGAGCGATCTTCGCAGCGGCCGCCCTGCGCGCCAACGGCTATCCGCCGCTGATTTTGGATTTCGAGGCTGAGCACGACACCGACCACGTCATCGCGGTCTATCGCGTGAAGGGGCATTGGGGCTCGCTCGCCAAATCCAATTACACCAGTTGCCGCTATCGCGAGCCCGTGTACCGCTCGCTCCGCGAGTTGGCCATGAGCTACTTCGATACCTATTTCAACCTGCGGCGCAAACGGACGATGCGAACATTTTCCCGTCCCGTGAACCTGAAGCGCTTCGACAATCAGCGGTGGATGACCACCGAAAAACCGATCTGGTTCGTCATTTACTACCTGCTGGAGATCCACCATTACAAGCTGCTGTCGCGGTCAATGATTAACCGTCTGCATCCCGTGGACGAGCGCACCTTCCAGGCGGAGACATTGGGGAAGAGGTACAAGCCCCCTAAACCCTGACGACCGTGGTCCACGCTTCTTGAGGAATGAGCGTATGATGAACGTAAGGTCCTATCCACCTCTTCGATTCGCATAAGAAATAGGAGTGAGCCAATCCTGATGGCCCAAAGAAGCGACAAGTTGGCAATAAAAGAAGCGCCCAATCCATATGTCGTATCGTTTCAGGTTGAGCCTTACCACAAAGGCACACGCCATCATTGGATGATTTGCCGGGAGCAGAAGCCTGACGAATTGGTCTCCTGGGGGCACGCGCCTACACGCGAGCTGGCGGAAGCCGCCGCCGAGAAAGAGCTTCAAGACTTGTCTGCTGGGCTGACGCAAGGCGGCCAGGCGATCAGCAACATCAAACCCTTCACCCATCGCATTGCCGATGGGCAGTACTGAACACGAACGCGCTCACTCTGAGTAGCCGTCGCCGTCTGTGTCCTCATCGTCCACGTCGCTGTCTTCATCTTCTCGGCCGTTGTTGTCGTCGTCGTCTTCGTCGTCTGGCTCTTGTCGAAACCGGAGATCGGCGGCTTCCCAGCCTGTAGTCGCGTCAGAGTTTAGACAATCCGAATTCATTTTGCTCATATCTGGATGGTACGCCTGGCCATTCCAATCTGCGCCCGGATCACTGCAACTTCGCATACTCCGCTTTGGCTTCCTTCCAGATCGGAACATCAGGGTCAGCGTCCCGCCAGAGGGTGAAAAAATCCTTGTAAGCGGCGAGGGCCCGGACGCGGGCGGCATCGGCGTCCACGCCCTGGGATGCCTTCGATTCCAAGGCATTCGCACGAGCCACTCCCAATCGAGCCAATGCTCCCGTCCAGCAGTTCCACACCATGCCAGAGTGCTTCAGGATCTTGTCGAACTCCTCTGCCGCAGCTTTCCCCTGCCCTGAAGCCAGGTACGCTTGGCCTCGAAGATAGGTGGGATACAGGCAGGAGATATTCAGCTCGAAGGGAACGCCGGTGTACTCCAGCGGGGTTATTGCCTGGAGGGCATCGAGCGAGCGCGCCGAATCGTTTTGTTTCAGTGCTATTTGCGCTTCGATGGCCGGCGACCAATAACCTTGGACGTCGGTGTCGAGCGGGAAGCGCGACCGGAGGTCTTGATTCAGGGATTCAGCGCGCGCGGTATCTCCAGCCGCGGCAAAGGCCAGCGCCGTCACAATCTCTACCGCTTGGCTGTTGGGCGCCATCTGCAAGGCTTCCGTCGCTTGCCGGCGCGCTTCCCCGGGATCGCCAAACGCTGCTTCTCGAATTGCGCCGCTAGCCCGCCACGAAGCTGCGTTCTCTCGATTGTCACCCCGCAGGGCAGATTCGATGGCCTTGCGCAGAAGTTCCCGCGCCTTCCTCACCCTGCCGTGGAACGCCTCGGTGCGGCTTGCCAGCGCCAGCCCATACGGTTCCGCGTCAGGTCGGGCGCCAAACCAGGCTTGCTGTTCAGCCATCGCCCCAGCGTCATTGGCCAGGAACGCCAGCGCGTATTGGCCCATGTGCAGAACATAATCCTCGAGTCCTTGCGCATACGCGGCTGCAATCGTCTGGCGCGCCTCATCCAAGCGCTGGAGGGCCATGTAATCGTTTGCCAGGTTCTCATAGGCGTTCACCGCGTCCGGGTTCATGGCAATCGCCTGACGCTCGATTTCAATGGCCCTCTCGTATTGCCCAAGCTGCTGATACACACTGCCCAGATTGTTGACGGCCGCCTCATCGCGCGGGTAGTTCGCCGAGATCTGCTGGAAGGTTTGTGCTGCCTTTTGCAGTTCCCCGGTGACCAGGAGATAGTAGTCAGCCGCGATGATCATGGCTTCCCGTTCGCTGGCGTGCTGGCGCAACTGGAATGCCTGGGTGAGATATTCGCTGGCGCGGCCGGTTTGCGCCATGTTCGAGTAGTCGAGTCCCAGCGCGCGGTAGGCCATGGCAAAGTCAGAATCCAGTTCAATGGCGTGCAGATCGAAGGGCAGAGCCGCCGTGGCACCTTTTTCATCCGAGGCCTTCACCCCCAGGCTGTAAGATTTCAACGCCTCCAGAGATGAGGTCGTAGCCTGAATCAGCGGCGTATCGTACTTCTGCACCGTAGCCAGGGTTTCGCCAAGTTCCGAGCGGAGTTTGGTAGCGGATCTACCGAGCACCTCCAGAACTTTCTCTTTGACGGGCGCCGTAGCCTGGTCTTGCGCGAGAATGTCTCCGGTCCGGCAACTGACAGCCTTTAAGCCAACGATGTAGTCCGTCCCCAGACGCGCGATGGAACCGGCAATATAAGCTTTGCTGCCGGCACGCTGGCAAACCTCGCGAGCCCGTTCGGCATTGAGCGACCTATCCGGCGGCATCCTCATCAGGCGCAGCGTCCCGCTCACTTTGTCCGGTGAGAGCACGTTGAGGAATGGAGACTGGCGCAAAGCCACGCTCAGGGCCTGCTTAAGGGCGTCGTCGAAGACCGGATCGCCGGTGGAATTATCGAAGTCCGCAAGCACCACGGTGTCTTTCTCAGTCATGCGCTCGTTCCGCTTCGAGCGTAGGTACACGATCGCCCCTAGGACGACCGCGAGCAGCCCCGCCGCCAGAAGAATCTTCCCCAGCAAAGAAACACGTTTTGCGCTGGCAGGGACTACTACGGCAGCATGAGCGAAAGAACTTTGGGTGGAATATGTGCCGGAAATCCGGTTGGCTTCCGAGTCGCGGTTCAGGCGCTTTAGATCTGTGCGGAGATCTGCCGCAGACTGGTAACGCAGTTCGCGGTCTGTCTCCAGCGACTTTGTGATGATTCGTTCTAACTCGGCGGGCACGTCAGGGTTGAGCCGAACTGCCGGCGTGGGTGCCCCGTCCAAAATGGCCTTGGAGATTACTCCTGAACTCTCTCCGCGGAACGGCGGCGTGCCGGTGGCCATTTCGTACAAGACCACGCCAAAGGAGAACAAGTCCGACCGGCCATCCAGCTCCTTGCCCCGCACCTGCTCGGGCGACATGTAAGCTACGGTTCCAAGCGTGGAGCCCGGGCTGGTCAGGTGCTCATCGTGCCCACCCGTAACCGTTTGGGCTGATGAAATCCTGCTCGGCCAGCCCGCCGTGGCTGCGACCTTCGCCAATCCGAAATCAAGGACCTTGGCGTGACCGCGCTTGGTCACAAATATGTTGGCCGGCTTGATGTCGCGGTGGACGATGCCTTCGCCATGTGCAGCGTCCAGAGCGTCAGCGATTTCAAGCGCCAGGCCGACTAGAACATCCTTTTCCAGGGGCCTTCCGTCGATACGATGTTTCAGCGTTGTGCCGTCCAGAAACTCCATGGCGATGAAGGGCTGGCCATCTTCCTGGCCGACTTCATAGATGGTGCATATGTTGGGATGGTTCAGAGCAGAAGCTGCCTGGGCTTCGCGCTGGAAGCGGGCCAGGGCCACGGGGTCCCGGGCTACCTCATCCGGCAGAAACTTAAGTGCGACAAAGCGGTGAAGACTCGTGTCTTCGGCCTTGTAGACGACGCCCATGCCGCCACCGCCCAATTTCTCGATGATGCGGTAATGCGAGATGGTGCGATCGATCATTAAACGATGTCCGGCCAGCGGTCCCCTTCGTTCCGCCTCATCTTAAGGACGCGGCACCTCCCCGTCAACGAAGTAGAAGCCGTGACAGTTATTGCAGGCGGGAGTGAGTTAACGGCGATCGAGGCCGGCGCATTGGTCCCGGAGCTGATGAACTCGCGGTTCGCGGATTTCCTGGATGGGTGAGGTGATAATTGGCGTGGGGTACTGCGGATGACAAAACTCCAGATGCATGCCTCGGCCCACGAAGCGCCGTTTCAGCATGGACCCGCCCCATGTCGAACCCGCGATTGCCACCTGGGTTGGCTCCGGGCAGTACTGGGGATGTCCTGAGATGAGCGCTTTGTTGTCGTTCAGAAGCACAACCAAGTAACAGTGGTGCTGGGTTTGAATCTCCAGCACAGTCGCCGGTGGCAGGTCGTTGAGAGATACGCCGCCTTCAATTTCCGACTGCGCAATGTTGCGATTCACTTCATCGCTGAGGTTGGGATGAGTGCGGAATAGATATGGACATGTCGACAAGAGGAGCCCCTCATCCCTTAATTGCGTTTAGTCTAGCACCATTACCACAAACAGTTACAGCGATGACTTGACGAATAACACATTGGATTGGATGCCGGCGCAATAGCCTGCGTTGCTTAGGAATCTGACGGCCGGCAACGCCCGGTACGAACGGGCCAGTACCCGCGCGCCCCTAGCGCCGCGCGAAAGATGGCGTCGAAGTTCTCGCAGCGAAGGTGCCCGACCCGAATCAGGTCCTTCGCGGATTTGTAGCAGTACCTTCCCGCGCACGGGGTTATAGTACGGCAAAGAGCCATGAGCGACATCGCGCCGCGCCGCTTTCCTTCCCTGATGTTCTTCGCAACCGTCGCACTCGCGTCGTTCCTCGCTCTACCTCGCGCGCTCGACGCCTCCGACACGGAAAGCCCATCCTGCCGCAAGGATTCCCGCGTAGTCGCCGCTTGCTTCCAGGTTCACGGGCGTCTGTCGAATTGGAACGGCAACCCCACACAGCGCATTTGGATCATCGGGACAAAGAGAATGCTCGGCTTACGGGTCGATACTTCCCTGCCGCAGGCTCTTGAAGACAAGCTGGGTAATTTCGATGATGAGGTTTACGGCGACTTCGAGTTCTGTCCATTTACTCCGCAGAAGTCAGGCGTGATGCAAGTGGGATGTTTAGCCGCAGTCAGCAATTATGTGGTCAAAGAGCGAAAACAACCTTGAGACCTGCGTCTGCGGCCTTCTTCTCTGCTCTGTGTGCTTTGTGCTCTCTGTATTCTCTGTTATAAAAAAGGGATTTTGAGGACTACTTCGACAGCGCTCCCAGCGCCGCGCGGAAGATGGCGTCGAAGTTCTCCCGGCCAGCGGACTGGACAGCCCGCTCGACGGCCTTCTCGGCGACCGCGCATTGGTAGCCCAAGTTGGTCAGCGCAGAGATCACGTCCTCTTCAACAGCCGAATGCGAGACTACCGTTTGCGGGGCGCCAAAGCCTTCCAGCTTGTCACGCAGCTCCACGCACATGCGCTCGGCGGTCTTGCGGCCAATGCCGGGAATCTTGGTCAGGCGAGCGAAGTCGTTGCCCCGGATCGCGCCCACCATGTCGGTCGTCGCCATGCCGCTGAGGATGGTGATGGCCAGCTTTGGTCCGATGCCGCTAACGGTGATCAGCTTTTCGAAGAGCTGCTTCTCTTCCGGGCGCAAGAATCCATAGAGCGCCAGCGCGTCCTCGCGCACGTGAGTGTGAATGTGCAGCGCGACCTCGGCGCCGGCGGCCGGCAGCTCGGAAAACGTCGGGACTGTGATGAGGACGTCGTAGCCAACGCCACCAGCCTCAACGATGGCCTGGTTGGGATGCTTCGAGATGAGCCGTCCGCGAAGGTGAGCAATCATGGAGTCAGTGGCTAGTGGTCAGTGGCTAGTGGTCAGTAAAACCCAAGCATTTCTAGCCACTAGCCGCTGACCACTGGTTTCTACTGCCTTCTCCGGTGATACACCGCAAATTCGAATCCCGGATTTGGCGGGAACAGTTCATTGATCTTGCGCAGGCGTTCGGCGAGCGCATCCGGCGCCAGCAAAGGATAGTCGCGCTCGCGCAGGTCCTGGTAATCCACGTCCAGATACACCGACAGCATGTACACCGCGATCGAGTCCGAAAAGGTCGCCAGCAGGTACTCGTGGCGCGCCTTCTCCGCTTCGGGGCCGTTGGTGGTCGCCACCTTGCGCAACTCATACGCGTCAAGCGAGGTCTCGCCGCGAACCCTTCCCTCCACCTGCTGCCACGCCAGGTCGGCGAACTCCTGCGAGACGCCGACGCGGTCCACGAAGTTGTGGCCCACGTTGATAAAGAACTCGAAGGCGATGGCGAAGCTGTCTTCCATCAGCCGAGTAGAGATGAAGACGCACTGCGAGTCGCCCAGCGTCTGGTTGCGATGGCAAACCGCGCTGTCGGAGAGCTGCACGTCATAGCGGTCGGCGATCATGGTTTCGTCGCCCAGGTTCAGAGTGAGCGGGACAAAATAGTACGCCTTGCGGTCGAGCGCCACGGCGATGGTTCGGGGCACGGCGTTGACCATGCGCTCCACATCGGCGACGCCGGCGGTCATCTCCCCCATAACTGAGTAGCAGATGCCGTTGGCGGCCTGAGAGACCGGCGCCATCCGCACCACTTCGGCGGGGGTTCGGGTTATGGATTGAGATGTCGGAGACATGAAGAGTTGATTGTAACCCACGGCTTAAACAGTGGCGGCGAGCGGCACCCTATGGCTCACTGCTCCGCGAGCACCTGACAGGCGAGCCTCATCCCGTTAGAATCGTATGTAGGATGTCGTACAGCGATGCCATGTCCGCCCGCCGCCGCTCCAGGTTTTCAGTGGCTTTCACCTCGGCGGCGCGCGTGTTCTTCACTGCGCTGCTGTTTGCCGCCGGAGGCATGGGCCTGGGACTGTTTCTGGGTATCGTCGGGACGGTGCTTTATGGCATGATTAGCGGTAATAAGATCGATATGGCCAATGCCTACAAACACGTCGCCATTCCAATCGCCATCCTCACCGGGTCGGTCGCGCTCATCGGATCGGCAGTGCTGGAAGTACGCTCGCGCCGAACCCGAACAACTCTGTAGCGCAGTTTGCGCGTTCTCTTTGCAGCGTCCCAGAGCTTAAAATGAAGCCGGGACATCTTCTACCCCGCTTTCGGCTGGTACCATGCGCAACGAACTACGAAAACGAAAACTGCCCAATAACACGATGTCGGAAACCGAGTACTTGCTAAGTTCGCCGAACAATGCCCGACGGCTGATGGAAGCCATCAAAGAATCACGCGAGGGCAAAGGCGAACGCATGTCGCTGGAAGAGCTTCGGCGTAGAGTTGGACTTACCGAGCAATAATAATTACCCATCAGACTCAACTGAGTCACTGGCCACTGGCCACTGACTACTGGACTACATCATGGCTGAAACGATTCATGTGAAATTGCCCGACGGCAGCGTCCGAGACGTGCCGCGCGGGACCTCCGCCCTCGATATCGCCAAGAGCATCAGCCCGCGTCTCGCCGATGCGGCGCTGGCTGCACAGATCAAGCCGCTGGCTTCGAACGGCAACGGCAGCGGGAGTAACGGCCACCAGCCGGTTGCGAACGAAGCTGCGGCCGTCGCACCCGCCTCCGCCCATGCGCCCGCCGCGAAAGATGGCGCGCAGCTGGTCGATCTCGCGCGCCCGTTGGAGCAGGATGTCGAGCTGCGCCTCCTGACCGATCGCGACCCTGAAGCGCTGGAAGTTTACCGTCATTCGTCGGCGCACTTGATGGCCGCTGCCGTGTTGGAACTTTTCCCCGAGACCAAGCTCGGCCATGGTCCGGCAACCGAGTCCGGCTTCTTCTACGATTTCTATCGCGAGAAGCCGTTCACGCCCGAAGACCTGGAAGCCATCGAGAAGAAGATGCAGGAACTGGTGAAGCAGGACCTGCCCTACGCGCGTGAATTCTTGCCGCGGCAGGAAGGTCTGGAGCGTTTCAAGTCGGAAGGCGACTTCATGAAGTGCCACTTCATCGAGCAGTTCACCGCGCCCGACGAGAAGATCTCCATCTACAAAACCGGCAAGTTCACCGACTTCTGCCGCGGACCGCACATCCCGTCCACCGGGCGCATCAAGGCGTTCAAGGTGCTCAGTATCGCGGGCGCGTATTGGCTGGGTGACGAGAAGAACCCACAGCTACAGCGCATCTACGGCACCTCGTTCTTCTCGAAGAAAGACCTCGACGAGCACTTGCACAAAATCGAAGAGGCGAAGAAGCGCGACCATCGCGTGCTGGGCAAGCAGCTTGACCTGTTTTCCATTCAGGAGCTGGCGGGGCCGGGGCTGATCTTCTGGCATCCCAAGGGCGGACTGATTCGCAAAGAGATGGAAGACTGGATGCGCAACGAGTACCTGAAGCGCGGCTACTCGCTGGTCTACACGCCGCACGTGGCGCGCGTCGATCTGTGGAAGACCAGCGGCCACGAAGGCTACTACGCGCAGAACATGTTCACCCCGATGGAACTGGACGACGCGGTGTACCGCATGAAGCCGATGAACTGCCCGTTCCACATTTTGATTTATCGCGACTCGCTGAAGTCCTATCGTGACCTGCCGGTGCGTCTGGGCGAGTTGGGCACGGTCTATCGCTACGAGCGCTCGGGCGTGATGCATGGCCTGCTGCGCGTGCGCGGCTTTACCCAGGACGACGCCCACATCTTCTGCACGCCGGAGCAGATTGAGGACGAGGTGGTCGGCTGCATCGACTTCGCGCTGGCCACGCTGCACACCTACGGCTTCGAGCAGTATCAGGTAGAGCTTTCGACCTGGGATCCGAACGATCGCAAGACCTACGCTGGCCGCGACGATCAGTGGGAGCTGGCGCAGCGCTCGCTGGAGCAGGCGCTCAAGCGGCGCAACATCGAGTACAAAACCATTCCCGGCGAGGCCGCGTTTTACGGACCGAAGATCGACATCAAGCTGGTGGACGCTATCGGCCGCCTGTGGCAGCTCTCTACCGTGCAGTTCGACTTCACGCTGCCCGAACGGTTTGGGCTGGAGTACGTCGGCGAGGACGGCAAGCGCCACCAGCCGCTGATGGTGCATCGCGCGCTCTATGGCTCCGAGGAGCGCTTCTTTGGCGTGCTGCTGGAGCACTACGCTGGAGCGTTTCCCGTGTGGCTGTCGCCCGTGCAGGTAGTCGTCATCCCCATCGGCGAGAAGCATCACGGGTATGCGAATGAAGTCGGCGACAAACTCAAGGCCGCGGGTGTGCGCGTGCACGTCGACGTGCGCAACGAGAAGATGAACGCCAAGATTCGCGAACACGCAATGCAGAAAGTGCCATTCCAACTGGTCGTCGGCGACAAAGAAGCCGAGGCTGGCGAGGTCAACGTCCGCGTCCGCGGCCAGGAAAAAGCTGAGGGATCGGTGAAGGTCGAGGCCTTCGTCGAGCGGGTGAAGGGGTTGATCGAGAACAAGGCGGCAACCCTCGGGTAAGTCGCCCTGCTTCCGTTTAGCGCCTTACCCATGGTAAGATACATCAATGGAAAAGGTTACAGTATCCTCCAAGGGGCAGATTGCCATCCCAAAGCAGGTCCGGGAGGCGCTCAATCTCAAAGAGGGCTCGAAGTTGACACTCGAAGTCCGCGGGCATGAGATTGTGCTCTCCAAGGGCGATTCTTGGAGAAAGCTTCAGGGAGCCGGTGGAGATATAAAGAAAGACTTCCTGGAGTTCAGACAAGAGGAGCGCGAACTTGAAGACTCGCGTTCTTGATTCCTGGCCTGTTGTGGAGTGGATCAAGGGTAGACAACCGGCGACCGACATAGCCAAAGGGCTTTTCGCGCAGGCCGATGCGGGCACCGTTCGCATTTTCATGAGCGCCATCAACACCGGCGAGGTGTATTACTACGTTCGCAAGTATCACAGCGAAACACTTGCGGAATCCTGGCGTGAGTCGTCAAGGACGCTCCCAGTAACCATCGAAGTCCCGACAATGGATGAAATCTGGGATGCGGCGCTCCTCAAAGGAAAATATCCGATTGCGTATGCCGACGCGTTCGCAGCGGCGCTCGCGCACAAGTATCGCTGCCCTCTGGTAACCGGAGATCCTGAGTTCCGCGCGATTGCCGAACTGGAACTGGACTGGATCGGCGGCGGCGCGACACCATAGTTAAGCCTAACCCACAAGTCTCCGGCGCATGGTCCTGGGCAAAGGGTGAGAGCCGAAGTTCTATCCCAAGTATTTCGCCAAGGGCTCCCAGTAATTAATCTTCCATCCCGTTGCCAAGTGTTCCGCGAGGCTTTCCGGAAAGCCTGTGTGGTCGAAGAGGAGTTTGGTGTCTGGGCCTTGTTCCGTGAGTTCGAACCTGGCGATCGAATAAATACCTGGGTCCCAGCCGCCAGTGCGCCATGCCTGGACGATCCGCTGGTTAGCCGCGAGCTCAATCTGCCGCCCCGTGATGTAGCCACCATAGAGCGTGAAGGCGCCACCCGCTTCCCGGCTGATCTCCGTGGGTTTGTTTCCTAACTTCGCGCCAGACTTCACGGCCGCGCTCAAGGCGATCACTTTACTGAACTGTTTGGCGTCGACCAATGCTTCATAAACGCGCTTCGGGCTGGCCTTGAAGACGACCTCCTGATGAATTGCCGCGCAGGCGTGGGAAATACCTAAGTCGTCGTCAGCCCAGCCAGAAACTGGACCCAGGGCGACTCCACCGACCGCGACGGCGGCGGCGATAATCATTTGCCGCCGCGTGGGGACAGCGGCCAACAGCCCCCGGTCGTTTCTTTCGCTCATCATTGCCTCCACAGTTACTTATCTCTGCGCGTCAGTCACAAGGTGACCATGAGAGCACGAAATCGAATTATGTTCAAAGTAAATGTTTTGTCAGATGCTCATCCTTCGCCGGCTTTGACAAAACAATGCGAATGAACGGGACGCGCATCTCAGGTTAGGATAAATCTTCTGCCGAGCCTATAGCCATGCACCGCGACTCGCCTCAATCCGCCACCATCTCCCACCCCACTGCGGTCCTCCTGATCGCATCCACGGCTGTCATCTGGGGGCTCGGTTTTCCCATGACGCGCTTTGCGCTGAACGGCGGCATCTCCGTTGGCGGATTGATGAGCGCGCGCTTTGTACTGGCCGGTCTGCTGATGCTTGTCATTATTTGGGCCAGGCGCATTCCCATCGTCCGGCGCGGCGTCGTGGATGGAGTATGGCTGGGACTGGTTTTGGCCGGCATCTTCTGGTCGCAGACCGACGGGATGCGCTTCACCACCACAGCCAAGTCCGGCTTTATCACCGGGCTTTACGTGCTGTTCACGCCATTCATCGCCATCGTTGTAGGCCAGCACGTGAAGCTCGCCTCCGCCCTGGGAGCGATTATCGCCAGCTACGGCCTTTACCTGCTGGTGCATCCGGCCGGCGGGTGGGGAGACCACCACGGGGTCTGGAGTTTTATTGCGCAGATGAATCGCGGAGACCTGGAGACTTTGCTGTGCGCCATGCTGTGCGCGGTCCACATCGTGATGATGGGAGTGTTTACCCGGCGCTCCGACGCATGGCTGCTGGCGGGATCGCAAGTCGCCGTTTGCGGAGTGGTGTCGGTGGCGCTGTGCGCGTGCTTGCCTGCGCCGTATGGATTCCAAAATCTGGCGCAGACGCTCCGGCAGCCGACGGTGTTCGGGCCGGCAATTTACCTGGCGCTGTTCTCCACGGTCTTCGCGTTCTGGGGACAGGCGCTGGCCCAGACGCGGCTTGGCCCGGCCGAGGCCGCTGTGCTTTTCTGCATTGAGCCGGTCACGGCGGCAATCCTCAGCGTGTTTTGGCTGAAGGAGCCGATGACAGGGCAACAGGTGCTCGGCGGAGGACTCATCGTCGTGGCGATGATGGTCGCGTCGGCGCTGCCCTACATGTTCGACTGGTGAGATCCGGAGCTGGCGGCGCGAGCCCTTTTTGTCCGACGCCTGGGCATTGTTTCTTATTGACTTCGGACGCACTAGCGGTAGACTGATCGCATACGGCCATGCGGTTAACTGATGGTACTTACGTTAACCCGCATTTCCTCTGGCCGCAGGCAGCTTTTTCGGACCCGATAAGAGTTGAGCGCATTTCGATGTAAGTAGCCTCAATCTAACTTGGGTCTCGCTCCTCGAAAAAGACAGATTTACGGTTCGCGTCGGCGGCCAAGCCGAATTGTCGACGGCAGACCTGCTGACTCTTGAGGCAGGCATTTCACTGGTGTCAGCTGCCCGCCGGAGTGCGAGCCGATGACTTTCTGCCTAACGATAAAGCCAAGGATCTTTCCTGGGCGTCCGTTGCTTCGAAAGGAGGCGGTCATGCCGGCCATATTGCCGGGAATAGTTTTGGGACGGCTGGAACGTCAGACCCTGGACGTTATTTGGGAGTCGGAGGAATGCAGTGTGCGGGACGTTCTAAGGAAGATGTCTCGCAAGCGGGCCTACACAACCGTCATGACAACTCTGGATCGGCTGTACCACAAGGGAATCTTGAACCGGAAGACGGTCGGCGGCAGGTTCCTCTATTCGGCTCGCCTAAGCCGTCGGGAACTGGAGAAGTTCATGGCGCAAGACCTTATTGCAGGAGTGCTGGCAAGCTCGACGACGTCGCGCGAATTGATTGTCTTATCACTGCTGGAAGCCATCCGGCGGCAGGATTCAAGACTGTTCTACGAAAAAGTTGCGACCATGACGCGAGCCAAGAGGCGTCGATCAGGCTGAAGGCAAGCCTTAAGTTCGCCTACGTCAATGTTCGGCGTCGCAGCCGGCGTGCTCTTCCACATTGTCCAGTCAGCCCGCCGTCTGGACGCCCTCTGAAGGAGCCGATGGCAGGGGGATAGGTCCTCGGTGCGCACTCGCAGTCGTTGCCATGAGCGTGGCTTCGCCGCAGCCTGATGGGCCGACTTGGGGAGATTCATACTTGGAGGCAGGCTTGCAACAGGTAGCTCTTGCAAAGCCGCCTGAGTTGGTCCACAATCAGCCGGTCGGCGGCCCTGATCCCCGGAGGTCATCCTTGCAAAACAAACACATTGCCTTCCTTCGGAGCATCGCTGCGATCGTCGGCTCAACAATGATCTTGATGATCCTGACGCAAACAGTTCAGGCTCAAACCTACAGAGTAATCTACAACTTCAGCGGGGGAAGGGATGGAGCGGCTCCCGAGGCTGGCGTGGTAATCGACCGGGCGGGAAATCTTTACGGTACAACTTCTACTCGCGGTGCATTCGACGTTGGCACGGTCTTCAAGCTGGCGCCAAGAGGCTCGGGTTGGATACTGTCCCCACTCTACAGCTTCACGGGTGGCGATGACGGCCAATTCCCGGCCGCCCCAGTCACGATCGGCCCGGATGGAAACCTCTACGGAATAACGTTCAACGGAGGCAACGACGGTTGCGAGTTGGCTGGTTGCGGCACGGTTTTCAAGTTGACGTTTCCGGCGAGAGCCTGCGAGGCCGAACTTTGTCCCTGGACCGAAACCGTACTCTATCGGTTTACCGGCAGTAGCGACGGCGCTAATCCCACGGGTGACGTCATATTCGACGCAGCAGGAAATATTTACGGCACTACTCAGGGCGGAGGATCTGCCAATGATGGTACCGTCTTCAAGCTGACACATTCGGGGAGCAGTTGGACGGAATCGGCCCTACACAGCTTCAACGCGCAAACCGACGGCAGATTTCCCCAAAGCGGTGTGATCTTTGATAGCGCAGGCAATCTTTACGGTACGGCTATGTTCGGCGGCCCCAATAACGATGGTACGGCTTTTGAGTTGACGCCTTCGGGATCGAGTTGGACAGAGAACACCATCTACAGCTTCACGGGTGAAAGCGACGGAGCCTATCCCGTCGGTGGTCTGATCTTCGATTTGGCAGGCGATTTGTACGATTCCACGTCGGCTGCGGGGCCAAACAGCGGTGGCACGGCTTTTGAGCTTTCCCCTCTACCCGGCGCTTGGACGTTTACGATGCTTTATGGCCTTGCCTGCAGTGGAGATTGGTGTAATGACTCTTTAGACGCTGCGGGCTCAGACAGCGCGTTTCTGCCCCCTCGCTTCTCAGATTCTCCCGGACCCCAGGCCAACTTCCTTATGGACGCGGCGGGTAACCTGTACGGAACGACGTTCTCGGATGGGCCCTATGGATGCGGCTCTATTTTCAAGCTATCGCCTTCAGGAGGAGGCTGGATCTACACGTCGCTTCACGATTTCACCGGCGGCACTGCCGGATGCATGTCCGCCGGAAATGTGGCGATCAACGCAAGCGGCAATCTCTTCGGTACAGCCTCCATTGGAGGCACAGGAAGTTGCACACAAAGCTCGTGCGGCATCGTCTGGGAGATCACGCCATAGACGCGGTTGTACGCCTGCCGATTTTGAATTGGTCGGGACGGGCAGATTTGAACTGCCGACCCCTCGCACCCCAAGCGAGTGCTCTACCAGGCTGAGCCACGTCCCGACTGAGTAAGCAACCCGATCCGTGCGGACCGGCGAGGTTTTGAGGTCAGCAATAGTTTAGCACTCGACCACGGAGGATGGACACCGCAGTGGCGCTCCCGCCGGCGAAACTGCCTAGTGAAAAACCAAGCAGATCCCTCGTCGGGCTAAAGCCCTCCTCGTGATGACAACTCTAAGGACGTGATCACAACCTTAAGGACTTGTGAAGGCGCACTCTGCGGCGAGACCCGCGTCTGTTCTACCGGCTGACGGCTTTCAGCGGGGGCATAGCGTGGTTGCTGAGCGCCGGAAGCATGATTTCCAGTATCTTGCGGATGTCGTCGAAGCTATAGTCGGCGCGGCATTCCGAGCGCTCCGCTACAACCTGGTCGCGCAGCAGTCCCTCGGTCATACCCAGGATGGCGGCGCGTACGGCGTCCAGATTGACATCCGGGGGAAGGTGACCGTGATCGCGCATTTCGCCGAGCAGGCCGTGGACCAACTCGGAGAACTGCTGGTAGCCGCGGCTCAGCAGCACATCGCGATTGTCTTTGCGGACGCGGCGTGCCTCCAGGGCCATCAACTGCTTCAGGTCAGAGTCGTTATCCACTTCGATAATCATGGCTTGCAACATGCTCATGAGCCGGTCAGCGGGCGAAGCTGGGCGATGCGACGCTTGCACGCGTTCCATGATGCCGGCCCAGCCGCGATCGAAGATGGCCAGCAGCAACCCTTGCTTGCTGCCGAAGTGCTTCATCAGTTGCGATTCGCTGGTACCGGCCTCGCGGGCAATAGCCACAGTGCTGGTATTCTCGTATCCGTTGCGGGCGAACAAACGCTTTGCCGAGCGCAGGATGCGATCGTGCGAGGACACGGAAGGCATTGATTCCACGGTGATCGTATCAGTTGTAGTATCCGGCATAGTCGTATCCGGTGATAGCAACCCAACGACTAGCGGGAAGTTGCGTAACATCCTAAGAATGGCGCCCGAAAGTGGGCAAGCTGGCCGGCTACTGAAAAACCGGGTTAACGCCAGTCAAGACGATTCGGCTTTATAGCCGCCGAGGTACTTCGTTCGGACCCGCTAGAAGAGCGGGGTTTTACGATTTCCGGATATGTACCCTCGAGCTTGAAGGCTCCTTGAATGGTTAACGCCCGACGCAGCCCTGAAGCGCCGCACTACCCGAACGGGAGCGTGCCGCGACTTTTCCCGCAGCCAGCTTGACCCTACCTTAGTGGGGGCTCCCGGACTTGTGCGCTTGCGTAGCGGTGCCGGCTTCCTTCATCACCTCGTCGAGCTTCTGATAGAGCTGAGTCAGGTCAGTAACCTCGGTGACTGCGGGACCGTGCCCGGAGTCGTTGACGATATAGATGGTGGGCGTGTGATCGAGCGGAATGCGCCTGCCGAGATCGCGGTCAGCAGTGACCTTGGCCGTCAAAGTGCCAGAAGGATCGACCACGAAGGGCAGCACGACCTTGTGGTCCTCGGCCCACTTTTCCGTGACGCCGCGCAGACTCTGCTTGGTGATGAAGTTCTGCTGCTGGAAGATGAAGAGGCGATACTCGTCGCCCAACTTCGCCGACAGGGTATCGAAATAGCAGGCATTCACCGCGGCGTCGAAGGACCAGGGATGCTGGGGCAGAGGGAAATCATGCTGCACCAGCGGGATGTTGTACTTCTTGGACGCTTCGTGTAAGAGCGGCGCGGCCTTGGCGCACTGGGGGCACTCGAGGTCCTCAAAGACGACAATGGCAACCTTCGATCCCTTGGGGGGCTTCAGCATAGAAGTGTCGGCCGACCATGCCAAAGTACCGGCCAGCAACAGAAGCACGGCCGAAGTGAACTGCATGAGAGAACGTTTCATTCCAGAACTTTCCTTTTGCGCCGGAAGCAGGCCGGCCGAGATCAGCAGGGAGACAGCTTAGATATAGTAACGGATTCAGGGGATGCGAGTCTCGCCGACGTATCCCTGCCCAGCGTGGCTGGGGATGGAGTAGGCTGGTCAAGCTATGCTGCCTGAGGTTCCTCCGGCTGGCCGGAGAATATCAGCTGTTCTCGTTTGTTTTTGTTGCGTGGCGCTAGGGCTGGGGGCGCAGACAGCGCCAACTCGGCTGGCGACGCCCAAAGAAATTCACGACATGCTGGTGCAGTTTGTCGACGTGCAGCACAAGGCTGGCGCCATTGTGGTCGGCGTGATCACGAAGCATGGCCAGGAGGTCATCAGCTACGGCAAGTTCGACGGCGCCGATGGTCGCGCGCCGGACGGCGAAACCATCTTCGAGATTGGCTCCATCACCAAGGTATTCACCGCTTTGCTGCTGAGTGACATGGCACTGCGCGGAGAAGTAAAACTCAACGACCCCATTTCTAAGTACCTGCCCGCGACCGTGCACGTACCGACGCGCAACGGCAAGCAGATTACGCTGCTGGACCTGGCGACGCACTACTCGGGACTGCCGCGGATGCCAAACAATTACAACCGGGAATATAGCGTCGAACAGATGTATGACTTCCTCTCGAATTACACTCTGACACGCGATCCCGGAGCGAAGTATGACTACTCCAACTTTGGCGCTGGCCTGCTTGGCCAGTTGCTGGCGGTGCGAGCGGGCTCTGATTACGAAACGCTCCTGCACGACCGGATTACGGAGCCGTTGGGGATGAACCATACGGCCATGCGGTTGACCCCGGAGATGCAAGCCAATCTGATTTCCGGCTACGGGAGCGGAATTAAGGCTCCCAGCATCGAGGTCTCGGCAATGAAGGGGGCAGGCTCGATTCGCTCGAATGTGGACGACATGCTGATCTTTCTGGCTGCCAATATGGGACTGATCCAGGGCCCGCTGCGGCCGGCGATGAAGAAGATGTTAAGCGTGCGCAGGCCAGTGTCGCCCGGCGTCCAGATTGCCATGGGCTGGCACATTGCCAACGGGGTTGTGTGTCACAACGGCGGCACCAATGGCTACCACGCTTATGCCGGCTTCGAGCCGCGCCGGAAAGCCGGAGTGGTGGTGCTCTCCAATTCGACTGAGTCCACCGATGACCTCGGGGTGCGCGTGCTGGACTATCCCATGACGATGCCCGGAGAGCCGGAAATGCGTCCATCCGAAGTTGCGCACTGATATCCGGCCCGGGCTGGCTTGTATACTGCGGGGAATCCAGGGGGTTCGGTTGTCGCGCAAGTCCTTATTCACGTGTGGTGAATCGTGCTCCGCGTAGGGCTGACCGGCGGGATCGCGTGCGGCAAGTCGACGGTCGGCGAGATGCTGGCGCGGCGCGGCGCCCATCTGCTGCAAGCCGACGTACTGGCGCACCAGCTGTATGCGCCAGGAGCCGCAGTGTATGACGAAGTGGTGCGCAGTTTTGGCCGGGAAATTCTGCATGAAGATGGAACCATCAATCGCGCCAAACTGGCCGGAATCGCTTTTCCCGGCCGCATCGGCGAGTTGAATGCCATCGTGCATCCCGCCGTTATCAAGGCCCAGAACGAATGGATGGCTGGGGTCGCGCGCAACAATCCGACGGGGATTGCCGTAGTGGAAGCGGCGCTGATCCTCGAGGCGGGGGCCGCGAAGGATTTCGACAAGATTATTGTTGTGACGTGCGATTTCGAGCACCGGGTCGAGCGCTACGCGCAGCGCACCGGGATCCCACTGGCCAGCGCGCTCAGTGAGGTACAACGGCGAAGCGCCGCGCAGCTACCCGATGAGGAAAAGGTGCGACACGCTGACTACGGGATCGAAAATTCCGGCACGACAGAGGATACGGAGCGCCAGGTGGAAGAGGTCTGGAACAAACTGCAAACTCTGGTGGCCGGCGGTTGAAGCGCAACGTCCGCGGCGCGGCGAGATGCGCGAAGCTCTGCGGTTTCGTTACACTTTATTCGGGGAGACGTCTATTCCCCATCCAGCAACTCTTAACTGATCGGACCATCATAAAGGTATGAGATTTGTACGACCGTTTATCCTGGGTGTGATTCTGGCCAGCGCGTTTTACTGGCTCACCACCCACCACCAGGGCACAAACCCTATCGCCGAGGTAATTTCGCGACCCACGCATATCGAAATTAGCGAAGCCGCCGGGCCGGAGAAGCTCGATCCGGAAGAGCAAAACAACATCGAGGTCTATCGCCGGGTGATTCCTTCGGTGGTCAACATCACCACCCGGACGGTGGCTTACGACCTGTTCTTTGGACCGGTGCCGGAGGAGGGCCAGGGCTCGGGCTTCATCATCGACAAGGATGGTCACATCCTCACCAACTACCACGTTGTGGGAGATGCCAACCAGGTCGACGTCACGCTGCATAACAAGAAAAGTTATAAGGCGACGGTCATTGGACGCGATCGCGGGCATGATCTTGCCGTAGTCCAGATCAAGGCGCCTGATCTGGTGCCCGTGGTGCTGGGTGAGTCCAAGAACTTGCAGGTCGGCCAGAAGGTGTTCGCGATCGGCAACCCGTTTGGACTGGCGGGGACGATGACGCGCGGGATCATCAGCTCGCTGCGGCCCATTCGAACTCCGCAAGGCGCGCTGATCGACGAAGCCATCCAGACCGATGCCGCGATCAACCCTGGCAACTCCGGTGGCCCGCTGCTGAATGGGCACGGCGAGGTAATCGGGATCAACAGCATGATCGCGACGGGCGGCTCGAATCAGAGCGCAGGCATTGGATTCGCAATCCCGATCAATACCGCCAAGGCGGTGCTGAGCGATCTGATCACGCTGGGCACGGTGCGGCGTCCTTCGCTGGGCATCGTTTCCTTGCCCATCGGACCGGAAATGGCGCAGGAGATGGGCCTGCCGGCCGATTACGGCGTGCTGATCGTGCGCGTGGTTCCGGGCGGCGCGGCTGAGCGTGCCGGATTGAAAGGCGGCAACGAGCGCGCTTACCTGGGGGCGACAGCTATCATGATCGGCGGCGACCTCATCGTGGCGATCAACGGCGATTCGATTGGCGACCAGCAGGACCTGGCCAACGTGATGAACAAGCACCGCTCCGGCGATACCGTGAGCGTGACTTTTTATCGTGGGCGAAAAAAGATGAGCGTGCAGGTGGTGCTGGGCGAGGCCCATGATCGGGCGTAAGGGCTCGCTGAAAAATAGGACTGATTGCAGACGTCATTCAGGTTTATGAGATAGGTTCTGAAGAGGCTCGCTCCTATCCCTCGGCACCAGCAATCTCAGTACTGTACTACTTTGCCCATTACGGGCGGCGCTGATTTCCCAGGACGGCGTCCAACTTGCCTTCTATCCGTTCCAGAGCAGCGATGATTCTTGCCGTATCCTTGCCAACGAATTTGCGACGGAGAACGAACAACGCCACCCAAGCGATGACAAGCAGCAGGACGATTATGTATCTGAGGTCGAGCATCGTCTAGGAAGTATAGTCTACCGTTGCGGTGCGCAGAAAAATTGCACCGGCTCTCCTTGTCGTGACAGTCGAGTTGCCTTCCTCGACAAAATGTTCGGAAGCATCACGGCTGAATTCCGTCGAATGAGCTCCTGTGTGTATTCTGGATGCTTGAAGGCGAACGTCACTGTCTCATTGCAAATCTGTAGCCGCTTCTCTCCACGGTGACATCAGTCCAAATTAAGACAGTACCGCAATCTCCGCCAATTGCCCTTGTACTCGGCCGTCAGATATCATTCTTGACTATGTATGACGAATTCCATGCTGTCGACCGCTGGACGGGCAAGCGAGTGCATTGCCGCTACCAGGCGTTGATTGTCGCCATTGCGACGCGTCATGCCGACGCCGTAGACATCAAGTTCCTGGTCGGCGAACGTCCGGTATGGATTGCGCTGCCGCATGTCGCCTGGGTGGAATACAACCGGCAAACCGGAAAAGTCATCTCCGATCCCATGGCGGTGCAGATTGCCGGTCACTATTTGAAGTGGGCAATTGAATCGGGTGAAGACAACGGCCGCGAGATGTACGCGCTGACGGTGGAAGAAACCCTCGATCAGCTGAAAGCCGTGATGGACGAGGCTTTCCACGCCGTCGCCCGCTGACATCCCCGCGCCAACGGCGGACGGCAATACTTTCAGGAGATTCGAAATGGTGAAACTAGCTCTTCTGGTGCGGTTGGAGGCAAAACCCGGCAAAGAAGAGGAAGCGGCCGCGTTCCTCAGCAGCGCGCTTCCCCTGGCGCAAGGCGAGGCCGGAACAATTTCCTGGTTTGCCTTCAGGATCGGTGCCTCGACGTTCGGAATCTTCGACACCTTCAATGACGAAGCCGGCCGGCAAGCGCATCTATCGGGACCGATTGCCGCAGCGCTGATGGCAAAGGCGCCGGAACTGTTCGCCAAACCGCCTGTCATCGAGAAGCTGGATCTTCTGGCCGGAAAACAGAAAGAGTAACCCCAGCTAAAACGACGACCGCACGTGCTGTTCGCCCAGCACGTTGCCGGACTTGTCGAACCAGACCACCAAATAGTGCGGCTGAAAGATGGAGTACCAGTAGCGATAAACGTACTCGCTGCTGCAGCCTGTAGGAATTGGGGTCAATGAGCCGCAGGGTCCGTCGATAGTGGGGTCGCCGAGCAACTGGAGCACCACCTGATGGGAGTCGCCAAGATTCACCTGAGCGGAATTCTTACGCAGGTTGTCATCATGAAGGTAGGCCCAGATCCCGGCGGCGATCAGGGCAAGCGAGATGGCGATAAAAGAAAGACGAGTCTGCATGGTTTCAGTAGGCAGTTGCCAGTAGTCAGTTGTCAGTAAAGCATTGGAGCCGTCCCCTGCGAAAGGGATTTACAAAGCGCGTGCTTATTGCTCTGGTTCCCCGGTGATACCTTCTCAATCGAATTTTGAGCGCGCGCGCGAAATTGGTTCCAGTTTCTAGAACTCAGCATAACGGTTCCTTGGCTGCCGGCTGCTGCCGTACCTACGGGACTCGGCGATTTTTTCATACCTACGCGGGGCTCCGCTTCGCTCCCTCCTGGGCTAGCTGCGTCGTCCCACACGGCGGGACGGGGGCAATGGCTACTGACAACCGACAACTGACCACTGGCTACCTGCTACCAACCTCCTATAATCAAACCTTATGCCCTCATTCCCCGAGGTTGAAGAGCAGCTGGCCTATCTGCGCAAGGGCGCAGCGGAGATCATTCGCGAGAGCGACCTGCGCGAGCGGCTGGAAAAGTCGCGCGCGTCGGGCAAGCCCATGCGGGTAAAGGCCGGTTTCGATCCGACCGCGCCCGATCTGCACTTGGGCCACACCGTGCTCATGCGCAAGCTGAAACACTTCCAAGACATGGGACACACGGTGATCTTCCTGATCGGCGACTTCACCGGGCTGATTGGCGATCCGTCGGGCCGCTCGGCGACGCGGCCACCGCTCTCGCGCCAGCAGATCGACGAGAACGCCGAGACCTACAAGGCGCAGGTGTTCAAGATTCTCGACCGCGACAAGACCGAGGTGCGCTTCAACAGCGAGTGGTTGGACAAGCTGGGCTACGAAGGATTCATCCGGCTGGCGGCGAAATTTACCGTGTCGCAGATGCTGGAGCGCGAGGACTTCCACAAGCGCTTTATGGAAGAAAAGCCGATCGCGATGCATGAGCTGCTCTATCCGATTGCGCAGGGGTATGACTCAGTGGCGCTGGAGGCCGATGTCGAGCTGGGAGGCACCGACCAGAAATTCAACCTGCTGATGGGCCGCGAGCTGCAACGCCACTATGGCCAGCCGCCGCAGATTGTGCTGACCACGCCGCTGCTGGAAGGCACCGACGGCGTGCAGAAGATGTCCAAGTCGTACGGCAATTACATTGGCATCACCGAAGCGCCGCAGGAGATGTTTGGCAAGGTGATGTCGATCTCCGACGAGCTGATGTGGCGCTATTACGAGCTGGTCACCGACGTCAGCACGTCCGACATCGAGCGCATGAAGCGCGAGGTCGCCAGCGGTGCAGCGCATCCCATGAAGCTGAAGCAGCAGCTGGGCATGGGCATCGTCAGCGACTTTCATTCGCGGGAGGCGGCGGAACAGGCGGCGCAGGATTGGTCGCGGATGTTCCAGAAGGACGAGGCGCCGGAGGATTTGCCGGTGATCGCGGTTCCCTTTGCCGAAGTCGCGGCGCCCAATGCGGCGAGCGTCGACGGCAATGTGCAGGTGAAGCTGGACAAGCTGTTGGCGCGGACAGGACTGGCGACATCCGTCACCGACGGCCTGCGCAAAGTGAAGCAGAACGCGGTGAAGGTCGACGGCGAATTGAAGAGCGAAGTCGTGGTCGCGGTGAAGCTGGGAGCGGAGTTCACGCTGCGGGCGGGCAAGAAGATGGTGAGAGTAGCAATTAGCAGCTAGCAATCAGCAATTAGCCAAACCGTGGGCCATCATTGAATACGAAGCGCCGAGTGCCGAAAATACCTCGCGTTAAGCAATCAGCGGCTAGTTTGGTGAGTTGAGAAAGTTCATTTGCCAATTTGCTGGGGACTTGCGAATTCACCTCTGGGCCTGGGAGTGCCCAACAAAACCTCAGCGGCAGCTTAGTTCCTCGGTCCCGGTCACTGTAGCTTCGCGTACTCCGCCTTGGCTTCTTTGAGGATGGGGATGTCGGGGTCGGCGTCTTTCCAGAGGGCGAGGAAATCTTTGTAGGCGGCGAGGGCACGGACACGGGCGGCATCGGCGTCCGCCCCCTGCGAGGCTCTGGCCTGCAAGGCGTTGGCGCGAGCCACTCCCAGATGCGCCAGCCCGCCCGTCCAGCAGTTCCAGACGATGCCGCTGTGGTCGATGATTTTCTGAAACTCAGCAGCGGCAGCGCTGCTTTGTCCGGCTGCCAAATAGGCTTCTCCGCGTACGTAAACGTGATACAGGCAGGAAAGATTGGCCACAAACTGAATTTGCCCCAACTCGATGGGGGAAGCAGCTTGCAGGGCAGTCAAGGCGGCGGTGGGATTCTTTTTGTCCAGGGCCAATTGCGCCTGAATTGCAGGGAGCCAAAGCGACTGCATCTGCGTGTCCAGCGGGAAGCGTTTCCCCAACTCTTGCGCCACCGATTCGGCTCGTGCCGTGTCGCCCGTCATAGCCAACGCAAGCGCGGCTTCGACCTCCGCGCCCTGACTCGCGGGGGCCAGCTTCAGAGCATCTGCTGCTGACTGCCGGCCCTCTGCGGGATTGCCGTATGCGGCTTGTTGGAGAGCAGCACTCGCCTGAAGTATCGCCGCATATTCCTTGTTGTCGGTGCGGATGGCGGAGTCCACAGCCCGCTTGGTCAGCTCCCCTGCCTTGCCGAAATGACCGCTATACGCCTCGGCGTCGGCTGCGAGCCCCAGCCCATAGCTCTCATACCCAGGCTTGCTCGCAAACCACTGCTGCTGTTCTGCCATTACAGTGGAGTCCGCCCCAAGAAAGGCAAGAGCGTAGAGAGCATTGTGGAGCACGAAATCATTCGGTCGTCCCGTCAGCCCATGGTGGATCATCTGACGCGCCTCGTCGAAACGTTGCAAGGCAAGAGCGTAATTGGCGAGATTCTGATACGCCAACTTTGGCTCCGCTGCAACGCTCGGCCTCCGTCTATTGATTTCCGCAGCTTTTTCATACTGCCCCTGCAAGGCGTAGACAACGCCCAAATCGACATACGATTCGCGTGACAGTGGGTAGCTCTCAATCATCTCCTGATACGTTTGGGCCGCCTTATCCAGTTCTCCGGTGACATTGCGATAGTAGTCGGCGCTGATCGCCAGCTTTTCGCGTTCGCTGGCACGTTCCCGCAACTGAAATGCTTTGGTAAAGTACTCACTCGCCCGCCCTATTTGGCCGAGACTGAAGTAGTCCTTGCCCAGCTTGTCGTAGCCAACGGCAAAATTCGGATCAAGCTCGATGGCTCGTTGATGGTAAGGTAGGGCTGCGGCATAGCCTTTCTCGGTGAACGCCTTTCCTCCCAGGCTATAGGCTTTCAGAGCTTCCAGCGAAGAGGTGGTTGCCTGTTGCAGTGGAACATCAAATTTCTGCACCGTAGCCAGCGATTCGCCCAACTCAGTACGCAGCTTCGAGGCAGCCCCGCCCAGCGCGTCCAGCACCGTTTCCTTGGATGCCGCCGTCACCTGCTCCACGGCCAGCATCTCTTCGTTCTGGCAATTCACTGCTTTTAATTCCAGTACATACTTGCTTCCCAGACTGCCAATCGCTCCGGCAATGTAAGCCTTGCTGTCGGCACGCAGGCAAAGCTCGCGAGCCAAATCGGGCGTCAGCTTGGTGCCCGCGGGACGAGTCATCAACTGCAAGGTCTTGGCAACTTCGCGGTCCGAGAGCACATTCAGGAAAGGCGATTGCCGCAGGGAGACGTTGAGCGCCGTCTTCAGCGTTTCGTCGAAAATCGCATCGCCCGTGCTGTTGGAAAAATCGGTGAGAACGATGGTGTCTTTCTCGGTCAGGCGGTGCGTAGCCTGGCGCGAGCGGAAGTAAAGCGTTCCCGCGATCGCAATCCCGAAAAGCAGCACGGCGGCGGGCACCAGAACCTTCCAAAGTTTCCTGCCCGGAACCGGGGCGACCTGCACGACGCTGGACGGCGGAGATGAAGCCGGCGCAGCCGAGGAACCCGAAGCCAGCGACGACGGGCGCTGGGCTGCGACCCGAGCGCCGCTTTCCTGCGCGCCCGCCACCGTGCCGGAACCCGCCGCTATGGCTCGCCCTATCTCTGAATCCCGCTTCATGCGCTGCAATTCGGAACGTATTTCGGAGGCATGCTGATAGCGGAGTTCCCGATCTTTCTCCAGCGCACGGTTGATGATGTGCTCCAGTTCGGCGGGCACATCGGGATTCAGCCGCACCACCGCCACCGGAGCACGGTTCAGGATCGCATCGAAGATTTCGGCGGTACTGTCGCCACGGAAGGGCATCTGCCCCGTGGCCATCTCATAAAGGACAGCTCCAAACGAGAACAAGTCGGTGCGGGCATCCAGGTCCTTGGCCCGCGCCTGCTCCGGCGACATGTAAGCGTCGGTGCCGAGGGTAGAGCCGGGACTGGTGAGATGGTCCGCGTTCATCGAACCGGTCTGAAGATCAAGCGCAATTTCGCTGGATGAAATGCGCGTAAGACCGACCTTCGCCAGCCCGAAGTCCAGGACCTTGGCGTGGCCGCGCTTGGTGACGAAGATGTTGGCAGGCTTGATGTCCCGGTGGATGATGCCTTCTGCGTGAGCTGCGTCGAGCGCGTCGGCAATCTCGATGGCCAGGGAGAGAATACTCTCGGTTTCCATGGGACGGCCGGCGATGCGATGCCGCAGGGTCATGCCATCCAGAAACTCCATCACAATGAAGGGCGGCCCGTCGTGCTGCCCGATTTCGTGGATGGTGCAAATATTCGGGTGATTCAGGGCCGACGCGGCTTCGGCTTCCCGCTGAAAGCGGCTGAGGGCCAGGGCGTTTCTGGATACTTCGTCGGGCAGAAACTTGAGGGCGACGAAGCGATGGAGGGTCAGGTCCTCAGCCTTGTAGACCACACCCATGCCGCCGCCGCCGAGTTTCTCGACGATGCGGTAGTGCGAGATGGTTTGGCCGATCACGGAGTCGCACAATAGTAGGCCGGGCGCGAAGGCGGGTCAATAGGACAGGGGTGCGACTGCTTGAGTCAGAGGCTAAAATGGCGAAGATGTCGTCTGTCTATTGAATTGTCATAGGATGGCCTTCGACGCACAAATGTCATTGCTGAGGGTGCGGGGTGCAATCCCTCGTGAGAACTATGCGTGGCAGTTTCAACAAGTACCTGCTCCGGTCAGCAAATTGGCCAAACCCGCCGAGCCGGCGTTCAACGCCCAAGTGCTGAATGCCGAGTGCTAACTACTGGTTGCTGGTTACCAAGGTATGGACAAACTCTTCACTGGCGTTACGCTGCACGGAATGCCCGTGCGCATTGAGTTGCAATGGCCGTTTCATCGGTCGGAGGGCGGCAGCGACTGGTATGTGCTGCACGGCAGGCTGCATCTGGACGATGGTGGGCCGCTGCATGCCGATCTTGCGCTCAACCTGGCGCAGACGGTCAGAGAGGCGCTGCCGTCGCTCGACGGCGAGCTGGCGTTCTGGGTCGCAGTAAATACCGCGCGCAAAGGGCTCGACGAGAAACAACTGCAACTGCTGAAGTCGGGCAAGCGGCAGCCGCTGCCGGTGTCGAGCCGCTGCTACAGCATTCGACTCAAGCACTTCACGTTTGCTAGCGCGACGCCGCAGCAAGTGGAAGAATTCGTGGCGCGCAAGGTCTTTTGGGGAAGCGGCGCGGGGTCAGCGGCGGGCCCGGCTTTGGCTCGTGAGGGTGAGGGCAGCGAGCACCAACCGGTGCTGATCGCCGATCCCTGCGACGCGCAGTACCTTGGCGCGTCCGATCCCGAGACCACCGAAAAGCTGGTGGCTGCCGCGAACGAGCTGGCGGCGCGGGGGATGATTGAGCTGGAGGGCGACTATGCGCGGGCCGGCGATGAGCTGCTGGCTCGGCGGGAAGAGTTTGTGAGAGCCAAGGACCGCGCGCTGGAAGAGCTGCATCTGAAGCACGCCTACGAACGGGCATAGGCCGGACATATACCTGCAACTATTGAAGTTAGAAATACTCGGATTGGGCCGGAGAGTCGAGACCTGCCGATTTTCTTACTAGTAAGACGTCTTACCAGTAAGATTCGGGGCACAAATCTTACTGGTAAGATTTTATGCTTTACGCCGCCACAGCCGTTCGGCGCGTTTCCATGCCGTCGAGTACATGCCACAGCGACTGCGCCGCAGCTTCGGCGGCGTCCAGCGCAGCCTCGGCCTGATTGGGATGCGACACGATCTCCGCGCTCAGCTGCTCACGCCAGACCTCGGAGTGCTCCACGTCGGCGAACTGGTGCAGCTTGAAGTAGCCGCAAGTCTTGGCGTCGGCGCCATAGCGCTCGGCCAGACCTTCGGCCTTGGCTTTGGCGACGCGCGGCACCTGCGACTCATAGGCATAAAACGCCGCCAGGGCCTCGGCGGTTGAGCCTTCGCGCGCAACGCGACGGTACTCGGCGATCAGCTCGCGCACCTCAGGCAGCGGCTCGCGTCCGCGAACTTCGTCGCGATCGGCGCCCATGCCTCCGGCAAAGTCCAGCCACAGCTCGCTGTGCGGACGGCCTTCAATCTCTTCGCCGCAAAGGTTGCGCAGCACGGCGCGGCGCAGCTCGCCATCGTCGAGACGCGAATGCAGTGCGCTCAAATACGCCGGAAACGCCGCCACATGATGGTAGTAATCACCGGCATACTCGCGCAGATCGTCGCGCGTAAGCTGCCCGGCGGTCCACGCCTTGTAATAGGGATGGCACAGCAGGTCGTAGCCGGCAATGCGCTGCTCCAGCGCGATCAAGAAAGCTTGCAATTCCATCATTCACCCCACGTAAGAATTCGGTAAGTGAGAACACTATACGGGACGATGGCCGCACCCGACAACCCGCGCCGCCTCGCGTTGCACGCACCTCGTTTGCAACTCCCCACTGACCGCTGCCCACTGACAACTGGTTTATAGTGTTCTGTGGCGCAGTGAAATCTTCTCGTCCCCATCCCAACCGAACTCTGCTGGCGATTGTGTTGCTGTTGCTTGCTCTCAGCGCAGCGTGCAAGCGGCAGAGCATGGCGCATCACGACTACATGTACGTTTCCGCGGCTGAGACCAGTCTGCGCGATCGCGTGGCCACCATGTACAACAAGATGGGAACGGTGCACAACGGCGATCGCGTCGAGGTGCTGGAGAAGGAGCGGCGCTTCGTCCGCGTCCGCACCGACGGCGGACAGGAAGGCTGGATCGAGGAGCGCAGCCTGATTCCGCAGGATGTCTACGACGGCTTCCAGAAGTTGGCGCAGGACAATGCCGACACTCCGGTGCAGGCCCACGGCACCACGCGCGCCGAGCTCAACATGCACGTCACTGCCTCGCGCGATGCCGAGCACCTCTACCAGCTCAAGGATGGCGAGAAGGTTGAGGTCCTGAGGCGCGCCACGGCCGAGAAGAATCCGCCCAAGTCTGCAAAGCCGGCGCAATCTACGACCTCGCCCAAGAAGAAGGGTGCGACGACGCAGCCGAAAGCCGCAGCCACTGCGACTCCGAAGCCAAGCACGCCGCCATCAACAACTCCCGCAACTACGACCGCAACCACGCCCGCGACAACGCTTGCAACCGCGCCCTCCGCAGCCGCGCTCAAGCCCGGCGAACAAACGCCTCCGCCGCCTAAGCCGATCATGGAAGACTGGTACTTGGTGCGCAGCTCGTCGGGGCATGTCGGCTGGGTGCTGTTGCGCATGGTCGATCTCGACGTTCCGCTCGACATTGCGCAATATGCCGAGGGCCAGCGCATCATCGGGTATTTCGTCCTCAACAACGTCGAAGAAGATGGCAAGCCGCAGCCGCAATACCTCGTGCTGCTGAGTGAACCCAAAGACGGGCTGCCGTACGACTACAACCAGATCCGCGTATTCACCCGCAATCGCCCCAAGCATCGTTATGAGACGGCCTACCGCGAGCACAACCTGGAAGGATACCTGCCGGTGCGGGTTGGACATCAGGATTTTGGGAAGGAAGGCGACCTGCCGACATTCACCATTCGCAAGAAGAATGATGCGGGTCAAATCGTCGAAGCTACCTATAAGATGAACGGCCCTATTGTGCGCCGCGTGCTCACGCCTGAAGAGGCGGCAGCCGAAAAGGCGCAGCACCAGGCCGCTCTCGCCAACCGCATGAAAGAGATGGCAGCCAACCACGCCCAGCATCCCAATCAGCCGCCCGCCCACAAGCACAAGAAGAAGCAGTAGGCTTGGACTTCGCCTTCGATCTCTTGTCTATATCCTACAATGTGGTATATGACTGAGTCCCATATACCCTCAGACATCATCGTTTCTGATGTGTCATCCTGAACGGAGGCGACCCGCCTTTGGTCGCCGGAGTCGAAGAACCCCTATCGTGCCTGGCCGCCTGACAATTCGCCCTGTGTCAGGGCACGGCTTCAGCCGTGCCGTAAAACCGTCTGACAAGAACTCGGGCTTCAGCCCCTGCAAACGCGGCGTCACAGCCCTTTACTTGCTGTAGAACTCCGCGATCGCCCCCACCACTCGTTGCTGCTCGTCCTCCCGCAGCTCCGGGAAAATGGGCAACGCCAGCACTTCTCTCGCGGCGCGCTCCGATTCCGGCAGATCGCCCGCCCGGTATCCAAGGTAGGCAAAACACTCTTGCAGATGCAGCGGCACCGGATAGTAGATCTCGCTGCCAATGCCTTTCTCACTCAGGAAACTGCGCAGCTCATCCCGTCGCCATGCGCGCACCACGAACTGGTGATAGATATGGTGGGCCTCCGGCAGCGACGACAGCAGTACAACCGGAGCCTGCTGATTGACGCTGTGCGCCTCTGCCTGCACCAGCCCCGCGGCCGCAAACATGCCGTGATAGCGGCAGGCGACGATTCGCCGCCGCTGGTTCCAGTCGTCGATGTGCTTCAGCTTGACGCGCAGCACCGCCGCCTGCACGGCATCCAACCTGCTGTTCCAGCCAATCTCTTCGTGGTAGTAGCGGCGTCGGCTGCCGTGGTTCGCCAGGCGCCTTACATGTGCCGCCAGTTCTTCGTCGTCGGTGGTGACGCAGCCGCCGTCGCCGTAGGCGCTCAGGTTTTTCGTGGGATAAAAGCTGAAACCTGCGGTCTTGCCCAGCGTCCCAGCCTTCTTGCCTTTCCACGCCGCGCCAAAGGCCTGCGCCGCGTCTTCCACCATCGCGACGTTGTAAGTTCTAGCGAGCTGACCAATGCAATCCATATCGGCGCACTGTCCGTACAAATGAACCGGCATCACGGCGCGGACATTCTTGCTGCGGCCGCGTTTCAGAGCATTCTCGACCTTGGCTGGATCGAGGTTCAGCGTTCCCGGATCGATGTCCGCCAGAATCGGAGTCGCCCCACAGCGGACGATCGCGCTCACCGACGCGAAAAAGCTGAAGGGCGTTGTGATGACGCTGGTGTTTTCCTCGACTCCGCAGGCGCGCAGCGCGAGCCACAGCGCGTCGGTCCCGGAAGCGCAGCCAACGCTGGCGCGCGCTCCCAGATAATCCGCCGACTCGCGCTCGAATCCCTCGACCTCCGCACCGCCAATGAAGTGCTGCGAAACCAACACTCGCTCGATGGCAGGAGCAATCTCATCCTTGATGCTCTCGTACTGCCGCTTCAAGTCGAGCATGGGGACGGGCTCATGATGGGCAGCAGTCAGAAGAAACAGCGGGGTTTTGAGCAGTGTTCAGAGGCATGGTCGAACTTCAATTCTAGCAGCCACTCATTCTAGCTTTGTGTCAGGGCACGACTTCAGTCGGTCCGTCAGGTGCCCTTATTTCTTGTCATCACGAGGAGGCCTTCAGGCCGGCGAGGGATCTGCTTTTCTGGGCTTTCGGCAAACTGGCTACCGCCCCACAAACATCATGTAATGGCTTGCCGCTCCCATGAAGAACAGCATGGGAAACGACAACCAGAAATTCACCCGCGAACAAAGGAAGGTCAATCGCGCCGCTTTCGCCGCCTCTGCCGGCATCGCCGTGCCCTTGGCTACGCTCTCCTCGGTCCAGCGTATGATCTTTTTCTGCATTCGCCAGATGATACCCCACACGTTCAGCATCATGAACCACCCCAGCCCGCCGCCGATGCCGATGGCCAGCACGTTATTGCTCTCCCATCCCTGCTCGTTCAGGCTGAGAAAAATGTAGGATGCCGCGACGATCACCACAGCCGTGATGACGCCCAGCACCGGCCCTTTGCGCAGCACTTCGGCCGGCGACATCAGCACTCCCATTTCCACCACGAAGGCCAGCGTCCAGATCAGGACAAAGCTCCCGATCACGCGGCCTGCCGACGCCATCTCGCCGGCGGCAATTGCGGCGCGAGCGTTTTCGGCCACCGCGTGGTTCCAATACGCAAACCCCACCAGCACGGTCACCACCGAGCTCCAACGGAACCACCACAGCGCCTTCGGCATCAGCTTCGGAATCACGATGCCGCGCTGCTGCGTGTCCAGCTCCTTCAGAAACGGCGTGTTGACCAGGTTGAAGAAGTAGAGCAGCCCCACCCAGGTGATCCCGGCCACCAGATGTATCCAGCGCAGCACCATCAGGATGGCCTGTTCGCCTCCGGGAAAATCGATTTGCGATGCCATAAGAGCTACCCACGGAGCAGTCATTTCGGTCTCCAGACGGCGCAAGCGGGATTGCTCCCGTCGCCAGCTTGCTGTTTTCAGCGTTCGGGCGAATTCTACATCACTAAGGTGTGTGCGGGTTGCAGTTGAAATCGGCCCTGCGGCGGCTTATCGTAGAGTGGCGCCCATGTACCTTTCGTTCTCGTTCTTACTTGGAGCGCGCAACGAAAGGCGGATATCCAACAGACCCTCGGTTCGTGTGGGGCCGCGAACTCTGGGACTGTGCTGTTTTTTTAGGTTGGCGAGAGGACCTATGGAAAGCAAGCCAGCACAGAACATCCAGGACTCGTTTCTGAATACTGCCCGAAAAGATAAATCTGTCATCACCATCTATCTCCTCAGTGGGGTGAAACTGGCGGGCAGAATTCGTTCATTCGACAAATATTCGGTTGTCCTGGAGACCAACAACCAGGAGCAGCTGATCTTCAAGCACGCCATTTCCACGGTTGTAATGGCACGTGTGGTGCATGCGGAGCGTCAGTTCGACTCGCGGCCTATGGCGGAGACGGCGACTCCAACGCAGGCCGTTAGCGCGGCCTCTGTGTCTGAGGAATAGCTTATTTCGCGCGCACAGGGAACCAGCTCCGGATCGAGTCGCCGCTCCCGGCAAACCGGCCGCGATCATCCGGAACGGGCCTTTCTGGTGGGAGTCGAGTTCTCTTCGCGCCCAGCGCCCAAGCCTCGCGCGCAGCGACCTCCAGAGGCTGGTGATGCCCTCCTGGCCAACGCCGCTTCCCATCCTCGACCCTCCGGCACTATCCCGCCCAGTGCTCGCGTAGCCCGCGATGCGGCTTCTGCGTTCCTCCATGTTCCCGACCACGAGGACCGCGGCTTTTCCACGGAAGAGTCGATGGCTGAGCTGCGGGAACTCGCCACCAGCGCCGGTGCCGACATCGCCGGAGAAATGCTGCAACGCCGCCCCAGGCCCGACGCGGCTACACTCATCGGCAGCGGCAAGCTGGAGGAGCTTAAGGGCGCGGTTGCCTCCACTTCGCCCGACCTCGTCATCTTCGATCACGAGTTGACGCCCTCGCAGCAGCGCAACCTGGAAGGCGAGCTCGATGCCCGCGTCCTCGACCGTACCCAGCTTATCCTCGACATCTTCGCGCGCCACGCCCGCACCCGCGAAGGCCAACTACAGGTGGAGCTGGCGCAACTGCAATACCTGCTGCCGCGATTGGCTGGACGTGGCGTGGAGATGTCGCAACTCGGCGGCGGCATCGGCACCCGCGGACCTGGCGAAACGCAATTGGAAACCGATCGCCGCAAGATCAATCGCCGTATTCGTCATGTCCAGGAGCAACTGGAAAACGTGCGGCGCATCCGCGGGCAGCAGCGCCGGCGCCGCGAGTCCGCGCCTATCGCGACGGTCGCCCTGGTCGGCTATACCAATGCCGGCAAGTCGACGCTTTTCAATGCACTGACCAAAGCCGGTGTGCTGGAAAGCAAGCGCATGTTTGCTACCCTCGATCCCACATTGCGTCATGCCGTCCTGCCTTCCAAACGCGAGGTCCTGCTGTCTGACACTGTGGGATTCATCCGCAACTTGCCGCACACGCTGGTTTCCGCCTTCCGGGCAACGTTGGAAGAAGTACAGCGGGCATCGCTGCTGTTGCATGTCTCCGATGTCACCAGCCCAACGGCGAGCGAGCAGCAGGCGCAAGTGGAAAAAGTCTTGCGCGAACTCGAGTCGCAGGACAAGCCTCGCCTCTACGTCATGAACAAAGTTGATCTGCTGCCCGAGAAGAAACGCGACAGCCTGCGCGACTCTGACAGTGTGGTACATGTTTCGGCAGCCCAGGGCACCGGCCTGGAGAAGCTGCTGGAGCTGATCGACGCCAAGATTTCGGAAGATCCGGTCCAGCACGTGCGCCTGCACGTGCCGCAGTCGGAGGGGAAAGTGCTGGCCACGCTCGACGCCAAATCGGTTGTCTTATCGCGCGAGTATCGCGACGGCTATGTCGAACTGGATGTCCAGGCGCCGGAATCTGTGCTGCGTAGGATGAAGAGCTTCGTGCGGAAGTGATGACAGGGGATGCTGCACCTTTAACAGGCTGGGGAAGTCGCTGTCGTCGCGCCTTGAAGGGGCGCAGCTTTCAGCTGCGCCGTTGCGGCTTCTCTATATTTGTCATCACGAGCCGACTTTAGTCGGCGAGGGATCTGGCTTTTCCGACTTTCCCCCGATAAGACTCTGTTTTGATTTGCCCTGATCAGACGATCCGCGTGCCCGCGTCCGCCTGCTCGTGCGCATGATAGCTCGAGCGCACCAGCGGACCCGACTCCACGTGCCGGAATCCCATCTTCAGCGATTCTTCCTTCAGAAAGCGGAATTCATCCGGCGGGTACAGCCGCGCTACCGGCAGGTGATCTCTTCGATGGCCGCAGATACTGGCCGATGGTGAGGATATCGACCTTGCGCTCCGCCAGGTCGCGAAACACTGCGAGCAACTCATCCGTGCTCTCGCCCAGGCCGACCATCACGCCGGTCTTGGTCGGTTTGGCAGGATTCAACTCCTTGGCACGCTCCAGCAGTCGCAGCGTGCGCTCATAGCGCGCACCTGAGCGCGCAACGCGATACAGACGCGGCACCGTCTCCGTGTTGTGGTTCAGGATGTCCGGCTCGGCATCCATCACGATGCACAGCGGCTCTTCCAATCCCTGGAAGTCCGGGATCAACACTTCGACGCGGCATTCTGGAACGCGCCGCCGGATCTCGCGTATGGTCTCGGCGAAAACCCGCGCCCCGCCCATATTGTCGTCATCACGATTCACGCTGGTAACGACCGCAAACTTCAGGCCCAGCTTCTCTACCGCTTCGGCGACGCGGCCAGGCTCTTCGAAATCGATCGGCTGTGGCCGTCCCTTGGGCACCGCGCAAAATCCGCAGCGCCGCGTGCACAGGTTGCCCAGCAACATGAAGGTCGCAGTGCGATGGTTCCAGCACTCGCCGATGTTGGGACAGTGCGCCGACTCGCAAACCGTATGCAAATCCAGCTTGCGCGCCAGCGTCTTCAGATCGTGATAATTGTCGCCCATGGGCGCACGCGCCTTCAGCCACTCCGGCTTGGGAGCGGGCTGGCGCGGGCCAATTTCGATCTGGATCAGTTCCGGAGCCGTAGCCATGCGATAGATCTATTGTATCGCGGGAAGAGATTGCTCTGCGCTTCTGTCCGTCCGCCGTTATTGTCTCGCGCCCTCATCCGCCTGCTCCGCTTCTTCTTCCTGCGAGGCCGCAGCGGCGGGCGCCTTGCCATCCTTGGCTTCTTCTTCCTTGGGCGGAGGCGGAACGTAGTACGAGAATCCGGTTGCAGTAAAAGCAGGTGACAAACTGCTGGTTGGTCGTCACGTCTTGAAACACCTGGGGACGCAGCCGCACGCGGCAGGCCGAACAACTCTCGTCCTCATACACCGCAGCCATGACCGAGCCGCGGAGCTTCAGCACCCGGTCATAGTGGGTCAAGGCTTCTTCGTCGACGCCGGAGCGCAGTTGCTGGCGTTGGTCGCTGAGTTCGGCAAGCTGTTTCTGGTCTTCGGCGGTCTGCTGGCGGGCGTGCTCTTTTTCTCGCTCGTTCTCCGCCGTGTCGGCTTTCAGCGTCGCCTCCGCCTGCTTCAGGGCTGTCCTTGCGCGCGTCGGCGGCAACCATGATCTCCAGTACCTTGTCTTCCAGTCTTGGCAATCTCGGCTTCAGCCTGATTAATCTCGCTCAGCAGCGCCTTGTATTCCTGGTTGGTCTTCACCTTTAGCGACTGGTCGCGATACTTGCTGATCCTCTCCTGCTGGTCCTTGATGTCGGATTCGTGTTTGCGGCGGGCAGTTTCGTCGGCCTTGATCGCCGCCTGCGCCGCTTCCACTTTGGCTTTGGAGCCGGCCAGTTTCGCCTCAATCTGCGCTACTTCTTTAGGCAGGGCTGCAATCTCCGCCCGTAGCGCAGCCATGCGCAAATCGATCTTTTCCAGCTCAATCAGCGTTTGCAGGTTTGAATTCATTGTGGCTTTTCGATTCTATAGCATTCAACCAGCGACAGCTCGTGCTGGACTACCGGCCGGCCCCACCGTCGGAACGTTGAGCGGCTGGCTCATGTGGGAAGCTATCCCACTAGTCACTGGTCACTGATCACCGGTATTAGCTTTTTCCTCTTGAGCGAGCTTCGGCCGCCAGCTTACGATTGCTCCATGCCACTGGAATTTGCGCGACTTCTTCTTGGCCTGCTGATCGCCGCCTGCCACCGGCGAATTGCCGACTTCATGCTGGAGCGCGAACGCTCCCTGGTCCTCAGCTTCCGCCAGCGCGGCGTACCGCTGCCCGCGGCGCTCGACACGGAGACCGCCCGCAATCTGTACTTCGGTATCGGCATCTTCATCGTGCTGGTCGAGCTGCTGCGGATTTACCAGATGGCACCCTAGTTTCCCTTCATGTGTCATCCTGAACGGAGGCGTCGCCGCTTTTGCGACGCCGGAGTCGAAGAGCCTGCCCTGAGCTTGCCGAAGGGACCCCTCTAGTCACCAGGATCTGTCTCTCCTCACATCTGCCATCCTCAGCCCCCGCTTCCTGATATAAACTTTCCCCGCAGTCAATTCTCTCTCCGGAGCTGCCGTGAAAGCTCGTTTCGCTGTCTTCGTTCTCTTTGCTCTTTGCTCTTCGTTTCTCCTCGCACAAACCGCCGCGCCTGCTCCTCAAGGCGAGAAGCAACTGACCATTGAAGAAATGTTCAAACCGGGCGGCATTCTGGGCCGCGGCCCGGAGAACGTGCAGTGGAGTCCCGACGGCGCCAAAGTCTCTTTCGTGCAGCGCGACGACAGCGGCGACCACGGCGAGCTGTATTACGTCGATGTCGCCACCGGCAAGTCGGCGGTGCTGGTAGCCAGCGGCAAGCTGGCGTCGCTGGCTCCGCCTGCCAGCGCCATCAAGGACGAGCGCAAGAAAGAAGCGGCGCAGCGCTACTCCATCGCCGCCTATCAATGGGCGCCCGACTCCAAGCATTTGCTCTTCGACTCCATGGGCCAGCTCTGGCTCTACAGCTTGGACAACGGCACCGCCGTGCAACTTACCTCCAGCAACGATGAGAGCGCCGACCCCAAGTTCTCGCCCAATGGAGATCGAATCTCCTACGTCCGCAAACATAATCTCTACGTGCGCGCCACAACCGGCAACGAAGAGCGCCAGCTCACTAAGGATGGCAATGACAACTTGCTGAACGGCGAAGTCGACTGGGTGTACGAGGAAGAGCTCTATTCGCGCAGCAATTATTTCTGGTCGCCCAATGGCAAGCAGTTCGTCTTTCTCCAGATGGATGAAAAGGACGTGCCCACCTATCCCATCACCGACTGGATGCCCACGCACGCGACCGTTGACCAGGAAAAATATCCCCAGCCCGGCGATCCCAACCCCGGCGTGCGCCTGGCGGTGGTGGGCAGCAACGGCGGCAAGATCAAGTGGATTACCGTCAGCAGCAACGGCGCCCTCCCGCTGGCCAACGATCCCAACGTGCTTATTCCGCGCTTTGGCTGGGTGCGCGATGGACTGCTGTGGGCGATGGCGCTCAACCGCGTTCAGGACCGGCTCGACTTGTATTTCGTCGACGTCGAAAACGGCAAATCGCAGCTCATGATGACCGAGAGCACCGACGCCTGGATCGACATGCATCCTGAAGTCGACTTCAAGCTGCTGGATTCCGGCGACGGATATCTGTGGACCAGTTGGCGCGACGGCCACAATCACATCTATCTCTATCGCTTCGATAAGCAGAATCCGCTGAGCGGCCCGGCCAAGATGGAGACGCAACTGACGCATGGCGACTGGGAGGTCGAGAGCGTCGACGCGCGTGGACGCAGAAGCAGGGCATCGTTTATTTTTCTGCCAATGAAGGCAACTGGCGGCAGCGCAACGAATATGCCGTCGGCCTTAACGGGCAGAATTTCCATCGCATCTCCAAGCAGGACGGAAGTCACTTTGCCGACTTCGATCCCAAGAACGCGAAATATTACGTCGACAACTTCTCTGCGCTGACCACCCCGCCCAGCACGTCACTGTGCAGCGTCAACGGCTCCTGCACGGCGTTCTGGCAGCCCCACAGCGTCGAGGCCTACAACCTGCTCACGCCGAAGGTGGTCGACTTCAAAGCGGCTGACGGCACCACCGTCCTGGAAGGCGAGATCCTGCTGCCGCCGCCGGGTGGTCCCATGATCGCCAACGGCAAAGCGCCGCTCATCGTCAATCCGTACGGAGGTCCGGGGGCGCAGACGATCCGCGATTTCTGGATTGGCTACGATCTCTTCGACCAGATCCTGGCGCGCCAGGGCTTCGCCGTGCTGCACGTGGACAATCGCGGAATGGCGAATCGTGGCAAGGCCTTTGCGCTGCCCATCAAGCACAACCTGGGCCCGGTGGAGTTAAGCGACCAACTGGCCGCCGTAAAGCAGGCCCTGGAGCAGTTCCCGCAACTTGACAGCAGCCGCGTCGGCTTCTGGGGGTGGAGCTACGGCGGAACCTTCACGCTCTACGCCATGGAGCACAGCGACGCGTTCAAGAGCGGAGTTTCGGTGGCGCCCGTCAGTAATTGGCTGCTCTACGACTCCATCTACACCGAGCGTTACATGGGGCTGCCGAAAGATAACGAAGCGGGATACAAGGACAGTTCGCCGGTGAACTTCGCCTCCGACTTGCATGGCAAGCTGCTGGAGGTGCACGGCACCAGCGACGACAATGTGCACGTGCAGAACACAATTCAGATGGTCAACAATCTGATCAATGCGGGCAAGCAGTTCCGGCTGATGGTGTATCCCGGCAAAACCCACGGCATAGCCGGATTCGCCGCGAGCACACACCTGTTCCACATGATCGACGACTACTTCCTGGAGACCTTGGCGCCGGGGAAATAATGCCGCGACCACAGACAGCGTTGCATTTTTTGATTCCTTGTCTTGGTTGAGTTCTTGATTGTGGATTCTTATTTGGTCTAGACTGTGTAACGAGAGGGCACTCTCATAGGAGGTGAAGTATGAAGAAGCTAGCCGGTTGGCTCGCCTCTTACCTTGTGATAGTGTCCCGATGCAGGTTCGTGCAGGTAGCAAACGGGATTTAGTTTTTCTCCCGCGCTGTGCAACGGGAACTTGTTACCTTGCCACTGGCTATAGACGGTGCATCACGCTGTACTGGAATTGCTTTTGCGGGGTCACACCCCGGTGCTCTTAGCGTAAGGACTTGAGAGGGGCTCGCGGCCCTCTGCACGAACCGTGTAAAACAGAAGCAAGACCAGAGACCGAACTTGCGAACACAGCCGTGGGGTAGGTCCCGCAGCTCACGCATCGCGAGCGTGAGAAGGGACTGGCGCCCACCGTTAAGGGGCCGGATTCAGGGGCTACGCAATAGCTCAGAGTCCGGCCCTGAAATTTTATGTGAACGTGTTGGTAACATGCGGTGAGCCGCAACATCGAAGTTGAGCCCCTTCAGGGGCGGCACACAAGGGGGAAATGCTTGGGAGCAGGTGATGTTTTGCAATCAGCCAACGAGCGCGGTCGCAGACAGCGCAAGAAAACGCCTCCGGCGGTGGCGGCGACCAACGATCGCAGGAGCGGCCGGATCGTTGTTAGCCTGAGTTCTGGCGTGGACCTCAGTTTTTCGCCGAGCGATGCCGAGGGGCTTGAGAGCGCTACGCCTTCTCAGCTAGCAGAGATTGAAATTACTCCCTCCGGACTGGGACTCCACTTTCCCAAGCTCGATGCCGACTTATATCTGCCAGCTCTGCTGAAGGGAGTGCTCGGCTCCAGAAAATGGATGGCGGCAAAGCTAGGTGCGATGGGCGGCAAGAGCACCAGCGTAGCGAAACGTCAGGCTTCCAAGGCCAACGGACGCCTCGGGGGCCGTCCGAGAAAAGCGGCGGCAGGCTAGCCAGATCTCAACTGGGGAGACACCGCGAAAATGAAAATGATTCTCAGTTCTCTGTGCCTCTTATGTCTCTGTGGTGAAGATTTTCCGTGCTCTCCGTGGTCTCCGTGGTGAATGCTGTTCTGACTTGCCCTGCCCACGCTGTTTCTGTTTGAATCCAAGGGACTCATTCCACCCGGAGCGTTACCCTGGCGAACCAACTCTTCGCGTGCAAGTCCATTGACAAGCTGATCTCCGAATCGGAACAGCCCGAACATCGGCTGAAGAAGACGCTCGGCCCGTGGTCCCTGACCGGGCTGGGCATCGGCGCGGTCATTGGCTCAGGCATCTTCACCGTCGTTGGCACGGCTATCGCCGGCCAGAAGTTCGACTACCGCATCCATCCTCAACAGCCCGCTGGCGGATTACATTGTGCACCGCACGGCAACGCTTGGCCGCCCGGGCGCAGGCCCGGCGCTGGCGCTATCGCTGATCCTGGTGGCAATCGTGTGCGCCTTCACCGGGCTGTGCTATGCCGAGCTCGCTTCGATGATCCCCATCGCGGGCAGCGCTTACACCTACACCTACGCCACCATGGGCGAGCTCATCGCGTGGATCATCGGCTGGGACCTGATTCTGGAATACGCCGTCAGCAACATGGCCGTTAGCGTTGGCTTCGCGGCGCACATGGCCGCCACCTTCAACTGGTTCGGCTGGCATCCCGCGCTGCGCTGGATCACTCCCGCGTACCTGCCCGGCGGCCTCACCGATCTGCAAAACAACACGCTCTACCCGCCGGGCTGGCACTTCGGCTTCAACATTCCCGCGTTTCTCATCGTGTTGCTGCTGACGGTGGTGCTGGTGCGCGGCATTCGCGAATCGGCTGAGACCAACAACATCATGGTCCTGCTGAAGATCGCGGCCATCCTCGCTTTCGTCTTCGTGGGCATGCGCTTCATTCATCCCGCGAACTACCATCCCTTCGTGCCCGAAGGCTGGTCGGGCGTGCTCACCGGCGGCTCCATCATTTTCTTCACCTACATCGGATTCGATTCCGTTTCCACCGCGGCGGAAGAGGCGAAGAACCCGCAGCGCGACATTCCCATTGGCATCATCGCCACGCTGGTTGTCTGTACGGTGCTCTACATCGCCGTTGCCGTGGTGCTCACCGGAATCGTACCGTGGCACAACTTGATCGATGACGCCGCTCCCGTGGTGAACAGCATGAGCATGCTGGCGGGGACCACCAAATCCGCGCTGCTGCACTGGACCGAGCTAGCCGTGCTGTTCGGCGCCATGATGGGCATGATTTCGTCGCTGCTGGTGTTTCAGCTGGGACAGGCGCGGGTGTGGTTCTCCATGTCGCGCGACGGCCTGTTGCCCAAGCATGTTCAGCCGCGTGCATCCGCGTTTCCGCACCCCGGCGACCGCAACCTGGATTGCCGGATTTCTGGTCGGCATCCCCGCGGGCATCCTCGATATCGGCACGCTGTCGGACCTATCGAACATCGGCACGTTGTTCGCGTTTGTGCTGGTGTCGATTGGCGTGATCATCCTGCGCTACAAGCAGCCGGATCGCCGTCGCGGATTTCGCGCGCCCGGCGGCCTGGCTGCGCCGATTCTCAGCGTGGTGTTCTGCATCCTGCTGATGGCGGGCCTGCCCATCCTGACGTGGTTGCGATTCTTTGCGTGGCTGATTATTGGGATGGCTGTGTATTGGCTCTACAGCCGCCATCGCAGCGAGTTCAGCCCGCGGAATGCCGTACCGCAGACAGCCACCAAGCCGTGACCGACAATTTCATTGCGTCGTTGCCCAAGGCCGAACTCCACCTTCATCTGGAAGGCACGGTCGACCCTCCCACATTGTCAGAGTTGAGCCACCGACACCCCACGCCGCTGGAGACCACGAACAATCGCTACCGAAACATCGAGGACAGCGGCCGCGTCTTCACCGAAGACGAAGCGCGCGAGCTTTACCAGTACAAGCATTTCACCGGGTTCATGTGGGCGTTCAAGGCAGTCACCGAACGGCTGCGTACCGCCGACGATTACGAGCTCGTAACTTATCGCATGTTGCAGAAGCTGCACACGCAAGGTGTTCTCCATGCCGAGGTGTATATCTCGGCTGGCGTAGTGCACTGGCGAGGCCAGGAATTCGCACCATTATTCGAGGGCGCTGAGCGCGGTCGGCAGCGCGGCGAGCGTGACTTTGGTATCTCGCTCTACTGGATTCTCGACGCCGTCCGCCACTTTGGAGTGGACGAGGCGCAGCGCGTGGTTGACGAAGCGATCAACCTTAAATTCCACAATGTGGTAGGTATTGGGATCGGCGGCGACGAACGCCATGCAGGCCCCGAGCAGTTTCGCGAAGTCTACGAACATGCTGCGAAACATGGCCTGCGTTTGACAGTCCATGCCGGCGAAACGGTTGGCCCGGAATCAATCTGGGGTGCTCTGCGCGAGCTGAAGGCCGATCGCATCGGCCACGGCCTGCACGCAATCGACGATCCCGAGTTAGTGCGCTATCTGGCCGACAAACAGATACCCGTGGAAATCTGCATCACCAGCAATGTGATGACCGGCTGTTGCGCGAGGATCGACGACCATCCGGTGCGAAAGCTGTTCGACGCAGGTGTGCTGGTCATGCTCAATACCGATGACCCGGACATGTTCCGCACGACACTATCGCGCGAATATCAACTAGCGCAAGAGGTGTTCGGTTTCAGCGAAGGAGAAGTGCGTGAGCTGGCGCGGAATTCGTTTCGCGCGTCATTCCTTTCGGAAGAAAAGAAGCGCGAGATGCTGGCGCGGCTTTGAACAAACCATTCACGCGCCCCGGGCTAAGAGCAGATCCCTCGTCGGCCTGAAGGCCTCCTCGTGATGACAAAAATAAAAGGGACTTATCGGCACGACTGAAGTCAAGATTATCCCCTTGACTCAAACCGTGTCAAGGGTCACACTTCCCTTATCGGGGGTGTCCCGATGAAGCGGAGGCGTGCGCGATGGCTGATGTCAAGATGTTCCGCCTGACCTGCCCCCCATCTTTAGTCCAGGGATAATGAGACTTTCTCCGGTCTTTGTTCGCCCCAGCGGCCGCTGTTGGGAGCGGGGATGGAGGTGTGGGGGAAGGGGCCGGCGTTTGAGGCCCCTTCTCCCACTTTATCCCCGTCGAAGCCTGCCGACTGCTGCGCAAACTCCATCGGGGTACGGTACTGCAAGCTGCTGTGTGGCCTGGCTTGGTTGTAGTCTTGCCTCCACTGCTCGATTTTCTCGCGTGCGTCGGCCAGGCTGGTAAACCAGTTCTCATTCAGGCACTCATCGCGGAAACGTCCGTTGAAACTTTCCACATAGCCGTTCTCCATTGGTCGTCCGGGTTGAATCGTGTGCCACTGCAAACCTTGCTCATAGGCTGATTTCGGTAGTCTGATTTGGCCCACTTTGCGCATCTGATTTGGCCCACCCTGCATAGAAGGGCCTACCCTGTCCGCGGAGCGGACGAGGGGGCCAATGGACAGGAGACGCAAAGTGGAGCTGTTTGAACAGATCAGACGGGAGCACACCCACGGCGTGGGCACGATCCAAGGAACAGCCAAGAAGTTAGGCGTGCATCGACGCATGGTGCGCCAGGCGCTGGCCAGTGCGGTTCCACCGGAGCGGAAGCCGCCAGTACGACTGCAACCGCGATTGGAACCGGTGAAGGAGTTTATCGACGCGATTTTGCAGGCGGATCAGCGAGCGCCGCGCAAACAGCGGCACACCGCGAAACGGATCTGGCAACGAATTGGCCAAGAACGGCCGGGAGCTACCGTGTCGGCCTCGACGGTGCGGCGATATGTGCGGCAGCGACGCGCGGAGTTAGGCCAGGTAGCGCGGGAGACGTTTGTGCCGCAGGTATACGAGTGGGGCGGCGAGGCGCAGGTCGATTGGTACGACGCCGACATCGAGGTGGCGGGCGAGCGCCAGCCCGTTCACATCTTCGCCATGCGCTCGATGGCCAGCGGCGGGGCCTTTCATGTGGCCTACTATCACGCCACGCAACAGGCATTCCTGGAGGCGCATGAGCTGGGGTTTGGCTATTTCGGTGGTGTCTTCCGCCGGCTACGCTACGACAACCTGAAGAGCGCGGTGAAGAAGATCCTGCGCGGGTATCAGCGGGAAGAGACCAGTCGGCTGATTGCGTTTCGTTCCCACTGGGGCTTCGCCAGCGATTTCTGCAATCCGGGCCGCGGCAACGAGAAGGGCGGAGTGGAAGGCGAGGTGGGCTACTTCCGGCGCAACCATCTGGTGCCCATGCCGTGCGTGCAGGACCTGGCCGAGTTGAACGCGCACCTGGTGCGCGACTGCCGGCAGGACCAACAACGGCGGATCGCCGGCAAGCCTCTGCTGGTGGGCGAAGCCATGGGCATCGAACGCGAACACCTGCTGCCGCCGGCCACTGAGGGATTCGATCTGGCCGAGACCAGCTTTCCCACGGTAGATGGGAAGGGTTGTGTAAAGGTGCGCACCAACTGGTACTCGACACCGCTGAAGCCGACGACGCGCTGCCAGGCACGACTGCTGCCAGCCTACGTGGAGATCTGGCAAGAGCGGCAGTGCGTGGCGCGACACGAGCGCAACTTCGGCCGCTACCAGCAGGTGTTGGATCTGGAGCATTACCTGGAGGTGCTGGAGCGGAAGCCGGGGGCGCTGGCGGGGTCGCGGCCGTTGCAGCAATGGCGCGAGCGCGGTCGCTGGCCGGAGAGCTTCGACCGGCTATGGCAGAGTCTGGAGCAACGCCAGGGTCGAGCGGCGGGCACGCGGGCCATGATCGAGTTGTTGAGCTGGGGCAAGCAGCAGGGCTGGGATCGGCTGAAGAACGCGATCGAACAAGCCTTGGGGTTGGGCTGCACGGATGCGGCGGCGGTGCGCCATCTGCTGAACTTTGGCGAGCTGGCGCGTCCCACACGCGAGGACTGCGAACTCCATCAGGGACTGGAACAGTACGAGCGTCCCCTGCCGGTGATGAGTGAGTATGACTTGCTGCTGGCGGCGGCGGAAGCCGAGGTGGTGCGATGAAGCCCGCCGGTGATGCTTTGGAACATGCCAGCGTGCAGCAGTACTGCAAGGGGCTGCGGGTGCCGGTCATCGGCGCCAACTTCGTTCCGCTGGCCGAGCAGGCGGTGAAGGAAAAGCGCAGCCACATCGGCTATCTGGAAGCGTTGCTGGCGATGGAAAGCGAAGAGCGCGACCGGCACGCGGTGCAGAAGCGGCTGTATGATGCCCGGCTGCCGCGCATGAAAACGCTGGAGGAGTTCGACTTTAACCAGGCGCCACAGATTCCGGCGGCCAAGCTTCGCGAGCTGGCGAAGGCGGCTACATCGAACGCGCCGAACCGGTGGTGTTGCTGGGCGAGTGCGGTACGGGCAAGACGCACCTGGCGACCGGTCTGTGCGTCGCTGCCTGCCGGCAGAAACGGCGAGTGCGGTTCACCACGGCGGCCAACCTGGTTAACGAACTGGTCGAAGCCCGGCAGCAGAACGCAGTGCGTCGGGTGCTGGCGCGCTGGATGCGCTTCGACGTCATCGCCCTGGATGAAGTCGGTTATGTGCCGTTGGCCGACATCGGGGCCGAGTTCTTGTTTCAGGTGATCGCCGAGCGGGCCGAGCGCGCCACCCTGATCATTACTACGAACTTGCCTTTCTCGGAGTGGACGCAGGTGTTTCCCAACCCACGCCTGTGCAAGGCACTGCTGGATCGCATCACGGACCGCGCTCACATCATCGAGACTGGCACGGACTCATATCGCTTCCGACGAACCCTGGAGGTACGCAAGAGAAAGAAGGCTTCGTAATCACTGGGCAGGGGAAGGGGCTCAATCGCCGCCCCTTCCCCTGCAACCCCTTCCCGGCTCCAAACCGGGATAGCTAACTTACGGCCGCAGGGGTGGGCCAAATGAAATGATCACAGGTGGGCCAAATCAAGTTGTCAAAAGCATAGGCCCACTGATCGACAGCGCGGCTGACGAACTCGGGTCCGTTGTCGCTGCGGATCTGCCGCGGCAGCCCGCGTTGTCGCTTCAGCTCTTCCAGCACGCGCACCACGCGCATTCCTCCCAGCGAAGTATCGCCCTTGATCGCCAAGCACTCCCGCGTGTAGTCATCCACGATGTTCAAGGTGCGAAACCTCCGTCCCGAGCTGAGCGTATCGCTCATGAAGTCGACCGACCACACCTGGTTGGCTGCCATCGCTGCCGGCAGCGGCTGACGCACCGTGCTGCGCTTCCGCCCACGCTTGCGCCGCAGCGACAGCTTCTCCTCCACGTACAGCCGATACACTCGCTTGTGGTTTACCTGCCAGCCTTCGCGCTGCAACAGAACCTGCAGCCGGCGGTAGCCGAATCGGCGCCTGATCTCCGCCAACTCGCGCAGCCGCACCCGCAGCGACTGGTCCTCGCTCCTGCGTTTCCGATAACGACACGTCGCACGATACAGCTCCATCAGCCCGCAGGCCCGTCGCTGGCTCAGCTCTACCTCTACCTGCATCACCAGCACCGCCTCTCGCCGCGCCTGCGGGCTCACCACTTTTTTGCGACTACCGCCTTCAACGCTCGGATGTCCACCGCCTGCTCAGCTACGATGTGTTTCAGCTGCCGGTTTTCTTCCTCCAGCTGCTTCAACCGTCTCGCTTCACTCAGTTCCAACCCACCGTACTTGCTCTTCCATCGGTAAAAACACGCCTTCGCGATCCCGTGCCGCCGGCACAGCTCGCCCGTCTCCACCCCGGCTTCGGACTCCTTCAGGATGGCAATGATCTGCTCTTCGCTAAATCGACTCTTTCTCACGACTCCTCCTCTGGCCCTGGCGGGCCATCGTAAATCGAGAAGTCACATTTTCGATGGACTAATTTCGGGGGAGCAGGTCATCCGCTATCCCGCTAAGCAGCACTAGTTAGCTTTTTGTACTCAACGTGCTCCGCTTCCAGCATCTTGAGAAGCGTGTCGCGGAAGAGAAAGCGGTTTTTGCGGTTGTCGAAACGGAAGCACATTTCGTCGCAGTAAGCCTGTAGATGTTTGGCGCTGATCTGATGCCACGTACCTATAATCCCGCGCTTGAGAAGACTGAACGCCGATTCCACGGTGTTCGTGTACACGTCGCCAATGGCGTAGATGCCATCCTTGTGCCTGATGGTCTTATGCTCACAGAGCACGCCAGCATCGTGCAAAGCTTTCGGGTATCCGGCGAATTCATCCGTCATAATCACGTCCACCTTCTCGCTGACGTTCTCACGGATGTACTTCGCCAATGTGCCCGACTTCACGTCTGCAGCATGGAAGAAACGCAGATCGCCACCGCGTTGACGGATACCGATGACAACCTGCTTCTTGGACTCAGGATGGCCAGCCTTGTGCTGATGGCCGCGTTGCTTGCCGCCCACAAAGGTCTCGTCAACTTCTATCGTGCCGCCCAGCTTGGGGCGATCTGCGGCAGCGGCCATTGCAGCGCGGATGCGGTGACAGAGATACCACGCAGTCTTGTAGCTCTTCTTGCCAAGCATCCGGTAAATCTGACTAGCCGAAATGCCCTTCTTGGATTCGGTCATCAGGTAGGTAACGAAGAACCACTTAGTCAGCGGCAGGTGGGAGTCATGGAACATCGTTCCTACGGTCACAGAGAACTGGTAATGGCATGAATTGCAGTCGAACACTTTGCGCTCGTTTACTGGCGTCACCTTATCGTGACCGCAGCGAAGGCACGTTACGCCCTTCGGCCAGCGCAGATGCGTCAAGGCTTCGCGGCACTTGTCATCAGTTCCAAATTGCTCAACCAGCGTCATCAGATCAACGGGAGTGGAGGTCATAGCGTCACCATGCCAAGAAGTTAAGAAGCACCCAATCGAGATGACCAGCGACGAATTAGCGGCACATGTTTTCCACCCCAAAGTTGCAGGGCTGCAAAGAAGCACGTAGAGAGGTGAAAACGCGAAATCGCCAGTAAAATCAACCCGAAAGCGTGCTAAATGATTCATCTAGCACAGATGTAGCAGGAGGCTAATTTGAGTCAAGGGGATAATCTTGACTGA